>NZ_MIES01000001.1 GCF_003054965.1 Saccharospirillum sp. MSK14-1
ATGTGTTAGGCCTGCCGCCAGCGTTCAATCTGAGCCATGATCAAACTCTTCAGTTTAAAGTCTGGCAAACCATCCGAAGACGATCCGCCTTTACTCATGACTCGTTCGCAAGCTGAAACTCCCTAAAGAGTTTCAACGCCTCTCAGAATTTTCTGACAGGTCACTTGTCGATCGAGCTTGCCTCGAAAGGCATATAGGTCGACCCACAAGCGCCCACACGAATTACTTCTGACGATGTTAAAGATCACAAGGTGTCACAGCTGTTGGTGACCACCCTTTAGCGTGGCGCGCATTCTACTGATCGGCGCCTCGCTGTC
>NZ_MIES01000002.1 GCF_003054965.1 Saccharospirillum sp. MSK14-1
ATGTGTTAGGCCTGCCGCCAGCGTTCAATCTGAGCCATGATCAAACTCTTCAGTTTAAAGTCTGGCAAACCATCCGAAGACGATCCGCCTTTACTCATGACTCGTTCGCAAGCTGAAACTCCCTAAAGAGTTTCAACGCCTCTCAGAATTTTCTGACAGGTCACTTGTCGATCGAGTTTGCCTCGAAAGGCATATAGGTCGACCCACAAGCGCCCACACGAATTACTTGATTCCAATACTGTTAAAGATCAACGAACCGCGCTGTTGGCGCTCGTTTTAAGCGAGGCGCGTATTCTACGCCTGCGCCGCATCCTGTCAACTCTAATTTGCAAAATTCGTTTAGGAATCAGCTTGTTAGCGGCGCGCTCTTCGAAGACTCGAACAGCGCTTCAGGATGGCTGTCGGTGACAGCGGAGGCGCATTATAGAGATGGACTTGGTGCTGTCAATGGTCGGCAGCCGCTATTTGAGAATAATAGTCGAGCAAGGCATTGGCTTCGCGCTCAACGGTGTAATTAGCTAACACTGTCTGACGACCAGCTGCAGCGATTTGCGCGCGTAACTGCGCGTCCGTCACCAACATTTCCAGCCGCTCAGCGACCTGATACCAGTCTCCCGCCGGCACTAAATACCCATTGCGCCCGTCATCTATGATGTCTGGCCAGGCGCCTGCTTCACTAGCAACAACCGCCGCTTCTGTACTCATGGCTTCAAGTACGGTTAAACCAAAACCTTCATTCCGACTCAGAGCGGTAACTATCGACATAGCACGAAAGTAGTCAGGCACTTGGGCAAAGGGCAGCTCACCGGTAAAAACAATTCGTTCCGACAAGCCCGCCGCCTCAATCAGACGCTTTTGTTGCTCAACAAACGCCTGCTGATCCGATCCATAACCACCCACAATGACAACACTGAATGCTGGGTGATCCGGCAATACTTTCAACGCAGCCTGCACCAAAAGATCAACCCCTTTTTGCTCACGCACCCGTCCAAAAATGCCGATACCAAACTGACCGGGTAAAGACAGAGACTCCCATAAAGCACGACGATCATCAGCTGGCGCATAGTGCTCAATATTAATGCCGTGCGGTATCAGTTGGTCTGGCGGAGTTGGCATATAGCGCGCTGCGGCGGTACAAGTCGACAGCAGTCCATCCATGTGACGCATCAGAAAGCGCGTCAGCCACGTCTTGCGCCGCTGTGCTGTTGAGGTGAAAACGATACGAATGCGCGCGCCCAGCCACTTCAATAACAACGCCTGAATCATCTCGTCGTTACGGCGTGCATGAAAAACCCGCACACGCCCATTGGCCAACGGCTTTCGTGCCAGCTTTAACAACTGCCAAAAGCCCAGCGACGGCACATCATCCGGCAGATGATGATCTCCAAGCACGACCAACGAACAGCGCTGCTTTTGCACCTGCAAAACTTGCAACAGGGTACTGGTCACACCGGAGAAACGCTTATTGGAGTTACCCAATATCAATTCAAATTGCGGATCGATTGATGGTCCCATCAGCCGTCCTGCTCCTGCGCCGGCACAATGCCGTACGGCGTCCAGGAACGTCCGCTTTCACGAACATCAGCCCGAATAGCGTTATTGCGCGCCCATATTTCAGGCTTGGAATAACCACGCTTATGATCAAGATGCAGACAGATCGCTTGGTAGCGAACACGCTGAGACTGAAAACCCAGATTCCACAAACGTTCACCCAGTTCCCGATCCAGACCACCGTATTGCATGCGCTCATCGAAGCCATTCACGCGCAATAAGGCATCGCGCCAGGTTGAACTGTTCATGCCATTCCAACTGGCTTTGGCTGGTGTCAAACGATTCAACCAACGCGCCAACGTTTCCGACTTTACCAACTTCCACAGTTTGTGGTTCTTGGGCTGCCCCTGCGCAAGCAACCAGGAACGATCAAAAGGACGTTGCTGCTCGATATCGTCCTGACTGATCTGCTGCGACACCGGCATGGTCAACTTCAAATAGCCACCGGATAGAAACGTATCCGGTCGAGCGTTTTGCCGATGTACCGCGATAAAATCAGCACGAGGAATACAATCACCATCGGTGAAAATCAAATAGTCGACATCGGTTTCTTTGATCGCCTTATTAAGGATCTCAGTTTTGCGAAAGCCTTTATCTTCATGCCAGACATGACGAATATTCAGTTTGCCCCTGGCACGAAACTGATCAATCAAAGCACGAGTCTCATCATCTGAACCGTCATCGGCGATGATGGTTTCAAAGTAACCGTCGGTCTGGCACTCGTATCCGGTCAGTACTTTTTCCAACCACAGCGGCGAGTTATAGGTTGTGATCACCACACCCATGCTGAAACGGCCTTGGTCGATAACCTCTTTCGAAGACTGTGACATCAACCGCGATGCTCCTTGGCTAAAAATTCCTCAGACTGCATTTCCTGCAATCGACTGACGGTGCGCTGGAATTCAAAACTCAAACGTCCATCGTTATACAAATTTTCTATCGGCGCTTCGGACGACATTAATAACTTCACTTGGCGGTCGTAGAATTCATCGACCAGATTGATAAACCGGCGGGCACTGTCATCATTGCGACCATTGAAGACCGGCACGCCACTGATCAAAACCGCATGGAAACTGCGCGCCAATTCAATGTAGTCATTTTGACTGCGCGGGCCGTCGCACAAACTGCTGAAATCGAACCAGGCAACATCGTCGCAATAACGCCGTGCTTTAATGGTTCGTCCTAACACGTCCAAGTCATAGTCTTCTTCAACCGCATCTTTTTCCGGGATCAATCGCTCAAACGCCGAATTCAAAGCCTGTTCCGACTGCTCATCAACGGGTGAATAAAAGATGGGGGCCTGCGTCAGTGTGCGCAATCGGTAGTCGATACCACCGTCCACGTTGAGCACGCGAGTATGACGTTTGAGCAATTCAATGGCGGGTATAAAAAGCGCGCGCTGCAAGCCATCTTTATAGAGATTGTCTGGCGGAATATTGGAGGTCGCCACCAGAGTGACACCACGCTCGAACAGCGCTTTGAGCAGATTGGCCAGAATCATGGCATCGCCGATGTCGGTGACAAAAAACTCATCGAAGCACAAAACTCGGGATTCACGCGCAATTTCTTCAGCAACCAATTCCAGCGGGTTGGCCTTACCTTTATGCTCTTTCAGACCGCGATGCACGCGACGCATAAAATGATGGAAGTGCATACGGCCCTTGTCGTCAAAGGGCAGCGTTTGGAAAAAAGTGTCCATCAGATAGGTTTTGCCGCGACCAACACCCCCCCAGAAATACAGACCTGGAACCGGGTCATCAGAGCGGCCAAAGAGACGACCGAGGCGACCGGTGAGCTTTTTCTGCGATTCCTGTTGCGCCAGCAATTGGTCGTATAAGGACTGCAATGCCTTGACGGCATCTTCCTGAGCCGGATCATGAGAAAAGCCGGGTTGTTCCAGGTCGGCCTGATAGCGGGCCCAGGGTGTGGTCATCGATGACTCCACGGATGAGGACAAGGCGGGGAATTTTACGGGAAAGACCCGGACAATCAATGATCGAACCTGTCGAGTTGATCGCTGCCAATCGCTTCGACAATCGTTAGAATAGAGGCTGAGAAATGACCGACACGGTCAAACGTACGCCTATTACTTTGGAGACTCACATGCTGCAACTGGATTGGATGACACTGCTGGCGGCCCTGGTCGTCGCCTTGATCGTAGGCATCGTCGTGGGTCGGCTCTGGGCTCGAGGCCAGGGTGATGACAACGGCAGCCTGAAACGCCAACTCGATGACCTCAAGCACCAACATCAGAATTATCAGGTCAGCGTCACCGAACATTTCAACCGCACCACCGAACTGATCGATGGCCTGACCGTCAGCTATAACGCCATTCGCAACCATCTTGATCAGGGTGCAGACGAACTGGTAGCGCCGGAGTACCGCCTTGAATCGGCTCGCGCCGGCAGTGAAGACTTGCAGAGCCTGGCGCCGGATTCCGAAATGGCCAACGCCAGCTACACCGGTCCACGCGACTATGCGCCTAAAAGCGGTGACGAAATCGGGACTCTGTCAGAGGCTTATGGCCTGCGCCGTGAGGCCTTCGCATCGGAAGAAACCGAGGACGAGGTGGAAACGGCGACCGACGACAAGGCTAAAAAGTCGCGATAGTTATATATCGAAATATTCTTAAAGGCAGTAACAACAATAACAAATAGCTTTGTTATAGTGCGTCCAGCTTGATACACCCTCTTTGGACGGACTATGGCACAGCAAATGTTCACCCACCTCAAACAGCTGGAAGCGGAAAGCATCCACATCATTCGTGAGGTCGCCGCTGAATTCGATAACCCGGTCATGCTCTACTCGATCGGCAAAGATTCAGCGGTGATGCTGCATCTGGCCCGCAAGGCTTTCTTTCCCGGCCGCATCCCTTTCAAACTGCTGCACGTCGACACTGGCTGGAAATTCAAAGAAATGTACGAGTTCCGCGATAAGATGGCGCGGGACTATGAATTCGAACTGCTGGTCTACCAAAACCAGGATGGCGTGCGTCAGGGCATCAACCCGTTCGATCACGGCAGTGCAAAACACACCGATATCATGAAGACCCAGGCGTTGAAGCAGGCTCTGGATCTGTACAAGTTCGATGCGGCTTTCGGTGGCGCACGACGCGATGAGGAAAAATCACGCGCAAAAGAGCGAGTGTATTCCTTCCGTGACCGCAACCACCGCTGGGACCCAAAAAATCAGCGTCCAGAGCTGTGGAATATCTACAACGGTAAGATCAACCGTGGCGAAAGCATCCGCGTATTCCCACTGTCGAACTGGACCGAACTGGATATCTGGCAATACATCCACCTGGAAAGCATTCCCATCGTACCGCTGTACTTTGCCGATAAACGACCAGTGGTCGAACGCGACGGCATGCTGATCAACGTCAACGATGACCGCATGAAGCTGTTACCGGGTGAAGAAGTGCAAGAAAAGATGGTGCGTTTCCGAACGCTCGGTTGCTATCCGCTAACCGGTGCCGTGGAATCCGAAGCCAACACCTTGCCGGATATCATCCAGGAAATGCTGCTGACCACGACAAGTGAACGTCAGGGCCGAGCCATCGATCACGATTCCTCCGGCTCGATGGAAAAGAAAAAACAGGAAGGCTACTTCTAATGGCACACCAATCTGAATTGATCGCTCAGGACATTCACGCCTACCTGAAGCAACACGAACACAAAGAATTGCTGCGCTTTTTGACCTGCGGCAGCGTCGACGACGGCAAATCAACACTGATCGGCCGACTGCTGCACGACTCCAAAATGATCTATGAAGATCAGCTGGCCGCCATTGAAAAAGACAGCAAAAAATCCGGCACTACCGGCGAGAAAATCGATTTAGCACTGTTGGTTGACGGCTTGCAGGCCGAGCGCGAGCAAGGCATCACCATCGACGTTGCTTACCGTTATTTCTCCACCAATAAGCGCAAATTCATCATCGCCGACACGCCGGGACACGAGCAGTACACTCGCAATATGGCGACCGGTGCCTCCACCTGTGACCTGGCGGTGATTCTGATCGACGCCCGGTACGGTGTGCAAACACAAACCCGCCGCCACAGTTACATCGCGCACTTGCTGGGTTTGAAGCACATCGTCGTGGCGGTAAACAAAATGGACCTGGTTGATTTCAGTGAAGCGCGCTTCGAAGAAATCAAAGCCGACTATTTGAAATTCGCCGAGCAATTAAAGCTGCCGGAAATTCACTTTGTGCCATTGTCGGCATTGGATGGCGACAACGTGGTCAGCCGCAGTGAACGTTCCCCCTGGTATCAGGGTGCACCATTGATGGAACTGCTGGAAACCATCGAAATTTCGCACGATCGCAACACCGAACACTTCCGCCTGCCGGTGCAATACGTCAATCGGCCGGATCTCGATTTTCGCGGTTTCGCAGGGACCATCGCCGCTGGCACCATCAAGCCGGGCGATACCGTTCGCGCCCTGCCCTCGGGTTTGAATTCCACCGTTGAGCGCATCGTTACCTTCGATGGGGATTTGGACGAAGCCTTTCCCGGCCAGGCCATTACGCTCACATTGACCGATGAAATCGACGTCAGCCGCGGTGACATGCTGATCGGTGTCACCGATGAACCCTTGGTATCGCAAGCGTTCCAAGCCAAGGTTGTGTGGATGCACGACAATGCACTGGTGCCTGGCCGACAGTACGATTTCAAAGTCGGCACGCAAACGGCAACGGGTACATTCAGTGCGCTGCACCGCCAAATCGACGTCAATACACTGGTCGACAGCGCAGCCGATGAATTGCCGCTAAACGGCATCGGTGATGTCACCATTCAGCTGAACAAACCTGTTGTCGCCGACCCATATGGTCAGATCGCAGGAACCGGTGCCTTTATCGTCATCGATCGGTTGAGCAACGTCACCGTTGGCGCCGGCATGATTGAAGCGGCGGCTCAGTCGCGCGACAACCACCCGGTGACTGAAGCCGAACGCGCCGCGCGCTATCGCCAAAAACCGGTATCGGTGGTGTTGGATGTGGAAGACGCCGCCGAACGCGCCGTCGAGCTGGAACGAGCCTTGTACGATCTGGGCCACACCAGCGTCATCGTGCGTCCAGAAGATGCGCTGGCTGTTGCGCCTTATGTTGAGGCCGCCGGCCTGATCGCCATCATCGCAGGCACCACGGATGCGCCCTTCGGCTTTAAAGTTGACGACGCATCACCGTCGGCCGTGATCAGCCTGCTGCGCCAGCACGACATTCTGGACGACTGATCAGACCGGAATTGGCAAGTCGACAAACTCGACGTTCAAACCGAAGCGCTGGGCTAAATGCCAACCCAGCGCTTCGGGACCACCACGCTCAGTAGCGTGATGTCCGGCGGCGTAATAATGCACTCCGCTTTCGCGCGCCAAATGCACCGTCGGCTCGCTGATCTCACCTGAAATAAAGGCATCGATACCCGCATCGATCGCCATCTGCAAATAGCCCTGTGCTGCCCCGGTACACCAAGCCACAGTTTCAATTTCGTCTTCGTCTTCACCGATGTGCAATACCTGGTAGTCCAGCGCTTCACTGAGAGATTGCCGTAAGCCAGCGCCGGTTTCAGCACCATCGACCCGGCCATGCCAGACCAAGCTGTCACCCAGCGTGCCTTCAATTGTCCATCCCATTAACTGACCCAACTGAGCGTTATTACCGACGTCTGGGTGCGCATCCAATGGCAGATGATACGCCAGCAAATTAATGTCATTGGCCAATAAGGCAGCAAGACGATTGCGTTTGATGCCGGTGATCGGTACCGGTTCACCTTTCCAAAAATAACCGTGGTGGACCAAGATGGCATCGGCCTGGCGTTCGATGGCTTCGTCGATCAACCGCTGGCTGGCGGTGACTCCGGTAACGATACGACGGATTTCAGACCGACCGGCTACCTGCAAGCCATTGGGGCAGTAATCCTGAAAACGTCCGATGTCGAGATAGTCGTCCAAATAAGCCACCAGGTCGTCGCGATGCAGCGTCATGATACACTCCGATTCAAGGTTATCTTTGCGCTCAGAAAAGCACGAATTTAAGGATGTGAATGTAACGCCATGAGTGTACCTCAAAGTGTGCGTATCTGGCTGGCCCCCGTCTTGGCAGGCCTGATCATTGGCGGCCTGGTGGTACTGTGGCCATCGCTGTCGTCCAAGCCTGAATTAACCGCAACGGAAGCGGTGCCCACTCTCGCCAGCTATGCCGATGTTATTGCTCGGGCGCAACCCAGCGTGGTCAGCATTTACAGTAACAGCCGAGTGGAACGGCCAAGCCATCCGTTATTGGACGACCCGTTTTTCTCGCAGTTTTTGCCACCGCAACCGCAGCAGCAAACCAGTCTCGGCTCGGGCATCGTGCTGGATGATCAAGGGCACATTCTGACCAACGCCCACGTCATCGCTCAAGGTGAACAAATCATTGTCGAAGCAGCTGGCGACAAAAACTATCAGGCACGGCTAGTGGGACTGGACCCGGACAGCGATTTGGCCGTCCTGAAAGTCGATGCCCACAACACTCTGGCCATTACCGTAAATACCGATTATCGGGCCCGGGTGGGAGACCTGGTGTTCGCCATTGGTAATCCCTTTGGTGTTGGCCAAACGGTATCAATGGGCATTATTTCAGCGACAGGGCGACATCAACCTGGACTGACGCGCTTTGCTGACTTCATCCAAACCGATGCGGCCATCAACCCAGGCAACAGTGGCGGCGCTTTGATCAATGCCTACGGCGAACTGGTGGGTATTAACACCGCCATTTTTTCCAACACTGGCGGTTTTCAGGGCATCGGTTTTGCCATTCCGTACGCTCATGCGTTGGACATTGCACGCCAACTCATTGAACAAGGCGCTGTCATGCATGGCTACCTGGGCATTGATGTGCGACCCGTTCCACCGAGTCAACGCGTGCGCTTCGCTGTACCTACGCCTGCGTGGGAAGTGGTCGATGTGATGGCCGATAGCCCGGCAGCACGGGCAGGTGTTAGAGCCGGTGATTGGTTGGTGAGTATTGAAGGTGAGCCGCTGGCCAGTCGGGCCGAAGCGGTGGGTCGCATTGCTGAACACAAACCGGGCGAGCAACTAACGCTGGCGTTATTACGCGGCCAGCGTCTTTATGAAGCTCAGGTAACGCTCAGCGAACGCCCCCAATAATCGTTACAGCAAGGGGGTTAACGCCACCAGAAGGCGTGCGTTTTCACGGCTACTGCCCACGGTAATCCGCAGGCAATCCGCCAGCATCGCATGGCTGCCATCGAGTTTTTTGATCAGCACACCGGCGTCTTTCAAACCTTGATGAATGGCACCGGCGCGTCCGCTTTCAGTACGTACCAAGACAAAATTAGCCTGGCTATCGTAGACCGTCAGTTGCGGCAAGGCTTTCAGTTGCTGGGTTAAATCAGCGCGCTGCTTGACCAGCTCCTGGGTTTGCTGTTCGAAGGTTTCAAAATGATCGAGTGCGAATGTCGCCGCCGCCTGCACCAGATTGCCGATGTTATACGGCAGGCGCAGTTTATTGATTTCCGTCGTCCAGGCGGGGTCGCCAATCAGCATGCCCAAACGTAAACCCGCCAAGCCCACTTTCGAGAGCGTGCGCAAAATAAGCAGGTTCGGGTAGTCATCCAACCAGGATAAATAGTCCGCGTCAGTAAAGGCGGTATAGGCTTCATCCATCACCACCAGACCGGGTGCAGCTTCGATGATGCGGCGCAGTTTCTCATCGCCCCAGAGGTTACCAGTGGGATTGTTCGGCTGAGCCAAAAAAATCAACGCCGGTTGTTCGCTATCGATGCGAGCCAGCATGCTTTCCAAGTCGATCTCAAAACGCTCAGTCAGCGGCACACCGACATAATCCATCCCCAGATACTGAGCGATCATGCGATACATCACAAAGCTCGGTTCCGGCGCCATCAACGTACGGCCTTTGCCCGCCACCGCCATAGCGATTAACTGAATCAGTTCGTCTGAACCGTTGCCCAGCAACAGGTCCCAGCGCTCATCAATGTCCATCACCCGACGCAAGCCCTGCTTCACTTCCGGCGCCTCTGGGTGGGGGTAGCGATTAACGTGCACATCGGCCAGCGCAGCCTGCCATTGCTGCTGCAATTCTGGCGGCCAGGTGAAGGGATTTTCCATCGCATCCAACTTCAAAAGCCCGCTGGAATCGGGTACGGGATAGGCCGCAAGCTTACGAATATCATCGCGGACCCAACGTTGTACGCGGGCATCAATTTTGTCTTGCCAGTCGGTTTTACGATCGGTCATTAAATCAGTCGTCCAGACGTTTTTCAGCGCTGCGAGCATGAGCCGTCAGCTGCTCGCCGCGCGCCAATATCGACGCAACAGCGCCCAGCGTTTTAGCACCCTCAGGTGACACACCGATGAGAGAGGTGCGTTTCTGGAAGTCATAAACACCCAAAGGAGAAAAGAAACGCGCGGTGCCACTGGTCGGCAAAACATGGTTCGGCCCGGCGCAATAATCACCCAAAGCCTCCGGGGTGTGACGTCCCAGGAAGACCGCGCCGGCATGACGAATCGATGGCAACCAGCTTTCTGGGTCATCAACCGACAACTCCAGGTGCTCCGGCGCAATGCGGTTAATCAGTTCCGGTGCGTCAGCCAAGTCGGCCACTTGAATCAATGCACCGCGTTCGCTTAGCGATCGACGCACGATGTCGGCCCGTTCCAGGGTTGGCAGCAAGCGCTCAATGGCTTCGCTGACGGCATCAAGAAAGGCGCCGTCCTGGCTGATCAAAATCGATTGGGCATCGACATCGTGTTCGGCTTGAGAGAACAGATCCAATGCAATCCAGTCCGGATCGGTTTTGCCATCACAAACGACCAGAATTTCACTGGGACCGGCGATCATATCGATACCGACCTTACCAAAGACCTGCTGCTTGGCCGTAGCCACATAAATATTGCCAGGACCAACAATTTTATCGACCGCGGGCACCGTTTCAGTCCCATACGCCAACGCCGCTACCGCTTGCGCGCCACCAATCAGGAAGATGCGATCTATGCCGGCAACATGGGCAGCGCCTAAGACAAAGTCGCTGACCTGACCATCCGGCGCGGGCGTTGTCATGACAATTTCACGGACGCCCGCAACCCGCGCTGGCATAGCATTCATGATCACCGAAGACGCCAGCGGCGCCGTTCCTCCGGGTACGTAGATGCCGACCTTATCCATGGACGTCACCTGCTGGCCGAGCAAGGTGCCATTGGCTTCGCGATACTGCCAGCTCTCACCCAACTGGTGTTGATGGTAGCTTTCAACACGCTCGGCAGCGGTTTTTAGCGCATCCTGCTGGGCTTCGGGCAAGCGATCGAAACCGGCTTGAATGGCGTCCGCTCCCAGCATCAATTGATGAATACTGTTGACCTCAAAGCGATCAAAACGGGCAGTGAGTTCCAACAAAGCCGCATCACCGCGGGCACGGATATCGGCAATGATGTCTGCCACCCGTTGCTGAACCTGAGTGTCAGACACCGACTCCCACGCCAGCAATTGATCCAGCTGAGCGGAAAATTCCGGGGATTGAGCGTCCAAACGACGCAATGACAAGGTACTCATTCAGAAGCCTTCCTGCGATCAGCAACAGCGCGACCTAGATCTTCGACAATGGGGTTGAGACGCTCGTCTTTCAATTTCAACGCCAAGCGGCTCGCGACCAGCCGGCTGCTGATATCGGCAATGTGTTCCTGCGCTTCCAAACCGTTAGCTTTTAAGGTGTTGCCGGTATCAACGATGTCGACAATGCAATCCGCCAAATCCATGATCGGCGCCAATTCCATACCACCGTACAGCTTGATGACATCAACCTGGCGACCCTGTTCGGCAAAGTAGCGTTTGGCGACGTCGACAAACTTGGTCGCTACCTTCATCCGGCCTGGCACTGGCTTGGCATCGACCAGACGCGCAGTCATCAGTCGGCAGCGTGCAATTTCCAGATCGAGCAATTCATACATTTCTTCCGCGCCGTGCTCCATCAGCACGTCCTTACCGGCCACACCCAGATCGGCGACGCCGTATTCCACGTAAGTGGGCACATCGGTGGCACGAATCACGATAAAGCGCACGTCCGCGCGCGTGGTTTCGAAGATCAGCTTGCGCGAGGTATGAATATCTTCCAATGGCTCGATACCGGCTGCAGCAAACAGCGGCAGCGTTTCCTTAAGGATGCGACCTTTCGACAAGGCGATGGTGATCTGATCTGCGGGGTTAACCATGCTCGGACAATATGCTCTTGATCTTCGGTGAATTAGCCTCGTAACAGGGCGAGGTTGGCTGGCAAGGGTATCAAGGTGGCCGACCGTCCGTGGTAGGCCAGAGGCTTGTTAGCCAGCAACCCGTTTAATGGTTGCGCCCAACTGAGCCAGTTTTTCTTCAATGCATTCGTAACCGCGGTCGATGTGGTAGATGCGATCCACCAGGGTGGAACCAGAAGCGACCAGACCGGCCAGCACCAACGACGCCGACGCGCGCAAATCGGTGGCCATAACCGGTGCACCCGTCAGGATTTCGTGCCCGGTAATCACCACAGTGTTGCCTTTGATGCGGGCATCCGCTCCCATGCGCTCAAGTTCATTGATGTGCATAAAGCGGTTCTCAAACACCGTTTCTTCTACGGTGCCAGTACCTTCGGCAATGGCATTCAAGGTGGTGAACTGCGCCTGCATATCGGTTGGGAACGCCGGGTAGGGTGCGGTCGTAACGTCCACAGCTTTCGGACGACGCCCTTCCATATCCAGTTCTATCCAGTTATCACCCACGTCAACCCGGGCTCCGGCTTCACGCAATTTGACCAGAACAGCATCCATGGTGGAGGCATCGGCTTCGCGCAGTCGAATGCGACCGCGGGTGATGGCAGCAGCCACCAAGTAAGTCCCGGTTTCGATACGATCCGGCAATACGGAGTAGTCAGCCGCATGCAGGCTGGGAACGCCTTCAATGGTGATGGTGTCGGTACCGGCCCCGGTGATCTTGGCGCCCATGGCAATCAGGCAGTTGGCCAAATCGACCACTTCCGGTTCTTTGGCCGCGTTTTCCAGCACCGAGGTGCCTTCCGCCAGAGCGGCAGCCATCAGAATGTTTTCGGTGCCGGTCACGGTGACCTTATCGAAGAAGATGCGCGCACCTTTCAGACGACCGTTGTTACGCGCACGGATGTATCCGTCCTCGACATCGATCTGCGCGCCCATGGCTTCCAAGCCACGAATGTGCAGATCGACCGGGCGGCTGCCGATGGCACAACCACCGGGCAAAGAGACATTGGCTTCGCCGAAGTGCGCCAGCAACGGGCCCAGCACCAGAATGGACGCACGCATGGTTTTCACCAGTTCATAGGGTGCGGTCATGTTGCGAATGGTGCCAGCAGTGACTTCGACGCTCATGTCTTCACCAATGACCACTTCAACGCCCATGCAGGCGAGCAGTTCAATCATGGTGGTGATGTCGTTCAGGTGCGGCAGGTTGCGCACCGTGACGGGCTCTTTGGTCAACAGGGTTGCAGCGATAATCGGCAAGGCAGCGTTTTTAGCGCCGGAAACGCGAATTTCACCGTCCAGGCGGGTGCCGCCGGTAATCAATAATTTATCCAAGGTTTATTTCTCCGCGGCGGACCATTCATCCGGTGTATAGAGGGCCATGGTGACCGCATGTATTTCGCCAGTGGCGATTTTGTCGTTCAACACGCCGTAGATCAGCTGTTGACGTTGAACCGGACGCTTGCCGGCAAAGAGGTCACCCACGGCACGAACAGAAAATTTGGCGCCTGCGCCCTCGACTTCAAAGTCGACGTCCGGCAGGGCCGCGACCAGCATAGCTTTCACATCGTCGGCTGACATAGGTCTCTCTGCGTTGAATCCGATAAAAAGGGGTGGGGATTATACGGAAAGCGACGGCAAATCGAAATGGAGAAACGGAGGCCACTCGACCTCCGTTTTTATGCCGTGCTTATTGGAACTGGTTGGCTTCGAACGATTCGGCAGTGATGCGCTCCCATTCGTCGATGGTCGCATCCAGATCACCACCCTGCTCACGGTAAATCTGGTCAAACTGGGTTTTGAAGGTCACGCCCAGATTAATGCCGTTGAAAATGACGTTCTGCATTTTCCAGCCGTCGGAAGACTGGCTGTAGTAGACGCTCTGTACCATGGGATAACGCTGCCCTTGCGGGGACACGGCTTCAAGCCGAACCCGGGTATTACGCACGGTATCGCCATCATTGTCCTGATCTTCCACCAGACGGACTTCGAAGGCGCCAAAGTTATACAGGCCGCCCGCGTAGGTGTTAATCATGGAACGTTTGAACACTTCCAGAAACCGCAGCTTCTGTTCGTTGGTCGCGTTTTGCAAGGTGTCGCCCATAATACGGCTGACGATCACAGTGTAACCAATGAGGGGTTCCAGCACTTCGGCGACTTCATTCAGGTAGGCCTGGCGATCACCGGCATTGCCGTTGTTGTATTTTTCGACAACCGACAATACCTGCTCAACACCGTCGATCACGCTCTGTTCGGCCGACTGACTGGGCGTAAAGGTTTCGGCCATTGCCGTTGCACTGAGCGACAACCAGGCACCGATCAACACAACCGACACACTTCGCATAACACTCATTCATTTCTCCTTTCGGTATGCGCCGCCTATTCTAGAGGCGATGCGCCATCGGTGCGAGAGGCCAAAGGTCAGCAAAGATGATACTGCGCACAATTTGGGGCTTTACCAACAACTTCAGACCGCTCGGCTTTGTGGTAATCTAGCCCGCCAGTTCAGAACCCTTGGGCAAGAAACGCTCTATGCACGCTACCGTCAATTACCTGGAATCGGCACAACGCACCCTGCGGCTGGAAATCGAATCTCTGCAGTCACTGAGTGGCCATCTCGATGCCGGCTTTGAGCGCGCCTGCGATCTGGCGTTGGTCTGTAAAGGCCGGGTAGTGGTCACTGGCATGGGCAAATCCGGACACGTTGGCAACAAACTGGCGGCTACGCTGGCCAGTACTGGCACCCCGGCGTTCTTTGTTCACCCGGGTGAAGCCAGCCATGGCGACATGGGTATGATTACTGGCGACGATGTGGTGATTGCGTTATCTAACTCCGGTGAGTCGAGTGAAGTCATCACCCTGATTCCTCTGATCAAACGTCTGGGCGCACGCCTCATTGGTATGACCGGCAACCCCAACAGCACTCTGGGTCGCGCTGCCGATGCTCACATCTACTGCGGCGTTGAACAGGAAGCCTGCCCACTCAATTTAGCGCCGACGTCATCGACCACGGCCACCATGGTCATGGGCGACGCCCTGGCGATTGCCCTGCTCGAAGCCCGCGGTTTTACCGCTGACGATTTCGCTTTTTCACATCCCGGCGGCAGCCTGGGACGCAAGCTACTGCTGAAGGTCGGCGACATCATGCACAGTGGCGAAGCCTTTCCAGCGGTCGCACCAACAACGCCGTTACGCGATGCGCTGTTGGAAATGACCCGCAAGGGCCTGGGGTTGACCACTATTCTGGATGGCGACGGGCAACTGCTTGGCGTCTACACCGATGGTGATTTACGCCGCACTCTGGACGCGGGTATCGATTTGCATCAAACGCCGATCGCCGACGTCATGCACGCCGGTGCTAAAACCATTTCTTCTGACCATCTGGCAGCCGAAGCCCTGTTTGAAATGGAATCGCGCAAGATAACAGCCCTGGTGGTTGTGGATGCAGACCGCCCCGTGGGTATTGTCCACATGCACGACATTCTGCGCGCAGGTGTCGCCTGATGCCTCGATTGCGAACGCTGTTGCCCATCGCAACCGGTCTGCTGATATTAGCCGCCATTATCTGGTGGCATCCTGCTGAAACCTCACCGAGCTTCACCACCGAACTGCAGTTACCCGATGATCCACCGGACCTGTTCATACGCACTTTTCAACAGACCCGTTATGATACCGACGGCCGGCCCAGCCTTTATACCGTCGCCAGCTCCTTCGCTTACTATCAGGACAGTGGCAACAGCCAGATAACGGTGCCAAACGTACGCCTGATTCGTGATAACGGTCCGGATTGGACCATTCGTTCTCAGGCCGCCACCTTGTTCAACAACGGCGATGCCATTTTCGAAGACACGGTCCGTGTTCACGAACTGAGCGATATCAGTCGCTGGGAATTGGCCACCGACTGGCTCCAGGTCACGCAAAATGGCGACTTCGTCAGCACCCCTGAGCCTGTTAGACTCACCCAGGGTCCGCAGGTTGCCACCGGCGTAGGATTTAATGCAGACCTGACGACGGATGATCCCGTCCTTACTTTGCAATCTGAGGTAGTCATTCACTATGAAGTCGACTGATTCCAAGCGGCGTTGGCGCAAGGCATTCATTGCCACTGCAGTCTGCCTGTGCAGCACGGCGGTTCTGGCGTTGCCGGAAGATCGCAATCAGCCGATGACCATTCAGGCCGACCAAGGCGCGTTTCGCAGTGGCAGCGGCGAAGCCCATTTCCAAGGCAACGTGCACCTCAAACAAGGCAGCCTGGAAGTTTGGGCGGACACGCTGGATGTCACCCGAGACCCGGCCACAGGCATCATTGAGTTTTTAGAGGCACGTGGCGAACCCGCGCGCTACCAGGAACAACCGAATGTCGGAGAACCACTGATCCGCGTTGAGGGTCAGCGCATCGAATACCGGCCGCAGCAAGACATCATCATTACCGAAGGTGGTGGTCGCCTGGAACAGAACGACAGTGAAATTCAGGCGGAATACATTCAATACAATCTGGTCGAGGAAACGCTCAGCGTGCGTTCTGTTCGCAGTCAAACCGAAAACCCGGAAGCCCCGCAGGCAACCTGGGTCATTCAGCCAGGAGCGGTGGACTGAATGAGTTTATTGCACGCAAAACATCTGGCTAAAAGTTATCGCAAACGCCCGGTTGTGCGCGATGTCAGCCTGAGCGTTGAACCGGGTCAAATTGTCGGCCTGCTCGGTCCCAACGGAGCCGGTAAAACCACTTGCTTCTATATGATCGTTGGTCTGATACCGGCGGATAACGGCGAGGTCTACATCGGGGATACCGCCGTTTCAAAATTGCCAATGCACGCCCGAGCTCGTCATGGCATTGGGTACTTACCGCAAGAAGCGTCCATTTTTCGCAAGCTGAGTGTCGCTGATAACATTCTCGGCGTTTTGCAGACGCGCAAAGAACTGTCGCGCAGTGAACGTCATGACCGCTTGGAATCGCTGCTGCAAGAGTTCAACATCACCCATATCCGCGACAGCCTCGGCATGGCGCTGTCCGGTGGCGAGCGGCGACGCGTTGAAATCGCCCGCGCTCTGGCCATGGAACCGGCCGTGGTGTTGCTCGACGAACCCTTTGCCGGTGTCGACCCGATTTCCGTGGGTGACATCAAAGGCATCATTCATCATCTGCGCGATCGCGGTATTGCCGTTTTGATCACCGATCACAACGTGCGCGAAACGCTCGATATCTGCGAAAAAGCCTATATCGTTGGCAACGGACATATCATCGCTGAAGGAACAGCTGAGGATGTACTCAACAACGCCACCGTGCGTGAGGTATATTTAGGCGACCAGTTCCGGCTATGACGGCAATCTCCCGTCAGGACTCGTTGTAATTAACAGGCCCAAAGGCGTATTAACACCTCTATGAAGACCTCCTTACAACTCAAAATGAGTCAGCAGTTGACGATGACGCCGCAACTGCAGCAAGCCATTCGTCTCCTGCAGCTGTCGACCCTGGACTTACAGCAGGAGATTCAGGAGGCGCTGGAAACCAATCCGATGCTGGAAGTTCGCGAAGACGACGGCGGCAACAGCAATGACGGCGAACACGACACTGCCAATTCCAGCGAATCCCTTAATGGTGACTCTCTAAACGGCGATAGCAGCAAAGCGGAAAGCCTGACCGACAATTCCGATAATCGTCAGGAAATGGAAATCCAGGAACACATTCCCGATGACTTAGCGGTCGATTCTTCCTGGGATGATATCTACACCCACACCCCGACCAGTCACGGTTTACCGTCCGGCGATGACGACTTCAATTTTGAAAACGTCTACGGCACCACCGATTCGCTTTGGGATCACCTGAACTGGCAGCTTAACCTCACTACCATGACGGATCGCGATCGACTGATCGCCGAATCCATCATCGAAAGTGTCGATGCCGAAGGCTATTTGCAGTCGACGCTGGAGGAAATATTTGAAGGTCTGGATGACACCCTCTCGACCGAAGACGACCCGTTGGAAATGGACGAAGTGGAAGCGGTACTGCGCCGCGTTCAGCATTTCGATCCCGCCGGTGTGTGTGCGCGTGACCTGTCCGACTGTTTGAGCATTCAGCTCAACCAACTACCGGAAGAAACACCGAGTCGCCACGATGCCCTGAAAATCGTCAAAGATCATCTTGATCTGCTGGGCGCACGGGATTACGCACAGTTGATGCGCAAAACCCGCCTGAAAGAAAATGAACTGCGCGACGTTATTCTGTTAATTCAAAGCCTGAACCCACGGCCTGGCAACCAGATCGAAAGCGGCAAAGACGAGTACGTCGTCCCCGATGTCATCGTGCGCAAAGACGTGAAAAACAATCGCTGGCTGGTCGAATTAAACCCAGACATCGCCCCAAAATTACGGGTCAATGCATCCTACGCTTCCATGGTCAAACGCGCCGATAATTCCAGCGACAACACCTATCTGAAAGATCACCTTCAGGAAGCGCGTTGGTTTATTAAAAGTCTGCAAAGCCGTAACGAAACCCTGCTCAAGGTCGCCACCAATATCGTTGAACATCAGCGCGGCTTCCTTGAACACGGCGAAGAAGCCATGAAGCCACTGGTCTTACACGATGTGGCCCAGGCCGTTGAAATGCACGAATCCACCATCTCGCGGGTCACCACTCAAAAATACATGCACACGCCCCGCGGCATTTTTGAACTCAAATACTTCTTCTCCAGCCACGTCAGTACTGAAGGTGGCGGCGAGTGCTCCAGTACCGCCATTCGCGCCATCATTCGCAAGCTGGTTGCGGCTGAAAACCCGCGCAAACCGCTGAGCGATTCCAAGATTGCCACCTTACTGGGTGACCAGGGCATCAAGGTCGCGCGACGCACCATCGCCAAGTACCGAGAGGCCATGCACATACCCCCGTCAAACGAACGTAAGAGTTTGATTTAGATCATATTATTGTGCGACCACCAACTTGAAGTGGCCGCGACTCACCGCAAAGATTGAATCAGGAGCTAGACTGAATCGAGGGATAGACCTGAAGGAAGCGGGCCACCCCATGGCCTGAATCATTGTCACTGCACGAGGAGCGGACTATGCAAGTCAACATCAGCGGTCAACACGTCGAAGTTACTGAAGCTCTCCACGACTATGTTGCCTCCAAGCTGGAAAAGCTGGAGCGGCACTACGATCAGATTGGCAACGTCCAGGTAACGCTCAGTATTGAAAAAAACCGGCAAAAAGCGGAAGCTTCGCTCAACATCAAGGGGGCTCAGTTGCACGCCGACGCTGCACACGATGATTTATACGCCGCCATCGACATGATCACTGACAAGCTCGATCGCCAACTGCTTAAGCACAAGGAAAAAACGGTCGACCGCATGCACGGGAACTCTCGTTAACCATGATTCAACTGGACCAGGTCCTCAGTGTCGAACGCGCCTATACAGGCGCGTTTGGCGTCAGCAAGAAACGCGTTCTGCAAAGTCTCGCCGAACGATTAGCCGCCTCACTCGACGGGGTCGGTGAAGTCGATCTTTTCGATCAACTGATTGCCCGTGAGCGCCTGGGATCCACCGGTTTAGGCCAGGGCATTGCCGTGCCTCATTGTCGCCTGGCTCAGATTGACCGCCCTATTGCTGCGCTGGCCAAACTTGACGAAGCCGTCGACTTTGAATCGCCCGACCGAAAGCCGGTCGATCTGTTGTTTGTTCTGGTGGTCCCTGAAGCCGCTACCGACGACCACCTCAATTTGCTTGCCGCAGTGGTTGAACGCTTCAACGACAGTGGCCTGGTTAAATCACTGCGCCAGGCGACTGACAGCCAGACCCTGTATCAGCACTTTATCCAGGGCCTCTAATCACCATGGCTCATTCCGACTTCCGGCTGGTCATCATCAGCGGACGCTCAGGCTCGGGTAAGAGTACCGTCCTGAACGCGCTCGAAGACGCCGGCTTCAATTGCATCGACAACCTGCCGCCAGCGCTGCTGCCCGAACTGGTTCACTGGATGACGGCCAGTGCCGCTCAGCCGGACGTCGCCGTTTGTATCGACGCGCGGGTTGCTTCAGATGCCATCAGTGGCTTGCCAGCCATTTTGAAATCTCTGCCGGAAACATTGCAGCCGGACATTCTTTATCTGGATGCCGAAGAAACCATATTGCTGCAACGTTTCTCCGCAACACGACGCAAGCACCCGCTCACCAACGCCGACCGGTCGTTAGCGGAAGCCATCGCTGTGGAAGGCGAATTACTGGCTCCGGTGGCCAACCTGGCGAGCTTGAAAATCGACACCAGTGGTTTGTCATTGCAGGAACTGCGCGATCAGGTTCGCCAGCGACTGATCGATAAACCAGGCGGCATTGCGCTGCAGTTTCTATCCTTCGGTTTTAAACACGGCGTACCGCGTGATGCCGACCTCGTGTTCGATGTGCGTTGCCTGCCGAATCCGTATTGGGATAAATCGCTGCGCATGTTTACTGGCAAAGACGAACCCATTCAGGCGTTCCTAAGAGCCTCCCCGGCGGTTACTGAGATGTTCGAAGACATCCGCCGCTTCCTCGACCGCTGGTTGCATCAATACGAAGCCAACCAACGCTCCTACTTAACCGTAGCAATCGGCTGCACCGGCGGTCAGCACCGCAGTGTCTTCCTGGCCGAGCAGCTGCACCAAACCTTTGCCAGTGGCAACGCCAACGTTCAGTTGCGCCACCGTGACATGGGAAATGACCAGGCGTGATTCAAGAACAACTCACTATCATCAACAAACTGGGACTGCACGCGCGCGCTGCCGCCAAACTGGTGGGCGTGGCAGGCCAATATGAAAGCCACATCACTCTGCGCAAGGACGGTCGTGAAGCCGATGCCAAAAGCATCATGTCGGTGATGATGCTGGCCGCCAGTCAAGGCAGCGACCTGACGGTAGACATCGATGGTCCCGATGCCGCCGAAGCCTGGACCGCCATCCTGGCGTTGGTGCAGGATCGCTTTGGCGAAGCTGAATAACGGGCTTGTGCCTGTTTTTCATTTCAGGATTACCAATCGACCTCTTTATTCCCGTTTGAACTAAAGGCTACACTCCTCCTCGATCGCTTACCTCGGCAACCGGGACACCCCATGCCAACCACGCCGCACCTGGAACAGCACGACCACGACCGCGCCGCTCTGTTACAGGCGTTGGAAGCGGGCGATCTGGATCGGGTACAGCGCTACTGCGATGAAGACCTCGCGTCAGCTGACCTGGCCCATATTCTTGAGTCCTCACCGGGCCGAATTCGGGAATTGCTGTGGGATTTCCTCAGTGAGGAACGCCAAGGCGCGGTGCTGCCGCACCTGAATGAAGACCTGCAACAAGCGTTTCTGGCGCAGATGAACGCCCACGAGATTCTGGAGACCACTCAGGATCTCGACCACGACGACCTCGCCGACTTACTGCAACAGATTCCAGAACCGGTTACGCACCAGGTTCTGTCGTTGATGCCGCCGTCCGATCGGGCGACCGTCGAAGGCTTGCTGGCTTATCCGGAAGACACTGCCGGCGGTCTGATGAACACCGACCTGATCACGGTGCGCGCAGACGTCACTCTTGAAACGGTGTTGCGTTATCTGCGTCGTCTGGAGCTGCCTGATCATCTGGATTCGCTCTGGGTGGTCAATCGTCAGTTCCGCTATGTCGGCCTGCTGCCGATCACCAAACTGCTGACTCACGCGCCTCAAACCAAGGTGCGGGAGATCATGAAGGACGACATCGAGGGCATTCCGGCCAGCCTGCACGAAGATCAGGTGGCGCGCCGGTTCGAACGCCTCGATCTGGTTTCCGCGCCCGTGGTCAACGACACCGGCACCTTGCTCGGCCGCATCACCGTTGACGACGTCGTCGATGTGATACGGGACAGTGCTGACCACACTGTGATGAGCATGGCCGGTCTGGACGAAGAAGACGACATCTTCGCACCGGTCATCCGCACCACCCGCACGCGCGCTGTCTGGCTGGGCATCAACATGCTGACCGCCTTTATCGCCGCCGCGGTGATGAGCCAGTTCGAAGCCACCATCGCGCAGATTGTCGCGCTGGCCGTACTCAGCCCGGTCGTTGCCAGCATGGGCGGTATCGCCGGCAGCCAGACGCTGACAGTGATGATTCGCGGCATGGCCACGGGTCACGTCAAACGCGACAACCTGGGCTGGCTGATCAGCCGCGAACTGGGCTCAGGCGCGGTGAACGGCGTGCTCTGGGCCAGCATCATTGGTGCCATCACCATCGGCTGGTATCAGGACCCAGACCTGGCCTTGGTGATCGCCGCTGCCATCGTTATTAACCTGTTGGTGGCCGTCTGTGCTGGTGCCACCCTGCCCTTTCTTCTAAAATCGCTGCACATTGATCCGGCCCTGGCCGGCACCGTCGTGCTGACGACCATCACCGATGTCGTCGGCTTCCTGACTTTCCTAAGCCTGGCCGCCCTGTTCCTGCTGTAAACAGCGATTGCAAACCTGGCCCGGCGGAGACACCGCGCTACTCATGTCTGACCACAACCACGATTACAACGACGACCAAGACATCGAATGGGTCAGCAAGACCCAGATGAAACAGGAAATGCATCGCCTGCAAGCCATTGGCGAGCGTTTGCTCACGCTGCGCGCCGATCAATTGGCGACCGTGCCTACCAGCGAGACGCTGCAGGCCGCCATTGATGAGAGCCGCCGCATTACTCAAAACGAGGCCCGTCGTCGCCACCTGCAATACATTGGCAAATTGATGCGCGATGAAGACATCGACGGCATTCAACTGGCGCTGGACCGGCTCGACCCGTCTTCTGAAGTTTTCTTACGCGAGCAAAATCAGGCCGAACAATGGCGCAGTCGCTTACTGCGCGACAGCGATGCAGAAGCCGCCTGGTTCGAGCAGTTCCCCGAGACCGAGCGACAAGCCTTCCGCGCTTTGGTGCGCGCTGCACGCAAAGAACAGCCAGAGGACATTGACGATGCGCCGGTTCGCGCCGGTAAGCAGAGCAAACGGCTGTTAAAGTGGATTCGAGAAAGCCTGTCCGAGCAATCCTGATCGGAGTCTGGCCATTGCAGTGATCCAATGGCCATGGATCAACGTAAATCGCTGCCATATCAACCGACAACAGGTTCTCATATGGCGGGCGCCCCTGTAATCTCGATACTTTCAGCCAAGAAAGCCAGCAACATGACTGAAGCCAGCCAGGCGGCTCAACAGTGGTCAGACTGCCTTGAAGCCGTCGCTCGCCGCCAGGACGTTCCGGCGTTCGAACAACTGTTCAATCATTTCGCACCGCTGATCAAAGCGTTCGCTCTGTCTTCCGGTTTAAACCGCAGCGGTGATCACCTGCCCGATGAACTGGTGCAGGAAGTTATGTTGGCGGTGTGGCGCAAAGCCGCCACCTTCGATCGCCGTAAAGCGGCGGCTTCCACATGGATTTTCACCATTGCGCGTAACCAACGCATCGACATGCTGCGCCGTCTGCGCAAACACCAAAATGATTTGCCGGCTGACGACATCTGGGAATTAGAAGCCGATTCTGACTTGTTCGGTGAAGTGCGTCAGTCGCGCGTGCAAGATCAGGTACGAGATCGCCTTTCTGACTTGCCGGTCGATCAGCGTCAGGTGATGGCCAAAGTATTTATGGAGGACAAGAGTCACCAGGAAGTGGCAGAAGAAATGGATTTACCTCTGGGAACCGTTAAAAGCCGGGTTCGACTGGCTATGAAGAAATTAAAACTCTCTTTGGAGGCGTTTGACCTATGACCCAGTGGCATCCACATCCCGACCAGCTCGTGGAGTTTGCCGCCGGAAGCTGCCGTGCCGGCGTCAGCATCGCCATCTCGGTGCATCTGCACTACTGCACACAGTGTCGGCAAATGCTCAGCGAACTGGAAAGCACCAGCGCTGTTCTGTTTGAACAACAAGCTCCGGCTCCCGTGGCCAATACGGCTTTTGCGAGCTTGATGGAGCGTATTGAACGCGAACCAGCGCCGTCTTCGGCGCCTGCGGCTAAGCCGCAGGCGCCCTCGCGTTTTCCGCGAGCGCTGGCCACTTTGATGCCTGATTCACTGGAACAGTTGGACTGGAATCAGCCCATGAAGAACCTGCGCGTTACGCGTTTGCTGGACGACGGCGACCTGATCATCGGCTTGCATCATATGAAGGCCGGCGGCCGAGTGCCGAATCATCAGCATCGCGGTGAAGAAATCAGCGTGGTTTTGGAAGGCGGTTTTTCAGATCAGCTGGGTTCATATGCTGAGGGCGACTTTATTCGCCGCAGCGGAAAAGACACCCACTCCCCTCAAGCCGACGCTCACGAAGACTGCCTGATCCTGTCGGTGGTTGAAGCCCCGGTTAAACTGACGGGTCCGTTGGGCTGGATTCTCAATCCCTTTCTGAAAGCCTGAAACTGGACCGCCGCTTAAACGGCGGCGGTCTCTTCTCGCGGTTGTGACAACCGATCCAGCACCTCAAACAACGACAGATACGTCAGACCACTGTGGCGGCTCAGGCCAATTTCGCACGTCCGACTGGTGGAAATGCCATAGGCACAGCCACTGACAGCGTCGCCCAGCCCACGTAATGCCGAAGCGTTAAGTTCTGGCTGGGTAAAGCCTTTGTCACCGGCAAACCCACAACACGCCATGCCATCGGGCTGCACCCAGTCTGGTGTCAGCCGATCAAGAACTCGCGCCAGATTGGACGCGATACCCTGACGCTGCACACTGCAGGTGGTGTGAACCGCCACGCGCTGAGGATCGGGCTCGATATGCAAGCGATCGAGTAAGAAGCGGTCAATAAAATCAACGCTGTCATAGAACTGAATACCGCGCTCACTGGCGGCTTCCCGCACTCGCAAACTGCACGGACTGGTATCGGCCAATACCGGGAAACGCCCACCGCTGGAAATCTCCCACAACTCGTCCACCAGTTCCTGCCGCTGCTGTTCCGCAATGCTGAAATGCCCTTTGGATTGAAACGGCTGGCCGCAACAGAGACCGCGCGTTGGCTGCGGCATCACCACATTCAGCCCCGCTTTACGCAGCACGCTCAACACCGAAGCCGGCAAACTGGACCGGTTCTGATCATCCAACGCCGCACCAAATGTCTGGGAAACACAAGAGGCCCAATACACCAGTACCTCTCGATCACTGGGGCGGGTCGTTCGATTGGGCGCATAAACCGGGCGTGCTGGGCCAGGTAAGGTCGACAACCACAAAGGTGTACGACCACCACTGAGCTTGCGAACAGCCCCAGACCAACGCTCCAGTCGCTGCGGACCGGTCAGGCGTTGCATCGACCGCGCCGTCCATAAGCCGGCTCGGGTAATGCTGGCCAGCGCCGCATAGTGACGCCCCATGGCGCGGGCCAGTCGGGTATAACGATGGTTGCGTTCAGCGCGCAGCTTCAACACCAATTCGCCCGTATTAATACCCACCGGGCACTGAGCTTCGCACAGACCCGTGGCAGCACAGCTATCAACCGCCTGGTGATCAAAGCGGTCCTGCCAGCCATCGGCCAGGCCTTCTTCCCGCCTTTGTCGCTGCATTTCACGATGCAGACTGATGCGTTGTCGCGGCGTTAAGGTCAGTTCACGTGACGGACACACCGGCTCACAGAAGCCACATTCAATACAGGCATCGACCAGGCGATCAGCCTGAGGCATTAATTTGAGATGCTGCAGATGGGCCTGAGGATCGTCGTTAATGATCACGCCGGGGTTGAGCAAACCTTGCGGATCAAAGAGTTTCTTCAGCGCCTTCATGAGCTTATAAGCGTCTTTACCCCACTCCTGCTCAACAAAAGGCGCCATATTTCGTCCAGTACCGTGTTCAGCTTTGAGCGAACCACCCAGCGTACCGGTAATGGCATCGGCAACATCGGCCATAAAGGCTTCGTAGCGACGAACTTCGGAGGGGTCATCAAACCCCTGAGTGAACACAAAATGCAGATTGCCTTCCAGCGCATGGCCGAAAATGATGGCCTCTTCATAGCCGTGACGATCGAACAAGGCCTGCAAAGTCGCGACGCCTTCGGCCAGACGTTCTACCGGAAATGCAACATCTTCAATCACCGCCGTTGTGCCAACGGCACGGTGAGCGCCCACCGCCGGAAAGGTGCCCTTACGCAGGGTCCAGAAGGCGTCGATACGGCGCTTATCACGGGTAAAGCCGGTGCTGTGATTAACGCCTGCGCTATCCAGCACTGCCTGTACGGCCTGACAATGCAGATCGAGCTGCTCGAGGGTTTCACCCCGCACGTCCAGCAACAGCAGGCCACCCGGGTCCGGTAATCGCCGGGCAAAGGCAGGCAGACCATCCATATGGGCCACAGCACGCACTGCCCGGCTGTCGAGCAACTCCACCGCATCCACCGGCGCCGCCTTCAGTTGACTGACGGTTTCGGCGCAATGGCTCAGATTATCAAAACCCACCATGACCGATGCACGATGTGGCCAGTCAGGCACGGTGTTCAGGCTAACTTCACTGACAAAACCGAGGGTCCCTTCTGAACCCACCATCAGATGCGTCAGAATGTCGATCGGGTCCTCAAAATCGAGCAACGCATTCAGGCCATAGCCTGTGGTGTTTTTTAACCGATACTTATGGCGCACGCGCTCGGCCAGCTCTGAACTGCGGTTCAGGCGCAGCGATAGATCTGATATCCCCTTCAACAAGCGGGCGTGACTGCGTCGAAATGCTCGAACGCTGTCTGGGTCGAGGCTGTCGAGAACCCCTCCATCGGCCAGCACCAGACGCATGCCGGCCAGGGTGTGATAGCTGTTATGGCGGGTGCCACAACACATACCGCTGGCGTTATTGGCGATAATACCGCCTATCTGACACGCATTGATTGAGGCCGGATCCGGGCCGATCTTGCGGCCAAAATATGCTAACTTTCGATTCGCTTGAGCGCCGATCAAACCAGGTTGCAAGTGCACTCGCTCGCCGAGCGGCTCGATCCGGCAACCGCGCCAGTTCGACGTCAGCATCACCAGCACCGAATCGGTTACCGCCTGACCGGACAACGACGTGCCCGCCGCCCGAAATGTCAGCGGCACCAAAAATCGCCGAGCCTGCTCCAATACGATCAATAATTCCGCTTCGCTGTCGATCTGAACAATCAACTGTGGCGTCATGCGATAGAAGCTGGCATCGGTGCCCAGCGCGAACCGCCGGGCCGCATCGGTTATCAACCGCGACGGGGGGATGTGGTCAGTTAACGCTTGGTGGAAGGCTGGGATATCCACGGCCACCTCTTGTCAGACCGAAGGGAAAGTAGCACTCATTATGCACCCGCAGCGAGGGTCATTTCGATGTGGGCAATGCCATCTTCAAGATAGACCGCGCTGCTGGTCATAAAACCAAAGCGACCGTAGAAGGCCTCCAAATGTGCTTGAGCGCCAATGCGGATCGGGTACTCCGGAA
The DNA here is from genome assembly GCF_003054965.1 of Saccharospirillum sp. MSK14-1. Classification (GTDB taxonomy): domain Bacteria; phylum Pseudomonadota; class Gammaproteobacteria; order Pseudomonadales; family Natronospirillaceae; genus Saccharospirillum. The sequence goes on from NZ_MIES01000002.1 coordinate 27,206, forward strand.
ACAGTCGCTGACAGGCGGTTATGGACTCTTGCATCAACGCCTGACCCAGGCCTGTACCACGCTCACTCGGCGCGCTGACCACCCGGCCAATGCTCGCTGCGCCGTCATAGCTGTCGCCTGGCGCCAGAATGCGCGTCGTGGCGACTAATTGCCCTTGGCGGTAGCCCAGTACATGCCAGGCCTGTTGGTCTTTGCCGTCCAATTCCTGGTAAGGACAATTCTGTTCGACCACAAAGACCGACATTCTCAAGGCCAGCAGTTCATAGAGTGTGCGGATATCAAGCTGGTCAAAGTCGACACATTGCCAGATCAGTTCCGATGAGGGTGCCTGTTCAACAATCACAATTCACCCGCTGCGCGCATGCGTCCTAAGGTATCGACAATGGCCTGAGTCTGGGCGTCGACTTCTAAATTGATGCGATCCCCAACGGTCACTTCACCAAAGGTGGTGACGTTGAGCGTCTCGGGAATCAGGAAGACATTAAAACGATCTTCAAGCACGTCACCAATGGTCAGACTGCAGCCATTGAGGCCGACAAAGCCCTTGGAAAACAGATAACGCCGCTGCTCAGGGGTAATGCCGAACCAGATCACGCAATTATTGGTGGGCCGTTCAATCTCCAGCACCGGCACCATGTTCTGAATATGCCCGGACATGACGTGTCCACCGATATCATCACCAAAGCGGGCAGCGCGCTCGATGTTCACTGGGTCGCCGTCGTTCAGATCCCCCAGATTGGTCACCCTCAGGCTTTCCATCATCACATCGAAATGAGCACGGCCGGCATTGTCGACCTGAGTGACCGTCAAACAGGTGCCATTCAGCGCAATACTGGCACCGGGCGTCAGACCTTCCCGTTGGGCAGGAGTCAGCGGTACAGACAGCGTCCATAAGTCTTGATGGCGCGCCTCAATGCGCACCGGAGCGGAATTCTGGACAATGCCACTGAACATAAAACATCACCTTGGCTGGCAAAGGCACCTTTGTACGGTTTTTCCCTCATGGGCACAAGGTAGAGAGCTTCTGAATCACTTCCCCTTGGCTCAATTGAGGGCGTAATAGGCAGGCAGGTCGTGCTGTTTCAGATCGTTGTAGTCAATTAATTCGGACAGTTCACGAATGTAGGCTTCGCCGCGAATCGAATAACTTTCCAGCCCCCAGGCCAGAGTGTCGCTTTCCAATGGCAACGACAAGTAGCGCAATTCAGAGCGAATATTGCGCAACGCCAGATAGGGTTCGTGCGTATTCACATTGCGGTAGTAAGCCGACACCGCTTGAGCAATGCTGTCGAAGGCTTTGACTTCATAACGCTCGCCTTCGGGGCGACCAGTCGGTACCAGGCCGCATCCGGTCTGGAAGCACCATTGACCAAATAAATTGTTGCCCTCAGTGGCAAAACGACTGGTACCCCAACCGCTTTCTTTAGCGGCCTGAGCCAATACCAGTGACACCGGCAAGATGTCGGCGCGGTGCAACATGTGTTCAAAATAGTCCTGGGTGCCAGGGGCGGCCTCGACTTCGTAATAGCGGCCCAGGCGCGTCAACAGAGTTTTCTGCCAGGACTGATACGGCACGTCCGCGTTTGCCTGATCACGCATCTGCAATAACCAGGCGCGCTCCGCCTCGATACGCTGATTTTCAGCCTGAACACGAGGCGCCAAAAACTCAATGAATTGCGACTTTTTCGTAGCAACATCCGCAATTTGCGTCAGATCCGGCAGATCGGTTTCCAGTAACGCGACGTCATTGGCACGAGCGGGCAACCACAGCAATGCAACCGCGCCTAACAGTGCCAGGATGTATTGATGTCTCACCAACCGCATTAAGGCGCCCACCTTCTAGTATCCAAGTTTCATCGCGCGGCGATTATACGCAGCGGTCAAAAAGTCGCCAACGCTTTGCTTGACCTTAACGCTGCGAGAAGCTTTAGTCTGGCGCTCTACCCTGTTTGGAAGCCCCGATGTCAGCCATTCCCCGTAATCTTTGGATCTTGATTGCTACTCAAGCATTCTCCATGACATCCGCGCCACTCGTCATTTTGATCGGTGGCCTGGTCGGTGCTCGCTTAGCACCCAGTCCTCAGTTAGCCACCTTACCGGTGGCTGTGCTGATTCTTGCCACCGCACTCAGCACCCTGCCCGCCTCACTGCTGATGCAAAAATTCGGGCGCAGGCTGGGGTTTCTCAGTGGCAATGCCGTCTCAATTTTCGGTTGTTTACTGGGTTTTCTGGCGTTGAACCAGGCCAGTTTTGGGCTGTTGCTGCTGGCCACCGCCTGCCTGGGTTTTAACATTGCTTTCGTTAACCAGTACCGCTTTGCCGCTATGGAAAGCGTCACTTCTGAGCGCCATGGCCAAGCTGTTTCATGGTTATTGCTCGGCGGCATCTTCGCCGCCATCGTCGGGCCGGAAGCAGGCGCCCGCGGGGAGTCGCTGACGGCGGCTCCATACGCCGGTTCCTTTTTGCTGTTAGCGGCTCTGCAACTGGTCAGCACCTGTTTGCTGGCTTTTGGCTTTCGCGACCCGGTTATGGTCGCTGAATCCGCCGACGCTGACGGTCGCCCCTGGGCCCGGCTCCTGGCTCAACCACTGCTGTGGCTGGCGCTACTATCCGGTGCCGTCGCCTACAGTGTTATGAGTCTGGTGATGACGGCCGCACCAATCAGCATGCATGAGTTCGATCATCACAGCCTGTCGATGACCAAAGGCGCCATTCAGGCGCATATTCTGGCCATGTTTTTGCCATCGCTGGCAACCGCCACTCTAATCCGTCGCTTCGGACCGCAGGTGCTGATGGTGACCGGCCTGGTGATTTACGCCGGCATGGTCGTGGTTGGTCTAAGCGGTCGCAGCCTGGGCCACTACGGCGGCTCACTGATTTTGCTGGGTATCGGCTGGAATTTTCTGTTTGTGGCAGGCACCGCCTTGCTGCCGCGCACCTATGTTGGCAAGGAGCGTTTTCGGGTTCAGGCGGTGAATGATTTTCTGGTGTTTGGCACCCAGGCGATTGCATCGCTCGGTGCTGGCTGGTTTTTGTTCCAGTTTGGCTGGAACACGCTGATCTGGGTGACCGTACCACTGGTCGTTGGTTTGGCGCTGCTGGCGCTGTGGGTCAGCAGCGGCCGAGGTCATAGGATTAACGGCGTGGGCGACGTTGCTGACGCTGATCTTCAACCGGTAAACGAATCGGCTCCGGTGTCCGGGACGACGTCGGCGCAATCATCAGTGCCGCCAACGCAATCAAACTGACAACGAGCAATAATGCGGACATGGCTCTTACCTCACCTGGCCTGTGAGCACTCGAAGCAGCGCTCTTTGGAATCAGTATAGTCCGGCAGGGGTCGAGTTCCAGCCGGATACTGGCAACTTCCGGTAAAGACGGCGGTTATTCCGAGCGCCGCGGTCCACTGGCTGGAAACTGAATCACCGGCCCGCCTTTGCTGTCACGAATGCGGGCCGCCCCTTCTTTCTCCACTTCATCGATGCGCACAATGGCGTGCATTGGGATAAAACTGCGTTTGACGCCGCTGAATTCCTTCTGCAACCGCTCTTCACCGGGATCGACCAACACCTGACTGCGCTCACCAAACAACAATTCCTCCACTTCGATAAACCCATAGAGTTCGCTTTGAAAGATGCGCGCACAGTAAATCTCGTAAACCTTGTCCTGATTAATAAAGGACACACGGTAAATGGCTTGGGGCGTGGTCATGCAGCCTCATTACAATAGGAATGGGATTGCGCTCAATATGGATGCGCTGATGCGCGTATTCAATGCCTGCCAACACCCCGCAGAGACCCTCAAAAACCATCGTAATCGATGGTTGGGTCGAAGCGGATGAAGGCGTATAATCGCCGCCCCCAATATGCACTGACAACGAAGACCACCACGGATCTCATGACCAAAAAGCTGTTTATCAAAACCCATGGCTGCCAGATGAACGAGTACGACTCAGCCCGCATGGCTGATTTGCTCGGCGACAGCCACGGTTATGAGCTGACCGACTCAGCCGAAGACGCCGACGTCTTGCTGCTGAACACTTGCTCCATTCGCGAAAAAGCGCAGGACAAGGTGTTTCACCAACTCGGTCGCTGGAAACGCTTAAAGGCGAAAAACCCCAATTTAAAGATTGGCGTGGGTGGCTGCGTGGCCTCTCAGGAAGGTGAAGCCATCTCCGAGCGCGCACCTTATGTGGATATGATCTTCGGCCCGCAGACACTGCACCGCCTCCCGACCATGCTCGATGGTGCCAACAATCAGTCCCCGACCAGCAGCAATCGCATTGCCATGGTCGACGTCACCTTCCCGGAAATTGAAAAATTTGATCACCTGCCCGCGCCGAAGAGCGATGGCGTCTCGGCTTTTGTCTCAGTGATGGAAGGTTGCTCCAAGTACTGCACTTTCTGTGTCGTGCCCTACACGCGAGGCGAAGAAGTCAGCCGACCGTTCGATGATGTGATCGCCGAAGTGGCGCACTTGGCGGCTCAGGGTGTGCGTGAAATCAATTTCCTTGGCCAGAACGTCAACGCCTATCGTGGCCCCCGCCACGACGGCGGCGAGGCCGACCTGGCCGAACTGATCACCCTGGCGGCGCAGATCGACGGCATCGACCGCATTCGCTTCACCACCAGCCATCCGGTGGAATTCACCGATTCACTGGTTGATGCGTTTAAAGACGTACCGGAACTGGTCAGTCACCTGCATTTGCCAGTACAAAGCGGCTCCGACAATATTCTGGCCGCGATGAAGCGCGGTCATAGCGCGACTGAATACGTCGAGAAGATGGAGCGTATTCGCGCGAACCGCCCGGACATCAGCTTCTCATCGGACTTTATCGTCGGTTTTCCCGGTGAAACAGAGGCCGATTTTGAAGCGACGATGAACCTGATTCAGACCATCGGCTTCGATCACAGCTTCAGTTTCGTCTACAGCCCGCGTCCTGGCACACCGGCCGCTGGCCTGGAGGACGACACGCCGGAAGCGGTGAAAAAGCAGCGGCTGGCCATTTTGCAAGAACGCATTACTCAACAGGCGCAACAGATCAGTCGTCGCATGGTTGGTTCTACCCAGATCGTGCTGGTCACTGGTCCGTCTGAACGAGACCCGAACGAGCTGCAGGGTCGCACCGAAAACAACCGCCCAACTTTCTTTGGCTATGATGGTGAAGACGATTTGGTCGGAAAGTTTGTCCAGGTGCGAATCACCGAGGCGTACTCCAATTCATTACGCGGCGAGGTCGTCAACGCCGACCTGGCGTACTGATGAGTGGCTGGATCAAACCAAGCGCTATAAAACGAACGTTTTTTAGACGAATGGCATTTTGACAGCCTCGTACCGCGGCGTATCCTTGACCGAGACCCAACTCCCATTAGAGGACTTCACCTACTTTGACTAACCCGTCCCTGGCCGGGCTCGACGCCCCGGCATCGGGTCAGCGTCAATTCGAGCTGCAACCCGACAACCCCCAGCGACTGGCCAGCCTCTGTGGCCTGGCTAACGATAACCTCAAGCAGATCGAAGAACGCCTGGACGTGCGAGTGCTCAATCGTGGCAATCGCTTTGAAGTTCAGGGTGACGATGGTTCTGCGCAAGCCGCTGAAGACATCATCAGACGGTTGTACCGCGAAACCAAAGGCGGACGTGATCTGCTGCCGGATACCATCAACCTCTTTCTACAAGCTTCCGAAGTGGAAACACTGAAGCAACCGGAAGAGCAGACGCACGATCAGAAACTCTACGTGCTGCACACGCCCAAGTCGGTCATCAAACCGCGAGGACCTAACCAGCGCGGCTATGTGCACAATGTGCTGACGCACGACATCAATTTTGGTGTCGGCCCAGCCGGTACGGGTAAAACCTTCCTGGCGGTTGCCTGTGCCGTCCATGCGCTGAGCAAAGACCAGATCAAACGCATTGTCCTGGTGCGACCTGCGGTCGAAGCCGGCGAAAAACTGGGCTTTTTACCCGGCGATCTGAGCCAGAAAGTCGATCCTTATCTGCGTCCGCTGTACGACGCTCTCTACGAGATGCTCGGTTTCGAGAAGGTCGATCGCCTGATTGAGCGCAACGTCATCGAAGTCGCGCCCTTGGCCTATATGCGCGGCCGCACGCTGAGTAACTCCTTCATCATTCTCGATGAAAGCCAGAACACCACGCGCGAACAGATGAAGATGTTCTTAACGCGCATCGGTTTTGGTTCCACCGCGGTGATCAACGGCGACCCGACGCAGATCGACCTGCCGCGCGGCCAGAGCTCTGGTCTGGCGCATGCGCTGGACGTATTAGGCGGGGTTGACGGTATCAGCGTCACTCAATTTGGCTCCAAAGATGTGGTGCGCCATCCGTTGGTGCAACGCATCGTTGATGCTTACGACGCGCACGAGCAGGCATGAAACTCGACCTGGACCTGCAACGGGCCACGAGCGGCGAACATCTGCCGCAACCGGCCCAATTTGAGCGCTGGCTGATACAGGTGCTGGCCGGTTATCGCGATCACGCCAGCGTGTGTATTCGCATGGTCGATGAACCGGAAAGCCAGAGCCTGAATAGAGACTATCGCGGCAAAGACAAGCCCACCAACGTGTTGTCCTTCCCGTTTGAGTTGCCGCCGGGCATTGACGACGCACAGGCACAGGCTTTGCTAGGCGATCTGGTCATTTGCGTACCGGTCTTGGAACGCGAAGCCGCCGAGCAAGGTAAGACGACTGAGCAACACTGGGCTCACCTGGTGATTCACGGCGCCTTGCATCTGCTCGGTTTTGACCATATTGACCCGCAAGACGCTGACATCATGGAAAATATTGAACGTCGTGTGCTGGCCGATCTAGGCTTGCCCGACCCCTACTTGCTGCCGGACGCCACCGACAGTCTGTAGGGCCAAACCACCGGGCTGGTCCGGTAACAACAGAGGAACAATGGCGCCATGAGCGACGAACGACCCACGAGTAGCAACCCCGGGAAGCGATCCTGGCTGGATCGACTGGCAGACGCTTTTACCGGGGAACCCAAGGATCGCGAAGATCTGCTCAGCGTCCTCAAAGACGCTCAGGATAAAGACATCCTGGACAATGAAGCCTTTAAGATCATCGAAGGCGCGTTGAACGTTTCTGACATGCATGTGCGCGACATCATGATTCCCCGCTCGCAGATGGTCAGTGTCGAAACCGACGAAACCATCGAAGACTGGCTGGGAAAAATCGTCGAATCCGGCCACTCCCGTTTTCCGGTGTTGGGCGAAAATTCTGACGAAGTCGTCGGTGTGTTGCTGGCCAAAGACTTATTGGGTCTCGGTCTGCAAACGGGCTTCAAACTCGACCAAATGCAGGCTCGGCTGACCAGCCTGATTCGCTCAGTGAATTTCGTCCCCGAAAGCAAACGCCTCAACGTTCTGCTCAAAGATTTCCGCTCTAACCGCAATCACATGGCGGTGGTGGTCGATGAATACGGCCAAACCGCTGGCCTGGTCACCATCGAAGACGTGCTGGAAGAAATCGTCGGTGAAATCGAAGACGAGCACGATGACGCCGTCGACGCCAACATCCGCCCCAACGGCAACGGCGGCTTCCTGGTCCAGGCTCTGACACCGATCGAAGATTTCAATGATCACTTCCAAACCGAATTCAGCGATGAAGAATTCGATACCATCGGTGGCATTGTCATGCATAAATTCGGCAAGGTTCCGAAGCGGGATGAATCCATCACCCTGGGTGACTTGATGGTGCGCGTGATCAACGCTGATAACCGTCGGGTGCGTGCCTTCGAAGTCAATCGCCTCGACAGTCAGGCCGACCTCTAAACCCCTTTATCTCTTCAGGGCGACACCGGTCGCCCTTGACTTGCCACGTTCACCCCCAAAATCTTGGCTGTATCAATTGCAGTGGAGATTTCTGTCATGCGTACCGAATCCGACAGCTTTGGGGAACTGCAGGTTCCTGACGATGCCCTCTATGGTGCCCAGACTGCTCGCGCTCTGGATAACTTCCAACTTTCCGGCGAACGCCTGCCAAACGCTTTCATCGACGCCCTGCTCAGCCTCAAAGCGGCAGCGGCGCGTGCTAACGCCGAATTAGGAACGCTGGAACAAGAGCGCGCCGATGCCATCGTCGCCGCTACCGAAAAAGCCCGTTCACTGGATTTCGATGCGCAATTCCCCATCGATGTATTCCAGACCGGTTCTGGCACCAGCACCAATATGAACGTCAACGAGGTGGTCGCTTACCTGGCCAATCAGGCTGGCGGGTTGACGATCCACCCCAACGACGACGTTAACGCCAGCCAAAGCAGTAACGACAGCATTCCCACGGCCATCCAAATCAGCAGTGCCCTGGCAGTGGAAAGTGAATTACTGCCTGCCATTACCCAATTGCGCGATGTGATTGATGAACGCGGTCAGGCGTTTCGCGATGTCGTTAAAACCGGCCGCACCCATTTAATGGATGCCATGCCGATGACTCTGGAGCAGGAATTTTCCGCCTGGAGCGAAGCGTTAAGTACCAGTCAACGCCGACTGCAGCAATGTCTGACCCGACTGAAAGCATTGCCGCAAGGTGGCACGGCCATCGGCACCGGCATCAATGCGCCCAAGGGTTTCGCCGAACGTTTCTGTGCTCACCTAAACCAGCAATTGCAGAGCGATTTCTGTCCGCACAACAACGCCTTTTACGGCATCAGCAGCCAGGATGCGTCGTTGGAATTATCGTCCCATTTGAAGGGTTTAGCGGCGACGTTGATTAAAATCAGCAACGATTTGCGTTGGATGAACTCCGGGCCATTGGCGGGGTTATCTGAGTTGGAATTACCGGCACTGCAACCGGGTTCATCGATCATGCCCGGTAAGGTCAATCCGGTGATTCCCGAAGCGGTTTTGATGGCTGCGTATCAGGTAATTGGCTTTGATGCAGCCATTACGCTGGGCGCGCAATCGGGTAATTTCCAGCTGAACGTCAGCCTGCCCTTGATCGCTCGCAATCTGTTACAAGGTATGGCTTTGATGACAACGGCCTGCCAACATCTGGCCGATAAAGCCATTGCCGGAATCACCGTGAATAAGACGTCCATCGAAGAACCGTTGCACCGTAATCCCATTCTGGTGACCGCACTGAATCCGGTGGTGGGTTATCAAAAAGCCGCCGACATTGCGAAGGCGGCCTATAAAGATGGACGCCCGATTATTGAGGTGGCCGCTGAGATGACCGATGTGTCACAGGAGGAGCTGGCGTCGCTACTCGACCCGACTCTGTTGGCTCATCCGCATTCTGAACCGGTACGCCGTCCGTCTTAATCGTCGGACGGCGTCAGGTTCTGCGGTGTTGGAAACGGCCGGAACAGCACGATCAGACGCGGCAACAAGGTCAGTGCGCCAACCAGCGCCACGACCATCGCCAGTGCCGTCAGCAAACCGAAATACAACGTCGGCCGGAAGTTCGACAACATCAAAATGGAAAAGCCCAGAATGATGGTCAAGGAGGTGTAGTACATCGCTTTACCGATCGAATCGTGGCTGCGTTTCAGGGCGCGAACGTACTTACCATCTTTGGCAAATTCACGCCGGAAACGCACGATGTAATGAATGGTATTGTCCACTGCAATACCAATGGTGATGCTTGCAATGGTGATGGTCATCATATCCAGAGGAATGCCGAACCAACCCATAATACCCAACACACAACCGGCCGCGAGCAGGTTCGGTGCCATCGCAATCAGGCTCAGCTTCAGGCTGCGGAACAGCAATAAAAACATCAGCATGATGCCGGCAAAGACCGCGCCCAGGGTTTTAATCTGCGAATCGAACAGGCTTTGCAGCATGTTGTTGTACAACACCATCATACCGCTGAGCTGCACTTCGTCGGGTGCAAAACCCAATTGTTCTACCGCATCGGTTTCAATGCGTTCCAACAAGGCGTCGCGCTTAAGACCATCCATTGAATCAAGAATGCGCACGTTGATGCGTGCCTGGTTGTGCTCAACCGAGACATAAGGGTCGATCACCAGCGCACGAAATTCTGCGGGTATGACCGAGTACAGCAGTGCCAGTTGAATATTGCTCAGGGGTTCGCCGTCGTTAAAGGATTCAGCGATGGTCACCATGGTCGACAGTGAAATGACCTTGCCGGTTTCCGGCTGGGCATCCAGGTAATCATGCAGCGCCCGAATGCGTTCAACTTTATCGCTGGTAAACCAGTATTTCTGAGGGTCGTCTTCGCCACCAAAGTCGTCTTGGAAAGACCCGACCTGGCCGCCATCCATGCTGAGAAAGTCTTCTTCGACAAAAGCACCTTCGGAGTCATCGATAAACCCATCATCGGACGACGGCTCCATATTCGCCATGTCTTCGGCGGCCTCGTCCAAGTCCGATTCACTGACGCCTTCAGCCGGTTGCAACGACGCCTCGCCCGGGAAATTAATCAACACTTCCAAGGGTGTGGTGCCGCCCAGGCGTTGATCGATCACCGTCATGCCCTGATAAATTTCGGTGTTCTCACCGAAATAATCGATAAAGCTGTTTTCCACCACCAGGCGCGATACACCCACGAGCGTCAATCCCGCCAAAGCGATACTCGCCACCCAGATCCAACCTCCTGAACGCAGTGTCAGGCGGGTAAAAAAGCGACTGGCGGCGCCACCACTGCGACTTTCACCCGTGCGTTGATTTTTACCCAGCAAGACCATCATCGCCGGGAACAATAAGAAGGTGACGATAAAGGCGACACCGATGCCCAGCGACATCATCCAACCAAAGTTAATAACCGGCCGTATGCCGCTGAACAACAAAGAGGCAAAGGCAACACCGGTGGTCAGTGCCATATAAAGACAAGGAACCGCAATGCGGCGCACGGCCGTCGTGACCAATTGCGGCTGTTCCCAGTCCGGATGACGACGCAACAATTCGCGATATCGAACGATTAAATGGATCGACATCGACAGCGTCAGAATCAGCAGCAGGGAAATGAAATTGCTGGAGATCACCGTCACCGGCCAGCGCCCCCAACCGAGAATACCGAGCATGGCAACCACCACCACACCACAGCAAATCATCGGCATGACCACCCAGCGCGGATGACGGAAAATTGCCGTCAGGGTCGCAATCAATAAGAACAGCACACCCAGACCAAAGGTAATTAAGTCGCTGCGCACAAAACGAATGATGTCATCGGCGATCATTGGTACGCCGCCTAAGTGCAGCTCGCCGTATTCGTCGTACTCGGTCATGATCGAACGCACCGAATCGATGGCGCCACCAATGGCTTGAGAGCGCTCATCGCGGCGTTCCTGCAACGCCAGCTCTACCGCTTCCAGCGTTTCTTCTCGGAAGTCTGGCGAGTCGCTGTCGCGTAACGCCTGCCACGTTTCACGTTCTTCAAGCAGCCGGTCCTGAATCTCATCGCGCGGGAAATTGATCTGCAATGCGGTGGTATTGGCATCCAGATTCAACAGCAGATTGACATAGAGCGGGCTGTTAGCCAGTTCCGAACGCGCCATGTCCAGATTGGCTTCGGGATCTTCAAGCGTTTTGATATTACTGACCAATTCGGTCATCGGTACCGGCGGATTAGACAGTAATGGAACATCCATCACCGATACCACCGATTCGACCGTCGGCAGCTGGCGCAGTTCATCGCGCAACTCACTCAATGTATTCAGTGATTGTTCTGTGAACAGTGAATCTTCGGGGGTGAACGTCAGGACCAGGAATTCCTGAGAACCATATCGTTCGGAGATGGTGCGGAATAATTCCAGATCAGGGTCATTTTCTAACAGCAGACTTTCCGCCGATGCGTCCAGCGAAAAATGCCGCGATTGATAACCCAGAAAGCCCACAACCAGGGCCAGAGCCAGCATCAACCAGGGCGCACGCTCGGTGATCAGGCGTTCATAGACGTTAAGTAAACGAAACCACATGCTGAAATTATCCTTGGCGAAGCCTGAGCAGCAAAGTGCCCATGCTACTTAACGATCGCGCTCTTGGCGATCTTCGCAACGGCCACACCAACGACAAACCCGCTGGCAATATGCCTGATAACTGGCACCGTACTCCTGTTCGAGCACTCGCTCTTCGTAACGAATAAACACCCAGTACAGCACCAATATAAACACCGGCAGCACGACCCAGGAAGACAGTGAGCCGACCCAGATGGCCAGACCAACGGCGATGCTAATGGACCCCAGATACATGGGATTACGGCTGAGACGATAAACGCCCCGATCGACCAAGGAGGTCGGGCGTTCAAAGGGTTGGATCGTTGTACCGGCCCGCTGCAACTCACGGTCTGCGGCGATATTCAACAAGGCGCCGATAACGACCGGCAGCAGGCCGATAAAATTCCAGGGATACGGAAATAAGATTCCCAGTGGCATGATGAAATGCAGCGCAAAGATGGCAAGCATCACCAGCAATCCCAGCGCCGGGGGCAAAAATGGGGGCTTATGCCGCATCAATAAAACTCAATAGCCAATTTCGACGGCGCGATTGTACGGTTTTGCACGATTAAGCGCAGCCGTCGAAAGTCATGACTTTGCCACAACGGGCGCAAAAGCCCTTGCTTCGGCATCGCACGCCTCGAAACAATGGCAGTCCGTCAAATGATCCATGACCAGGCCCGTGGCCTGCATAAAGGCGTAACAGATGGTTGGCCCAACGAAATTAAAGCCACGTTTTTTCAGTGCTTTGGACATGGCTTGCGCTTCATCGGTAGAGACCGGAATCTGATCCAAACGCTGCCAACGATTAATGATTGGCTGACCGCCAACAAATGACCACAGAAAAACGGCAAAATCTTCGCCGGCGTCCATCATCGCCAAATAGGCTCGCGCGTTACGACGGATGGATTCCACTTTAAGTCGATTACGCACAATGCCCGGATCAGTGAGTCGCTCAGCGAGGTCTTCATCGCTGAAAGCGGCAATTGCCTCAGGGTCAAAATCGGCAAAGGCACGATAGTAGTTATCTTGCTTTTTTAAGATCGTCAGCCAACTTAACCCAGCTTGCTGGCCATCCAGACAGAGCTTGGCAAAGAGTTCGCGACTGTCGCGAACCGGCCGCCCCCAAACCCGATCGTGGTAGGCCTGATAAAGGGCGTCACCGCTGCACCAACCACAGCGCCGGTATTCGTCATGGATAGCCGTCATAGCAATACCAGATTATCGCGGTGCACCAGCTCCGGCTCGGCCATAAAGCCCAAAATGCGCTCAAATTCGCGCGACGGTTGCTTGATCAACCGCGTCGCGTCATCGCTGTCATAATTGCACAAACCACGACCAATCACGCGTCCGGATTCATCCAGCAAAGACACGCATTCACCCCGCTGAAAACGCCCCTTAACGGCAGTAACACCAACCGCCAACAAGCTCTTACCTTGCTCCAACAATGCCCGGCAGGCACCGGCATCGAGCGATATTTCACCTTTGGTCTGCAACTGACCAGCGAGCCACTGTTTGCGCGCCACCAGGGGTTCCATATCCGGAATCAGCTCGGTACCCAGCGCATCACCCGCGCGAATGCGCAGCAGGACATCGTCCAACCGGCCACCGGCGATCACGGTGACCGCACCACTGCGTGAGGCCAGACTCGCTGCACGCACCTTAGTGGCCATTCCACCGCGACCTAAAACGCCGCCGCCGCCGGCCATACCGGCCAGGCGCGGATCACTGGCTAACGCATGCTCAATCAAGCGGGCATTGGGATTGGTACGAGGATCGGCGTCGAACAAACCGTCTTGATCGGTTAATAAAATAAGCGCATCCGCTTCGACCAGATTGGCAACGAGCGCGCCAAGCGTATCGTTGTCACCAAAGCGAATTTCATCGGTCACGACGGTGTCGTTTTCGTTAACGATTGGAATCACTGGCAATGCCAGTAAGGCGCGCAACGTTGAACGCGCGTTGAGGTAACGACGTCGATCAGACAGATCGTCGTGCGTTAGCAAAATTTGGGCGCTGTGCAGACCGTGTTGCTGGAAATCTTCCTCATAAGTCTGCACCAGTTTGGTCTGACCCACAGCCGCCGCAGCCTGCAACAACTCCATTGACTCCGGACGAGTCGTCCAGCCCAGCCGATTCATGCCAGCGGCCACCGCGCCGGAAGACACCAAAACGATTTCCACACCCTGCTCGCGCAGACTGGCCATCTGAGCCACCCACTGGCGAATGCGGATTTCATCAAGGCCACGACCATCGTTGGTTAACAAAGCCGAACCGATTTTTATCACCCAACGCTGACCCTTGGTCAGCGCCGAATGTCGTTGCCGGGAACTGCCCACCGGCGTTCTCCTCTAAGCGTTAGACAGCGGCATCATAGCGCTGCGCTCAAGGCGCATAAATGATTTCGACCTCGTGATCGTCATCATCGTCGTCATCGTTATCTTTGGCTCGCTTGGCACGACGCTGCTGAGCCAGCAACTGAATGCGCTCACGGGCTTCGCGTTCCACTTCATCGCGGTGGGCAACGTCGGCTTCCAATCGTTCCGGATCGTCAGCCAGCGCCTGATCATCGGCTTCCAACCAATTCATTAACTCAGCGGTTAACGCCTGGGTGCCGTCACCGGACAACGCCGAAACCGCGAATACCGGGCCGTCCCAATCCAAGGCGTCAATCACCGCATCGATGCGCGCCTGGCGTTCATCGTCCGGCAACAGATCGGTTTTCGTCAGCACCAGCCAACGTTCGCGCTGTGCCAATGCCGGGCTGAAAGCTTCGAGTTCTTCGGCAATGACACGGGCATTAACCGCTGGGTCGGATTCATCCACCGGGTACAGATCAACCAGATGCAATAAGACACGGGTACGCACCAAATGCTTCAGGAAGCGAATGCCCAGGCCAGCGCCTTCGGAGGCGCCTTCAATCAGACCCGGGATATCGGCCATCACAAAGGAGCGCGAATCATCAATACGCACCACACCGAGATTCGGCACCATGGTGGTAAAAGGATAATCGGCCACCTTGGGTTTGGCCGCACTGACCGAGCGGATCAAGGTCGACTTACCGGCATTGGGCAAACCCAGCAAACCGACGTCGGCAATCACTTTCAATTCCAGACGCAAATTACGCGACTCACCCGGTGTGCCTTTGGTGAACTGACGCGGTGCGCGGTTGGTACTGGATTTAAAACGGGTATTGCCCACGCCGCGATAGCCGCCCTGGGCAATTTTCACGGTTTCACCGGCGCTGCGCAGATCGGCCAGCACCTCTTCGGTATCAGCGTCGATGACCGTCGTGCCAACCGGCAGAATCAAGGTGGTGTCTTTACCGGCGCGACCGGTCATATCACGGCCTTTGCCCGGCTCCCCGTTTTCCGCCTTATAGCGACGGGTAAAGCGATAGTCGATCAGGGTGTTAACGCCATCATCGGCTTTCACCCAGATACTGCCGCCGTGACCACCGTCACCACCATCCGGGCCGCCTTTCTCGACGAATTTTTCGCGCCGAAAGCTGACACAGCCACTGCCACCTTTACCGGCTTCGACGCTGATACTGGCTTCGTCCACAAATTTCATCGTTCGCTGCAACCTCTGGTTGAATGCGGTGTGCGCCACTGGCGCGGCATTTTGATACGTTGATTATGACAGTCTAGCGTCCATCGCTGGACATAAAAAAAGCCCTGCAAGGCAGGGCTTTTTGCAAGAGCGTTAGAACCGTCGATTAAGCGACGATGTTGACGAACTTGCGCTTTTCTTTGCCCTTGATGGTGAATTCCACCTTACCGTCGGCTTTAGCGAACAAGGTGTGATCCTTGCCGATGCCAACGTTATCGCCGGCGTGGAAACGAGTGCCACGCTGACGAACGATGATAGAGCCAGCAGAAACGGCTTCGCCACCGAAGGCTTTCACGCCCAAGCGTTTACTTTCGGAATCGCGACCGTTACGAGTACTACCACCTGCTTTTTTGTGAGCCATGGTTTCTCTCCGTTATGCTGAAATACCAGTGATCTTAACTTCAGTGAACCACTGACGGTGGCCCATCTGCTTCATGTGATGCTTACGGCGTTTGAACTTCAGGATTTTCACCTTCTTGTGACGGCCATGAGCCACCACTTCGGCAGAAACCTTGGCGCTCTTCACAGCAGGCTCGCCCACCGTGATTTTATCGCCATCCGCTACCAGCAACACTTTATCAAAATCGATGTTAGCGCCGGTTTCGGCTTCAATTTTTTCCAGTTTCAGCGTGTCGCCTTCACTGACGCGGTACTGTTTACCGCCACTTACGATTACAGCGTACATGGGATTCTCCATCTGAATGTGTCCGACCCGCACCGACCTCATTACTTAAAACCTGCTGCTAAAGGCAACGCCTACGCTGGGAGCACCCTATGACAGGGAATGAAGCGGATCGATCAGGGCGCGCAATTGTACGGATAACCCCCCTGCTGCGCAAGCCCGTTTTGTCCCGATTGCGACGAAACTGTTCAACCCAGTCAGTCCAGCCTGACGCCGTCGCTCCGCCCTGTTAAGCTAGCCGCCCTATCCAGCCAGAGCAGGACCCGATCGCCACATGGACCAGAACGCCATTTTCACTGTCGTTGCCGATGACTTCGCCGCTGTTAACCGAACCATACTGGCGCAACTGGAATCCCGAGTCCCTTTGGTCGAAAAGATTGCCGATCACATCATTTCCAGTGGCGGCAAGCGCATGCGCCCGTTACTGACACTGCTCAGTGCTGGCCTGTGTGGCGGCATCGACGACCGCCATCACAAGCTGGCAACCGTTATCGAGTTCCTCCATACCGCCACCTTATTGCACGACGATGTTGTCGATACCTCTGATATGCGCCGAGGCAAACCCACCGCGAACGCCAATTGGGGCAATGCGCCTTCGGTATTGGTGGGTGACTTCCTCTATGCCCGCGCCTTTGAATTGCTGGTCGAGATTGGCGAGATGTCGGTGATGAATCGCTTGGCGGTTGCGACTCGAACACTGGCTGAAGGCGAAGTCATGCAGTTAATGAACGTGCGCAACCCGGATGTCACAGAAGCTCAGTATATGGATGTAATCAAAGGCAAAACCGCCATTCTGTTTCAGGCCGCCAGCGAAACCGGTGCACTGCTCAGCGGGCAAAACAATGCCGATTGCGAACGACTGGCGACCTATGGACTCAAGCTTGGCCTGGCGTTTCAATTGATCGACGATGTGCTCGACTACGACGGTGATGCTGCCAAGCTGGGGAAAAACGTCGGGGATGATTTAGCCGAAGGCAAACCCACGCTGCCGCTGATTCACGCCATGCAGAAGGCCTCTGAGAGCGAGGCTCAATTGATTCGGCGAGCCATCCGCAAAGGCGGCCTGGATGACCTAGACGCCATTCTCGACATCGTACACCGCTGCGGCGCCATCGATTACGTTAAAGCACAGGCCCACCGCCAGGTGGAAGACGCCTTGCAACAGCTCGATGGTTTCGCGGAAAGTCCTTACAAGACAGCGCTGGCGAGCCTGGCTGAACTGGCGATCGCACGCGACAACTGAGACGGTCGCCGGCATTAACGCTCAGCGCCGCGCGCCATCTGGGCGTTAACGAACGCCTGCAGCGCCAGAAAGTCGATGTCAGATACGTATTTAAATTCGATCCCGTAAGCCGCCGCGCTGTTGGCCAGTTCGCGTCGATCCAGCACCGCTCGAATCTGCGATTCGATGGAAATAACTCGAGTGACATGGCCCACCGTCACTTTCGAGGTCAGCAACAAAATATCGCCCGGCTTACCCAATGCCTGCAGCGTTTCCAAGCGCGCACCGGTGGTCGATAAGTCGACAATCGCACCGGTACCCCGTTCACCCGTCGTGCTGCTTTGATTGACGATGGTGACCTGCATATTGGCCAGCACCCGCTCCGCTTTACGAATCTCACCGGCCTCAACACGGTCGGGCCAGGCAAGGTGCAGGTAATACGCCGGAGTGGTAC
Organism: Saccharospirillum sp. MSK14-1; assembly: GCF_003054965.1. Classification (GTDB taxonomy): domain Bacteria; phylum Pseudomonadota; class Gammaproteobacteria; order Pseudomonadales; family Natronospirillaceae; genus Saccharospirillum. The sequence continues at coordinate 45,092 of NZ_MIES01000002.1, forward strand.
AGATATGGGCAACTTGAGTGCGAAACGCACAGGCGCTCTTATTGGAGAAAAAGCGCACGATCACACCTTGATCCTTACGCAACAGTAAAGGCCGATGCTCGCCCAGCAAGGGGGTTGTCACCAGAACGGTACGCCCGGGAATATAGCCGATCAGATTGATGTTGTGACGCTTGCTGTCACCGCCTTCCACCTCGAGTTTCATACTCAGACCGGTGGTCAAGCGTAACTTGCTGAATTCGATACTGGCCATCGCCAGGCATCCTCCACTGACTCCCGCTACGTCCAACCGAAGTTGACGACTGACGCTCAGGAGTACTCTTCGATAAACCGGTCGCTACAGCCCGGCCTCAGGGCCGATACAAGGGGCTTCCGGCAAGCCAGTCGCGTGTTGACGACACCAGCTCACGCAGTTGGGTTTCGGTCAGAACTTCGCCTTCTTGCATCCAGGGCTGCCAGAATGTTTCCGGCGGCATAAGACTGTCATCGGTCAGCGGGCCGATTTCTTTACGTTCTTGTGCCGACAATGACTGCAACCAGACTAACATTTCCAGGCCCGCAACATTAGCCACCATGTCTTCGGCGCTGAATCCGGTGGGGCGTGTGAGCGCGTCAGACCATTCTTTATACACCGCCAACTCCAGCACCGACTGAGGCGACATCTGAGTGCCCAACCACATCGCCAGCACAAAATGTCGAGCCAGATCGTAACGCCCCTGCAGCGTGAGTCGCTTAAATGGCAACGCGGGCAAGTCTTCGCCAGGAATCAGCCCGGATGACGATCCCAGAGCGGCATAACTGAGCGCACCCAGCATCGCCGGGGCATGCTCATCCCAGTTAAAGTCCGGCCGCGACAACATAGCCCGCATGGCCACGCGCAGTGGGATACGAAATGCATCCTGCTGCTCAAACCAGTCACCCAACCACAGCACTTCATCGCGCAGTTGTTCGACCTGGCGAGGGTCCGACCAGAAAGGTGCAAAGCGTTGCATCCACTCAGCCATCATCGGGTCATCCCATACCACTTCTACAGCGATTTGCCCCTCGGACAGAGTCACACTTGGGTTGAGCTGACGCCACAAACGTTCGGCGTCTGCGACGGAAGGAATCGCTGCGAGGCGCAGATTAACGCGCTCCAGCAGATAAGACGGCAAACGAACACCCGCGATACTCAACTGGTCCAGATAAAACGGCGCTTGCGGGCGCCAGCGGAATTGCAGCGGCAGATAACGATCCAGCACCCCAGTGGGCCACCAGACATCCAGAGTCAGCTGTTCTTCAGAGACATCGGCGTGAAACTGAGAGTGCGCCAGGCGTGGCTGAGTCGACGCCAGCAAAATGGCCAGCTTCTGAATATCGTCCTCGGCGACGACAATGCCATAGGTTTCACCACTGACCAGGCGAGCCGGATGATAGTCTTCCAACCATTGGCGGTATTTGCGCAGATCACTGAGCGGGATAATGGTACGAGGTACCGCATCGTCGCTTTCCGTCAGCCACCAGAACGAACCAGCCAGCGCAGCGGCGACCACCACCAGGACCAGCATCAGGGTGCGTATCAGCCTCACTGGGTATCCTCTACCTGACTCTCATACAGAGCTTTTAAGGCATCCTGAATACCACGGCGCCAAGGCTGTTGCTTAATGCCAAAGGTCGCCAACACTTTACGAGCACTCAACTCGGCGTTAACCGGTCGTTGCACCGGCGTTTCCGGCGCATCGGTCAACGCCATTTCCGAGAGCTGCTCGACGCTGACATCGACATAGGATTTCGCGGTTTTGACCACGGTTTCAACAAAGGTTCGCCAGTCGGTGCGGTCACTGCCCACATAGTGGTAAGTCCCCCACAGCGGCGGATCCACGTGGCAATCAACCTGTTCCAGCATGGCGAAAATCACCCGTGCCAGATCGGCAGCGGGTGTCGGGCAGCCTTGCTGATCGTTGTACAGACTCAGTACCGAACGATCGGTTAATTGATCAAGCAGCCGGGTCAACGGATTATTGCCATCCGGGCCGAATACCCAGGACGTCCGCACAATCAAATGTTGCGGGCAGGCCGCACGTATCGCCTGTTCACCCGACCACTGACTGTCGCCAAGTACCGACAGCGGATTGGGGGTATCGGTTTCCACATAGGCCGATGCTTTGGTGCCATCAAATACACGCTCTGATGACAATTGCACCATACCAATACCGCGCTGAGCGCAGGCCTGCGCCAACAAAGCCGGACCATCACGATTGAGTGAAAAACTGGCCACCGAATCCTGCTGGGCCAGATTGGCGTCGTTTAACCCATCGGTATTAATTAGATAATCCGGCGACATCTCGTCCAGACAAGCCGCGATGGCGGCCGGATCGGTAATATCTAACTGGCTTCGTTCAACGGCGACAAAAGCGACTTCCCGACTGATCAACAAACGCTTTAAGGCCTGACCCACCTGACTGTCAGCACCGGTCACCAAAATGTTCACAAAGCGACCTCAGAAAGGAATATCGTCGTCAAAGTCGTCGAAATTGTTATTGCCCGGCTGCGAGCCGGTCTGTGGCGCTGGCTGGCTGGGTGCCGGCTGCTGACCACCACCAAAACCAGCCCCCTGATTGGGTTGACCGCCACCATAGCCGCCAGTGTTCTGCTGACCGCCAAAACCGCCCTGAGGTTGCGATTGAGGTTGACCGCCACCAAAGCCGCCGCCTTGATTAGACTGGCCGCCACCGAAACCACCGCCTTGATTGGACTGGCCACCGGAGCCACCGTCATTACGGCCACCAACAAACTGCATGTCCCGGGCCACGATCTCAGTGGAGTAACGGTCCTGACCGTTTTGGTCCTGCCATTTGCGCGTCTGCAGACGGCCTTCAATGTAAACCAGCGACCCTTTATGCAGATAATTGGCAGCGGTTTCAGCCATGCGACCAAAAATGACAATGCGGTGCCATTCGGTCTGATCCTGGCGATTGCCCTGCTCGTCCTGCGGACCCAGCTCATTGGTTGCCACATTCAGGTTAACCACCTGAGTGCCTGATGCGGTTGCCCGAACGTCTGGGTCCTGCCCCAGCCGCCCGAGAATGATGACCTTGTTTACCGTACCTTTAGCCATGATCAATATCCTGTAGGTTAAGCGCTTGATAGCAGCCGTCCGGGCCGCCTCTTACTTCTGAATTGTGTGTATCATCACGGCGGACTCTGCCGTGGTCAATTGTGGCTTGCCGTCGATGTGGAATCACTCCCAGCCCCAGTGTCGGAGCGATGCTCAGCCGGGCTGCGCTCAGCCAGCCACAGCACCGCCATCCACAGTGCCATCAGGGTCGCGCCCAACACCGCTATACCGACCTGATCGAAGCGACTGAAGGCCCAACCGCCCAGGACACCACCACAGGCAGCGCCCAGGAACTGACCGGTGGAAAACAATCCCATCGCGGTGCCGCGCGCATCCGCCGGAGCACGACGACTGAGCAAGGACGGCAAGCTGGCTTCAATCAGATTAAAGCCCACAAAGAACAACCAGGTCAGCGCAACGCTCAAAACAACCCAGCGGTTCAAACCCAGCAATAAGGTTGCCAGCAACACCAGCGCCGCGGCAAACAGCAACACGGGCACATGCAAGCGACGGCGCTCGGCAATCATAATCAACGGCGCCATAGCGACAAACGACAGCACCATCACTGGCGCGTATATCCAGCCCAGATGCCCCTGCGCCACACCCTGACGCGTCAGCATCACCGGCAGGCCAACAAACAAGGCAGTCATGGTCAGGTGCAGACAAAAAATGCCCAAGCTCAGTGGCGTTAGCTGACGATCGCGCAACACCGCGCCCAACTGACTGCCTCGCCACTGACGTTCGCGATGCACCACCGGCGCTGGTGGTTGCGGCAACCACAGCAGAATCAGCATGCTCAACAACGCCAGCGCAGCGGTCGCCCAGAACAGTCCAGCCAAGCCAAAACCACCCGCCAGCCAGGGCCCGACCATCACCGCCAAGACAAAGGATCCACCGATCACAGCGCCGACGATCGCCATGGCCTTAGTGCGTTCACCATCGCGGGTGTAATCAGCCAACAAGGCCAACACCACACTGGCAATGGCGCCACTGCCTTGTAAGGCGCGACCAACAATCAGCCAGATCACATCATCGGCCAACGCCGCCAGCACCGAACCGGCAAAGAACACCAACAGTCCGGCGAGAATTACCGGCTTACGACCGAATCGGTCCGACAACATGCCTAAAGGAATTTGTAACAGCGCCTGAGTGACACCATAAATGCCCAGCGCCAACCCCAGTGTCTGAGTGCTGGCGCCGACTAAGTGCTGGCCGTAGAGCGTCAGCACCGGCAACACCATAAACAGCCCCAACATACGAGCGGCATAGAGTGTTCCCAGCCCGAAGAGCGCGCGTTTTTCCAGGGAATTGAAAGCCATGACGGGGCTGTCTGCGTATCCAACTGAGTGCGAAGGCGCGCATCTTATCAGAAAAGATCGACCCGGTGGCGCCGCTTGGGTTCTGTACATACATACAGTACACTTTCGCTTTTGTGTCTGACCGCAGCCGTAACGCCAAGAGGAACAGATGGACAAAATCACCGTCCAGGGGGCTCGTACCCACAACCTGAAGAATATCGACGTGGAAATCCCGCGTGATCAACTGGTCGTACTGACCGGTCTCTCCGGTTCCGGCAAATCCTCACTGGCCTTTGATACGCTCTATGCCGAGGGTCAGCGGCGCTATGTCGAATCACTGTCGACCTACGCCCGCCAGTTCCTGTCGATGATGGAAAAGCCCGATGTTGATCACATCGAAGGTTTATCACCGGCCATTTCCATCGAGCAAAAAACCACCAGTCACAACCCACGTTCGACCGTCGGTACCACCACCGAAATCTACGATTATTTGCGTCTGCTTTACGCCCGAGTTGGCGAACCGCGCTGCCCACATCATGATGAACCGCTGGCCGCCCAGACCATCAGTCAGATGGTCGATCAGGTATTGGCCCAGCCGGAAGGCTCCAAATTGATGATGCTGGCGCCGCTGATCGACGACCGTAAAGGCGAACACCTACACGTGTTCAACGAACTGCGCGGCCAGGGTTTTGTGCGCGTTCGTGTCGACGGTACGGTAATGGATCTGGACGAAGTCCCGGCGCTGGATAAAAAGCGTAAGCACAGTATTGAAGCCGTGGTCGATCGCTTCAAAGTGCGTGACGACCTGAAGCTGCGCTTGGCCGAATCGTTCGAAACCTGCCTGACCTTGTCCGGCGGTACCGCCAAGGTGGTATGGATGGACGGCGATGGTGAGGATCTACTGTTCTCCGACCGCTTTGCCTGCCCGGTGTGTGGCTATGCCATCGCCGAACTCGAACCGCGCATGTTTTCCTTCAACAACCCGGCCGGCGCCTGTGAACAGTGCGATGGTCTGGGCATGAAACACTATTTCGACGGCGGCAAAGTGGTGCGCGATCCGAGCCTGAAACTCGCCGAAGGCGCCATCTCCGGTTGGGATCGTCGCGCCGTCTATTACTTCAGCCAGTTACAGGCATTGGGCGAACATTACGGCGTCGATATCGACGTAGCCTTTAGCAAACTGCCCAAGAAGTTTCAAAAAATCGTTTTAGAAGGCAGTGGCAACACTGAGATCGAATTCTCTTATGTGAACAGCCGTGGTGCGGTATACAGCCGCCAGCACACCTTTGAAGGTGTGATGCCCAATATGGAACGGCGCTACCGCGAAACCGACAGCCAGATGGTGCGCGAAGAACTGTCCAAGTTCCTGACCGAACAAGATTGTCCGGGCTGTCACGGTTCCCGTTTGAAAGAAAGTGCACGCCATGTCTTCGTCAATGGCATCAACCTGCCCGAAGTAACGCACATGGCCATCGGCGATGCGCTGAACTATTTCGACACCCTGAATCTGACCGGCTCCAAAGCGCAAATCGCTGACAAAATTCTGCGCGAAATTGGTCAACGACTGAGCTTTCTGGTCAACGTTGGCCTGGATTATCTGACGTTGGATCGCAGCGCCGATACGCTGTCCGGTGGTGAAACTCAGCGTATTCGTTTAGCCAGCCAGATAGGCGCCGGTCTGGTCGGTGTGATGTACATTCTCGATGAACCCTCAATTGGCCTGCACCAACGCGACAACGATCGGCTGTTGCAAACCCTGACCAATCTGCGCGATCTGGGTAACACCGTTTTGGTGGTGGAACACGATGAAGACGCCATTCGCGCCGCCGATTATGTGCTCGATATCGGCCCAGGTGCCGGTGTGCATGGCGGTGAAATTGTGGCGGCCGGAACACCGGCTGAGATCATGGCCAACCCGAAATCGCTGACCGGCAAATACCTCAACGGCCAAGAAGCGATTGCCGTTCCTGCTAAGCTGACGCAGGCCGATGCCAAACGTCAGCTCACCATCACCGGTGCGCATGGTAACAATTTGCAAGACGTGACTCTGAACCTGCCAGTCGGCTTGCTGACTTGCATCACCGGTGTGTCCGGCTCCGGAAAATCAACACTGATCAACCAAACCCTGTATCCGCTGGCCGCGGCCAAACTGAACAAAAACACCACCCTCTCGCCAGCGCCTTATAAAGACATCAAAGGTCTGGACCATTTCGACAAGGTGGTCGATATCGATCAAAGCCCCATTGGCCGCACACCGCGCTCCAACCCGGCCACCTACACCGGCACCTTTACTGCCATTCGTGAATTATTCGCCGGCACTCAGGAAGCGCGTTCACGTGGTTATCAACCGGGGCGTTTCAGTTTCAACGTCAAAGGCGGCCGATGTGAAGCCTGCCAGGGCGATGGTGTGATCAAGGTGGAAATGCACTTCCTGGCCGACGTTTATGTGTCCTGCGATGTCTGCGACGGACGCCGCTACAATCGCGAAACGCTGGAGATTCGCTACAAGGGCAAAAACATTCACGAAGTGTTGGAAATGACCATTGAAGAAGGCCGCGAATTTTTCGATGCGATACCGGCACTGGCGCGCAAGTTGCAAACCTTAATCGACGTCGGCCTGACCTACATTAAGCTGGGCCAGAGTGCGACCACCCTGTCCGGTGGTGAAGCTCAACGCGTTAAACTGGCGCGTGAATTATCAAAACGAGATACCGGCAGCACACTCTATATTCTGGATGAGCCCACCACGGGCCTGCACTTCCACGACATCAAACAATTGTTGGCCGTGCTGCATCGCTTGCGTGATGACGGCAACACCGTGGCGGTGATTGAGCACAACCTGGACGTCATCAAAACTGCTGACTGGATCGTCGATCTGGGGCCTGAAGGTGGCAGTAAAGGTGGGCAGATCATTGCCGAAGGTACGCCGGCTGAGGTGAGTAAAAATCCAAACTCCATTACCGGTTACTACCTGAAACCGTTGCTGAAAAAACGTGCCAAAACGGCCTGACCAAAACGCAAAAGCCCGGCTCATTGAGCCGGGCTTTTTTTATGCCTTAAACAGTGTCGATTAGCTTAACCAGACGGTTCAGGCGGACGCTGCTTGGCTTCCTCCCAAAACACATCCAGCTGTTCCAAACTGAACGCCGACCAGTCGCTACCACTGGCTCGAACCTGTTGCTGAACGTGACCGAAGCGATGTTCAAATTTAGCCATGGTACGACGCAGGGCTTGTTCGGGATCAACGTTTAAATGTCGCGCCAGATTGGCCATGACAAACAGCACATCACCCAATTCGTCTTCAATCGCGTCGGCATCGCCACTGACCTCGGCTTCACGCAGCTCACCCAATTCTTCATCAATTTTGGCGTAGACTTCATCGGTTGATGGCCAGTCAAAACCAACGCGGGCCGCCCGGCTTTGCAGCTTTCGTGCACGCAACAAACCTGGCAGCGCTCGGGGAATATCATCAAGCAAACCATTGGTCTGTGGCTTGTTCACTTTTTCCTGATCTTTGAGTTTGTCCCAGTTGCGATTAACCGCTTCAGTTTCCGGCCGCTGCTCTGGATCGACGCGACTGTCCAGTGTTCCTTCGGGAAATACATGCGGATGGCGATACAGCAACTTGACCACCAGATCGTGGATCACATCGTCGAGATCGAAGCGTTCTTCTTCGCGCGCAATCTGCGCGTAAAAAACCACCTGGAAAATTAAGTCACCCAGCTCTTCACGTAAGTGCGGGTAATCACCGCGTTCGATGGTGTCGATGACCTCATACACTTCTTCCAGTGTATGCGGAACAATCGAACGATAATCCTGTTGCAGATCCCAAGGGCACCCATCAATTGGATCGCGCAATCGTTGCATTAATGTTTTGAGGTCGTCGTAGCCGTAGCGGCGTTCGCTCATAACAGACTCTTAATGGGGTTGATGAAAGGCACGGCGAACATCTGCCACGTTGGGAATTTTCGACAATTGCGCCATGACTTTACCCAGCGCATCAATGTCTTCAATCTCCAATGTCAGCTTCATATCAGCCTGGCTTTCATCTTTGTTCGACAACGTATTTACCGACGTCACGTTCAAGCTGGCGTTGGCCATCACCATCATAATGTCGCGCAGCAAACCGGTTCGATCGTAGGCCAGAATGGTAATGTCCACCGGGTAAGTACGACGCGAGCGACCACCCCAGCTGACTTCGATAATGCGTTCGGGTTCGCGGCTCTTCAGCTGCAACAAATTGACGCAATCCTGGCGGTGAATCGACACCCCCCGACCCATGGTAATAAAACCCACCACCGGGTCGCCGGGCACCGGCTTACAGCAATTGGCAATCGACGTCAGCATATTGCCAACACCATGAATCACCAGATCACCGCTGGATTTATGCTCCGTCACTTCGCCCAGTTGAATTTCATCGGGCTGGTCTGGATTCGCCAGACTTTCGGCAACATGCACCACCTGCATCAAGCGCAAATCACCTGCACCGATGGCGGCGTACATATCGTCGGCGTTGTTATAATTAACCAGCACCGCCACTTCATCCATGTCCAGCTTGGGAAGATTGAAGCGTTGTAATTCACGCATCAACATGGCGCGACCTTCCGCCAGATTCTGATCTCGATCCAGCGATTTAAACCAGTGCCGAATCTTGGCCCGCGCCCGGTTGGAATGGACATAACCCAGGTCCGGATTCAGCCAATCCCGACTCGGGCTGGGTTCGCGCCCGGTTAAAACGGATACCTGATCACCAATTTTCAGTTGATGATTCAGCGGTACAATTCGGCCATTCACCTTAGCGCCACGACACCGGTTTCCGACGTCGGTGTGAATTTTATAAGCGAAATCAATGGGGGTCGCACCACGCCCAAGATCGACCACATGCCCTTCGGGTGTCAGCACATAAATACGGTCGGTCTCTACATCCGAACCGAGCTCTTCGACCATTTCCTCGATGCCACCCAGCTCGTCGTGCCATTCCAGCACCTGACGCAACCAGTTAACCTTTTCTTCATAGCCGCGCGAATGGGTGTTGCCCTTGGCATCGGTGCCTTTATAAACCCAGTGCGCACAGACACCCAGTTCGGCGTCTTCATGCATGGCGTGTGTGCGGATCTGCACTTCCACGACCTTGCCTTCCGGACCAATCACCGCCGTATGCAATGAGCGATACCCATTGGATTTGGGCGAGGCAATGTAGTCATCAAACTCGCGAGGTATGTGTCGCCACAGCGAATGCACAATACCGAGTACGGTGTAACAATCGCGCACGTCAGGCACCAGCACTCGAAAAGCACGAATGTCGTAAACCTGACTAAAGCTGATCGATTTGCGCTTCATTTTGCGCCAGATCGAATAGATGTGTTTAGCGCGGCCCTGAATTTCCGATTGGATGCCCGCGGCCTCAACTTCAGCCTGCAAAATGGACTGAACGTTTTCAATGTAGTGCTGACGATCGAGCCGCTTTTCATCGAGCAGCTTGGCGATTTTTTTATAGTCCTGTGGTTCAAGATAGCGGAACGACAGATCTTCCAATTCCCACTTCAACTGCCCCACGCCCAGACGATGGGCCAAAGGCGCGTAGATATCGGATACTTCCCGGGCGACTTTGTATTTGCGCGCCGCTGGCGCGTGCTTAACCGCGCGAATCGCACAGGTCCGTTCGGCCAGTTTGATCAAGGCGACGCGGACATCGTCGATCATCGCCACCAGCATTTTGCGCACGGCTTCACCCTGAGTTTCGTTTGAACCCAGTACCGACGCTCGTGTGGATTTGTGTTGGGTATGAATGGCGGCCATGCGCAGCACGCCTTCAATCAGCGAGGCGACTTGAGGACCGAACTGATCGCGTACCGTATCCAGTGGCAGTTCTTCTTCACGCACGGTGCGATAGAGAATGGCAGCAATCAGCGCCTCTTGATCCAGGTTCAAATCGGCCAGAATCTCGGCCATTTCCAGACCCGTTCGATAGGCGGACTCACCTTCGCCCCAATGATTTTTTTTCTCGTCGGCTTCCTGCTCGGCCAGACGGGCGATGCGACAGGCGCGCACCAGCTCATCACTGTCAATCAGCGGCGCTTTGTTTTCTATGCGATCCAACCAGGATTCCAGATCGACGGTGCCGTCACTGAATACCGGCTGGTCTTCCCGTACCTTTACCATCTAGGTCTCTTCATTGTGCGCCCGAACCCATCCGATTCGAACGAGCGACCGGGCCGTCAACCCGGGCCGCAGCTGCTTATCCTGAAAATACGCCGGTGGAGAGATAGCGATCTCCCCGGTCGCAGACAATAGCGACGATAACGGCATTTTCAACCTCATCGGCCAGACGCAACGCGCCGGCCACCGAGCCGCCGGAGGAAACACCGGCAAAGATGCCTTCCTCGGCAGCCAGACGCCGCATTGTGTCTTCGGCGTCTTGCTGATCAATATCGATGATCCGATCCACCCGGCTGGCGTCAAAAATCTTCGGCAAATAGGCCTCCGGCCAACGCCGGATGCCAGGAATCTGCGACCCTTCACTGGGTTGCAGCCCCACAATCTGAACCGCCGGATTCTGCTCTTTCAGATAACGCGACACACCCATGATGGTGCCTGTGGTGCCCATGGATGAGACAAAATGGGTCACCTCTCCGTGGGTGTCCCGCCAGATTTCAGGGCCTGTCGATTCATAGTGCGCGCGCGGATTATCGGCGTTCGAGAACTGATCCAGCACCAGACCCCGGCCTTCGCTTTGCATTTGCAGTGCCAGGTCCCGGGCATACTCCATTCCCTGTTCCTGAGTCACGCTGATGATCTGGGCGCCGTAGGCACGCATGCTGGCGCGGCGCTCTTCACTGAGGTTTTCCGGCATGATCAACACCATTCGGTAACCCTTAATGGCCGCCGCCATTGCCAGAGCGATACCGGTATTGCCGCTGGTCGCCTCAATCAAGGTATCGCCTGTCTGAATGTCGCCCCGGGCTTCTGCACGCTGGATCATGCTCATGGCCGGTCGATCTTTAACCGACCCTGCCGGGTTGTTGCCTTCAAGCTTTAGCAGAATGATATTGGAGCCGTTGGCGCCCATGCGCTGCAACCGGACCAATGGGGTGTTTCCGACATAATCTTCAATCGTCGGGTAAGACGGCATGCTGGCCTCCTGACGTTTTTGGTGCGCCTATAATACTGCCTATTCAGTGCCAAACCTAAGGCCGACCTTGTCGACGACGCTCAGCTGGCTTTCGCACCCCCATGAATGAGGGGTTAGCGGCCTGATTGACCCCCCGTGCGCCGGGGATTACAGTCTCTTTACGTTATTCTGGATCTTTGCCATGCGCGCTTCCGGTTTACAGAACCGCATCCTCTTTATTGCTCTGGCGCCTGCGGTGGTGCTGGGCATTGCCTTTACTTCCTGGTTTACCCAAGGCGACCTAAAACAACAACGCCAGGCCTTCCATCAACGGACAGAAACGGCGGTGCAACGTCTCGCCGATGGCCTGGTGATGCCTGTGGCCAACGACAATCACGAACTGATCCTGGCGTTGTTGCGTCGGGCGCTGGATGAACGAGACGCCCGCTCTGTCAGACTGTTCGACCGTTTTGGCAGTGAGACGCTGCACTCGGGCCCATCCATGGTCGGCCCCGCCTATCCCTACCCCATTTTAGAGACCGATCGGCTGTCGACGTTCGATTCGTCCGAAACCAAACGGTATCTGGTGCCCGTTCAGCAAATGTCAGACTTGCAATTGCGGGTGGCGACGTCAGCACCGCTGGGCTGGCTGGAAGTCGAATTTGATTACGCCAACACCCGCGTGGCCCATTACCGGACCATTCTGATTAACAGCATTATTCTGTTTGGTGGGCTGCTCGTGGTATCCGGCCTGGCATTCTGGCTGAGCCGTGAGATCAGTCGGCCGGTGCACAATATGATCGACACGGTCGACGCCATTCGCGAAGGCAACCTGGATGCTCGCATCAAAGAAAATGCCAGCGGTGAGCTGCGTGAACTGGAAGGCGGCATCAACGCCATGGCCAGCACACTGAAAGAAGCCTACGAGGAAATGCAATCCAACGTCGACCAGGCCACTCAGGATCTGCGTGAGACGTTAGAAACCATCGAAATCCAGAACATCGAACTGGACATGGCGCGCCGTGAAGCCCAGCAAGCCAACCAGGTGAAAACCGAATTCCTGGCCAATATGAGTCATGAAATCCGCACACCGCTCAATGGCATCATCGGTTTTGCCCGCTTGCTGACCAAGTCCAACCTGACGCAAAAACAAGACGACTATGTGTCCACCATTCTGTCGTCATCCCAGGGGCTGCTGACCATCATCAACGACGTACTCGACTTCTGTAAGATCGAAGCGGGCAAGTTAATGCTGGACAACCGTTCCACCAACCTGCACGAAACCATTGAAGACGTCCTGGTGATGCTGGCACCCGCCTCCCAGGCCAAGCAGCTGGAAGTGGTCTCACTGTTTTACGCCGATGTCCCCGAACAGGTCGTTACCGACCCACTGCGGCTCAAGCAGGTGCTGACCAACCTGGTCAGTAACGCCATTAAATTCACGCCGACTGGCAGCATCGTGGTACGCACCATGGTCGAGCAGGCGCAGGGCGACAAACTGACGGTACGCATTAGCGTAACGGACACCGGCATCGGCCTGTCGCGATCTGAGCAAAAAGCGCTGTTCCAGGCATTTGCCCAAGCGGACTCATCCACCGCCCGCGAATTCGGCGGCACCGGACTGGGCCTGGTGATATCTAAACGCCTGGTCGAACAGATGGGCGGCGACATTGGCCTGGAAAGCAGCAAAGGTGAAGGCTCTACTTTCTGGTTCAGCATCAAGGCTCAGGTTGTACCAGACAGCCAGCAACCGCCGCGCCAAGACGCCTTAACCGGTTACACCCTGGCCATTGTCGAAGACCGTGAGATGTCTCGCCTCGCCTTGCGCCACGACGCTGAAAAATGGGGCATGAATTGTTTTGATATGGCAACGCTGGATGAGTTGATGGCCCGGCTGGAACAATCCGATAGTCAACGCCCAGATCTGGCGCTGATCGATGTCAGCGGTAAAACCGTTGACGATCAGCTGTACCGGCAAATTCTCGATCTGGAACGCCGCTGGCAATGCCCAACTCTGGTGCTGGGCAGCCATCAGGATCGCGACATTCGTCATCAACTGATTGAACAAGGCGCGAACCACTATTTGTCGAAACCCATTCGCGATACCCAGCTTTACCAGGCACTGCGCCAGGTTCTGCATCCTGACCAGTTTGACAGCAACGAAGACACCGCCAATAAACCCCGCCAACATGCCTCGGCACGCGTACTGGCCGTGGATGACAATGCCGCCAATCTCAAACTGATTGTCACCCTGCTGAACAGCCTGGGCGTTCAAGTTGAAGGCGTTAGCAGCGGAGAAGAAGCGCTGGAAGTGCTGCGCGACACCGAATACGACCTGGTCTTTATGGACATTCAAATGCCCGGCATTGACGGCCTGGAAGCGACGCGGCGGATTCGTCAACAAGAAGCGCCCATGCGCCATATTCCAATCATCGCCCTAACCGCCCACGCCTTAGCGGAAGAACGCCAGGCCATGCTCGACAGCGGCATGGATGACTATCTGACCAAACCGATCGACGAAGATCAATTGCAGCGAACACTGTTTAAGTGGACCGGACTGACAGAGCTGGCTGGCGAAGACGGCACCACGGTGCGTTTGCCCGACGAAGATGCACCTCAGGAAATCGATCATGCGGCTTTACAAGGTGCCACCATCATTGACCTGCCGTTAGGCCTGGAACGAGCCAGCGGCAAGCTGGACCTGGCCAAAGACATGTTCGCCATGTTGATCAGTAATCTGGAAAGCGATCGCCAACGCCTGCAACAATTGCACGAACAGAACGACCATAAGGCCTTACTGGAAGAAGTCCATCGCTTGCATGGTGCTACCCACTATTGCGGTGTACCGCGCGTTCAGCAAACCGCCCGCCACACCGAAGTGTTGTTGAAACAAGGTCAGTACGACAGCCTGGATGAAGCAATGAGGTTATTGCTGAATGCTTTGACCGAGTTACAAAACTGGGCCGAACAAACCGACTGGTCTGGCGCTTTTGACGCCCTTGCGTCCTCACAGCCGCCTAAACAGCGAACCGGTTAAGATCCACCCACCAAGGTTTGGAATAAAGCGAACGCCACCACGGAGCGGCGTTCATCGGTCAAGCTCAACAGCACCTGATCACCCTGCGCCAACTGCGCAGCCCGACCGGTTAACTGCACTTCCGGCGCGCCGCGTTTACCCGGCAAAATTTCAATGTGCTGAAAGGTGACGCCATCGGCAATACCGGTACCCAGCGCTTTGGCAACCGCCTCCTTGCCGGCAAAACGATTCGCCAGAAACTTAACCGGCTCGCCACGACGCTGATATTCAGCCTGTTCAGCGGCCGTCAGTATACGACGTACAAAGCGCTCACCTTGACGTTCCAGTACCGCCTGGATGCGCTCGATATCGACAATGTCCGTACCGATTCCCCGAATCATGATTGCCTCTTAACCTGGCCGGTGTCCGATTGCGCCGAACTCAACCACTGACGGCTGACTAAACTACGGCCTTCCAACACATGATCAAGCCGAGCGCGATGCACCGCCTCGCCCCAGCTTTGAGCCATTGGATTCAGCCAGTCGTTTTCTGCCATCGCAAGAATGGCCTGTCCGGGAATGGAGCGCTGAAGGCCTCGCGCGCAAAAACCAAAGGCCGGATCAAAGCGATATTCGTGGTCGGCAACAATCCAGTCGCCGCTGTCGAGTGTCTGCCGATAATCAATACCGGCCCCAACCCACTCCAGCAAGCGACGCTCAAAAAAACGCAGCGTCGGCGTTTGTCGCGCCGGGTCGGCCAACGACAGCAACGAACTGGTATAGACACCAAAGAACGTCTCACCCGCCTGAAACGGCGGCACCAGACGCACACAGAGCTCGTTCAGATACAGCGCCTGCAACAAAGCGTTCCCTTGCCCCAGGCGAAAGGGCTCGACATATTGCCAGTCATCTAGACGCTTCAGTTCGGTGTTGCCACTGAGGCGGATGCGCAAACGGCGGAAGGTTTCCGGGCGTGGATCACGCGCAACCGCTCTGAGCCGCCCCTGATCCGGCGTGAGGAGGTCAAGCAGCCAATGCTGCTCGCGGTAAGGACGCGCATGTAACACGAAGGCCGGTTGATCCGGCGCCCGATGCGGTTTCATCGATCCTCAAGATAGCCCAGGCTCTTCAAGGCGCGATCATCATCGGCCCAGCCGCCTTTCACCTTGACCCAAAGATTGAGCATCACCTTGGCATCGAACAGTTGTTCCATATCCAGACGAGCGTCGTGACCGACTTTTTTAATGCGCGCGCCTTTATCCCCGATAACAATTTTTTTCTGGCCCGGACGTTCGACGAGAATCAATCCGTGAATGTGCAAAATCGAACCGTCGTGTTTGAACTGTTCAATTTCCACCGCCATTGAATAGGGCAATTCCGCACCGAGCTGACGCATCAATTTTTCACGGATCAGTTCCGCCGCCATAAAACGTTCGCTGCGATCGGTGATCTGATCTTCGGGGTAGAAAAACTCACTGACCGGCAAACGTTCAGCCAGTGTTTGCGTCAACGCATCGAGGTTCTGACCGCGTAATGCCGACAGCGGCACCACTTCATCAAATTCAAAACTCTGGCTCAGCGTCTGAATATGCGGCAGCAAGGCATTTTTATCGTCGAGCTGATCGACTTTATTAATGACCAGAATCACCGGCGCTTTAACGCGTTTCAGCTTATCGAGCACCCACTGATCTTCGTCGGTCCAGACGGTGCGATCGACCACCAACACCACTGCATCCACATCGGCTAACGCAGAGTCCGCCGCGCGATTCATATGGCGATTAATGGCGCGCTCTTCCTGACGGTGCATACCGGGTGTATCAACGAAAACCAACTGAGTATCGCCTTCGGTATGAATACCCAACACCTGGTGCCGAGTGGTTTGCGGCTTGCGCGAGGTGATCGACACCTTCTGGCCGAGAATGTGGTTCATCAACGTCGATTTGCCGACGTTTGGACGGCCGACGATGGCCACGTAACCGCAGCGTGTCTGAGCCTGATCTTTATTCACTTAATCGTTTCTCCCAGGGCTTGGAGCGCAGCACGAGCCGCTTCCTGTTCAGCGATACGGCGGCTATTGCCTTCGCCAACGGTGGGTTGCTCCAGCCCTTCGACTTCGCAGTCGACCGTAAAAGTTTGATCGTGTGCTTCACCGCTGACATCCGTCACACGATAGACCGGCAGCGGCGCTTTGCGCGACTGCAAGAATTCCTGCAGCCGGGTTTTGGAATCTTTGATGTTGTCGGTGAGGTTCAGATCCGACAACCGGTTTTCGTACCAGCGCTGAATGGTCGTCTGAGCGTCGGCCAGCGAACTGTCCAGACTGATGGCACCAATGATGGCCTCGACAGCATCGGCCAAGATGGAATCGCGGCGGAAACCACCGCTTTTCAATTCGCCACTGCCCAGTCGCAAGCAGTCACCCAGGTCGAATTCACGACCCAGTTCAGCAAGGGTCTCCCCTTTGACCAGGTGCGCGCGCAAGCGCGACAACTGACCTTCTTTCGCGCGCGGGAATTGTTCAAACAACTGTTGCGCGATGGTGCAATTTAAAATGGCATCGCCAAGAAATTCCAACCGCTCATTGTTCTGGCGGGAAAAACTGCGATGTGTCAGCGCCTGCGTCAGCAGTGCTTCATCGTTGAAGCGATAACCGAGCCGCTGGCTCAGACGGTCGAGTGCAAGTGACACCGTTCAGAGTCCGTATTCTTCGTGAAAGCTGAGAATGACATCAATGTTGCCAAAGATGTCGATGCGTTTTTCGTAGTCGAGCACCAGTTGCACTGACGCATCGTTCTGATTCAACTGAATAATGGCGGCGGGATCTAGGTCGATGTTTTCCTGATTCAGAAACCGGTCTAAGCGTCGCTCTATAACCGCTTCTGTCGGATTTCGACCGCGCAACTCGTCGGCCACCTGGCTCAGATGGGAATCCAGTTTAAATTGCTGCCAGTATGGACCCGTCAATTTCACCAGCCAGAGCGCTGCCAGCGCCATTAACAAGGCAACCAGCACCAGACTGAACAAACTCATTCCAGACTGTTTGCGACGGGACATTAACATGGCTATCGACTCCTACCGCCGTGAATCTTTTACCACCCGCTCGGCACTAACGGCGATTATTCAATGCCGCCAAAACGCGAGAAACTGGGGCCATCGAAGAAGGATCGCCAATGCATCCAGATACCCACCGCCTGACCCAGAATCTCGTCTTCATCAACGAACCCCCAGGCGTTGTCGCCGCTGTTGCTGAAGTCGCCCTGCATACCACGGCGCAGCCCTTCCCAATAGCGCGCGTCGAGGCTGGAATCACGGTTATCCCCCATCACAAAATAGTGACCTTCGGGAACCACGACGCCCTCAGACGGCAACCATTCATAAGGCTGGCGGCTCGGCCCTGCCTGATTCAAATAGACCGCGTGATTTTTGCCATCCAGTTGTTCGGTATAGCGAATATAGCGACCTTCATCATCGGTCACCCGACGATCAAACGTCAGCTCTACCGGCTCACCGTTCAAGGTCAGGATACGACGACCGTAATCGTATTGAATGCGGTCACCCGGCACCCCTATCACCCGTTTAATGTAGCTGATGCTGGGTTTGTGTGGCGGATTAAACACCACGATATCGCCGCGCTCGGGATCGTTAACCGGAATGACAATGTCATTACTGATCGGCATACGCAGGCCGTAGGTGAAGCGATTGACCAGAATAAAATCGCCAATTTCCAACGTCGGTTTCATCGAGCCGGAAGGAATTCGGAAGGGCTCAAACATAAAGCTGCGCAACAGGAATACCGCTAACAGCACCGGCAAAAACGCACGGCTGTTATCGATCACTCCCGGCTCGGCGACCATCGGCGGATGCTTCGGATCAAAGCCATCAATGCTGGCCGCGGCATTTTCCAACACGCGACGGCGCAGTGGTCTTAACCAGTACATATCGGCCAGCCAAACCGCACCGGTGGTGGCAACAGAGGCGGTCAATACCAGCGCAAAATCAAAGCTCGCCTGTATGGTTTGTACAACCAGCCATAACAACAACAGCAGCAACAAATAGCCCAGCGCTTTTTCGTCCTTGCCTGGCTCGAACAAGACTTTGAGTTCGTCTTCGGTCCAGTCAGTGCGCTCAACCACCGCTTTGAGGCGGGCTCGGTGACGCACCAGCGTCAACACAGCCAAACCCAGGGTCAATGCCAGGCAGGCCCAAAATATGACGATGACATTCATCCGCTTCGACTTCCTTAGCTATCGACTTTAAGTACAGCAAGAAACGCGTCCTGGGGAATCGTGACCGATCCCACCTGCTTCATACGTTTCTTACCTTCCTTCTGGCGTTGCAGCAGTTTCTTCTTACGGCTGACGTCACCACCATAACACTTGGCGGTGACGTTTTTGCGCAACGCTTTTACGGTACTGCGAGCCACGACCTGATTACCGACAGCGGCTTGAATGGCCACGTCGTACATCTGGCGAGGAATCAGTTCTTTCATTTTTTCACAGAGCGTGCGGCCACGACGCTGAACGTGTTCACGGTGCATGATCACGGCCAGCGCGTCGACGCGGTCGCCGTTGACCAGAACGTCCATACGAGTCAGGTTGGCCGCTTCAAAACGATCAAAGGCGAAATCCAGGGAGGCGAAACCACGGCTGACCGACTTCAGACGATCGAAGAAATCCATGACGATTTCTGCCATCGGCAAGTCATACACCACTGAGACTTGACCGCCCATATACTGCATGTCTTTCTGCATGCCGCGGCGTTCTTCACACAAGGTGATGACGTTACCGACGTGTTCCTGCGGCACCAGAATGTTGGCGCGCACAATCGGTTCACGGAATTCTTCAATGTTGTTGACCGCTGGCAATTGCGACGGGTTAGCCACTGAGATGACTTCGCCATCGGTCTTGAGAATTTCGTACACCACCGTCGGTGCCGTGGTGATCAGATCGAGATCGTATTCGCGCTCAAGCCGCTCCTGGATAATCTCCATGTGCAGCATGCCCAGGAAGCCACAGCGGAAGCCAAAACCTAAGGCATCCGAGCTTTCCGGTTCATAGAACAGGGACGCATCGTTCAGGCTGAGTTTTTCCAGGGCGGTGCGGAAATCTTCATAGTCGTCGGCAGACACCGGAAACAGTCCGGAGTACACCTGCGGTTTGCTCTTTTGGAAACCCGGTACCGGTTCTACGTCCGGTGTGCTGGAATGAGTGATCGTATCGCCGACCGGCGCGCCCTTGATGTCTTTGATCGAGGCGCAGATAAAACCAACTTCGCCGGCACGCAGCACATCCAGATCGCGCATTTTGGGTGTAAAAATACCCAGCTTGTCGACCACATGGGTGCGACCTGTACTCTTCATCCAGATTTTGTCACCACGCTTCAGCGTGCCATGACGAACGCGAACCAGTGAGACAACGCCCAGATAGTTATCGAACCAGGAATCAATGATCAGCGCCTGCAGATGACCATCCAGATTGCCTTCCGGCGCCGGCACCCGTTCGATCAACTGTTCGAGAATGTCTTCGATACCGATATTGGCTTTGGCCGATGCCTGAACCGCGTCCATCGCATCGATGCCTATGATTTCCTCAATTTCCTGAGCCACACGCTCAGGTTCGGCTTGAGGCAAATCCATCTTGTTGAGCACCGGGACCACTTCCAGGCCCTGCTCGATGGCGGTGTAACAGTTCGCCACGGATTGGGCTTCAACCCCCTGAGCCGCATCGACCACCAGCAAGGCGCCTTCACAGGCATAGAGCGAGCGCGACACTTCGTAAGCGAAGTCGACGTGTCCGGGGGTGTCGATAAAATTGAGCTGATAGGTCCGACCATCACGCGCGGTGTAGTCGAGCGTTACGCTTTGCGCCTTGATGGTAATGCCGCGTTCGCGCTCCAACTCCATTGAATCGAGCACCTGCTCGGCCATTTCACGGTCACTCAGTCCACCACAAACCTGGATGAACCGGTCCGCGAGGGTGGATTTACCGTGGTCGATATGGGCAATGATGGAGAAGTTGCGAATGTGGGAGAGATCGCTGCTCACAGAAGCCTATACTCAGCTTGAAAAATGGGGCAGCGAGTTTACAACAACTGACCCCGGAAGACCATGTAAGCCCCGACCATTCGGGCGGTCGGGGCTCGGCCAATAAGGCTCAATCGGTCGGAATGGCCAGATAGACGATGTTGTTGCCACGCAGCACGCGTACCGCTACGGCGCCGTTATCTGGCAATTGGGTCACCAGGCGGTCGAACTCTTCTTTATCGTTGATAAATTCGCCACCGAGCATGGTGATGATATCGCCATCGCGCAGCCCGGCTTCCAATGCTGGACCCGCCAGAACCCGCTCAACACGCACGCCATCACTGCCCTCCACATCGGCAACAATGATGTTCAGCGGATTGTCTGAGGTGGGTTGCTGTGGGTTACCGGCCGCCAGCTCCTGCTCGTTAAGCACACCGATGGTGACATCCAGTGTACGGCGATCGCCACCGCGCAATACCTCAACTTCCACCGTGGTTCCCGGACGGACTTGGCCAACCAAGGGCGGCAGATCGGAATAACGACGTACCGGCTGGTCGTTGAACGACAGAATGATGTCGTCGGTCTGAATGCCACCGTCCGCTGCCGGGCTGCCGTCAAAGACTCGGGCTACGAGTGCACCTTCGGCGCGATCCAGCCCCATGGACTGGGCCAGCTCTGGGTTTTCGTTAAACGGCGGGTACATTTCCACACCCAGCCAACCGCGTTCAACGGTGCCGGTTTCCTTCAGCTGATCGGCAATGTCCATGGCGATATCGATCGGGATGGCAAAGGACACGCCCATAAAACCGCCTGAGCGAGTATAGATTTGCGAGTTAATACCAACCACTTCGCCATCGAGGTTAAACAGAGGCCCCCCCGAGTTACCCGGGTTAATGGCCACGTCGGTTTGAATAAAGGGCACATACCGATCGGCTCCGCCCAGCGCGCGGCCTTTAGCGCTGACAATACCGGCGGTCACGGAGTAGTCGAAATTGAATGGCGAGCCGATGGCCAGCACCCACTCACCCACTTTCAGTTGTTCACTGCTGCCGATTTTCACGGCGTGCAGATCGCTGCCGTCGATTTTCAGCAGAGCGACGTCCGACTGTGGGTCGGTGCCAATCAGTTCGGCTTCGTATTCGGTACCATCGGTGAGCGTGACCGTCACTTCATCGGTGTGATCGACCACATGATTGTTGGTCAGAATGTAACCGTCTTCCGAGAGGATAAATCCGGAACCCAAACCCTGGCGCGGTCGTGGATTGGGCTGGTAGTTGAAGTTATCGGGCAATTGATCGCCAAAGAAATAACGAAAGATTTCCGGCACTTCCTGTTGTTGGCCAGATGAACGAGTCTGCGTCACTTCGGTCGTGGTAGTGATCTTTACGACCGAGGGAGAATTACGCTCGACCAGTTCGGTAAAGTCAGGCAGACCTTCTGCCACTGACTGGACGGCGAACACAGCCATTAAAACAGCTGCCGCGCACATGGAGGTTCGCTTGAACATAAAACCCTACTCCTGTTGTGTCCTCTAACGAGGCTTCGCATATTAGGCTAGGCGACAAAAATGCAAACGCCGTCACAGCCGGGTTTACGTCTCTTTTACGGCTCGACGACCGGCGCAGAGAGTGATGAAGACTGGGCCTTTACATTGGAATGAACGGCGAGGATTTGCGGCTCCCAGCGCTGTTGCGGACGTTTAAAGCGCATTCGTGTCACGGCGACCGCGGCGCTGCCACCAAGGACGGCGAACATCAGTTGCCAGCCTTCGCTGACACTGAGTGAGGCACCACCGAACAACCCAATGAAGGCGGCCAACAACGGCCAAAGATACATCCAGGCCGCGGCCAGACTGAGGCTGTCTTCAGCAATGCCCAGGCGCACCTGATCACCGGCCTGGATATCGGTGTGGGGCGTTAACTCAAAATGATTTTTGGCCAATTGGGTTTCAGCGTCACCCAGACCACTGAGCACCGCCTGGCCACAACCCTGGCGGGCGCGGCAACTTTGACAGGCGCTGCTTTGCACCACCGCCACGATCAGACGATCGGCATCGCTGTGAATCACTGTGCCGTTTTCTTCGACCAAGAGACTGACCTGAATGAAAAACCGCCGCCTATTGTAGGCGGCTGACAGAGTCGCGCAATCGCTCAGCGGTAGCTCGGGGAATTTCACCAATGACGGTCACCGTCAGACCGTCGGTTTCGCTCATCAGCGCCGTGGTGGCGCCCATGCGCACCAGGCTGTCAGGTTCGGCGGCCATGACCGGCTCAATAAAGACAGAAAATGTTGCCAGTCCATCGCTGTACACGCGCTTTTCCAACCAGCCATCCGCGGATGCATCGCGTGCCGCCATGGTCAGTTTGAACATCGGTGGCATCCAACTCAGTTCGGTCACGAAGGCGTCCGTATCCGGGGCAGGCATCGGCGGCTGCACCAGCGCTTGCTGGCGCCCATTGGCCCCACTCAAGGTGGGTTGCAAGGCCGAATCCGGAACCGGACCACCGACACTGAGCCGGGTGTAACGAAACTGCTCCAGAATTTCGTCATCGCTGCTGAGAATTTCCGACTGCAACAACAAACCGGTCTCACGATCGAGCCAAAGCCGATGTTTATATCGCCAGGGATCGGCGGTAAGTGTAACCACCCGGGCATTGCGGCCGGCAACGCGCGCTTCCCCCATCGCTTCGGCCTGATAACTTTGCGCCAGACGATCCAGCGCCATCGGGCCGACCTGTGAAAAAGGCGCAGCCGGTATCGGTCGGGCCAGCTGATCTTCGGCACCCGCCGGGTAATAACACACCAACCGGTTACCGCGCCGGATGACTTCAATCATCTCGCCGTCGAGCTGCTGCAGTCGCTCAACCGGCTCGCCATCGCGAACCGCGTGAGCGATGGCATAAGCACTGGTCTGATCACCGCGCCGATGCAAATACTCACCCTGATAACTGGCGTTCTGAATGGCATCTCGCATCTGACTTAACCATTGCCACTCCATGGCCTGAACCGGCCAGGCCAGCATCAGTCCCAGGATGATTATGACCGTTCTCATTCTGCTTCCATCCAATCCACCGGATAGGGTGCCACCGCATGACCACTGCTGTAGGAGGCAGCCTCCGCGTGTTCACGCAAATAGGCATTAAGACGCTGCTGTGCTTCAAAACGTGCCTGAGCGGCAGCCACATCGTCATTCTGTGCAACCTGAGTGACGGGTGCTGTCGACGGTGACGGTACCGACCATTGAGCGCCGACGATCACCACACAGGCAACAGCGGCGGCCAACCCAGCCTGGCCCAGACGCACCGGCCAGCGTCGCTGGCGCGCCGGCTGTTCCAGCTCCGTCTCCGCTTCGGGTTGCACCGCCACATCGACCAATACATCGCCCCGCAAAGCGCCCTGCACGCGCGACAGCTGATGCCAGTCCTGCAGGCGTTGCGGATCGGACTCCATGGCTTTCAACAGCCGCTGGATATCCATTTCACTGGCTTCTCCGTCCAGAAAAGCCGAAAAACTTTCGTTTATGCGATCCTGTTTCATCGTTAACCTCGCGCAGAATCGGTCGGGCGCGCCCGGCCCTTAGTAACACCCACCGGCACATCCAACGCCACTTCGATCGCCTCGCGGGCGCGGAAAATTCTCGAGCGCACAGTACCAACGGGCGTATCCATGATACGTGCGATGTCCTCGTAACTAAGACCTTCGAATTCACGCAGCGTCACAGCGACCCGTAAATCCTCTGGCAGTCCATTCAAGGTCGATTGCAAGCGTTGCTCCATCTGTTCCCGGACCAGCAACCGCTCCGGTGTCGCCAGATCGGCCAGTTCGTCAGCCGACACCAAAACATCGATATCCAGACCATCCTGGCTGGGTCGGCGCCGACTGACATCCAGATGGCTGTTGGCGCAGTTGATCGCGATCCGATACAGCCAGGAATAAAAGGCGCTATCCCCTCGAAAATTAGGCAACGCCCGATAAGCCTTGATAAAGGCTTCCTGAACAATGTCGGCCACCGCATCCTGGTCACGCAGGTAGCGCGTAATCACCGTCGCGACCCGATGCTGGTATTTCAACACCAACAAATCGAAGGCTCGCTTGTCGCCCTTGCGGGCCTTGTCGACCAGTATTTGATCGGCGTCCTGGCGCTCGGCCATGGCGCTACTCCTGAAACGCTTTCCCTATGGACGGGGTGGCGACAAAAAAGTTCAAACCGAGACCAGATTATCGGAAAGCGGCCCGGCTTGGGTATACTCCCGGTCCGCCCATTATTGCCGGAGTGGTTGCATGGCTTCCCGTCTGTCCGCTGATGTTCTGGTGATCGGTACTGGTGCCGCCGGTCTGACGCTGGCACTCAGCCTGCCTCGCCACCTCAATATTTACCTGATCTGCAAAGGCGAACTGGGTACTGGCTCCACGGCTTGGGCACAAGGGGGCGTAGCGGCGGTACTGGATAAGGTCGACTCAGTAGAGGACCACGTTGCCGATACGCTCAATGCGGGCGGCGGTTTGTGCGAACCCAAGGCGGTGCGCCATACCATTGAACGCTCTGCCAGCGCCATTCAATGGCTGATCGATCAGGGTGTCCCCTTTACCCATCAGGATGGCTCAGAGGTCGATTACCACCTGACCCGCGAAGGCGGCCACAGCCACCGGCGCATTATCCACGCTGCCGATGCCACTGGCCGTGCCATTTCCGAAACCCTGATCCGTCAGGTGCGCCAGCGCGCCAATGTGCACGTGCTGGAACATCACGTCGCGGTTGATCTGATTACCCATCGTAAGGTATTCGGACCGGACGAACAGGACGATCGCTGCCTCGGCGCTTATGTGCTCGATACCCGCAACGATCAGGTCATCACCGTTGGCGCTGGGGCCACTGTCCTGGCGTCAGGCGGCGCCAGCAAAGTCTATCTGTTTACGTCCAATCCAGACGGTGCCACCGGCGATGGCATTGCAATGGCATGGCGGGCCGGCTGCCGGGTGGTGAACATGGAATTCAATCAATTTCATCCCACCTGCCTCTATCACCCACGCGCCAAGTCGTTTTTGATTTCCGAAGCCGTGCGCGGCGAAGGCGGTCTGCTGAAACTGCCCAATGGCGAACGCTTTATGCATCGTTTTGATGAACGCGCCGAACTGGCACCGCGCGATGTTGTCGCCCGTGCCATTGACCATGAAATGAAACGCCTGGGTGCCGATCATCTGCTGCTCGACATCAGCCACAAACCGGCCGACTTTATTCGCCAGCACTTCCCCACCATCTATGAACGCTGCCTGAGCTACGGCTACGATATGACGCGCGAACCCATCCCGGTGGTGCCCGCTGCGCACTACACCTGCGGCGGCATTCGTACTGATTTGTCGGCGCGCACCGATCTTAGCGGCCTCTACGCCGCCGGTGAGTGCGCCTACACCGGTCTGCATGGCGCCAACCGACTGGCGTCGAATTCACTGCTTGAGTGCATTGTCTACGCGCGTGCTGCGGCCGATGACCTCATCGCACAGACGTTGCCGCAATTCGACGCCGATCAGCTGCCGCTGTGGGATGAATCGCGCGTATCCGATTCCGATGAGAAGGTCGTTATCAGCCACAACTGGGATGAAGTTCGGCGCTTTATGTGGGACTACGTGGGTATCGTCCGATCGGACAAACGCCTGGAGCGAGCCCGCCGTCGTGTGCATTTACTCAAGCAGGAAATTCACGATTACTACGCCAGCTTCCGCGTAAACAGCGATTTGCTGGAATTGCGTAACCTGATCGTGGTGGCGGAATTGATCATCGAATCGGCGCTATCGCGCAAAGAAAGCCGTGGCCTGCATTTTACCCGCAGCTATCCGCAGACTGGTGAGCGAGCGGAAATGACCGTCTTGTCTCCGCGCACCGATCGCGCTCAGTCGAGCTGACGCTGCGCCTGAACGGCCTTGGTGTGAATGCGAAAATAAGCGTTCAAGGCTCGCCAACTGGGGTCATCAACGCTGTCGCGCCAAATCATTAACACACGGTTTAAACCCTGGTTTTCTTGCTTCAGATGCAAACGCAGATAACAGGCTGACCGCCGACCACGGCCGTTCCAGAGATATTCATCGCCGTGGAGTTGCGCATCAAACAGCGTCAGGCGATCACCCTGCCAGCGCAGTTGCTGAGCCGGCGGGTTCTGCGGGCGAATGTGCCACAACGCCCACTGCACCGCTGCGGCAATGGCCAGGCTCAACCCGATCGGACGGTGAGCCAGCATAGCCAGAAAGGCGGCCGTCGGTGCCGGCACCCAAACCACCAGCCAAGCCAGGCGGGATGGCCGCAAGCGACACTCAATCGGGCTGAACACGATCCAGAATCTGACGGACCATGGCGGCAAGTTCAGGATCGTCAGGCTTGGATTTCTCCAAAAACCAATTGAACAAATCCTGGTCTTCGCAGGTGATCAGGCGCTGGTAAATGCGTTGCTGATCGGCACTGAGCGTTGGGTAGACGGTTTCGGTGTAAGGCACCAGCAACACATCCAGTTCCAACATGCCCCGGCGGCTGTGCCACCAAAGACGACGATGTTCCAATGCAGCTTTTTCTGTTGGTTCCACGTTTAAAAGTCCAAGCTCAGCCCAAAGAATGAATGACCCAGGCCCGATTGCGGGCCGCGCCATTGTAACAGCAAGCCAAACGAGCCGACACCGATGCGCACGCCGACACAAGAGCCTCATTTCTACCCGTTGGAGCACCTGAGCCTGATTGGCCTGCAGGGCAGCGACGCCCTGAACTTTCTGCAAGGCCAGGGCACTCAGGACTACCGCCTGTTAAACAAGACGGGCGCCCTACCCGGCGCTTTCTGCACGCCCAAAGGCCGGGCGGTCAGCAACGTCTGGAATGTGCTGGTCGAACCCGAGCCGACCCACATCAAACTGGTGCTGCACAGCACAACAGCAGCGGCCTTGCAGCAACATCTGGGCAAATACATTCCGTTCTTCCGAGGCTCACAGCTCATCGATGACCGCCTCAATTATCACGGTTTGGGCATCGCCGGTGAAGGTACCGACGAGCTGCTGAACAACTGGTTCGGCCTGGCCGCCGATAACGGTGTCTGGCTGCGCCAGGGGCATTTTGCGTTTGCACTGCCCGATGGGCGCGCCCAACTGTGGCTGGATGCCCGTGCTGATAGCTACGAAGACTGGCTGGAACGCATCGAACAACAGCACATCGAGCCAGCCACCACCTGGCAGCAACTGGACATCGCCGCCGCCCAGCCCTGGGTGCAGGCCGATCAAAGCGGGCAGTTTGTGCCGCAGATGCTGGGGCTGGAAGACGTCAGTGGCATCTCGTTTCGCAAAGGCTGTTACACCGGTCAGGAAGTGGTCGCAAGGTTGCACTACAAAGGTCAGAGCAAACGCGGTCTGATTCATCTGCGTTGGCAAGGTGACGTTACGCCCAGCAGTACCGATGTGCTCGGCGAAAAAGGTCCGGCTGGAGAATGGGTCAATTGGGTCTGCACGGATGCCGGCGGTGAAGGTCTGGCGGTGATTCGTAACATTGAAACGCCGCCACCGATGTTCGTTGATGAAGATCGTCAATGCGCGTTATCGGTGGTGTGAGACTGATCGATGTTCAGTGTTCGACCGAAACTGTTAAACTCATCCGTCCGTTGTGTTTGCAGGATGGGCGCATAAGCGATGAGCAGCCTGGTCGATACCGTCAATCAAGACATCTTGGACGCTTTAAACAGCGACCAACTGTTCCTACCCAGTTTGCCCGAAGTGGCGCTGCAAATTCGCAGCACAGCAGAAAACCCCGACGCCACCATCAAAGACCTGGTGGATATCATCAGTCAGGACAGCGCCTTGAGTGCGCGGATCATTCGGGTCGTTAACAGTCCGTTGTTGCGTGCGCCTCAGGAAGTTCGCGATCTGGCGATGGCGATCAGTCGATTGGGCATGAATTACAGCTGCAACCTGGCCATCGGCCTGGCTATGGAACAGATGTTCCGCGCCAGCAACCCTCAGATTGACCAGCGTCTGCGCCAATTGTGGCGTTTAACGGGCGATGTCTCCGCCCTGGCCTCGGTGCTGGCGCGTCACACCGGTGCTGCCAGCGCCGACGAAGCCCTACTGGCCGGGTTGATTCACCGTCTCGGTGCGCTGCCCATTCTCAGCTATACCGAATCACACCCTGAGTTGATTGCCGACGATGCCACCTTGACCCACGTTATCGATCAACTGCATGGCAGCCTGGGACAAATCATTCTGCAAAGCTGGGACTTCCCTTCCAGCTTCTGCGGTATTCCCATTGAATACCGTCAGTTTGATCGCCAACCGGCACAGAGCGACCTGGTCGACCTGGTGATGGTGGCTAACCTGATGGCGCACAACGATGGTAACAGTGGCTGGAGCAACAAAGACTGGCACACCATTGCCGCCTTTAACCGACTGGATATTCCCGCCGATCGTGACGATGAGATCATCAGTCAGTTGTATCAGCTGGCGGCCAGCGCCAGAGCCATCTTTGCTTAAGGCGAGGAATCGGCTTCCAATTGCGTCAAAATGCGCAGCGCCTCAACGCGGTCACGACCACAAAAATCGGGCTCAGCCTGAAAGGCGGCACAGGCCGCCGGTCGCTCCGGTTGGCCAAAAATGCCACAGCGATAATCCGGCAATAAGTGCGTGCAGCGCACGCCCGCCGGTTTGCCATCAGGCATACCGTAATAGGGCGTATTGATGGATGGTGCGATGCAACAGGCACCGCAGCCAGAACGGCATTCCAAAACTTTGCCTCAACAAAACACAGGAAAATGAGAGCGCACTATGCTGTACAGCCATAGCCTGGGTAAAGGCCCCAATCTGATCATTCTGCACGGCCTGTTTGGCAGCGGCGATAATTGGCGCAGTGTGGCCAAGGCGTTGTCTGAACACTACCGCGTACACTGCCTTGACCTGCCCAATCACGGCCAATCGCCCTGGACCGACGAGCTTGATTACCCCTCGTTCGCCGCCGCCGTACGCGAATGGATGAGCGCGAACGACATCGACAAAAGCCTGCTGCTGGGTCACTCCATGGGCGGTAAAACCGCCATGCAACTGGCGTTGTCAGGCGATACCGACTGGCTGCAAAAACTGGTGATTGTCGACATCGCTCCGCGCGATTACCCACCGCATCACCAGGATATTTTCGCTGCCCTGGATGCTGTTGAGCTGAACCAGCACAGCGATCGACGCAGCGTGGAAAAAGCCTTGATGGAAAACGGTGTACGCGACCTCGGCATCCGCCAATTCCTGCTCAAAAGCCTGTACCGAAACGACGACAAACAACTGGCCTGGCGTTTTAATCTGGAGCGGCTTAAAACCGGTTATAACGGTATCGCCAAAGCACCGGATTTTCAGCAGCCATACAACGGTCCGACGCTCTTCATTAAAGGCATGGACAGCCATTACATTGGCCAGGACGACCAACCCGCCATCGAAGAACGCTTTCCCAACGCCAAAGCCAAGCTCATCGAAGGCGCCGGCCATTGGCCACACGCAGAAAAACCCCGCGCTTTTATGCGCATTCTGGAAGGCTTTCTAGAAACGGCGTCCACTGACTGAACGCCTAAAAAGTTCGCGACCCACGCTGCTCTAACTGATGCAACTTATGGCGCAAACGGATTTGCCCGGCTTCATCCAGGCGCGCCTTGCCATTTCGCGGCCGGCGCCCGTACTGCTCTTGCATCTGTGCACATTCCAGACGCAGGTTTTCCAGTTCTGGGTCGTGACGAATCGGCATATCGAGAAAGAACTGCCACTGCTGGGCATCAGCCTCACCATCAAGCAAGGACGTCATCAGCGTCTGGATTGACTCCGCCGTCGGCCGGTAAACCGGCGCGCTGCCAAAGACCAACGCTAAGGCAACGCCGCCGAGCACCAGCGCTGTCACAACAAAGACCAGCAGCAGCTCGCCAATCATGCCCTACCCCAGCCAGTGCCGGGCGTTGCGGAACATGCGCAGCCAACCACCGTCTTCACGCCAGTCATCCGGTTTCCAGGAGTTGGTCACCGCCCGGAATACGCGTTCCGGGTGCGGCATCATCACGGTGGCGCGGCCATCGGCGCTGGTGAAGCCAGTCATGCCGTCGGGCGAGCCATTGGGGTTGAACGGATAGCGTTGCGTTGCACTGCCGTGGTTATCGACATATCGCAAAGCCACCAAGCCACTCTCGGCGGCCTGTTGGCGATGCGCCTCATCACGGAATTCCGCCAAACCTTCACCGTGTGCGACCGCGATCGGCAGGCGCGAACCGGCCATACCTGACAGGAACAGCGACGGTGATTCCGGAATTTCCACCATGACCGAACGCGCTTCGAACTGTTCAGAAGCATTGCGCACAAAATGGGGCCAGTGCTCGGTGCCGGGAATCAGATCGTGCAGGTTGGACATCATCTGACAGCCGTTACACACCCCCAGACTGAAGGTGTTCGGATTTTCGAAAAAAGCCTGGAAGGCGTCACGCACCCCGGCGTTAAAACGAATCGTCTTGGCCCAACCTTCACCAGCGCCCAGCACATCACCGTAAGAGAAGCCGCCACAGGCGACCAGTCCGCGGAAATCGCTAAGCTGGGTGCGCCCGGCCAACAGATCGCTCATGTGCACATCGACAGCATCAAAACCGGCGCGCTCAAAGGCCGCCGCCATTTCCACCTGACCGTTAACACCCTGCTCGCGCAGTATCGCCACCGGCGGCCGGGCGCCACCAATCAAGGGAGCGGCAATGTCATCGGACGGATCGAAGCTGAGATCAACATGCAGACCCGGGTCATTGGCATCGAGCCAGCGGTCATATTCCTGTTGCGCGCAGTCGGCGTTGTCGCGCAGCGCCTGGATGCGATAGCTGGTTTCATTCCACAAGCGCAGCAAGTCGGTACGGGCTTTGACCAGCACTTCGTCGTCTTCGACCACAAAGCGCACAAAATCGTCATCGTTGCAGTGACCAATAACGGTGCTGCATTCACCCAGTCCGGCGGCCGTCAGTTGTTGCAGAACGGTCTCGGTCTGTTCACGGCGAACCTGAATCACCGCGCCCAGCTCTTCACTGAATAAAGCGGCAGCGTGGTCGCCATCGCTGACCCGGCCCAGATCAATATCGATCCCGGTGCGCCCGGCAAAGGCCATTTCCGCCAACGTCGTGAACAAACCACCGTCGGAGCGGTCGTGATAGGCCAGCAACAAACCGTCGCTGATCAGCCCCTGCATCACGGCCCAAAAGGCTTTCAAATCTTCTGGATCGTCCAGATCGACGGGCACATCCCCAACCTTGCGATACACCTGCGCCAGCGCTGAACCGCCCAAACGATTCTGACCACGGCCGAGGTCGATCAAAATCAAATCGGTGTCGCTCTGATCGGTGCGCAATTGCGGTGTGACGGTGCGACGCACATCGGTCACCGGCGCCATGCCCGAGACAATCAGACTCAAGGGCGCGGTTACCGCCTTAGTACGACCGTTTTCTTCCCAGGTGGTGCGCATCGACATGGAGTCTTTGCCGACCGGAATGGTCAAATCCAACGCCGGACACAGTTCGAGACCAACGGCTTTGACGGTGTCGTACAACGCCTGGTCTTCACCCGGATGTCCGGCAGCCGCCATCCAGTTAGCGGACAAACGCACCTGGCTCATGTCACCAATGGCGACGGAAGCCAGGTTGGTGAGCACTTCGGCAACCGCCAGACGACCGGAAGCCGGGGCATCCAGCAAGGCCACGGGTGTGCGTTCACCCATCGACATGGCTTCACCGGTATAGCTGTCGTAACTGCTGGTGGTCACAGCGGCGTTAGCGACTGGAATCTGCCACGGGCCGACCATCTGATCGCGCGCCACCTGACCGGTAATGGAGCGGTCACCGATGGTGATCAGGAAGCTCTTACTGGCCACCGACGGTAACCGCAGCACGCGCTCGGCGGCGTCATTAAGGTCGAGGCCTTTGCTGTTGAAACTGTCGCGTTCGAAGTCCGCGCGTTCAAATGAACGCTCCATACGCGGTGGCTTGCCCAGCAGAATGTTCAGCGGCATTTCAATCGGCGTTTCACCAAAGTGGCGATCGGTGACCATCAGGCGACGATCGGCCGTGGCTTCACCGATGACCGCAAACGGGCAGCGCTCGCGCGCGCACAAGGCTTCAAATTGATCGAGTTTTTCTGGCGTTACCGCCAATACATAGCGTTCCTGACTTTCGTTACACCAGATCGCCAACGGCGACATACCGGGTTCGTCATTGGGTATGTCACGCAGCTCGAAACGACCACCTCGGCCACCGTCATTCACCAGTTCCGGAAAGGCATTCGACAAGCCACCGGCGCCGACATCGTGAATAAAGGCGATGGGGTTATCGGCACCCAGCTGCCAGCAACGGTCGATCACCTCCTGACAGCGGCGCTCCATTTCCGGATTGCCGCGCTGTACAGAGGCAAAGTCCAGATCTTCGTTACCTTCGGCCGAATCGACGGAGGACGCGGCACCGCCGCCCAGACCAATCTGCATGGCGGGCCCACCGAGCACGATCAGTTGCGCGCCCTCAGGAATGGCGTCCC
The DNA here is from genome assembly GCF_003054965.1 of Saccharospirillum sp. MSK14-1. Lineage (GTDB taxonomy): Bacteria > Pseudomonadota > Gammaproteobacteria > Pseudomonadales > Natronospirillaceae > Saccharospirillum. Next base: position 78,172 of record NZ_MIES01000002.1, read on the forward strand.
AAGCTTTGTCGACATGATCTTCGCGAATATTGCCGTAACCGCCAGCGATCATTATCGGCTTGTGATAACCACGAACTTCGGTGCCCGCGACGCCCGGTGCTGTGATTTCCAGCGTCCGGAAATAACCGAGCAGGTTGGGACGACCAAATTCGTTGTTAAAGGCCGCCGCGCCCAACGGACCATCGATCATGATGTCGAGCGCCGACACAATCCGACCGGGCTTACCGTACTGGCTTTCCCAGGGCTGGACAAAGCCAGGAATGTTCAGATCGGAGACGCTGAAACCGGCCAAACCCGCCTTAGGTTTACCCCCGGTTCCGGTAGCGCCTTCATCGCGAATTTCACCACCGGCGCCCGTCGCCGCACCGGCAAAGGGAGCAATGGCAGTCGGGTGGTTGTGGGTTTCCACTTTAAAGAGGATGTGGATGTTTTCTTCGTGGTAGCGGTAATGATGGTCGGCATCGGGGTAAAAACGCCCGGCTTTAAACCCTTCCACAACTGACGCGTTGTCTTTATAAGCCGACAGCACGCCGTGGCTGTTGTGCTCGTAGGTGTTCTTAATCATCTTGAACAGCGACCATGGCTGTTCTTCACCATCAATGGTCCAGGTGGCGTTGAAAATTTTGTGGCGGCAGTGCTCGGAGTTGGCCTGGGCGAACATCATCAGTTCAACGTCGGTCGGGTCACGCTCCAGGCCGAGGTAGGCATCCACGAGATAATCGATTTCATCGTCAGCGAGCGCCAGCCCCAGTGCCTGATTCGCGTTAACCAAAGCGTCACGTCCACCGCTTTGCACAGCAACACGACCCAGGGCGGCGGGCGCCTGGATGCCAAACAGCATCTGGGCTTCCGGTTCGTCCAGCAGCAAACTTTCGGTCATGCGGTCATGCAACACCGCCCCCACGGCAAGGCGTTCCTCGTCACTCAATTCCGACTGAGTGACCAGACGGTACTCAATACCGCGCTCCAGTCGTTTTACCGAATGCAGGCCGGCGTTATGGGCAATATCGGTCGCTTTGGTGGACCAGGGCGACAGCGTTCCCAAACGCGGTATTACCCACAGCGCCGGGCCGTCCACATCCTGCTGCTCGCTGCTTGGACCATAGTGCAGCAAGGCTTCTAATACGCTGTGTTGCTGCACATCTAACGGCTGCGACAGGTCAGCGAAATGTCGGTACTCGGCATAAAGATCGGTGATTTTATCCGCCAACGCGGGCGCCAAAGCGGTGCGAAAGCGTTCCAGCAAACGCTGGCGGCGAAATGACGAAAGGGCTGGGGTTCCACGTAGTGTCAGCATGACAGGACGGCCTGTTCGTAAGGGGGGAGAAAAACGGCGCGTATAGTAGCGGAAAAGCAGCTAGAATGGCAGCGTCGTACCACCTCTGGCCGATGATGTTTCTATGGTCTTTTTCTGGTCAAATCCTGTCCGCAACAGCCTGCGCCTGGCCCTGATCGCCCTGCCGGTTCTATTGGTTGTGTGGCTTCTGTTGCACGGACTGCAATGGCGTAATCACTGGGAACGCGTTCAAGCGCGTGGCTCGCTGGTGGTCGCTGTTCGAGAAAGCGAAGGCATCTATTGGCCTGAGGATCAGCGATATGTGGGCCTGGAACACGACCTGCTGGAACAACTGGCCGATGATCTGAACGTCAACGTCCAGCTGTTTTCGGTAACCGATACCGCCGATCTTTACCGCGCTCTCGCCAGTGGTGCCGTCGATCTCGCACTGCCCGGCACAACCCTGACCGACGCTCATCAATTCATTGCCGGCACGCCCTATCTGAATTCGCGTGTCGGCCTGGTGCGTGCCATGGGGCGGCGCGATGAACGACCGACCACCAACCGAGTTGCCCTCCTCGATCCCTTTGCCCACGACTGGGTACTGGCGCAGCTGAGCGAATCCAACAACGCCGAGTTGGCGCCGCAAGGCAGTGAATCGGCCGCGGAACTGATGACTCGCATTGAGCTAGGCGAACTGGAGATGGCGGTCATGGATCGGCGCGATTTCCTGGTGCAACGCCCTTTCTTTCCTAACCAGTGGTTCAGCCCACTGAATGATCAACCCCGGCCGATCAGTCCATTGTTTCGTGATCAAACCGACCATTCGCTGATTGATCGAGTCAACAATGCCATTACGGCGTTGAGTGAAAACGGTCGGCTGAATCGCCTACAAGATCGACATCTAGGCCACACCGCCGACTTCGACTACGTCGGTAACGTCACTTTCGAGCGCCACATGCGAACGCGCTTGCCAAACTTCGAGCAAAGCTTCCGCGCCCAGGCGGATGCGACCGGCCTGGATTGGCGCTTACTGGCATCGGTGGGGTATCAAGAAAGTCACTGGCGGCCGAACGCCGTCTCGCCCACTGGGGTTCGCGGCATCATGATGGTGACCTTGCAAACAGCCAGAGACATGGGCATCAGCAACCGACTGGACCCGGACCAGAGTATTGAAGCCGGCAGTCGCTTTTTAGCCCTGATCAAATCGCGGTTACCAGAGCGTATTTCCGAACCGGATCGGACGTGGATGGCCCTGGCGGCCTACAACGTAGGGCCTGGTCACCTTGAAGATGCTCGGCGCATTACCGAAACCCAGGATGGCGACCCCGATTCCTGGATCGACGTTCGTCAGCATCTGCCAAAACTGGCGCTAAAGGCCTGGTATCCCTGGACCGAACACGGTTATGCGCGCGGACACGAGCCGGTGGTCTATGTCGCCAACATCCGGCGTTATTACAACCTGATGCGCCGCGCCTATCCTCAGGCAACCGAGCACAGTGGTGGGCAGCCACTGAACACCTTGCCGATGCCCGGGCTGCCCGTCGAGCCGGTCTTTTAGACGGCTACAATCGCAACTGGAATCCGAGCTGGCCGAGCAAGCTTTCCTGCTCAGGCTCCCAGCGGACTTCAAAAAAGTTGCTCACATTGACGCTGTACAGTTGCTCAAAACCGAGCGTCCAATAATCTTCACCACCGGGTGTCTCATCACGACCGTAGGCAACACGGGATACAATCTGGCTGACTTGATAGTCCAGACCAATGTCCCAGGCCAACGGGTCCTCGCGGAACAAATAGCTGGCTGACAACGCCCAAGGACCATCCGCCCAACGCATGGCAACGCCAAAGCGACCGGCATCGTCCACCTCATCCTGATGATAACTCAGACTGGCCTGGCCTTCGGCCGTATACAAACCGGTCACCACCGTCCAGGCGGACAGGGTGTCTTCCGCTTCGGCTTCCTTCAATTGCCATTCGGCGGAAAAAAAACCGGCTTCGCGACTGTTAAGGTCTAGCTGAATCAGCCGGTCCGCATAGTTTTCCAGGTGCTGACCAACCGCAGAGCTGTTATCGCCCGCGCCTTGCATCAGATTCACCGGTTCAGCCAGGTAGCGATGCTCGAGCGTTGCGGCCCGACCAGCGCGGACCTGATAGAGCACTTGCTCAATACTCAAGTAAAATTGTCGAGCCTCGGCGGTGTCAGCCAGCGGATCCACATTCGCCTCAGCCACACCGAGGTAACGAGTCCCGTTAATTTCCTCGACGGCTTCAAGACCCAGCCAGGACTGAGCGGTCGACAATGACCACTTACCATCGCGCTCGGCGGTTTCCTGATAATCACCCTGAACCTGAAATTGCCCGGTGAAGCGACTGTCTGTTGCCTGGGCCAACGCCGGAACAACGGCGGCGGCGACCGCTAAATAAACACCACTGCGCATCATCAATTAAACACCACTGTTTTATTACCATGGACCAATACCCGGCCCTCCAGATGCCAGCGCAAACCACGCGCCAACACCGTTCGTTCACAATCCTTGCCCAGTCGCACCATGTCGTCGATGCGATCACGGTGTGTCACTCGGACCACGTCCTGATCGATGATCGGGCCGGCGTCCAGCTCTTCTGTGACATAGTGACAGGTTGCACCGATCAGCTTAACGCCTCGCTCATGGGCCTGATGATAAGGCCGGGCACCGATAAAGGAGGGTAAGAAGCTGTGGTGAATATTAATAATTCGATAGGGCAGCTTGCCGCACAATGCCGGTGGCAAAATCTGCATGTAGCGCGCCAGCACCACAGTATCGGCCTGATACTGTTCGATCAGCCGTTCGACTTCCGCAAAATGCGGGGTTTTGTCGGCTGGATCGACCGGCACATGGTGGAAGTTGATACCGTGCCATTCCACCAGGCTGCGCAAATCATCGTGATTGGAAATCACACAAGGAATATCGCAATCCAGATCACCACTGTGCCAGCGGTTGAGAATGTCCGCCAAACAATGGCTGTCGCGACTGGCCATCAACACCACCTGCGGCTTGATGGCCGAATCGGTGATGCGCCATTGCATATTCAGACCGTCGGCAATCGGCGCAAAAACTTCTGCCAGCGTATCCGCGCCGAAGGGCAAAGAGCTGGCTTTGATCTCATTGCGCATGAAAAACCAGCCTTGTTCCAGGTCGGCATGATGGTTGGCTTCCATGATGCTGCCATTGTATTGCGCCAGAAAATTACTGACCCGGGCAACAATGCCAACCCGGTCCGGACAGGACATCACCAGCCGATACACACCTTCCATTAACTGCTACTCCAAGGGCTTGAATCTACAGGAAAAAAGCTATTTTAACCGCCTGGGTGATGATATATGATGTGCCCTCTTTTGACGACTGCGGCCAATTTTTGAACAGCGGCCCAGCCCCTTGGAACGCCCTTGCGCAGGGTCACCAAGCGACAGCACAGGAATCGAATATGCTGACTGAAGAACAGTTGTTGGCAGCTCCCGATGAGGAGTACATGAACGAAGCGCAGCTGGCGTTCTTCCGAAATCTGTTACAAGAACAGGCAGATGAAGTCCGTGCCGCGCTGAAAGAAGCTCGGGAAACGCTGACCAAGTTCGAAAACGAACCCGACGAGCTGGACAAAGCCAGCATCGAGGAAGAGCGCCGTATGAATTTGCGCTTCCTGGATCGTCAAACCAAATTGCTGCCCAAAATCGATGATGCCATCAAGCGCATCGATTCTGGCGACTTCGGTTATTGCGAAGTGACCGGTGAACCCATTGGCGTGCGCCGTTTGCTGCTGCGTCCGACCGCAACGCTCTGCGCTGAAGAAAAACAGCGCCAGGAACGTCAGGAACGCAACTTCCGCGACGCCTGATCCGATCCCATAAAAAAAAGCGCCTCCAGGGCGCTTTTTTTATGCCTGTAATTCATACACTTCCGGCTCGGCACACATCTTGCGATAGAGCGATTCAGCAACACGATGCATCGCAATGGAGATCGGAATGAGCCTCAGCTTGCAAGGCCTGGAACGCTACCAGACACACCAGCAACTCAGTCATCTGGATACGCCCAATAAAGCGGCTGAAGCGGGCAAAGCAGCCGAGAATGCGTCCGGCGACGAACTGGCAGATGACGATGTATCGTTGAGCGAGGGCATCGTCATCATGGAGTGGATTGCCAGCAACAGCCCAAATCTGTCCGTTGCAAGCGGCAATGAAGCGGCCAATCTTAGCCGACTGTCGGAGCGCCTGCTGCGTTACGATCTCATTTCCGTACCCGAAGCGGGTCGCCTAATGAGTCTCGCCACACCAGCACAAGAGCAAACACAACAACCTGAGGTTCTGAACGAACAAATTCTGCACAAGGTCGAACACAGTGAAACCCGCTCCGAACGTCAACAATGGCAAAAACTGGGGCGGTTGGTCAGCACCCTCAGCGCTGCCCAACACATGCAGTAAGCCAGCGTTTAAAGCTCAACAAGCCCTCCATTCGGCCCGTCCAGCCAATCCGCCTGCACCGAGTATGGCGCTGTTTGCGCGGCGCTTTACAAAACAACACGAAGCGAAATTTAGCGACCAGTGAAATCCACTGCTAGATTTTAAAACGCTGTTTACTCGGACGTATTGGCGCCATGATAAAGAAAGAAAACATCCTCGAATCGGCACGCAATGTCTTATCCCAACAAGGCATCACCAAACTATCGCTGCGTAAAATTGCAGCGGAGACCGGCTGCGCGGCGCCTTCCATTTATTACTATTTCCGCAATAAGCAGGAAATTGTCGCCGGTCTGTGGGAAGCCATCGCGCCGGACCTGTTGCGACAACTGAGCAACCCAGCCAGTTATGATACTGCTTACAGTGATTTCTGGTTACAACGCCCGGATGATTTCAAACTCTTCATCACCCAGGCTGAGTACTACCCTTATGTGTCGCAGACACCGGCCTACCAGCAACTTCGCTCATTGCTCGGTGACCGCCTCGTCGAACTCAACGGGCGATTGATGGACCGCATTTACACCACCACCGGTCAAACCTTCGAACAACGCTAATTGCTGATTCGATGCCTGCTCGGCAAAGCGAACACCTAAGCCGAGCAGGCGCACCGGTTCTCCACGACGAGACCAGGCTTCAGTCATCAGCGTTGTAAACGAAGCCTCAGTAACCGGCAAGGCGCGTTCTACCGTGGTTTGCTGAAACGAGCGAAATCGCATCTTCACAAACACCCGTTCAATCGCTCCGGTCTGAGTCCGCTTGGCCAGTCGTCTTTGCAGTTCCTCGAATAAGGTTGGCAATTGCTGCAGGCAGGTCGTCTCATCGGACAAATCTGTCGGATAGGTGTGCTCAACACTGAGCGATTTGGCAAAGCGCTCGGTCCGCACGGGTCGCTCATCTTCACCGCGCGCCAACTGATAAAGCCGTGGGCCAAAACGACCAAAACCATCAATCAGCGTCATCAGTGAGGCTTGCTGCAAGTCGCCACAGGTTCGAAAACCCAACTGATGCATCCGTTCGGCCGTCTTTTGCCCCACGCCAAATAGCCGTTCCACAGGTAAGGCCTGCACAAACTCCGCCACTTTGTCCGGTGTGATCACGCACAGGCCATCCGGCTTGTGCCAATCAGACGCGATTTTCGCCAGATATTTATTGGGCGCGACTCCGGCTGAGACCGTGATTCCCAGCTCCTGCTTTATTTCATGGCGTAAATGCTCCGCCAAACGAGTCGCACTGCCGGCAAAGGCTGTACTGTCGGAAACATCCAGGTAGGCTTCATCAAGCGACAAAGGTTCAATCTGGTCGGTATAACGCGCAAAGATCGCGCGCATCTGACGGGAAACCGAACGATAAACGTCGAAACGGGAAGGTTGGATAATCAGACCGGGGCACATAGCGCGGGCGCGAGCAGTTGGCATCGCCGAACGAACCCCAAAAGCGCGAGCCTCATAATTGCAGGTCGACAACACCCCTCGGGGACCTTGGCCGCCAACGGCCACGGGAAAACCACGCAATTCCGGGAAGTCTCGCACCTCTAAAGCCGCGTAATAACAATCGCAATCGATATGGATAATTTTCCGCAACGCCAACACCGCCCCACTGCTGCTTTATCCGCCCGCACAATATACTGTATATATAAACAGCATTCCAGGTGAAGGAATAGACGAGAACCGACATAAAGCCTCGCCCGTATCAACTACGGACGAGAAAGGGGACGAAGATAATACTGGAGGGTCAAGTGGAGAGACCTGACGGTGACTGTAGTGGCCTTCCCGGCCTAATCCCTGGAACAGGTAGATATCACTTCCCTGTGACGGCGCCAGACTCCCTTCAGCGCGCAGATCTATTCTGCAATGGCCCACGGTGGTGGTACAGTCACAAAGGTAGCCAAAATAATGTCCCAAAACGCCATGTTTATAAACCAAGCACCACCGACCGAAGTCTTTCGGATGCCTGAAGGAGATCCACCTGACTACACTGCACTGGAAGACAATCTGTCGCTTCAAATTGGTCAAAATCTGCGCATGGTCCGCACTTCTCTGGGATTGGGGCAGCGCGACCTAAGCGAGCGCATACAAGTATCACTCAGCCAATATCGCAAATACGAAGCGGGCCAGGACTTGCCTCGATTGCATTCAGCCATGCTGTGGTCACTGGAAACCGGTCTACCAACCCATTGGCTGTTTTACGGTACGCCCTACCAACAGTGGTTGAAGCTACCCTTCAAACCGACCTGGATACCGGTGCTCTATTTTACAAATCGCGCCCCGGAGTGGGCCTTGGAAGCCTTGCATTCAGTGATAAAAGGTCTGCTGCGCGAATACGATTCCCCCGAAAATCCGTTGGCCAGCCTGGATCTCTTGCGTGACAGCCTCAGCCATCAATTGCTACGCGACCCCTACTATCGATCCATCGCAGAAAGGTTGCGTGAGTATCGCAGCGCTCAGGGGATGTCTCGAGAAACGGTGGCTCAATTAATGGGGATATCGACAGCGGCCTATCGGAAATACGAAACGCCGGAGTTGTGCCCGCAGTACAGCGTTAACATGATTATGCGGTTTTGGATGGCGATCGGCAGAAGCCCACTGGAGTTGTCGATAGAAACACCCATCTACCTGTACCGGCAAATTCAAAACGCGAACTTTGCGTCCTTATTTCCCTGGTTGGAGCGCCTGGATGACGCCAGCCTGGCCCGGGTCAACGAAATGTCTCGTGTACTGGGTGAGCTGTGTTGACCGCAAGGAACGGTCAACCCAAACCGACGTTATTCTTTTCCAGCACTTGCTCAGCGCGATAGCTGGAGCGCACAAAGGCACCGGAAACTACTTCCAGGAAGCCACGTTCCAAGCCCCATTGACGATATTTCTGGAATTCTTCCGGGGTGACATAACGCTCAACCGGCAAATGGTTCAGTGAAGGTTGCAGGTATTGACCGAAGGTTACGATATCCACACCAATGGCTTTCAAGTCATCCAAGGCTTCAATGATTTCATCGTCGGTTTCACCCAGCCCCAGCATCAGACTGGTTTTGGTCAAGACGGCCGGCTTATAACGTTTGGCGTGTTCCAATACCGCCAGAGTCTGCTCATAACTGGCGCGCGGGTCGCGTACTGGATGGGTCAGTCGACGGACCGTTTCAACGTTTTGAGCGAAGACTTCGATGCCGGAATCCACCACTACTTCTACATCGGACAGCTTGCCCTGAAAATCCGGTGTCAGCGCTTCCACTGCGGTCTCCGGGTTCACTTCCTTCACTCGCTTCACCGTAGCCGCATAATGCGCGGCACCGCCATCTTCAATGTCATCGCGGTTAACCGACGTCAGAACAATGTAGTTCAGGCCCATCAGCGCCACGGATTGAGCGGTGTTTTCCGGTTCTTCCGGATCCAGCCAACCATGGGAGTTACCCGTATCCACTGCGCAGAATTTACAGGCCCGGGTGCAGACATCGCCCATCAGCATGATGGTTGCCGTACCGGCGCTCCAGCACTCACCAATATTCGGGCACATGGCTTCTTCACAGACGGTGCTTAAGCGATGCTCCTTAACAATGCCCTTAACCGCCTCGTATTCCGGTCCGGTCGACAAACGGACGCGCAGCCACTCAGGCTTACGCTCGGTGTTGCGTCGCGCCTCTTTGTGGGTCTTGATGCCGTTCTTGATGGCCGTTACGCCGTTATGGTTCACAAACTTGCGACCACTTTCGACTTGAACAACGGGAATGCGGTTTTCGCTCATATTGGCGGGCTCATAACTGTGAAACTGCGAAGGCTAATAATAACAACGCTGCGGCGGCTAAGCGACCGGCTTCATCCTGCCTGGCGTTGAGATCGTTCGGCACTGTGCCAGTGAGGTAGCAAATCGAGGCGCTGACAGAACAATTCAACCCAGCGTCGCTGCACAGACGCGCGATCAACAGATACGTTGAAATCCGCCATTTGGGTCATTTGCATGCCTTGATAGCCGCATGGATTGATGCGGCCAAAGGGTTCCAGATCCATATCCAGGTTCAGTGCCAAACCGTGGTAACTGAAACCGCGTTTAATGCGCAGTCCCAGTGAACAGATCTTGCGTTCGCCGACATAGACGCCAGGCGCATCCGGTCGAGCTGCCGCGGTGATGCCATACTCCGCCAATACCTCGACCACTGAATCTTCCAAAGCGGACACCAAGCGGCGGACATCACTGCCTAAGCGTTTCAAATCCAGCATGACATAGGCAACCAGCTGGCCCGGGCCGTGGTAAGTCACTTGACCACCGCGATCAACCTGGACCACAGGAATATCGCCCGGCATCAGCAGGTGCTCAGCCTTGCCAGCCTGACCCTGAGTAAACACCCGGTCGTGTTCAACCAGCCAGATTTCATCCTGACTGCCCTGATCGCGTTGTTCCGTGAACGATTGCATGGCGTGCCAGCACGGTTCGTAGTCGGCCCGGCCCAGATCGCGAATCAGTACATCTGCCGTCATCAGATCACCATCTTGACGCGATCATCGGCTTTCAGAATGTCGAACAACTCGCTTAAGTGCCCTTCTTGTTCGACTCGCATAAAGACTGTCAGACTCTCGAAACGACCATTGCGACTGGGTTTGGACGTAAAGGAGTCGGGCGTCAGGCTGGCGTCGTAGCGCACCAGTACCTGATGCACGAAATCGCGCAACGCGACCTCGGCATCACCGACCACTTTGATCATGTAGTCGTCACAGGGGAATTCAATTTTAGGAGCTTCGGGCTGCGACACTATTCACCATCACCGCTGAAGAGGTTAAAGAAGAACAATAGAATATAGTCCCAAATTCGTGCAAAGAAACCCGCTGACTCAACCGGCTCAAGCGCCAGCAACGGACGGCGTGCCACTTCTTCGCCGTTTTGTCGAACCACCAGTTCACCCAGTACCTGACCGCTCTGAATGGGGGCTTTGATAACCGGGTTGATGTTCAGCACCGTGGTCAGATCGCTTTCTGCACCACGCGCGATGGTTAACCGCATATCGCTTTCCAGGCCCAGATTCACCTGATCAGCCTCACCGGCCCAGACACGCGCTTCATAAAGTGAGGTATTGGCCTGGTGCAATTGAGCCGTCTGATAATAACGGAAACCATACGCCAACAGCTTTTGGGTTTCCTGGCTGCGTGCTTCGTCAGAATTGGTGCCCATGACCACACTGATCAGACGCATTCCTTCTTGCGCTGCCGAGGCGGCCAAGCAGTAACCCGCCTCTTCGGTATGCCCGGTCTTCAGTCCATCCACACTGGGATTGCGGCCCAACAGTGAATTCCGGTTGGACTGAGTAATGCCGTTGTAGGTGAAATTACGTTCGGCGTAGAGCGGGTAGTACTCAGCGTTGTTATAAATAATGGCGCGCGACAGAATGGCAATGTCCCGTGCTGAAGAATAATGCTCTGACGACGGCAAGCCGGTCGCGTTCTCGTAGTGCGTCTGCGACATGCCCAAGCGCTGAGCATAGGAATTCATCATCTGTGCAAAGTTGGTTTCGCTGCCAGCAATGTGCTCTGCCATGGCCACTGACGCATCGTTCCCCGACTGGATGATGATGCCGCGCAGCAGGTCTTCCATGGAGACATAGCGACCTTCCTGGATAAACATCCGTGAACCACCCGTCTGCCAAGCGTTAACGCTGACCAACGTTTCATCGTCCAGGTTCATGCGGCCTTCAATAATTTCTCGTTCCGCAATGTAGCTGGTCATCAATTTGGTCAGGCTCGCTGGCGGCAGGCGTTGTTCGGAGTTCTCATCAACAATCACCTGACCAGTCGCCGCGTCCATCAGAATATAGGAAGACGCCGCCAATTGCGGCGGTGCCGGAATAATGGGTTCCGCCTGAAGTGGGCTGGCGATGCTGGTGAGAAAAGCGAGGCAAACAGATGCAACGATGACGACACGGGGTTTGAAACGGCGTTTCAACACGAACACTGTCCTTATATCCAAGATGGCTGGTTTTATTGGGGTAAAGAGGCCCACCCAAAGAGGGCGACACCGGCCGCAGGCCGGCATTGTACCAAGGCGACCAGTAAAATCACCTCGGCGGTTGTAAGCTAAGTGAAAGTGTAAGCAAAGTGAAAGGGACCGGTCAGTCGGCCACAACCATTAAGTCAGTTAGCCACCACCAACAAAGGCCGCCCCAACTCAGGACTGGTCAGTTGCTGTTGCAGCTCCAACGCACGATCGTACTGAACCGGCCCAATGCGAACGCGGAACAAATCACTGTGGTCAATCCTGACGCTGTCGCTGACCTGACCCGACAATCGATTGCGTAATGCCTCAGCAGATGGGCGCTCACTGAATGCCCCTAATTGCACGAAATACGACGGTTGTTCCATGGCCGCCTCGTGTAACGCCTCAACACGAACGCGTGCGGTGCCTTTATGGACGTAATCGAGTTTCACCGCCCCGGCATAGGATAGGTCGATAACACGACCAGGGTGAAACGGTCCGCGATCATTGACCCGCGCAATGATGCTCTTATTGTTTTCAAGGTTGGTCACACGAACCCAGGTTGGCAGTGGCAATGAACGATGCGCCGCACTGATCTGGTACATATCAAAGACTTCGCCATTGGATGTGGTATGGCCGTGAAACTTAGCGCCATACCAGGACGCCAACCCTTCTTCGACATACTGGTCGGCGCTGGCCAGCACATGGTATTGCTGACCATTGACGACATAAGGACTGGCATTGCCACGCGGACTTAAGGGTTCGATCCGAGGGGTCGGAATAACAATGTCGTCTGCGCTCAATGCCTGCGTCTGATCCGGCCCTCTGTCCTGACTGATGGAATAACGGCCCGCATTACTCTGTTGTGGCACACCAGAACTGTACTGTGTTGAACAGCCAGTCAGTACCAATAGGCAAACCACGATCAGCAGGCGCGTCGACGCCATTATTGAGCCTCCTCTGCTACAGCCAAGCGCAGCTCTTCGGATAACTGGTACACCGCCATGGTGTACACGATGGATCGATTGTAACGCGAAATATTCCAAAAATTGCGATAACCCAACCAGAATTCTGCGCCGTCATCGCCGTCCAGGCGAATCGGATGGACATGCGCATCATCACTCAATGCTTCCAACGGTTCCCAACCCTGACGGCGGACATCGACCAGATGCTGGTCACGATCAAAGCTGTTCATTTTAACGCTTTGATAGTTACCACTGACCCGCGCTCGAGTGGCAATCAACTGACCTCGGCGCCAACCGTGTTCGCCCAGGTAATTAGCAACGGAGCCAATGGCGTCGACCGGATCGTTCCAGATGTCGATATCGCCGTCTTCATCCAGATCGACGGCATAGGCCAGATAACTGGAAGGCATAAATTGCGGATAACCCATGGCGCCCGCGTATGAACCATTGACGGACCTGGGGGCAAACCCCTGATCTCGACTGATGCCCATAAAGTTAATCAATTCACGCTGAAAATAGTTGGCGCGTCGCCCTTCAGTGACCGCCAGAGTGCCCAGCGCATCAAAGGTTCGGTGTTGACCCAAAAATCCACCATAACGCGTCTCTACCCCAATAATGGCCGCAATCACTGACGGTGGCACACCGGTTTGAGCTTCTGCTTTTGCCAGCCAGGTGGCCTGTTCAACCATAAACTGCCGACCGTTTTCGATCATGGCATCGGTGATGAACATGGGGCGATATTGATGGTAGGCCTGAGTGCGTTCGGCCGGGTTGGCCAACGACTCGACATTGCGTTCCAGGTATTCGCCTTCGGAAAAAAGGCTCTCCATTTCCGCACGATCGAACTGGTGTTCAGACACCAGTCGGTCTATCACTTCACGGCTTAAAGGGTGGTCAATCAGGCTATTGGCTTGTGCTACAGATACGCCGATCGAACCGATCAGCATTAAGCGGCAGGTCGTTCTGAACATTGGTCGTCCTTCTGGTCGGGCCCCGCCGTCGGCGGAGCGTTCAGCCTAACGTGGATGGGTACTGATCGACATCAGTACGCCGAACCCGGCCAGGAGCGTTACGATGGAAGTACCGCCGTAACTCACCAGCGGCAAGGGTACACCGACCACCGGTAGGATGCCGCAGACCATGCCGATATTTACAAATACGTAAATAAAGAAGGTCAGCGTCAGGCTACCTGCCAATAACCGACAGAAGTTATCGCGGCCACGGACCGCGACCAACATACCGCGCAATAAAACCCAGGCGTAGGCTGCGAGCAACAACAATAGACCCAGAAAACCCAGTTCTTCACCGAGTACAGCGACAATAAAATCAGTATGACTTTCCGGCAAAAAGTCCAGCTGCGATTGGGTACCGAGCATGTAACCCTTGCCCTGCAAGCCACCTGAGCCAATGGCAGTAATGGACTGAATGGTGTTCCAGCCCGCCCCCAACGGATCCGACTCCGGATTAAACAAGGTCAATACCCGTTGGCGTTGATATTCCCGCATGCCGTAAATCCACAGCACCGGCAGCATAGCCACTGCCAGAGAAAACAGCGCCAGTATCAACTTCCAGCTTAGCCCCGCCAGAAAAATCACAAAGATGCCGGAGGCGGCAATCAACAAAGCGGTTCCCAGGTCGGGTTGTTCGACGATCAGCCCGACCGGTATAGCCAGCAAAATGACAGAGACAAACAAATGTCGGTACTTAGGGGGCACGCCATAACGCGACAGATACCACGCCAGCATAATCGGTAGCGCCAGCTTCATGATTTCCGCTGGCTGAAATCGAAACAGTCCCGGGATCGTTAACCAACGCTGCGCGCCCATGGCATGCGTCCCCAGCATCGGTACCGCGGCCAGCAGACCCACCCCAATGAGGAATAAGCCCAAGCTCCAACGCTGGAAAAAATTCGGGTCAAATTGAGCAACCACCAAGAGCACACCAAAGCCAACGGCCAGGCGCACCATCTGTCGAAGCACCACATCCCAGTTACCACCGGTGGCGCTGTACAGCACACATAAACCACCGCCACAGATCAACAGCAAACCCACTAATAAATAGGGGTCGATATGCAGTCGCAACCAAAGGCTGCGTGGCCGATCCATCCGATGATCCGGCGTGAGGCGAACAGAATCCATCAAACTCATGTGTTCGGCTCCAATCCCAGATAAAAATCAAACAGCTGACGGACAATCGGCGCTGCGACCCCACTGCCACCGCCACCGTTTTCAACCAAAACCGCCACGGCGATTTTGGGGTTTTCCATCGGCGCAAAGGCATTAAACCAAGCGTGATCCTGGAAACGATCGGGCACATCCTCAACCGCATTCCCGTCTTCGTCCCGCTCAATGGCAATTACCTGAGCGGTGCCGGACTTACCGGCCCAGTCATAACTCGCTCCCAGACCCGAACCGCGTGCCGTGCCTCGGTTACTTTGCACCACTTCGTGCATGGCATTGTGCATGCGATCCCAGTTGCTCTCATCGTTGAGCACGACGTCTTCCGGCGGTTCTGGAATGTCATCCAGCAACTGACTGTCATTGCTGTAGCGCAGCAGCCGAGGCGTGACCCAATGGCCCTTGTTGGCCATGACGGCGGTGGCGACGGCCAACTGCATCGGTGTGGTCAGCATGTAACCCTGACCGATACTGAGGTTAATGGTGTCACCGGCATACCAGGCAAAACCATGACGGTCTTTTTTCCAATCCCGGGTCGGATTAATGCCGGGCTCAGGGTTGTAGACATCAGCGGTGGTGACCCGGCCAAAACCAAACTGATCCAAGGTATCGTGAATGGTTTCGAGCTTCATTTTGTAGGCCAGCTCGTAAAAATAGACGTCACAGGACTGAGCGATGGCGGTGGTCATATCCACCTCACCGTGACCACCGCGAATCCAGTCGCGGTAAATACGATCGTCGGTTGGCAATTGGAACCAGCCTCGATCTTCAATGCTGTAATCCCACGTCACAAAATTCTGATCGACACCCGCCAACCCGATAAAAGGTTTAATGGTAGACGCCGCCGGATACTGCCCCCGAATGGCCCTATTCAGGAAGGGTTTGTCTTCCGACGCGCGCAAGGTGTTGTATAAGTCCAGCGGGAAGCCAGACACATAGAGATTGGGGTTAAACCCTGGCTGGCTGACCATGGCCAGAATGCCACCGGTTTCCGGTTCGATCGCAACGATGGCTCCGCGTCGGTCACCCAGCAATTCCACTGCTTTCTGCTGTAAACGACGATCCAGATACAAGTGCAGGTTGGAACCCGGCTCCGGCGACTGGCGCTCCATCACACTTAAAATACGACCACGTGCATTGGTCTCTACCCGCTGAAAACCCGGCGACCCCAGCAAGGAAGATTCGTATTCCCGCTCCACCCCTTGCTTACCAATATAGCGGGTACCGGCATAGCGCCCCAGATCCACCGAGCGCAGTTCTTCTTCGTTAATCCGACCGACATAACCCAGTACATGGGCAAAGGCGTCACCATAGGGGTAATGCCGAATCAATTCCGCCTGAACCTGAACCCCTTCAAGGAAAACCCGATTGGCCGCCAGAATGGCAATCTCACGCTCATTCAAATTCAGTTTTAACGGAATGGGTTCAAACGGACGGCGATAGGATGACAAACGCTGATAAAAACGCTCTTTCTGATCGTCAGTGATGTCCACTAACTCACTGACTTCTTGCATCAGCGCATCGATATTCTGTGTGCGTTCAACCACCACACTGAGCGTATAACTGGGCTGATTGCGTGCCAGCAAATCGCCATTGCGGTCGTAAATCAGACCCCGGGTTGGCGCAATGGGCAGCACCTCAAGACGATTATTTTCCGAGCGTGCTTCGTGCTGCTCGTTCTCAATAATCTGCAGATAAAACAGACGGGTGATCAGAATCAGCATCATCAGACAGACGCCAATGGCTGCCGCCGACATCCTGGTTAAAAACAACCGACGTTCCTGTTCCCGGTTGTCGAGTGATGTATTCAACATGGGCGGCTATTACTCATGACTACCAATCATTCGCTGAAGTTAAGCTTACTTATGGTACGGGTGGTTACGGGTGATGGTCCAGGCTCGATACAACTGCTCGCTCAACAACACCCTCACTAAAGGGTGCGGTAACGTCAGTGCCGACAAGGACCAACGTTGATCAGAGCGCGCCAGCGCACGGGGATCAAGCCCATCCGGACCACCGATTAACAGACAGATATCGCGGCCTTCCTGCCACCAGTTTTCCAATTGCCGAGCCAGGTCGGGCGTTGACCAGGATTTACCATCCACTGCCAGCGCCACAACCCAGTCATCGGCACGGATGGCCGCCAGCATGGCGTCACCTTCTTGTGCCATGGCTTGCTCAACCGGCCGGTTCTTACCACGCTGACCGAGCGCGAGCTCGACCCATTCCAACGGCATTTCCGGGGGCAGGCGCTTACTGTATTCAGCAACGCCGTCTTTCACCCAGGCCGGCATTTTCTGCCCAACGGCCAACACGCGTAATTTCATTCAGGCGATTCAGAACTTTGCGGACCAGCACCGGACCACAGCCGCTCCAGATCATAATAAGCGCGTGTTTCTGGCAGCATAACGTGCAACACCAGGTCGGTGAAATCGAGCAGTACCCAGTCTGAACCGGCACCACTGCCTTCCTGGGCTCGAGCAATGAAGCCTTTCTTTTTCAAATCTTCAGCCACGGAATTGACCACCGCCGAAAGATGACGACGTGAGGTACCAGAGGCGACGATCAGAGTGTCCATCAGGCTGGTTTTTTCGGCGACATCAATCACCTGAACGTCCTGTGCTTTGATGTCTTCGAGCGCTTCGACCACAGCTTCAATCAGGCCTTCTGGTTGAGCGTTGGCGGTTTTGGTTTCGGTCATGCGGTTTTCCAGTTTGCAATCTCGCAAGGAGGATTGACGATTCAATGAAAGGACGGACGGTACAAACCCGCCGTCTTGATGTAGTGATAAACCGGTTCAGGCAATTCTGCCTGCCAGTCCATTTCGCCTCGACGGAGGCTGGTCGATGAGAGTTCCGAGCCCGTCGCCGGGCCAGCCAACCAACAGCCGCCTGCCAAATCGAGGTCGCTGAGTTGCTGCACCTGCTGCAGCGGCAGTTCAGGCACAATGATGGGCTCGTTGCCGCGCGGAAACACCCAGAAATGCGTACTTCGGATCAGATCGTCGACGCCATCCCAGCGCGCCAGCGATGCAAAGGCATCCGCGCCCATGACGAAGACTCGGCGCCAAGTGGGAAACTCCTGTTGCAACGCCGCCAGCGTATCGCGACTGTAGCTGGGACCCGGTCGGTCCAGCTCGCGCCGATCGATCACCAAGCGGTCGCCCGCCTGTTGCGTTTTTGCCCAGGCATGCAGCATACCCAACCGGTCTTCTGGCGACGCCTGAGCAGCCGCCTTTAAGGCCGGCAATTGGCAAGGCACCAGCCGTAACTGACTGACGTCGGTATTCGCCAGCACCGCCTGGCACAGCCATTCATGCGTTCGATGAAAAGGATCGAAGGTGCCGCCAAAGACAGCCATGAGCCGATTACTCACGAATCTGGCCGTCTCCAAGCACGATGTATTTTTGTGAGGTCAGCCCTTCCAGACCAACCGGTCCGCGAGCGTGAATCTTATCGGTGGAAATACCAATCTCTGCGCCCAGACCGTATTCAAAGCCATCGGCGAAACGGGTTGAGGCATTGATCATCACCGAAGCAGAGTCCACTTCCGTTAAAAAGCGACGACCCAGAGTGTAATTCTCAGTCACGATGCTGTCGGTATGCTGACTGGAATAGGTATTGATGTGTTCAATCGCTTGATCCAGGTCTTCGACAATACGCACCGCCAGAATCGGTCCCAGGTATTCCGTAGACCAGTCGTCTTCACTGGCGGCGGTGCAATCGATCAGCGCACGCGTCTGCTCACAGCCGCGCAATTCCACACCATGGCGGCTAAAAGCATCCGCCAGCGCAGGCAACAACTCTGCCGCGCGCGACTTTGCGATCAGCAACGTTTCCATGGCATTGCAGACGCCATAACGATGCGTCTTCGCATTCACAGCAATAGCCCGTGCTTTTTCGGCATCGGCCTCATCATCAATATAGACATGACAGATGCCATCGAGATGCTTGATCACAGGCACCCGAGCATCACGACTGATACGTTCGATCAGGCTTTTACCACCGCGTGGCACGATGACATCGACGTAGTCGGGCATGGTGATCAATTCACCCACAGCGGCCCGGTCGGTGGTTTCCACCACCTGCACCAGTGTTTCCGGCAGCCCGGCAGCCGCCAAGCCGGCACGGATACAACCGGCCAGCGCTTGATTGGACTGAATGGCTTCACTGCCCCCGCGCAAGATAACGGCGTTGCCGGATTTGATGCACAGGCTGGCCGCTTCAATGGTGACGTTCGGACGCGACTCATAAATGATGCCGATAACACCCAAAGGCACGCGCATCTTGCCAACCTGAATGCCGCTGGGCCGATAGTTGAGATCGGTGATGCCACCGACCGGATCGGGTAACGCCGCGACCTGATGCAACCCTTCGATCATGGCGTCCAAACGCGCGTCGGTCAGTTCCAGACGATCAAGCATGGCGGCATCCAGACCGCGCTCGCGACCGGCGGCGAGGTCTGCCGCGTTGGCCCGCTGCAGTGCCTGGCGCTGCTGACCGATGGCTTCGGCGGTGGCCAGTAACGCCTGATTTTTTCGACCGGTATTGGCGCGCGCCAGAGCACCAGAAGCGGCTCGCGCATTACGACCCAGGTCGTGCATATATTGGCTGACATTCATGAGGACGTTACTCTGGTTTCTAAATTCTGATTTTCACACTGTGATTTTCGGACTTAGGTTTTCAATCATTAAGTCGATTAATGATATTCCTGGCGCAATCGCCGTGCGTGCTTGACAGTCCAGGATAACAATGCCGTCATTATAGCGACTAGAGCCGCCCAATCACCACCCGGGCGACGCTAGTTACAAGGATATTCATTGTGTAGCCCGCACCCGGTCCTTCACTGACCACAGACGCGTCAGTCACCGGAACCATTGCCCGCTTACTGATAAGGACACTCATGACTGTTTGGTTGCAAGCAAGTCCCTGGCTGATTCTGGCGGCCATTTCTGTCACCGCATTCATCGAATCCTTTGCGCTGATTGGCGTCATCGTCCCGGGCGTTGTGGTGTTATTCAGCCTGTCCGCTCTGGCACAAAGCAACGATATATCACTCTGGCTGGTGCTGATTGCCGCCGGCATGGGTGCCTGCGCCGGAGACCTGTCGAGTTTTTTTATCGGTCACCGATTGCAGCATCGCATGGACCACTTTCGATGGGTGCAGCGCCATCGCGAATGGCTGCGTGAAGGCGAATGGTTTTTTCGTCGCTGGGGCTGGCTCAGCGTACTGATCGGTCGCTTTGTAGGCCCATTGCGGCCGGTTGTACCGTTGATTGCCGGCACGCTGAACATGCCACCCCGGCAATTTGTATTGCTGTCGTTAGGCTCGGTTCTAGCCTGGGCACCAGCCTACATGCTGCCCGGCTTTATAACCGGAGAAGTGGTCGAGCTGGTGCAGCACCGGTCATTGGCAGAACGCAGTCTGATCGTGCTGGTTCTACTCGCGACAGTTGGACTCCTCGCCTTTATGGTGCTGTATCATCACTTTCACCCCCAGCACCCCAGAGTGTTGCAGCGTTGGCCCTGGTTAAACCAGCTGTCGCCCCGCCTGCCCTTTCCTGCCGTGATGCTCGCCCTGACCGCAGGCAGTGCACTGTTGTGGCTGGTGCTGGCACGGCCCCTGGTCTGGGATGGTCTGCTCAACCTCCAGGTACCGACCTGGCGCAGTGGGATCGCTGACAATTTCTTTATTGGCTTTACCTTGCTCGGTGATCCGCAAATTCTGGCAATCACCGGCTTGATGTTTGCGCTCTGGTTCTTCTTACAAGGTTTTTATTGGCTACCGGCACAACTGCTGATCACCATCACGCTCGCGCAATGGGGTATTTTTCAGCTCAAAGCGTTTTTCGATGTGCCGCGCCCGAACTGGGTGGCCATTTTACCGCCAGGCGATTCTTTCCCATCCGGGCACGCCTCTGGTTTTGCGCTTTATCTAGCACTGATGTCGGCGATCGCCAATGAAAGTCGCCCCATGGAAAAGCGCTGGCAGTTTTATCTGCCGGCTGGCGTCATGATGTTGATTATGGCGTTTTCGCGAGTCTGGCTGGGTGTGCATTGGTTATCTGATGTCTTAGCCGGTCTGGCTCTGGCACTGTTTTGCGCGGCACTGGGACGATTGGCCTATGCCCAAGTCAGTACCCGTCGATTCCACTTGCCGGGCACGGCGGCTTTTTGGTGGTTGATTGTTCTGACGTTCACAGCCTATCTGGTGTTGGTTTTTCCATCGGCGAGCCAGAACTACGCACTGGGTTAGACATCGACGCCCGCCATGTCTGATAACATCCGGTCGAGTTGCACACAGCGCTCGACCAGATCGTTCTCATCCAGCAACCGTTGTTTCATACGCCGCTCCAATGGCAACCACCCCATCAATTGGTGCAGTGCACTTAACGGGCGCTGCAGATCAATCCCCACTTGATTGGCCAGATAAGGATGGTCGAGCAACGCCTCCAGCAACGGCTGATAATGTTGCTGCCAGTCGGCGACGGCATGCTCGTCAGCCGCGATTTCTTCTAACGGCTGCACGCTTCCCCACCAAAGCCCAGTGGCGTCTTTATCAACGTCAGACACCTGTACCCGACACAAGCCCGCCACGGTTATGCCCAACAGGCCGTTGTCGAGCTGACCGAAATCGATGATTTTACCCCAGCAACCGATCACCTTGTGTCCCGGCTCAGGCTCACCGAGCAGCACCACAAAACCGTCGTCTTCACGCATACAGCGCGACACCATCATCAGATATCGCGGTTCGAAAATCTGCAAAGGCAAAGTAGCATCGGGTAATAACAGCGCGTCCAGTGGAAACAGCGCACAGCGCTCATCGGCACGAACCCGGGACTCAGGCATCACAACCTCTCATGCGGAAAATGGCTATTGGCCGACCTATACGCAGTTGAGCGTCAGGCGGTTTCATCCAGGACGACGAAGGACAGAAAGGTGAGGACCAGAAAGGCGAACACTGCAAAGGGCGGTGAGGGGTTCAGCCAGACCAGCGTCAAACCGAGCAACCAAAGGCGTCGGACCCAGTCAACCTTAATTTGATGACGAGCACTTTGCACCCGCCGAGAATGAGGCGTTTCCGGCAACCGCCAGAAATGCCACCAGCGCAGCAACCCCAAACAACACCAATAGCCCATAGCGACCCTCCCGCTGCCCGCAGGCGGTGACACGCTTCTATGAGACTAGTTCAGCCTGAACAGGCTTATGTTACGAAATGTTGTGGCGTAAAGAGCGTCATCGCGGTGTCACAATGGTTCACTTACGTCGAACGGGACTCTAAAATGCACGCCACCTTTCGCCAGCAGCGAACTTTTAGATGACGATCAATAGCGAGAGCCTGCGCTTCATTCTGGGCATCAAGGTCAAACAATACCGCCAAGCGGCGGGTTTATCGCTGAAACAATTGGCGCAGCGGACTGAGCTGTCGATTTCCTATCTCAGCGAAATTGAGAAAGGCAAAAAATACCCCAAACCCGAAAAAATCATCCTGTTGGCCGAAGGGTTGGGCAAAAGCTACGACGATCTGGTGTCGATGCAGCTTGATGAAGAACTGAACCCCATCACCGCCCTGCTCGACTCTCCCTTATTCAAAGACTTTCCGCTGCAGCAGTTTGGCATCGGCCTGTCCGACCTGTTCGATCTGGTCACCGACTCACCGTCCAAAGCCGGGGCTTTTGTGCGGACTTTGCTGGAAATTGGTCGTGGTTACGACATGCAGGTCGAGCACTTTCTGCTGGCGGCGCTGCGCTCCTATCAGAAAATGCATCTGAATTATTTTGCGGACCTGGAAGAACAGGCGCAGCAATTCCGGGCTGATCACCAACTGAGCGCAGATCAGCGTCTGGATCTGGATTGGCTCACTCAACGTCTGCACGACGATTATCGCTGTGCCGTTGAATACGACCATTTCGAAGCCCGCCCAGAACTGACTGGGCTTCGATCGATCTGTGTTTCGCCGCGTTTACTGGTGGTTAATGAACGTCTGTCTAATCAGCAGCGCCAATTCCTGCTCGCCAAAGAGCTCGGCTTCCGCTACCTGGCCATGGCCGAGCGCTCACTGACCTCGTCATGGATCAAGGTTGAATCTTTCGAACAGGTCTTCAACAACTTTAAAGCGTCTTACTTCGCCAGTGCTTTATTGATTCCCGAAGCGCCGTTGATTGAAGACCTGCGTACCTGGCTGGCCCAACCGCGTTTTGATGGCGCCGCGCTGGTCACCTTGATGCAGCGTTACGACGCCACGCCGGAAATGTTCCTGTACCGGATGTCACAATTGATGCCGCATCAGTTTGGTCTGCACCAGATGCACTACATGCGCCTGCACAATCCAGCGGATAGCCGTCGCTACAACATTGCTAAAGAACTCAACACCACCAATGTGTTTTCACCGCGCGGCTTTGGCCCCAATGAGCACCACTGCCGGCGCTGGGTGGCGATGAAGTTGCTTGAAGAAGTCAGCGACCGTCAGCGCAGCGGTGAAACACCTCAATTACTGGTGGCGGCGCAACGCAGTCGCTTTATTCATCAGGACCAGACCTTCTTTAATTTTGCGGTGGTCAGGCCGTTGTCCTTGGAACAGAACAGCAACACCGCCATGGCTTTAGGCTTTTTGATCGACGATCGTTTCCGCGATGTCGCCGCCTTTTGGCGCGATGCCGATGTACCGGAAATGGATGTTCATGAAAGCTGTGAACGCTGTCCGCTCACCGACTGTGACAGCCGCGCTGCCGAGCCCACTTTGCTGCTTGATCGTCAACACCAACGCCAACGTGAAGTGGCCTTACAAGACTATCTGGACCAACACGCATGACCACCGCCCAACCACTGCACGTTCGCGCTCGCATGCTGCCGGTGCAGCGACTGCGCATCGAAAGCCTGGATAAAGCGGATTTGAACGCACGGCTCAGTGCCACCTTAACGCAGGCGCCGGCATTGTTTCAGCGAGCGCCGGTGGCGCTGGATCTGAGCAATGTCGTTGAGCAATTGGACGAAACCGCACTGTCGATGCTGCTGACCGAAACCCGAGAACGAGGCTTGGTGGTGTTTGCGCTCGCCGGTCCCAAAGCGGCGCTGTTGCCTTGGTGTGATCACTACAACCTGGCCTGGCAGGACGAACAGGACAAGCCGGCGAAAACACGCTCGGCGACACCGGCCTTAACCACTCAGGTGATAACTCAGCCGGTGCGTTCTGGTCAGCAGATTTATGCGCGCGATGCCCACTTGCTGGTGATGAGTCAGGTCAGTGCCGGCGCGGAAGTCATTGCGGATGGCAACATTCATATTTTTGGTGCCTTGCGTGGACGCGCTCTGGCGGGCGTTCAGGGTTTGACCAGCGCCGAAATTGTGTGTCAGCACCTGGATGCTGATCTGGTGGCTATTGCTGGTGTCTATCGGGTGCGAGATGATCTGCCGGAATCGGGCAGTGCCGCACGAATTTACCGTCTCGACGACGAACTGAGGGTCGATAGCTACTGAAGCCTCGGCTTTTCCTTGGTAGTCTCTGAGCACTGCAAGGATGCATTCCCCGCCGTTTGTGAATGCATCCTTATTTATGGAATCAACGGAAACAGGAAACCCGCATCTTGGCCAAGATCGTCGTCATAACCTCCGGCAAAGGAGGCGTGGGCAAAACCACCACCAGTGCTGCCATCAGCATGGGGCTGGCTCTGAAAGGCCACAAAACTGTGGTCATCGATTTTGACATCGGCCTGCGCAACCTCGACATCATCATGAACTGCGAACGCCGCGTGGTGTTCGATTTCGTTAACGTTATCCAGGGTGATGCCAGCCTCAACCAGGCACTGATCAAAGACAAACGCTGCGATCAGCTGTATATCCTGCCGGCGTCACAAACGCGCGATAAAGATGCGCTCACCCGCGATGGCGTCAAAACCATTCTCGACCAACTGGCCGAGCAGTTTGAGTACATCATCTGTGACTCCCCAGCCGGTATCGAACAGGGTGCGCAGATGGCGCTCTATTACGCCGATGAGGCCATTGTCGTAACCAACCCGGAAGTATCATCGGTCCGCGATTCCGATCGTATTTTGGGCATCTTGCAAAGCAAGAGTCTGCGGGCAGAAACGGGGGCTGATCCAGTAAAAGAACACCTGCTGATCACCCGTTTCGATCCCGAACGCGTGGCTCGTGGTGAGATGTTGACCATTCCGGACATTGAGGAAATCCTCGCGGTGCCACTGCTCGGTGTGGTCCCGGAAAGCCAGTCGGTTTTGAATGCTTCCAATAAAGGCATGCCGGTTGTACTGGACGAAAAAAGTGACGCTGGCCAAGCCTACTTGGATACCGTCGATCGTTTTCTCGGTGAGGACAAACCGCACCGTTTCCTGGAAGCTCAGCGCAAGAGTTTCTTCAAACGGGTCTTCGGAGGCTGAGATGGCATTTTTCGACCGCTTTCGCGACAAGGAAGAGGCCCGGTCGGCGGATGTCGCCCGCGATCGCCTCAAGGTGATCGTCAGCCACGAACGCCGTCAACGCAATGCACCGGCTTACCTGCCTGCAATGCAGCGTGACATTCTGGCGGTCATCGAGAAGTACGTTCAGGTCGATCCGGATCAGGTCCAAGTCGATCTAAACGACGATGGCAGTCACTCGGTGCTGGAAGTGAACGTCAATCTGCCGAAGTAAGCGCCGTCTTACGCCCATAAAAAACGCCGGCATCAGCCGGCGTTTTTTATTCCCGAATCCACTCAAGCGTGCTTAAGCTTATCAAGGTATTTCTCCGCATCCAGCGCCGCCATACAGCCGGTACCGGCTGAGGTAATGGCCTGGCGATAGATATGATCCATGACATCACCGGCCGCAAAAACACCGGGGACGCTGGTCTGGGTAGCGTTACCGGAAAGGCCGGAATTGACCTTAATGTAACCCCCTTCCATATCCAACTGGCCGTCGAAGATCTGAGTATTTGGCGTATGGCCGATGGCGATAAAGACACCATCCAGCGTCAGCTCTGACGTTGAGCTATCGAGCGTATTCTTCAGACGAACACCGGTAACGCCCATCTCGTCACCCAGCACTTCATCCAGGGTGTTGTTCCAGTGGAACACTACCTTGCCTTCCTTCTCTTTTTCCATCAGTCGGTCAGCCAGGATTTTTTCGGAACGAACGGCATCACGACGGTGGATCAGATGCACTTTGCTGGCGATGTTAGCCAAGTACAGCGCTTCTTCTACCGCCGTGTTACCACCGCCAACCACCGCAACCTCTTTGCCACGGTAGAAGAATCCATCACAGGTGGCGCAGGCAGAGACACCTTTACCCTGGAAGGCGGTTTCGCTTTCCAAACCCAGGTAGCGCGCGCTGGCACCGGTGGTAATGATCAGCGCATCGCAGGTGTAGACACCCTGGTCACCTTCCAGACGGAACGGCTTTTCACTCAAGTTGGTGGAGTGGATATGGTCAAAGATGATCTCTGTATCGAAGCGCTCAGCGTGCTCCTTCATCTTCTCCATCAACTCCGGCCCTTGCAACTCAGCATGACCGCCCGGCCAATTCTCCACTTCGGTCGTGGTGGTCAGCTGACCGCCCATCTGCATGCCAGTAATAACCACCGGCTTCAGGTTAGCTCGAGCCGCGTAGACAGCAGCGGTATAGCCGGCCGGGCCGGAACCAAGAATGATCAGTTCATGGTGTTGAGTGCTCATAGCGGAGTATCCGTCCATTTAAAAGCGTGGGAGAAATTCGACTGGCGCATAGGATGGCGGCTTTATCGATTGAATCAAGCCTTGCCTTGCTATAACCGTGATTGTTTTTGACTAATATCAAAAGGGGGCACTCTGCCCAATGAGCCTTCTGTGGCGCATCGAGCAGACTGACAAACCTTCGTGAATTACCAAGAAAAGATAATGAAGACGGCCAGAACCACCAGCCAAAGCACCTGAGCCCGTTTGATCAGTAACAGCAAATCCTCGGGTTTTTGCTCATGAGGTTCTCCCGGTAGCGACGACCGGACAGCCGAGGCCAGCAAAGCGCGATCAGCGTATTCGAACTCTCTCAACCGACGCACCCAAATGGCGAAGCCTTGGGCAAAGTTACCTACCAGCGCAAGACTCAGCGTCAACAAACGCACCGGTATCCAATTCACGGCATGACTGAGTTGTAATGCCAGCGGACCACCTGGCTCACCGCGGAAAATCGGCTGAACCAAGGTCAACAAAGAAGACATGATGACGCCCGGCACGCCAAAGGCGACGTACCAGAACAGACTGACAAAAAAGCGTTGGAAGAGCTGATAAGCAATGCCCTGCTTCAACCCCTGATCCATCTGCTTGGGCCCGCGTTCATAAAGCCCCTCGGGCATTCCAAGCGTTGAAACCGCCAACTGATAAGCGCCTTCATGGTCACCTTCGTCCTGAAGGGTTCGATAAGCCTGCAGTTGATCAGCCTGATCGCCCGGGCCAAACGCAAGCACCAGCACCACAAACCCCAGCAGAGGGGTTAACCACCACAGGTGCGCCCACCACAACAAAAGCCAGACGAGAACGGCTGGTAAAAATACAATCAATAATAAGGCCGCTGTACTACCACCTAGGCGGCGTACCAATATGGCCAGAGTAGAGTGCATGGAATCGATACCAGGCAAGCGCCGGGCGGTCACACTCAGTGACACCAGCCAGGCCAGCAACGCTGCCACAAAGGTCATCTTGCAAAGCTCCCGATTGCAAACATGGGCGTCAGATTAACACCGGCGTCAGCCGATTGCGAAGCGCTCACTGCCATCTCTATAATGCCGCCACACTCGACAACCGCGGAAATACGATGTTCATCGCCGATACTTCATACGCCGCCACACTTCAGGACCACCTGAACCGTACCGTTCGTTTTGCACTGGAAGAAGACCTCGGTAACGGTGACATCACCGCGCAATTGATTCCTCTGGAAACGGCCGCTAAAGCCTCTGTCATTACTCGAGAAGCGGGTGTGTTATGTGGCCGGGAGTGGTTTACCGAAACCTTCCGTCAGATTGATGATCAGATCCAGCTCAGCTGGTATGTCGAAGACGGCAACCACGTGCAGCCTAACGACACTCTGGTCGACATAAGCGGCAGTGCGCGCAGCATTTTAACCGCCGAACGTTGCGCGTTGAATTTTCTGCAGACCTTGAGCGGCACAGCCACCGCCGCCCATCATTACGCCAGCCGTGTTGCCGAGACACCGGTCACTATTCTCGACACCCGAAAAACGCTGCCAGGTTTACGGCTGGCGCAAAAGTACGCCGCCTTAGTGGGAGGTTGTGAGAATCATCGGCTGGGACTTTATGATCGGTTTTTAATTAAGGAAAACCACATCATGGCCTGTGGCGGTATTCGACCGGCCATTGAGTACGCCAAGGCGTTGCATGCTGAGGTTGCCGTAGAAGTTGAGGTGGAAACGATGACTCAATTGGATGAAGCCATAGACGCCGGTGCGGACATTGTCATGCTGGATAATTTCGACACCGACGCAACACGTCGAGCCGTCGAACGCGCGGCGGGTCGTGTCAAACTGGAAAGCTCAGGGAACTTCGATCTGGACCGACTGAACGCTGATTTAGCGGCGGGTGCTCAGGTCGATTTTATTTCTGTTGGTGCTATTACCAAACATGTTCAGGCACTGGATCTGAGTTTGAGGCTAATCATGCAACCCGCGGATAAATAACCTTTTCAAAAAAGCCGCGATGATTTTCAACAGCGGCTTTCTATTCCTTCACACTGGCAATTCTTTCTCAGTGTTACAGCTACCTGGTGCGAAATCATCCTTCCAGCCAGGTACATCAGCAGTGTAAATCACACACTCCCAAAAACCGTCGTGCGCTCTCTCCAGCGACAAAACAGTGCCATTGATTGTTACTGAGGTATCACCCCCCATGGTCGCTCTCAAATACCCGGATCCGTCACCCAGCGCATTAAAATCAATATCGTAATTGTCATCCCCGACCAACGACGATACCTGCCCGCCAATCTCATCCAGCGTTTCAAATTCGGTGTCGCCGCGCATCAACCGATCTTCGACATTCGATTTCAGCGCCGTCAGCTCACCATACACTCGGTTAACTTGTGTTCTAGCAATGTGATCTTGGTAAGTGGGTACCGCCAGCGCCGCCAAAATACCGACGATGGCAACGACGATCATCAACTCGATTAACGTAAATCCCTGTTGCTTATGCATTGGTTTCTCCTTGAACAGCTAGGCATCACATTGCGTCCATTGCGACGTGACAGTTTCAAGTCCTTGATCATGCCAAGGCTTACTTAAAGAGGTAAACGCCGCTCTCGCCAATAAAGAGTGCACTGGATCACATCCTTAAAATAAGTTGCCCTGTCGAATTCAATTCCCCTCTCGTCATCGGATATAAAACCCTTAGCCGTTTACTGACTGAACGATACTGGAATAACAGTAGGTAAAGGGTTTATTCATACCCGGACAAAGGATTGTCTATGATGAATCAACTCAATGGTTTAGCACATCGACTGGTGCAGGCGCATCTGCTGGATGAGCCTCAGGCGCTGGCGGCTTTGGAGCAAGCCCGTCAAACACAACTCAGCCTGATGTCTTACCTTCTTAAAAAACAGCAGGTACCCGCTCAACAGCTGGCGGAGATTGCCGCTGAAGAATTCGGTTTACCTCTGTGCAACCTTGCTGAATTCGATCTGGATCAAGCACCTTTCGAATTAATTTCCGCCCCTCTATTAGAGAAGCACACCGTTTTTCCATTGGCATTGCGCGATGAACAACTGTGCCTTGCCATCGCTGATCCAACCGACTTTCAAGCGTTAGAGGAAGTTCGCTTCCATACAGGCCTGCCTGTCCGCGCATTTGTCATGGCAGGTGATCGCCTTGAGAAGATGCTGCAGCGCAGTTTAAACAAAACAACCGATGTATTACTCGAAGATACCCAAACCCAAGAAACCGATTTCAATCAGACCGATCATCGTGGATTTGAAAATAAAGACGATGCACCGGTTGTTCGATTCATCCATCAAATGCTGACAGCTGCAATTACACAGGGTGCTTCTGACCTGCATTTCGAACCTTATCAGAACGATTACCGGATTCGCTTTCGCATAGACGGTGTGCTTCAAGATATCGCCCATCCACCATCGGCATTCGGACCCAAGCTGGCGGCGCGGCTAAAGATACTATCCAACTTAGACATTTCTGAGCGGCGCCTGCCGCAGGATGGTCGTATTAGCTTAACCACTCAGGCTTCAGGCACCACGGATTTTCGCATCAGTACACTGCCCACTCTCTTTGGTGAAAAAGTGGTTCTGCGCATTCTCGATTCATCTAAGACCCGATTGAATATCGAGACACTGGGCATGACAGAGAACCAACAACACTCGTTTCTCTCCGCTTTAAAGAAACCACAGGGAATGATACTGGTCACTGGACCAACCGGTTCTGGGAAAACCGTCTCACTCTATACCGGCCTGAATATTCTTAATCAGCAAAGCATCAATATTTCTACGGCGGAAGACCCCATCGAAATTCATTTGGATGGGATCAACCAGGTCAATGTGAATACTAAACTTGGTTTGGACTTCGCTTCGACTCTGCGAGCGCTTTTACGTCAAGACCCTGACGTCATCATGGTCGGTGAAATCCGCGATTTAGAAACCGCAAACATCGCCATCAAAGCCTCTCAAACCGGCCACCTGGTGTTGTCCACTTTGCATACCAACAGCGCTGCCGATACCTTTACTCGGCTGCTCAATATTGGCGTTGCCCCTTTTAATCTTGTATCCAGTATTCGCATGATCATCGCGCAACGCTTAGTTAGAAAGTTGTGTGATCACTGCAAAAAGCCGGCATCACTCGACTCACAACACCTTCTCGACGCGGGCATTGATGATCATCAATTCAGCTCTGATCAACTGTTTCGTGCCGTTGGCTGCGACCACTGCAATGGTGGCTACAAAGGACGAACAGGGATCTACGAGGTGGTGAATTTTTCTGCCGAACTCGCACAACATTTGTTGTCTATCAACCACACAACCGATATCGATAGGACCTTTGCAAAAGCTGGTTTCAGAACGTTACGACAGGCTGGACTCAGTAAAGCACTGGCGGGTGAAACCAGCTTGGAAGAGGTCTATCGAGTGACTCTCAATGATTGAGCGGAGGTAGAATGGCAACCTCGACACAACCGGTTCGACAGTTTGATTACTTGGGTATTGATCGCCAAGGCAAACAGCAACAAGGCATCATCACCAGTTCGTCAGCCGCTATGGCCAGAGCTCAATTAAGACGACAAGGTCTGATCAAACTGATTCACCTGCGCAAACAGAACGCTCATCTGACCGCGTTTCGATCGTCGATCAAAGGGAGTGACATTACTGCCCTGACGCGTCAACTCGCCACCTTATTAAAGGCCGGCGTTCCGTTGATGAAAGCGTTCGATATTCTCCTGGATGGTCTGGGCAACAAGCGCTTAATTCGAGTGGTGAGTCAGATCAGCCATGAGGTTGCCGCAGGCAACCGACTTTCTGCTGCTTTGCGCCAACACCCGCATCATTTCAGTTCACTTTATTGCGCTTTGGTCGAAGCGGGTGAACTGGCAGGTGCGCTCGATGTCATGCTGGAGCGCCTCGCCTTGCACCAGGAAAAAACCGAACAACTGCGAAAAAAAATCCGGAGTGCCCTAGCATATCCGGCCACCATTCTGATCATTGCTGTGGCCATAACCATACTGTTGTTGCTTAAAGTAGTACCCACCTTCGCCAATCTGTTTACCAGTTTTGGTGCGCCGTTACCGACGGCAACACGCATCGTGATGAACCTTTCACAAGGACTCCAATCCTACTGGCTGGCACTGACACTACTGTCCGTTACTGCTGTGAGTGCTATTCGTTTGCTCATGCATCGATCAACGCGCTTTCGCCATGTCTGGCAACAGCTCAGCTTAAAATTGCCCGTCTTCGGCCCATTATTGCATCAGGCGGCGATGGCGCGATTTTCACGAACACTGTCGATCACCTTTGCGGCAGGAGTTCCTTTAGTTCAGGCATTGCAGTCGGCCGCTGGAACGTCGACCAATGTAGTCTACACCCAAGCCATCAATAACACGGCCAAAGCCGTCGAAACCGGCACTGAGTTAGCCGTCGCCATGCAACAAAACACGTGCTTTCCGGTACTGCTGATACAAATGGTCGGCATCGGAGAGCAATCGGGCACTCTGGATAGCATGCTCGCCAGGACGGCTGCCATCTATGAGGACAATGTTGACCAACAAGTGTCGGCTCTGACCGCCATTATGGAACCTTTAATTATGACCGTACTGGGACTGTTGGTCGGTGGTTTGGTAGTATCCATGTATCTACCCATCTTCCGCATGGGAGCGGTCATCGGCTAATGAATCTGTTAGATATTTTACAAGCCAGCACACCCGTATTGCTGGTATTTGCCGGGATAGCCGGTTTGATTTTTGGCAGTTTTTTAAACGTTGTTATTCACCGCCTACCAATCATGATGCAAGGTGTTTGGGCACGTGAAACAGCGCAGATGGAGGGTCGGGAATCGTCACCCAGCGAAACCTTCAACCTGATGCAGCCAGCGTCACACTGTCCTCATTGCAACCATGTCATTCGTGCTTGGGAAAACATTCCGCTGCTCAGTTACCTCATACTCAGAGGCCGTTGTTCTCAGTGCAAAGCCTCCATCGCTGTGCGCTATCCATTGCTGGAAGCCGCCGCGAGTCTGTTAGCGGTGGCGGTGGCTTGGCACTTCGGTGCCAGTGCACAGACACTGTTTTTGATGGCGTTTTTCTGGGTATTGCTGGTACTGACGGCGATCGACATCGATCACCAACTGTTGCCTGACAGCCTCACGCTGCCATTGCTTTGGGCAGGCCTGCTGATCAACATCAACCATGCATTTGTGCCTTTGGAAGATGCAGTCATCGGTGCTGCTGCTGGTTACTTATCGCTGTGGTGTTTGTACTGGACCTTTAAGCTACTGACCGGCAAAGACGGTATGGGTTACGGTGATTTCAAACTTTTCGCCGCCTTTGGCGCTTGGTTTGGTTGGGCGAGTTTGCCACTGATCATCATGCTGGCGGCCATCGTCGGCGCCATCATTGGGGTTAGCGCCATCGTCGTGCATGGACGTGACCGACAACTGCCCATTCCATTCGGCCCTTATCTTTGCGGAGCCGCTTTGGTCTATGTGTTTTGGGGTGAAACACTCAGCCAGTGGTATTTGGGTACCTTAGTATGATCATTGGTCTGACCGGCGGCATTGGTTCGGGAAAATCGGCGGCGACCGCCATTTTTGAACGTTTGGGCATCGGCTGTGTCGATGCTGATCACGTCGCCCGGGAAGTAGTGGAGCCTGGCGAACCCGCATTAGCATCAATTGTTGAGCATTTTGGACCGGATCTGTTGATGGCGGATGGCACACTGAACCGGGGTCGATTGCGCGAGCGTATTTTTACCAACGAACCGGAGCGACTCTGGCTAGAAGCTTTGCTGCATCCATTGATACGCAAGCGAATGACACAGCAGCTTGCGGCTCAAACATCGCCTTACGCAATCCTGGTTGCTCCTTTATTGTTTGAAAACGATCTGGATAAGGGCTGTGAGGCGAGCATCCTGATCGATGTTCCAGAAGAGATTCAGGTGAGTCGCGTCATGGCGCGTGATAACAGCGACGAGGCACAGGCAAGATCCATCATTAAACGCCAGATGAGCCGTGCTGATAAGCGACTTCGTGCCAGCTACGTCATCGACAACAGTGGCACGCTGGCTGATCTGGAAAACGCCCTTGTTGCATTGCACCAGGAAATTATGGCAAAACTCCCCACCCCAAGCTCCGAAACAGGCAAACGTCATGACGACTGAAGTTCCTTGCCCGACCTGCCGCAAGGTCACTCAATACAATGCATCTAACCCCCACCGTCCATTCTGCAGCGAACGTTGCCGGCTGATCGATTTGGGTGAATGGGCGAGTGAAGGGCATCGAATTGCTGGAAAACCGGCTGCTGAAGAGCTGCTCAGCGATGATCTGCCGCCGGATAACGGTGAGAACGATTAATATACGTCAGCGTTATTTGGCCAGATAGGCCTGCAGTTGTTCAATCATCTGTTGATTGGCTTGTGGAAAGTCATACTGCGCTAGCTCTGCAACCGGCACCCAACGTACCGACTGGCCTTCCAGCCCACTTGCTTGACCGGAAAACTGCCGACAAATCCAGGTGTCCAAGCGTACGGCCTTATCGCCGTAATCAAATTCCAGGCAGGTTAATTCGATCATCCGAACGGGGTCGACATTCAATCCGACCTCCTCAGCGAGCTCCCGCTTCAATGCCTGAGGAGTGGTTTCGCCGGGCTCAACCTTGCCACCAGGAAACTCCCACAAACCGCCTTGATGTTGATGATTGCCACGCTTGGCAATTAAGACATTGTCGCCATCTAACACCATCCCGACAGCGACATGAACAATTCGCTTGGTCATCTCTTAAGTCCGGTATTCAGCATTGATGCGAATGTATTCGTAGGACAAATCCGTCGTCCAAACCCGATCAGCAACCTCTCCACGACCGAGCAAAACACGAATGCTCAGCTCTTCCTGCTGCATGACTTGGCTGCCCGCCGCTTCGGTGTAATCCGCTGCACGCTCACCCTGGGCCACGATCTGAACCTCATCCAGCCAAATATCGATCTGACTAACGTCCAGTTCTTTTAAGCCACTGCGCCCAACGGCGGCCAAAATACGGCCCCAATTTGCATCCGAGGCCGTTAGGGCGGTTTTCACCAGCGGGCTATGTGCAATGGTATAAGCAACCGCCAATGCTTCTTCGGTGGAACCTGCTTGCTCAACGGCAATTTCAACAAATTTGGTAGCGCCTTCACCGTCACGCACAATCTCATGTGCCAAGCCACGCATGACTCGCGTTAAGGCTTCCAGAAATGGCTGATAGGACGGATGTAGTGCTGAATCTATTTCATCGGCTTGAGATTCGCCGGTCGCGACCAGCATACACGCATCGTTCGTTGACGTATCGCTGTCGACGGTGATCCGGTTGAAGCTGGCCTCAGTGGCCTGGCGCAACAAACTGTCCAGCAATGCCGGAGCGATTTTGGCATCTGTTGCCACGAAAGACAGCATGGTTGCCATATTGGGCTTGATCATGCCCGAACCTTTAGCGATGCCGGTAATACTGACGGTGTGACCACCCGCAAGCTCAAGCTGGTGTGATAACCCTTTGGGGCGTGTATCGGTTGTCATGATACCGCTGGCTGCCGCCTGCCAATTATCAGACTGGAGATTTTCCAGAGCCGCAGGCAAACCGGCCAAGAGACGGTCCATAGGCAGATATTCGCCAATCACACCGGTCGAAAATGGCAGCACCGACTCACTTGGCAAACTCGCCAGATGAGCCAGTTCGGTGCAGCTGGCCTGAGCGTCTGTCATACCACGAGCACCGGTTCCAGCGTTGGCGTTACCGGTGTTGACCAGCCACAATCGAGGAGCCTGCGCTTGCAGATGCGCCTTGGCAACATGTACCGGCGCAGCGCAAAAGGCGTTCGTTGTAAAAACCCCCGCCGATCGACTGCTTTCAGACAGTTTGAAAACCACCAGGTCGTTTCGTCCGGGCCGCTTAATGCCCGCCTGAGCAACCCCAATTTCAACGCCGTCAATCGGCAGTAACTGTCCTGTCAGCCCCGGGCCCACCGCCATGCTGTTATCCTCAACTCAATTTGCCATGACATTGCTTGTACTTCTTGCCTGAACCGCAAGGGCAAGGTTCGTTCCGACCCACTTTCTGAGTTTGACGCGTCTGCGGTTGAGCGGAGGCTTTGGCTTGAGGTTGTTCGGCGTTATTGCCTTCTGTGTCTGCCATCGCCGATGCCTGAGCGTGCTGGAAACGCATTCGAGCCATTGCGGCTTCACGACGTTTACGCTCTTCTTCAGCGGCTTCTTCCGGCGTTCTGACTTTGACGTTGGACAAGATACGAATGGTATCGGCCTTAACCTGCTCCAGCATCGACTGGAACAACTCAAAGGATTCACGCTTATATTCCTGCTTGGGATTA
The DNA here is from genome assembly GCF_003054965.1 of Saccharospirillum sp. MSK14-1. GTDB lineage: Bacteria > Pseudomonadota > Gammaproteobacteria > Pseudomonadales > Natronospirillaceae > Saccharospirillum. Next base: position 114,068 of record NZ_MIES01000002.1, read on the forward strand.
CGCTGCGCATAACCACGCAGATGGATGCCCTGACGCAGGTGATCCATGTTGTACAGGTGCTCTTTCCAGTGTTGATCGAGCACTTGCAACATGACCTGTTTTTCAAACTGACGCAGCGCTTGCGCTCCAGCGGCAGCCTCTTTCTCTTTGTAACGATCGTGAACAGCCTGCTGAATGCGTTCACGAATGCCTTCTTCACTGAGGTGATCGTCCTCATCCAGCCATTTCTGGACCGGCAACTCGACGGCAAACTCACGCTGCAGGGCCTTTTCCAGCTCAGCTATATCCCACTGTTCAGGCAGGCTTTGTGGTGGCACGTAATAGCTGATTTCTGAATCGACGATTTCAGTACGAATGTTGTCGACGACATCTTCAATGGATTCTGACGCCATCAAATCATCACGTTGCTGATAGACAACCTGACGCTGATCATTAGCCACGTCATCGTATTCCAGCAACTGCTTACGAATATCAAAGTTGCGGTTTTCAACCTTGCGCTGTGCTTTCTCGATGGCATTGGTCACCATACGTGCTTCGATGGCTTCGCCTTCTTTCATGCCCAGCGACTGCATCATGCCTTTCATGCGCGGCGGCATAAAAATTCGCATAAGGTTGTCTTCCATCGACAGGAAGAACCGCGATGAACCAGCATCGCCTTGACGACCAGCACGGCCACGCAACTGGTTATCGATGCGTCGACTTTCGTGCCGCTCGGTACCGATAATGTGCAAACCACCGGCATCAAGAACCTGCTGGTTTAACGTTTTCCACTCAGCCTGGAGCTTATCTAGGTCAGCCTGAGACGGGTTCTCCAGCTTGTCCGCTTCGGTTTTCCAGTTGCCACCCAGTACAATATCCGTGCCCCGGCCAGCCATGTTCGTGGCAATAGTAACGGCACCTGGGCGACCTGCCTGAGCAATAACATCGGCTTCGCGATCATGCTGCTTGGCGTTGAGTACATTGTGCTCAATCTTGGATTTTGTCAGCGCTTCAGAAATACGCTCTGATGCATCGACAGATGCTGTGCCCACCAAGACCGGACGACCTTTATCGCGCTCGGCGATAATGTCTTCGATAACGGCGTTGTATTTTTCCGCTTCGGTCAGATAAATCAGATCGTTTTTATCGACTCGGGTAATGGGTTTATTCGTGGGGATAACCACCACGTCCAGCCCGTAAATCTGGTTTAACTCAAACGCTTCGGTGTCTGCTGTGCCGGTCATACCGGACAACTTGTCGTACAGGCGGAAGTAGTTCTGAAAGGTGGTCGATGCGAGCGTCTGGTTTTCCTTTTGTACCGTCAGCCCTTCTTTGGCTTCAACCGCCTGGTGCAGACCATCACTCCAGCGACGACCGGGCATTGTCCGACCCGTGTGCTCATCAACAATGACGACCTGGCCATCTTGTACAATGTAATCAACATTGCGCTGGAACAGGTGATGCGCCTTCAAGCCCGCAGTCACATGATGGAATAGCAAGAGGTTATGCGGTGCATAAAGCGATTCACCTTCGGGCAATAAACCACCTTGCTGCAACAGGCTTTCAACTTTTTCGTGCCCTTGTTCAGTCAACTCAATGGTGCGGTTCTTTTCGTCAACCATAAAGTCGCCTGGCTTGGCGTCTTCACCTTCATTTGCCTCGAAGGCGCGCTGAAGCTTCGGAATCAACTTATTGATTTGCAGATAGCGTTCGCTGGAGTCTTCTGCTGCACCGGAGATGATCAGTGGCGTCCGGGCTTCATCGATCAAGATGGAGTCAACTTCATCAACAATGCCAAACGGCTGTCCCCGTTGATATTTATCCGCCAGGCTGAATGCCATGTTGTCGCGCAGATAATCGAAACCAAATTCGTTATTGGTCCCGTATGTAATATCAGCTTCGTAAGCCGCACGTTTTTGTGCAGGGTCCTGACGCGAAACGACCACACCCACCGTCATTCCCAGCGCTTCATAAAGCGGGCGCATCCAGTCGGAGTCACGCTGTGCCAGGTAGTCGTTTACGGTGATAACGTGTACGCCTTTGGCTGGCAAGGCGTTTAAATAAACCGCCAAAGTTGCCACCAACGTCTTGCCCTCGCCAGTTTTCATTTCGGCAATCTTGCCAGCATGCAATACCATGCCACCAATCATCTGCACATCGAAATGACGCAGCCCCAGCGCTCGTTGGCTGGCTTCGCGCACCAGCGCAAAAGCTTCCGGCAGTATGGCGTTGAGTGTTTCGCCTTGCTCCAGACGCTGGCGGAACTGTGCGGTTTTCTCTCGAATACCATCATCAGTCAGCGCCTGCATATCAGGCTCAAGAGCATTAATACGTTGAACTAAGCGGCTCAACCGCTTTACTTCGCGGTCGTTCTTGGTACCGACCACCTTACGGATCAGAGAGGTGAACATAGGAATGTGTCGTTTTTGGATTCGATTCAAAGACTTAAGTGGTGGCCCACTATACTGACTGCAAGTGCATTTGTCTTTGAAATTGGCGAAGAATCGCCATCAGGATGTTATCAAATCAGGAGGGAGACATATTGGGCCGAGTACAGGCTGTACTCGACCCAAACTATTTAGAAGCGTGCAACACGGTTAATGTATTCCGCCGGATCGACTGAGCGACCACGATGGTGCACTTCAAAGTGAGTATGCGGACCGGTTGAACGACCTGTACTGCCCATCAAAGCAATCACATCGTTCTTTTTAACCACATCACCCACATTAACCAGAACTTCTTTGGCGTGTGCGTAGCGAGTCACATAGCCATTACCGTGATTAATTTCGACCATGTTGCCATAGCCGTAACGCTCACTGGCCCAAGTAACAACGCCTGCTGCCACTGCAATAATGTTAGAACCATCCTTGCCAGCAAAGTCGACACCATCGTGCCAAGCAACATCACCGGTAAAAGGATCGTTACGATAACCGTAGCGAGAGCTCATCCAGCCTCGCTCAATGGGACGACCAGCGACAAAGGTTGCCGACTGAATCTTACGATCACCTAACAAAGAATTGAGCACTGACAACTGCTGTTCGCGGTCATCAATCATTGAAGAGAGACTGTCCAGCGCGCCCACAATATCCGGTGGTGTATAGCTGCCTGCTTCGGTTTCAGGACCACCTACACCTGGCGGAATGGTGAAATCAAACTCACCGTCATCCAGCTCAGCAACGTCAACCAGACGCTCACCCAACGCATCTAAGCGCGTCAGGCGCGATTGCAACTCCGCCAGTTTTACCGTCAGAGCACGAATCTGCTCTTCAGTATGTTCACGAGTACGGTCCAGCTCGCTTTCCTGACTGACCAGGCGCTGTTGCCATTGCTTAACGGCCTGAATATCGATGATGGAAGGCTCGCTGGCTCGAATCCACTGAATCGACAAAACAGCCAAAGTAACCAAACTGACGACACCGAGTGCCAGCATCGTCACCAAAGCAGAAAATGTAACCGTACGTGACCGACCGTGCCGTCGGCTAACCACTATGATGTTCATACCGCAGTACTACCTAGCTCGTTGCCAGAACGGGCGCGTAAGCGATGGGCACGGATTCAGCCTCGCCCTCCTCAAAGGTCACAAACTCCCAAGCGTCTTCTTGCTTGAGGAGCTCGCGCAGAAGGAGGTTGTTTAGACCGTGACCGGATTTCACACCTGTGAAACGACCAATCAGACTATGGCCCAACAGATACAGATCGCCAATCGCGTCCAACACCTTGTGTTTGACGAATTCATCTTCGTACCGCAGACCATCTTCATTCAGTATCTTGTAGTCGTCAACCGCAATAGCGTTATTAACGCTGGCACCTAAGGCCAGGTTGTTCGCTCGCAAGTATTCAAAGTCGCGCATAAAGCCGAACGTTCGAGCCCGGCTGATCTCTTTTACGAACGCTGTTGTGGAAAAATCCAACTCGGCGGTCTGAGCACGATCACGAAATACCGGGTGATCAAAATCGATGGTAAAGCGCACAGCAAAACCGTCATAAGGTTCGAAGCGAGCTTCTTTGTCGCCATCAATAATGGATACCGGCTTGGTGATACGAATGAAGCGCTTAGCCTTGGATTGCTCTTCAATACCGGCGGATTGCAGCAGGAAGACGAACGGGCCTGCACTGCCATCCATAATCGGGACTTCAGCAGCACTGACTTCAATATAAGCATTATCAACACCCAGGCCGGCACAGGCGGACAACAAATGTTCGACCGTGTCGATGCTCACATCACCCTGCACTAACGTCGTGGACAAAGTGGTATCGCCCACATTCAGGGCATGAGCAGGAATTTCCACCACCGGATCCAGATCGGTGCGGCAGAATACGATACCAGTGTCCACTGGCGCTGGTTTCAGCGTCAGGTACACCTTTTTGCCTGAATGCAGGCCCACGCCAGTGGCGCGAATGGTGTTTTTCAGAGTGCGTTGCTTAACCATGGGGTGAATTGACCCTATAAAGTAAGTGGTTCCTTAGCCTGGGGCCTGCGGAATACCGTCTAGCTGTTCCAAGAGCCGGCATTCTAGCAGAACCGAAGCTGTGCACAAATGGTGCGCTGCACAACTATTAACCAGTTCTCAGTCTGCTTGACGCCGCAGAAAGGCCGGGATGTCCAAATAATCCAGATCTTTCGCACTGCGAACGGGCTTAGCGTCCTCTTCTGGGGCGGCCGGCTGAGCGTTACGCACCGCGGTGGGGCGCTCCAGCTTTTTATAGTCGACACTGCCATCCGATTTACGCGTGTTGTCCACGGCAACCTGTGGCTTGGCGGCCCGAGCTTCGCCCTGACCAATGCCTGTTGCAACCACCGTTACCCGAACTTCATCTTTCAGCTCAGGATCAATAACCGTGCCAACAACGACGGTCGCTTCTTCTGATGCGAATTCTTCAATGGTATTACCCACCTCGGTAAATTCGTCCAGCCCCAGATCCACACCTGCTGAGATATTCACCAAAATACCGCGGGCACCGGTCAGGTCGACGTCTTCCAGCAGCGGACTGCGAATCGCCATCTCGGCGGCACGGGCAGCACGGTTCTCACCCGATGCGATACCCGACCCCATCATCGCCATGCCCATTTCAGACATCACAGTGCGGACGTCGGCAAAGTCGAGGTTGATGGTGCCCGGACGAACGATCAAATCCGCCACGCCCTGTACGGCATTTTGCAACACATTGTTCGCCTCAGAGAACGCTTCGAGCAGGGTGACGTTCTTACCCAGCACGGTCAGCAGCTTCTCGTTCGGGATGGTGATCAACGAATCGACGCTTTCACGCAACAATTCCAGACCTTCCATCGCCACCTTCATACGACGGCGGCCTTCGAACGGGAATGGTTTGGTCACTACAGCAACCGCCAAAATTCCCAGGTCGCGGGCGACTTCAGCCACCACAGGAGCAGCACCAGTGCCCGTACCGCCGCCCATGCCGGCAGTGATGAACACCATGTCCGCACCTTTAAGGACTTCAGCGATGCGCTCACGGTCTTCCAATGCCGCTTGACGACCCACTTCCGGATTAGCACCTGCACCCAAACCACGGGTAATGCCATTACCCAGCTGCAGTTGAGTGGTCGCGCCAACGCCACGCAATGCCTGGGCATCGGTATTGGCGCAGATAAATTCGACGCCATCGATCTTTGATTCCAGCATGTGGCGCACGGCGTTACCACCACCACCACCACAACCAAAGACCTTGATGACTGCGGATTGCGGCTGTTCATCGACCAGCGTGAACATGTCGCCACCGTTCATGTCGGTATCATAATTGGACATCTTCCTGCTCCTATCCTCGTTTTATTCAATCGAGCGTTACGCCCGAGCCCTGAATTCTGTTGTTAACTGCGTCATTAAAAATTGTCTGCGACCCATTGCTTAAAGCGCGCCCAGCCACCCAAGTCATCGTCTGAGTTTCTGCCCTTGGCGACGGCCTGCCCGCCACCGCTGGTACGCAGTTGCTTTAAGCCGTACTGCAATAACCCCACACCGGTCGCATGGATGGGATTGGAGACCACGTCCGACAAACCGGAAACGCCCTGAGGCGTCGCCAGACGAACGGGCACATGAAACACTTCCTCAGCCAGTTCAACAGCACCTTCCATCTTGGCGGTGCCACCGGTCAGCACGATGCCGGCCGGAATCATGTCTTCGAAACCACTGCGACGCAGTTCTGCCTTGACCAGGTTGAACAGCTCCTCATACCGCGGCTCAACCACTTCGGCCAACGCCTGACGGGTCAGTTCGCGCGGGCTGCGATCGCCTACCGAAGGCACCTTGATGGTTTCATGCTCACCGGCCAGCTGTGAGAGCGCGCAGGCGTACTTGATCTTGATTTCCTCGGCGTGCTGCGTCGGTGTCGCAAACGCCATAGCAATGTCGTTGGTGACCTGATCACCGGCGATGGGAATCACCGCGGTGTGGCGAATAGCCCCTTCGGTGAAAATTGCCATATCGGTCGTGCCGCCACCGATGTCGACCATGCAAACACCCAGCTCTTTCTCGTCATCCGTAAGCACGGACTGCGATGACGCCAACTGCTCCAGAATGATCTGATCGACTTCCAATCCACAGCGACGCACACACTTCTCGATGTTCTGAACGGCATTCTGCGCTCCGGTTACCAGATGCACCTTGGCCTCCAGACGCACACCGAACATCCCCAGCGGCTCTTTGATGCCTTCCTGGTTATCGATGATGTATTCCTGCGGCAGGATGTGCAGGATCTTCTGATCCGCCGGAATCGCTACCGCCTGAGCCGCATCGATCACCCGCTCCAAGTCCGCTTCGATCACTTCTTTTTCTTTGATCGCAACAATGCCGTGACTGTTCAGGCTGCTGATGTGGCTGCCCGCAATACCGACATAGACCGAATGGATATCACACCCGGACATCAACTCCGCTTCTTCCACGGCGCGCTGAATGCTCTGCACAGTGGACTCGATATTAACCACCACGCCCTTTTTCAAACCGCGTGACGGATGCGAGCCAAGGCCGACGATTTCGATCCCGCCTTCAGCCGTCACCGTGCCAACAATGGCAACGACCTTGGACGTGCCAATGTCCAGCCCGACGATCAATTTTCCTTTAAAAGGCGATGTCATGATTCACCTCATGCCGATGGTTCGTTGTCAGCTCGCCGCCCGACGGCCACACCGTTCGGGTAACGAGCATCAATGTATTCAATGTCATCCAATTCCAGCGGGCGCCGCTCCAACAACGCCACCACCCGGGTGGTGCGATCGAGCATGTCACTGGACCCCAGCGCCACCTGAATACCGTTATCCAATTGCAAATCCCAGGCACCGCGCGGATGCATGCGCACTCCCGCGAGCCGAACACCCGAATCAACAAAGACCCGGGAATATTGCAGGTACTGATCCATGACTCGCTTGGCCTGGCCATTGGGGCCTCGTAAATCGGCCAACACCAAATCGGCCACCGGGCGCGACAACGGCTCGCCGTCACTGTTCAAAACCTGCTCACCATTCCAACGTGCCACCGGTTGATGCTCTTCAATGCGAAGCTGCAACTGATCCGGCCAAGTTTTGCTGACCATGGCCTGAGCAACCCAGGGCAACGCTTCAACCTCTTTGCGCACGGCCTCTGGGGAAATCAGCAGCAGGCTGCGACCTTGGTACTGCGCCAAGACAGCGTCCAGTTCAGCCCGGCTTTGGTACACCATCACCTCATCCACAGACCAATGTTGCAGTGCCATAGGCTGCCAGCTGACTTCAAAACCCAGCACCCAGCGCCCGGCACTGATCAACAGTGCCAACACCACACCGCCAGCCAGGGCACGCAGCCCGTAGCGCAGCGGTTTACGCCAGTTCAGCGGCCGCCGCCTTAAGGTGGCGCCCTGTTTACGCTTGCGCGCATCACTCAAGAGGGCGTTCCTACCGTAGCCAGAATTTCATGCATCAATTGCGGCAGCTCCCAGCCGTGAGCACGTGACGCCTTCGGCACCAGACTGTGATCGGTCATGCCTGGAATGGTATTGACCTCCAATACCATGGCCTGACCGGCCGCATCCATCATCAGATCGACCCGACCCCAGCCCTCACAACCCAAGGCACGAAACGCCTGCAGTGCCAGTGACTGCACCTCGGCTTCGCGCGCTTCGCTCAAACCGCAGGGCAGAAAATAGCGGGTGTCATCCGAGACGTACTTCGCCTGGTAGTCATAAAACCTATTCGCGGCTTCCAGACGAATAGCCGGCAAGGCCAGGTCACCGACAATGCCGACGGTGTATTCACTGCCAGCAATAAACTGTTCAATCATCACTTCACTGTCGAAACGGAAGGCTTCCGTACAGGCGGCGGCCAACTGCTCGGCCGTATCGACACGACTCATGCCGATACTGGAACCTTCGTGCACCGGCTTAACCATGACCGGATAGTCCAGTTGTGTTTGCACCACTTCGCGCTCGGCATCAGAGCGAATCACCGCAAACGGTGGGGTCGCGATACCAGCACTGGAAAACACCCACTTAGAGCGCAATTTATCCATCGCCAACGCCGAACCGAGCACACCGCTTCCGACATAAGGCAGGCCATACCATTCGAGCAGTCCCTGTAACTGACCATCCTCGCCGCCACGGCCGTGTAACATCGGGAAGACCACATCAACATTCAGCTGACTGACCCAATCCACCAACGACGATTTATCGGTGACGTCCAAAGTAACAACGTCATAGCCCGCATCGCGCAACGCTTGAATGACGGTCATGCCACTGTTCAACGCAACGTCGCGCTCGGCCGACATACCGCCGTATGGCACCGCCACTCGCTGAAACTTTTTACCCGCCGTCATGCTTTAAACCCCAGCTGAGCCTGAGCAATTTCTACCGACAACGCACCGATATCACCGGCACCTTGAGTGAGCAGCAAATCGCCATCACGCAGAACGTCTGGCAGGGCCTCCAGTACTTTGTCGCGATGTTCAATAAAGATGGGCTCCACCTTGCCGCGCATACGCAAGCTGCGGCTCAGGCTACGTCCATCGGCACCGGGAATGGGTTCTTCGCCCGCAGCGTAAACATCGAGCAGCAAGAGTGCGTCGACCTTGGACAGCACATCGACAAAGTCTTCGTAGAGATCGCGGGTCCGGCTGTAACGGTGTGGTTGAAACAGCACCACCAAACGTTTATCGGGCCAGCCACGACGAATGGCATCAAAGGTCACCGCCAGCTCGCGCGGATGATGGCCGTAATCATCGACCAGCATCACCTTGCCGTCCGGAATGCTGTACTCGCCCTGCACCTGGAAGCGGCGGCCTACGCCGTCAAATTCGTTCAAGCCTTCCTGAATACCGCTATCGGATACGCCTTCATCGCTGGCGACGGCAATCACCGCCAACGCATTCAACACGTTATGGTCGCCTGGCATGCGCAGCGCGATATCCAGAGCCGGCATATCACTCGGACGCTCGACGCGAAAACGCGTCACCATGCCTTCCTGCTGAATGTCGACAGCGCGGTAATCTGCCTCTTCACTAAAGCCATAGGTGACGAACTGACGGCTCAGTCGCGGCAGGATGGAACGCACGTGTTCATCATCGATGCACAACACCGCCAGACCATAAAACGGCAGGTTGTGCAGGAATTGGATGTAGGTATCTTTTAAGCGTTCAAAATCGCCGTCATAGGTGTCCATATGATCGGCATCAATATTGGTGACAATGGTGGTCATCGGTTGCAGGTGCAAAAAGGACGCATCGCTCTCATCGGCTTCGGCCACCAGATAACGACTGTTGCCCAAACGCGCATTAGCACCGGCGCTGTTCAATTTGCCACCAATCACAAAGGTCGGGTCCAGGCCGCCTTTGGCCATTACGGACGCCATCAGAGAAGTGGTCGTGGTTTTACCGTGGGTACCCGCTACTGCAATGCCGTGGCGATAGCGCATCAATTCCGCCAGCATTTCGGCGCGGCGAACGACCGGCACGCGACGGTCCAATGCCCATTTCACTTCCGGGTTTGCCGGATTGATGGCGCTTGATACGACCACTACATCCGCACCACTGACGTTGCTTTCGTCGTGACCGTAATACACCGTCATACCCAGCTCTTCGAGCCGGTTGGTGACGGCACTGCGCTTCAAATCGGATCCACTGATGGCATAACCCTGGTTATGCAACACTTCCGCAATACCGCACATGCCAGCACCACCGATACCGATAAAATGAATGCGACGAATGCGGCGCATCTCCGGGATCGGAAATTCCTGGCCATTGTTTAAATCCAGACGCGTCATGCGGCTTGCTCCACTAATATTTCATCAACGACTCGAACCACTCGGCGAGCCGAATCGCGTATTCCCAGACGCCAACTTTGCTGCGCGCCTGCCTTCAATTCATCACGATGGTTGTGCCAATAGCGCAACCGTTCACTCAAACTCTCGGCGGTTAAATCCGCCTGATCGCACAGCTCCGCAGCCTGCTCGTCCACCAGCCATTGTGCATTGCGATACTGCTGACGATCCTTATGCCACGGATACGGCACCAGCAGGCTGTACACACCCACCGCTGCTAATTCCGATACCGTTGACGCACCACTGCGGCAAATCACCAAGTCAGCCCAGCCATAGGCCTTGGCCATATCATCAACAAACTCAACCACGCTGGCGTCAACACCCGCGGCGCGATAGGCCGCCACGGTATCGTCAGCCTTAGCTCGCCCCGCCTGATGCCAAATCTCCGGTTGTTGCGCTGTCGACAGCTGAGCCACCGCCGCCGGCACAGTTTCATTCAATGCCTGGGCACCCTGGCTGCCACCCATCACCAAAACCCGCAAACGACCATGACCGCCTAAACCGCGTTCGGCTGGAGACGGCAAGGCCGTTAACGCAGCGCGTACCGGATTACCAACCACCTCGACGTCACCAACAAAGGTGCGCGGAAAGGCTTGCAACAGGCGCGTCGCTCGTTTCGCCAGGCGAGCGTTGGTTAAACCCGGGACACCATTTTGTTCGTGCAATATAAGCGGCACGCCACGCAACAAGGCGGCGACACCACCCGGTGCTGAGGCATAGCCACCAAAGCCAATCACCGCCGCCGGTTTTAATCGGCCGAGCAAACCCAGCGCCTGCAACAAGGCACGCGCCAGATTGAACGGCGCGATCAATTTGCGCAGCAATCCACCGCCCTGCCAGGCCGTTACACCCAGGGTGTGCAAATCAAAACCCGCGCGCGGTACCAGATCAGATTCCATGCCTCGGCGCGCACCCAGCCAACTGACTTGATAGCCAGCATCCTGCAACGCCTCAGCGACGGCCATCGCCGGAAAAATATGCCCACCGGTGCCGCCGGCCATGATCAAAATGCGTTTCATGACGTGGCCTCCTCGGTGTCGCGCGCGAGCGATTCGTTGTAGACGCGATTGACCAGCGCCAGCAACGACAAACACAACAGCAGACTGGTACCACCGGACGATAAGAACGGCAGCGTCAGCCCCTTGGTCGGTAACAAGCCGGTATTCACACCGATGTTGATCAGCACCTGAATGGCGAACAGCAAACCAATGCCATAGCTGACAAAAGCGCCAAACAAATAGCCTTTGCGTTCGGCCAGGCGAGCGATAAAAAACATCCGCTGAATCAAAATCCCGAACAGCACCAGCACGGCCAGCACACCAATCAGACCCAGCTCTTCACCGATAATGGCGAGAATAAAATCGTTATGGGCTTCGGGCAGATAAAACAGTTTCTGCATCGAATTACCCAGGCCAACACCGAACCATTCGCCACGACCAAAGGCGATCAGCGATTGCGTCAACTGATAGCCACTGCCATACACATTCTCGGCCGACCAGGGGTCCAAAAACGCCAGAACGCGTCGCACCCGATACGTCTGCGACAACACCATCACAGTAATGGCACCACCGGCCGCCACTATCGCCAGGAAAAACTGACCGGCTTTCACACCGCCCAAAAACAACATGCCGAGAATGGTGCCCAACACCACCACCACCGTGCCGAAATCCGGCTCCAGCAACAGCAGCATGATCATCACCGACATCACCGCCAGTGGTTTAATAAAACCGGACAACTGCGTCATCACTTCATCGCGTCGGCGCACCAGATAAGCGGACACATACAGAATGATCGCGCCCTTACCGAGCTCCGATGGCTGGAAACCCACCGGCCCCAAGTCAATCCAGCGCCAGCTGCCTTTCACTTCGCGACCGATACCGGGAATCAGAACCAGCACCAACAAGAACAATGAGGCGATCAAAAACACGCCGCTCAATCGCTGCCACACCACCATTGGCACTACCGACACCAGCGCGGCGAGCGACACACCCAGCGTCAGATACACCAGGTGACGCATCGTATAGTGGTAAGGCACTCCAAAATTTTGCTGGCTGATATCAATGGACGCCGAAGCAATCATCACCACGCCCAGAATCAGCAGCGAAAAGGCGCTGCCCAGCAACCAGCGATCACCGCGCCACAGCGGCTGATAGGCGGCACCAAGACGATCTGTCAGCAACGGTAAACTGCGTGCTTGAGCGGTCATGACAGAGCCTCCACCTGAGCGCGGAAGACGTCACCGCGATGCTCAAAATTGCGGAACTGATCGAAACTCGCGCAGGCCGGTGACAACAACACAGTGTCGCCTTCAATGGCTTGCGAGACTGCTGCGGCAAAAGCGTCTTCCATGCGCTCGACTCTTTGCGTCAACGGTCCGATCACACTGGCCAACACATCGCCGTCTTCGCCATACGCAAACACCGACTTGCATAACTCATTCACCGGTTTGGTTAACGGGGCAAAATCGGCGTCTTTGCCCTGCCCACCGACCAGCAGAATCAAGCGACCTGGGGCTTCACGGCCCAAGCCTTCGACGGCGGCCAGCGTTGCACCGACATTGGTGCCTTTAGAGTCGTTGACGTAACGCACACCGGCTTTGGTCGCCACCCACTCACAGCGATGAGGCAAGCCTTTAAAACTGCGCAACGATTCCAACATCGCTACGTGCGGCAAATCCACCGCCGAACCCAACGCCAGACTGGCCAGAGCGTTCACCAGGTTGTGTCGACCCGGCAAAGCCACTTCACGACTGGGCAATAACGGCTGATCACCCTGGGCCAACCACTCTTCTCCGTCGTGCTGCACCAGACCGAAATGACCTGCAGCCGGCTGATCCAAACCGAACGACACCTCCGGCGTTTCCAGCGGCGTCTGTGTCAACGCATCCGCTCGGTTAAACACCACCTGCTTAGCGCCGCGATAGATACGCAACTTGGCTTCACGATAGGCGTCAAAGCTGTCGTAGCGATCCAGATGGTCTTCGCTGACGTTTAAAATGGTCGCCACATCGGAAATCATCGGCGGCAGCAGTTCCAGTTGAAAACTGGACAGTTCCAGAATCGCCAGATCGGCCGGTTCTTCCAATAACTCCAACGCTGGCTTACCCAGATTGCCGCCCACCACATAAGCCTGACGTGACAGGCGCGCCATATCCGCGACCCAGGAAGTGACGGTGGATTTGGCGTTGGAGCCGGTAATCAATACCAGCCGCCCGTCAAACGCCTGATGAAACAATTCAATATCCGAGGTTACCGGTACACCGGCATCAATAGCGGCCTTAATCGCCGGCGTGGCCAAAGGCACTCCCGGGCTCATCACCAAGATGTCAGCTTGCTTTAATTGATCTGCCGAAAACGCGCCGGTGGTCAATTCGACTTCCGGGAAATCCCGTTGCAACACATCTCGGCCCGGTGGCTCGGCCCGGCTGTCGACCACAGCAACGCCTTGGCCGCGCGCGCGCAAAAAGCGCACACAGGACAAGCCTGTTGCGCCTAAGCCGACGACCAGATAATCGCGTTGTGCCGTGATCGGTTTCATCTCAACGAATCTTCAACGTAGCCAGTCCGATCAACACCAAAATAACGGTGAGGATCCAGAAACGAACAATGACCCGAGGCTCGGGCCAACCCTTTAATTCATAGTGGTGATGCAAAGGCGCCATGCGGAAAATTCGGCGCCCGGTTAACTTGAATGACGCTACCTGCAAAATGACCGACAGCGTCTCAGCCACGAAGACACCGCCCATGATGAACAGCACTAATTCCTGGCGCACAATCACCGCTATGACACCCAGTGCAGCGCCCAACGCCAGCGAACCGACATCGCCCATAAACACCTGAGCCGGATAGGTGTTAAACCACAAGAATCCAAGACCCGCACCGACCAGAGCGCCACAGAAAACAATCAATTCGCCGGCGCCAAACACATAAGGAATCTGCAGGTATTCGGAATAAACACTGTTACCGGCGGCGTATGCGAAAACACCTAACGCACCGGCAATGAGTACCGTGGGCAAAATGGCCAGACCATCCAGACCATCGGTCAGGTTTACCGCGTTAGAAGTACCGACAATGACAAAGTAAGTCAGCACCACAAAGAAGCCGCCCAGGGTGATCGCAACCTCTTTAAAGAATGGCACATACAGCGTGTTTTCAACCACTCCACCGGCGGTTAAAAACAAGGCCAATGCGGCACCGAGACCGAACATTGATTGCGCCAAATATTTGGTGCGCGCCGGCAAGCCTTTGCTGTTGCGTTTAACCACTTTGAGGTAATCGTCAACCCAGCCAATAACACCGAAACCGGCGGTCACGCCGATGGTGATCCAGACATAGCGATTACTCAGATCGGACCACAACAAGGCCGACGCAATAATAGAAATCAGAATCAAAGCACCGCCCATGGTTGGCGTGCCAGCTTTGCTTAAATGGGTTTGCGGGCCATCGCTGCGTACCGACTGACCAATTTGATATTGACGCAACGTACGAATCAGCCAGGGCCCCAACAATAAGGACACGCCCAGCGCTGTCAGCACTCCAAAGATGGCGCGCAGCGTCAGGTATTGCAGCACGCCAAAGCCGCTGTGCAATTCCATTAAATAGGGCGTTAACCAAACAAACATCAAGGTTTCCTTTTCAGGGTTTCAACAACCCTTTCCATGCCTGCGCTGCGTGATCCTTTCACTAACACCGCAGTGGTTTTAGTCAGACGCGATGACAATGCCGCCACCAACGATTCAATCGAATTAAAATGTTCGCCGCCAAAGGACGCGCTGGCCGAAGCCGATAAGGGGCCGACTGTCCACAGATCACGAACCTTGCCTTGGGCGTATTCACCAACCTGGGCATGCAAGCTGACCGCGTCTTCGCCCAACTCAGCCATGTCACCCAAAATCAGCAGAGTGTCATCACTGCTAGGCGACAACACCTCGATCGCCGCACGTACCGATGCGGGATTGGCGTTATAGGAATCGTCGATCAACAGGCCACCGTGCTGAGACGGCAACGGCTGCAACCGACCCGGCTCAGGCTGCATCGACGCCAGCCCTTCACGAATCGCCTCCGGCGACATCCCCGCAACCCAGGCAGTTGCAGCGGCGGCGGCGGCGTTTATTGCCATATGCCGACCCAGCATCAACCAACTTACAGACAGTTCTCCGGCCGGCAGTAGCAAACGAAACGCAGACCCGGTCGCGGTGGTTTCATAATCCAGCAACCGAACATCGGCCTGATCGGTTTCACCAAAGCTGATGACCGAACGCGACCCGGCACGTTCAAACCACTGTTCAAAGGCCGGGTCATCTCGGTTCAAAATGCAATAACCGTCCGGTAGCGTGCCCTCAATGATTTCGCCCTTAGCAAGACGCACTCCGGCCAAACCACCAAAACCTTCAGCATGCGCTTCAGAGGCATTCAACAGCAGACTGACATGCGGCTGACTGAAACCAGCGGTCCAGGCAATTTCACCCTGAGCATTGGCACCCAGCTCCAATAACACCCGACGATGCTCCGCGCCGATTCGATACCAGGTTTTAGGCACACCGATGTCATTATTGAAGTTGCCTTGAGTTGCTAACAGACCGGGCTGTTGCGCAAAAATGTGTTGCAGCATGGCGCGTGTCGATGTCTTGCCAGCGCTGCCAGTCAGGGCAACCACCTGACCCGTAAATGCCTGCCGCAACAGACCGGCCAGCTGACCCAATGCCAAACGGGTATTAGGTACAATAATTTGCGGCAAAGTCGTGTTCTGTTCTTGCTCAACAACCAATGCGGAAGCGCCCTGGTCAATGGCGGCCTCAACATAGGCGTGGCCATCAAAATGCTCGCCGTTCAGGGCAACATAACTATCGCCGGGCGACAACGAACGACTGTCGGTAGATACCTGCGTTATCACCGCATCGCTGCCGACCAGTTGACCACCAGCGGCTGCCGCCCATTGGCTCAGGCTCGGTTCAGTCCACATGCTGAGCCTCCAGCCAATCGCGCACCGTTTGCTGATCGGAGAAGTCGTGACGCACACCGGAAATTTCCTGATACGCCTCGTGACCTTTACCCGCGATTAGAATCACGTCGTTTTCACCGCTGCGACCGAGGGTGTCGACAATGGCATCGTGTCGGTCAGCAATCACAGTCACCGCCTCAGGAGCGCTAAAACCAGCGCGAATATCGGCCAAAATGCTGGCTGACGATTCTGAACGCGGGTTGTCATCGGTAATCACCACAAAATCTGCACTGGCTTCCGCAACCGCCGCCATTTCTGGCCGCTTGCCTTTATCACGATCGCCACCGCAACCGAACACAACACCCAGGCGGCCTTCCACATGATCGCGACAAGCGCTTAACGCTTTCTCCAGCGCATCCGGTGTATGGGCATAGTCCACCACCACCGTCGGACCGCCTTCGATCAATAATTTTTCCATGCGTCCACTGACCGGACGCAGGTTTGACAGAACACGCGCCGCCGTTGACAGCGGCACGTCTTCACACAACAACACGGCAAACGCCGCCAGCGCATTGCTCAGATTAAAACGCCCCAGCAATGGCAAATTCAGTTCGGTTTCACCCCAGGGCGTTGCAACGCGCGCGTCCAAACCCGTGGGATGGCAACGCGATGCCAGCACACGAACATCGGCTTGTGCATCTTCGCCATAGGTCAGTACGCGCTGCGCGCGAATGTTGTCTTTATGCGTACGAACCCAGTCGTCATCGAGGTTGACCACAGCATTCACCAAACCCGGCCACTGGAATAAGCGCCATTTGGCGTTGCCATAATTTTCCATGGTGCCGTGGTAATCGAGGTGATCCCGACTGAGGTTAGTGAACACCGCGGTGCGATAACGGACGCTGTCTACACGACCCTGATCGAGCCCGTGCGACGATACTTCCATCGCCGAATATCGGCCGCCTTGCACCCATTGACGCGATAATTCTTTGTGCAATCGAATCACATCAGGCGTGGTGTTTTGCGTTTGTTGCAACGCGCCCCACAAGCCCTGACCGTTGGTACCAATAATGCCGCAGCGACGACCCAGGAAATCCAGCGACTGAGCAATGTACTGACAGGTCGATGTCTTACCGTTGGTGCCGGTAATACCGATCACGCCTAACTGTTCAGACGGCGCATCAAAGAAACGATGCGCCAGCTCACCCAATTCACTGCGTAATTGCGGGAGCACAATGATCGGAACGTCACGCTCGCCGATAGAGCGTTCAGCCAATACGGCAACTGCACCAGCCTGAATGGCCTCGTCGATGTAGTCATGACCGTCGAACGACGCACCCGCCAACGCCACAAAGACACTGCCGCGACGCACTTCGCGACTGTCCAGCGTTAAATCGAGCGCTTTAATACCCGTCAGTTCGGAATGCTCAGGCAACCAGGTCGACAGCACTTTCATGAGCCTGCCTCCTGCAAACGCGCCTGGGCCGGAATGCGATCCGGCTGAATACCCAACAATGGCAAGGCCTGATTCATAATGCCGCGAAATACCGGCGCCGGAACTTCACCTCCGTAATAGTGATCCGTGGGTGGTTCGTTAATGACAACCACGGTAATCACTTGCGGGTCGTGCGCCGGTGCGATGCCTACAAACGACGAGATGTATTTTTGATCTTCGTAACCCTGAGCGCCGACTTTATGAACCGTACCGGTCTTGCCCGCCACGCTGTACCAGTCCAGCGCGGCCCGGCTGCCCGTACCAGCGGGCGTGACGACGGTTTCCATCATGGTCAGCACTTCGTGCGCGACTTCCGGAGAAACCACCTGCTCACCGGGCTGTACTGGCGTGTCGAGCAAAATACGAGCGTTCACCCGGCGCCCATCGTTGGCCAGAGTGGCATAAGCCTGAGCCAGCTGCAGCGGCGTTACTGCCAAACCATAGCCGTAGGACATAGCACCCTGTTCAACCGGATGCCAGCTCAGAGGGTTGGGTAACCGTCCGGTCGCTTCGCCGGGATAACCAATGCCCGTAGTCTGCCCAAAGCCCAGTCCATAGAAGGTTTCCCACATCTGCTGACCATCAAGCTGCATCGCCACGCGAGCCATACCGACATTGCTCGATTTGGTGATGATGCCCGTCATGTCGAGCTGACCGTAATTGCGAAAATCGCGAATGGTGTACTCACCCAATCGCAAATAACCGGGTGCTGTATCGATGACATCGGCCGGGCTGAATTGCCCGCTGGATAAAGCCGTCGCCATGCTCAGCGGCTTCATCACCGAGCCCGGTTCAAACTGATCGGTCATGGAGCGATTGCGTGTCGACGCTGGCAGTAACTGAGCCCGGTCATTGGGGTTAAACCCAGGCTGATTCACCATCGCCAGAACGTCACCGGTACTCACATCCATCACCACCGCCGAACCGCCGCGCGCACCGTATTGCGTCACCGCTTTTTTCAATTCGCGATAGGCCAGATACTGCAAGCGCAAATCAATGGTCAGACTGAGATCACGACCCGGTTGCGGGGCCTGCAACTCACCCACATCGCGTACGGCGCGACCGAGCAAATCTCGAATCACTTCTTTGCGGCCGGGCTCGGAACGCAGCTCGTTTTCGAACGCCAACTCAACGCCTTCCTGTCCGTGATCGTCGACATCGGTAAAGCCAACGACGTGCGCTGCCACTTCACCGGCCGGATAGAACCGCTTGTATTCGGTCAGGCCGTACACACCGGCAATACCACGATCGAGAATCTGCTCAGCCACTTCCGGCGCCAGATGGCGACTGACGTACATAAAGGCGCGATGTTGCTGGCGACGCGCCGCCAACGTTCTAGCTGACACCTGCGCCGCCTCGGCAAGCGCGGGTATGTCTTCTTCGCGTAACTCGCGCGGGTCAGCCCAAACAGACACGACCGGCGTACTCACCGCGACCGGCTCACCATGACGATCCGTCAACATGCCGCGCGGCGCATTCACCACTTCAATGCGTTGCCAGCGTGACGTGCCCTGATCGATCAGAAAATCTTTGTCGAGCACCTGCAAACTGACCACGCGCCATACGACCAGAAGCACCAAAGCTCCCAGTACGGTTTGCACGAAATAAAAACGCCAGTTCGCCAACATCAGCGGCTTGCCCCTTGCTCGGATTGCGCCCGGCCCAACCAACGCACCTGATCATCACCGGGCTCTGTCATCTGTAATTGCTCACGCGCCAAACGCTCGACTCGCGCTGGCGATGAAAACGCACTTTCTTCCAACAACAGCCGACCCCACTGCTCTTCGAGCGCCTGGCTTTGCTGACGCATCGACTCCAGCTGGGCATAACGCACCCGGCTCTGGTAGGTCCCCATAACCACGGCGAAGGCTGAAATCAGCACCAACACCAGCAGCAACAGCGTTACCAAACGTCGAGGCCAGGCCGTTGCCATTACAACTTCTCTGCCACTCTCAAAGTGGCACTGCGTGAACGCTGGTTCACGGCGGTTTCCGCTGCACTGGGCCGTATCGCTTTACCCACACGCTTCATACTTTTTTCAATGGCGCTTTCGGGAATCGGCAAGCCCGGCGGTAATTCAGGCCCCTGCTCGGCTTCACGCATAAATTGCTTCACCGCCCGGTCTTCCAAGCTGTGAAAGCTGATCACAGCCAGACGACCGCCCGGCGCTAAAATCTCAACGGCATCGGCCAACAACCGATCCAGATCACTCAGTTCGTTGTTAATGTGAATCCGAATGGCCTGGAAACTGCGCGTGGCCGGGTGCTTGTGTCGCTCCCAAGCCGGATGCGCCTGAGCAATAACTTCCGCCAACTGCAACGTCCGCGTCAGTGGCTGTTCGTCGCGTGCGCGCAAAATGGCGCGCGCAATGCGGCGGCTGTAACGCTCATCGCCATAGCGATACAACACATTTGCCAAATCGGTTTCACCAACATGGGCAATCCAATCGGCCGCACTTTCGCCCTGGCTCGGGTCCATGCGCATATCTAAAGGACCGTCTGAGCGAAAACTGAACCCACGTTCAGCGTCGTCCAACTGCGGTGACGACACGCCCAAGTCCAGCAACAAACCTCGCACCTGACCGACCAAACCCAGCGCCTGCAACTGCACTTTCAAGTCGGCAAAGCTGGCGTGACAGACGGTGACTCGCGCGTCATCTCTGGCCAGTTGCTCAGCCTGTTCAATGGCCTGCGGGTCTTTATCGACCACCACCAGTCGACCATCGCTCGCCAAGCGCGTCAGCAGCAGTCGACTGTGACCACCACGACCAAAGGTGCCATCCACATAAACGCCGTCGTCGACCGCCAATGCCGCCACAGATTCCTGCAGCAACACCGTTTCATGACTGAACTGACCCGACTCAACGGTCACAATGAAATTTGCTCCAATTCGGCAGTGAGCGTTTCCGCATCACCGGCTTCATCCAGATAGGCGTCCCGCGTTTGCGCCCACTGTTCTTCGGACCAGAGCTCAAACTTATTACCCTGACCCAACAACACGACTTTCTTATCCAGTTCGGCGTAATCGCGCAGCGGCGGCGGTACCAGAACACGACCAGAAGCATCCATCTCGACGTCAGTGGCATGACCAACCAATAAACGCTGAATGCGGCGCGCCGCTTTGTTGAAACTGGATAAAGCAGAAATCTTTTCCTGAATCACTTCCCATTCAGGCAGCGGATAAATCAGCAAGCAGCGAGCTTCGGTATCAATCGTGGTGACCAAGGCGCCTTCGGCCATTGACTGCAGCAGGGCGCGATAACGACTGGGCACAGCAATACGACCCTTGGCGTCTAACGCCAGGGTATGTACGCCCCGCAACATCATCGTTTGTGTCCCAGCCATAGAGGTCTGTTCCGCTGCTTGATTCCTGACGCTGAGTTAGTGGTTACTTACATCCCCAAAAACCCACTTTCCGCCACTTTTCTCCACAATGCGACACTATAGGAGTGGCAACAGCCACAAGCAAGTGGTCACTAGCCGGGAAAGCCAAAAAAAAAGCAGGTAAAACAGAAGCTTACGAAGTGGATCACAGTCCCCAGAAAAAAGTTAGCAAACACTAACTGCGCAAAGAGGCGTGCAGCGGATGAGTTAGCCGCGAAAGTTAAAGTGGATTGTTAAGTAAAAGATTGTTTTCGAATAAAAAGGAGAGAAAAGATAACCAAGAGAAGTTAAAAGCGGCCTGCCATGCAGGAACTTGGTTAAGAAGAGAGACGGGAGACGCTAAACAAGCATCTGCCATCCGCGCAGCGTGCGTCTAGCGTCTCCCGTTCGGAAAAAAGGCGAACTGGCCGATAAGCCGGGTTCTGTCGTGGACAGTCATTCATCTAGCCCGGACGTCACCGTCCGGGTCAAGCAGCCTACCCGGTCCCAGCGCGGGCCGCGCCTTAATGGGACTCTATTTGGCCTTGCTCCAGGTGGGGTTTACCATCGCCGACTCTGTTACCAGAGCCGCGGTGCGCTCTTACCGCACCTTTTCACCCTTACCATCCGCAAGCGAATGGCGGTTTCCTTTCTGCTGCACTTTCCGTCGGCTTTCGCCGCCCAGACGTTATCTGGCACCCTGCCCTATGGAGCCCGGACTTTCCTCCCCTTCTTTCGAAGCGGCGACTGCCTGGCCAGCTCGCGCCGGGCACAATACGGGTTTGCACAGGATTGGCAAGTGTTTTAGTGCGACGCGGGCTTTTCCAGCGCGATGATCCGCTCATACCAGTCTTTTTTCCGACCACCGATCAGCTCAACCAGGGTCGCCGCTGCCGCTTTGGGCGGCATCAGTGGTGCCAGGACAGCCATCAACTGCTCACCATCCAGCTGACTTTGAACCGTGTCGGTGGTTTCAGTCGCGCCACCCACCATTAAGACAAACTCGCCTTTGCGCTGATCGGCATCGGTTGCGACCTGCTCGCGAATCTCACCCGCCGAACCGCGCAGCACTGTTTCAAACTGCTTCGTCAATTCTCGCGCTAAGCAAAGCGGACGATCAGCACCGAGCACGGTCACAATATCCTCCAGACAGCGCTCAATGCGATGACTGCTTTCATAGAACACCAGGGTGCGACTCTCACTGGCCAATTGCTGCAACCGCTGCTGACGTTGCCCCGGCTTGGCGGGTAAAAAACCTTCAAAAACCCAGCGGTCAGTTGGCAAGCCCGCCACACTGAGTGCAGCGGTGACCGCGCTGACGCCAGGCACGGGACGAACGTCATAACCGGCAGCCACAACGGCACGCACCAGCGGAAACCCTGGGTCGGAAATCAACGGCGTTCCCGCATCGCTGACCAACGCCACTCGCTGACCTTGCTCGAGTAAAGAAAGAATAAAGTCGATTCGCTCGCGCTCATTGTGTTCGTGCACTGAAACCAGCTTCGGACGCACGCCTAAATGATCCAGCAAGCGGCGACTGTGACGCGTATCTTCACAGCAACACACCTCAACCTCACTCAGTATCTGTGCGGCACGACGGGTTATATCATCGAGATGGCCGATGGGCGTTGCCACCACATAAAGAGCGCTGGGCAACGAAGAGTCGGTGGTCATGAGAGGCCTGTCAGTTGTGCGGCGGCGCGATTTTCAAGCGCGCCCCCTTCTGGAGTAGAATGCGGTTCATTATTGTAACCGTCTTTGGGTGGAAGTTAACAATGCCATTGCGCTCCAGCGCCCGGCTGCTTGCCTGGCTTTTTGCACTGTTGCTGGCCGGCTGCGCCAGTCAGGGTCCCAGGCCGACCGGAATGGACAGCCCGATCGCGGACTTATCGTCCATCGACAGCGTCCAGCAACGTCTCGATATCGCTCGCCAATTATTGGCACAAGAACGCACAGAAGACGCTGAAGTTGCGTTAAGTGTGATTCAGTTTGATCAACTGTCCATTGCTGAACAAACCGACTATGCAGAATTGCGCGCCGAACTGGCACTGCAACGCAACGATGGTCAGGAGGCTTTGAACTGGCTGGTGGGTGACACCGCTTATCTGTATGACGGCCTTCCTATGCAGCGCCAAATTGATTTGCGCCTCAAACGCGCCGAAGCCTACGAACTGGTGGGTGAATATTTGGCTGCCGCTCGTGAACGCATCTTTTTAGCGCCGCAATTGGACGGCGACGTTGCCCAAAACAACCGCGATCGTATCTGGTCGGCGCTGCAGCGCGTACCGGAAGAGCAACTGCGCACCCTGATTGCCGCAGAATCCAGCCCGGACTTAACCGGCTGGCTGGAACTGGCCCTCATTACCCGTGAGAACGTTGACGATGTGCGCCAACAGTTACTGGCCATCACCAATTGGATTAACACCCATCGCAACCATCCGGCCGCCCAAAATTTACCCGGCGATTTGGCTTTGCTGCGCGAACTGGCTAACCGCCAGCCGCAAAACATCGCCGTTCTGGTGCCGCTGTCCGGTCCGCTGGAAAAAGCCGGCCGCGCCATTCGCAGTGGTTTACTGGCCGCCTGGTATGAAGCCCGCACCAACGGTCGTGAAACGCCGGCCATCACCTTCTTTGATACCGCGCTTAACGACGATGTTTACAACGTCTATAAGCAGGCCGTGTTTGAAGGGGCCGATCTGGTGATTGGCCCGCTGGATAAAAACCGGGTACAGCGACTGCAAAGTCAGGCCGCTCTCACCGTACCGGTATTGGCCTTGAACTACGGCGATGATCGGCAGTCTGCGCCCGAGAACTTCTATCAGTTTGGTCTCGCACCAGAAGATGAAGCCATCCAGGTGGCTGACCAAGCGTGGCAAGAAGGTAATCGCCGCGCCATGGTACTGGCACCGAATAGCGACTGGGGACGCAAAGTCAGTGATGCCTTTATTCAACGCTGGGAACGTCAAGGTGGGCGAATTACCAGTCGCTCCCTCTTTACCCAGCCCGACCAGTATCTGTACACCGTCAAACGTGCGCTGAACATCGACGACAGCGAACAACGTGAACGCAACATTGCCCGCTTAACCGAACGTGATGTGGTGTTCGAGCCGCGCCGACGCCAGGACATCGACCTCATTTTTATGGTCGCCTTCCCGCCCCAAGCGCGACAACTCAAACCCATTCTGAACTACCAATACGCCACGGCCATCCCAGTGATGGGGACGTCCCATCTGTATGCCGGCACACTCAATCGTGAACGCGACGAAGACCTCAATGGCGTTCAGTTCGTCGAAATGCCTTGGAAGCTGCACCAGTCCGAGCTGGAGAACAGCGTTGAGCAAGCTTTCAATGAAGAGTTCAGCGGCTATGAAACGCTGATCGCCCTTGGCGTCGACGCCTATCAATTACACCCTCGTCTGGTGCAATTGCAGCGTTTCCCGACGGCACGCGTCTATGGTGAAACCGGCATACTGCGCCTGGATCCAAGCCGGCGCATCCATCGCGAACTCACCTGGGCGACCATCACCGAAGGCGTCGCGCAAGCCAGCAACGGTCCATTGCCGTCAACGGAGCCCCGCTTCTGATGGCATGGCAACCGAGCGCCGGTGTTGATGCCGAAGATCAAGCTGAACGCTGGTGCCGTGAACAACAGGGTTGGCGTACGCTGGCGCGCAATTATCGCGTTACTCAGGGCGAACTGGATTTGATTTGTGCAGATGGCGACAGCCTGGTGTTTATTGAAGTGCGCCAGCGCCGCAATCCTCGTTACGGTGGCGCTGCCGCGTCAGTCACAGTGAGCAAACAACGAAAACTGATCGCCGCTGCCCAGCGCTATTTACAGGACCATCCGCGCCAGGCCAGACGACCCAGCCGGTTCGACGTCATCACCTTAGGGGCCGATGGCCAACTGGACTGGATCAAAGGAGCTTTTACCGCCTGATGAAACCAGACGACATCATTTACGAACAAATTGGCCAAAGCTTGGAAAGCTTCCAGCTGGTCGCTGAACAGCTGGATGAACTGCTCCATCATGGCGCCGAACTGCTGACGCAAGCCTTGCTCGGCGATGGCAAAATTTTAGTCTGTGGCATGGGCAGCTCAGCGGCCAACGGCCAGGGATTTGTCACCCGCATGTTGAGTCGGTTTGAACTGGAACGGCCCGGTCTGCCAGCGCTGGCATTGTCGGGTGATGGACTTTTGCTGACCGGCATCAGCCACGATACCAACCCTAACGACATCTACGCGCGCCAGATTCGAACACTGGGCCACCCCAACGATGTTCTCTTGACCCTGTCTTCCACCGGCAACGCACCGCCCGTTATCAAAGCCATTCAGGCTGCGCACGAAATGGGCATGAGAGTGGTGGCACTGACCGGTGGCAGCGGGGGTGACATTGCCACCTTGCTGGAAGACAACGACGTTGAGCTGCGAGTAGCCGCGGATAAAAGCGGCCTGATTCAGCTCACCCACCATTTATTGTTGAACTGCCTCGGCGAATTAATCGAGCACCAATTGTTTGGAAGTGAACCCTAATGAAAATTCTGAACCTGATTCCAATCGCCCTGACACTTTGCCTGACCGGCTGCGCTTCCCTGCTGGGTGGCGTGTCGGGTGATCAACCCATTACGCCCAACCCGGAAGGCCGTTCCATGGGCGAAGTAATCGATGACAACAGCCTGACCGCACGCCTGGAAGTCAATTTGGAAAAAGCCGCACCCGGCTTAAAAGAGGGCCGGGTGAAGGTTCACAGCAACGCGGGAATCATCTTGCTGGTGGGCCAGGTTGCCAGCGACGCCCTGGTACGTCAGGCGTCTGAAGTGGTACGTCGCGATCCTGCGGTAAAGGCGGTGCACAATCATCTGACCGTCCAGGAATCGCTCTCTGCGGGCGTACGCGCCAACGATAGCTGGCTGGCCGTAAAAGTCCGGTCGCGCATGTTCACGCGCGATAACTTCCCGTCATCACACGTTGAGGTCATTGTCGAAGAAGGCATTGTTTATCTGATGGGACGCGTCAGCGAAGACACCGCGCGCCAAGCCGCTCAGATCGCCACGGAAGTGAACGGTGTGCAGCGCGTCGTCACTGTTTTTTCAAGAGCCACGGCCAATAATACCTGACCGAAATTAGGACAATTGGTTCGCAACGCGCTAACCTTAATGCAGCAGTTCACTGCGACGGCGTGTTAAAACGTCCGTCGTAAAACGACGCAAAGGGGAGCCATCATGTTCGCGAACCAGCACATTGTCGTCCTCATAGATCCAGCCGAAGACAGCGCGCTGGCGGTGCAAAAAGCCAGCCGGCTGGCGAAACTTGAAAATGCCCGCCTAACCCTTTTCGCCTGTGGCTACAACGCCACCCTGGCCTCCAATCATCCGCTCGATCCGGATTCTGCCGAACGCGCTAAAAAAGCCTACATGCATCGCCTGCTGGAAGGCTTGGAAACCATTGCCGATATAGCGCGCAGCGAAGGGGTTGAAGTCACAACAGAGGGCCAGTGGGACAAGCATGCCGGCGCGGCCCTGTTGCACTTTCTGGAACAAAACCCAACCGACATGGTGGTCAAAGCCACGCATCATCAAAACGTTATCCAACGAACTTTTTTCAGCCAGACCGACTGGGAACTGATCCGTCATTGCCCATTGCCGATACTGCTGACCAAAGCCAACGCCTGGAACGATCCAATTCGCGTTACGGCCGCTGTTGATCCAGTTCAGGCCAACGACAAACCGGATTCACTGGACGAGCACATCGTTCGCTGGGGCAAGGATTTCACCAGTCGAATGAGCGGCGAACTGCAACTGCTGCACGTTTATGACCCGACGCCTTTACTGATCTATCTGGATCAGCCAACCATCGACAGCGCCGATATCAGCGAAGACATTCGCGATCAGCACGAAACCGCACTCAAAGCGCTGGCGGACCAGCACCAAATCGCTGAGTCCAATACTGTCCTGGAGACCGGTTCCACCCTGTCCGTCATTCCAGACCACCTGCATCAAGCCAACATTGACCTGGTGATTATGGGCGCCGTCCCTCGTTCAGGTCTGGAACGGTGGTTGCTCGGTCATACCGCTGAAAAAATTCTCGACCGAATTACCGTCGATATTCTGATTGTTAAATAGTCGCCGTCTATAACGAAAAAGGCCCGGATTATCCGGGCCTTTTTTATGAACTGATCGTTTAGAAAATCTCTTCCGGTTCCAATCCAAAGAGCGATGGCTCACCGAAATCGACATCTTCTCCCTGCTCATCCGGCGGTACGATCTCGCCTTCATAATCGGGGTTATCGCGCGTCACAATGATTTCCACTCGTCGGTTTTGCGCGCGCCCGTCAACCGTGTCGTTGCTGGCCAAAGGTTCGGTACTGCCATGGCCAACAATCTGGAATCGCTCTTCATCCATCTCGGGCGCTTCCCATAAATACTCGCCCACTGACAACGCGCGAGCGGCACTGAGCAACCAGTTATTGCGGTATGGACCCGAGGCAATCGGAATAGTATCGGTATGGCCTTCAATGGAAATTTCACCCGGCACCGTTACCAACAATTCACGCACCCGGTCGAGAATAGGCAGGAAGCGATCGGCGACATAATCCGTTCCTTCGCCGAATGACTGCTCCTTAACGCGAATCACGATGGTCTGCTCAATGGTTTCAATTTCCAGCAAGCCTTCGGCAATAACATCCGACAAGGCACTGGCCATCGCTTCCGCCTGACGCTGCACTTCTTCATCAATGGAGTCATTCGGCACCACCACACGCCGGGTCAGCTGACCTTCAGTGCCCTGCGCTTCTTCCTGCATCAGCATGGTGTCCTGACACAGCACTTCCAATGAGTCGCGCAGTTCGTCCACCGTATTTTGACGAACCACATTAATCGGCGTCGGCTCTGGCCGCGCCGGACTGAACTCACGCGCAATAATACTGGTGCCTTTGGGCACACGGTCGGCCGTAATCTCGGTTTGCACCCCGAAAGCGTTGCGCAACGAACCGGCCAGACGCTTAAATTTCAGCGCATCCAGCTCAGAAAACGACAGCAACAGCACAAAAAAGCACATCAGCAGTGCCATCAGGTCCGAGAACGTGGCCATCCAGGCGGCTAGGCCAGGCTCACATTCGGGGCATTCGTCTTCGACTTCTTCGCTCATGACGTCTCCGCTGATGCTGCCTTAATCAACGCCACGCTTGGTCGCAGGCAGATAGCTCTTCAACATGGACTCAATAATACGGGGGTTCTGACCACCCTGAATGGACAACAAGCCGTCAATCACCATGCGCTGAATGCGCTCTTCTTCTTCAGCACGCAACTTCAGTTTGTCTTTGATTGGCAGCGCAAAGGCCGTCGCCATAAAGGAGCCATAAAGCGTCGTCAGCAGGGCTACCGCCATCGCCGGGCCAATGGACTTGGGATCGTCCATATTCGCCAACATCGCCACCAGGCCAATCAGCGTACCGATCATGCCCATCGCGGGCGCCACGTCACCGATATAGGAGAAGAAATAACCACCGGCCATATGACGTTCAGTCGTCATCTTCATATCCCGCGTCATCAGCTGACGCACCACATCAGGATCGTGACCATCGACCAGCAACTGAATGCCCTTGGCCAGAAACTCATTGCTGGTTTCACGACCTTCTAACGACAACAAACCGCCTTTACGAGCGGCATCGGCCAGTTCAACGATTTCATCGATCAGGTCTTCTGGCTGAACGATTTTGAATGAGAAGGCCTTGCCGATGATGCCACCCACACCGAGGAATTTATCCAGCGTCAGTTTCGACATGGCCACAAAGATGGAGCCAACCACCACAATGAGGATGGAGGGCACATTGACGTACATACCGACACTGCCGTTCAACAGCATCGACATGGCGACCATGGCAAAGGCGCCAATCAGGCCGATAATAGAAGCTAAATCCACAGTCTTCCTTCCCCAAGCAATCCGGTTTGCAAACCCGACAGTGTATTCTAGCAGCAACTAGGCCGCCTCCGCTGTCTTTACGCAGCAATCGGACGCACACTGGCACGGGTAACCAGAGTATCGGCCGCCGCGGTCAATAGTTGATTCCTTTTGCCGGCGCCGTTACCTTTGCGCCCAACTGTCCGCAGGAAGCCCCCATGAGCGACACCCAACAAGCCGATTTCGAAAGCCAGATGCAAGCGCTGGAACAACTGGTAGAGCGCCTCGAGTCTGGTGAACTGTCACTCGACGACGCCATGAAGACTTTCGAACAAGGCATCAAACTGACCCGCGACTGCCAGTCAGCGCTGGACCAGGCCGAACAAAAAGTTCAGGTGCTGCTGGGTGATGAGGGAGTCGAGCGGCTAGAGCCGTTAAGCGACGAAGACTGACACCGTGCCCACCGATCTGCGTGCCTTTCAACAGG
Source organism: Saccharospirillum sp. MSK14-1 (assembly GCF_003054965.1). Lineage (GTDB taxonomy): Bacteria > Pseudomonadota > Gammaproteobacteria > Pseudomonadales > Natronospirillaceae > Saccharospirillum. Next base: position 143,527 of record NZ_MIES01000002.1, read on the forward strand.
CCACCCGCGAGCAACTCGAAGACCACCTGGACCGGCTGCTGAGCGACGCGACAGCTCCGCGCCTGACCGATGCCATGCGTTATTCGGTGCTCGGTGGCGGCAAACGATTACGCCCCCTGCTGGTGCATGCGACCGCCGTCAGCTTGGGTGACCACAGCACTCGCTGGCTGGCGCCAGCGGCTGCCGTGGAAATGATCCACGCTTACAGCCTGATCCACGACGACCTGCCCGCCATGGACGACGACGATCTGCGCCGCGGCCGCCCCACCAATCATCGCGCCTTCGACGAAGCCACTGCTATCCTCGCCGGTGACGCCTTACAAAGCCTCGCCTTTGAGCACCTCAGCCATCAGCCCGATATCGATCCGGCGGTTTGTCTGACCATGGTCCGACGTCTGGCACACAGCAGTGGCCAAACCGGCATGGTCGGTGGTCAGATGCGCGATTTATTGGCTGAAGGGCAATCGTTGGAACTGTCAGAGTTGGCCGGCGTTCACCGCTTAAAAACCGGTGCTCTGATTGAAACCGCCATCGAGCTGGGCGCGCTGTGCACCCAGGCCGACGCCGCCACACTCGACAGCTTGCAGCGCTACGGTGCAGCCCTCGGCTTGGCCTTTCAGATTACCGACGACATTCTGGATGTCACCGCCGACACGGCCACCCTGGGCAAACCTCAGGGCAGTGATGTGGCGCGCGGCAAATCGACCTATGTCAGCCTGCTGGGTCTGGATAAGGCGCGTCATCACGCCAAATTACAAACCGATCTTGCCCACGCCGCCCTGACCGAGTTGTCGTTGCCAGCCGACGCCCCCTTGCACTGGCTGGCCGATTGGCTGCTGGATCGTAATCACTGACGCCAGTCACTGTCCGACCGATTGTCGCTGGGGTCACTGAACGCTTTCCGGTAAACTGGGCACTGCCATCTTAAGGGTGGTTTTAAGCGGACCGGCCATGGCCTTAGGCTGGGTCCAACTTCATCCGTTATACCAACCTCGGCTCACCAGCCGCGGACGCCATATTTGGCTCAGGCAGGACCACTAAGGATTCATGAAGGTATTTACTCGCATTCCACAACAACGGCCCAGTACGCCACTGCTCGACCGCATTGACCTGCCTGCTGATCTGCGCCGGTTAAACACGGCAGACCTGCCCACTCTGGCCGACGAACTGCGCGAATTCTTGCTTTACAGTGTTGGCCAGACCGGGGGGCATTTCGGTGCCGGACTGGGCGTCGTCGAACTGACCATCGCGCTTCATTACGCCTATGACACGCCTGACGAAAAGCTGGTCTGGGATGTTGGCCATCAGGCCTATCCTCATAAGATTTTGACGGGCCGACGCGAACGCATGAACACCATGCGTCAGGCCAAAGGCTTGGCGGCTTTTCCCAAGCGCGGTGAAAGCGACTTTGACACCTTCGGAGTGGGTCATTCCAGCACCTCCATCTCAGCGGCACTGGGTATGGCCATTACCGACCGCCTGCTGGGCGAAAGTCGCCAGAGCGTGGCGGTGATTGGCGATGGTGCACTGACTGCCGGCATGGCGTTCGAAGCCCTCAATCACGCCGGCCATGACGGAGCTAACCTACTGGTCATTCTGAACGACAACGACATGTCGATCTCAGAAAACGTGGGTGCACTGTCGACTGCTTTTGCGCGAGTGTTTGCCTCTAAAACCTATTCGCACCTGCGCGAGAATTCCAAAAAAGTTCTGCAAAACCTGCCACCCGTACTGGAATTTGCCCGTCGCGCTGAAGAACACGTTAAAGGCATGGTGTCACCGGCCACGCTGTTTGAAGAAATGGGTTTTAATTACGTCGGCCCGGTCGATGGCCACGATGTGGTCGGGCTCGCGCAAACACTGCGTAACTTACGCACCTTTAAAGGTCCGCAATTTCTGCACGTCGCCACACAAAAAGGCAAAGGTTTTACGCCTGCAGAAAATGAACCGATTAAATATCACGCCATCACCAAGCTGGAAAAATCCGATCCCAAAACCGCCAGCAGTGCTCCCAGCGGCATCAAATATTCCGCCGTTTTTGGCCAGTGGCTGTGTGATATGGCCAGCGTGGATGAACGGCTGGTTGGCATTACTCCGGCGATGCGTGAAGGGTCCGACTTGGTGCAGTTTTCCGAACGCTTTCCCAAGCGTTACATTGACGTCGCCATTGCCGAACAACACGCCGTTGCGCTCGCCGCCGGTTTGGCGTGTGACGGCGCCAAACCCGTCGTCGCCATCTACTCCACCTTTTTACAACGCGCCTATGACCAGCTGATTCACGACGTTGCCATTCAGAACCTCGACGTTCTGTTCGCCATCGACCGTGCAGGTCTGGTCGGTGAAGACGGCCCGACGCATGCGGGCAGCTTCGATCTCAGCTTCCTGCGCTGCATCCCTAATCTGGTGATCATGGCGCCGAAAGATGAAGCTGAGTGCCGGCGCATGTTGACCACCGGCTATCGTCATGAAGGTCCGGCCGCGGTGCGCTACCCACGCGGCACAGGCCCCGGCGCGGCACTTGACGACGCCTTGGACGACCTGCCTATCGGTCAGGCCGAGGTACTGCGTGACGGCTCTGAACTTGCCATCCTGGCGTTTGGCAGCCTGGTCACGCCGGCGCAACAAGTGGCCGAAGAACTGAACGCAACACTGATCAATATGCGTTTTATCAAACCGCTGGATCGTGACCGAGTTCTGGCCGTCGCAAATTCGCACAGCAAACTGGTCACGGTGGAAGAAAACGCCATCATGGGCGGCGCCGGTTCTGCGGTTTGCGAATGTTTGCACGACGCAGGCATCCATGCAGACGTCTTGCAGCTGGGCTTACCGGATCGCTTTATCGACCACGCCAAACCCGCAGAGATGTTGCACGAGGCTGGACTCGATGCCGAGGGTATCCGAGCGGCTATTGAGCAACGCTGGCCCTAAAACAACCTCAGCGTGCGGTGGCAACGGAGGCCTTATGAATGATGCGGTTGAATTGTGGCGGGAACGGCTGAACGCCAAACCCGGCACTCGCGAAGAAACGCCTTTTGGTCCACAGGCTCTGGTCTATAAAGTCGCCGGAAAAATGTTCGCATTGCTGATGACCGACCGCTCGCCGCTGGGCATAAACCTGAAGTGCGACCCACAACAAGCGTTGATCATTCGCGATACCTTCAGTGCTGTAACGCCCGGGTATCACATGAATAAAAAACACTGGAACACCATCGACCTCGAAGCCGGCCTGGACATTGAGCTGGTGCAAAGCTGGATCGACGATTCCTACGAACTGGTTAAAAGCAAACTGCCCAAAGCTGTGCAGAGGCGACTCAGTCAAGATGGAGACAAGGAATGAACGACCTGACCCTGATCATTGGCAACAAAAACTATTCGTCCTGGTCGTTGCGTGCCTGGTTACTGCTGACGCAATTCCGCATTCGTTTTAAGGAAATCCGCATCCCCTTATTCGACGCCAAAACCGATGCGCTCATGGCCCAATATTCGCCCAGCCGCAAAGTGCCCGTACTCGACCTGGGCGGCTTGGCCATTTGGGATTCACTGGCCATTGCTGAAACCATCAACGAACGGTTTCTCGACGGCCAGGGCTGGCCTGGCCAACCCAACTTACGCGCCTTGGGTCGCGCCGCTGTCGCTGAAATGCACTCCGGTTTTGGCGCCGTTCGTGCCAACATGCCGATGAACTGCCGACGGAAAGTGGTTGGTTTTAAACCCGACGCCGCAACGCAGCAGGACATCGATCGCCTGAACGAACTGCTCGGTCAGTTGCTGGAAAAATCCGGCGGACCATTTTTACTCGGTGATTTTTCAATTGCTGATGCGTTCTATGCCCCCATCGCCTCACGCTTTGCTACCTATGACATAACCACCCCCAAACCCGTCAGCCAATGGATGGATGAGTTAAACCGGCTGGAGGCTATGCAGCAATGGCTGAGCGACGCGCGCGACGAAAGCGAAACCATTGACGCTTCAGAAATCGCCGATGCCTGACCCGTCTGGCGATTAACCTTCAACCCACATTTGACTACACATCGACGAGACACGCCATGCTCAATGCCGAACAACGACAAGCGTTTGACCGCGACGGTTATCTGCTGTTTCAGCAGCAGCTCAGTGAAACCGACCGCAAGACGCTTATCGACCGCGCGTATGCGCTCATTGAACAGGCGGAGCTGGATCCCAGCCATCGTTTTTCCACCACCGACCGCGCCCAGATCAACAACGATTTTTTTCTCGGCTCGGCCGAAACCGTGCGCTGTTTTTTTGAAGAAGCCGCCTTTAACGACGCCGGAGAACTGACTCAGCCTCGCGCTCAAAGCATTAACAAAATTGGCCACGCTCTGCATGACCTCGACGAGGTGTATCGTGAATTGGCTCAGCGTGATGTCTTTGCCGAGATTGCCCGCGACCTGGGGCAACAAAAACCAAGCCTGTATCAGACCATGGTGATTTTTAAACAGCCACGCATTGGTGGTGAAGTGGTCTGGCATCAGGACGCCAGTTTTTTCTACACCGAACCCAGCAGCGTCCTGACCTATTGGTTTGCCCTGGAAGATGCGACGCTTGAAAACGGCTGCCTGTGGCTGGATCCGGGGGGACAGACCGGTCCGCTGCGCGAACGCTTTTATCGCCACGGCGACGAGTTAACCATGGTGGCGCTGGATGATACACCCTGGCCAACCGATACCGGCACCGCCATGCCCGTTAAAGCAGGTGACTTGCTGGTGTTCCACGGTCACCTTCCGCATTACAGCGCCGCCAATCGGTCTACCCAATCGCGCATGGCTCTGACGTTTCATGTCGTCGATGGCGCCCTGCCCTATGCGACAGAAAACTGGTTGCAACGTCCCACACTGGGCGAATTTTTTATGTGAAGCGAAGGGCATCGGTTACTCACCGATGTCCTCATTCCATAATTGAGGTTGGTCCGCGATAAAGCGTTCCATCAAGGCAATGCACTCGGCGTTTTGCACCACTTCAACACTTACACCGCGCTCACGCAGCAATCCTTCCTCTCCCATAAAGGTCTGATTTTCACCGATCACCACGCGTGGGATGCCGTACAGCAAAATCGCACCACTGCACATCGAACAGGGGGATAAGGTGGTGTACATCACCGACTCCTGATAGACCGATGCGGGCAGCCGGCCGGCATGTTCCAGCGCATCCATTTCACCATGCAAAACCGTACTGCCACTTTGTACACGGCGATTATGACCCCGCCCGATGATTTTTCCTTGATGGACCAACACCGAACCGATGGGGATGCCGCCTTCGGCTAATCCCAGTAGCGCTTCATCGATCGCCGCTTGTAGAAATTTATCCATGATGTCTTGTCCTCTGTCATGCCTTCACAAGCCAGAACGTTAGCGCTTTTTTACAGCCGTCGCACGGCATAGATCAGCGGCAGGCGTACCCGTACCGACAAACCACCACCGGAGTGATTCGCCAACAGCAAGTCACCGCCATGAGCGTGCACAATGCTTTGCGCAATCCCCAATCCCAGGCCCATACCGCCAGCATTCCGTGCTCGGCCATGATCGAGCCGGCTGTAGGGTTTGAATAGTTTCACCAGATCGTCATCAGGCAAGCCCGGACCATGATCACGAATACGAATTTCCACACTGTCGCCGACCACCGCCAGACTCACCTCAGCACGATCCCCATACTGGATGGCGTTGTCGATCAGGTTGGCTAAACCGCGCTTGAGTGCCAGGGGTTTGCCGACGTAATCCACTGAATCCGACACCGTGACCGATACGGCTTGCGCAGCAACGCGTCGCTCCCCGGCAATTTTTAACAACAAAGCCCCCAGATCGACGGGGCGCGGGTCTTCATGAATATCGGTATCGCGCACTGTTTGCAGCGCGCCTTTGACCATCATTTCCAATTCTTCAAGATCTTCATCCAGCGACAACCGCAATGGCTCATCATCAATCAGTTCAGCCTGCAATCGCAGCCGGGTGATCGGCGTACGTAAATCGTGTGAGATGGCGGCAAAGAGCCGCTCGCGATCATCCAGATACCGTTGAATGCGCAATTTCATGGCTTCAAACGCATCGGCGGTCGCATCGAGTTCACGCATGCCCGATGCCGAGACGGGCGGTTCTTCAACGCCGCGACCAAAGGCATCCGCGGCTTCCGCCAGACGACGCAAAGGCCGGGTCTGCCAGCGCACGAACACAAAACACAGCACCCCGACCACAACCAGTGTCGCCCCAAGCGACCACCAACGCTCCGGAGCCAAACCGCGGTCGCGATCAAGAATATAAGGATCCGGCATCAGCGTTGCCAGATACAGCCAATGGCCATTATCGAGCGGCACCTGAGCGACCACGATCGGTGCCGGATCGGGTTCCAGCACCAGCGACTGGCGAATCCAGCGCACCGGAATTTCAGCAATCGGAATGCGTTCGTCATAGAGTCGAACCGACCCCGGCATCGCTAGCGCCAATTGCACCGGCTGATCAATTTCCGCTCTTAATTGCACCTGAATAGCGTCGAGCAACGGCATTCTGAGCGGATCATTAACTTCAGGCTCCACCGGCAAGCGCGCCTGGTTAACGCTGATAAACAATCGGCTACCGCCGACTTCACGCTGTTGTTCAATCACAATCGGCCGGACGTTATCCGGCAACGCCTGAAAATAACGAATGGTGGCAGCCAGCGACACGGCCATGTACTGAGCGTTTTCGGTAATGCGTGCCTGACTGTCGCTGCGTACCTGGCCCGCCCAGATTAGACTGGTGCTCAGCTGCGCCAGACTGATACCGGTTAACATTACTAACAGCAAACGCGCAAAGAGTGACCGAGGCAACCAGGCGTTAATCGGGCGCATGCAAACGTTCCACATCGGCGGTAAAAACGTACCCCTGACCGCGCACGGTCTTGATCAACTGAGTGTCGCTGCCCGATGACAAACGCGTACGCAAACGACTGATCTGCACATCCAGATAACGATCGAGTGGGCCTAAGTCACGGCCGCGCGTCGCCTTCATTAAATAGGAACGCGACAGCACTTCACCGGCGTGATCGAGAAATAGTTTCAGCAATTGAAAATCAGCGCCACTGATGCTTTCCGAAGGACTGCCAGCCAACGTCAGAGTGCGTTCCAGTCCATCGAGCAGATGCCCGCGAAAACGATAATAACGGCCACCGTCTTCGGCGCTGCTTTGTACCGGCTCATAGCGACGATGAATGGCTTTAATTCGCGCCAGTAATTCGCGCGGACTGAAGGGTTTGGCAATGTAATCGTCCGCGCCCATTTCCAACCCGACAACGCGATCGGTTTCTTCCGCATTCGCCGTCAACATGATGATGGGGACATCTGAAACCGCTCGTACCTTCTGGCACACACTGAAGCCATCCTGACCGGGCAACATGATGTCGAGCACGATCAACGATATATCCGGCGTTTGCCGAAACAACGTCAGAAACGACTCGCCATCGCCAGCCACATCTACCTGATAATTATTTTTTTCCAGGTAGGTTTTTAGTAACTCGCGAATTTTATAGTCGTCATCGACGACAACAATGCGTTTGGTTTTCATCACTTCAAAGCTCTTAACGATTGCGCCAATTGCGCCGTTGCAACCTCGGGACTGAGACTGTCATCAATAAAAAAGCGGTGCACTATTTCGAAAACAGCATCTTCGGTTTCCGGTGATGTTGCCATCGAATGGGCCATCGAAGGTGCTAAACGATGTTCCGCCGCTGCCTGACTGAACACATGGTGTGAAGCTCGCGAACAATCATCAAAACCCGCCATCGTCAGATCACGGCGAACCGGAATTGTCCCTTTGGCCAGGCTGAATTCTCGCTGCACCTGCGGTGCCAGCAAGGTTTCAATAAAGGGTTGGAAAGAGATCGGGTTGGGGTTATCGCGAAACTGCACAAAGGTATCAATGCTGTACAGATGTTGCTCATTGGTACCGGGCACTGCCAGGCACAAATAATCTTCACCGGCTTGCAGCCCCCAGGCAGTGAACGCGCCTTTAACCCAGTCGCCCATGATCTGAGTGGCGGCGGCGCCGTCGGCTACCATGCGGCTGGCGTCCTGCCAGCTGCGATTAATCATGCCCGGGTCCATCAGGCTTTTCAGTTGCCGTAAACGTTCGAAGGTGGCAACCACTCGGGCGTCTTCGAGCACAGCAGGGTCCTGCTCGACAAAATAACGCTGATAAAATTCCGGCCCTGCCTCACTGAGCAATAACACTTCAAATAATGTCGCGTTCTGCCAAGGCTGATTGCCATGTGCCAGCGGTACGATACCTGCCTCACGCAGTCGTGGTGCGGCCCGCAATAACTGACTCCAGGTGGTCGGTAAGGGTAGGTCTAACCGCTCAAAAACGGCCGGGTTCAGCCACATCCAATTGATGCGATGGATCGACAGCGGCACGGCGACGACTTCCTGATCGATACGAATCAGATCATCCACCACCGGATAGAACAAACCATCGGCGGCTAAGGATGGATTCGACAGCGGCTGTAGAAACCCCAATCCGGCCCAGTACTGAATGTTGGGTCCAATAATCTGTGCGGCGCCAGGCGGTGAACCATGAATCACCCGCGCCTTGAGCACCGCCATGGCAGAATCGCCACCGCCGCCGGGCACGGGGTAGTCTTCCCAGTTAACGCCCCGCTCTGCCAGGCCGTGTCTCAGCACCTGCGCGGCGTCAACCTCACCGGCCGATGTCCACCAGTGCAACACTTCCAGCATTGGCTTTTGCGCCGCAATTTGTGCCACAACAGGTTGCGACATGGAAAGAAACACAAAGGTGCAGCAAGTAATAATGCGACGCATGGTGAGTGTCTGGCTGTACAACAAATATCCAGCCATCCTAACCCAGCAAAACCCTTCAAAGTATTACTAAATATTAGCCGTCTCTTACCGCTGGTGGGTGTTGTCTTACCGGCAAGTTTTGGCAAGCCAAAGATCTGGATTCATGACCGCTGGCAAGACCATGCAGCGTCGGCTAGCGGCTGTCTATCAGTCACCTTTCACAGCCACTTAGACGACATTCACAGTCAGGTTGCCAAGCCTCCTAGAGTGGTTCGGTCGGCCTGAACACCGGCCTGAACAATAACGATAGTGAGAGAATCAAAATGCCTAACTTTAAACACTGTGTGGCCGGCATTACTCTGGCCGCAACCCTGAGCCTGGCTGCTCAGGCGCAAACCCTGACCATCGAGAGCTGGCGTGTTGACGACAAAGATTTGTGGGAAGACATTCTGATCCCAGCCTTCAATGCCGAGCATCCGGACATCGAAGTGCGCTTCAACGCCACCGCCCCAACCGAATACGACTCCTCCATCAATGCTCGCCTCCAGGCAGGCACCGCGGGTGACTTAATCACCTGCCGCCCTTTTGACCAGTCACTGAGCCTGTTCAATCAAGGCTATTTGGAACCTTTGAACGGTCTGGATGCGCTGGATAATTACCAGGATTTCGCCAAGCGCGCCTGGAGCACCGATGACGGCGACACCTCCTTCTGTCTGCCAATGGCGTCTGTCATTCATGGCTTCTTCTATAACAAAGCCATCTTTGATGAATTGGACCTTGAGGTTCCGCAAACCCGCGATGAATTCTTCGATGCGTTAGAGACCATCGAGGAAGACTCCAGCTATACACCGCTGGCGCTGGGCACCAACGACCAGTGGGAAGCGAACCAGATCGTCTTTACCAACATCGGTCCAAACTATTGGGACGGTGAAGAAGGTCGCATGGCGTTGTTGTCTGGCGATGCCAAATTCACTGATGAAGAATTCGTTGCCGCCTGGGAAGAAATGGCGCAATGGGGCGACTACATGGGTCGCGGCTATGAAGCCCAAACCTATGGCGATTCGCAGAACCTGTTCGCCCTGGGCCGCGCGGCCATCTACCCGACCGGTTCCTGGGATATTTCCTACTTCAACAGTCAGGCGATTTTTGAATTCGGTGCGTTCAAGCCACCGGTCGAAGACAGCGGTGACACCTGCTACATCTCCGACCACACCGACATGGGCATCGGCATCAACCCGGCCAGTGACAACGCCGACGCCGCTCGTACGTTCCTCGACTGGGTAGCCAGCGCCGACTTTGCCGATCTGTTCACCAACGAAGTGACCGGCTTCTTCTCGCTGTCCAGTCACGACGTCGACGTTCAGGATCCGGTTGCCGCCGAAATGATTTCCTGGCGCAACGACTGCGAATCCACCATTCGTCTGAACGCCCAGGTTATGAACCGCGGCACTCCGAATATGGAACAGGAGCTGTGGGTGGTTTCCAGCCAGGTGCTTAACGGCACGCTGTCACCGGAAGAAGCTGCTGAGCAGATTCAAGACGGTTTCGCGCAATGGTACGAACCTCAGTCCAATTGATGATGGGCTGATGAGCCGGCTTGTTAACGCGGCTCTTTGAGAGGCTTCGGCCTCTCCTTTTTTATGTCGCCGGAACAATTCGTTGCGGCCACTGGGTCTTCCGAGGATCTAACATGAAACGCGCTTTTCCCTGGCACCTGCTGTTTTTTCTGGCGCCGGCGGTGCTGATCTACACCTTATTCAGCGCCTATCCGCTGTTCGACACTCTGCGCCTGAGCCTGTTTACCGACACTACCGACGGAGTGCGTTCGTTCACTGGCCTGAGTAATTTTGTCACTTTGCTCAGCGATCCGAATTGGTCCGGTCCGTTCTGGAATGCGCTGTGGAATAACACCCAATTCTTCATCATTCATATGCTGGTGCAGAACCCCATCGGGTTAATGCTGGCTGCGCTGTTGAGCATGAAAGATCTGCGCGGTGGGCGTACTTATCGCACACTGATCTTTTTACCGACGTTATTATCGGTGGTGATCATCGGCTTTATCTGGCAGCTGATTCTGAGTCCCTTGTGGGGTGTTTCTGAAGGCTTCTTAGCGTTTTTTGGTTTGGACTTTTTATTCGAAGCCTGGCTCGGCCGCGAAGGCAGTGCCTTAATTACCTTGGCCCTGATTTCGGTATGGCAGTTTATCGGTATTCCGATGATGCTGATCTACGCGGCCCTGCTGTCCATTCCTGACGATTTAATCGAGGCCGCCCGTGTCGATGGCGCGTCACCCTGGCGTACCTTCTGGCGCATTCGCGTACCGCTGATCTTACCGACGTTGGGATTGGTCACCATCCTTACCTTTGTCGGTAATTTCAATGCATTCGAATTGATTTATGCCGTGAAAGGCGCCCTGGCTGGACCGAATTTTTCCACCGATATTCTGGGTACCTTTTTCTACCGGACCTTCTTCGGTTATCAGTCCCAAATCGGCAGCGCCACCATGGGCGCCACCGTCGCTACCATGATGTTCCTGGTCATTCTGGTGGGCGTCATGTTGTATTTCTTCGTCATTCAGCGCCGCCTGACGCGCTATCAATTATGACTTTTATCAAGCTGAGGAATCGATCCCGATGAACGGACCGTCACACAGTCTCAGCAGCAAGGCGTTGGTGCATCTGACGTTGCTGGGTTATTCCTTGATCGCCCTATTTCCGATTCTATTGGTGATCATTAATTCCTTTAAATCCCGTCGCGCCATCTTTATGGATCCACTGGCATTACCCGGCCCGGATTCGTTCAGTCTCGACGGTTACGCCAAGGTGCTGGAAGAGTCGAATTTCCTGCTGTTTTTTGGCAACAGTTTATTGGTCACGCTGGTGCCGCTGTTTCTGGTCATGCTGTTTGGTGCGATGGCCGCCTGGGCGTTATCGGAGTATCGCTTTCGCGGTAATCGGTTACTGGCGCTGTTTCTGGCCATGGGCATCATGGTACCGATTCGGCTCGGTACGGTGAGTATTCTGGAGATCATGGTGAGCCTGAATCTGGTCAACACACAGATGGCGTTAATTCTGGTTTATACCGCACAGGGTTTGCCGTTGGCCATTTTGATTCTGACCGAATTTGTCGGCCAGGTTCCCGAAGAATTAAAAGAAGCCGCTCGCTGCGAAGGCGTCAGTGAATACCGATTGTTTTTTCAGATTATTTTGCCGTTGATTCGACCCGCCGTGGCCACCGTGGCCATCTTCACCATGGTGCCGATCTGGAACGATCTGTGGTTCCCGTTGATCCTGGCTCCTGGGCCAAGCACTCAGACCATTCAGCTAGGAGTGCAACAGTTTATCGGTCAGTACGCGACCGATTGGAATTCGGTACTCAGCGCATTGTCGTTAGCGGTATTGCCGGTACTGGTGTTGTACGCCTTCCTGTCGCAACACCTGATTCGTGGTCTGACCTCCGGCGCCGTGAAATAAGAAAAGCGTGATGGGATCGGTAGCCAAACAGTGATCAAGTATGATTAAACTCGCTGCGTCACTCACATAAGGAGTTGAACAATGAAGAAAATGATTGGATTGGTTTTATTGGTGCTGGGCGCGGGTTGCCTGTGGTGGGGCTACGATATGTCGCATTCCGTTTCCGGTGTCGTCACCGATGCGGTGGGCGGCGAAAACACCCAAGTCATGATCCGCTATGCCGCCGGCGCAGTATTGGTTGTCGTTGGTTTCTTTATGGTGATGCGTAAAGCCTGACCGGCGGCCTCTGGCCTGTTATCATCCGCGCTCCACACCGGATGCGAAGCACGCTATGCCCCGCTACGACATAACCATTGTCGGCGGCGGTTTGGTCGGCCTGACGCTGGCCATCGCCCTTGAGCCCGCGCTCCGCGCGGGCGCTCGCCTGACATTGATCGACCCGGCTCCCCAGCCGGAAAGCACAGCCCCCCGCTCTCCCAGTTTCGACGACCGCGCGACGGCGTTATCCGCCTACAGCCAGCGCGCTTACCAACGCCTGAACGTCTGGCCTTTGCTGGAGCCCCACGCCAGTCCGATTCGCTGGATTGAAGTCAGCGATCGCGGTCATCTGGGTTACCACCGCATGGACGCCACCGACTTAAATAACGATTTTGGCGCCGTGGTCGCCAACGCCAATTTGGGCCAGGGTTTGTGGCAACGCGCTCGCGAACTGGACGGACTGGATTGGCGCTTTGGCGACAGCGTTGCCGCCATCAGCCCCGGCCAGGAGGCTCAATCGCTGACGCTCAGTTCCGGCGAATCCATCGAATCCCGACTGGTCATTTTGTGCGATGGCGGCCGCTCTCCACTGGCCACCAAGGTCGGCCTTACCGCTCAGCAAACCGATTATCAGTGCTGGGCGCGCATTGCCACCGTGCGCACCAGCGACCCCCATAATGGTCGCGCTTATGAACGTTTTACCGAACAAGGCCCCATCGCGCTACTGCCGTTCGGTGATTACTCGGCGCTGGTCTGGACGCTGCCCGAGACCCAACGCCTGCGTGTAGATGCAATGAGCGCAGAACAACAATTGGCCTGGCTGAACACCGCGTTCGGACAACGGCTGGGACGCATCACCGATATTGGCACCACCTTTGATTACCCACTGGTGCGCCGCGAGTTGATCGACCCGGTGCGGCCCCGCTTGTTGGCTCTGGGCAACGCTGCCGCCACGTTGCATCCGGTCGCTGGCCAGGGTTTCAATCTGGCCATTCGTGGCCTGATGCGTGCGGCGGATGTACTCAACCAGGCAACCGCCACCAAACAGGATCCTGGCGATATTCGCTTATTGCATCCACTGGCCGATGCCATTGCCAGCGATCAGCGGCTCACCGCGACTTTTTCGGATCGTCTGGTGCGGACCTTTGCCAGCGCCAATCCGGTGCTGCGCCTGGGTCGTAACCTGGGTCTGAACATGCTCGACCGCCATCCACGACTCAGCCACAGTTTCGTACTGGCCAGCATGGGCCTGAGCCAGGGCGCACCGTTACCGGAGACCGTTTTATGAAAACTCAATACGACGCTGTGATCATCGGTGGCGGTATGGTCGGGCTCAGTCTGGCTGTGGCCAGCGCCGAGCAGGGCTTGGAAGTTGCCCTGATCGAATCGCATCGTTCCGAGCCGGTCGTCCCACAAGCGGGCCAGTTCGCACCGCGTGTCAGCGCCATCAGTCCGCGCAATCGGCAGTGGCTCAGTCAATTGAATGCCTGGCAACACATTCCGGCTGATCGCATTGGCCGCTACACCAAAATGCACGTCTGGGATGGCCAAGGTCAGGGTGCAATCGACTTTGATGCCGCCGAGATAGGTGCCGACGATCTGGGCCAGATCGTCGAAAATCACTGGATTACCCAAGCACTTTGGCAACGCGTCGAAGCGCTGCCGGCAATTACCGTCTATCTGGGAAATCGCCTGCACGAATGGCAGCGCGAGGGAAACAGCGTGGCGGTGGAACTGGATGACGGCACTCGCTTTCAAGCTGCGGTGATTGCGGGCTGTGACGGCAAGTTTTCCAGCCTGCGCGACCAGGCTGGCTTTACCACCCGCGAATGGAGTTACGGCCAAACCGCCTTGGTCACCTCCATTCGTCACTCCAAGCGACATCACCAAACGGCTCGTCAGGTATTTCTCGACAGCGGCCCACTGGCGTTTCTGCCACTATCGGATGAAGGCGCCGAGCAACAGTGGAGCTCCATTGTCTGGAGCGCCGACACCGAACGCGCTGAGCAGTTATTCGCGCTGGAAGACGCCGACTTCCTGACCGCCCTGAACCGCGCCAGTGAAGGGTGTCTCGGTAAGATCGAGCTCACCGACCCAAGATTTAAGTTTCCGCTGGCGCAAATGCACAGTCTGGACTATATACAGGACCGGCTTGTGTTGTTGGGCGACGCCGCCCACGCCATTCATCCACTCGCAGGCCAAGGCGTTAACCTCGGTTTTCGCGATGCCGATGTACTGGCACAGGAGTGGGGTCGAGCGAAACGACTGCACTTATCGCCCGGCGAAAGCGCTGTGTTACGTCGCTATCAACGACGTCGCCAGACACACAATTTAACCACCATGGCGGCGATGGAAGGCTTTAAACGTCTCTTTGGCAGCGACCATCCGGCCGCGGTGCTGACCAGAAACCTGGGGTTGTCTGGCCTGCAACGGCTGCCCTGGGCTAAGCGGCCTTTTATTGAAGCCGCTATTGGCTGAACCTTAAATGGTTATGTTTGGGCGCCCTGATAACCAATCTGGCGCCAGGCTTCATACAACATAATGGCCGTCGCGTTGGATAAATTCAGACTGCGACTGCCTGGCACCATGGGCAGACGCAACACGTGCTGCGCCGGTAACGACTCGCGAATATCGGCGGGCAAACCTCGGGTTTCAGGGCCGAACATCAGATAATCACCGGCCTGAAACTGAGCGTCGGCAGGCCCGGCACGACCTTTGGTCGACAGCGCAAATAAGCGCTCAGGAGCGGCACTTTCAAGAAAGTGTTGGTAATCACGGTAGCGCCGGATTTCAGCGAATTCGTGATAATCCAGACCGGCCCGGCGCAATGCTTTTTCTTCCATGGAAAAGCCCAGCGGCTCGATCAGATGCAACTGACAGCCGGTGTTGGCACACAGCCGAATAATATTGCCGGTATTCGGGGGTATTTCCGGCTGATACAACACGATATGGAACACAGATGGTCTACCTTTTAATCAGTGATAATGGTCTAAGGTAAGAAAAATACACATTAATTTGACGCTGGGCGTTCGGATGCACACCATAGCGGCCCTCACCGTCAGTAATCAGACGATTGGCGTGAATTCAGCCGGGTATCAAACCGGGCCTAGAAAATCGCCGGAGTATTCGGTTCTTGGCAATTATTAAGCGTGCCCGCAGCGGCTCCCACAACTGGCTTTACCTGACACCCAACGGTTTCGGGTTTGCCCAATTACGCGCCAGCAAAGGTGCGCTACCTCAGTTGTCCGCGCAACCCTGGCACGCTGAAGACGATCCATTAAACCGCGCCGAGGAACTGGCCGACCGCGTTGCTGAACACGCCAAAGGCACTCTCAACCTGTTGCTGGGCGAGGGCTACTACCAACTGTTACTGGTCGACGTGCCCGAAGTGCCCGCCGATGAAATGGAAGCGGCATTGCGCCTGAAAGCAGCGGAGTTGCTGCATTATGATCTCGACGAGGCCAGCCTGGAAGTCATTCTGCTGCCGGCGCAAGCCTATCACGGGCGAACGCGCATGGCCTTTATTGTTGCCACTCATCAGCAGCCGTTGCGTCAATGGGCTTTGGCGCTGGCCAAGCGCGGCCTGACTCTGACCGAGATCGACATTGACCAGTTGCAGCTGCGCAATCTGGCGTTACGCGCCACGAATCATCAGCAAAACGGCTTGCTGCACTTGCGTCCCGATCACTGCCAGTTACTGCTGATCTATCATGGCGAACTGGTGCTGACTCGCCGCTTTGACATCGGTTATGAAGACCTCGGCGCCGAGGCCGACGGCGATGCATTGATTCTGGAAGGTCAAACTGATATTCAACGCGATTCCTTGGTGCTCGAACTGCGCCGATCGTTTGATTACTACGAATCCCAACTCGGCCTGGGCAGCATCCATCAACTCAACCTGACCGGCTGGCCCGGCACCAGCGGTATGATTGATGACCTCGGTGCCAAGCTCGGCTTACGTTTTATGCCGTTGCGGTTGGAAGATTATGTACAGGTATTGAACGAGGCTCTGCCCGAATCGTCTCTGCCGTTAGCCGGTACAGCCTTTCGCGGAGTCGAGTCATGACCCGCCATATCAACCTCATGCGTCCCGAAATACTGCCGGGTCAGGGCCAGATTCAATTACCCGCCTTCGTGCTCGGTATCACACTGACGCTGATCGCCGGTCTGGGCTATCTGAGCTATCACCTGATGACCGCTGCTTCGTTGCAACGCCAGATTGAGGCAGAACAACAACGTGTTGAAGACAGTGCGCTGGAGCTGCATCGTCTGCGCCAATCGTTCCCCAGCCTCGGCAGCGAAGCCGACCTGCGCGCCAGCAACGAAACCCTGCAAGCCCGACTCATTGCTCGACGAGGTGAATTGCAGGGGTTGGCCAATCAACTCGACACCGCCGCCAGTGGCTTTGCTGCGCCGCTGGCCAGTCTGTCTGAACACGACCTGGACGGTCTCTGGCTGACCCGAATTGAACTGCGCGACAGCCACAGCCATTTGGAGCTGGAAGGCATGGCGCGGGGTCCCAGTTTGATACCGCGCTATCTGGGCCAACTGGAAGGTGATGTGTTTCAGGGCTTGAGCATTCGCAATCTGAATATTGAACAAAGCAGCGACAAACTGTGGCGTTTTACCATCGCCGAAGACCTGGACGTTGCTCCGAGTGCGGCCACGAACACCCGACCTAACCCAACGCAGCCCAGCGAAGCGGCTCGATTGCTCGACCAACCCGAAAGCAGTCTACCGATGACCAACCTGCCGGAGTTACTGCAATGAACCGGTCAGCCTTGTCTCTCAAGCTGCGCTTGCAGCTCGAACGCCTGCAACTGCGCGAACGGCTGTTGCTGTTGATCGCCACAATGGTGGTCCTGGCGGCCGCCGGTTATGGCCTGGGCCTGCTCAGTGGCATCAGCGAGCATGAATCGCAGCGCCAGCGACTGGAGCAACTGACGCTCGAACATACCGCCAACACCGCAGCGCTGGGCAACCTGACCCAGGCACGTGATAACCCGGTGGTCATTCAATTGAGCGAACGCAACGCCGCTTTAGAAGCTGAGCTGGCTGAACTTGACGCGCGCATGGCCAATATCACCGAGGTGCTGATTCCGCCTCAGCAAATGGTGTCGGTGTTGCGTGAGCTACTCGAGCGCAGCGATTTGACACTGATACGCCTGTCGGTTCAGCCAGTGTCCGAAGTGCGCCCGGCCGATGTCGGCCAAAGCGCGCTCTACCAGCACAAACTGGAACTGACACTGACCGGAACCTTTAACGACCTGACGGCCTATCTGAGTGCGCTGGAAGGATTGCCTTGGCACTTATTTTGGGACCGGTTGAGCATTGAAACCACGGAACACCCACAACTGCGCATTCATCTGGATGTGCATACCCTCAGCGATCAAGAGGTTTGGATGAATGTTTAGAGTACTCTGTGTCGCGTTGTGTGCGACGCTCGGTTGCGCTGCGGCTGACCCAATGCGGCCGGATCCACCACGCCCTCAGCCTGGCGGCTCTGTAAATAGTGATAATCAGACACCGCTGACGCTGGAGAGCGTCTATATTTTGGATCAACAGGCCTACGCCGTGATCAACGGCCAATGGCTCAGCGTCAATGAACGACTCGGTAACTATCGAGTGGTCAGCATTGAAGCCGACCGAGTAGTGATCCAGGGCAATGGAGAACGGCGTACTTTGACGCCTGCCCAATCCGGATCACTGCAAATATCCATGTCTCACGAGGACTGACGTTTTGCTGCCACTGCCTTTTGCAGCCAATAGCCCCGGGAAGACGCTGTTAAGCCTAGCGCTGCTGACCGTTATGGTCACCGGCTGCGCGTCCAACCCGAACACGACTGAAACCGCCACCACCGCTGAGCCGGAGATGGCGCCTTTGAGCGTGCGCGATACGCTGCAAGCACAGCGCGATGCTGCGGACAGCGCCAGCCGCCAAGCCGCCCAGCGACCGCGCGTCGAAACGCCGCCGGAATTAAATGAACCGTTACTCGACTTCAGCGTACCGGCCACCGTTCAGCGCCGTTTTGATGTCCAGGCCACCAATGTTCCTTTGCAACGTTTCTTCGCCGATTTGGGCCGTACCGAAGGCATCAACATTCTGACCGACCCGTCAATCACCGGCAGCGTCAGCCTCAATATGCGTTCGGTGACCATCGATCAGGTATTGGCCGCGGTTCGCGACCTCTATGGCTATGACTACCAACGCACCGATTATGGCTACCGGGTCCTGCCAAACCAGATTCAGACACGCATTTACCAACTGAACTACCTGAACATCAATCGTTCCGGTCGCTCCGACACCACCGTGTCCAGCGGCCAGATCACCAGTCAGGAAAACGGCAATTCCAACCAGGCCAGCAGCGTCGCGACCGAGTACAGCGCCAATTTCTGGGTGGGCATGGAAACCACCATTCTCGGCTTACTGAACTCCGAAGAAGGTCGCCAGGTGGTGGTTAACCCGCAAACCGGCCTGTTGGTGGTTCGTGCCACGCCGCGTGAACACGACATCGTTGCCGGTTTTCTGGCCGATGCTGAACTGAGTTTGCAAAAGCAAGTGGTGATCGAAGCCAAGGTCATCGAAGTGACTCTCAGCAACGAACATCGTTCCGGTATTAACTGGGGGGCCTTTGCCGATGACCTAAGCGCGTCCAACATCGTCAGCGGGCTGGGCCTGAGCGGCAATCAACTGCAGGGCCAGGCCGATATCGGCGGCGTCTTCTCGCTCGGCGTCGGCAGCAACGACTTTGGCGCTGTGCTGCAGCTGTTGTCCAATCAGGGCAGCGTTCAAGTGTTGTCGAGTCCACGCGTGTCGACGGTGAACAATCAAAAAGCGGTCATCAAAGTTGGCACCGATGAATTTTTTGTCACCGAAGTGAATTCCAGCACCGGTGATTCTGATGGCGACGGCATCACCGAATCTAACCCCGAATTTACCTTGTCACCGTTCTTCTCCGGCATTGCGCTGGATGTCACGCCGCAAATCAGTGCCGACGACAACGTCATTTTGCACGTCCGGCCGTCGGTGACCGAAGTGGTCGAACGCACCAAGGTGATCAACGTCGGCGGTTCAACCTACGACCTGCCGCTGGCTTTTTCCAGCGTCCGCGAAACCGACTCGGTCATTCGTGCTGGCAGTGGTCAGATTGTAGTAATTGGTGGCTTGCTGTCACAGCAACAGCAAAACTCCAATACCGGCATTCCGGGTCTCTCCCGGCTCTGGTTGTTCGGCCAACAACGCGACAGTCAGGAAAAAAGTGAGTTGGTCATCCTGCTCAAGCCCATCGTCTACGGCAGTCAAACCACGGTTGACGACCTGGACGACGTACTGCGCCGGCTGCCTTAGGATTCGTCATGTACCAAGCTCATTTTGGATTGCACCAAATGCCGTTCAGCCTGTCGCCAGACACTCAGTTGTTTGTACGACTGTCTGACCACGAAAGCTGCTTCTTGCTGCTCACCCACGTCCTCGATACCGGCGAAGGTTTTTTAAAAATCGTTGGCGATGTCGGCACGGGTAAAACGATTTTGTGCCGTCGCCTGCTGCGATATCTGGATGAAAACACGGAAGCCCGGGAGCGCTTCCATGCGGTTTATATCCCCAACCCGATGTTATCGCCCGTCGGTCTGTACCGCGCGGTCGGCCAGGAGCTGGGCCTGGAACTGGATCAGCAAAGCGACAATAATGCCCTGCTCGATCATATTACCCGCCGCATCCTGGCTCTCGCCGAGCAGGCACAAGGCGTCGTCATCGTGGTTGATGAAGCCCAGTCTCTGCCAGCCGAAACACTCGAAGCGCTGCGCCTGATCACCAACCTTGAAACGGAACAGCAAAAATTGGTGCAGGTGATTCTGTTTGGTCAGCCTGAACTTGACGATTTGCTCGATCAGGATCGTTTTCGTCAGCTGCGCCAGCGCATCACCTTTGCGCACTACTTAAAAACCCTGGATCGACGCGCGACGCGCCAGTACATCGAATACCGCCTCACGCACAGTGGTTACAATGGCCAGCCGTTGTTTAATCGGCGCAGCATGTCACAGCTGCACCGGCGTGCTAAGGGCGTACCGCGCATGATCAATGTCCTGGCACACAAAGCCTTGTTGTCGGCCTATGCCGATCAGCGTTCGCAGGTCGAACCGCGCGATGTACAGCACGCCTGGCTCGACAGCCAACCGCGTCGCGGCAAGCCCGGGCGCGGCCTGTGGTTCGCGGTTGGCGCGGTCAGCATTCTGCTTGCAGTGACGCTGTGGAGGCTGGTGTGAGCCGGATCCATCAGGCTCTGACGCGTACAACACCCACCCCAAGAAACGCCAGCCGATTCAACCCCTTACACCGTTCGAACCCGACTCGCTCCAACCTGTTTTGGTGGCTGATTGTTGCTTTAGCCCTGGCACTGACAGCGCTGCTAGTCTGGGCGCCATGGCACCAAAGCCCTGATTCGAAGGTACCGTTCGAGCCCATTGCCGCTGCTCGCCAAGAATCGCAACCACAACCAATGGATCGGACCCCAACCCCTCAGGAAGCGCCAGAAGAAGCGACGACCCAAGCCGCAGAACCGCCTAGAGAGCCGGTTGATTCGGCTCCTGCGGTTGAAGCTGCCCCTGACAGTACGCCGGTGCCCGCACCGGAAACCGCTGCAGCACCTGAAGCCCCAGTCGCACAGCCAAAGGCAGCTGCGGTTAATACAGCAGCAGTAACATCAGACCAGAAACCAACCGTGAATGCTCAGCCAACCCAGGCCGCGCCTTCGGCTGAGCCCCTCGCGCAGACGCCCGGCCAGTCGCGCATTCAACTCGATACCGGCCATCAGGACAGCGTGCAACAGGCACTATCCAACGGGGAATGGGCAGAAGCGGAAATGACATTGCGGCGCTGGATCGCGGAACAACCCAATGCTGATCAGCCCCGCCTTTGGCTGGCTAAATTATTGCTCAGTCAGGATCGGCTCGATGCCATCGGCGCTCTGCTGGACGGTCAAAATGACAACGAAGCACGGGCTTTACTGGCGGTGTGGCATGAAAAATCCGGTCGCCCCGAACAGGCAGTGACGCTGTTCGAGCAGCTGGCACGCGCTCAACCGCGACACAGTGCCTGGCAACTGCATTGGGCGATCAACGCCGAGAACAGCGGTCAACTGGCGCAGGCGCGCCTTCTATACCAAACTTATCTGGACAGATTTGCGGCCGATAACCCTAGTCTGACGGCGTTTGCCGAGCAACAAATTCGGTCACTGGAGAGACCGTAGTCATGGCGATCAATTCCCTGCACAACATCCTGCTGGAGCACAGCGACATCGACCCAAAAGCCTTGGATCGACTGCTGGGCGAGCTGCAATACAAGGATGATGCCCGCGGCCTGGGCCGGTTGGTGCTGCGCGATCGTCTGATCGGCTTTTACGATCTTATGAATCTGGCGCTGAATTACGACCTGTTCCCACGCACCCAGACGATGCTCAAACGACTGGCTGAAGCGCGCGAAAAACACCAAATTATAAAGCCGCAAGAGCACACCACCCGATACAAACTCGGCAACACAACGATCATGCCGTCCGAGGCGTTGGTATTAATCAACCCGAACCTGACCATTCCGATTCCCAAACCGAATCTGGCGCGCTACCCCGAAAGCGGCAGCGATGAACGCCAGGTGGTTGAAATGGCGGTTGAGTTGATTCGTCTGGGCCAGTATCCGGAAGCGGAAATGTTCCTGATAGATGCTCAGGATGAGTTTGCCCAATCGCTGCGCATCAAATTACTGCTGATCTGGCTGTACCTGTTATGCCAGTACTACGACGACGCCGTCGAACCCTATCAGCAAGGCCTCGACCTGGCCCCTCAAGACCCCATGCTGCTGGAATACGCGGGTCTGACAGAACAGGCGCGCAATAAGCATCTGTTAGCGATTCATTTTTTCCAGAAGTTGGTACAGCAACCAAAAATCAAAGCCAGTTGGCATCTGCTACTGGGCGTGTCTTTGGAAAAAGCGCGATTGCCAGACGAAGCGGGCAGTCATTATCGACGCTATCTCGAAGGTGGCAAAAATGCCAAGCTGCTCAGTTTCGCCAAGCAACGCCTGAATTATCTGGACAGTTAAATGACCGCCCAAGAACGCAAAAAAGTCCGCCTCGGCGATTTACTGGTCGACGCCGGGCTCATCACCGAAGGCCAACTGGGATTGGCGCTGAAAGAACAGCAGCTGACCGGTAAAAAAATCGGCCGGGTGCTGGTCGATATGGGGTTGGTGGCAGAAAACAAACTGCTGTCGACCTTGTCCGATCACCTGAAAATTCCGTTTATTGAACTGCGCCAATTCCAGCTCGATGGCGAAACGCTGAAACGTCTCGATGAGGCGGTGGCGCGACGTTACCGCTGTTTGTTGCTGGCCGATAATGACGATGGCCTGCTGTTGGCCATGGCCGATCCACTGGATTTGCTGGCCATTGATGAAGTCGAAAAACGACTCAAAAAAACCGTCAAGCCTGCCATTGTGCGCGAGTCGGAATTGCTGGCGACGCTCGACTCCGTGTATCGCCGCACCGGCCAGATTGAGTCCATTGCCGTCGAACTCGAAGGCTCGCTGCGCAGCAGCGATTTCGATCTGAGCGATCTGGCTGACGACACCGATTTACAGGACGCACCGGTCGTTCGCTTGTTGCAAAGCGTTCTGGAAGACGCCGTCGCCATTAACGCGTCGGACGTGCATATCGAACCGGATGAAAGCGTGTTCCGCATTCGGATGCGCGTCGATGGCGCTTTACAGGAACAGGTGATCAAGGAAAAACGCGTCGCCTCGGCTCTGGTGATGCGGCTGAAGATCATGTCCAACCTGGATATTTCTGAGCGCCGTCTGCCTCAGGATGGCCGCTTCAATATCCGTGTCAGCAACCGCTCTATCGATGTGCGTTTATCAACGCTGCCGGTGCAGTACGGTGAGTCGGTGGTGATGCGTCTGCTCGATCAAAGCGCCGGCATTCAACCACTGGCCGACCTGGGGATGCCCGAGAGCATTCGCCAGCGCTTCGAACTAATGATCGAACGCCCCTATGGTCTGATTCTGGTGACCGGCCCGACCGGCAGCGGTAAAACCACCACCCTGTACTCGGCGCTGAAGCGACTGAACCAGGCTCAACGCAAAATCATCACCGCCGAAGACCCCATCGAATATCGCATGTCGCGGGTGAATCAGGTGCAAGTCAACCCGAAGATCGAACTCAATTTCGCCAGCATTCTGCGTTCGGCCCTGCGTCAGGACCCGGATGTGATCTTGGTGGGTGAAATGCGCGATCAGGAGACGGTCGCCATCGGTACCCGGGCGGCACTGACCGGTCACTTGGTGATGTCGACGTTGCACACCAACGACGCCATTTCCAGCGCGATGCGCCTGGCTGATATGGGGGTGGAATCCTATCTGGTCGCGTCCGCGCTGCGTGGCGTGCTGGCGCAACGACTGGTGCGTAAAGTCTGCGAAGAATGTCGCCAGCCCTATGAACCTTCGGCGCGCGAACGTATTTGGTTGCAGAATATGGCCGGCGGCCGTTTTGCCAACGACACCTTTTATCAGGGCAATGGTTGTTACCACTGCAACAACACCGGCTACCGTGGGCGTGTCGGGGTGTTCGAGTGGCTCGAGCTGGATGACGCCATGTTGGTCGCACTGAACGAACAGAATCACGCCAGCTTTGTCGCCGCCGCCCGCCGCAACCCAGACTTTAAACCCATGGGTGAGTGGGCGTTGGAATACGCTCGCGAGGGCGTGACCGACCTGGCAGAAGTCTTCAAGATCAGTGTCGATCTCAACGACTTGGACGCCGAACGTGCCTGATTTTTTTTACCGCGGACGCGATGCCGAAGGTCGACAGGTAGAAGGTTTTCAGGATGCGGCGTCGCAAAGTGCGCTGGTCCAATTGCTGCGCCGTCAGGATATAACGCCAACTCGCATTGAGGTCGCCAAAAAGAAACGCAGCGCCAAAACTCAGAGTGGTCCGGTGGCCAAAGACGATGCGCTGCCGTGGCTCACTCGTGTGCTGCGCCGACGCGTCAAACTGGACGAACTGATCATGTTCTGCCGCCAGATGCACGCCCTGACCCGTTCCGGCATCCCGCTAATGCGTGCCATCAATGGTCTGGCCGATGCCACCGCTTCGCCCCGGTTGAGCCAGGTGCTAACGGATGTCGCGCGCAGTCTGACCCAGGGTAATACGCTGTCGATGGCCATGCGGGCACACCCGGATGCCTTTAACGATTTGTTTGTATCCATGATCCATATGGGTGAAACCACCGGCCGGCTGGACAGCGCTTTCCAACAATTGATCGGCCACCTGGAACGGGAAAAAGACACCCGCAAACGCCTGTCAGCCGCCACACGCTATCCACTCTTTGTGTCGGTTTCCATCACCTTGGCGATGCTGACGGTGACCTTCAAAGTGATTCCCGCCTTCTCCGGCGTCTTCGCCAGCTTGGGTGCCGAACTGCCGTGGCCCACCCGTGTGTTGATCGGCACGTCGAATTTTATGCTCACCAGCTGGCCGTATTTATTGGTCCTGATCACCGCAGCGGTTTACGGTTTGATGCGCTGGAAGCGCACCCCCAAAGGCGCCATCCACTGGGACCATGGTTTGCTAAAACTCCCGCTGCTTGGCCGTCTGTTTGAACGCATTGCTCTGGGGCGTTTTGCACGTCCCTTTGCCATGATGCTCGATGCCGGTGTGCCGATGTTGCAAGCGCTGCAAGTCTCTGCCCGAACCGTGGGCAACCGCTATATTGGCAGCGGCATTGAACAGATGGTCACGGGCATCGAACGCGGTGAGTCCTTGTTGACCACCGCCTCCAGCAGCGGCTTATTCAACCCGCTGATTCTGCAAATGATCGCTGTCGGTGAAGAAACCGGTAACGTTTCTGAGTTGTTGGTCGACATCGCCGACTTCTACGATCAAGAAGTGGACTATGATCTAAAACGCATGACCGAACTCATCGAACCCATCTTGCTGGCCTTTATGGGCATCATGGTGGTGATCCTGATTCTCGGCGTCTTCCTGCCAATGTGGGATCTGGGCTCGGCCTACGGCAGCTGACGCGGCATAATAAGACCCACAACGCCACCGACGCGCACGGTGGCCACAACAGCAAATCACAGTGCAGCAGGACAAGCGGTATGTTGGAACACTGGCCAGGCCCACTGCGACGGGGCCTGTTCAAACTGGTTGGCGTCGATTGGGCCGACCGACTACTCAATCAGGCATGGCGTGCTGGCAATGGTCAGTTGCACGGCATGCTCGACTGGCTGTTTCGGCGCAATGCCTTTCAGTTGGACGTCGAAAACGCCGAACTGATTGACGATCTGGGATCGTGCATCGTGGCGGGTAATCATCCGCACGGTTTGTTCGATGGCCTTGCTCTGGCCTGGCTGGCCAGTCGCCCCGGGCTAAAAACCCGGGTCATTGCGCGCCACTTCCTCAACGTCTTTGAGCCGCTGCAGCGCATCTTCCTGTCGGTACGGCTCGACAATCAACGCCGCTCACGCGCTGGCCGGGCCTCCTTGAATGCTGCCGAAGCCTTACTGGCCGAAGGTGGGCGTCTGGTGATGACACCCGCCGGTGGCATCAGCGTGGCGCAACCTTTCTGGCAGCAAGCGAAAGATCCCAAATGGCGCACCGGCGTGGTCCGGCTGGCTCATACCAGCGGCAAACCCATCGTGCTGGTGGATGTGCAAATGGCCCAGTCGCCGACCCGGCAACTGCTGCATCGCATCCACCCCATCGTGCGTGCTCTGGCCCAGGTCTGGGCGTATCGACTGGGCAAGCGCCAGCGCATTCGGCTCAAGGTGATCGCAGTGGTGCAGCCGGAAGATTTACCGCATGATCAACCGCTACCCGCTCAGGCAGCCTGGTTGCAAGCCATGCACCAACCGGCACAACTGCCCTGAGCCGTCGTTAATCAGGCTACGAGACCGCCGTCATGCATGAAAAAACGGTGACGCATTCCTTTACCCAGGCCATCCTCACCAATCTGCCCAGCCTGGGGTTAAGCCTGCCTGCCGAACTTCAGGCCGAGTTGGATCGCTACGATCAAGCCACGCGCGTACCTTTGGAGCTGCAAGACCGCATTTGGCAAACCGCGCTGGAGCAAAGTGGCGATGCCTCCATCGGGCTGCGATTAAGCCAGCATTTCCTGCCGGGCAACCTCGACATCGTCGGTTTTTTGCTGCTCAGCAGTGAAACGCTGGAAGAAACCCTGGAAACACTGATCGCGTATTACCCATTGGTCGGCGAAGGTGGCGAATTCACCTTTGTCCAGGGCGACGGTCGCGCCACCTTACTCTATGCCCCCCTTTATGAAGCCGCTCGTGCGCAACGCGTCGAGGCGGCACTGGCGACACTGGTTCATCTGGGTCGCTGGATGACGGGCGATCGTTTTCAACCAGATCGCGTTGCCTTCAGCCACGGCCCTCAGGCCCCGGCGGAGGTCTATCGGCAGTTTCTGGGCACTGAAGTCAGCTTTGATCAAGTGGCTGATGCCGTACAGTTCGATGCCGCTCAACTGCAACTGCCGTTAAATCAGAGCAATGCGGCGCTGTATCGTCGTATGAAGGTGTTGGCCGACCATCAATTGTCTGAACTGGAGCAAGACAGTCTGCTGGCAGAGGTGAGTGATTGGATTCGGGCCCAGCCACGCTGGGGACGGGATCGTATTGCGGAGCAATTGCAGATGAGCGGACGACACCTGAACCGAAAGCTGGCGGACGAAGGCACCACCTTCAAACTGCTGTCGGATCAAGTGAAGTTTGCGGAAGCCCGCACCCTGCTCACAAGTGGTCAATTATCTCTGGCCGAGATCGCTGAACACCTGGGTTTTGGTGACGACTCAGCGTTCAGCAAAGCGTTCCGGCGCTGGGCAGGCTGCTCACCAAGCCAGTATGCAGCCCAACAGCGTTAAACGGCTGCGACGTCTCTCTGTGGTGGGCGCCTTGACCAGAACGCTGACAAGGTCAGACCACTGACCAGATGCCAGACGCCCCAGAATGCGGCAATCAGCATCATACCGCCCAGATGCGGGTAGAAACTGAATAAAATAATCAGCCCCAACCCAGAGTTTTGGATACCCACTTCCAGGGTTACTGCCCGGCGCTCGGTCTCACTCAATCCAGCCAAACGGGCTGATCCCCAACCCAGACTGAGTGCGACTGCGTTGTGCAGAATGACCAGGCCCGCGAACGACGCCGCGTGTTGCACAAACAGATCGCCATTGCGCGTGAAGGCAATGCCCACAAAGACCAGAAATATCAGCAAGGATAACCAGCGCGCAGGCCGGTCGGCACGACGCGCAAATTCGGGATAGCGCTGGCCAACAAACATTCCCAAAAACAACGGAATGACCAACACCATGGCAACCAGTTTCATGAGTTGCCAAGGCTCGACAGCAATGGCTTCAACGATCGGTCGGGTATCGGGATTCAACTGCGCATAAAACATAAAGTTCAGTGGCGTCATCACCAGCGCCGCCGTTGAAGAAATGGCAGTCATGCTCACTGAGGTTGCTAAATGACCACGGCTGAGCCATGTCATGATGTTGGAGAAACTGCCACCGGGACAGGCCGCCACCAGGATCATTCCGAGAGCAATCGACGGCGACAGGTCCAGCAGTCGGGTCAGGCCATAGGTAGCGGCGGGAAGCAGCAGAAACTGGCAAATTAATCCGATCACCGGCGCTTTGGGTGAGCGCAAAATGTAGCGAAAGTCAGCGGTGCGAACCGACAAGGCCGCCGCAAACATCATGAGCGCCAATAAGGCGTTTAATAAATCCAAACTGGCAGGGTCAAAATCAATCCGGACTTGATCAAGCACAACACAACTCCATTACGGCATCGACGCAGTCTAGCATGGCAAACCTGGCGCAGCGCCACCGGCAAAGCTCTTTTATCGCCCGGGACGAAGTGGAACAATAACCTCACGCCAACTCATTGGCGATTTTCGGATGGCTGTTTAGGAGACACCGACGTGACGAAAAAAACAGTTTCATTGGTATTGGGCAGCGGCGGTGCGCGAGGTATGGCTCACATCGGTATTATTCGCTGCCTGGAAGACAACGGTTATCAAATCACTAACATCGCCGGTGCCAGCATCGGCGCACTGATCGGTGGCTTTTACGCGGCGGACAAGCTGGACAAGTATCAAGGCTGGGTGACGGCTCTGGACCGGCGTGACGTGTTGCGGTTACTCGACTTATCATTTGACGGCGGCGGTTTGTTCAAGGGCGACAAAATCATGACCGTTTTGCGCAAGCTGGTCAGTGACGCCAAGATAGAAGAACTGCCCATTGAATTTACCGCGGTGGCCGTCGACATCGAACGCCAACGCGAAGTCTGGTTCACCGAAGGCTCGCTGTTTGAAGCCATTCGCGCATCCATCGCCATTCCTTCGGTTTTTAAACCGCATTATTACCGCGACATGATGCTGGTCGATGGGGGTGTCCTGAACCCGGTGCCCATGGCTCCGACGTTAAGAACGGTCACCGACCTGACACTGGCCGTGAACCTGAACGGCCGTGAAGAAATTCCTAGACCCAAGGCTGCCGTGCGCAAGAAGAAAGCGCTCAAAACCAATCCGGAAGATCAAA
The DNA here is from genome assembly GCF_003054965.1 of Saccharospirillum sp. MSK14-1. Taxonomy (GTDB): domain Bacteria; phylum Pseudomonadota; class Gammaproteobacteria; order Pseudomonadales; family Natronospirillaceae; genus Saccharospirillum. Next base: position 172,651 of record NZ_MIES01000002.1, read on the forward strand.
ACACGGTCCAGCGCGCGGTTGGCCGGTTTATCGATCGTTGGTGGAATGAAGACGCCAAGGAAGCCGAACCGCAAAACAAATGGGGCATCATGGAACTGATAAACCGCTCCATCGACACCATGCAAAACACCATTGCCCACATGAAGTTAGCGGCGCATCAACCGGATATTCTGATTGAAATTCCGCGCAGCGTCGGCGGCTTATTTGACTACAACCTGGCCGAAGACATCATCGATGAAGGCTATCAATTATGCGAAGAAGCTCTCGAACGATATCGCAATAAAACCAGCGAATCGATAGGTGACGAACCACCAAGCCTGGATGGCCAATAACCGTGACTTAACGGCGGTCGCTGTCCCAGTTGAATAACACGGCCGCGATCGCTAATAACACCGCCGTCATCGTCGCCAAGGTCAGCAAGTGGTGACTGACGGCGGCCAATCCCGCTCCCTCAGTGGCGATGGCACGCGACGCCTGCACCAGGTGCGTCAGCGGTAACCATTGCGATAGGTTCTGAATCGATAAGGGCGCACCTTCCAACGAAAACCAGACTTCCGACAAGCCCATCATCGGCCAGGCCGCCATGTTCATTAACCCGCTGGTCAACTCTTCGCTGCGGGTGCGGCTGGCCACCACCAATCCCAGAGAAATCATCGCCAGTGCACCCAGCATAAAGGTCAGCAATAAGGCTAAAACCGACCCCAACATCAACGTGCCCAACAGCCAATGACTGGCATAAAAAATGGAAACACACAGAAACAGTACCGTCATCAGGCGAGACAGAATTTGCGCACTGACAAATTCCACGGCCGACAAAGGCGTTGCTTTCAGGCGTTTTAACATGCCGTTTTTGCGATACCGAACAATGGCATGCCCGACACCAAAGAGCGATGCAAACATGATGTTCATACCCAGAATGCCCGGCAGCACCCAGTCCACATAGCGAATCGGTTCACCGCTGATGCGACGGCGCTGAAAGTCCGCATCCGAAGCCGCCAGCAATCGTTCAACCATATAACCCTGGCGACTCTCTTCGTTAACCCAGTAGCGTCGCTGGTCCAAATCAATCACCAAATCAATTTGATGACGTCGTGCTTTATCCAACGCTACGGACAGCTGCTCATACGGCACAAACTGAATGTGATCGAGCGCCATGAATTGCGGTCGATTCACGTATGCATCCTGCTCACTGATCACACCCACTTTAAACATCGGCTGCGCCTGGCCAAGCAATAAATAAAACCCCAGGATCAAAATGATCGGGAATGCCAGGTTCCAGGTCAGAGAACTGCGGTCGCGTAAAAACTCTTTATTACGTGCTCTTAACACGGCCAACATGCGGCTCAACATGAGGATGCTCCGTTCAGTCAGACACGCAGTGCATGGCCGGTGAGTTTCAAAAAGAGATCTTCCAGGTTCGGGCTGCTGACTTTCAAACCGTCCAGAGGTACTCCGGCGGCGCTTAACTGGCGCACGGTTTCATCCACTTGTGTGGTTTGAATATCAACACCGTCTTCACGCGGGTGTGCGATAAAGGGCAAATCAAATTCGTTCAGCGAAGCCAAAGGCAGATGTACCTTCACGCCATCAAAATGCTGTTGCAATAATTGCGCGGGCGCGCCTTGTTCGATGATGCGGCCATTGTCCATGATGGCAATTTCATCACACAGCACCTGGGCTTCATCCATATAATGCGTGGTCAGTACGACCGTCTTACCGCGTGCTTTAACCGCTTGAACCAGCGACCAGAAATGGCGCCGAGATTGCGGGTCGAGACCGGTCGTGGGTTCGTCCAAAAACAGCAGGTCCGGATCGTTTATCAGGGCCAGCGCTAATAACAGCCGTTGCCGCTGACCGCCGGACAGTCGACGAGTGTCACGATCAATAAAATCGCTTAGGGCACAGAGTTCAATCAGCTCGTCCTGCGCCAATGGCTGCGAATAAAAGGCCGCAAACAGCTGCAAGGTTTCACGGACCGTTAAAAAATCCGGCAGCGCGGTATGCTGAAACTGAATACCGACGCGCTGATAATCACGTCGCCGAGCCGGGCGCCCAAACAGATGAACCTCTCCGGAAGTGGCCGGCAGGATGCCTTCAATCACCTCAATGGCGGTGGTCTTGCCGGCACCGTTCGGACCAAGAACCCCAAAGCACTGGCCTGACGCCACGCTGAAACTGATGTCATCGACCGCGGTCAGGTTTTTAAACCGCTTGGTCAGATGCTGCACGGACAAAAGATCGTTCATGCCTGGATGAGACACTCCTGTAATTGACGGCCAATGCAGCCGCGCTGCGCAGCCTAACGCCGTACACCAACGGACGCCATGGCCGATTGTCATTCTACAGAGGGCGTCGGCAATGTTAGACTGGCGCTTCCGCCGATGCGGTGATTTTGCGCTGTATTCAAACCGACTATCCACGTCGGTCTTACCCGGCACATCGGAGAGTAACCTCAGTGATACCCGAGAAAGTCCTGGTGGTTTCTCCGGCCCTGGCCGAAACCCTGGGCCTGGAAGAAGCCCTATTGTATCAGTTGCTCAGTGAGCTGACGCTGATGAGTGGCCCGAGCCTGCAACTGACGGATCAGCACCGGCAACGCCTGCTGCCGTTCTGGAGTATGGTCCAGGTCGGCTCGGTGCTGCGCCGCTTACAGGCTCAGGGGCTGCTGGAAGCTTCCGGGGAAGGTCCCTGGCACATTACCCTGGCTGATCTTGCCGAACCACAGCCGAGCGCATCAGTGCCAACACAGACACCGCCACCCGAGCCTCCACCTGTCGAGCGCGTGCCTGTGCGGCGCATGAACGATGCCCGGCGGCGCAATCAGGTTGAGGATGACCTCGATTATTTAAAAGCGGATCAACCGCAGATGCCCTCGGTCCGTGCAGAACGCAGCCGAATGCATGCCGATTGGGAACCATCAGAAGACTTCCCGCGGCTACTCACCTTTCACGACATACCGCTGACCTTTGCGCTGTCGGAACTGGCTAAATTCCGTCAGTACTATCAGGATAGAGACAAGGCGGAATACAGCTGGGACGTGCGCTTTCTGAACTGGGTTCAGCGCGCCTGGCACGATCAACTGAACAATAAGGGCCGTTATGAGCGCAACCAACGCACCCAAGAGCCTGCAAACCCTGGTCGGGACAAGCGGGCTAAAGTCCGGGAAGCTCTCCGTAACATCCGCGACACCGACTGGTAGCAAAGGCGCGCTGGATCATGACACCAAACTGTTGGTGAACATGATCTTCGCGCGTATGCAGCTGATCTATACCCACCGTTTTGAAAGTGCCTACGGGGATGAAGAAACCCTGACTCAGGCCAAACGCGAATGGGCCTACAGCCTGGCAGGCGTTGAACAGTCGCGCATCGAATATGCTTTGGAAAAATGCAAACTGGAGCTGGCGTGGCCACCGACCATCGCCGAGTTCGTGCGCTATTTAACGCCGGATCCACAAGCCTTGGGGTTACCCTCCATCCGAGACGCCTATCTCGAAGCCTGTCAAAACAGTCACGCCCCTCTGCAGCACCACTGGCAACACCCGGCCGTGCAGTGGGCTGCACGAGAAACCGGGTATTTTAAGCTGCGCTCTGAACCAGAACGTTACAGCTGGCCGGCTTTTGAAGGCGTCTATCGCAACCTGGTCGAGCGATTGGCCGATGGCGAGGAAGTGGATTTCGAGGCAGAAGAAGTGGCGCTGCCAGCACCCGATTTCAGTGCTGAAGAGCATCTGGTGGAACAACTGAAAGCCGCTGGCGCCAGCGAAGGTGACGCCTATCAATTGGCGTATTATCTGGAAAAGCCGGCCGGCAGCGAGTTACGTGCTCGCTATCGGCACCACAGCAAAGAGCGCCTTGAGGCGCTCGAGCTAAAGGTGGAATTACCGGAGTAAGAGGGTCAGTTGGCCGGTGTCAGGAAGTTACCACTGGCATAACCGACTTCCCCAGCCACACGAACGTGCGCCCAAAAACCTTGCGCTTGCTCTGGATCGACCCAGACGCGTGCGCCCTGCCCCAGTTTCATAATCACCGGAGAAGAGGTGGACGGCTCTGCCCGAACGTTCAGCACCGATGCGGTTACCGCCATCAGCACTTCTTCTGAACCGGTTGAGGACACTGCCGGGCCATCACTTGGTTGCTGCTGAACAATCGGTGTCGGTTCGGGTGCTGGTGCCACGGGTTCTGGCTCAGGTTCAGGTTGTGGCGCGGGTTCCGGTTCTGCCACCGCCACCTGAGCCGGTTCCGGCTCGGCTGTGGCAACTGGTTCAACCGGCGGGGTCTCGGTCTGCGCTGTTTCGACAACCGGTTCGCTTGGTGCAGCCGTGTCTTCTTCGATCACCGCGGTTTGCGGAGTATTCACCGGATCCGCGACGAGATGCGACAGACGCGGAACAGGTTGACGACCCCACTGGGGAGCCCCCCAAACCATATAACTGACAAATCCGCCACCGATCATAAAACCAATCAAAAACACCAGGGTGTAGGACATCCACTGACTGTCTTTATTGGCCTTGGGAAGCGGATTGCGGCGCGTGCGAGCCTGAACACCAAACAAACGCCATTCAATACGGTCGAGATATCGTGGATCTTCCGGCAATAACGGCGGACGTTCAATATCGCCGTTTTCATCCTGGGTTTCGCGCTGAACGCGCTCACCGATCTCCAAAACGCGATCTTCGGAAATACCCAGAATCCGCCCCATTAACCGCAGCGCCAAAGGCACTTGGCTGGGCATTTCGTGAAATACCAACAGCATCCGCCAACAGGTTTCGACTAAAAACGGGACCTGATCACGCGAGAGCGTTTCCGACATCCAGCGCAATGCTTCAACATGTTGTTCCAACGACTGATTTTCGAGCAGCTGACGCCAACGCTCGACCAGAGTGTCGTCGGTATAGGACAGCGAACGCTGCAACGTATCGCGCAGGTGTTGTTCGCTGGAAGGATATACGTAGGCAAGCCATTGTAATGCCAGGTGAACCGCCGCCTGAGTTGAGTCAGGATGGCGCAACCAGAACGAAGTGCTTGTCACATCAGAATCAGCCAAAAATTTCATAACCTTTTCATTCAACCACTGGTTGTAACACCGTGCAATAGGCGTCGGTGCCGAAACATCGCTAAGGTACAGCCATGAAGCATACCACAGGCCGTTAAACGTAGAATGCCTATCTTGGGAGGGAAATCCCGGACCTTTCTGATAATGCCATAAAAAAACCCCGGGTAAACCGGGGTTTTTCAGTCTTTCAGTGTGCCTGACCGTTATTCAGCTGGCGTTTCTGCGAAAGATGCGCGCTCTTCGTCAGACACTTCGCGGATCGACAGCTTAACGCGACCACGATTGTCAACATCCAGAATCTTGACCACAACGATGTCGCCTTCGCTCAGTTCATCGGTCACCTTCTCAATGCGGCGGTCGGCAATCTGGGAAATGTGCACCAGACCGTCTTTACCCGGCAGGAACTGTACGAACGCACCAAAGTCGGCGATGCGTACAACCTTACCTTGATACACCGTACCCGGCTCCGGCTCGGTGGTCAGCGCCAGAATCTTGTTCTTGGCGGCGGTCGCCGAGGCGTTATCCGGAGCGTACAGGCGTACGCTGCCGTCGTCAGAGATATCGACTTCAGCGCCGGTCTCTTCAACGATGGAGCGAATGGTCGCACCACCCTTGCCGATAACGTCTCGGATCTTGTCGGTATCGATCTTCATCGTCTGCATAGTCGGTGCTTTGTCCGACAATTCAGTACGAGAGGTTTCGATCACTTTGCCCATTTCGTCCAGGATGTGCTGACGGGCAGCGTTAGCCTGCTCCAGAGCAATTTCCATGATCTCTTCGGTGATGCCTTCGATCTTAATGTCCATCTGCAGCGCGGTGACACCGGTACGGGTACCCGCCACTTTGAAGTCCATGTCGCCCAGGTGATCTTCATCACCCAGGATATCGGTCAGAACAGCAAAACCATCGCTCTCTTTCACCAAACCCATGGCAATACCCGCTACCGGGTTCTTGACCGGAACACCGGCGTCCATCATTGCCAAGGAAGCACCACAAACGGAGGCCATGGATGAGGAACCGTTGGATTCCGTGATTTCAGAGACCACACGAACGGTATAAGGGAAGTCATCCTGGTTCGGCATCATGGCCAGAACGCCACGCTTAGCCAGACGACCATGACCGATTTCGCGACGACCAACCGCACCGATACGGCCCGCTTCACCGACGCTGAACGGCGGGAAGTTGTAGTGGAACATAAAGTGGTCGGTGATGGTGCCGTTCAGCTGATCTTCCATCTTACCGTCGCGCAACGTACCCAGGGTGGTAGCAACCAATGCCTGAGTTTCACCACGGGTGAACAACGCAGAACCATGAGCGTTCGGCAATACACCGACTTCAACGGTGATCGGACGAACCGTTTTGGTGTCGCGACCATCGATGCGCGGCTCGCCTTTAACGATGCGTTCGCGGACCAGTTGCTTCTCCAACTTGGCAAAGACGCCTTTCAGTTCGTCAGCTGACGGACCTTCTTCGTCATTGGCCAGTTGCTCAACCAAGGCTGTTTTATGAGCGTCCAGAGCGGCGTAACGCTCCATCTTGTCGGAAATCTGATAAGCCTGAGCAATCTTGTCACCAAAGGCCGACTTAACCTGATCGATCAAAGCGGTGTTTTCAGCTTTCGGTTGGAAATCCCAACGCGGCTTACCGTTTTCAGCGGCAAAGGCTTTTACCGCTTCAACGACGGCCTGGTATTCCTGGTGAGCGTACAGTACCGCTCCCAGCATTTGGTCTTCAGTCAGTTCCTGCGCTTCTGATTCAACCATCAGCACCGCATCGGAGGTACCGGCAACAACCATGTTCAAGCGCGAGCTTTCCAGTTGCTCGAAGGTTGGGTTCAGCAGGTAGCCTTCGGCGTCGGTATAGCCAACACGGGCAGCACCGATCGGGCCGTTAAACGGAACACCGGAGATGGTCAGCGCGGCAGAGGTCGCAATCATTGCCGCGATATCCGGATCATCAGTCTTGTTGGCAGAGACAACGTTGATGATGACCTGAACTTCGTTCATGAAACCTTTAGTGAACAACGGACGGATCGGACGGTCGATCAGACGCGAGGTCAAGGTTTCTTTTTCAGAAGGACGACCTTCACGCTTCAGGTAGCCACCCGGGATTTTACCAGCGGCGTAGTACTTTTCCTGATAGTGAACAGACAGAGGGAAGAACGGCTGATCCGCACGGGCTTCTTTGGCGGCAACAACGGTCGCCAGCACCACGGTGTCATCGATGGTGCACAATACAGCGCCAGTGGCCTGGCGAGCGATACGAGCGGTTTCCAGGGTGACGGTCTTGCCACCGAACTGGAAGCTATGGGTTTTAGGGGTCAAATGACTCACTCGAGTCTCCTTTTTGGTGAATGGTGGACCCCGATCCCAACGATGCTTCTATCGATAAAGTCCCGGTTTCTAAAAACCAAGGGGCCTCATGGATAGAAGCTCCGCAGGCGGTATAACAACTGCCCGGGGAAATATCGTTGTTCACGGTCGTCCGAAAAGTCAGATCCAAATAAAACGGGCGGGAGCACAGTGACACTGGCTTGAAACGAACAAGGGCCCCTGACGGAGCCCTTGGCGGTATCGCTTAGCGACGCAGACCCAGTTTCTTAATCAGGGTAGCGTAACGTTCGACGTCTTTCCGCTTGAGGTAATCCAGCAGCTTACGACGCTGGTTAACCATGCGGATCAGGCCACGGCGAGAATGGTGATCCTTGCTGTGATCCTTGAAGTGGCCTTGCAGACCTTCGATGTTACGGGTCAGCAATGCAACCTGGACTTCAGGGGATCCGGTATCGTTGGCGCCAGTACCGAATTCCTTAACGATTTCCGCTTTTTGTTCAACTGTCAGTGACATGGGTAACTCCACGAATATGCCAAATAAAAGGAGTGTCCACCGCGCATATTAACAGTGGCATTCCAGCGTACAGCCACACAGCTGCAAACCGCGCGGGATTATACATCAGCAACCGAGCGGGAACAAAGCCTCAAACGGCATTGGTTGCGACCACTCGAAGCGGCCGCAATTCACCATTGGCGTCGACTTCCCCCACGCCCAAAAAATGACCGTTAGCAACCGCCTGAGCCAGGCCTTCGAACGGCGTTTCCAGCGTAAAACGGTTAACCGGGTTGCCATGACTGAAACGTCGCCCTTGGGCTTCGGTCAACTCAATCACGGGCAGATCCACTAACAGGGATTGCAACGGCAACAACCACTCATCCGAGGCTTCATGCCCTTGCGTCTCTTGCCGATCAATCAGCGTCTGCAATGGCTGCGCCTGATCCAGGCTAAAACGCCCATGGCGAGTGCGCCGAAGCGCGGTGATGTGGGCACCACAACCCAGCGCAGTACCAATATCATCGACCAGAGTCCGAATATAGGTGCCTTTGGAGCAGTGCACATCCAACACCAGTTCGTCGTCGTGCAGCTCAACCAGGGTGAGACTGAAAATCTGCACGGGACGCGCTTCGCGCTCAACCGTCTTACCCTGGCGGGCTAAGTCATAGAGTTTCTGACCATCGCGCTTAAGCGCTGAATACATGGGCGGTACTTGCTCAATGGCACCGGTAAAGCGTTCGGCCAGCAACTGTTCTACCGTTTCACGTTGCAAGGTCGGCACGGGCTGGGTGTCGATCACTTCGCCTTCGGCATCCAACGTATCGGTACGCACGCCCAACCGGGCTGTCGCGCGATAGGCTTTATCGGCATCGAGCAGAAAACGACTGAATTTAGTCGCCTCACCGAGACAGATCGGCAGCAAGCCGGTGGCCAGCGGATCAAGTGCGCCGGTATGCCCAGCTTTTTGCGCCTGAAACAACCAACGCACCTTTTGCAGGACGCCATTCGACGACCAGCCATCGGGTTTATCGACCAGTATCACGCCATCCAGCGGACGACCTTTTCGTTTGCGTGCCATGAATCAGCTTGGATATTGATGAGGGGAGAAAAGGACGACTCAGTCGTCGTCCTGATGACGGGCCTGGTCCTGACGCAGCGCTTCGTCAATCAAACCGGTCAGGCGAGTGCCGCTTTCCAGCACTTCGTCGTAATGAAAACGCAATTGCGGCATCACGCGCAGCTGAATTTCCTGAGCCAGCATGGAGCGCAAAAAACCGCTGGCCTTATTCAGCACCGCTTCTTGTTCACTGCGCTGCTGTTCAGCCTCAGCGTTATCGCCAAAGGCCATGCAGGTGAAATAAATGTCGGCGTAGGACAGATCGCGACTGACCTTGACCGCATTAATGGTCACCATGCCCAGGCGTGGGTCTTTGACTTCCTGCTGAATCAGCACCGACAGATCGCGTTGAATCTGATCGCCGATACGGCGCAGGCGACTGTTGTCTTTAGCCATGAAATTACCTAAACGATTAGCGCCCAGACCAACCGGATGGGTCAGTCTGGGCAGTCATCCACCCGGCCGTCAGGCAGGGTGGACGCATCAGTCTTCGATGCTGCGAGCCACTTCTTTCACGTCAAAGACTTCGATCTTGTCGCCCGCTTTAACGTCATTGTAGTTGCGTACACCGATACCGCATTCCATACCCTGACGTACCTCCTGTACGTCGTCTTTAAAGCGGCGCAGAGATTCCAGTTCGCCTTCGAAAATCACCACTTCGTCGCGCAGGACGCGGATCTTCTTGTTGCGGTAGACGGTACCCTCAACCACCATGCAGCCCGCCACTTGGCCGAACTTCGGTGAGTTGAAGACGTCGCGCACTTCCGCCAGACCGACGATCTCTTCACGCAGATCGGGCGACAGCAGACCGCTCATGGCGGCTTTGACGTCGTCGATCAAATCGTAGATGACGTTGTAGTAACGCAAATCCAGACCCGCGTTTTCGATAACCGTACGTGCTTTACCCGTGGCACGAACGTTGAAACCGAACACCACCGCACCGGCGGTAATCGCCAGGTTGGCATCGGACTCGGAAATCGCGCCAACGCCGCTGGCGATAATATTCACCTTCACTTCGTCAGTACTGAGCTTCTGCAGTGAAGCGCTGATGGCTTCCAGCGAACCGCGCACATCGGCTTTCAGGACGATGTTCAGGTTCTGCAGTTCGTCCGAACCCATGCCCTGGAACAAGGCATCCAGCTTGGCCGCCTGCTGCTGCGCCTGGATCGATTCTTTAGCACGCTCGTAACGCATTTCAGCAACTTCACGGGCCGTTCGTTCGTTCTCTGCGACCACGAATTCATCGCCGGCGTCAGGCGTGCCATTCAAGCCGAGAATTTCAACTGGAATGGACGGACCAGCTTCGTCGACCTGTTGACCGGTTTCATCCAACAAGGCTCGAACCTTGCCGTAGAAAGAACCTGCCAGAACAACGTCACCTTTACGCAGCTGACCGGACTGAACCAGTACGGTCGCAACTGCACCGCGGCCTTTATCGAGACTGGATTCAACCACCACACCTTTACCCGGACCGGTCGCGTGAGCTTTCAACTCCAACACTTCCGCCTGCAGCAAGATGGCGTCGAGCAGTTCGTCGATGCCCTGACCCGAATGCGCAGATACCTGAACAAACTGCGTATCACCACCCCAGGCTTCAGGGATGACATCACGCTGTGACAGTTCGTTGATCACACGATCGGGGTCGGCTTCTTCTTTATCCATCTTATTGATGGCCACGATCAACGGCACACCGGCCGCTTTGGCGTGTTGAACGGCCTCTTCGGTCTGCGGCATCACACCGTCGTCGGCGGCCACGACCAAGATCACCACGTCCGTTGCCTGAGCACCCCGTGCACGCATCGCGGTAAAGGCGGCGTGTCCCGGTGTATCCAGGAAGGTGATCATGCCTTTGTCGGTTTTAACGTGATACGCACCGATGTGCTGGGTAATACCACCGGACTCACCCGCCACCACTCGTGTGCGGCGGATATGGTCCAGCAAGCTGGTTTTACCGTGGTCAACGTGACCCATCACGGTGATGACTGGAGCACGAGCGGTTTCGTCGCCGCTGTAGCTCACTTCCATCAGATCATCTTCCATGGCGTTCTCATTGACGACCGCATACTTGTGGCCCATCTCTTCGATCACCAGAATGGCCGTGTCCTGATCGATGCTTTGGTTAACCGTCACCATCACACCCATCTTGAACAATACCTTGACCACCTCAGCTGCCTTGATCGACATCTGGCTTGCCAGGTCCGCCACGGTAATGGCTTCACCCAGTTGAACTTCACGCACGACCGGAGCGGTTGGGCGTTCAAACTGGTGATCACGACGTTTGTTCGACTTGCGACGGCGGCGGCGACCAAAACCATCACCTTCGCCTTCATCCAGTGCCGACAGCATTTGCTGGTGTTTGTTACCACCACGGCCGCTGGCTGAACGCTGAGCCACTTCGGCTTTCTTACCGCCTTTCTTATGGCCCGCTTTACGACTGTCACCCGCCGGGCCATCGTCGACTCGGACCGGTTTTTCAGTCTTGTGTTTCTTCTTCTCAGTGGTGCGATCTTCCTTAGCCAGTTTGGCTTCGGCATCCGCAACAGCCAATTGCGGATCTTCTTCGACCACGTCACTTTCAGACGTTTTGCGCGCGGCTTCAGCCGCTTTGCGATCCGCTTCAGCTTTTGCCTTTTCTTCGGCATCACGCTGACGCGCCGCTTCCAGCTTGGCATCTTCTTCAGCACGGCGACTGGCGCTGTTATCAGCCGTCGGTGCTGGAGCCGGCGCAGCATTTTCTTCAGCAGGCACGTCATTTTCAGTCGCGTCAGCTGCATCGCGCTTAACGTAGGTGCGCTTCTTACGCACTTCGATATTGACCGTTTTGCCGCGCGCAGAGCCACCGGTTTTTAATTGGGTGGTGACCTTGCGCTTTAAGGTGATTTTTTTCGGCGAACCGTCATTGCTTTCACCATGACTGCTCTTCAAAAACGTCAACAGGGTCTGCTTCTGGTCGTCATTGACCGCGTCGCTTTCCGACTGCTGCGGCAGACCCGCATCGCTCATCTGTTTCAACAAACGATCAACGGGTGTACCAACGCTCTCCGCCAGTTGTTTAACGGTGACTTCTGCCATGGATTCCTCCTACCCGTGATTAGTCGTTTTCAAACCAAGGCGCCCGTGCTGCCATGATCAATTGACCGGCGCGCTCTTCGTTCATTCCATCGATGTCCATCAGTTCATCGATGCTCTGTTCCGCCAGATCTTCCATGGAGCAAATACCTTTGCTCGCCAAGGTGCGTGCAAGGGCGTCATCCATACCTTCCATGGTCAACAAATCTTCTGCAGGGGTGGCGGAATCCAGTTGTTCCTCACTGGCCAGCTCCTGAGTCAACAGCACGTCTTTGGCGCGCTGACGCAGCTCCTGAACAATGTCTTCATCAAACCCTTCAATGGCGAGGAACTCTTCCTGCGGCACATAGGCCACTTCTTCCAACGTGGTGAAGCCTTCCTCAACCAAGACCAAAGCGATGTCTTCATCGACATCGAGTTTTTCCTCAAAGTAAGTCACCAGCTGACCGGCTTCAGCTTCCTGTTTTTCACCCGCTTCGGCTTCGGTCATCACGTTGATGGTCCAGCCGGTTAAGTCACTGGCCAGACGAACGTTTTGTCCACTGCGGCCAATGGCGATCGCCAGGTTATCTTCGGCAACGGCAACATCCATGGTGTGGGTGTCTTCATCCATAACGATGGAAGCCACTTCTGCTGGCGCCATGGCATTGATCACCAATTGCGCCGGGTTGTCGTCCCACAGAATAATGTCGACACGTTCGTTATTCAGTTCGTTAGAAACCGCCTGCACACGCGAACCGCGCATACCGACGCAAGCACCAACCGGATCAATCCGTCCATCGTTGGTTTTCACAGCGATCTTAGCGCGAGAACCCGGGTCACGGGCACAGCCACGAATTTCGATCACTTCTTCCTGAATTTCCGGAACTTCAATGCGGAACAATTCGATCAGCATTTCGCTGCTGGCGCGACTCAGCACCAGTTGCGGGCCACGACCTTCGGCGCGCACGCCTTGCAGCACAGCGCGAACTCGATCACCGATGCGGAACGTTTCGCGACCGATCACTTCTTCGCGTGGCAATACCGCTTCGGCGTTGTTACCCAGGTCGACAATGATATTGTCACGAGTCACTTTCTTGACTGTACCCAGTACCATTTCGCCGACGCGTTCGCGATATTGCTCAACAATTTTCGCTCGCTCAGCTTCACGAACCTTCTGCACAATAATTTGTTTGGCCGCCTGCGCACTGATGCGACCGAAGCCGGCGTTCTCTACTTTTTCTTCGTAGACATCATCCGGTTGCAGAGTCTTGTCGACCTCATGCGCTTCTTCGACAGTCCATTCGGACCCTAGCATCGGCACTACGTCATCAGCCGTCACCGTCCAGCGACGGAAAGTTTCGTATTCCCCGGTTTCGCGGTCGATGACTACCTTGATGTCCGCTTCGCCTTCGTCGTCGAAGCGCTTCTTGGCCGCAGCGGCAAGAGCGAGTTCCATGGCGTCAAAAATGACTTCACGGGATACACCCTTTTCATTCGCTACCGCGTCCACGACCAGAAGAATTTCTTTGCTCATCGTCTCAGCCTCTCGTTTGCCGGGCCTGTACCGGGCTTTCCTTTACGATTAATCGGTTATGCGTTGTCGAAGTTCGGAACCAAACGCGCCACTTCTATACTTTCAATCGGCAGCAAGTAATCACTGCCATCTAAGGTGACGCAAATATCACCGTCTTCAATGGCGCTCAGCACGCCTTTAAACTTACGCCGCCCTTCGAACGGAACGCGCAATCGAACATCAACCCACTCGCCAATATAAAGAGCGAATTGCTCCAATGTGAATAACGGCCGATCCATGCCCGGTGATGACACTTCCAGTGTGTAGTTCTGGCTGATTGGGTCTTCAACATCCATCACAGCACTGACCTGATGACTGACTTCCGCGCAATGATCGACCGTAATGCCATCTTCATGATCGATATAGACGCGCAACAAACTGTGCTTGCCACGCGCTACATATTCCAGTCCCCAGAACACGTAGCCCAAGCCAGTCACAACCGGCTCGATCAGCGTTGTCAGTTCATCTACTTTCGCCATGGGCGTCCTCTGTGTAAGCGCTTTTTCAAAAACAAAAAAAGGGCAACTTTGGAACCATCGCACGAGCGTCGATTCCGCAGGCCCAGATCAAAACCAACTGATCTCGACAATGGCTGCCGTCGGTAGCCATTCACCTCACTGCGAGGCTGCACGTACAAAAAAGCCCCTGCATGAGGGGCTTAATGCTGAAGTCCAACGGACTTCTTTATGCTACGGAAGGCCCTCTGGCTTCCGGTGGTCCGAAGACCCTGGAATTCCGCAGAATTCCTGAAATGCTGATTCTTATATAGAAACAACATTTCAAATGGTAGCGGGGGCAGAGTAAAAATGGACGCCTAGGAAGCATGCTTCCTGTCCGTTTTTACGGCTGCACACGGATGTGCAGACTGGACCGTACCGCTTGGACGCACAACCTAAAGCTGAACGACCACATCAATTGGTAGCGGGGGCAGGATTTGAACCTACGACCTTCGGGTTATGAGCCCGACGAGCTACCAGACTGCTCCACCCCGCAATAAACTCTCAGGTTTTCTATATCCCGGAACCTGGCCGGGTCGGTCTCATAAGCCGAAGGTCGTTTAGACTCCCTTCGACTTTTGCGGTGTGGGAGCCCGACAAGCTACCAGACTGCTCCACCCCGCAATAAACTCTCAGGTTATTTATATCCCGGAACCATTCCGGCTGGCCTCAATTAGACGATACCCACTAAGGATCATCCTCGGGCGGCGCGAATTATAGGGATGCGTCACTCGACTTTCAAGGCTGCCCGGACTAATCAGTCCAGGAGAAAGAAAACGGGCCTGGAAACCAGGCCCGGGTATTGGTGCCGACGACTAGACTCGAACTAGCACGAGCAAAAGCCCACCACCCCCTCAAGATGGCGTGTCTACCAATTCCACCACGTCGGCAAAACTTACTGAGCAGGCACGTCCGATGTTGCACTGCCTTCACCAGCCGGGATCTCACCGAGATCATCAGCCGTTTCGGACTGAGTATTCACGCTCTGTTCTGCAGCGGGAATATCCAGACCCAAATCATCCAGACCACTCGCCTTTTGCTTGGCGATATAAGCCAGGCCAAAGCTGGTCAGGAAAAAGCCGGTTGCTAAAATAGCGGTGGTGCGAGTCAGGAAGTTACCACTGCCGCCACTGCCAAAAACCGTCTGAGAGGCACCGCCGCCAAAAGAAGCACCGGCATCCGCACCCTTACCGCGTTGGATCAGCACGAAACCGACCAAAGCTACGGCCAGGCAGACGTGCACAACCAAAACCAAATTCTCAACCATCATATCCGTTAAACCTCTGCTGCCGCCTGACAGATGGCGACGAACTCCTCAGCCAACAGGGACGCCCCGCCGACCAGCCCGCCATCAATATCCGGCTGCTGAAACAATTCCTGTGCGTTGGCGGCTTTAACGCTGCCGCCGTACAAAATGCGGTTTTGAGCCGCCACATCCGCATCGGCTTGCGCCAGACGACCACGAATAAAAGCATGCACGGCCTGAGCCTGTTCCGGCGACGCTGTCTTACCCGTACCGATCGCCCAAACGGGTTCGTATGCGATAACGATACGCTTGAACGCGGCAATGCCCACTTCGTTCAATACGGCATCCAGCTGCTCACCGACCACCTGCTCAGTGGTGTCGGCCTCACGCTCGGCCAGCGTCTCACCAACGCACAGCATGGGCGTTACATCTGCAGCCAGCGCTGCTGCCACCTTAGTCGCTGTGTCGGCGTTGCTCTCAGCAAAGAGCTCACGACGCTCAGAGTGACCAATCAACACATAGTGACAGCCAAAATCCTTCACCATGCCCAGAGATAATTCGCCGGTATAGGCGCCTTTCTCGGCGGCATGAACGTTTTGAGTGCCCCACTCAATGCCAGTGCCGTTCAACAACTGGGCAACCTGAGCAACGTACAACGCCGGCGGAAACACCACCGCGTCCATGGCTTTTGCATCAATGCCAGCAACAAATGCATTCAACAGACTTTCAGTCTGAGCTTTGCTGCCATTCATCTTCCAGTTTGCGGCTACCAGCTTGCGGCGCATTGCAGGCCTCCCTCAAAACGGGCGCAGAGTGTACTTCCTTTGCCTGCCATGGGCAAGCTGATCTCAAAAAAGAGTGGTTTCAAAACAAGGGCTTAGCCCTAAAGCGCTAAATAGCTTCCTGCACCGCAGCTTCCACCTGAGCGGCCAGTTCGCGGCAGGTGCGTTTGACCAGTGCGACGTCCTCACCTTCGACCATCACCCGAACCAAGGGTTCTGTTCCCGATGGGCGCAACAGCACACGACCCGCACGTCCCAGTTCAGCCTCAGCGTGAGCAATGGCATCGACCACCGATGGCAACGACAAGACGTCTTTCTTCTCTGGCATCTGTACATTGATCATCACTTGCGGAAACTTGCGCATACCAGACTTCGCTTGAGACAACGTCTGATCCGCCTGGATCAATGCACACAATACCTGTAACGCTGACACGATACCGTCGCCAGTGGTCGTCACGTGCTTACACACCAGATGACCGGAATTCTCACCACCCAGGTTCCAGTCACGCTCATTCAGTTGTTCGAGCACGTAGCGGTCACCAACCTGTGCGCGAACCAACTCAATGCCTTCTCGCTCCAGCGCCACCACCAGCCCCAGATTGGTCATCAAGGTGCCAACAACGCCACCGGCCAATTGGCCGCTCGCTTTCATATGGACGGCGAGGATGTACAACAGCTCATCGCCATCGACCAATTCACCATCACCATCGACCATCAACAGCCGATCGCCATCGCCATCAAAAGCGATACCCAGGTCAGCCTGCTGCTCCAGAACCGCTCGCTGTAGGTTGGCCGGATGGGTCGAACCCACGCCTTCGTTGATGTTCAAACCGTCCGGCTGGGCACCGATGACGCTGACATTGGCACCCAGTTCACGGAATACCTTCGGAGCCACGTCGTAGGTGGCGCCGTGCGCACAATCGAGCACGATCTTCATGCCACCCAGACCGATATAGCCAGCGGTGCTCTTACAGAATTCGACGTAACGACCACCGGCATCAGGGATGCGACTGGCCTTACCCAGCTGATCACTGTCGGCGGTGGTCAGCAATTGATCCAGTTCGGCTTCGATGGCCAGTTCCAATTCATCCGGCAGTTTGGTGCCGGCTGCGGAAAAGAATTTGATGCCGTTGTCATAATAGGGGTTGTGTGACGCTGAAATCACAATACCCGCATCGGCATGAAAAGCGCGTGTGAGATAGGCAATTGCCGGCGTCGGCATCGGACCCACGATCAAGCTATCGCAACCGGCTGCGGACAAACCGGCCTCCAGAACCGACTCGAACATATAGCCGGAAATACGAGTATCTTTACCGATCAGAATGCGCCCCTTACCTTCACGCGCAAAGACCCGGCCCGCAGCCCAGCCCAGCTTCAATACAAAGTCGGGAGTTATAACGCCCTGGCCGACACGGCCGCGAATTCCATCGGTTCCAAAATAACGTTTTACGTCACTCACCTGGAGTGTAACTCCCTATAAAGCAGTACTAATTGGCGCCGTACTGAACGGCATTGGTCATGGCAATGGCATCGGCCGTTTCGGCCACATCGTGTACGCGAACAATGGCCGCGCCCTTCAACGCTGCCGTGACCGCGACGGCCAGACTGCCATACAAACGCTTATCAACCGGCTTACCCAACACATCACCAATCATAGACTTACGTGACATGCCCACCAGAATCGGACAATCGAAAGCACGGAAACGGGTCAGCTGATCAAGCAGCGCCAGATTGTGGCCCACTGTTTTGCCAAAGCCAAACCCTGGGTCAACCATAAGTTGTTGACGACTCAACCCAGCCGCTTCACACGCAGCGATGCGCTCGCCCAAATAGCGCTCGACCTCATCCACCACATCGGCGTATTGAGGGCTCAGTTGCATGGTGCCTGGCTGCCCCTGCATGTGCATCAGGCACACCGGCAAACCGGTATCGACCGCCGCTTCCAGCGCGCCCGGCCGAGACAGAGCGCGCACGTCATTAATCAGGTGCGCGCCCAGCCGAGCGCTTTCGCGCATGACCTCAGGGGTACTGGTATCGACAGACAACGCAGCATCGACCCGGTTCGCCAGTGCCTCAACAACGGGCAGCACTCGGTCCAGTTCCTGCTGCACGCTGACTTCGGCAGCACCGGGGCGCGTGCTTTCACCACCAATGTCAATCAGAGCCGCACCGGCGCTTACCATCGCCTCGGCGTGATGAATCGCTGCCGACTGACCGACAAAACGCCCTCCGTCGGAAAAGCTGTCCGGCGTAACGTTCAAAACGCCCATGACCTGAGTGCGACTCAGATCCAGAGTGCGATGACCACAACGCCACTGTCGCCAACTGTCCATTCCACCCTCTCATTTCTCTGCGCACATAAAAAACGGCGCCGCAGCGCCGTTTAATCTGGCTTGTTATTTCGCCTTACTCCGGCTGACCTTCACGGTTCAGTTCACCGTCGTCATCCGCCGTTTGGCCTGCCGGTGCCGGATCGGGATCCGGACCGCCTTTGTTGCGATCTTCCCAACCTTTCGGTGGGTTCGGCTTATTGCCATTCATGATCGCTTCAATCTGCTCAGAGTCGATGGTTTCATATTCCATCAACGCATCTTTCATCGCTTCCAGCTTATCGCGGTTGTCTTCCAGCAGGTCGTAAGCGGTCTTGTAGCACTTATCGAGAATCCGCTTGATCTCGGCATCCACTGCCTTGGCCGTTTCACCCGACACCTTAGACATAGAGCCCTGGTCACCCAGGTAACCCTGCTGTTCTTCTTCGAACTGCTGAGCACCGAGTTCACTCAAGCCCCACTTGGTCACCATATTGCGCGCCAACTGGGTAGCCCGTTCGATGTCGTTCGACGCACCCGTAGTGACGCCATCGACACCGTTGGTCATCTCTTCGGCAATACGACCGCCATAGAGACTGCAAATCTGGCTTTCCAAGTGACGTTTACTGACCGAATAACGATCTTCTTCCGGCAGATACATGGTCACACCCAGAGCGCGACCACGCGGGATAATCGACACCTTGTAAACCGGGTCATGTTCCGGCACCAGACGACCGATAATGGCGTGGCCGGATTCATGATAGGCGGTGTTAATTTTCTCTTTCTCGGACATCACCATGGATTTGCGCTCTGCGCCCATCATGATTTTATCTTTTGCCCGATCAAACTCTTCCATGCTCACCACGCGACGACTCAGTCGAGCGGCAAACAAAGAGGCTTCATTACAGAGGTTCGCCAAATCAGCGCCTGAGAAGCCCGGAGTACCACGAGCAATCACAGCGGCATTGACGTCATCCGCCACCGGGATTTTGCGCATATGCACTTTGAGGATTTGTTCGCGGCCGCGAATATCCGGCAGACCAACGACAACCTGGCGGTCAAAACGACCCGGACGCAGCAAGGCTGGGTCGAGCACGTCAGGACGGTTGGTCGCCGCAATCACGATGACGCCGTCGTTGACTTCGAAGCCGTCCATTTCAACCAGCAGCTGGTTCAATGTCTGTTCGCGCTCATCATTACCGCCGCCAATGCCAACACCGCGCGAACGGCCGACAGCATCAATCTCATCGATAAAAATAATGCACGGCGCTTGTTTCTTAGCCTGGTCGAACATATCGCGAACACGGGACGCACCCACACCCACGAACATTTCAACGAAATCGGAACCGGAGATGGAGAAGAACGGAACCTTCGCTTCGCCAGCAATGGCCTTAGCCAGTAAGGTTTTACCGGTACCCGGAGGACCTACCATCAACACGCCGCGCGGAATGGTGCCGCCCAGACGCTGGTATTTGCCCGGATCGCGCAGGAATTCGACCAGCTCCTGAACGTCTTCTTTGGCTTCTTCTACCCCGGCCACATCGGCAAAGGTGGTTTTAATCTGATCTTCACTGAGCATTTTGGCTTTGCTTTTGCCAAAGCTCATCGGCCCTTTACCGCCGCCAGCACCACCTTGCATCTGGCGCATAAAGAACATGAATACCGCCAGAATGATGAGGATCGGGAAGGCTGCCACCAGCAACTGAGTCCAAATGCTCTGCTGCTCCGGCTGCTTGGACACCACATCGACATTGTGCTCGATCATCTGATCGATCAGCTGGGAGTCATCCACATAAGGCGGGCGAACGGTGTCGAAGCGCGAACCGTCTCGACGAATGCCTTGGATGTTCAAACCCTGATAGGTCACTGAACGGATCTGGTCCTGCTCGACCTGCTGGACGAAGCGGGAATAGCTCATCTCTTCAGTGCTGGGCGCCATGTCGAAGTTATTGAACACCGCCAGCAGCACGGCCGCTATGATCAACCAGAGAACTAGATTCTTAGCCATAAGGTTCAACTTTACTCATTCTTTGCAGCACAGCTGCGTTGTCGCTTAACCCCGGAACCCCTGGGCAACCAGATAAGTTTCGCGGGAGCGGGCGCGTGATGATTTCGGTTTGCGCATCACCACACGCGTGAAAGCCTGACGGGCGGCTTTGACGTAGTCATCGAAGCCCTCGCCGTGAAAGACCTTGGCGACGAAATTGCCGCCGGGTCTCAGGATAGCCGTTGCCATCTCCAATGCCAATTCGACCAGGTAGATAGCAGCCGGTTGATCAACCGCGGCCACCCCGCTCATGTTGGGGGCCATGTCGGAGATTACAAGATCCACCGGGCGCTCCCCAATCAGCGCCATCAGGGCGTCGTAGACATCCTGCTCGGTGAAATCCCCCTGAATGAATTCGACTCCGGGAACCGGGTCCATATCCAGAATATCGGACGCGAACACACGGCCCTCATCACCCACAGCGCGGGCAGCCACCTGCGACCAGCCACCCGGTGCCGAACCCAGGTCGACCACCGTCATGCCCGGCTTGAGCAGATTGTCTTTCTCTATGATCTCAATCAGTTTGTAGCTGGCGCGACTGCGAAAGCCATCTTGTTGCGCCTGGCGCACATACTGATCATCGAAATGTTCGCGCAGCCAGTCATTGCTGCTTTTAGATCGGGCCACGGGTTTCCTCGTTTGGGCGGTTGTAACGTACAATGGCGCGCTCGCACGCATCGAGTTGGAATTAAGTGAAATGAGTTTGAATCAGGAACAGAAAAAACGCTACCGGACCATTGGTCACGACCTCAATCCGCTGGTCACCATTGCTGAAAAAGGCCTGACCGAATCCGTCCTGGCGGAAATCGACCGGGCGCTGCGCGATCACGAACTGATTAAGATTAAGGTCAACCTGGCCGACCGCGACGAAAAGAAAGCCGCCATTGCCTCCGTCTGTGAGCAACTGGACGCGACACTGGTGCAATCCATTGGCCACGTTGCATTGCTGTTGCGTCGCGAAGACAAGCCGAACCCGAAACTGTCTAATCTGTTGAGAGTGTAGGCAGACGCTCAACGGGAGACGGGAAACGCAAAACAGCGCCAAGCGTCTCCCGTTCTGCGTTAAGCGCCTACCGGCGTCAGCCAGTTATGCTCATCCGGCGCTTCGCCCCACTGCACCTGATTCAGCGCCAGGCGCAATGCTTCAGTGGTCGGGCCGGGTTTGCCGGAGCCCACCGGATATGATTCACCATTGCGAATCAACCGACTGACCGGTGTCAGCACCGCCGCAGTGCCAGACAAAGCCGCTTCAGTGCCGGGTTTGGCGGCGCGTTCCAGAAGTTCATCCACGCTCATATTACGTTCACTGACGGTCATGCCTCGATCGCGCGCCAATGTCAGCAGCGAGTCGCGAGTAATGCCGTGCAGGAAAGAACGGTCCAAGCCTTTGGTAATGATTTCGTTACCGTCGATCAAAATAAAGTTAGCGGCACCGGTTTCCTGAACATCGCCACCCGGGCAGAACAGTACCTGGTCGGCTTCGTATTCGGCTTTAGCCGACAGAATAGGCGTCAGTGCCGAAGCATAGTTGCCGCCGCTTTTCACCATGCCCATATGAGCGGCACAGCGCATGCCATCTTCTTCCAACAGCAGCGTCAAACCGTCACCACCGCCACTGAAATAATCGCCTACCGGCGACAGCAACACATACAGCAACGACGTATCGGTCGGCGCCGCCGCCTTACCAATGGCCGCTTCGGTGCCAATATGAGTCGGACGGATATACATTGAGCCCGGTGCTTGTGGCACGTCATCTTTAAAGCGCGCCACCAGATCGACAATCATTTCGGTCAACTGAGCTTTATCGATGGCAGGCAGGTTCAGCAAACGGCTGCTCTGCGCCAGGCGCTCTACATTGGCCTCCACACGAAACAGTTTCACCGAGCCATCGGCATGCCGAAACGCTTTCAAACCTTCAAAGCAGGTGCTGGAATAATGCAGAACATGCGCGCCAGGATGGAGCGTGAGCGCGTCGGACGGGACGATTTCAGTCGACGACCAACGCCCACCCTCGTACCGGGCCTGCGCCATCTGCGGCATAAAAACGGTTCCAAATGCAGCCATTTTGGTTTCCAAATTTCCAGGGTCCGGGCGGACCATTAACGGCGCCGGCGAGACCGGCGATCTACAACATCACTCCGAACGGCGCTCAGGCTGGCGGGGTGGTGCTTCCATCAGGGTTTGCCAACAGTCGGTCACTGCTTCGCGAACACCGGCCAGTTCGGCATTGATCTGAGTGTCGTCAAGCACATTGGCCTGTCGCTGCAAAATGCGCTGATGCACCTCTTGGCGCAGCACCAGATAGGCAGACAACAAACGACGGTGCTCTGCTTCACTCAGATAACCGACCCGATGCAACTGCTCAAGACAGCGAATATTGTCTGACCAGCGCGTCAGCTCCGGGTAGTCCACAGCCCATGATAAGACGCCATATTGCACCATAAATTCCACATCGACGATACCGCCGGCATCCTGCTTTATATCGAACAGAGTGTTGTCTGAACTGCTCAGGTGGCGGGTCATCTTGGCGCGCATTTCAACCACTTCCTGACGCAAGGTTTCCCGGTCACGACCGCGTTGAATGACCTCCGCACGAATCTTCTCGAATTGCTGTTTGACCGCCGGGTCCCCTGCAATACACCGCGCCCGCACCAGCGCCTGATGCTCCCAGGTCCAGGCGTGGTTATGCTGATACTTGGCAAAGGCAGCCAGGCTGCTCACCAACAAGCCGGAATTGCCTGACGGTCGCAAGCGGGCGTCCACTTCATACAGGTTGCCCGACGGCGTTTGTGCCGACAGCAGATGAATCAGTTTTTGGCCCAAGCGCGCCATAAACAGGCTGTTATCGATCACTTTAGGCCCTTCGGTTTCCCCCTGGCTGTCGGCATCGTGCAGAAAGACCAGATCCAAATCCGACTCATAGGACAGTTCCAGACCGCCCATCTTACCGTAAGCAATGACCGCAAAATCGAGCTCACACCAATCGCCATTCACCCGGCTGGGACGACCGTGGCGATCAACCATTTGCTGCCAGGCCAACGCCAACGCCTGTTCAACCACCACCTCACCGACCCAGGCTAAATAGTCGGATATGTTCATCAGCGGCAAGGCCTCGGTGACTTCGCAGGCCGCCGCCCGCAACACCCGGCCGTGCCGAAAATGACGCATCACTTCCATTTGCTGCTCCAGATCATCACCGGGAATGCGCAACAACATCTGCAGCAGCTCATCTTTTAATTCGACCTTATGCGGCAACCGATACAGGCTGTCCGGGTCGGTCAATTCATCGAGCAGATAGGGTTTGTTTTCCAGCAAACCAGCAATCCAGGAAGAGGCTGGCGCGAGGCGACATAGCTGGCGCAACGCCGCTGGGTTTTCCACCAGCAGCACAAAATAAACGCTGCGCCGCAACACCGCTTCGAGGATGGGGCGAATGGCACTAAAGCCGCTGTCTAACTGATCTGTCCGCGCCAGTTCCGTCAATAACAACGGCATCAAGCGATCCAGATTAGCGCGGCCTTCACCTTCCAGGCGAACCACGGCTGGCTCGTCACGAAACGCTTGCAACGCTTGCGCGGCGGCGGCGGGCAATTGCTCGGGTTGCGCTGCGGGGTCTTGCCAATACGCCAACCACTGAGCTTCGGCATCGACGTCCGTTGTACTGTCTTCAGCGATCACCTGGCTGAAATGGAAATGAATGCGTTCTCGATGTTGCTCAAGCAGTGCCAGCAATGCATCGGTGTCAGTCAAACCCAGGCTGAACGCCAGTCGCTCCAGGTCGGCCGGGTCAGCGGGAAGACGCTGTGTTTGCTCATCGTGCAATGCTTGAATACGGTGCTCCAGGTCGCGCAGAAAGTCATAACCCGCGGTCAGTTCTTCGACCACACCGGCGGGCAGATACCCTTCACCCGCCAACAATTTCAAGACCGGCCAGGTTCCCGTCTGTTGCAGCTCGGTATCCTGACCGCCGCGAATTAATTGAAACGCCTGAGTGATGAATTCGACTTCACGGATACCACCCCGACCGAGCTTAATGTTGTCTTCCAGACCCTGACGACGAACTTCTTTCTGAATCAAATCTTTCAGTCGTCGCAGTGCACCCAACGCCTGAAAATCCACATAGCGTCGATACACAAAGGGTTTTAATTCCGCCATCAAGGCATCACAAGCTGCAGGGTCACCAGTCACCGGTCGCGCTTTGATCATGGCGTAGCGTTCCCATTCTCGACCTTGCTGGGTGTAGTACCGTTGCATCGCGTTGAAGTTGCTGACCAAGGCACCGCTTTGCCCCCACGGCCTTAACCGCATGTCGACACGAAACACAAAACCGTCTTCCGTACGCACATCCAGCAATTGAATCAGCTTGCGTCCGACGCGAGTAAAAAACGCTTCATGACTGTTGCCCGCCTTGGTTTCGCCTTGGCTGGGAAAGGCGAAAATCAAATCAATATCGGACGACAAATTCAGCTCGCGTGCGCCATGTTTTCCCATGGCCAAAACCACCAATCGCTGAGGGTCATCTGAATAGTCAGAAGGTGCCGGCTCGCCCCATTGTTGCGCCCAAAAACGATGCGCATAATCCAGTGCTTCTCGGATGGCGGCATCGGCCAGATCGGACACGGCACGCGCCGTCTCACGCACGTTACTCACAGCTGTTGCATCGCGCACGATCAGGCGTGCCAAATGCCAATTCCGCCATTGACGCAAATCAGCCAGCACCTGGGCTTCATTGTCCACTGACCAATGTTGACTGAGCGCCTGCAACTGCCCCGCAGGATCAACATCCTGATGCAGACTGTTGGCAAACTCAGACCAATCCGCTATGCGACCTTCCAGCCATTGCGCCAACCATGGACTGCAGGTCACGGCCTTATGCAGCGACTGCTGTTGTTCGTCCGTCAGCGTTGGCCAGGCAGCGTGATCCGTCAGCGGGTGATGGGCGTCGGTCATCGAGAACTCCTTATTTCAAGATCGCTCAGGCTCGCCAGCCCACTGTGAACTGTCAAGCACCATCCCTGTCATCCAATTGCACAACAACAACGAATTAAGGAACTTTAGCCCCCAAGACGGAGTCTGCTTGGGGTAACATCGTCCGCCGTGATCGTTCTTCCTTTAAGGATATTCCATGAAACGCCTATCTCTGCTGTTCACCACCCTCACCGCCCTCAGTTGTTTAACCTGGGCCGACGACTGGCAAGACGTGCTCAACGACGCCGACGGCCAGACAGTTTACTTCCATGCCTGGGGCGGCAGCCAGCCAATCAACGAGTACCTCAGTTGGGTGGCGGATCAGGTGGAGCAGGAATACGGCATCCAGTTGGAGCATGTGAAAGTGGCCGAAACCGGCGCTGTTGTTAGCCAGGTTTTGTCCGAAAAAACCGCCGGTCGCGATGACAACGGCTCGGTCGATTTGGTATGGATCAATGGCGAGAATTTCGCCGCGATGAAAGCCAACGATTTGTTGTTTGGCCCCTTCACTCATAACCTGCCGAACTACGCATGGGTCGATACCGAAAACAAACCCACCACCCGCTTTGATTTCACCACCCCGGTTGATCACCTCGAAGCGCCCTGGGGCATGGCCCAGCTGGTGTTTATGTACGACAGTGCAAGACTGGAAAACGCACCAACGTCCATGACCCAGCTGCTCGATTTTGCCCACAGCAACCCGGGACGTTTTACTTACCCGGCCCCTCCGGCGTTTCATGGCACCACCTTCCTGAAACAGGCGCTGCTTGAGCTGACCGAAACGCCCGACGCGCTGTATCAGCCGGTTGAGCAGGCAGATTTTGAGGCCGTTACCGAACCGCTGTGGACATTCTTGGATGAAATGCACCCTTTGATGTGGCGACGCGGCCAGACCTTCACCAATGGCGCTCCTGAAATGCAGCGGCTGTTAGCCGACGGCGAAATCGTTATCTCGTTAAGCTTCAATCCCAACGATGCGAGCAACGCCATCGCCAATGGTGAGTTGCCCGACAGCATCCGCACCTACGTGCATGACGCCGGCTCCATCGGTAACACCCATTTTGTCGCCATTCCTTACAACAGCAGTCACACAGCGGCTGCTCAAGTGGTTGCCGACTTCCTCATGTCGCCGCAGGCTCAAGCACGCAAAGCCAACACCGATGTCTGGGGTGACCCAACCGTTTTGTCCATGGATAAGCTCAACGCCGAGCAACGCGCGCTGTTTGACGCCCTGCCGACCGGCGTGGCGACTCTACCGCCGGACGAACTGGGTTCGGTCTTGCGCGAACCACACACTTCCTGGGTTGGCGCTCTGGAACAAGCCTGGCTGGAACGCTACGCCCGTTGAATTCAGCACCACGATTCAGACTCAGCTGGGTCCCCACCCTGATACTGGCGGTTTTTTTAATACCGGTCAGTCTCGGGTTAGCGGGTACCTGGCTGCCTGCGTTTGGCTGGTTCCCCGCCCTCGATCAAACCCACTTCAGCTTACAGCCCTGGCGCGAGTTGCTGGACTACCCCGGCTTTATCCGCGCCACTCAGCTGACATTGATCACCGGGCTTGGCTCCGCGGTGCTGGCCGTTGTCGCCACGCTGATACTGCTGATGGCGTTCTACCCTTCGAGTCTGTTTCGGCGCCTGGAACGCTGGCTGGCGCCGGTCCTGTCAGTGCCTCATGCCGCCTTTGCCATTGGCCTGGGATTTTTAATCACGCCCAGCGGCTGGTTAATGCGCTTGTTCGCCAGCCTGACCGGCGTACCAGTCTACCCGCCCAACTGGCTGACGTTTCAGGACCCCTGGGGCATCAGCTTGATTCTGGTACTGACGTTAAAAGAGACGCCTTTCCTGGTGTTTATGGCGCTGGCGTCACTGCCATCGCTGAAGGTGTCCCAAACGCTGTGGCTTGGGCGCAGCCTGGGCTACGGACGAACAAAAATTTGGCTGACATTATTGTGGCCACAACTGTATCCGCGGCTGCGATTGCCCTTCTTTGCTGTCGCCGCCTATAACCTCTCAGTGGTCGATCTGGCATTGATTGCCGGACCAACCACCCCGCCGACCCTGGCCGTCTTGGTGAACCGGCTCTTCAACGACCCCGACCTGTTATTGCGCTTGCCCGGAGCGGCAGGTGCTACGGCTTTATTATTGCTGACCGTGGCCGTGCTATTCAGCCTGCGCTTGTCCGAACCGCTGGTGCGCTATTGGCAGCAACGCGCGGTTCTTAACGGCCGGCGCTGGCGCCAGGCGCTTGGATTGCACCCGCTCGCCAGTAGCGTGCTCGGCCTGGGAGTGGTGGCTTATGGCGGTGCTCTGGTCGTGCTGGTGTTGTGGTCGCTGGCCGGCCCCTGGCGTTTCCCGGACGCCCTGCCACAGTTCGATTGGAGCCATTGGCAAAACGCGCCCAGGCAATTCGGCTCGGCGCTTTGGCTGACCTTCAGCACGGGACTGTGTGCAGCGCTGATCGCGCTCATTCTGGTCATAGCGGCATTGGAAAATGAAGTCCGACTGAACTATCAACGGCGTGATTTCAATGCTCAGCGCCTGCTGTGGTTGTTGTACTTACCGTTACTGGTGCCGCAAATTGCCTTTCTGTTCGGCTTTCAGGTTAGTCTGATCTGGCTCAATCTGGATCGTCATTGGTGGGTTCTGGTCTGGTCCCACCTGGTGTTTGTACTGCCCTATACCTTTTTAACGTTAAGCGGCCCTTACCGCGCCTTTGATGACCGCTACAGCTGGCTGGCGCAGTCACTCAGCGGTTCACGCTGGCAAGCCTGGTGGCGCATCAAGCTGGGCATGCTGTGGCGGCCGATTGGTTATTCGCTGGCGACCGGCTTTGCCGTTTCGGTCGCTCAATACTTACCGACACTCTTTATCGGTGGCGGTCGTTTTGCCACCCTGACCACCGAAGCCGTCAGTCTCGCCAGTGGCAGTGACCGCCGCGCCGCGGCCGTGTCTGCGCTGGCACAACAAGGCCTGCCGTTACTGGGTTTTGCTCTGGCCGCATTGGTGGTGAGTTGGCGCTATCGCCGTCATCGCGACTTACAACAAGGTGGATCTTGATACGCATGAGTTTCGAATTACAACAATTCAGCATCTGTCTGGATCAACAGCCTCTGTTTCAGCCACTGAGCTTCCAGCTGGCCGCTGGCGAAATTGCGACATTAATGGGCCCCAGCGGTTCGGGAAAATCGACATTACTGGCGGCCATTTGCGGCACACTGATGCCGGCGTTTCAGTGTCAGGGTGACATCCGGCTGAACGGTCGCGACTTAACGGCGTTACCGGTAGAAGATCGGGGTGTCGGCATTCTGTTTCAGGACGACTTGTTGTTCCCGCATCTGGATGTTTTTCACAACCTGGCGTTCGGATTACCGGCCGGGCTCAGCAAAGCCGAGCGCCGGGTGCGCATTGAATCGGCACTGGCAAGCGCTGGTCTGGAGGGCCAGGGTAACCGTGATGTCGCTACGCTGTCCGGTGGTCAACGCGCCCGCGTCAGCCTGTTGCGAACGCTGCTGGCGGAGCCTCAGTTAATACTGCTCGACGAACCCTTTGCCAAACTTGATCAACAACTGCGTGAGAGTTTTCGCCATTGGGTGTTTGCCCGCATTACCGAACTGGGCATTCCAGCCTTGCTGGTGACACACGATCCCTCAGACCGTTCCGATAACGGACCCTTACTGCAACTAATCGCCCCTAGCGGAGAATAACCATGCTCGATCGCTGGACTTTGCGACTGATCAAACGCCCGCTGAATGGCGTAGCGCGCCAATTGGACAAACGCCAGATCAGCGCCAATCAGGTGACTCTCGGTGGCTTTGGCATCGGCCTGCTGGCGCTGCCATTATTGGCCGTCGAATGGTACGGACTGGCGCTGCTGGCCATTGCCCTGAACCGGATCGCCGATGGTTTGGATGGCGAGCTTGCCCGGCTAAATCACCCCAGCGACAGCGGGGCCTTTCTGGATATTGTGCTCGACTTTCTGTTCTACGCCGCCATCATCGCCGGCTTTGCGCTGGCACGACCAGAAACCAATGCATTACCGGCAGCCCTGTTGTTGTTCGGTTTTATGGGCACCGGCAGCAGCTTTCTGGCGTTTGCCATTCAGGCTGAACGTCGCGGCTTAACCAGCATGAGTTATCCAAACAAAGGCTTTTACTATTTAGGCGGCATCACAGAAGGCACCGAAACCATCGCCTTCTTTGTATTGATGTGCCTGTGGCCCGATGCGTTTGTGCTGTTAGCGAGCGTGTTTTTTGCGCTATGCGTCATCACTACCGCGACTCGCGTCATCGGGGGCTTTCACACGTTGCGCACTTGAGTATCCTAGGCGCCCGCTTTCCGGCATTGCAGGCACGCGCATTGCTTGATACCGGCAAAGCGGTTTAGGCTGCTGTCGTTCACCAACCAAGGGCCAGACATGTACATCGCCTTTTTGATCAACGCCTGGGAAGACATCGAACCGGGCAAGAGCTCGACTTTGGTCATGATCCAGGAATGCCTGATGCGTCAGCATAAGGTGGCCCTGCTGTATCCACAGAATCTGACCGTCCGCAACAATGTGGTTCACGGTTTTTCTCGCATCATTCAACCGATGCAAAAAGTGCCCGAAAGTGTGTCATCACTGTATAAACGGGTGCAGTTCGATGAGAAAATGCTGCCCTTGCATGCGTTCGACTGCATCATGGTGCGCAAAGATCCGCCCATCGAGCCCACCTTGCTCAGCTTTCTCGATGCGGTCAAAAACGAAACGTTGGTCATCAACGATGTGGACGGGTTGCGCAAGGCCAGCAACAAGCTGTACAACACAACCTTCCATGACCCATCCAATGATTTCCTGCCGGAGACGCATGTCTCCAAAAACAAGGATTACCTTAAGCGCGTCATTCGTGAGAGCAAACAGGATCGGATGATTCTCAAACCGCTCGATGGCAGCGGCGGTCACGGTGTGATCGTGCTGGAGAAATCGGCGCAGTCGAGCATTAATTCCCTGCTCGATTTCTACATCGATCGTGAACGCAATAACTACGTCATTCTGCAGGAATACATCGAAGGCGCTGAAAACGGCGACGTGCGCGTGCTGATGCTCAACGGCAAGGCCATTGGTGCGTACCACCGCAAGCCAGCTGAAGGCGACGTTCGGGCCAACATTCAGGCCGGTGGCAGTGCTCATCCGTGGAAGCTGACCGAAGGCCAGAAACGGGTCTGTCGTAAGATTGGCCCTAAGCTGGTGGCCGATGGCCTCGACTTCGTCGGCCTGGATTTGATCGGCGAACGGCTGCTGGAAGTCAACGTCTGCAACCCGGGTGGCATTACTAACATCAATCGCCTGAGCAAGACTAAATTGCAGCGTCAAGTGATCGATTTCCTCGAAGATCGTGTCAATGAACGCCAGGAAAAACACGCTGAATTGGAACACCTGATGAAGCGTCTGTCGGATCTGCGTTCCCGCGACCTGCTCGACAACGACCCCACGGACGGATGACACAAGCGCCTCTGGTCATTGACTGGTTGTCCGATGCCACGCTCAAAGAGCTATTGGCGCGGCCGGACCGCTGTCGAGAACTGTTCGACTCAACGGCCCTGGTCGCCAGCCTGATCGACCAGCTCGCACCGGCCACCCGTGACACCCAATGGTACCGCCCCGCCGGTATTTGGATGGATTATCGCTGGGTGGCTGCGGGCGGGTTCAAAGGACAGCCTCGCCAAGGATGTGTTGAGATTGGCTACCGCGTACACCCCCATTACCGTCGGCGCGGACTGGCTACGGCGCTGGTCAGCTGGTTATGCCAGCGAGCCGCGAGCGCCGGGCTGTCTCACGTTCTGGCGGTTACTCAGCCAGACAACCAGCCCAGTCAGGCAGTATTGACCCAACAGGGTTTTGAATACCGTGGCGACTTCCTCGCCGACCAGGGCGAAACGCTGCAGCGCTGGCAATGCGCGCTCAACAAGCGCCAACCATAACCCCCTCGTTTTACCACCCGAATCCCACTGTGTTGTGAATCTTTGCAATTCACCCTGGCGGAACCCAGGTCTTCTTCTAGTCTGCCTTTCAGATCGTTCAAAGCGGAACTGAATCACAATTTGTTAATCATTCAGTCAAATGAATGGTAATGTTCAAAAATCAACCATGCGGACAGATGTGCGCCTGCTAAACTCACTATTGCCAAGTCCGATTTTACCGTGATTTAGCTACACAATTGCGCTTGATCAATAAAACAGTGGTCAAGTTCAAATACATTAGAATAACCGCATGAATGTCGCCATCGCGCTCTGGCGTCGCTGTATCGAGGCACTCAATGAGTCAATCCAGCTCCATCGTCTATCGAATCATCACCGATTATGATCGTGTGATCGGCCAGCTTATGACCCTGATCATGGCCGGCCTTTTATTAATGGCTTTGGCATTGGCGCCGGTACACCAAACTTGGGCTGAAGCCCTGTTTCTCGGCATCCCCATTGCAGCAGGACCGATAGCGCTTAATTGGCTGGTACCCGGGCGATTGGTTGTCCGCCTTGCCTTCGGTGCCGGCTTTATGGCGATGACCGCTCTGCATGTCCATCAAGGCCAGGGCCTGATTGAACTGCATTTCGGCTTTTTCGTGTTGCTCGCCGTGCTGTTTGCATTTCAAGATCGCTGGGCGCTGTTGGCGGCCGCGGCGACCGCAGCAGTGCATCACCTGACGTTTGCTTTGCTTCAGGCTCAAGGCGCACCGGTCTTTGTATACGACACCAGCTATCTGGCCGCGAGCGACCTCAATGCGGTCAGTTTTATCCTGGTTCACGCCCTCTACGTCGTGGCCGAAACCGGCATCTTGCTGTTGCTGGTCCGAGTAGTGCGTCCGGTTTTGGCAACGGCACGCGAAATTGCCCGCGTCAGCCAGGCGATCAGTGCCGAACCCGGTCGTGTGGATCTGACCGTCCGAGCCATCGACACCGACAATCCGCTGTTGGCGCAGTTCAATGGCATTCTGGAGCAGGTTCATCAATTGACCACGAACGTCAGCCAGAACAGCCGTTCACTGATCGCCACACTGGAAACCATGCGCACCCGTTTTGATGATTTAGTGCGCCAGGCTCATGATCAGGACAGTGGCTTCCAAAACGCGGCGGAACAAACATCCGAACTTTCTCAGCTGTCACAGGATGTGGCCGATTCCGCCGAACAAGTCGCCAGCGCCACCGAAGAAAGTCACCGCACCAGTGACAGCATGCGCAACAGTGTTTCGGCGACCAAAGCCAGCGCCGACGGCCTGGTGCAGCGCTTAAGCGAAGCCCAAACCGTGGTCGGCCAGCTGGCCGCCGATTGTTCCAGCATCACCGATACACTGACCGTTATCGAGAAAATCGCTGAGCAAACCAACTTACTGGCATTGAACGCGGCCATCGAAGCGGCCCGCGCGGGTGAGCAAGGGCGCGGCTTTGCCGTTGTTGCCGATGAAGTGCGCGCCCTGGCTGGCCGAACCCAGACGTCAACGCTCGAAATCAACGACATCCTGACGCGGTTGTCGACCAGCTCGAATCAAGCGGTCACCGCCATCAGCGGCGTGGTTGAGCAAGTTGGCAACAACGCCCAGGAATCGGATAACGCCTTAAGCCTGTCGGAAGCGTTAAATGAAGGCATGGCGGAAACGGCTCGTCAAAATGAGCGCATTAAAGACGCAACCGCTCATCAATCCAAAGCATCCGACCAGTTGGCCAGCACCTTGGAAGAGTTGTCGACACTGACCCAGCGCTCGCATGAAACGGTCAGCGAAAACGATACTCGACTGAACGACCTCCTGAACGCTTTCCGCACACTGGATACCGAGCTGGCGCGCTTCCGTGTTTAGTCGTCACACCTTGGCGATCGCACTGGCCGTTAGCTGGCTGGTGCTGATCAGCCTGGGTTTCTGGTGGTTTCAGTTTCGCTGGATTCAGGATTTCGACGCCGATAATCGCATTCTGCAAAGTTATCCCGACCTGGATCAGTACGTGACCGAGTTGACGGATTTGCTGCCAGCCCCGGCATCACAAGAGCCGATCACGGTCACCATCGTGCGTGCGAATAACTGCCGCTGTAATCGTTTCTCGGTCGATCACTTAGACGACCTGGCGGAACGATACGGCGACCATACGCAATTTCAGTATCAGCAGCTGGCCGAGTTACCCGCCCCATTACGGTCATTGGTTCCCGCCACCCCCTTTGCTGCGATTCAAACCCGCCAAGGCGAGTTGCTCTACGCCGGTCCCATCAATACCGGCCTGGAATGCACCTCTGGTTCAAGCCTGTTGGAAAGCTATCTGAGCCGCCCGGATAACGCCCAATTGCAACTGCCCTTGCTGGCGCGTGGCTGCTATTGCTCAGTTTGAACATCACTCGGTAAAGACGCGGTTTTCCTGTTCTTGAACGCGAATAAAGGTTGTGCGCTTGGTCAGCTCACGCAGCTCGGATGCACCCACATAGGTACAGGTTGAGCGCACACCACCAAGAATGTCCTGTAAGGTCGCCGCCAGCGGGCCACGATAAGGCACCTTAACGGTTTTTCCCTCACTGGCCCGGTAATTGGCCACACCGCCTTGGTATTTGCCCATGGCGGTCTCTGAACTCATACCGTAGAACTGCCGGTACTGTCGGCCACCGATCTCGATCGGCTCACCACCGCTTTCATCATGCCCCGCCAACATTCCGCCCAGCATGACAAAGTCGGCTCCGGCCCCGAAAGCTTTGGACACATCGCCTGGGCAAGTACAGCCTCCATCAGAAATGACATGACCGTTCAGTCCGTGAGCGGCATCGGCACATTCAATAACCGCGCTGATCTGGGGGTAACCCACGCCGGTTTTCATGCGTGTGGTACACACTGAACCAGGGCCAATGCCCACCTTGATCACATCGGCGCCGGCCAACAACAACTCTTCGGTCATCTCGCCAGTGACCACGTTCCCCGCCACGATGGTGTGTGTTGGAAAGGCGGCACGGACTTTGGCAACAAACTGCACAAAATGTTCGGAGTAGCCATTGGCCACATCCACGCAAATAAATGCCAGACGGTCGTCGAGCGCCAGGATGTCACCCAGCCGTTTAAAATCCTGATCGGAGGTGCCGGAACTGACCATCAAACCTGCGCAATCATCAGCACTGGCCTGAGCCAGAAAATCTCGCCATTGCGGACGTGAATAATGCTTATGCACCGCTGTCATCAGCTGCGATTGCGCCAGCGTTTTAGCCGTAGCAAAGGTCCCGACGGTGTCCATGTTGGCGGCAATAATGGGCACACCCGACCACTGCCGCCGGCTGTTACGAAACACATAGTCACGTTCAAGCGACACCTGAGAACGGCTGCTGAGCGTGGACCGTTTGGGACGAATCATGACATCTTTGAAACCCAGCTTGACCTCGTCTTCAACACGCATCATCACACTCCCGCAGCCATCGCCTGTTCGGATGGATTCAGCATATCAGCGCCGTGAAGCATCACCAATGCTGCCCGTCGACGGTCGCTTAGGTGTACACTGCGCCATCCGAAACTGAGCGAATACCGGTTCAGTCTCTAGACGTTTCAGGAGCACCCCATGCACACCACCCGCCTACCGCTTCCGGCCCCAGCACCGGGTCATCAGCGCTTTTTAACCGTGCACGAATTTGGCCAGGGCGAACACAAAGCCTATCTGCAAGCCGGCTTACACGCCGATGAATGGCCTGGCTTGTTAACCATTCAAGTACTGCTCGAAAAACTGCAACGCCTGGAAGCCGCTGGGCAAATAACACAGCGCATTGTCATCGTGCCTTACGCGAATCCGGTGGGGTTAAATCAGCGCTTGTTTGGGAAATTCCCTGGTCGCTTCGATGCCACCACCGGCCGCAACTTTAATCGCGGCATGGCCATCGACAGCGATGATTTGATTGATCGACTCAGCAGCCAATTAGGTTCGGACGCAGCCGCCAACGACCGCATGGTCCGTACCGGACTGCGGCAGTTGGTCGACGAGAAAAACGCGGACTACGAAATCGATGCACTGCACAAAGCGCTGCTCAGTCAATCTCTCGATGCCACCGTCGTACTCGATCTTCATTGCGACGATGCCGCCTTACCGCATGTTTTCTACGGCGATCACCAGACTGACATCGGCGCACAGTTAGCTGACTGTCTGGGATTTCCGGTTCGCTTAGAAGAAGACGTGCGGGGCACCGTGGCCTTTGATGGCAGCCACACCCAGCCCTGGGTACGAGTCGCCGACGTACTGAACGCGCCACTCGATCGCCCCTGCTTTGCTGCCACCGTGGAATTACGAGGCCGGCAAGATGTGAATGAGAATTTTGCCCAACGTGACGCCGAAGGCCTTCTGGCGTTTCTGGAAAAGCAGGGTTTTGTGCGCAACAGTGGCGCTCAGTCACAAGCCAGTGAAATGGGGTTGCCACCAACGACGCTTAACGTCGATCAGGTTAAGGTGGTGTCATCAAACAGCAATGGGTTGGTGGTGTATCGACGTGAACTGGGTGAACACATCCGCCAGGGGGACCATCTGGCTGACGTGGTTCAGCTCGACGGAGAGGGTCCGCAACGCGAGGCGGTTTACGCGCCGACCGACGGCTTGTTATTCGGCCGCACGCAAAGTTACATCGTTTACCCAGGTACGCAGTTGGCCATGATTGCCACCCAGGAACGCCAGATCAAACCCGGCACACAATTGACCAACTAGACGTCAGCCTTCTTCCTGGTGGTAGATTTCCTTGAGCGCCTGTTGCACGACTGGATGCACCATCTTGGTGACATCACCGCGCAACAGCGAAATTTCCCGCACAAAGGTTGAAGAGATAAAAGAGAACTGTTCGGACGGCGTCATAAACAGACTTTCGATATCCGGCGCCAGCGCCCGATACATGTTGGCAAGCTGGAATTCGTATTCGAAATCACTCACCACCCGCAAGCCGCGTAAAATGGTGAACGCATTTTGTTCACGGGCAAAATCGACCAACAGATTGCGGAACCCTTCGACCTGAACATCGCCCATGTCTTTGGTAACTTCGCGCGCCAGAGCGACACGCTGATCCAGACTGAATAAGGGTTTTTTCTTGGGGCTGGCTGCGACCGCAAGAATGACTTTATCGAACTGACGCAAGGCGCGTTCGACCAAATCCATATGACCGAGAGTGATGGGGTCAAAGGTTCCTGGATAGACGACAGTTCGGGACATTCCTAGCTCCGGGGCTCAAACGCCGGCGAATGGTAACCCAGCCGCCATAGGCGTACAAATGCGCGATCAGCGCAGAACGATCCACTGGATCAGGCGGTGGATCCAGCGACCATAGGGTGGATAGACAAGCTTCATACTGGACCAACGCCCTTTAACCATCACCGATCTCATGTGCGACAGCCGCTCAAATCCGGCTCGATCATGATAGTTCCCCATACCACTGGCACCGACACCGCCAAAGGGCAGATTGTCCTGAGCAACTTGAATCAGGGCGTCGTTAAACATCATTGAGCCACTGTGAGTACGTTCGCGAAACAGCGGTTTCAACGCGCGCGCATAGCCAAAGACATAAAGCGCCAAGGGACGGGGACGTTGATTGATGAACTCAACGGCAGCGGCGGCATCTGTGCACGGCAATACCGGCAGCAAAGGCCCGAAAATTTCGTCTTGCATCACGCCGCTTTCCGGATCCACACCCGTCAACACCACCGGCGGCAGTTTGGCATCCGTATCGTCCAGATCCGGGGCAGGCCCCGCCCAATGCAATTGCCCCCCGGCCTGCTGAACCTGTTTAAGATAATCGGTTAAACGCTGATGCTGGCGCGCATTAATGATGGCGGAATAATCGGGACTGAGCCGTGGATCGTCGCCGTACTGGCGTTTCACTTCTGCCAGATAGGCATGGGTAAATGCCTCAATGCGATCCGGTGGGCAGAGCACATAATCGGGTGCCACACAGGTTTGGCCCGCATTGGTGCATTTGGTAAAGACCATGCGCCGAGCGGCTTCGTCAACCGGGATACTGGGGTCGACCCATACTGGGCTTTTGCCGCCCAATTCCAAGGTGACTGGGGTTAAATTGGCAGCTGCCGCTGTCATGATATGACGGCCAACGGCGGTGGAACCGGTAAACACGAGATGGTCAAATGGCAATGCCGAAAACGCCTGAGCAACGTCTCGCTCACCATTGATCACCACCACTTCATCGGCAGAAAAATAACGCGCGATCAGTTGCGCCATTAATTCACCATAACGCGGCGTCAACTCGGACAGTTTAATCATGCAGCGATTGCCCGCCGCCAGTGCAGAAATCAGCGGTCCACACGACAACAACAGACCGTAGTTCCAAGGCACCATAATGCCCACGACACCTAAGGGCTGTGACCAGACACCACCGGTTGCGGGCTGATACAACCAATGCAGCAACCGCCTTTGCGGCTTCATCCAGCGGCGCAAAGAACGCAGAGTGTGGTTGATGTTGGTGATGGCAGGCAGCACTTCGGCATAACGCGTTTCATAAAACGCCCGCCCACCGAAATCAGCATTTAAAGCTTCGGCAATGGCCGTTTCATTATCCAGAATCAGACGTTTGAGTTGGCGCAGACGATGTTTGCGCTCCGCCAGGCTGGGATAAGGTTGCTGCGCAAAGGCGCGACGCTGAGTGTCAAACAGTGCATTAAGATCCGCCATCGCTCTGACTCCTGGAAACAAGGATAGCGACGCTAACAACCAACTGACCGCCGGTCAATTAAGATATGTAACGATAAAGCCGTTGCACCACATCACCGCTGGTTTTCTCTTTACTCAGCTGAAATTGCTCGGGAACCACCGGTGCCCAATTGGTTGGAGCCTCCACATAGACCCAGGCATTGTCGCGCAACAACGGCCGTGCCAACAGCGCCTCCAGCGTGGGTTGCCAAAGCTGTGCGGCAAAGGGTGGGTCGACGAAAACGCCATCAAAGGGACCGTCCTCGGTGCGTTTCAACCAATCTAGGGCATCGGCGGTCTGAACATCGGCGTCGGACTGCAACTGCCCCACCGCCGCTTTTAGAGCCGCCACCGCCTGCGGGTGTTGCTCAATCAGCCAGACCCGCTGTGCGCCGCGAGATGATGCCTCCAGACCCAAAGCCCCGGTTCCGGCATAGAGATCAGCGACTCGACTGCCAGCCAGCTCAAACTGCAACCAGTTAAATAAGGTTTCGCGCTGGCGATCGCCAGTCGGCCGCAAGCCATCGAGGTTGGCAATTGATAAACGCCGGCCACGATGCTGACCGCCAATCAAACGAACCAGGCCAGCTCCACGGCCGGGGTTGGGGCGATTTCTACGTGCCATCTAGCGGGATTCCATGCTCTGTTGACGTTGTTGGTTGACCGCAGCCAGATCGACCTGCGCCAGTCGCTCGGGTTGGCGCAGCAAGAAATCCAACGGTAATTCATAGACCGCCGTGGTTAACAAGTAACGATGAATCTGATCGGCCCGACGCTGGCGCTGCGCCGCCGCATTCTGATAAGCCGATAGCACCGGTTCCAGTTCGTCTTCCGTAACAGGTTCAAACAGCGATGGCGCCAAAGTCTGGTTAAACAGTACTTGGCTGCGAACGGCACGATGATCCCAACGGACATCTGGCTGGTAGCCACCCAGTCGCTGCTCCAGCACATCCACCCAGATCAGAAAGGCCAGTTGCTCATCACTGCCCATCGGTGGTGCCGTCAGTCGCGATACGGCCGCCGCCGCGCGAACCTCACCCGGGAGCGCCTCACCGCGCAACGGACCATTTAAGGGCTCCAAGGCGGCCAGCCATTCATCATTTAACGATCCGGACACAACGATGCGCCGTTCATCGCTGTCTGGCAGCCAATCGACCAGAAAATCAACGCTGGTCTCCAGCAACTGAAGTCGAGCCGGATTAACGACAGTGACCACAAACTGCCCGCCCTGGCGAGAGAGACTGAGACCGGATGAGTCGCCGGTTGCCAACATCTCGGCGGGTGCCTGTGGCTGAACAACACTCAGACGAATCTGTTCGGCTTGCGGTAAATCCACCTGCCAGCGATTGCTCGTTTGTTCAAAGTCGACCTCATCCAGCGACCAACGCTGAGGGTCAGCCTCAGCCGAATCGGCATCGGGCTCGCCACCCAACTGGTTCAAAATAAAGATCAGCGGAATGGTGACGTAAATAATGATCCAGAGCGTTCGACGGCTAAAATGAAACATGCTCGATCCAGATTAATTGATGACACCCCATCAGGGTTGGCGGTGATCCAAAACGTTCTGTGATGCGGCAAACGTTTCGTGGCGACAAATGTACCTAAGCCCTGCTTCAGATGCCACGATGGACACTTCGCTTTGGCTCGCCGAGCGCTTTTGCTAGCATAGGCCGGCTTAGGGCCACCACGGCCTGTCATCCATTAGAAGGTTTGATCCTCCATGTTCGGCTTTGGCAAAAAGCGCTCGACCACAACGACCGACACTCCTGATAACGAAGCCTCCTGGTTTGGCCGGGTCCGCCAAGGACTGGGCCGTACCCGAGGCAATCTGACATCTGGCCTGGCTGCGGCTCTGGGCGGCAAAAAGCAGATCGACGACGACCTGCTTGAAGAATTAGAAACGCTGCTACTGACAGCCGATGTCGGCATTGAAGCAACCCGGGCCATTCTGGAATCACTCACTGAGACCTTGGGTCGTCGCGAGCTCAAAGACAGCGATGCGCTGGTGGCGGCGTTGCGCGACACCTTGGTGAACGAACTCAAAACCGTTGAGGCGCCGTTACAGATCGATCGCAGCAAGTCGCCTTATGTGATTCTGGTCGTCGGCGTCAACGGCGTGGGCAAAACCACCACCATCGGCAAACTCAGTAAGCGCTTGGAAAAAGACGGTCACTCGGTATTGCTCGCTGCAGGTGACACCTTCCGTGCTGCCGCTGTCGAGCAGCTCCAAACCTGGGGTGAACGCAACGACATTCCAGTCATCGCTCAACATACGGGCGCTGACAGTGCTTCGGTGATTTTCGATGCCGTCCAAGCCGCGCAGGCGCGCGATATTGACGTCGTCATCGCCGATACGGCTGGCCGCCTGCACAACAAAGACAACCTGATGCAGGAACTGAGCAAAGTGGTTCGGGTGATGAAAAAGCTCGACGACACGGCACCGCATGAAGTACTGCTAGTACTGGATGCTGGTACCGGCCAGAACGCCATCAGCCAAGCACAAAGCTTTACCGATGCCGTTCATTTAACGGGTCTTGCGTTAACCAAATTGGACGGCACCGCTCGCGGCGGCGTGATCTTCGCGCTGGCACGCAAACTGGGGATTCCGGTTCGTTTTATCGGTGTTGGCGAACAGGTCGATGACCTGCGGCCCTTCGAAGCCGACACCTTTGTCGATGCGCTTTTGGACCAGGACAGCGAATGATTCATTTCGATCAGGTCAGCAAACGCTACGACGGGGGTCACGAGGCCCTCGCCAGCGTTGATTTGCACATTGAACGCGGCGAGATGGTTTTCTTAACCGGTCACAGTGGCGCCGGAAAAAGCACCCTGCTGAAACTGATCATGCGCATCGAAAAACCCTCATCGGGCCAACTCAGGGTCAATGGCCAATTGCTCAATCGATTAGGCAAAGGCCGGGTGCCGTTCTTTCGGCGCGATCTGGGCATCGTGCACCAGGACCACCAGTTATTGATGGATCAAACTGTTTTTGACAACGTCGCCCTGCCGCTGGTGATTGCCGGAGAGCACCCCCGCGATGTCACCCGCCGAGTCCGCGCCGCCCTCGATAAAGTCGGTTTGCTGGAGCGCGAAAACTACCGCCCCATTCAACTGTCCGGCGGTGAACAGCAACGAGTCGGCATCGCCCGAGCCGTGGTTCGAAAACCGGCTCTGCTTCTGGCCGATGAGCCGACCGGAAACCTCGACCCGGCGTTGTCACGCGACATCATGGCTCTGTTTTCAGAATTTAACCGCGTGGGCACCACTGTGCTCATCGCCAGTCACGACCTGGGATTGATCGCACGACTGAACTATCGCGTGATTTCCTTACAAGAAGGCCGCTTACTGACCACGCCTTTTGGTGGAGGCCGCTCATGACGGCTCAACGTCAGCAAGCCATGAACCGCCGCCGCGATGAACCGGCCCAGGGCGCTTCTGCTGCCTGGATACGCCACCATCGGGATTGCGCCGTAGCTGCGTTGATGAGACTGGTGCGCAACCCAGTCTCAAGCGCCCTAACCTGGCTGGTCATTGCTATTTCTCTGACGTTACCGACCCTGTTTTACCTCGCTTTGGCGTCACTGGAACATCAGACCGAACGCTGGCAGGCTGGCGGTCAGATCACCCTGTATCTGACCGACGCCACCAGTTTGGAAGAAGGCCAAACCCTGACCGAGGAGTTAGCCCAGCGTCCAGAAGTAATCAGCACGCGTTACGTGGCGGCCGATGAGGCCTGGCAGAGCTTCAGTCAGTCATTGACACTGGACGATGATCGCCTGCAATTGGAAAGTAACCCCTTGCCCGCCAGCATCGTCGTCGTTCCTGACGGCCAGAGCTCAACCGACCTAGAAGCCTTGCAGCTGTTAATTACCAGCCTGCCACAGGTCGAAGATGTTCAACTCGATCTGGCCTGGATTGACCGGCTTAATCGTTTCCTGGAATTGATTGCCACGGGCGTGACCGGTTTAGCCATATTGCTGGGCGTTGCTGTTCTGCTGGTGGTCGGAAATACCATTCGCCTGGCCATCGAATCTCGTAAAGAAGAGATTCGCATCGTCAAATTACTGGGCGCCACCGAAGCCTTTATCAAACGTCCCTTTTTATACTTAGGCCTTTGGTACGGCCTGCTCGGCGGCATGGCTGCTTGGATTCTGGTCAGTGGAATTGCCTGGTGGTTACATACGCCGCTCAGTGCTTTTCTGGATACCTATGGACTGGACGCGCACGTCACTTGGCTCGATATTGGTGAAACCTTCATATTGTTGCTCAGCGCCACCCTGGTCAGCCTGACAGGCACCCACATTGCTCTATGGCGCCATTTGCGCGAAGCCGAACCGCGTTAGATTGATCCAAAGAAGCCCGCGCTGCGTAGGTGACTTTGTTCACTGGCAGGACGATGGAATTTCGCTATCGTTACCATCCAAACGTAGCCCTAGTTTTGCAGGACCTTTACTGGCGATACTAGGGTCGTACCGCGGTTTTCTGATAGTATAAGTGACACATAAACCGCATCCACCGTTACAAACGCGTGATGGGGAGGAGACAACGTGAAACTGAACAGCAGTGTTCCGGCTCTAGCTCTGGATTCCTTGGCACCAGGCCAAAATCTGGAGTCTTACATCCAATCAGTCAATGCCTTCGATCTGCTCACCGCAGAAGAAGAGAAAGAACTGGCTGAGCGACTTTATTACCAGGAAGACATCGACGCAGCACGTCGGCTCGTTTTGTCTCACCTGCGTTTTGTAGTTCACATCGCGAAAAGCTATTCCGGTTATGGCCTGAATCAGGGCGACCTGATCCAAGAAGGTAATGTCGGCCTAATGAAGGCTGTCCGTCGTTTCAATCCGGAAGTTGGTGTTCGCCTGGTATCCTTTGCTGTGCACTGGATCAAAGCCGAAATCCACGAATTTATCCTGCGTAACTGGCGCATTGTCAAAGTTGCGACCACCAAGGCACAACGCAAACTCTTCTTTAACCTGCGCTCCTCTAAAAAGCGTCTGGGATGGTTGAATGAGCGCGAAGCCCAAGCCATTGCTGACGATCTGGGCGTTAATCTCAAGACCGTTTATGAAATGGAAGGTCGCCTAACCGCTCACGATGCCACCTTCGATGCACCGACCGAAGACGACGACGAGGGTCCGGCCCTGTCGCCTGTGCACTACTTAGAGTCTCAGGGTGCCGATCCCGCCGCTCTGGTCGAGCAGGAAAATTACGAGAGCGATGCCAATGAGCAACTTTTTGCTGCTCTGGCTGATCTGGATGATCGTTCCAAAGACATTATCCAGCGTCGCTGGCTGAACGAAAACAAAGCCACTTTACATGAATTGGCTGATGTTTATGGCGTTTCAGCTGAGCGTATTCGTCAGCTCGAAAAAAATGCGATGAAGAAAGTTAAAAAGGTCATGAGCATCGATTTCTAACCTTTCTGCTTTTTCACGCAATGATTAAAGCCGCTGTACTATCAGCGGCTTTTTTACGTTTAAACGAACAGCGAAATAACCATGAATGCACACTCTCGGCTCATTCTGATAGCAGGCGCGATACTGGCGGGTCTTGGCGTTGCCTTTGGTGCTTTCGGAAGCCATGCACTGGAAACACTGGTGAGCAACCAGCGCCTTGAGACCTGGCAAACGGCGGTGCGTTATCAACTTATCCACGCCTTAGCGTTGTTGGCGATAGGCGCAATCCAGCTCCATACACTCGAACAAAAACTGACAGGACCCGCATACTGTCTGGCGCTGGGCAGCATAGTGTTCAGCGGCAGTCTTTATGCGTTGGTGCTGCTGGATATGTCGATACTCGGTGCCTTAACCCCCATTGGTGGCTTGGGCCAATTAACCGGCTGGACCTGGTTCACATTCATTCTGTGGCGCTGGCGCCCGACTCGTTAATCAAAGGATGCTTCATGACCGAGGAAAGAGCGCCCATTCAGCGCAAAATTCGCAGTTTTGTCATGCGTACCGGCCGCATGACTGAAGGCCAGAAATTAGCCCTGGACTCTGGCTGGGAGGATTTTGGCCTTGAACACAAAATGGGGCGGCTGGATTTAAACCAGGTATTTGGTAATACCGCACCGGTCGTCTTCGAAATTGGCTTTGGCAACGGCGACTCGCTGGCCGAAATGGCACGCGCCCGCCCGCAGGCAAACTTTATTGGTGTTGAAGTCCATACGCCGGGCGTTGGCCGCCTGCTGCATCATGTGCAGCAAGATAACCTGAGCAATATCCGGGTCTTCCGAGAAGATGCGGTGGAAATTCTGCACGACTGCATTGCGGACCATAGCCTGGACTGTGTCCAGCTGTTCTTTCCTGATCCGTGGCATAAAAAACGTCATCACAAACGTCGTATCGTGCAACCAGAGTTCGCGCAATTACTGCGACGTAAGCTTATCCAAGGCGGCACCTTTCACATGGCGACCGATTGGCAAAAC
This sequence comes from Saccharospirillum sp. MSK14-1, assembly GCF_003054965.1. Lineage (GTDB taxonomy): Bacteria > Pseudomonadota > Gammaproteobacteria > Pseudomonadales > Natronospirillaceae > Saccharospirillum. The sequence continues at coordinate 217,216 of NZ_MIES01000002.1, forward strand.
TACGCTGAGCATATGTTGGAAGTCATGGACGCGGCCGAAGGCTTTGAAAACACCGCCGGTGTTGGAAACTATCAAAACGGGCGCCCTGAACATCGCCCCGTTACTAAATTCGAACAACGTGGCCAACGTTTAGGGCATGGTGTTTGGGATTTAATTTACCGAACGCTCTAACCAAAAAGGGCCAGCGACTGCTGGCCCTTTCGAACTCAATTATTGATCCAATTTTCAATCAACTGATCGTAGGGAACTGTGGTTCCACGCGGCATTTCATTATCGAGTTTGGCTTTTGGCGAGCCAGGCTGCGACAACCAATATTCCGGGTCTCGCTCTTCATTCAGCTTCGGCGCGTATTGATCAAAGACGTTCGCCCGTGCCAAACGCGCCATGATGTCGTCCATCTCCTCTGCCAAGTTGTTCAAGGCTTCCTCGGCACTGATATCACCATTGACGGCGGGCGCCAGGTTCTGCCACCACAAGGGCGCCATACGCGGGTAATCAGGCACATTGGTTGATGACGGTGTCCACCAGTTTTCGTTCTCACTGCGATAGAACTCAACCAGGCCGCCCAGACGGGGCGCCATAGCACCGAATTGATCCGACTCGATATCAGAGCGACGGATCGGTGTCAGCCCGGTCAACAGTTTTTGCAAAGACACTGATTTAGCGGTGGTGAACTGCGCAAACAACCAAGCTGCGGTGCGTCGATCTTCTGGCGTTGACTCAAAAAACGTCCAGGAACCAACGTCCTGATAGCCCACTTTCATGCCTTCTTCCCAGTAAGGCCCTGCCGGTGACGGCGCCATACGCCACAGCGGACCGCTGTCACTGTTAACGGGCAGTTCCGGATCAATCATGTCGGCGGTGAAAGTGGTGTACCAAAACATCTGCTGAGCAATGTTACCCTGAGCCGGAACCGGACCGGCTTCGCCAAAGGTCATCCCCTGAGCTTCAGGCGGCGCATAGTCACGTAACCAGTCGACCATCTTGGTAACCGCGAAAATCGATGCCGGCGAGTTGGTTGCTCCACCTCGTGACACACTGGCACCCACCGGATTACTGTTTTCATCCACGCGAATCCCCCAGTCATCGACCGGATTGCCAAAGGGCACGCCTTGGCTGCCCATGCCGGCCATCGATAACCAGGAATCGTGGAAGCGCCAACCCAAAGATGGATCGCGGCGACCATAATCCATATGTCCGTATACGGTTCGACCGTCGATTTCGCCAACGTGTTCGGTAAAGAACTCCGCTATATCTTCATAGGCTGTCCAGTTCGTGGGCACACCCAGATCGTAACCATAGATATCGCGGAACTGTTCCTGAAAATCAGCGCGCTGGAACCAGTCGTAGCGGAACCAATACAGGTTAGCAAACTGTTGCGTCGGCAACTGGAAGATACTGCCATCCGGGCCAGTGGTGTACTGAATACCGATGAAATCATCCAGATCGAGTGTAGGCAACGTATAGTCCGCCCACTCATTTTCCATCGCTTGCGAAATATTCGTAGTCACGCCATAGCGAATATGCGTACCAATGGCATCGGAATCATTAACGAAACCATCGTAAATATTTCGACCCGACTGCATTTGCGTTTGCATGGTATCCACAACATCCCCTTCACCGATGATGTTATGGGTGACTTCAATACCAGTAATCTCGGCAAATGCTTTAGCCAACACATTCGCTTCGTACTCATGCGTCGTCAGACCTTCAGCGACCGTATTAATCTGCATGCCTCGGAAAGGTTCTGCGGCTTGGGCAAACCACTCCAGCTCTGCAATTTGCTCCTCACGCGTCAGTGTTGACTGTTGGAACTCTTCATCAATCCAACGTTCAATAACGGCGCGTCGATCTTCCGCCTGTACACTGCCGGAGGCCATCAAAGCGCTGAGAGCCAGCGTAGATAGGTAGGGGATCTTATTGTTATTCATAGCCACCTCGTTGCTATCGAGAACTGTCATCCTTGACGTTTATCTCGTCCATGACTTTTAATTTGACTTAACCCCAGCGCATTAAAATGGCCATCCATACAGCCGACGCACCTAAGGCAAACCAAATCGAAATGTCGGTAAAACCGACAACAGCCAAGTGCAAATATGCTGCACACAACAGACCAATAAAAAGTCGATCGCCACGAGTCGTGACGATCGGTAAAAAACCCTTGCGTTCAATTGTGGGAACCCACAGCTGCCATAAGGTCATGCCAAATAACATCACAGCAATCGCCGTAAAAAAGGCAGCTGTCGGTAAGGTCCACACCATCCACTGAAGCATCACACCACTCCTTTCAGGTCCGGCCCAGAGCAAAGCCCTTGGCGATATAATTGCGTACGAAATAAACCACCATAACACCGGGTAAGATGGTTAATGTTCCTGCTGCAGCCAATAATGACCAATCAATGCCTGAAGCACCTCTCGTCCGTGTCATGATGGCACCGATCGGCTGCGCATCTGTCGCAGTCAGCGTTCTGGCAAGTAGAAGTTCCACCCAGGAAAACATGAATAAAAAGAACAGTGTGACGCCAATACCCGAACGAATCATTGGAATAAATACTCGAACAAAAAAGCGCGGAAAGCTGTAACCATCAATGTAGGCCGTCTCATCCACCTCTTTAGGAACACCGCTCATAAAGCCTTCTAGAATCCAGACCGCCAACGGTATATTGAATAAACAATGCGCCAACGCGACGGCGATATGGGTATCGAATAAACCAACCGAATAATAAAGCTGGAAGTAAGGCAGCAGGAAAACAGCAGGCGGTGCCATCAGGTTTGTCAGCAGCCAAAAGAACAGATGTTTATCACCAATAAACCGGTAGCGACTGAATGCATAGGCAGCCGGCAATGCGACCAGAATGCTGATCAGCATGTTCGTCACAACGTACAACAGTGAATTGACGTACCCCATATACCAACTCGGGTCCGTTAAAATTTCGATGTAGCTGTCGAAGGTCAGGCTTTTGGGAAACAACGAAAAACCGGACAGTATCTCAGTATTGGTCTTAAACGACATACTCACTAACCAATAGATCGGCAACAGCAGGAAAATGAGAAACAGGCCGAGAAAAAAACGTTGTCGCCAACGTTGGGCACTCGGATTGTTCCGTAATTTCCGCTTCACGAAAGTCGTTGTCTGCGATGTCGAATAATGATTTGAAGTTGTCATAAGCTTACCTCGGCTGTGACGTGTTCTTGTCACGCCCCATATTCAAAATGGCCACATAGAAGCAATAACAAACCGCCAGAATGATCAGAAAATATATAATGGAGAACGCGGCTGAAGGCCCCAGGTCTTGTTGGCCGATGGCCATGGTAGTCAGGGTCTGGCTTAAGAAGGTCGTTGAACTGCCTGGACCACCGCCGGTTAAAACAAAAGGCTCGGCATAAATCATGAACGAGTGCATAAACCGAAGCAGCACACCGATGACTAGCACATTGCTCAGCTTAGGCAGCTGAATGTAACGGAAAATAGCCCAGCGTGATGCGCGATCAATTCGCGCCGCCTGATAATAGGCCTGAGGTATTGCCTGCAAGCCGCTATAGCACAGCAGAGCGACTAAGGGCGTCCAATGCCAGACATCCATTAACACAATGGTTACCCAGGCATCACCATCATTACGGGTGATGTTGTAGGCATAACCCAACTCCCGCAGCCCAACGCCAGCCAGGCCGATATCGGTACGAGTAAAAATCAGCCAAATGGTTCCCACGACATTCCAGGGCACTAACAACGGTAACGTGACCAGTATGAGTATCAGGGACGCCCGCCAACCTTTTTTGGGCATCATCAGTGCAACGCCAATACCCAAAGGTACTTCAATGGCGAGAATAGTGAATGAGAAAATAAACTGCCGGATCAGTGCCTGCTGTAACTGGCTGTCGTTAAGGATATCCTTGAACCATTCGGTGCCAACGAAATACGCGCTGCTACCCAAAATATCTTGAACCGAATAATTTACCACCGTCATCAACGGAATGATGGCTGAAAAAGCCACTAACAAAAGCATGGGCAATACTAAAAACCAGGCTTTGTTATTCTCCACTTTATTCATCGTCATCCCCCACTCGATATTCATCGACGTAGATATTCAACCACTGCTCGGGAAAACTAACGTAGGCCTTTTGCGAAGGAATATTTTGGTCTTCGTTTAAACGAGCTCTGACTATCTGGCCACCCAAATAAAATGACAGGATTCGGTAGGTACCCAGGTCCTCTACGTCCTGCACCTCAACTTCAAAAGCTTCATCATTGGGCTCATCCCAAACGTGTATAAACTCTGGTCGTATGCCCGCTTTGATGTTGGATGACCCCGAGGCGATTGCACTCTGCAACCGCCGTGGATTAGCTGGGATTCGTAAACCTGAGAAATGAACATTGTGTTCGTCGACCGTCACCTCCAGAAAGTTCATACCGGGACTGCCGATAAAGAACCCGACGAATGTATGTGCCGGACGCTCGAACAATTCTCGTGGCGTCCCAAACTGGACGATCTGGCCGTCGTACATAACGGCAATTTTTTCCGCAAAGGTCGATGCTTCAAGCTGATCGTGCGTAACGTAGATCATGGTGATATTAAAGCGCTCATGAATTTGCTTGAGCTTGCGTCGCAATTTCCATTTCAACTGTGGATCGATAACAGTCAAAGGTTCATCGAACAAAATGGCAGAGACGTCATCGCGAACCAAACCACGCCCCATCGATACCTTTTGCTTTTCGTCAGCACTGAGGTTTTTAGCTTTTCGATGCAAGACAGACGTCAGTTCAAGAATATCGGCAACTTCATGAACCTTGGCTGGAATCAAATGTTTGGCCATACCAATATTCTTTAACGGAAAGGCCAGGTTGTCGTAGACGGTCATGGTGTCGTACACCACTGGAAACTGGAAAACCTGGGCAATGTTGCGTTCTTCCGGGGAAAGCTCATTCACTCTTTCCGTGTCGAACAACACCTCACCTTCCGAAGGGCTGAGCAGGCCTGAAATAATATTGAGCATCGTTGACTTGCCGCAGCCGGAAGGCCCCAACAAAGCGTATGCGCCGCCTTGGTGCCAAACATGATCCATTTGCCGGATGGCATAGTCCGAGTCAGCACCTGCTTTGGCGTCGTACGTATGCGCCAGACTTCGTAAGATAATTTCCGCCATATCATCGACCTCCTAAACGTGTTGGCACATGAACAACAGCGCCGGTTGAGTCGAAGACATAAATTTTGTGAGTAGGAAAATAAACCTTTACTACTTGATCAACCGCGTATTCGTGTACGCCCGATAAATGCAGAATCAACTCAAACTGTTCACTACGAACGTGAAGAAAGGTCTCAGAACCACTGATCTCTGCGAGGTCCACCCGTACGGTTAGTTCAAGATCATCGTCAGCGTGAGGCACCAAGCCGATGTGTGACGCCCGCACACCAAACTGATAATTACCGGGTTTCAGCCCGCTTAAATCCTGATTCAATTTGAAATGTACCGACTCATCAAACGTCACTTCCGATTCCGTTACTCGACCGGCAACGATATTGATGGGCGGTTCCGAGAACATCTGGGCAGTCAGAATATCCTTAGGGCGGTGGTAAACGTCTGGGGTTTTACCGTATTGCAGCAGCTCACCTTCATGCAAAACGGCGGTGTGCCCACCGAGTGCCAATGCCTCATTGGGTTCCGTCGTGGCATAAACAGCGATGCAATGCTTGGCTTTAAACAATTCACGCAATTCCTCGCGGAACTCTTCACGCAGTTTGTAATCGAGATTAACCAAAGGCTCATCAAACAGGATCAGGTCGGCATCTTTAACTAAGGCCCGAGCCATCGCCGTGCGTTGTTGCTGACCGCCAGAAAGCTCCAAAGGGAAACGCTCAAGATGCGCTTCAATGTGCAGCATCTGAGCCGTTTCGCGTACACGTTGATCAATAACGTCTTTTGGCAACCGAGCCAGGCGTAGAGGGGAAGCAATATTTTCATACACCGTTTGGTCGGGGTAATTGATGAACTGCTGGTAGACCATCGATAAGTTGCGCTTGCGAACTGGCATACCCGTTACATCGACGCCGTTCATAATGACGGCACCTGAGGTCGGACGTTCCAGGCCGGCCATCAGCCGCATCAACGTGGTTTTACCCGCTAAGGTACGTCCGAGCAGGACATTGAAGGACCCAGGTTCCAGCGTAAGACTGATGTCTTTGATCCATTCCTGACCGCCAACGACTTTGCTGACGCGCTCAAGGGCTAGGGACATTGCTGCTTCTCTTTTGTTGTTATTGTTGACCACTGCTGTTCATTGAAACGTTTGCAGTCAGTCTTTCAGCGTTCTTCTGGGGTTATTACAACTTCAGTGCCAATAATACGAAACAAAACGAACAAATTTAAATTACCCTATTTTTCAATAGGTTATAAACGATCAATAAGAAACTCGTGCCATCAGAACTTTTTGCCATTGTTCATTTGTGTTCATATCTAACTAGCAATGTTCAACAGTTGTTCAGCGTTATGAACAGTGGCGGTTGAACACACTTCAGGTATGCTGGAAGCGCCTGATAAGGCTGGAAGAAGTACAACAATAACGAAACTTCTACCTGAGAACGGCAATGACAGATACAGATGAAGCCTTACTCCTGGGCTTGCAATCAACCGAGTCAAAAACGGCGGACCTGCCCCACCATAAAGTCATCGAGAACTCCTGGTCTCGGTGCGAATCCTATGGTTTGTCACACAGCAGCCAACCGCAGTTTGGCGAGGTGCGTAAAGGGCACGTGGCCGCGTTACTCGATGAACATCACAACCTAGTTCACACCACCGAAACAGAGGTTTTGCCCCACTACCAGAACATTCTGTCCAATTCAGCCTGCCTGATTGTTCTGGCTGATAATCAAGGCCAGGTGCTCAATACATGGGGGGCGAGCCGATTTCATGACAGTGATCGTCACGGCTTGCTTCCGGGCTATCAGTGGAGAGAAGTAGGTACGGGAACCAATGCCATCGGTACTGCCTTAGCGACTGGTCAGGCTGTACAAGTCAGCCGCGACGAGCATTTTCTGCGAGCAAATCGCTATATGGTCGGTTCGGCCTCACCCATCTACGACACACACAAAAAGATGATCGGCGTCCTCGACATCTCGTCCGACGCCTACCTGCCTCAGGATCATACCCTTGGCATGGTGAAGCTGATGTCGCTCAGTGTTGAGAATCAGTTGATCTATGCAGCATTCCAGCGGGATCACTTTATTGTCACCTTCAGCGCTAACATCAGTGGTCTGGATTCTCACTGGTCTGGCATGTTGGTGTTAGACGACAGTGGCAAAGTCATTTCCGCCAATCGACGCGCCTGGGCAATGCTGGCAAAAGATCTGGCACTGTTGAACATCGAGCAAATCTTCGATTGCCGTTTTCTGGAGTTATGTCATCAACCCGCTAACACGCCTCTTTCATTAAAGGCGTTCGGCCGATACCACACCTGGGTCAGGGTGCAGCCTCCTTCAGCCCCGCCGCTTAAAATACCGGATTATCGACAAGCACAGACGGCAAAAGAAACCGTCCCACCGAAAGCAACGAGCTTTGCTAAGCACGACGATTTGCCTTTCGATGTTGTTCCCTTTGACGAATTAGAGCATGGCGATGCGAACGTACGGCAGGTGCTGCTGCAACTTAGCAAAGTCATCGAAAAGGACATTCCTGTTTTAATTCATGGCGAGACAGGCGCAGGCAAAGAAATTCTGGTTCGCTCACTGCACTACCATGGCAGTCGCCGAAAGAAGAACCTGGTAGCCGTCAATTGTGCTTCCATTCCTGCCGACCTTATTGAATCGGAACTGTTTGGGTACCAAAAAGGCGCCTTTACCGGTGCTAACCAGGATGGCGCTATCGGATTGATTCGCCGCGCGGATGGCGGCACGCTTTTCCTGGATGAAATCGGAGAAATGCCGATTACCATGCAAGCGAGATTACTCCGGGTTCTTCAGGAAAGGGTCGTAACGCCACTGGGTTCGACAGAAACCTATCCGATCAATATCCGCTTAATCTCTGCCACCAATCGCGATCTGAAACAGGCCGTTCAGCAGGGCGAGTTTCGCCAGGACCTGTATTATCGTCTGGCTGGATTAAACGTTACTCTACCGGCACTTCGGCACCGAACGGATAAAGCCGAACTGATCAACTACGCCACTCAACGCCTGCAATCAGAAGACGTTCAACTGCAGCTGTCTCCCGCCGTGCTGGACCTGTTTCTACAACACCCCTGGCCCGGCAATATGCGCCAATTAAGTAACGTTTTAAAAGTTGCCAGCGCCATGAGCGATGATGGTCTTATTAAGCCCGAGCATCTGCCAGAAGATTTTTACGACGACTTAGAACCTTCGCCAAGAAATCAGGAATCTCATTCATTGGATGGCGTTCAAGCAGAGCCTATGCAGGCGACACTGGCTGAGAAGATAACGACGTATTACCAGCAAACCGGAGGCAATATTAGCCGTACCGCGCGATTGGCGGGTGTGAGTCGAAATACGGTTTATAAATATTTGCGTTGAAGCACGGCGGAAAAGCGCGTTCCCGGGCTATCGTCGCCCCTGATCTTCATGCCATAAAAAATCGAGTCGTCGAACCGCCCAAGCCATCTCTGACCTGGGCGGCACTCCGCTTCTCGTAGAGGAGGTCATCGTAGTGCTTGTGTTGCAGACAATAAAAAACCCCGAACCATCTCTGGTCCGGGGCGGTATTAAAAGCTTGACGATGACCTACTCTCACATGGGGAAGCCCCACACTACCATCGGCGAGGCTGCGTTTCACGACTGAGTTCGGCAAGGAGTCAGGTGGTTCCACAGCTCTATGGTCGTCAAGCAAA
>NZ_MIES01000003.1 GCF_003054965.1 Saccharospirillum sp. MSK14-1
AAATTTTTCCAATGAAATTGAAAGGTTGGTTGAAAATGAGAGGGAGGATAGCGATCACATAAATGATGAAAATATCGAGGAGATATCTAATAGAATATTGAGAATTATTGATAACTATCTTATCAAGTCTGGGGAGTTATTTGCTGCTTCTGTAGTGAGCGGTGATATTTGTTTAAATGACCATCGTACGCTAAATAATTGTATATTCTCAGATATAAATGACTTTCCATCAACGGAGGGCTATCTAGCCCATTTCCCTGATATTGCTCTAAATGTAATAGCAAGATTGTTAAGCTCTAGCTTACCCGCAGTTAAGACCCATCTGAAAAAAATATCTGATACTTATACGCTTTATTCCTTTTTGTGTGAAACACCTGACGTTCAGAAAGTGACAAAAAAAATATTTAGTCACGGAAAAATCTGGTTGGATACTACTATCGTATTGCCCTTACTCGTTGAAACATTCTATAGAGAAGAGCAAAACAAAAAATATTCAAATATTGTTTCTTCTTTAATAGAAAGCGGTGTTGAGTTATGTGTCACAGATGGGGTGATCAGGGAAGTATTGCAACATATTAATATTTCGATCACTTGCTCAAGAAGAAGTTTAACCCAGTGGAACGGAAGAATTCCTTTCTTGTATTACCATTATGTTGAGCAGGGGTACGAGCCTGTAAAATTTGCCTCATCTATTGAAGTTTTTCATGGGCAATATCGACCTGAGGATGATATAGAAGAATACCTTAAACATAGTTTTAATATTGCAGTTGAGCCATTGGTTGATGCTCTTCAATTAGTAGAAGAAGATACAAGGTTTCGTATAGAAGCATTATGGGCAGAGGCTCATAAGGGAAGACGAAGTGAAAATGTCAATTTTGATGAGGCCATAACGGAAGCGTTGATAAAGCATGATGTTGAGAGTTATGTGGGTGTCATTGGAATGCGGCAAAAAGAACAAGTATCAGAGCTGGGTTATAAACACTGGTGGCTTACAATTGATAGCTTAGCTTGGAAGATCAGGAATAAACTTAAAGAAGAGTTTGAGCGCCCGCTTTCGTCCCCATTAATGTCCTTGGATTTTTTAGCTAACACCTTGTCTTTTGGTCCTTCTAGGACGAACTTTAGTAGAGATCAAGAACAATTGCTTCCTCTATTTTTTGAAGCTGATGCATCAGAATATATGCCGAGAGAATTAATCGAGATAGCAAATAGAGTTCGTGAAAAAAATGAAGGCCAGCCTGAGCATGTTATTCGAAGAAAGGTCAGAGATACATGTGATCGCATGAAGAGACGATATGGAAAAGTAACAAAAAGTGCAGTAGACGCTGAACAAGGCACTCCATACGGGTAAATTACTCGCTGCGCTCCTAATTTGTCGGTGAGCGCTGCGTTAGTTTTAGGTGATATCGAATGGCACATAAGTATTACTCACAGAGAGCCGGTACTAACCCCAATCAAGATGGGCTACCGCTTGAAGATACTATTGAATTGTTTACTCGAGTTTTTGGAATACTTGAGAAAGACGGATATTTTGATGAGGCGTTTGGCTTTTGGTGTATTGACCAAGACTACGTTAGCGGAAAAATAGAAGATATTGAACTTGAAATGCTTTTGACAATTCGCAAAAAAAAGCTTTGGCCGATAAGTGAGAATTGGACGACTTACACAGAAGATGATTTCTTAGATTTAATTGAATTTTTATATCAGTATGTTTCTAAACCAATAGATGGCAATTACCATAGTTACAATGACTGCGGTATGCATTGGGAAACCTTCAATAAAGTGCAAGGTCAAGAGTTATTTCTTGAAAAGATTAATGGTGTCCTTGGTCACTATAAAAATAAATTTGAATTGTCGAAGTCGGGAGAAGTATTGCACAAGCCAGAAATAGGGTTTGAAAATATTTTTAACGCAGATGTACCTTCAACAGACAATAACATTGTAAGTAGAATAAATTCCGCAACAAATAATTTTCGCAGGCATGGTTCTAGTATTGATGATAGAAGACAGGCAGTAAGAGACTTAGCAGATGTGCTTGAATACTTGAAACCGTATGTTCAAGAATTATTAACAAATAAAGACGAAAAGGACCTTTTCAATCTCGCAAATAATTTTGGTATCCGGCACCACAATGATAAGCAAAAAACTAATTATGATGCTGCAATATGGTTAAGTTGGATGTTCTACTTTTATCTTTCAACTATTCATGTGGTGTTGAGGAAAATTGAACATGATAAGTCAAATAAATAACAAAGCTGTGAACCGTCGTCCTGAATTACTTGCTGCGTAATCTAGCCTAGGGATCATTTTCGATGGCGATTAAATTCGCCGGTTACAGAATCGTTAGGTTTTAATCAAAGGGGTCATAATCAAAGGGGACAGAGTCATTGATTTT
>NZ_MIES01000004.1 GCF_003054965.1 Saccharospirillum sp. MSK14-1
CATAATTCGCCGTATGCCGGAACAGGTGAAAATGTATGTATACGAAAATGTTAAGGCCTATCGATTTCGTAGCAGGCATCCAGAATTTGAATATAATCAACAAATTTCAGATGATATAAACCTTATGTCAGCTTTGTTAAAAAGCAGGCGAAGTCATCGAATGTTACGTTACCCTGTTCTTATGAAAAATGCAGAGCAGAGACAGCATCTTTTGGACCAATTGAAAAGAAAAGGTTTGGGTGTATCAGGTATGTATGAAACCGCACTAATTGATATAGACTGTGTTTCAGACTTACCTGTCCGATTTAACGCTACGCCGAATGCAATAGAGTTTTCGCGTCGGTTTTTAACGTTACCGACGCATGTCGGAGTTAGTAGGGCTATATTTATTAAAATTACCGAGTATTTAAAGTGATTTAATTTTTAAGAACAATTTTACGGATATTTAGAAAATACTTTTCAATCGTTAAAAAAACAATCATTCCTACAATAAATGGAAGAACAGATGCTAATACAGCTTGTGCTTCTGACCCTATAATATACATATCTTTCGCTACACTATTTGTCCACGTGTGGAACAAGTAAGCGCTATAGGATGAGGCGGCTAAAGATGTAATAACTTTACCATTTAGAAATTTTAATTTTGAAGATATGTTTGTAAAGGTAAAAAGCAATAGGCAAGATGCAATTGCTTCTAAGGTGAAGCCTAACGTATATCTGAAGTCGACAGAGGATTTTGAATATGTAATTGCTAATATGGAGGTAAGTAACAATGATACAGTATAAAATAAATTAAATGACACCCACTTATCTGAATGTTTAACATAGAAATACCCTAACATTACACCTATTAAATACTGATCTATTCGGCAAAAAAAATCATTATATACGTAAGTCTCTGTAGCGTTAAAAGACAAATATATGATTGATCTGAATGCTACAGCGGATAAAACAATTAAGCTCGAAGTAACCCAAAAAAAACGTTCTTTAAGTTTCAGGATTGGCCATATTAAAAAATATGATGCAATAAAAAATTGCTCTAATATAGATAAGGTCCAAACATGGGATACGGTAGAGGTATGTCCATATTTTATATTCCAGTAGTTAAAAGTGTGTGTAACTGCAAATAATATTTCTTCTAATTTCCAAGTGTCATCTAGTATCCAGTCGAGAAAAATACTTATAAACAAAAAAGAATAGTAGGCTGGAGCTATTCTGAGAAATCGACGAAGAAAATGTTTTTTAAAAGTATATTTACTATCAGAACTCATTAATATTTTGGTTATAAGAAATGCAGATAATGTGATGAGTAATGGAACGCCATATCCACCTAAATATGAGAATCCATAGTGAGAAAGTACTACTAATAGTACTGCAAGTACTCTTAAAAAATCGATTCCGGTTAACCTCATATTGAATGACCCTTATTTACTATCGCTGGCTACTTCAATGCGATGAGATT
>NZ_MIES01000005.1 GCF_003054965.1 Saccharospirillum sp. MSK14-1
CAACCGAAGATTCAGATTTTTTCTTTTCAAAACAGGCACTTAGAAAGCACCGAACCAAGAGAAGAAAGACTGGAAAACTTCGTTCCCCAACCGCGCTCAGCGGCGAGGGAGGCGTATAATAGTCTTTTTGCGGCCGCTGTCAACGGCCGCTGCAGGGAAAGTTGAAAGAAAGATGACAGCAACTATTCAGGACCGCCCGGGGACTTTATTTCAGAGTGACGCGAGCCAGCTTTTTCTTACCCGCTTGGATCAGGTAATCACCCGCACCCAATTTCAAACCCGCCTCTACAACCTGCCAATCCACTTTGACGCGGCCATTCTTCAACATGTCTCGCGTTTGCGCGGCATTGGTGGCCAAGCCAGCTTGATTTACGATTGCAGCAATCGGTAGCGCTTGCTGATCGCCCAGCTCCAACAAGACTTCCGGAGTATCTTCCGGCACCTCACCTTCGCGGACAATATTACCCGCACCTTTGTGTGCATTAGCAGCCGCCTCCTCACCGTGGAAGCGAGCTACCAGCTCTCGTGCCAGTTCGATTTTGATGTCACGCGGGTTAGCACCATCACTGATTTGCTGCTTTAACGAATCAATTTCGTCCAGGGTCTTAAAAGACAGCAACTCGTACCAACGCCACATGAGCGAATCCGGGATGGAAACGATTTTTTGGAACATGGAACCCGGGCTTTCGGTGATGCCGACGTAGTTACCTAAGGATTTGGACATTTTCTTCTCGCCATCCAAACCTTCGAGCAGCGGCGTCATCATCACAACCTGAGGTGCTTGTCCCTCGGCCTTTTGCAGCTCACGCCCTACCAGCAAATTAAAACGCTGATCCGTTCCACCCAGCTCAACATCGGCTTCCAATGCGACTGAGTCGTAACCTTGGACTAACGGGTAGAGAAACTCGTGAATGGCGATGGGCTGGTTCGACTTATAGCGCTTTTTGAAATCATCCCGCTCCAGCATGCGTGCCACACTATGCTGCGCAGCGAGCCTGATCATGCCGGCCGCACCGAGCTTGTGCATCCATTCGGAATTGAAGCGGACTTCGGTCTTCTTCGGATCGAGAATCTTAAAGACCTGCTCTTTATAGGTTTCAGCATTCTGCGCCACTTCTTCAGGTGTCAGCGGCGGACGAGTTGCATTTTTACCGGATGGGTCTCCGATCAAGCCGGTAAAATCACCGATCAAAAAAATAACCGTATGCCCGCGCTCCTGAAACTGGCGCATCTTATTAATAAGAACCGTATGACCCAGGTGCAAATCTGGGGCGGTTGGATCAAAGCCCGCCTTGATTCGTAACGGCCGTCCACTTTTCAACTTTTCAACCAGCTCGTCTTCCAGCAGAATCTCTTCCGTTCCGCGTCGAATTTCCGCCAGTGTCTGCTCCAGAGACATGAAGGGACCTCAAAAGAATTTACATATAAACAGAAGACGTATTATACCAGTATGTGCTATCAGTTAGCACTCGACGGATCCACTGTTAAGATATTAGATTAACTTTACGAGCCAATTACCTGTTTTCAAGATGATCAGTACGCTCCTTTACCGTATCCAAGCCTTCCCTCGCTGGCATGCCATCGGCGTCGGCAGCCTCACTGTATTGATGCTGCTATTAACGCTATGGCCTGCCACCAGTGAATCCGTCATCGTTGAGATCCCAGCGAGCTTGCAGCTGCAATCGTCACCACCCGCTGGAGATACGGCCGATTCATTCAGTCAAGTTGCTGCCGAGGTTCGTCCCGGCGACACCCTGTCGACACTGTTCGAACGGGCCGGCGCCGGCGTCAGCGTCCTATACCGCATGCTGGCAGATGACGACATCAGTCAATCATTGGATCGCATCTACCCAGGGCAATCTTTTAGTTTTGGTTTCGACAGCACCGAGGCATTGCGAGAAGTCACCTTCAGCGAATCCCAAATGGTTCAGCATCGAATCACCTTGGGCGACGAAGGCTTCGAGATCGAACAGATTGTCCGCGAACCGGAAATACATACCCGCTTCACTCAAGGCACGATCGATACGTCGCTCTATCTCGCCGGCAAAAATGCAGGCCTCAGCGATAACATGATCATGGAATTGGCCACGCTGTTCGGCTGGGATATCGACTTTGTACTCGACATCCGAGCGGGAGACTCCTTCTCGCTCATTTATGAAGAGCATTTCCTGGACGGTAAGAAACTCAGCGATGGTCCAATCCTGGCGGCACGCTTTACCAACCAGGGCCGCGACGTCACGGCGATTCGATACTCTGACGCGGGTGGACGCACCGATTACTATTCACCCAATGGTGACAGCATCCGCAAGGCATTCCTGCGCACACCAATGGATGTCTTCCGGATATCTTCGGGCTTCAACCTGAGTCGTCGCCACCCAGTACTGAACACCATTCGCGCCCACCGCGGCACCGACTATGCTGCACCAACCGGCACACCCATCAAGGTGACCGGTGATGGAAAGGTTATCTCCGCTCGTCGCAGCAGCAGCTACGGCAATGTGGTTGTGGTTCAACACGGCGGCGGTATGCGTACCCTCTATGCTCACATGAACCAGTTTTCTCGCTATGCGCGCGTCGGTAACCGTGTCAGCCAGGGTCAAATCATTGGTTATGTCGGCTCCACAGGGCTGGCCACCGGCCCACACCTGCATTACGAATTCCTGGTAAACGGTGTTCATCGCAACCCACAAACAGTCCCTCTACCAACGGCACAACCTTTGGCGGAAGAATACCTTCCAGCCTTCCAGGATTTCGCATCCAATATGATGGGACAGTTAGACGTCTTCAACGGCAATTACGCTCAGGCCAACAGCGACTGACCGTCAAGTCGCACGCCGCACAACCGCTTTCACCTTTTAACTGAATGGGCTATCGATCAGAAATGATCATAGCCCTGCTCAAGCAATTGTTGCTCGACGGCAGGACCATAGGGAACCGTAGAAACGAAAGGTGGCAGCTGATCCGCAGACACCGAATTATCCCGCATCCAGGTTTCACATACCTGAACATCAATGACGTTATACGCATCCAGGCGCGCCGCCTGATCGACCAGCGCTCTGTTCGTGGAATAATTGGCTTTCAGAAAGGCGCGCGTTTCTTCTCCATGCAGAATTAACGCGATCGGGCTCTGACTGGGATAGCCTTCAGCCGAATCGAGCAACGATTCAGCACGGCCTAAAATCGAGGATACTTCTTCGGGTGTATGGGCCTGCAAATAGGCAATCCAGTGCTTGTCAGCCGCGTAGAGGTTCGGTGTTTCTGCGCTGGAGAAACCAACCTGTAGCACCAGGGTCAGCGCTGCCAGCCGCCGAAGCGGAAACCGAGAACTAGATAGAAAATGAAGACCCACAGCCACAGGTCGTCTCCGCAGCCGGATTATCAATCGTGAAGCGGCTGCCATCGAGCCCTTCGGTATAATTGACCGTTGAGCCATGCAAGTACTGCACACTCAACGAATCAACCAGGAAGCGAACGCCTTCGCGCTCGATCACGGTGTCATCATCAGCCAGCTCATCATCAAAGGTAAAACCATACTGAAAGCCGGAACAACCGCCGCCAGTGACAAACACCCGCAGCATCAATTGCTCATTGCCTTCTTCTTCAACCAGCTGACGGACTTTGATGGCGGCTTGATCCGTCACCAACAGTGCATCATCTTGAATTGCAGCTTCAGTCATCACCATTACTCAATCATCAGTCAGCCAACATAAGCCTGCCAAGAGCACGCTTATTGATGAACGACGAGATCAGGGCCAAAGAATCGTTTTTCAATGGCCCGCTGTTCTCACTTGAGTGTAGAACTTGAACTGCCAGTCGGTGCCGTTTTGGGCTTATTGTCGCTAGAACCCGGGCCAGACTGAAGGTTCGCGGCCGAAGACGACAAACCTGACGTGCTGGTAGTAGAGCTTGTATCGGCCGTACTATCAGCCGCCGCTGGCTTAGCCTTCTTGCTCTTGTCGGTCGCCACATGCAGCAACTTACCGTTGACCTTGGCACCCATGACCATTTCCATCATGACGTAATGAACGTCACCGGTGACCACGGCCTTTTTGGCCAGTTCAATGTGCTCGGAAGAGTAAACGTCACCTTTGACTTCGCCATTAATGACGATGTTGGGGGCACGAATTTCACCTTCCACCAGACCTTTATCGCTGATACGCACCGCAGCACCACTGTCCGGATCGGCCAGGATATTGCCTTTGATGCGACCGTCGACATGGAGGCCTCCCGAAACCCGGATGTCACCGTTGATTTCGGCCTTTACTGAGATAAGAGTTACGTCGTTAGCCACTGTTTTCTTATTGCCCCACATTGTTTCCGTTCTCCAAATCCGACCAGCTGTAAGCGCGTTCTACTCGAGCGGAGCGATTGCCCACTGCCTGCGCCACGACTTGAATCTGGTCGGGAATGAACCCTTCCGGTAACACTAAGTCACCTGCGATTTCTTGAAAATAGCGGTATCGAAAACGGATATCTACTTCATCCACATCATCCGATACATCGGCCAGCGTCATCGCAACCCGCTCACCGTTTTGGCTGCCCACCAAGTTAACGCCAACAAACCCCTGCAGATACTGAGTGTTGTTGCCAACCTGGGTCAGCATCAGGTTATACCGATAACGATCGGGTGAACTGGTCGGTTCCAGCCGAACCTCCTGCACACGCAACCCTTCGGCATTCATTGAGGGCGCCATAATGCCTTGATAAAGAGTCACTTCTTCTTCAAGGCGAGCAATTCTATCACTGAGTTCGCGGTTCACCTGACGAACCTCTTCGGTCGCCTGGCGATCCACATCGGAACCCCGTTCCAAGGTTGCCACGCGCAGTCGCAATTCTTCACTGCGCTGCAACGACTGACGCAACGCCGTTTGTAACTGGTTGCGCTCGGCCACCAAATCGACCTGGGCATCAAACCCAGCCTGGCGACCATACAGGTAAGCGCAATACACCACCAGGATCAGAATCACAGTTCCGATGGCCGAAACGACCCTGCGTCGCCAGGGTTGATAAGGAACGACCGACATCCGGTCAAAGCGCGACAGCTGTTCTTTCGCCATTAGGACTCCGAGGCCAATGAAGACGTCCAGTGCAACTTGCAGCGTAGCGCACCATTAACCGATGCGTACCACAACAAGGCACCACTGCACTGACCGGCTGTAACCGGTGACCCTGAGGGCCGTGGCAATCAATGCGTAAGCCCCCTATGATAAGGGCCGACCGAAGCCAGTGACAAGCCGCCCTCCATGCCAAATCTTCGTTTTACTTTGTTTCGGACCTGGCTGGGTCGGCCTGAAAGTTTGTTAGTACTGGTATTGCTCGGCATGCTGACCGGCGTCGCAACAGGGCTTGTCATGACCGGTTTTTTGCTACTGCTTAATGGCCTCTTAAGCCTGCTCAACGGCGATTCCCTGGAAGACTTTGAGTCTCTATCACTGCCCATGCGCTTTGCGCTTCCTTTACTCGGCAGCCTTGCCTTAATCGCCCTTTATCGATGGACGCCAGCGCGAGTCCATAACGTCGGTATTGCTCACGTGATCGATCGCCTGCAACGCGGTCGTGGCCGGCTGGCAGCCGGCAATGTTTTCTTTCAGCTTGCAGCGGCCGTGCTGGCACTGGGCAGTGGCCATTCGGTTGGTAAAGAAGGTCCGGCGGTGCATATCGGCGCCGGTATTGCTAATCAACTGGGACAACGTACACACCGAGTGCCCAGCCAACTTCGGCTGCTCATCGGCTGTGGCACCGCCGCCGCAATTTCTGCGGCTTTCGACACCCCTTTGGCCGGCGTTTTATTCGCCATGGAAGTGGTGTTGATGGAGTACAGCCTGCTCGGTTTCACCCCCATCATTGCAGCGGCTGTCACCGCTTCTGCAACCAGCCGATGGTTGATTGGCGAACACCCCAGCTTTATTGCCATTGAACTGCAATCAGCACAGATTTCCGATTGGCCGTTGCTGGTATTAACCGGTCTCGCCGTCGGCTTACTGGCTGTGGCTTTCCACCACCTGGTTCGGCTGATGCAACGCCATGGCCCGGCCCGACGCGCGACCCGCTTATTACTGGCAGGGCTGCTGGTCGGCAGTATGGCAATGGTCGTTCCGGAGATTCTGGGTTCTGGCTTTGATACGGTGAATCAAACTCTGAGCGACCCTCAGCCCTGGCAAACCCTGGCGCTGATACTGATTGCCAAGATGATTGCGACGGCCTGTGCGGTCGGATTAGGCATCCCGGCGGGCGTTATTGGTCCCATCTTGGTCATTGGCGCCTGCGGTGGTGCATTGATGGCCGCTTTGTTGCCTGGCGCATCCGATATGGCGCTTTATGCCCTGCTGGGAATGGCCGGGATGATGAGCGCTGTATTACATGCGCCGTTGGCTGCTTTAGCGGCCGTACTGGAGCTATCGCTCAGCGCTCAAGCCATGTTCCCGGCAATGATTGTGGTGCTGTCAGCAAACCTGGTCTGCCAACACGGCTTCCGCTTGCCGTCACTGTTTCGCGGCATCCTCGAAGCCCAGGGATTATCGATTCAAACGCACCCCGTTCGCACCGCGCTGGCGCAACGCTACCTTTCTGAACTAGGCACCCGACAGTTTGGCAGTTGCGATCCAGCGACCGAAGGCGATCGCATTGCTGCGTTGGCTAAGAGCCCATATCGATGGGTGGTGTTGCAACTCGATAACAAAGCCTATTTGATCGCTCGAGAGCGCTTTGCCGCCTGCCATCAGGACTGGATTCAACTGGAGCCTGAGGTGCGCCCGCCCTTCGCCGAGGCGGTTCAATCGCTGATCGGCCCCTACAGTCGTCTGCATCCATTAGCCGACGATATTACCCTGCTTGAAGCCGTCAAATCCCTGCAACAGGAAGAGACCGCCGGTTTCTTACTGCCGCTGGATGATGGCAACACCGGACTGGTTACCCGTGCCCAGCTGGTTTCGGTACTTACCTCTGAAGGAGACATCCAATAATGCTGTACCTGTGGCTCAAGGCCTTCCACATCATGACCGTCATCACCTGGTTCGCCGGCATTTTTTATTTGCCCAGACTGTTCGTTTACCACGCCATGGCCGACGATGACGCCAGCAAAGAACGCTTCAAGATTATGGAGCGCAAGCTCTACCGGGGCATCATGACACCCTCGATGGTACTGGCATTAGCCTTTGGTATTGGCATGTTATTCACCGCCAGCGGACAGGTCTGGCTGAGCATGGGCTGGTTGCACGTCAAGCTGGCCCTGGTGCTGGCATTGATCGGTTACCACCACGCCTGTGGCCGACTGGTACGCACTTTCGCCGCCGATGCCAATCGTCATTCACATCGCTGGTTCCGCTGGTTCAATGAAATGCCGGTCATTGCGCTGGTGGGCATTGTTCTGTTGGTGGTGCTAAAACCGTTTTAACGGCCATTGCGATGCCATAAAAAAGGCCAACGACCGCCAGGTCGTTGGCCAATGACTACCTATCAACTAGAAAGTCTGTTTCCAGACTCCCCAGACAATCCTCAGATGACAAAATCTGACGATCAGCGCGAGTCTAGACGCTAAACGTCATCGACTCCAGAGCCCGCGTTTGCCAGTGTTGTGTTGAAGCAGGACAATGGCCCACATCGCATAACCAACAGGCACTACAGACCATGACCGATTCCTTTGCAGCGCTGTTCGAACGCGCCCAGAAAGTCATTCCCGGCGGCGTTAATTCACCGGTTCGCGCATTCAAGGGCGTTGGCGGCACTCCCGTCTTTTTTAAACGCGCCGAAGGCTCTCGCCTTTACGACACTAACGACAAAGCTTACATCGATTACGTCTTGTCCTGGGGACCACAGATCCTCGGTCATGGCGATGAAAGCGTGCGCGAAGCCATTCATCATCAGGTCGATCAGGCACTGACGTTTGGTGCTCCCAGCGAACTTGAAACCGTGATGGCGGAGAAAGTTTGCAGCTTGGTACCGTCTATAGAAAAAGTCCGGATGGTCAATTCCGGCACTGAAGCCACCATGTCAGCCATTCGCCTAGCGCGCGGTTTTACCGGACGCGATCTGCTGGTGAAATTCGAAGGCAATTACCACGGCCACTCCGACAGTCTGCTGGTCAAGGCCGGCTCCGGCATGCTAACCACCGGCGTCCCCACGTCGCCGGGCGTGCCTGCTAATGTCGCCGAGCACACCCTGACGCTGGAATACAACAACGCCGATGCGGTGCGCGACTGCTTTGCTGAACTGGGCGATCGCATTGCAGCGGTCATCGTCGAACCCGTCGCCGGCAACATGAACTGCGTGTTGCCCGAAGCCGGCTTCCTGGAAACCTTACGTGAGCAGTGCGATCAAAGCGGTGCGGTCTTAATCTTCGACGAAGTGATGAGCGGCTTTCGAGTGGCATTGGGCGGTGCTCAGCAATACTTCAACGTCAAACCCGATCTGACCACGCTGGGTAAAGTCATTGGCGGCGGTATGCCCGTTGGCGCCTTTGGTGGCCGCGCCGACATCATGGACCACCTGTCTCCGATCGGTCCTGTTTACCAGGCAGGAACGCTGGCCGGAAACCCTGTTGCCATGGCCGCTGGTCTGGCCGTGCTGAACCAGATTGACCAGCCCGGTGTGTACCAACAGCTGACCGACCGCACCACAGCGCTGACCCAGGGAATGCGCGATCTGGCGAACTCCGCTGGCATTCCCTTCACCACTAACGCCGCGGGCAGTATGTTCGGTCTGTTCTTCAGTGACGAAGACACCATCAGCCGCTTCGGCCAGGTCATGGCCTGCAACAGTGACCGCTTCAACCGCTTTTTCCATACCATGCTGGATCAAGGCGTTTATTTGGCACCGTCGAGTTTTGAAGCGGGTTTTATGTCGTTATCGCACAGCGAAGAAGACATTGAGCGAACACTGCAAGCCGCACAAAGCGCTTTCGATCAACTGGCATAACTCAGCCAGTTAAATGCAGATGGCCACCAGTAGGTGGCCATATTCCGAATTTATCGCTTTTCGAAGACATTCCCTCCCAATTCCTGCCTGTTCAATACCAATTGTTTCTTGAGTAACGGTTCACATCTGAGTTCAGTCTGGTAAGGTGAAAAAACGTTTAAAAAATACTGAACGTTCAGAACGCCGGATTTTTAACCGGATTTGGACCCAATCATGCCACCATCGACGCCATTACATGCCAGCGCCGGGGACGACACTCTGTCGATACCCGAGCGCCTTGATGCGACCCGCAGTCTGATTGTGGATGCCATCGCCCAGACGATGGATCACTACGGCGTTAACGCGTCCACGGCACTGCTATATGGCCTGATGTATTTCCACAACGACCCCATCACGCTCGATGAGATGTGTGACAAGATGGGCATGAGCAAGGCCAGCATGAGTACTGGCGTACGCAAGCTTCAAGACAACCGGATGGTGCACCGGGTGTTTCGCCCCGGCAGCCGCAAAGATCTCTACCGCGCCGAAGAAGACTTTCATAAAAACTTCATCAACTTCTTCTGTCGACGCTGGGAAGAAGAAGTCACCATCAACGGCAAAGCCATCGCGGCAGCCGAACGTCACTATCAGAAACTGCTCAATGACCCCGATTTGGACGCGGACTCTGAGCGCGAGATTGAACGCGATCTGGCCAAGATCGACGAGTCCAAGCATTACTATCACTTTTTGGAGAAACTCATCGCTCGCAGCGAGTCTGGTGAGTTATTCCGCTGGTTGGCCGACGACTCCCCCGGTTAGCCCGTCCTACGCAAAACATTAGATTGGATGTCCAGCGTTTGCCTCGGCAGCGCAATGGACAATCCAACCCATAAGAACTGCGCGATACGGAAAACAACAACGAGGAGAACGGACGATGTCCAACGAACTGAATTTTTTAACTGAACAAGCCCGCCGCGGCCGACTTTCCCGCCGCGACTTTCTCGGCCGCGCCATGGCATTGGGCATGGCCTTGCCTTTCGCCAGCAGCGTGTTTGCCGAAGCCGTTTCCGGCACTCCGATCAAAGGCGGCCTGCTCAAAGCCGGCATGCAGGGTGGATCATCCACCGACAGCCTGGACCCGGCCTCCTGGACCAGCCAGGTGCAATTCATGTTTGGTAAGTCCTGGGGCGAATGCCTGACCAACGTTGCCCCGAATGGCGACCTGGTGCCGCGCCTGGCTGAAGAAGTCAGCTCATCCGCCGACGCCAAAACCTGGACCTTCAAACTGCGCCAAGGCGTGTTGTTCCACAATGGCCAGGAAATGACCGCCGCCGATGTCGTGGCCACTCTGGAGCGCCATTCCGACGAAGCCTCAGAATCCGGCGCACTGGGTATCATGCGGGGTCTGGCAGACATTCGTACCAATGGCAAATACGAAGTGGTCGTCACCACCACCGAAGCCAACGCCGACTTGCCATACCTGTTCTCCGATTACCACCTGATGATCCAGCCCAACGGCGGCAAAGACGCCCCCGATGCCGGTATCGGAACTGGTCCCTACAAAGTCACGGAATTTGAACCGGGCGTGCGCCACAGCGCCGAGCGTTTTGAAGACTACTGGAACCTGGACGAATGGGGCCATGCGGCCGAAATCGAAATCACCGTCATCAACGATCCGACGGCGCGCATGGCGGCGCTGCAAAGCGGCCAAGTGCATATGATTAACCGC
Organism: Saccharospirillum sp. MSK14-1; assembly: GCF_003054965.1. Taxonomy (GTDB): domain Bacteria; phylum Pseudomonadota; class Gammaproteobacteria; order Pseudomonadales; family Natronospirillaceae; genus Saccharospirillum. Next base: position 10,622 of record NZ_MIES01000005.1, read on the forward strand.
GTTGAACCGCGCGTGGTCGACATGGTGAAACGTCTGGCCAACATTGAAGTTCACAACGTTTCTGGCCCAGCGCACTACTGCTTCCCGATGCACTGCGACACCGCACCGTTCAGCAACAACGATCTGCGCATGGCGTTGAAACTGGCGATGAACCGTGAAGATATGGTTGAGCGTATCCTGCGCGGCTACGGCAGCGTCGGTAACGACTTCCCGATCAACGGCGCTTACCCGCTGGCTCCGACCGATATTCCTCAGCGCGAATTCGATCCAGATCAAGCCCGCTTCCTGTACGAGCGCTCCGGCCACAGTGGCCCGGTTGTACTGCGCACCTCTGACGTTGCCTTCCCCGGCGCCGTTGATGCCGCACAGCTGTATCAGCAGACCTGCGCCCAGGCCGGCATCAATCTGGAAATCGTGCGTTCACCGGGTGATGGCTACTGGTCCGATGTCTGGAACAAAGAGCCGTTCTGCGCCTCTTATTGGAGCGGCCGTCCGACTCAGGATCAGATGTACTCCACCGGTTATGTGTCTGGCGCTGACTGGAACGACACTCGCTTCTTCAATGAGCAGTTTGACCAACTGGCCGTTCAGGCTCGTGGTGAACTGGATCAAGGCAAGCGTGCTCTGATGTACCACGACATGGCGATGATTCTGCGTGACGAAGGTGGCCTGTTGCTGCCGATGTTCAACGACTACATCGAAGCGCATAACAACCAGGTTCAGGGCTGGGTCGATCATCCGCAGTTTGAGATGATGTCTGGCTTCGCTCTGAGCCGTTGCTGGTTGAGTGCCTGAGCGACCAAACCATGAATCTAATCGTCGCAAGACTGATAGCCCAGCGCCTCGCGCTGGGCTTATTACTGCTGTTCGCGGTTTCCATCCTGATCTTTGTCGGCACCATGATGCTGCCGGGCGATGTTGCCCAGGCGATTCTGGGCCAATCCGCCACCGATCAGGCCGTCGCTAATTTACGCGCTGAGCTGGGGCTGAACGATCCGGCCTGGATGCGTTATCTCGATTGGCTGGGTGGCATCCTGACCGGCGACCTGGGAACGTCGTTATCCAACGGTCAGTCCATTGCGGACTCCCTCTTGGGCCGTGCAGGCAATACCTTCTTCCTCGCGTTCTGGACGGCGTTGATTGCGGTGCCGATGGCAATTTTGCTGGGACTTCTGGCTGTGCGTTATCAAAATCGCTGGCCAGACCGAGTCATTTCCGGCGCCACCTTAACCACCATCTCACTGCCCGACTTTTTCATCGGCTATCTGCTGATCTACTTCGTCGCTGTCAAACTGGGCTGGTTTCCGAGCGTGTCCACCGTTTATGACGGCATGCCCTTCGTCGAACGTATGCGTGCCATCGCACTGCCGGCGTTTACGCTGACGCTGATCATTCTGGCGCACATGATGCGTATGACCCGTGCGGCGATTTTGAATGTCATGCAATCGGCTTACATCGAAACGGCCGAGCTGAAAGGTTTGGGCGGACTGAAAATCATCTGGCGTCATGCCTTTCCCAACTCCGTCGCCCCGGTTATCAACGTCGTCATGATCAACCTGGCGTTTTTGGTGGTTGGCGTGGTGGTGATCGAAGTGATCTTCGTCTACCCCGGCATGGGTCAGTATCTGATTGACCACGTAGCCAAGCGCGATGTTCCAGTCGTACAGGCCTGCGGGCTGATTTTCGCGACGGTTTATATCGGCTTAAACCTCATCGCCGATGTGGTGTCCATTCTTTCCAATCCGCGCTTGCGGCATCCGAAGTGAGGCGCAGCCGATGAAACTCCCCAATAACCCTCTGGCCAATATTCCCATCGCGGCTTTGATCGGGCTGATATTGACCACGCTGTTTGTAGTAGCCGCCGTTTTTGCGCCCTGGATCGCCCCTTACAGTCTGTCCGAATCGGTCGGCGATATGTGGGAATCCAGCTCTGCTGTTCACTGGTTGGGCACCGACAATCTCGGCCGTGATCTGTTTTCGCGCCTGCTCTATGGTGCCCGCACCACCATGACCATCGCCGCGCTGGCGACCGCTTTGGCATTCAGTCTGGGATCGATTTTGGGCATTCTCGCGGCGGTGCTCGGCGGCTGGGCCGACCAGCTGATGTCGCGCACCATCGATTTGTTGATGTCCATTCCCACACTGATTTTCGCGTTGGTTGTGCTTTCTGTAATGCCCAGTACCACAATAATTTTGGTGCTGGTCATGGGCATTCTCGATTCCACCCGCGTCTACCGGATAGCCCGTGCCGTGGCGGTTGATATCAATGTTCAGGATTTTGTCGAAGCCGCCCGACTGCGTGGCGAAGGTCGGGTGTGGATCATCTTCCGCGAGATTCTGCCCAACGCCTTATCGCCGCTGGTGGCGGAACTGGGCCTGCGTTTTATCTTTGCGGTGTTGTTCTTGTCATCGCTGTCCTTCCTGGGCTTGGGCGTTCAGCCGCCCGAAGCCGACTGGGGCTCGATGGTGCGTGAAAACCGCCAGGGTATTGTCTTCGGTGTTCCGGCCGCGTTGATTCCCGCCGGCGCCATTGCCTTGCTGGCCATCTCCGTCAACCTGGTTGCCGACTGGGTGTTGCGTCGCACCACCGATCTCAAAGGAGGCCGCAGTGGCTGATCAATTATTAGAAATTGCCGATCTGCGCATTGGCGCCACCGTCTATCCACCTGGCGAAAAGCCGCGTGATGTCACTCTGGTCGATGGCGTCAGCCTGACGTTGGAAAAGGGCAAAGTTCTGGGTCTGATCGGTGAATCCGGCGCCGGCAAATCGACCATCGGTTTAAGCGCCGCCGGCTATGGCCGCGGCGGTGTACGGATAACCGGCGGCACCATCACCGTCAATGGCGAAGACATTCTGGCCAACGGCCAAAGCGGCCTGCGTCGCTTGCGCGGCAAAACCGTCTGCTACGTCGCCCAATCGGCTGCCGCCGCCTTTAACCCGGCCCATCGACTGATGGATCAGGTCGTCGAAGCAACGCTGGCGCATGGCGTACTCGATCGCGCCAGCGCTGAAGCGCGTGCTGTAGAGTTGTTCGCCAAACTGGGATTGCCCGACCCGGAACACTTTGGTCAGCGGTATCCTCACCAAGTATCCGGCGGTCAGTTGCAACGCGCTATGACGGCTATGGCGCTGTGCTCGGAACCCGACCTGATCATCTTTGACGAACCGACGACAGCACTCGATGTGACCACCCAAATTGATGTGCTGGCGGCGATCAAAGATGCCATCCACGATACCGGTGTCGGCGCGCTCTACATCACCCACGATCTGGCGGTCGTCGCACAGGTAGCCGACCATATTCTGGTGCTCCGTAACGGCGAAGCGGTGGAATACGGTCCGACCCGTGACATCATCGAACAGCCCAAAGAAGACTACACCCGGGCTTTGGTGTCGGTGCGTTCCATTGACCACCATGCACGCCAGCCCGAATCGCAGCCATTGTTGGATGTTGATGCCGTCAGTGCACGCTACAGCGCCGACTTACCGCCGGTCCTAAACCAGGTTTCGGTGCAGCTTTCCGCCGGCCAGACGCTCGCTGTGGTGGGCGAATCCGGATCCGGCAAATCAACCTTGGCGCGCTGTATTACTGGCTTGTTGCCCATCGAATCAGGCGATATCCGCTTTGCTGGCCAGTCCTTGCCTAAGGCCTTAAAAAGCCGCGACAAGGAAACACTGCGCCAGCTGCAGATGGTGTATCAGATGGCCGATGTGGCCATGAACCCGCGCCATACGGTGGCAACCATCATCGGACGCCCGCTGACGTTCTATTTCGGCTTGAAAGGCGCCGCCCGACGTAAGCGCGTTCTGGAACTGCTCGATGCCATCGAACTGGGTCCGGAATATTACGACCGCTACCCAGCCGAACTCTCTGGCGGCCAGAAGCAGCGAGTCTGTATTGCCCGGGCGCTGGCCGCAGAACCGAAGCTGATCATTTGCGACGAGGTGACCTCTGCACTCGATCCTCTGGTGGCCGACGGCATTCTTAAATTGCTGCTGCGATTACAAGAGTCCGCTGGCGTTGCCTACTTGTTCATTACTCACGATCTGGCGACCGTACGTGCCATCTCTGATTCCATCGCCGTGATGTTGCAAGGCGAAGTCGTGCGTTATGGCACTCACGAGCAGGTACTCACAGCCCCCTTCGATGACTACACCGACCTGTTATTACGGTCGGTACCGCAGATGAAACTGGGCTGGCTGGAAGAAGCCATTGACGGTCGGAAAATGACAGGCCAGGACCAGTAAACCGGCCTCAAGCCGTTGTTTTGGCAGTGGTTTTTCGTGGAAAACGGCAAAGACTGTTGACAGCGGCCGGGCCGCTCACTAAGATGCGCGCCTGCTTACCGACGGTGAGTGCATCCGGAATGCCTGGGTGGTGAAATTGGTAGACACGCTAGCTTCAGGTGCTAGTGGGGGCAACCCCGTGGAGGTTCAAATCCTCTCCCAGGCACCATTTCACCCGGATGACTCTCTCCCCGCGACCGCTCTGCCTGGGTGGTGAAATTGGTAGACACGCTAGCTTCAGGTGCTAGTGGGGGCAACCCCGTGGAGGTTCAAATCCTCTCCCAGGCACCATCTCTCCCCCGTTTTTCTTACTCAGTCCGACCTTTCATAAACCGTTCACGGTTCTCGCTTTTCTTGCGTTCGCTCTTACGCAGCAGCACATAAAGCGCACCCACACCACCATGAAAGTTCTGCGCCGAATGAAACGCCAAAACCGCCGGTATCTGTTTCAACCACGTATTCACACAGCTTTTTAGAAACGCCTGGGGCTCACTGCGCTCACCTTTGCCGTGCAGTATCATGGCCGAGCGAACGTCGTATTTCAGACAGTCTTCAATAAAACCAAACACCTCCGCTCGCGCTTGCTGCATGGATTTTCGGTGCAAATCCAACCGCGCATCAATCGGGTATTGGCCGCGTTTGAGCTTGCGATAAACACCGTGCGAAACACCGTCGGTGCGATATTCAAGCACATCGAGTGGGTGCACCAGATCGATGATTTCTTCGGTCAGGTGGTTGCTGTCTTTTTCCGTCGTGGTCACTGCCATCTGTCGCCGATGAATCAAACTCGGCTGCGGCGTTGCACCTTTCGCAAGGTCCACCTTGGGTTTGGTTTTCAACGGCTGGACACCCTTCATCTCCTGGCGGAAGAGATCCAGTTCATCATCGTCACTCATAGGACACCTAAAGCTTTTAGCGCTATTCTATCAGCTAGTACAAGCGCCGCCTAAGGCGCTCGGGGCGGTGTAAACGAGCGGTAAAAGGAATCGCGAGCCTCAACCGGTTGGGACAAACTAATAGCTATGAATGAAGCGCATATCCTCCTCATTGACGATGATCGTGATCTGGCCGAATTGCTCGGCGAGTATCTCGACGCCGAAGGTTTCCGCCTAAGCGCCGCCCACAGCGGTGAAGAAGGCATTCAGGAATTGGGCCGGGGCGAATACGACCTGGTACTGCTGGATGTCATGATGCCGGGCATTGATGGCTTTGAAACCCTTAAACAAATCCGCAACACCTCCTCCGTACCGGTCCTGATGTTGACCGCCAAGGGGGAGGAAACCGACCGGGTACTCGGCCTCGAACTGGGCGCCGACGACTACCTGGCCAAACCCTATAGCCACCGTGAGCTGCTGGCCCGCATTAAAGCGCTGCTGCGTCGTATCGAACTCGATCGTGCCCAGAAGGAAAACGATACCGGCACGCTGGAGTGCAACGGCGTCACCCTGAACTTCGACACCTACGAAGTCGATTGCGACGGTCAGACACTGCCGATGACAACCAGCGAATTTAAAGTGCTGCGTGTTCTGATGAGCCGTGCCGGCAAGGCGGTTCCCAAAGAAGACCTTTATCGCGAAGTTTTGGGTCGTGAAATCATGGCTTACGATCGCTCTATCGATATGCACGTCTCCAACGTGCGTCGGAAGATTCAGACCGTAACCGAAGATCCCAAGATCCAAACCATTCGAGGCATCGGCTACCTCTTTGTAGAAGCCAGCTAAATGCCGTTCCCCGTACCATCCGTGACCTGGTCCAAGCTGAATCCACTGGGGTCTGTTTTTGGCAAGATCTGGATCAGTTTCTGGGTCACGCTGCTGCTTATCGTGCTGGCCGTTGCCTTTGTCTCGCACCAGGTCGCGCAGGTCTATCAGATCGGCGCGCCCAACTCCAACCACATCCGCCTGCTCAACCGCGTCAAACTGCCCAATATTGATCGTCTGGCCAGCAGTCGTCAGGAAATCATTGATGAGCTGGATCGCTTTAACAGCCAATCCAGCTATCAATGGTACTTGGTCGATGACACCTACCATCTGCTGGGCACACCGCGCCCGCCCCGGCGCATTCTGGTCATGCTGTCAGAAATGATGGAGATGGAAGGCGTCAAAGTCGGGCAATGGCGTCAGGAAACCTGGATGGGGCCGATCACCATGTCGGTCGGCGGTGAAGTGTACCGAATGTTTATTCGCGGTGTGCCACCGCTGCCACCTCCCAATCTGCCGCTCTGGCTCGACAGCCAATGGCTGCGCATCATTTTTGGACTGGTCGTCTCCGGTTTAATGAGTTTGCTGCTCGCCTGGTCCTTTACTCGACCGCTGGAGCGCTTACGCCGGGTTTCCCGACAACTGGCCGGCGGCAATTTAGACGCCCGCGTTGGTGATTCGGTGACGCTTCGTGCTGATGAAGTCGGCGAACTGGGCCGTGACTTTGACGACATGGCCGAACGGCTGCAGCAACTGGTTTCCGCACAACAACGTCTGCTCAGCAACGTCAGCCATGAACTGCGTTCGCCGCTGACCCGACTGCAGGTAGCGCTCGGTATCGTGCGGCAGAAAGCGCCGACAGACTTGGAAAGCGCCCTCAATCGCATTGAACGCGAAAGCGATCGCCTGGAAAGCCTGATTGCTCAGGTGCTCAAACTGTCGCGTTTCGAAAACGATATGCAGCAGCTCGATCCCAGCGAAATCCAACTGGACGATCTGGTACACCAAGTCGCTGAAGACGCCCGTTTCGAATCGCGCCAGCGCCAGGTCAACATCATCGAAACCATCGATCAACCGATGACGGTCTATGGCGACGGCCAGCTCATTCACAGCGCGTTGGATAACGTCGTCCGGAATGCCTTGCGCTTTTCGCCGGATGAGAGTGAGTTACGCATCGAACTGAAAAGCGACCGTCATCACGCCACCATCGAAGTGTCTGACCAGGGACCGGGTGTACCGGATGACAAACTGGAACAGTTGTTCGACCCGTTCTACCGGCTCGACCAAAGCAACCCCGGTGCAGGTCTGGGCCTGAACATCGCCCGCCACGCCATCCAGGCGCACAAAGGCGAAATCCGTGCCTTTAATGGAGCCGACGGAGGGCTCTGTGTGCGCATCGTGCTGCCTAAATCCCGCCAGCGCTAACGCGCAGCTTGCTGCCTTTCTATTGAATCGCTAGCCTGTTGCGCTTTAGCGGAGTCAGTCACGTGCAGATTCGCCCCTTTCAAGAAGCCGACCGGGCCGCCGTCATCCAGCTTTGGCAGGATTGCGGGCTCACTGTTCCGTGGAACGACCCCAACAAAGACATCGATCGCAAATGCCAGGTCGGTGCCGATTTATTTTTAGTCGGCGAAACCAATGGCAAACTCATCGCCTCCGTCATGGGCGGCTATGAAGGCCATCGCGGCTGGGTAAATTACCTGGCCGTCGATCCCAACCATCAGGGTCAGGGCCACGCCAAGCAACTGATGCACACCCTGGAACAAAAGTTGATCACACTCGGCTGCCCCAAAATCAACCTGCAAGTGCGCAGCACCAACACGCGCGTCATGGCGTTCTATGACGCTCTGGGTTATCAGGTCGATGCAGCGGTCAGTCTGGGCAAACGCCTAATCAGCGATCAGCCATGACGCTGACGGACGCGACTCAATTTCCCTTACGACTGACCGTTCTGGCCAGCTGGCCGCGATTGCTGTTACAGACGTTCGAACGGCTCGACCTTCCCGCTGATCAATTGGCCCGCGAAGCCGGCCTGATTCCGGAACAACTGGCGGATGCCAACGCTCGAGTGCCGTCTATGGCAGTGGTCCAACTGTGGCGACTGGGTCTGGCTCGAACGGATACCAATCTGCCACTGGCCATCGCCGAGCACGTCAATGCCGGTACCTTTCACGCTCTCGGTTTTGCCATGGCCAGCAGCGACACCGGACGCGATGCATTGGCCTTGCTGGAGCGGTATTACTCGCTGATGACCACAACCATCCAGCTGCATCGGGTCGAACAACCGGGCCAGTGCGGTCTGCGCATGCACTCCAGTCCCTTACTGCATCACCTGTTGGAAAACTTTGCCGAAGCCGATCTGAACGACAGCCTCGGCCAATTGCGTGAAGCCGGTGCTCTGGCTCTGGTTTCACTGTGCCGTCACTACTTCGGCGTGCGCTTCACCCCGCATTCGGTCAGTTTCCGACGCCATCTTGGCACCAGCCGAGACGACTATGCTCACATCCTCGGTTGCCCGGTGCAGGACAACGCCAACCAGGACACCATCTGGTTTGACAACGAATTACTCGACCGGCCACTGCCTTCCGCCAACGCCCATTTAGCGACCGTCAATGAGCAGGTGGTAGCCAGTTATCTGCGTTTGCTGCAACAAGATTGGCCCAGCCAGGTGGTTTCGGAAATCATCTTGCAGATGCCTGCGGGCAAGGTAACTCAACAGAGCGTGGCGCAGGCGCTGAATTTATCCTCACGCACGCTGCAACGGCGCTTGAATGAAGCACACATCAGCTTTCGAGAACTGCTGCAGCAAGCGCGTCAAGAGCTGGCGGTGCAGTACATTCGCCACAGCGACATTGCCATTCTGGAGATTGGCTACCGGCTCGGTTTCAGCGAACCGGCCAATTTCACGCGGGCGTTTCGTCAATGGACCGGGGAAGCGCCGGCGCGGTTTCGCGAACGAGCACGCAGCGCAGCACCATAGCCAGACCGCCGTAAAACAACGCCAACAGCCACTGCGCCCAAGCCGATGCCTCGACGCCCATAAATGCCGTACCCAACAAAGCCTCAGCGGCCCGGGTGGCTGGTAATCCATCCGCCAGAGGCAACAGCCAATCGGCCATGGCAAAGTGCGGCCAGCTGATACCGGTCAGCAATAACAGGGGTACCGACAGCGGCAACAACCACAACAGCGGTGTTTCCAGTCGCTGCATCGGTCGCGACACAATCATCCCGAACCAGATGGCACTGAGCACAAAGGGCAAACCGAAACCGAACAACTGAGCCCCATCGAGCGCCGGCCATACGCCTTCCAATGGCAACGCCCAACGAAACAGATAGAGCACCAACGCCAAACCGTGCACTCCGTAGATCAGGGTTTGGGCAACGAAGCCAAGAAGCGGCTTGGTGAGGGAACCGGCTTCACGCTGAGCGCCCCAATGCATACCCACCGCCAGCATCAATACCTGCTGCACCAAAAACAGATACACGCCCGGCACCAAATACTGCAGGTAAGAGCGATCCGAATTAAACAGCGGCGTCAGTGCCAGCTGTAACGGCTCGGCGCGCGCCTCGGCTTGAATCGCATTGCCCAATGTTTGCAAACGATGCGGTTGCGCCCATCGATCCGATTCCGCCCGAATCACCTGCGCCATCGAGCGCGCCGCGGTACCGTACACCAGAAAATTGCTGGCGCTGCCACCATAAGCCAAGGTGACGGCCTTGCCGCGTTCCAGATTCGCCTGCATGCCGCCGGGTATATTTAAATAGGCCTGGACGTCACCGACCATCAACGCCTCGGAACGACCAGCATCGGTGGCCGTCACCTGCGTCACCCGCAGTTGCGGTGTCGCATCCAGCCGGTCAATCAACCGCCGGCTTGCCTGACTTTGATCCGCATCCACCACCCACAGCGCCACCTCAGTGACCACGCCCGCCTGATAAGGCAGGGGATAAAACAACGAATAAAACAGCGGGGCGCCGATCAGAATGAGCAGAATGCCTCGATAACGAAACAGCAATGCCCATTCGGCTTTCAAACCAGACCACATCAGCTTCAATCCCATCAGAAGTGCCCCGTCCATTTAGGCTCGGCCACTTTACGGCGCAATAACAGCACCGCCGGTGGCCACAGCAATAACGTCATCAAACCCAAGGGCCATAATTGCGACCATAAAAAGCTCAAGCTGACATCAAAGTGCAGCACCTGATCTTGCCAGCGAATCAGGCTACCCACTGGCAACAACGACTGCCAAAACCGCGCCGCGCCAATCATATTGGTCACCGGAAAAGTCACCCCGATAAAAGCAAAGGCGGGCAGGGTATAGGCCGCCGCCACTGACAGTGCCTTGCGCAGGTTATGCAACAAGGCCATCGCCAACACAGCCGCACTGATATAAAACGCCGCAACCCAGGTGCTCAGCAGCATCAGTCTGGGCAGACGCCAACCCCAGGGCAGTTGCAACGCGTGCAACGCCTGCAGATGAAAGACCGCCGCCCAACCGAGCAGCACCAGCGTTAAAGGCAGCAATTTGCCCACCAAGGCCACACTCAGGCGCTCACCACTGAGCCGCCACCACTGCGGTGCCGAACCTTCGCGAAATTCCCGACCCAAAGCGTACAGCGTGCTCAGCACCAGCAGCACATGCCAAACATGGCTGTGCAATGAAGCACGCAGAAAGGATTGATAATTCAGCCACTGGTTTCCGGCGACCGAACGCTCAGCGCTGATCGGCACCACCTGCGCTTTGGCCTGGGTCATCGTCTGGCCGTGCACCACAAATTGACTGGCGGTTTCGCGCAGGCTGCTTTCAATGACAAAGCGCACCAGCTGATTGGTTAGCAAGGTACCCATCATGTAACTTTGCTGATTCACATAGGCAGGAATCTGCTGTGGCAAACCAATCTGCAATTGCTCGGCAAAACCATCGGGTATCACCAGATACCCAAAACTGCGCTGCGCCCGCACGTGCGCCAGCGCCGCCTGGCTGCCGCTGTGAACCACACTGACGTCCAGAGTTGGCGAACTGTTAAGGCGATAAGCCAGATCACGACTGGCCGGCGTGTTGTCTTCGTCGACGACCTGAAACGGCACCGACTGCACCGCAGGCTGAGCGATAATGCCGCCCAGCAGAATCGCTGCCAGCGCCGGAGCGCCAAACAACAAGAACAGATAGCTGGGCTGGCGCACCAGGGTACGCAACTCACGTTGCAGTACTTTGATCACGGCGAGTTCAGCCATGCTCAGCCGCCGTTTCGATGATGACCGTCATACCCGCGCGCCAGTCATTCACCGGCTCGACCGGACGAGCCTGCACTTCAAAAGTCCGCAAGTCCGCTTCACCGCTGTGAGTGGCACGCCAAGTGGCGTATTCACCTAACGGCGAAACATAGCTGACGCGCAATTCCACGCTCCGATCCAGCGCAGGCAGATAACCGCGAATGACCGACTGCGGTGCAAACTCAACCAGACGATCTTCACGCACGTGGAAACGCACCCAGGCATCGTCGAGGTTAGTCAGCGTCACCACCGGAAAACCCGCCGGAGCGATTTCGCCACGGTGAATCAACACTTCGGTGACTTCACCGGCCGCGGGCGCAGTGATCCGAGTTTCTGCATAGAGTGACTGCACTTCGGCCAGTTGCGCCTGCGCCGCATTGGCTTCGCTGCGGGCTGCGGTGCGCAGTTCATCTTCAGTTCCGTTTTGCGCCTGGAGGAATTGCTGATGCGCAGCCTCGGCGGCGTATCCAGCCGACTCGGCCTGGGTTTCGGCCTCGTCCAGACGCTGCTGAGAGACCAGACCATCCGCGTGCAAATTGCGCAATCGTTCGGCAGTGGTCTGGGCTAAGTCGGCAGCGGCCTGAGCGCGTTGCCATTGGTCCCGCGCCTGAGCTAATTCTTCTTGGCGCGCTCCGCGATCGGCGCGTTCACTCATCGCCTGCTTCGCATCCACCGCCGCCTGGGCTTGATCGAGTCGCGCCTGCAATTCCGGACTGGTCAGTTCAAATACTAATTCTCCGGCTTCAACCTGGTCACCTTCACGCACGGCGACCTGGGCGACACGCCCTGCGATTTTGCCGCTGACACGGATGGTTTGAGCATCCACCGTGCCTTGCAGCAAAGGTTCCGGCGCTTGCGCCTGGGTGACATAGCCGTAGCCGAGAATGCCACCCAAAGCGGCCAGATAGGCCAGACTGACGATCATGGCTTTGTTGTTCATTGAGATCGGTTCCTGCGTTCAATAAGGAAAAAGAAAGTTAGCGTTTAGCGCGCCGCCTGACGGTCCAGTAGGGCAAAGAAGGAACGGCTGTCACCGGCGCGAATATAGAGCCGCGCCAATGCCTGATGCTGCGCCACCACCGCCTGCAAACGTTGCATCCGAACCGCCGCCAGGGCGGTTTCTGCTTCGATACGATCCAGGTCAGTACTGAGCCCCTGGTCATAACCGCGCTGGGTCAGTTCGACGCGCTGTTGCACCAACGCTTCGGTCGAGGCCAGTGAGTCGATATTGGCTTCGGCACGACGCAGATCGCGGTAGTCCAGTTGCAGCCGGCTGGTTAAGTCAGTCTCACTTTGAACGCGCTGCTGTTGCACCTGATCCACGCGCGCCAGGGCGGCTCGGCGTTGGTGCAACCGATTGCCGCTGTCGAGCAACGCCCATTGCACCGACACCCCCGCCGCCCAGCGCGGATCGAGGGCGGTCAAACCATCGGGCAGCAATTCGTAGCGACCAAACAGCGCCACCGTCGGTAACCAGCTTGCGTTATTGGCGTCAGCACCAGCGGCTGCTAAATCGGCCTGGGCCTGCAACTGTGCAATTTCCGGTGATTGCGTCAGTAAGGTTTGGTGTAACCGATCCAGGTCCGGATGCGCCGACAAAGACGTCAATTGGCCGGGCTGCGGCAAGGGGACAGCCGTCCCGACCAACTGACGATAAACCAGAGTGGCCAATTCCAAATCGGCCTGGGCATTGGACAGTTCGCGCCGGGCTTCATCGCGCTCCACCGCCACCGCAAGACGATCCGCCGTGGCAATCAGTCCTTCCTGCTCACGCCGCGTGGCGCTGTAGACTTGGCGATCCAGACTGTCGAGCCGGCGCTGACGGATATCGATCGCTTCCCGCGCCAGCACCAGGCTGTAATACCGGTCGACCAGCTGCAGCAGAACGCTCTGCTGATACTGCTCAGCCTGAGCCTGCTGGTCATCGTGCCGCGCATCAGCGACCGTCACCGCCGCCTGCAATCGCCCACCGGTGTAGACCGGTAAGGTCGCTTCGAGTGTGGCGGTGGTGTACTGATCCTGCTGAATGGTTTCGCTCATAGGCGGCGCCATTGGATTCAGCGCACTGATGTCGACCGTTAACGACAAATCATCATTCAGCTGCGTATAGCGGCTGTTCAGGGTCAGGGTGGGTCCATAACGCCAACGCTCCGAACGCGCCTGTGCCTGCTGAGCGTTGACCGCCGCGCTTTGCGCCTGCAATCCCGGATGATCGAGTTGGACCTGGTGCCAGAGCGTTTCCAGCTCGGATGCGTGTGCCAGTGGCGTCAGCAAGGCAGCCAACATCACCAGCAGGTAGGACTGTTTCATAACGCCTCATTCGATTGATCTCAGGGCGCAAAGTTTAGGAGCAGCGTTGATGTGCACGGCTGTCATTTCCCGCCAAGCAGTTGTCAGCCGGGTCGCTATTTTCGATACTCGCTCCACGTCTGTTGTTATCGAGATTCCTATGTCTGTTATCCGCCTCGCCTCCGGCGCCCAATTACGTCCAGCCACCGAAGCCGATGTGCCGGCCATCCTCGGTTTTATCTGCGAATTGGCGGACTACGAGCACCTGCGCCACGAAGTCACCGCGACCGAAGAAAAACTGCATGCCAGTCTCTTTGGCGAACAGCGCTACGCCGAAGTGATTCTCGCCGAAGTCGACGGCAACGCCGTCGGTATGGCGCTGTTCTTCCACAACTACTCCACCTTTTTGGCGCAACCCGGCATTCATCTGGAAGATCTCTACGTGCAACCCGCGCATCGCAGCCTGGGCCTGGGCAAAGCACTGATCACCCGATTGGCACAGCTCGCGGTGGAGCGCAACTGCGGTCGTCTGGAATGGCAGGTACTGGACTGGAACGAACCTGCTCGTCAGTTTTATCGCGCCCTGGGTGCTCAGGCTCTTGATGGCTGGCTGACCAAGCGGGTCACCGGTGACGGTCTCACTCAGATGGCCGCTCAGTTCGAGCGTTGTCTATGACTCCGGCGGTCGTACAACTCGACAAAGCTAAGGTCGACTACCAGCTGCATCGCTTTGAAGTCGCCGACAGCGACGAAGGCTATGGACTGGCGGCCGCCAAAGCTTTGGGCGTGGCGCCGGAACGGGTGTTTAAAACCCTATTGATCAGTTTTAACGGCGACGCCAAATCGCTCGGCGTCTGTATTTTGCCGGTGACCGGCACGTTGAACCTCAAACGGGCCGCCAAAGCGCACGGTCAAAAGTCGGCACAAATGGCGGATCCGGCCATCGCCGAAAAAACCACCGGTTATGTGGTGGGTGGCATCAGTCCATTGGGACAAAAAAAGCGCTTGCCGACCGTCATCGACAGCAGCGCAGAACACTTAGCCACACTCTTTGTCAGTGGCGGCAAGCGCGGTCTGGATCTAGAATTAGCGACCCCGGCCCTGCAACAGCTGACCGGTGCGCGCTTCGCCATGCTGGTTAACGACTAAGCTGCAGCGGCAGCGTACAAGAGACCAAGCCATGTCTTTTATCATTCGTGCCAGCGCCAGCTACCTGCCTCGCAATGCCATCAGCGCCGAGCAACTGGATCAGCGATTAGGCCTGCCCGAAGGCCGCTGCCGCTCGCGTTTCGGCGTGGAAAAACGCCACTACGCCGCCCCCGACGAAACCTCACTCTATATGGGCGCACATGCGGCTCAACGGGCGCTCAATGACGCCGGCCTTTCGCTAGCCGACGTCGATTTACTGCTGTGCGCCAGCGGCACCAATCATCAAGCCTTGCCCTATAACGCGGCCGGTTTATTACGCACCTTAAACGCGTCGACGCCCATCGCCAGCATGGATGTGAACGCGACCTGCTTATCGTTTTTGGCGGCACTCGATCTGGCCGACGCCGCTTTGGCGCGCGGCCGTTATCAACGCATTTTGATCGTCTCCAGCGAAGTCGCCAAAATCGGGGTGCACGATCACGAAATCGAAGCCGCCACTTTGTTTGCCGACGGCGCAGCGGCTTTTATTCTCGACGCCAGCGAGTGCCAAAGCGGGCTGCTCACCAGCCGTTTTCGTACGTACCCCGAAGGCTATGAACTGTGTCAGATTCGCGCCGGGGGAAGCGGCCTGCATCCACGCCAATACGGTGCCGAGGCGGCCGCTGAAGGCAGCTATTTTGAAATGCAGGGTAAAGCGCTGTACCGGCTGGTCGCGCAACTGGCGCCTGACTTTATTCAACAGGGATTAGCCCCGTTGGGCCTGACACTCGCCGACATCGATTACTACGTGCCTCATCAGGCCAGCCACGCCGGACTGGTCAATCTGGTACGGCAATTGAACCTGGATAACCATAAAGTCATCAATCGTTTTGCCACCCTGGGCAACCAGATCGCCGCCTCCATTCCCATCGCATTGGACGACTTACTGCGCAACCGGCCAACGAGCGATCAGCAGACCGTGTTACTCTTTGGTTCGGCGGCCGGCTTAGCCTTGGGAATGGGAGTATTACGACTGTGAAATTGTTAATCACCGGCGGCACCGGCATGCTCGGTCAAGCGTTGCTCCGCCGCTATCACGACCGTTTTGAAATCGCCTTCACTGGCCGTAATCGCGCCCTCGGCCATGCCCTGGCGAGCGAAACTTCGGCGCAATTTTTCCCCCTTGAATTAACCGACAAGTCGGCGCTCGAACAAGCCTGTCACACGGTGGATGCCGTCATTCATTGCGCCGCGCTGTCCAGCCCTTGGGGATCCTTTACCGCTTTTAATCAGGCCAATGTTCAGGGCACGGACAACTTGCTCGCTGCCGCTGAACGTCAGCAGGTGCCACGCTTTGTGCACATCTCCACGCCCAGTCTGTATTTTCAATTTCGCGATGCGCTGGATATTCACGAAAGCCAGACCCTGCCAAAGCGTTTTTGCAATCACTACGCCGCCACCAAAGCCATCGCCGAACAAGCGGTTAAACGCAGTTCACTGCACAGCGTTATTTTGCGACCGCGGGGTATTTTTGGCCCGCACGACAATGCCATTTTGCCGCGGATTATTGCGGCCGTGCGCAATGGTAATTTGTGGTTACCTTCGGGGCGTAATCCTCGCGTTGATCTGACCTATGTCGACAACGTCGCCGACGCGGCCATTTTGGCAGCAACCCGTGAGGTCGCCTCCGAATCGATCTATAACATCAGCAATGGTGAACCGGTGCAGTTGCTCGATGTGCTGTCGCGACTGTTTGAACAGTTGGGTGAGCCGACACGTATTCGCCCCCTGCCTTATCCATTGCTGGCTCCGGTTATTTCCGCTGCCGAAAAATTGCATCACTATTGGCCTGGCCAACCAGAACCCACTTTAACGCGCTACAGCGCGGCGCTGTTTCACTTTCATCAGACCTTGAATATTGACCGTGCGCGCCACGAATTAGGTTACCAACCCACCGTTTCTATCGATGAAGGAATTCAACGCTATGTCCACTGGCGTCAGCGTTCGCTGGTTTGAATCCGGTCACTGTGTTCACCCCGGTTTCATGGTGAAGCCCGGTTCGGGCCTGGCACCGCGGCACTTTCCCGCCGGCGTCGCATTGGTCGATCACCCCAGCGAAGGCAAACTGTTATTCGACACCGGCTACCACGCTCAGTTCGCGCGCAGTACCCAGCATTTTCCAGAACGTTTTTACGCGCTGGTAACGCCTCACACCCTGGCCGGTGGAGACAGCGTCAAAGAACAACTGGCGGCTTTGGATATCGATGCGTCTGACATTCGGCATCTGGTGTTATCGCATTTTCACGGCGACCACGTTGCGGGGATCTGCGACTTTGACCAGGCGCGTCTGCATTGTCATCCAGGTGGTTATCGATTCTTAACCGAACGCAATCGTCTGCAACGTTTACAAAAAGGTTATCTGCGCGAATTACTGCCCGCTGAGGCGGAAAACCGTCTGACGTTTACCGATCAATTTGAATTAGACCTCGGCGACATTCTGCAAATGGACAGTGGACCAGTGGGTCTATCCGCGACCGATCTTTTTAACGACCAGTTATTGTATCTGGTCAATCTACCTGGGCACGCCGCGGGACAAATTGGGTTACTGGTTCGATTGCAGCAAAGCTTTATATTCTTCCTCGCTGATGCCTGTTGGCTGATCGATAATCTGCGCGATGGCATTAACCAGCATTGGTTGGCCAATATTCTGTGTGATGATCGCCGGGTTTACGTCGACACTCTGAACAAACTCAGACAGTGTTACGAACAAACGGCCGACCGTGTTCAATTTGTGCCATCACACTGCCAGGAAACATCACAGCAGTTATTGAAACAAGGCTGGATGCGCTGATCGCTAATAGGAATCAGAGTTATGGAAAAGCTGACCATCCTGCGCCACCTGGCAGCGACACGCTTAAGGCAGTTTTCCTCACGCTCGCACCTGGAAAACTGGCAACAGAAAAAGCTGCGTCAGCACCTTGATTGGGTCTGTGAACACTCACCACTGTACCGTGACTATCAAGGCCAACCGCTGGAGGCGTTTCCGTTGATGGATAAAGCCACGATGATGGCGAACTTCGATCAACTGAACACCCGCAACCTGAAACGCGATCACTTATTCGAACGCGCGTTGAAAGCAGAACTGAGTCGCGATTTCAGTCAATCACACCTGGGTGATGTCACCGTGGGTTTGTCGTCCGGCACATCCGGTCAACGGGGCTTATTTTTGGTATCACGCCAAGAACGCTTAGAGTGGGCCGGTGTCATTCTCGCTAAATTATTACCCTCACTTTTTGCACGCCAGCGCGTTGCGTTGCTCTTGCGCGCCGACAGCCCGCTGTATCAAACCGTAGGCAAAGGCCGCATTCAATTTCACTACGCCGATGTCACTCAACCCGCCGAACAGTGGCTGGCCAAGTTGGAAGCCTTTCAGCCGACCTTGCTGGTTGGTAGTGCACAGGCGTTGCAATGGTGTGCCCATCACAGCCAGACATTAAGCCCCTCTCTGGTAATCTCTGGTGCCGAGGTTCTGACACCGAGCGACCGTCAATTGCTGGCCCATCGTTTTGCGTGCCCGATTCACGAAATTTACCAATGCACGGAAGGTTTTCTGGCCTGTACGCATCGCGATGGTGTGTTGCGCTGGAACGAAGATGCGGTGCATATCGAACCGCACTGGCTTAATCAGCAACGCACTCATTTTTCCCCCATCATCACCGACTTCCGGCGACGCACACAGCCCATCATTCGCTACCACCTCGATGATGTGATTGAAGCAGGCGATGCACCCGGCGTATTCCGCGCCATCGCCAGCATCGGTGGCCGCAGTGGCGACGTGTTAAAACTGCCAGGCATTGAAAGCGATATAACCGTTCTGCCCGACTTGATCTATCGCGCCATCGCCTTAGCCAGCGACCAGCCGTTGGATTATCGCATCAGTCAAATCGACGCAGCCCGAATTCGCATCGAAAGCGATGACCGCCACAGCGACATCGAACAAGCATTGCGCACCTTATTCATCAGTCTCGGAGTGATCGACACGCTGCAAATCGATAAAGCACCTGCGCCACTTTGGACAGCCACGAATAAACAACGCCGAGTCATGAATTTATGGACGTCCTGATTACCGGCGCTCGGGCACCGGTCGCCCTGGAGTGGGCGCGACTGGCACTGGCAGGGGGTCATAACGTCTGGCTGGCCGACAGCCTGAAGTGGCCGTTGGGTCGCTTCGTAAATGGCATTCAAGGCTACTTGCAATTACCACCACCAGCATTAGAAATGAATGCTTTCACGCTGCAACTGAAGCAGTTTTTACACCGTCAGAACATCGATTTATTGATCCCAACCTGTGAGGAAATTTTTTATCTGGCACAGGCGCGTGCTCAGTGTGGATCGGGCGCTAAATGGTTGATGCCCGAACAGTCATTACTGTTTCAGCTGCATCATAAATATCAGTCATTGTCGCTGCTCGATGGCTTGGCGTCGGTTCGAACGCCGGCTACCCGTTTATGCGAATCCGCTGAGCAAATAACCGACGAACAGAACACCATCTTAAAACCGGTGTATTCACGTTTTGGTCGGCAATTTGTCGCCCAAGCAAAGCCTGGGGTACTGCGTACCGATCAAATCCATACTGACTATCCGTGGGTGCAACAAGAACGGATTGAGGGCCGTGCGCTGTGTAATTATGCGTTGTTCGAAAACGGTCAGTTGATGGCCCATCAGGCCTATCAACCGTGTTATTTATTAAACCAGGCGGCGTCCAGTTATTTCGATCCGATAAGCGACTCAAGACTGCAGGCGTTTGCACAACAGTTTGGCCAGAAAACCGGTTTTCACGGTCAGGCGGCTTTCGATTTTATCGACCGAGACGGCGAGCTTTTTTGCCTCGAATGCAACCCGAGAGCAACCAGCGGTCTGCATCTTTTAAGAGAGCGCTTGCAGCTTAATCGCGAAGGTCATTTTCACGTTGCAGACGGTAATGCCCGGGCATTCCGGGTGGGCTTCTCTTTACCGGTGATGTTTGGTTTACCGGCATTGAGGCAAGGTCACTTCAGGCAACTGCTACACGATTATCGTCGCGCCGACGATGTGCTCAAAGATAAACAAGCACCGTTAAAACGACGAGCGCCCTGGCTTGCACTGTTGGAGATGGTGGTTCGCATGATCCGCTGGCGCAAACCGATGACCGATGTCAGCACCTTCGATATCGAATGGAACGGTCCACAACCGAAGGGCACTCCCTTATGTTGAACGCGACCGAACAGAATCGCTGTTTCTTTGAGCAAATGCAGCAACCCAACCTGATCCGCAATGTCCAAACCGACTTTGTGCTTTACCAACAAGGCGATGTACTGGTCCCCACCAGTGTTAATGAAGCGCATCCAGATAATGGCTGGGTGGTGTCTCCGCTGACTCAGATCATCGGTTACGCCCAGGATGAACTGCCCAAACTGCGGTCGGTTGCACTGCGCGCTTTAAGCAGAATACTCATTGCGGTTTTATCGGGACCGTTGCGGTTGGCAAAGCTGGATCGACTGCAGGTGCTGAACAATCAATGTTTGTCGACCAATGTCTACTCAGACCAATGGCAGCACCTGAACCTCGCTCAATTGCGTCAACTAGCGGTGGAAAAATTTCCACATCACACTGTCATGTTGCGTTCGCTCAACGCCACTCAGAATGCAGCCATTATTCACCAAGCACAGCAAGACGGCTGGTTGCCCGTGGTGACTCGTCAGGTGTATCTGTATCGCGATCACGATCGCTGGTGGGCGCGTCACAATGCACGCATTGATGATCGATTGCTGCAACAGCCCGACTGGCGTTTCCAGTTATTAGACCCGAACGACAAAGCGCAAATGGCGCGCGCTGAGCGCCTGTATAACCAGCTTTATATCGATAAATACAGCCGCCACAATGTTCAGTTCAGTGCCGACTGGTTTCGTGTCTTTTCGGCCAACGGCTTACTCGAACTCTACGGCCTTTTTTATCGCAACCAGCTTGTCGGCATTGCAGGCCTCTATGGTGTCGACCAAACACTGACTGCGCCGGTGATCGGCTACGACACCGACCAGCCCATTCAACGGGCACTCTACCGTCGGTTAATTGCCTTTGTGATTCGCTACGCCATGGATCGTCAGTTAACACTCAATCTCAGCGCTGGCTCGCCCGATTTTAAACGTCGCCGGGGCGGTGAAGCCGCCATTGAATACAGTTATATTTATGTGCGTCATCTCAGCTTCTACCGGCGTTCTGTCTGGCGTTTGTTATCCGGGCTCAGCCGTTATTTTTATCGACCTTTGCTGGAGCGATTCAAACTGTGAAGCCAGTTGCCGATTTCCCCTACTCCGGTGTCGCCGGTTGCTGGCATCCTCTATTGGCCAGCCGGGATTTAACGACCAAGCCCGTCGCCGTTTCACTGATGGGCATGCCGCTGGTGCTGGCCCGACTGGACGGTCAGCCGCGCTTGTTTTCCGATCGCTGTCCGCACCGGTTAATTCCGCTGTCGCAGGGGTTTATTGCCAGTGATCAACTGGTCTGCCCGTATCATGGCTGGGCGTTTGATGCCGCCGGTCAGTTACAACACACACCCGGCACAGCCAGGTGCCGTACCCACGCCAAACTGGAGGCATACCCGCTGGTTGAGCGCGACGGTTTGTTATGGACACGCTTGCAAGACGGTCAAGACAGTCCATTAGGATATTCCGACTTACCCGACTACGTTTACGCCAGTGCTTACCGCCGTCTGCCCTGCAACTTTTTTCAAAGCATCGAAAATTTTCTCGACCCGTGTCACACACCCTATGTGCATAAAGGCCTGTTGCGTAATCGCGGTGCACAACAGATGGCGACTTCACAAAGCGTCCATGACGGCGGCTTTCGTACTGAATTCACATTAACCCAACAACAGAATGGCTGGATTAACCGGTTATTTGATCCGGGTGTTGACGTCAACGTTGGCCGTTTTGATTTGCCCGGCCGGGTCGAGTTGGATTATCTGAAACAGGGCAAAATTCTGCTGCGCGTGGTGTTGTTCTTTGTGCCCCGCAGCGATCGCGAAACCGGCATGTTTGCCCGTCTTTATGCACCCAAGTCGTGGCTGCCCGCCAGCCTGCGTTTTGCGTTGTTTAAACCCTTTGCCGAGACCCTCTTTCGTCAAGACCGAGCCATGCTCATGCAACAGCAACAGGCCGTCGACACCTTCGGCGAACACTACCGCTTTGCCGAAACCGATATTGTCGCCCGGCCACTGTGGGCGCTGTTGCATGGTCAGCCCGCCAAAGCCGGGGCCGATATCACGCTGGACGTTGAAGCCGGACAGTAGCCCGATTGCCCGCAGCGATTCGGCGGATCGTTACAGTCCTCGCAGTAATGTTGAATAAACGTCACGAACTGCTCATCCGGGCTTGAGCCGGGGTCGGAATTTGCTATGTTGCGTGCATCCTTATCACAAACGGTACAACAACAATGAAAAGCCTTATTTCTGCTGTGATCACCCTGGGCATGTTGCTGCCCCTGACTGCTTTTGCCGAATCCATGTCCGCTGAAGGCAACTGGCGCACCATCGACGATGAAACCGGCGAAGCCAAAAGCATCGTGCGCATCTGGAACGATGGCGGTGAACTGAAAGGTGAAATCGTTGAGCTGCTCAACCCGACCGAACCCAACCCGGTCTGTACCGAATGCAAAGGGTCACGTCGCAACCAGCCGCTGGTTGGCCTGAACATCATCTGGGGCCTGGAGCAAGATGGCGACGAGTGGGTCGACGGCAATATTCTCGATCCTCAAAACGGCAAAGAATACAGCGCCCAACTCAAAGTCACCGAAGGTGGCAGCCAATTGGAAGTCCGTGGCTATCTCGGTTTCGCCTTGATCGGTCGCACCCAGACTTGGCACCGCGTCGACTAATAACGCCGGCGGCAACCGTAAAGCGGTTGCCGCTGACTGGCCTTAGTGCAGCCGAGCAGCCTAGAATGCGGCGCAAAGCTAACCCTTGGATGCCCGGTTGTGAGTTTGTTGATTGCCCTCGTTCTGGCCGTTGCCCTGGTCGCTTCGCCTGACGCCCTCCGATTTGAACTGATTCGCGCCCTACGCGCACAGCCCGACCGCCTGTTGCCTGTCGTTATCTCGCGTTTTGTAGCAACCACTGTTCTGGCATTGCTCCTGGCTTGGCTGTTATTCCACTGGGCCGCATCAAATCCGGCCGGTCCGGCAATGGTGGTGTTCAGTGGGGTGATGACTGCGCTGTGGTTATGGACGCGCTTTTGGACCCGTACCTTTATTGCCGACCCAGACCATCCCCTGTTCCGAACCACCAGCAGCGCCATTGTGCTGGCAACGGTGCTGTCGGTAACGCTTTGGCTGGCGCTGTTTACCCACACGGCTTTGCTGTTGGCCTGGACTGGAGCATCGGTCTGGCTGTTTGTGCTGGCACTGATCTGGCCGCTGGCCGACGCTCTGATTCTGATCTGGGGAAGTCGTTCACCGCGCGCCGGGGAATGGCTGGTGCAGGAAAGCACGCAACAGCGCTGGGGTCGTGGACTGGGTTTACTATTGGTGCTGATTGCGTTTTGGGCCATCTGGGCCGTCCTGGCCCAGGGCTGACTGAGGTACGCCTCAGTAAAATTCGCCGTCTTCGGCCATGGTGTTGATGACAGTGAGTTGCTTGACGCCATCAGGTGTTCCCAACAACAGAACATCGGCCGGACGCAACGCAAACAAGCCGTTGGTCACCACGCCGGGAATGTTGTTGATCTCTTTTTCCAGCGCGACAGCGTCGTCGATATCCAGTTCAAAGACATCGAGAATCTGATTGCCGTTATCAGTCACAGCCCCTTCGCGATACACCGGATTTCCCCCCATGGCCTGCAGTTTGCGGGCCACAGCACTGCGTGCCATCGGAATCACTTCCACTGGCAAGGGGAAGCTGCCGAGCTTTTGCACCGCCTTGGATTCATCGGCGATGCAGATAAAAGTTTTCGCCACAGAAGCGACAATTTTCTCCTGCGTCAGCGCCGCGCCACCGCCTTTGATCAACTGCAGCTTACGGTTGGCTTCGTCGGCACCGTCGACATAGACCGTTAACTTGTCGACCTCGTTCAGCTCAAACACCTCAATGCCATGACCGCGCAACCGCTCAGCGGTGGCGTCACTGCTGGCGACCGCGCCGCGAAACTCGTCTTTGACAGTGGCCAGCGCATCAATAAAGCAATTAGCAGTAGAGCCGGTGCCGACGCCAATAATGGCCTCAGGCTTAAGGTCCGGCTTAATGAACTTGAGTGCCGCCTCGGCGACAGCTTGTTTCAATTCGTTCTGATCCATATCGGTCTCTCGTCATCTCTGGCTGCATTATAGCCCGCAAAGGGACCTAGGTTGAAAAACAGTATGCCGCAATTCGCGGCCGTCGTGCATTTCCGGGCTGTAGCAAAAACCGTACAATCCTAAAGCGCCCAGCGCGCCCCATTCATCCGGACAGTAGGATTCGTTCATGCTCGAACAGTACGTTAAGAAAATCCTCAACGCCAAAGTCTACGATGCTGCTATCGAAACGCCTTTGGAACCCGCCGCCTTTCTCAGCCGCCGGATGAATAACCAGATTTTAATTAAACGCGAAGACCTGCAGTCGGTGTTCTCGTTTAAGCTGCGCGGCGCCTACAACAAGATGACCACGCTGAACGAAGAACAACTGGCCAAAGGCGTTATCTGCGCCTCAGCGGGCAACCATGCTCAGGGCCTGGCTGAAGCGGCGCGGCTGATGGGCGTGAAAGCCACCATTGTCATGCCCAAGACCACGCCGGACATCAAAGTCGCCAACGTCCGTGCGCGTGGCGGTAAAGCGGTATTGGTGGGCGACTCGTTCGACGAAGCCCTGGCCCACGCGCAAAAACTGGAAGCCGAAAAAGGCCTGACCTTTATTCACCCCTTCGACGACCCGGACATCATCGCCGGTCAAGGCACAGTGGCGCGCGAAATTCTGCATCAGCACCGTGGCGCACCCATCGACGCCGTTTTTATTCCGGTTGGCGGCGGCGGCTTGGCGGCGGGTATGGCGGCTTACATCAAATACCTGCAACCGCAGATCAAAGTCATCGGCGTTGAATTCGAGGAAAGCGCTTGCCTGTCCGCCGCCATGAAAGCGGGAAAGCGAGTGACCCTGGATCAGGTTGGCATCTTTGCCGACGGCATTGCGGTGGCCCAAATCGGCAAACACGGTTGGAAGATCTGCAAAGACCACATCGATGAAGTCATCACCGTGAGCTCCGATGAAATCTGCGCAGCGGTTAAAGACATCTTTGACGACACCCGTTCCATCACCGAGCCAGCCGGTGCTACCAGCGTTGCGGGCATGAAGAAATTCGTGGCCCGCGAAGGCTGGGAAGGCAAGACGCTGGTGACCATCTCCTCCGGCGCCAACACCAACTTTGATCGCCTGCGTTATGTTGCCGAGCGCGCCGAAGTCGGTGAACACCGCGAAGCGATTTTGTCGGTCACCATTCCGGAACGACCCGGTGCATTTAAGCAGTTTGTGTCGATCATCGGCAAACGGGCTGTGACTGAATTCAATTACCGCTACGCCGACGACAACGAAGCGAAGATTTTCGTGGGTGTGAAAATCAGCAGCAACGAAGAGCGCCAGGAACTGGTGCAGGCGCTGCGCGACGCCGATCATGCGGTGCTAGATTTAACCGACAACGAAGTCGCGAAATCGCACATCCGCCATATGGTAGGCGGCCATGCGCCCGACATTGCCGACGAACGACTGTATCGCTTTGAATTCCCGGAACGACCGGGCGCGCTGGGTAAATTCCTTAACACGCTGGGCGGTAACTGGAACATTTCACTGTTTCACTACCGCAACCACGGTGCGGCCTATGGCCGGGTTTTGGCTGGCATTCAGGTGCCCAAGTCGGACATGAAAAACTTCCGCACCAAGCTGGATGAACTGGGCTACCCGTATTGGGATGAGTCTGAGAATCCGGTTTACAGCGTGTTCCTGGGGTAACACGCTGGAGGGCGCTTAGGTGCTGCGCATCGGGAGACGGGAGACGCCAATCCGTTAAGCGTCTTCCGTCCGGACGGCGTAACGCTCCCACTTCCCGCTATACTCCCAAACTCACCCAAAACACCGCCCGCCATGTCGCCCGCCGAACAGGAAAAAATAGAACTGGAACATCAGGCGGCGCGGCTGTTTATGCGCCACTGGGAGCGCAATCAGGGGGTGCCCATTCGGCATATCTGGCACAACCGGCCGGATAAGCCCGATGTCTCCTGTTTTCTTGATGGCGAACGTCTGGACCTGGAAATCGCTCACCTCTACGGCAGTGAAGCCGAAGCCATGGCCATTCTCGGCCGCGACCTCAGCGACGCGACGGTGCGCGAGCTGGCCGAACTCAATGCCAGCGATACCGATGGACGTCTGCTGCGGGCGTTAAATCGCATCCTGGCGATGAAAGCCGAGAAAACTTACAACAGCGACCGCGTCTGGCTGGTCATCCGCAACGCCAACCCGCACTGGTCGCGCACCGACATCGAAGCGCTGCAACACCACATCAGCGTGCCCGACGGCCACCCGTTCGAACAAATCTGGCTGGTGGCGGATATGTATGCCAGTAGCGGGATAGTGCAGTTGTATCCATAGACGCTAAACGCTTAGGGGAGACGCCAAAGACCACTAACACAGCGTCCAGCGTCTCCCGTTTCGCGTCTTCCGGCGCACAGCGCCAAACTGATCCTTTTTTATTCAGCCTAAGCGGTTATAATGCGCGCCCCTTATTTCCCCCGGACCCTGAAGTTGTGATCGAGAACCTGCGTAATATCGCCATCATCGCCCACGTTGACCATGGTAAAACCACCCTGGTCGACAAGCTGCTGCAGCAGTCCGGCACCCTCGGCCGCAAGGACCAGGGCGCCGAGCGCATCATGGACTCCAATGACCAGGAGCGTGAGCGCGGTATTACCATTCTGGCCAAAAACACGGCCATTAAGTGGCAGGACTATCGCATCAACATCGTCGATACTCCCGGACACGCCGACTTCGGCGGCGAAGTGGAGCGGGTATTGTCGATGGTCGACTCGGTGCTGTTGCTGGTCGACGCCGTCGACGGCCCGATGCCACAGACGCGTTTCGTGACCTCCAAGGCGTTCGAAAAAGGCCTCAACCCCATTGTTGTCATCAACAAGATCGACCGCCCGGGCGCCCGTCCGGATTGGGTCATGGATCAGGTCTTCGATCTGTTTGACCGCCTCGGCGCGACTGACGAACAGTTGGACTTCCCGATCATCTATGCCTCTGCGTTGAACGGCATCGCCGGTGATGATCCGGAGAGCATGGCTGACGACATGACGCCGCTGTTCGAAATGATCACCAAGCAGGTGAAAGCGCCCAACGTCGAAATGGACGGCCCGCTGCAGATGCAGATTTCCGCCCTCGACTACAACTCTTACGTCGGTGTTATCGGTGTCGGCCGCATCAAGCGCGGCAAGCTGAAGACCAACGATCAGGTGGTTGTGGTTGGCCGCGATGGCAGCAAGAAGAAAGGTCGCATCCTGCAGGTCATGGGTTACCACGGTCTGGAGCGTGTTGAAGTGCCTGAAGCCGAAGCCGGCGACATCGTCTGCATCACCGGCATCGAAGGCTTGAACATCTCCGATACGATTTGCGAACCGAACACCCCTGAAGCACTGCCCGCGTTGACCGTTGATGAACCAACAGTGAGCATGACCTTCCAGGTTAACGACTCACCCTTCGCCGGTCTGGAAGGCAAGTTTGTGACCTCGCGCAATATAAAAGATCGCCTGGATCAGGAACTGATTGCCAACGTCGCCCTGCGCGTTGAACAGGGCGAAACTGCGGACAAATTCAAAGTCTCCGGTCGCGGTGAGCTGCACTTGTCGGTGTTGATCGAAAACATGCGCCGCGAAGGGTTTGAACTGGCAGTATCGCGTCCGGAAGTGGTGCAACGAGTGATCGACGGCGAAGTTCAGGAGCCGTACGAGCATGTCGTAATCGACATCGAAGAACAGCACCAGGGCGGTGTGATGGAAGAACTCGGTTTGCGCAAAGCCGAGATGACCAACATGGAAAACGATGGCAAGGGCCGCATCAAGCTCGAGTTCATCGTGCCGTCACGTGGCCTGATCGGTTTCCGTGGCATGTTCCTGACACTGACCTCCGGCTCCGGCATCATGACCTCGATCTTCGATCACTACGGCCCGGTTAAAGGTGGCGAAATGTCCGGTCGCCAAAACGGCGTACTGGTGAGCATGGCCAAAGGCAAGACGCTGGCCTACAGCTTGTTCCAGTTGCAGGATCGCGGCCGTCTGTTGCTCGGTCACGGTGAAGAAATCTACGAAGGTCAGATCATCGGTATTCACAGCCGCGATAACGACCTGGTGGTGAACCCGACCAAGGCCAAACAGCTCACCAACGTGCGTGCCTCCGGTACTGACGAAGCCACCACGCTGAGCCCGCCGATTCGTCATACTCTGGAACAGGCGCTGGAATTTATCGAAGACGATGAGCTGGTGGAAGTCACCCCAGAATCCATCCGTCTGCGCAAAAAGCTGCTGACCGAAAACGAGCGCAAACGCGCCGGTCGCGGCAAAGGCTGATAAAAAATCGGGCAACGCCACGGTATTGCCCGCTTTCCTTCTCAGCTCACGGCATTCTGCAGTGAGCTGAACTACACTCTTTCCACTTGTTGTCTGTTCGCTTAGTGGAAGAGCGCTGTGCCCAACTCTGTCTTGGCCCCATCCCGGAAACGACCCTCCTTATCTCGACGTTTATTGGTCTGGATCGCTGGCCTGTTCGTCACCCTCGTTGTCATCACCACCACGATACAATTGAGCCTTGAGTATTCCGAAGAAGAGGAATCGGGCGCTCGTGAAATTGCCTTCACGCTGGCGAGCAGCCGGGATGTTCTCGCCAACGCTTTATGGAGTTTTGACCCCATTCAGATCCAGGCGTCTGCCGACCTGCTCTATGAACACGCGCTGATCACCGCGGTGTACATCATTTCCGAAGACATTTCGCTCAACGAATGGCGTGGTCCTTCACGGACTTGGCCCGGTGTCAGCCAACATTTCGAATTGCCTGGTTACCCCGACATCCACGTTGAAAGCATCGGCAATCTGTTCAATAAACGACTGCGTTTTACGCTCGACATCGTCTTCCCCGCCAATGGTGTGGAGTATTCCGTCGGCCGTGCGGTGGTGTATTCCGATGCGGGTATTATTCTCGGTGAAAGCTTGAACAACCTGGTCTTTACCGTCCTCAGTTCGATCTTGCTGTGTTTTATCTTGATCTTGGTGACGGCCATCTCAGTGCGCTACCTGGTTGAGAACCGACTGCGCGCTATGCAAGATGTGATTGCCACCATCGAACCCGAAGACGATGTCTTTCGCGCTCAGTTGTTACCGGGTTGGCTGGCCCGCGAAGAAGACGAAATTGGCTTGTTAGCAGTCACGCTGAATCGCTTACAAATACAACTGGCCGACCGTTCCTTACGCATTAAACAACATCAGCAAAACCTCGAGTTACAGATACAACAACGCACGCAGGAGCTGGAAGATACGTTGACGCAGTTGCGCATCAGTAATGCGCACAAGAATGAATTTCTGGCCAACATGAGCCATGAAATTCGCACACCGATGAACGGCATTATCGGCATGGCCGAGCTGATGCAAGACAGCGAATTAAACCCGACTCAACACGACTACCTGGCCACCATTCTCAATTCGGCTCAAGCGCTGACCACCATTTTGAACGACATCCTCGACCTGTCGAAAATTGAAGCGGGCAAACTGGAATTGGAAATCATCGATTTCGATCTGCCCGACCTGGTTGATGAAACGCTGGCATTATTTATTAAGCCGGCAGAAGACAAAGGTATCGCGCTGACTGTATCGCTCGACCCGGATCTGCCGCGACGCGTCAACGGTGATCCCAATCGCTTGCGTCAGCTGCTGTTAAACCTGCTCGGCAATGCGCTGAAATTTACCGATCATGGGCAGATTGAGGTGCGAGTGCGCTCTACCGATCGTGCCGATCAGATGCATTTTGAAATTCGCGACACCGGTATTGGCATCCGCCAGGATCGTCAGAACGCGCTGTTCGATGCCTTTTTTCAGGCTCACAGTCAGGGCCGATATGGTGGCACCGGTTTGGGATTGGCCATCTGCCAACGACTGGTGGAGTTAATGAACGGCCAGATCGGTTTCACCAGCCAGGTGGGGCAAGGGTCGACGTTCTGGTTCGAGATTGAACTGAGCCAGCATCAGGGCGAAGTCGCTCAGCCGTCGTCATTGCCGCACCCTGAAACACCTCAGCGTCCGTTGCGTCCGGCTCACCTGTTGCTGGTTGAAGATAACGTGGTCAATCAACGGGTGGCCGAGGGCATGCTGCATTCTTTAGGCATGTCAGTGGTGTTGGCCGTCAACGGCGAACAAGCCCTGAATCGGCTGCAGTCCGAGCCCTTCGATCTGGTGTTGATGGATTGCGAAATGCCGGTGATGGATGGCTACGAAGCATCGCGGCGGATTCGCGCGCTTGAGGATGATGTCTTGCGACAGATTCCCATCATCGGGTTGTCCGCTCACGCCATGATGGACCATCAGCGCGAAGCCTTGGAGGCGGGCATGGATGGTTATCTGACCAAACCCCTGCGCCGCCAGGCATTAGCCGCCATGTTAGCGCGCTGGTTACCGTCGGATCAGTCGGGGTAAAGCTGCGCCGGATCGGCTTTGCTCGGTGACCCCTGTCGCTGTTGCTTTAGCAACGCGCTCAATAACCGCTTCCGCTCGGCGCGACTGGGCGCCGCAGACGGTTCGGGGCCATAGAGGCTGGCATTTACTCGCCCCCAAATGGCGGCTGCGGACGCGGGCAGTTGCGCCAGTGATTGGTAGGGCTCAACCCCTTCCTGCACCAACCAATCCAGTACGGCCCGTCGAAAGCGCAATGGATCACGCTCATCCAGTAACTGGGCCGGTCGCAATGGCTTTGGCTTAACGGGCCGCGTGGATGGCGCGGCGGGCCGGCTGCGGCGCTTACGCCAGATCAGCATACCCGTCAGCAACCAGCCCAAACCCAGGGCAAGGCTGATCCAGGGCCAGATGGTGCGCACAGGCAGGACGGATTCCGGCAGCGCCTCGGTCGGCAGCGGCGTTGGCTGCAATGCCTGACTGGCTTCGGGCAGTACGTCAATGGTCCGCGCAGGTAACTCCGCATAGGCTAACTGATCGCGCTGCAGATCCCACCAGGGCAACCTTAGGGCCGGCAGACGCTGACGACCGGGGTCCGTCAACACCAAGGCCGCCAGATCGCGGCGCTGACGATCATTGAACTCCGGTGCGTTGCGATACAGCCGCCAGCTTTCGTCCGTCATATTGGCCAGGGGATCGGGCAGCCGCGTCGGCGGCAACCCATCGACCTCGGTAATCACGGTCCAGTCCTGGGGCGCATGAGCGGTCAGTTGTAACTGCTCGGGCAGATTATCGCTGAGCGTTAAGGTTCTGGCAGGTAACCAGGCAGCGTCATCGGGGTATTCATCGGGGATGGGTTTGACGGCCATGTGGATGCCCGGATGAGTCCGCTCCACCGACCGCCACTCGCCATAAGGCCCGGCCTGATACCGACCCACAAAGCGAATCGGCGGAATCTCCAGTTGCCCGGGGTGGTCCGCGATCAGGCGGTACTTCAGCCGAAAGCGTCGAATCTGGCTGCCATTGCGGTATTCAGTGACGTTGCTTTCATCAAGCAGCTCGATGTTGAAATCGCCAAAACTCAGATCGTCGTATTCGCCCTGCAAACGCACCTGATACCACAGGTCGAGCGTTATCTGGGTGGGCTGTCCGATATAAAGCTCGCGTTCATCAACCGTGACCTCCAGCCGGACCGCATCGGCCGGTAAGGCATCGCCTCGGTTAGCCGGGTCGAGCACCTCAATTAGAATGCGTTCACTGCGCTCATCCCCAAAACGGAAGGACGGCACCTGCAAGGTGCCAATATGACGCGGGCGTAACCACAGATGCCATTCGCGCCACGCTTGAATACTGCCGTTACTGGAGCGACGCAGACGCTGCCCCTGGGTTTGCTGATCGATGTCAAAGAGCGCCGACAGGGGCGTTAGATCCAGCGGGTAACGAGCACTGTCCGGATTAGCGCGGATGGTGAGTTCCAGGTGTTCGTCCTGATACAGCCGAGTGCGGTCGACCTCGGCCTCCACCGCCGCCCGGGCGGCTGTCTGAGCCAATACGAGCGCCAAGACCAGACACAGCCGACGAGCTACCATAGCGT
The DNA here is from genome assembly GCF_003054965.1 of Saccharospirillum sp. MSK14-1. GTDB lineage: Bacteria > Pseudomonadota > Gammaproteobacteria > Pseudomonadales > Natronospirillaceae > Saccharospirillum. The sequence goes on from NZ_MIES01000005.1 coordinate 42,595, forward strand.
CGCCCCTGGATCGGTAGTCGGTGCCTGCCGGTATTCCTGCTGCAACCGGCGTTCTAACAGATTGCCCCGGGGTGGTGGCACTCGATTCAGCAGTTGTTCGAGCCGCGCATTCTGCACCCGCTGCTGGGCCTCCAAGGCGGCTTCGGCGGAGTTTTCGCCCGCTGACGATTGGGCGGAAGAGTCACCTTGCTCAAGGTCGAGCGATTCACTCGGTCGGTCGTCTGCCTCTTCCGACTCATCCGCTTGTGGCGGCGGATGCCGCGCCAGAAAGTCGGCCACCAACTGGCGATTGTACTGCGCCGCCGGGTGATCACTCTGAGCCAGCGCCTGATCATAAGCCTCCAGCGCCGCCTCCAGTTCGCCCAGATGCACCAGTGCATTGGCGCGATTGTAATGTGCATCGGCATCATTGAGCTGCGCCCAATACTGCGCAGCCGTGGCATAGTCACCGGCTTCGAAGGCGAGCTGAGCTTGTAATTCTGGGCGCTCGGTTAAGTCTCGTCCCCGATCGATATCCCCCTGACGCCAAGCTTGATAAGCCTTTTGTTCGGCGTTTTGCCACAGTGTGTCGGCGGCCACCGGCAGCGGCTGCCAAAGCAATGCCGAGGTGCCCATCAATGGCACCAGGAACACCAGCCCTCGTCGATACCAGGGCAGCAGCAACAGCAGGGCGGGCAGCAATAACCACGGACCGATATCCTGAAGCGACGACCCGGCCAGACCGATACTGCGGCGAACCGTCAACCACTCAACGGGTGGTTCAGACCCCAACGCCAGCAATTGACCATCGAGTCGCCGGGCCGCGCGTTGAAAGGCGTCGCGGTTCAGACTGGCGACCACCAGACGGTCACCGTCGGTCACAAACCCATCGCCATTGGGCAAGGATATCGGCCCACCTTCTTCGGTCCCGACGGGCATAATCCAGGTGCTGCCACCGCTGCTGTTGTCACTGTTGATCACGTCGAGCCTGTCGCCGCCCGGATCGTCCGTCAGCCAGAGCCGATGCAGCGGTTGGCCAGCCAGTTGCGCCTCTTTCTCCGCCAGCAACTGGAAGGCGAGATCCGGGCGGTTGCCGTAACGTGGCATTTGAAAGGGATCGAGCTGCTCCAACTGCAACGCCAGAGTCTGGGCGTCTTCGGTCAAAGGCATCAACCAATGCGCTGAGGCGGAATAGACAATGACGGCGGTGCGTTCAAACAAGCCGGAGCCGGCCCAGTCGAGTACGGTACGGCGGGCTCGCTCCAGCCGTGACGGCGTCAGGTCTTCCGTCGCCATCGACAGTGTATTGTCCAGGATCACCACCAGATTGCCGGTACTCAAACCGGTCGTGCTGGTCTGGGTCCGTGCCGGTCCGGCTAAGGCGACGATGATCAGTACACCCGCCAGACCCAGCATCCATTGATGACCCACGGGGTCACGTCCGGCCTGATGATCGAGCGCTTTCAGCAAGTCCGGTTCAATCAGCCGTGACCAGCTGCCACTGCGGCGCCGACGCCAGCACCAGAGCCAGCCCAGAACCCAAGGCAAAATCAGCAGCAACAGCCAGGGACGCAACCAAGTCATGCGCGGCTCCTTCGGCCGCTCAACCAACGGCCTAATGCCAACAGCACCAGAGCCACCAGCGCGGGCACCCAAAACCAATCGTGGGTTTGGCGACTGTTCAGAGATCGCTGCGGGCTGGGCTCCAACGCATTGAGCTGTTGGTACACCGCCGCCAGTTCTTCGGTGGAGCGGGCGCGGAAATAGCGTCCGCCGGTTCGGTCGGCAATGGCTGACAGCGCGGCTTCATCGACCGCGCTGTTGCTCATGGTAAACACACCCAACCGAGGTTCGGCACCAAAACCAATGCTGTGCACCCGAATACCACTGGCCTCGGCCGCTTCCGCGCTTTGTGCCGGCAAGACTTCACCCGTGGTGTTCGCGCCATCGGACAGCAGAATGATCACCGCATTGTCGGCTTGTGACTGGCGCAGTCGCTGCACCGCCAGTGCCAGTGCATCGCCAATGGCGGTGCGACTGCCGGCCATGCCCGGCTGCAAGGTGGCCAGCACCCCTTCAACAGCATCAACGTCCGGAGTGAGTGGCGCCTGTAAGGCCGCAAAATCACCAAAAACGATCAGTCCCAAAGCGTCGCCGCGACGCTGCCGTACAAAATCACCGACCACGGCCTGGACTGCTTGATAGCGACTGATCGTCTGGTTCTGCCAACGCATATCGGCTTCAGCCATGCTCATCGACAGATCGACCACCAGCATCAGGCTGCGACCCGGCTGCGCCGGAATGAGTGGCGGTCCCAGCGTCTGGGGTCGCGCCAGCGCCACGATCAACAAAGGCCACACCAGCCATAACCAAAAACCACTGCGGCCGGACCGAGCCGGTTCCTGATCACGATGGGACCCCAACCACCGTTGCATCAAAGGATGCTGCAAACGGTCGGCCGTTGCGCGCGCGGGCAATTGCCACCACAGCAACCAGGGCAATGGCAGCGCCAATAACGCCCAGGGCCAGGCAAAGATCACCGGCACCACCGACGAATCAGCCGGCGCGCGTCGCGCCAATTAATGCGCACGGTACGCGGCCGATAGTGAGCATTCACCCAAGCCGGAGCGGTCGATTGCCCCAAGGTCCGGGCGACTTGCTCGGCAAACGCCTCGGCACTGAGCTGTCGCACCTGGGCGCCACCGGCATTGCGCAACAAGGCATGCAACAAACGTAAGCGACTTTGTGGCGGGCGTTTTTTCAGGTGTCGCAACGCCTTCAGATAATGACGCTGGCGTTTGCTGCGGTGCCGGTAATACCACCCCGCCAGCAACGCACCCACGAGCAACACACCCAAAGCCCAGACCGGCCAGGGAGGCGGCCAGGCCGAGGGAGCTGGCGGTGCGGTGTTGGCCAGCAGTTGCTCGCTCAGACGGTTCAGATCGGCAGCGGCCATTGGCGCACCTCCGACCAGTTAAACGTTTGGCTGGTTATCGGCAACCAGCGAGCCTGGCGCCGTCCGGACCATTGTTGCCAGCTGTCCTGACGCTCGTTAAAGGCTTGGCGATGACGGTGCCGAACCCGGGCAGAGTCCGTCGAAAGGCGCTGTTCACGGGCTTTACGATCGCCCGACCGGCTTTCAACCGACAGCGTTCCCACGGCGGGCAACTCGGCTTCAACTGCATCGATGGGTTGCAACAGGGTCAAGGCATTTAACCGCTGCATCGGCAAAGCCAGATCCAGTGAGGCCGGTGTCCAGTGATCCAGGTCAGACAGCATCCAAAGCGTCGGCCGCCCCGCCAACACAGCCTGGATCCGGCCGACGGCCGGCGCTTCGCTATCGCGCAAATGGGTGTGCGCTAATTGAGCATGGGCCTGCGCCAGGCGCTGACAAGCGGCCGCCACATCGGCTGGGCGACGCAGGTTGAGCCACAACTCGATGCCCGGTCCGGTCACCAACAATCGCACTGGCTGGCCCAGACCGACCAGGCGCCAGCCCAGAAAGGCCGCCCAATGACTGACTAAGACCGACTTAAAAACTGTGCGACTGCCGAAATAGAGACTGGCACTGAGATCAAGCCAGATCAGTTGCGGCTGACGCCGCTCTGACTCAAACACCCGCAGGTAGGGTTCATTGCGCCGGGCGGTCACGCGCCAATCGATGCGGCGTACATCGTCGCCGCCTTGATAAGCACGCAGTTCCGCAAATTCCCGCCCCTGACCGCGCTGTCGACTGCGTTGTTCGCCATCGAGGTGATGACGTGACAGTCGCGCAGGCAGTCGAGACAAATCGGTCGCGATCAGCCGTAACGCCAATAGTTCCGCCAGACGGACTTCGGTGCCCGTTGGCGCCAGGTCTGGCTGCATCAGGGCACCGCCACGCTGTCCAGCAGATGATCGACAACGGCACTGGGCGTCCAGCCTTCCGCCTGACCGGACAACGACAACACCAGTCGATGCTCAAGAATGCGATGCGCCAACCGGTGCACCTGATCGGGGGTGACAAAGTCTTCGCCTTCGAGCCAGGCCAAGGCACGGGCGCAACGTTCCAGCGCCAAGGTAGCACGCGGAGAAGCGCCGAATTCGATCACATCGGCCAGACGTCCGCTGTAATAGGCCGGGCGTCGGGTGGCATCGACCAGATGCACGATGTAATCACTGACGGCTTCGGCAACATGAACATCACTGAGCGCCCGCCGCGCGTCGATCAATTCAGCCAGGCTGGCGAGGGTCACTGGCTCAGCCTCGACCTGCGCTTCACGTCGCCGGGCCAGTTCCAGCACGCGGCGTTCGGTGGCGGCATCGGGATAATCCAGCCGAACGCGCATCAGAAAGCGATCCAGCTGCGCCTCCGGCAAGGCATAGGTGCCTTCATGTTCAATGGGGTTTTGGGTGGCCATCACCAGAAACGGATCGGGCAGCGAATAGGTGGTGCCGCCCACCGTTACCTGACGCTCCGACATGGCTTCCAGCAACGCCGACTGCACTTTGGCGGGCGCACGGTTGATTTCGTCGGCCAACACCAGATTGGCAAACACCGGGCCCGGCTGGAAATCGAACTGATGGGTTTGCGCGCGGTAGATGTCCGAACCGGTGACATCGGCGGGTAACAAATCGGGGGTAAACTGAATGCGCTGGAAATCGCCGTCAATCGCAGCCGCCAGCGCCTTGATAGCCGTCGTTTTAGCCAGCCCCGGCGCGCCTTCTACCAGTAAATGGCCGTCAGCCAGCAAGGCCAACATCAATGACTCGATCAGCTCCGGCTGACCCAGAATGCGTGTCTGCAGCGCGGTGCGCAGCCTGGACAGGGAACGATCGGTGGTCATGGCACGCCTGTGGCTAATATTTGTTCTGATTCTAGGGCCTGACCGGCGTCGTGCAAAGGGTGGTCAGGCAGCGTTCGACAACAACCGGTTTTGACCCTGCACAAACGCATCAACACGCTGCAGCGGAATGTGGTCGCTGGTATCGCGGCCATACCACAGATCGACCACCCGGCCGTTTTCGTCAATCAAGAAGTCAGCCGGTACCAGGCGGATGTGCGGATTGTTCGGATCGGGACGACCGCCCACCATCAAACTGCGCAGGATGCGCGGCAATTTAAACAGCACCGCCTTGAACAACGCTGACGTCGATTGCTCAACGCCGTAGTCGTTATAGATCGCCAACTGCGGGTCAGCAATCAGCCGGAATGGACGCGGGTGGCGCGCCACATGCTGGCGCACATCCTGATCGGAACAGCTAAAGACAGCCAGAATTTCCAAACCCTGCTGCTGCCATTGGGCATAACGATGCGTCAGTTCATGCACACGAAAGCTGCAAAACGGGCAGGCCGCATCGCGGAAAAAACTCAGCATGACCCGGCGGCCACGATAGTCGCTCAGCCTCACTGGCTGACCGTAGACGTCGGTGACGGCAAAGTCCTGACCGATGCAGGGTGCGTTCAAGCGCATGCAAACCTCGTTAAACATTGCGTTATTAACCGCCACAATACGCAATTGCCGCAACGTCGGATCGCTGCTGCGTTGGAACGCTCCATTCAAAGGCAGCGGTCGAGTCCACCCAACGGCTTCGGTTATGCTTGGCGGATGCAAACAGCCGCCCTCCTGCCATGACCTCAACACCCCCATCCCGCCTATCGCGCTGGCGTTTACGCTTGGCCGGCTGGACCTTGGTTGGGGTTATTTTTCTGGCCATCACCGCTGCGCTCTATGATGCCTGGCCTGCCTGGTCGGCTGGCGCCTTGGTGTGGTTCGCCGCACTCCTGCTGCTGGGCAGCCTCAAAGGCCCTCAACGCTGGCAGGTCCGCGCCATGTTTGCCACCGGCGTGATTGGCCTCTGTTTGGGCCTGTTACGTGGCGCCGATTGGCTCTACCTGCGTCAGGCACTGGACGCCAATCAAACCGTCATCGCCATGCTGATGGGCGTCAGCTTTTTACGGCTGGTCGGCAGCGCACCGGTTGACGGCAGCGATGATCGCCCCACCGGTAAAAGCGCGTTGATTCGCACATTGCTCGGCGGACACCTCATCGGCTCAGTCATCAATATGTCGACCATCGCCATTCTCGGCGACCGATTATCCCAGGCCGGTCGACTCAGTGCTTTGCAAGCGCTGGTTATTTTGCGCGGCTTCAGCACAGCAGCGTTCTGGTCGCCGTTTTTTGCGGCCATGGGCATTGCCTTGATCAGCGCTCCGGGCGCGCATTTGGCCACGCTGGTGACCGTGGGTTTGCCCGCCGCTGCAGCGGCGTTAGCCTTTACCGTCTGGCAGATCAGCCGACATCCTGAGGTTGACCATACGCTCGGTTATCCCATGCATCTGGGCTCGCTCTGGCTGCCCATGTTGCTTGCGGTTCTGGTGATGGCGGCGCATCGATGGTGGCCTGATGTGTCGGTGCTGACGCTGGTCACGATGATCGCCGTGCTGTTTGCCCCGTTGTGGGTGACCCTGCGTCAGGGCCGCGCCGGTGTTGGCGCTACCCTCGACCACATTCAGCTTGGCCTGCCGCGACTGGGCGGCGAGGTCTCACTGTTTTTGGCCGCCGCGGTGATGGCCGCTGGCGTCGCAGCAACGCTGGCGTCGTTTAACGTCGAAGTGCGCTTTGAGCATTTCGGTGCCAATCAAGCCTTCGCGGTGTTGGTCATTATGATTGGTCTGGCGATGATCGGCATGCATCCGGTCACCACGGTCGCGCTGGCGGGCAGTTTACTGATGCCGGCCATCGACGATCCCAATTTACTCGGGCTGGTGTTTTTAATGAGCTGGTCGCTGGGCGTGGCGCTGTCGCCATTTTCTGGCATTCAATTGGCACTGCAATCGCGTTATGGCGTCTCCGCCCGAACGCTGTTGCGCCTAAACCGACTGTACGCCCCCACGGTGCTGGCCATCGACTTTATCGCCCTGCACGCCTACCAGCTCTGGCTCGCTTAAGATGCCGAGCCGTGCCTGAGGTTGTACACTGCCGTCCATTAACACCGGTGCCGAGCGGCGCCGCGGCCTAACAAAAAGGAAACTCCGATGAAACAGAGCACTGACCGCATTCTCACCACCCATGTTGGCAGCTTGCCACGCTCGCAGGCGGTGGTGGATGTGCTGATGGCCCGCGAACACGGCGAGGAAACCGATCGCGGCAAATTTGAAGCGGTGGTTGCTGAAGCCGTACGTGAGGTGGTGAAACTGCAGGCCGAAGCAGGCATCGATGTCATCAGCGATGGCGAGTTGAGCAAGATCGGTTACGCCACCTACATCAAAGATCGGCTTAAAGGCTTTGACGGTCACCAGGCGCGCAAGGTTGCACTGGATCTGGCCGACTATCCGGAATATCAGGAAAAGATGGCGCTGGTCGCCGGCAAGCAGAGTTTTAAACGTCTGTGCTGCACCGGCCCGGTCGAAGTGTCGACCACCGAACCACTGGAATTTGATCTGAAGAATTTCAAAAGCGCGGTCGATGGCGCCGGCGTCACCGAGGCCTTTATGAACGCGGCCTCCCCAGGCGTGGTTTCTGCGTTTCAGCCGAACCAGTTCTATCCAAGCATTGCCGAATACCTCGAAGCCATCAGCAAAGCGATGCAGGCCGAATACGAAGCCATTGTCGATGCTGGTTTTATTCTGCAACTGGATTGCCCGGATCTCGCCATGGCGCGCCACACCGGTTTCCAGGATTTGAGCGAAGCGGAATTCCTGGCACAGGCCGAGTTGCAGGTGGAAGCACTGAATGCCGCCTTGGTGAACATCCCTGCGGAAAAACTGCGCATGCACGTTTGCTGGGGTAACTATGAAGGCCCGCACACACACGACATCGACCTGCGCAAAATCATGAACGTGATTTTGAAAGCCAAGCCGTCGGCGATTTTGTTTGAGGCCTCCAATCCGCGTCACGCCCACGAATGGCAAATCTGGAAAGACACCAAGCTGCCGGACAACAAAATTCTGGTTCCGGGCGTGATTGATTCCACGTCCAACTACGTCGAACACCCAGAACTGATTGCCCAGCGCATCACCCAATTCGCCGACATCGTCGGTCGTGAACGGGTGATGGCCGGCACCGATTGCGGTTTCGCCACCTTTGCCGGTGTTGGCAAGGTCGACTCCAAAATCGTCTGGAAGAAGCTGGCGTCACTGGCCGAAGGCGCGGCCTTGGCGACCAAGCAACTGTTCTGATCGATCGCAGGCGCCGGCTCAGTCGGCCGGCGCCTGTGCGCGGTCAAACCTACCGTAATCACGCATTACCTGCGCCACTCGCAATCGATAATCCGCAAACACAGACTCTTGTCCTGCCTGCTGTGCCTGGCGATGATCACTCTGCTCACGCCACAAACGCACGGCGGTTTCATCTTGCCAAAACGACAGCGACAACAATTTGGTCGGCTCGCTCAAACTCTGAAACCGTTCTATGGAAATAAAGCCCGACTGGGTTATCAGGTACGCGCGTAAATGCTCAGCAGTGGCCAAGTAGTTTTCTTGTTGGCCTTCGTTGGGCAGCGCTTCGAAGATCACCGCGATCATGACGTGGCCTCCGTCAGCCAGTCACAACTTTCCGGCACCGGCGCTAAAAACGTCCGTCGTTCTTCGAGAATAAAACCTTCGCGCTGGGCAAACTCGAAATTGGCGCGACCTTGCGGATCGGTTCGCAAGCGCGCTCGGTAGGCTTCATAATCGGCCAGACTGGCAAAACTGATCAGCCCCCAGGCTTGATAGTTGGTGCCTTCCCAGGGCAGAAAATAACCCAGTAATTGTCCCCCGCAGGCGGGAATAATACGGCCCCAATTGCGTGCGTATTCGGCGAATTGCTCGCGCTGGGTCGGATCGATGCGATACTCAATTAAACAGCTGATGGTCATGGCAAAACTCCTGATCATGGGAGCCGTCAGCCTAGGTCCTCAGCGTCTGTGTCGCTTCGATGATCATCGAAGTATCGACCACTGACACAGCGCACCCTGTCAGCAACAACGATGAGACCACAGCATGCAACCGGATATCGCATTACTGGCCGCCGAGATCGGCGACCCCAGCCGCGCCCAAATGCTCACCGCTCTGCTGGGGGGCCAAGCGCTTACAGCGACCGAACTGGCGTTGTGCGCCGAGATCAGTCCATCCACGGCCAGCAGCCATTTGGCCCGCCTGGAACGCTGTGGTCTGATTCAATTGCGCAAACAGGGTCGGCATCGCTATTTCGAACTCAGCGGTGCATCGTTGGCCGCGTTATTAGAGCAATTGCTGGCAATATCGGCGGCTCAGGCGCCGACGGTGGCAACCGGCCCCGACGACTTAGCCTTGCGCTATGCCCGGCTGTGCTATGACCACCTGGCGGGCCAATTGGGCGTGCAATTGCACGACGCGCTGTGCACTCAAGGCCTTATCGACAGCAACGCCGACCAGTGTCAGCTCACCACCGCAGGCTCTGCCCGTTTCGCACACTGGGGTTTTGTGGCCCAACGCAGCCGACGTCCGCTGTGTCGTGCCTGTCTGGACTGGAGTGAACGGCGCAGTCATCTGGCCGGTCAATTGGGGCAATGGATTGTCGAGGATTTACTGCAACGCGGCTGGGCCAAACGCGATCTGCAATCGCGCAGTCTGAGCTTCAGTACCGCGGGAGAACGTGCGTTTAAACACCGCTACGGCATCGATGACCGTGCCGTGTCTCGATCAGCCTGACTGCGGTCCGCGTTCAAACAGTCCGGCAAAATCAGCAAAGCCTTTGACTTCAATCGGGTTGCCGAACGGATCGTAGAAAAACAACGTGGATTGTTCCCCGGCTTGGCCGACATAGCGTTGGGTTGGTGGTATCACAAAGTCCGTGCCTGCCTGTTCCAAACGCGCTGCCAACGTCTGCCAGTCCGCCAGCGGTAACACCACACCGAAATGTGGCATGGGCACAGCGACGCCATCGACCTGGCCGGTGTTGCGAGTGGTCCAGACCTCCCCCAGATGCAACGACAATTGATGGCCGTAAAATTCAAAATCGACCCAGGTGTCGGTCGATCGGCCTTCGGTACAGCCGAGCACGTCGCCATAGAAGCGACGAGCTTCATCCAGATTGGTGACGTTAAACGCCAAATGAAATAAAGATCGCGTCATTTCGAAACCATTCAGCCCACAGGAGAGGCACCACCGCTCAACGCCAACTGAACCAAATAGGTTGTATATGCCAGGTAAATCACCAGCAAAACGCTGCCCTCTACCCGGTTAATACGACCCTGACGCTTACGCGTGCCGATGCCCATGATCAGCAACAGAACGGTCAGCGCCGTCATCAACACCCAGTCTCGGGTCAGCACGGCTGACTCGGTTTGCATCGGGCTGATGCTCGCCGCCAGACCAACCACGGCCAAGGTATTGAACAACCCCGAGCCAATCACGTTCCCCAGTGCCAGGTCGTGCTGGTTTTTACGAATCGCCGCCAGCGATGACGCCAGCTCCGGCAAAGAAGTACCGATGGCAACGACTGTTAAACCAACAATCAGATCGCTGACCCCGAGATTGATGGCGATTTCCACCGCGCCCCAGACCAGGGCGCGCGAGCTGAGCACCAGACCCACCAAGCCGACGACCAGCCAAAGTAACGCCGCACGCAGGGTCATGGCGTGGCTGTCTAATTGATCGGTGTATTCGGTTTCGAGCACATCGCCGGGCTGACGCCCCTGCAACACGGACCAACCCATGGTGCCGGCAAACAGCAGCAACAGCAGGAAGCCATCCAGCCGCGACAAATCGTTGTCGAGCAATTGCCAGCCAGCAAAGAGGGTGATCATCAACAGGATGGGCAACTCCCGACGCACAATGCCGGACTGCACTTGGATGGGGGCAATCACCGCCACCAAGCCCACCACCAAACCAATGTTGGTGATGTTAGAACCGTAGGCGTTACCTAATGCCAGACCTGGATTGCCATCGGTTGCGGCGATCACCGACACCACCAGCTCAGGTGCCGAGGTGCCAAAACCGACGATCAACATACCGATCAACAACGGCGACATTCCGGCGTAGCGGGCCGTTCCAGACGCACCATCGACAAAGCGATCCGCACTCCAGACCAGCACCACCAAACCGATAAGAACCGCCAACCAGGCTAACCACATAACGCCCTGCTCCAGAAAAATGAGGCCGTATTAAGCCAGAGGTAACCGCCGTTGAACAGCCGCGGCCCAATGCGCTTAGAGTTTGCGCATGGTGAGCACCACCTGACCGACATCAAAACCGAACTTACTCATATCGGTCACGTTAATCAGGGTATTGGCGTCCACCTGATAGAGCCAGTCATCCATGCTCACGGCAATGGTACGGCCGCTCGACAAAGGCACCAGCAAGCGGTAATTCATGTTGACGGCGTTGCCGGCATACCGCATTTGCGCGGTGCCTTTCACGTCTCCGGCACGGCCGACATAGGAACGCTCACCGTCGCGTTCAAAGCGCCACACCCGCGTCTGGCGTTCGCCATCGCTCCACTGAAACACTTCGTCAAGGACACCGCCGTCAGCATTCCAGCGGGCGTCGATGGTCGCGGTGAAATGGCGTCGCACTTCGCCACTGCGACTGAATACCACACCCTGAGCTTGCAGAGGGCCATTGAAGAATACCAAGGGATCGAAGGTGGGTTCACGATCGGCGTAGTCAGACACCGAGACACCGGCACAGCCGGTCAGCATGATCGCCAAAACGGCAACACTGAGTAATCGAAACACAAGGACGCTCCTGAACAGATGACGGAGCAGAGAATACGCGCCAGTGCGCGCAACGGATGTTAGTCGTCGAGCCATTCCAGCATGGGCCAGGCCTGAGCCCGATCAAACTGCCGCACCTGACCATCGCGCACAAAACGGATGCTGAGTCGCGTGCCATCATCGTCGAGCAGACGTCCCGCACCGAATTTAGGGTGTCGTAAACGACGCTGCGGTTCGGTGCTCGGGTCTTCAGCCTGTGGCGCCTGCCAATGAATCTGCAACGCGCTTTGCTGGGCCTTGAGATACCGCTCGACGACCTGAGAATTCATCGAGGCTGGCAGACTGACTTCGCTGTGCGATTGCGCCAGAGCTTCAGCCAATGTCCGGCAACCGTCCCAATTCATTTCCTTTAAAAACGGACTGTCAGGTGTGTCCTGCCGCGTCAGCGGAGTCAGCAGAATGGCCTCATCACGGGCACGGGTGAGCGCCACATAGAGCAGGCGGCGTTCGCTGTCTTCCGACGCCGGACGACTTAAATCGCCTTCGGGGTGGTAGGGATAGAAACGCGCATTCAGTTCCGGAATCAACACACAGGGCCATTCGCGGCCTTTGGCTTTGTGAATCGAGGTCAGCGTTACGCCGTTCTGGCCGGAGGCCCGTCGCTGCGCCTGCAACGCGCGCAGTTGATCACCGGCTTCAGCCGCTGGCCACCGCTGCGCGGCGATAAAGTCGACAAAGGCGGTGACCGTGGCTACCTGGTCGTCGACCTGCTGGGCCGAAAAGGCGTTATCGCGCAGCGCATTCAGATAATCGGTGCCGATCATCCAGCCGCTGACCAACTCACTGGCGTTCACCCGGCCTTCTTCTGCTCGCTGGATCAAGCGGGCGCGTTCGAGCAATTGGTCGGCCTGAAAGCTGGTCAGATTCTCCGGCAATGCATTGCGCAGATGCCGGGCGGTGTCATGGGCGACCCCCGCCAGCCGGCTAAGCAGGTCATCAACCACCGCTTTGCGGATTTTCAGGTAAGGCTGAGTCAGCAAGGTGCGCCACGCCTGGCGTCGTTGTTCTTCGTTGTAGCAACTGAACTCGCCGCTGGCTAAATCGAGCAACACCCAAAATGGCGACAGCTCAAAGCGTTCCAGAACCGTGCGATGACTCTCCAGCCGATACGGCAGATTCGCCGCCAGCAGTTTCAACTCCAGCCGGGCGCTGTTGGCCCAGAGCCGGTTAAGCACGGCGATGTCGGTGAGTGGGCGTTCACCCTGCCAGTGACGAATGCAGTCCAGTGCGGCCTGAGCGCTGTCGTCACTGCGAATTTGCCGCACTCGGGTGTTGGCTGTACTGGCGTGCGAAAAACACAAGGTCGAGGCCGCGGTGCGATCTGCACCGGCCTGAATCAAATGGTTGGCCAGCAGCGACAATTGATGGCCGTAACGGAAGGTCCAACTCAGTTGGTAATCCTGCGGGTCCGCGAACTGCTGCTGGAAGGCTTCGGTCAGCAAAGACGGCTGAGAGCCGCGAAATTCGTAAATGGTCTGGTCCGGATCACCGACCACCATCACTTGACCGCGCCCGCCGTGGAGGATGTCCAGCAACGCTTGCTGAATTGGGTTGATGTCCTGATATTCGTCGACCAGAATTTCGTCCATATGGCCGGCAAAGCGCTGCGCGACGTCTGGCTTGGCGATCAAACACCGCACCGGGTCGTACAGTAAATCGGCGAAGGTCAGCCGACGCTGATCGGCGCGCCACTGTTCAAACTGCGCAAACACGTCGATAAAAATCCGACAGACTTTGGGCAGGCCGCTTTGCTCAAAGACTTCAGCCGGACTCGCCAGACTGCTCTTCACCAGCTCAAAATAATTCAGCGCTGGCTCGACCCATTTTTTCTTACGACTGAGGATGTCTTCGGCTTGTTCCTCGTCCACCGCTGCCGCGCGCAGCAAGCGCCACACCACCGGCTCAATTTGAGCGTCATTGAGTAAATCCCAATGCACCGGCGGCAGGTCACCGTCGTGCACCAGCCGTTGCAGAATGCGATACCCCAACGAATGAAAGGTGCGCACTTCGGGCAGTGTCTGCTGGGGTTGCTCGCTCGCCAGACGCCGTGACACGTCTTGCTGTGCCGCCTTGTTGTACATCAGCACCAGCAGGCGGCGCGGATTGGCGCCCTCGTTTAAACGACGCGCTAAATAGGCCGTCAGTGTCGAGGTTTTACCGGAGCCGGCAACCGCCACGATGCGGGCGTGGCCGGCCGGATGTGCAATGATGGCGAGTTGTTCGTCGGTGAAGTGCATGGCGGTCCTCGCGGCGGGCGCTCAAGGTACCAGAAGCGCCTTGCGATGTCTTAGTCATCCGCGACTCAGTCTCAAGCTTGACGCCACCCGGCCGATGTTCTGGTTTGCAGCTTGGCGGACCCCTGACTAGGCTGAATAGGAGGGTTGGTGTGAACCAACCATAAGGAGCCGATCGATGACGATGTCGAACGAAATGTGGGTCGTGGTGTTTCTCGACCAAGAACCGCTGGCCTTTCCGGCCACGCTGATCAAAGAAGTGGTGCCCTGGCAACCGCTCAATCCAGTACCCAGCACGGCGCTGGGCGTCATGGGGTTGGTGGGATTGCGCGGTGAAACACTGGCGGTGATCGATCTGTTGCGCATGACCGGACACGGCCAATTGGATGATCCACAGTTTATGCTGATTGTCGATTTTCCGGAGTCGCGTATGGGCCTGGCCGTGGCGCGCGTGGAAGGGGTGCAATACTTCAATACCGAAGACGCCGACACCAATATGGCTGGTGGTTATATTCAGGCCACGGCAGAGCGCGACGGCCGCCTTTACCAACTCATCAATCCGACCGGGTTAGAGCAATTGATCGGCCAGCACACCGATGTGGGTGCGCTGGTGCGCGATTTTTAATCCACCTCCTGTAACTTGTGACACGCCACTACCCGATTGCGCCCGGCTTCTTTCGCTTCATAAAGGGCGTCGTCGGCGCCTTCGGTCAGCATCTCCGGTGAATCATTGAGCCCAGGCTGGCCGGCACACACACCGGCGCTGATGGTCACCACTGACGCTGCTTCTGAGAAGGCATGCGGCAACTGCAAATTCTCCACCACCTGTCGGCATTGCTCAGCCACCTGAACCGGCGCTTCAGTGTGCGGCAAAATGATGGCAAATTCCTCCCCACCATAACGCGCCACCAGATCAAGCGGTCGCTGAGCGATGCTCTGCAGTGCTTCGGCCACACGACGCAGGCACTGATCACCGGCCGGGTGTCCGTATTCATCGTTGTAGTTTTTGAAGTGGTCAATGTCGATCATGACCAGCGCGACGGCCGTCCCCTCACGCTGAGCCCGCGCCCATTCCTGTGACAAGTGTTGATCAAAGTGACGCCGATTCGCCAAGCCAGTCAGCCCATCGGTCAAGGAAATACGTTCCAACTGATCACGCGCGGCCTGCAACTCGCGGTTGCGCTTCAAGGTGGCAATGACATAGCCACTGATCAGGACGATAAACAGCAGGCCGCCACCAAACACCAACCAGGGCAGGTAGCTGCGTTGCCCCACAGCAAACCCTCGAGCGGGAATGGCTTCAATCAGCCACTGGCGGCCGCCGACATCAAACGCCTCTGATTCATAACGCCAGGGTAGATGCCAGGCCTTAACGCCCGGCGGAATGTTTTCGAACAGCACTTCATCGGTGCCACTGCTCCGGTCGATGATGCGGATGCAGATATCACCCGAAGAGGACGCACCTATGGATTGCTGATACAACGCAGCAACCCGATACACGCCATTAAAAAACCCTCGCAATTGGGCGCGTCGTTCCTGCGGCTGCTCTGGCAGGCCGTCATAGAGCGCGGAAAACACCAGAAAACCTTGCTGATTTTCCGGCTCCTGTACCAACTGAATGCCTGCCGTCGCAACCAATCGTCCGCTGTCGCGGGCTTCGAGCAGGGCGCGCAAACGACGCTCCTCACTCGCCAGATCATAGCCAACGGCGGCCTGATTGGTGGCCAGTGGTTCGATGAAAACAACCGGAACATAGCGGTCACGTTGCGCCACAACAGCCTTGCCGTTGTCGGTATCGGCCCGTTCAAACACTTCGAAATCGGGTATCGACTGACGCATTTGCTGCTCTAAAGGCTGCAACTGTGACTGATTCACCCAGGGCGCCCAGGCAAACGCCTGGATCGCTGGGGAGCGCCGCAATACCCCTTGGGTCACACGATTGAATAACGGCAGATTGATGTTATCAACCGTCGACAAGGCTTGATTGAGGGCGTACAGAATTTCCAGGTTAAGCAACACTTCACGTTCAAACGCCACGACGTGTTGGTCAACTTCGGCTTGAAAGCTTTGCTGTATTGCCGCGCTTTCATTGTTGTACAGACTGCGCGACAAAACGGCCAAACAACCGACCCCGATCACTGCGAGACTCAGAACCACCCGGTTGGTACTTACTTTCACAACCGCCACGCCTCCCGGGCAAAGCAATTATTGCAATCCACTAAGCCTAGACCAGGTTGTCATAAATGGGAGATTTGTGGGAAAAAACTCACCCGGCAGGGGCCAGGCCTAACGCCGACAACGGAATGCCAATTTTCTTCAACGCCAATTGCAGCGTCGAGCGAACCAGGCGCGGGTTGTCCAGATGCAGTAGGCCCGCCACCACCTGTTCGGCCCAATCGGTATCAATTTGTCGCAACACCGATTTAACACGCAATAAGTTAGAACTGCTCATCGACAGTTGCCGATAGCCCAGCCCGACCAAAATGACCGCGCCTAACGCATCACCGGCCAACTCACCACACAAACTGACCGGAACCCCGGCATGGTTGCCCGCATCGATCACCACTTTGAGCGCTTTGAGGACAGCCGGATGCAAGGCATCGTAGATGGCGGCAACACGCGGGTTATTGCGGTCGACGGCCAGCAAATATTGGGTCAGATCGTTACTGCCGACGGAAATAAAATCCACCTGGCTGGCCAGTTCGGAAATCAGATAGACCGCGGACGGCACTTCGACCATAACACCCACGTCCGGCACCCGAACCGACAGGCCTTCTTCGTTCAATTCCATCGCCGCCCGATGGATGATCGCCAGCGCTTCTTCGACTTCGCTGACACTGGTCACCATGGGCAGCATGACCTTTAGGTTATTCAGCCCTTCGCTGGCACGCAGCATGGCCCGCACCTGAACCATAAACAGCTCAGGGTGATCGAGCATTACGCGAATACCGCGCCAACCGAGGAAGGGGTTGTCTTCAACGATGGGGAAATAGGTCAGGCTTTTATCGCCCCCGACGTCGAGTGTCCGCATGGTGACCGGGCGCGGCGCAAATGCCTCTAACTGAGCGCGATAGATCGCCGCCTGCTCTTCTTCCGACGGAAAGCGCTGGCGCATCATAAAGGGCACTTCGGTCCGGAACAGACCCACACCGTCGGCGCCTCTGTCCTGCGAGCGGAGAATGTCGGTCTGTAAACCGGTGTTAACCAGCAACGTAATGGCCAGCCCATCCCGCGTAGTGCCCGGCTCATCTTTCAGCGATTCAAGCCCGGCCTCACGAGCGGCCTCTTCACGACACACGGCTTCAAAATGTCGGCGTTTTTCATCCGACAGGCGGTAATACAGATGGCCGCGATAGCCATCGATCACCAGCGCCTCGCCCTGTAACGCCTGCCAGGGCAATTCCTGAACGCCCATCACCGTCGGGATATCCAGCGCCCGCGCCAGAATGGCAATGTGGGAGTTGGCGGAGCCGCGAGTACAGACGATGCCGGCAATTTTGGCACCGGTCAGTTCACCAAAGACCGTCGGCGAGATTTCTTCGCCGATGAGGATGGCATCGTCCGGGATGGCCTGAGTCGGTGTTGATTCTTGCAAATAAGCCAGCACGCGCCGGCCCAGATCGCGCATGTCCGCCGCGCGCTCGCGCAAGTAGGCATCGTCCATTTTCTCAAAATGATCGATGTAACCGCGCATCACTCCGGCCAGAGCACTTTGCGCCCACTCACCCTGACGAATGCGCTCGATAACGGCTTCGCCCAAGGCAGCATCATCAAGAATATCGACATACACGTTAAACAGGGCCAACTCTTCCGGGCGCAGCTCGATCTGCAATTTATCCCGGGTGGCGCGCAGTTCAGTCCGGACGCCGCCCAGCGCCTGATGAAACAGGGCCACCTCAGCTTCGATGTCGTCAGTTGGGCGATAGCGCACGGCTTTTAGATCGGCAGGCGGCAACAACACATGCCCCTGACCGATGGCAACACCCTGCGCACCGGGCACGCCCTGGAAGCGCACATCGGTTTGCTCATCACCCAGCAAGTTCAAGCCTGACAGGGCTCCGGTGGCTTCAGCGTGGGCAATGACACCCGCCAGCTGAGCCGACAACGTCACCAGGAAGGCTTCTTCTTCATCGCCAAAGCGACCGGCTTCGGTTTTCTGGATGGTCAACACACCGAGCAATTTACGGTGGTGAATAATCGGAACCGCTAAGGTGCCTTTGTAGGGCTCTTCGCCCAGGCCAGGCACCAGATGATAATTAGGATGGCGAGTGGCATCGCCCAGATTGATCGGCTCTTCACGCTTGCCGACCAAACCGATCAGGCCCTGATTCTGAGTGAGCGTCAGCTTGCCAATGGCGTCAGCACTCAAGCCGTCGGTGGCCATCAAGACGTAACGTTCGACATGCGCATCCCACAGGAATACCGAACACACCTGCACTTCCATACCGGCGCGAATGCGGCCAACCAGAGTGCGCAGAGAACTTTGCAGATCCCGCGCGCTGTTGACTTCTTCGACTACCTGGCGAAGCAGGTGCAACATGTCAGCCACGAATACGCTGCTCCCGATTGATGCGTGGTGCCAATTCAGCCAACGCCTGCCGGTAAACCGACCGCTTGAACGACACGACCTTGGCCAGCGGGTACCAGTAAGACACCCACTGCCAGCCATCGAATTCCGGGTCATCGCTGCCATTAAGCTGAACGTCTTCATCGGCGCACAGCATGCGCAGCAAAAACCACTTTTGTTTTTGTCCGATACAGATGGGCAGGGCGTTATAACGAATCATGCGTTTGGGCAGGCGGTAACGCAGCCAGTCGCGGGTGCAGGCGAGGACTTCAACGTCGTCCTCACCCAGGCCAACTTCTTCACGCAATTCGCGATAAAGCGCGTCCAGCGGCGTCTCCTGAGCGCGAATACCACCCTGAGGAAATTGCCAAGCATCCTGACCGATACGACGAGCCCACAGAACCTGGTTCTGGCCGTTAGTCAGAATGATGCCCACATTGGGGCGATAGCCATCAGAATCGATCATCGCCACTGCCGCTTTATCGCAGGGCCGGCACGGGGTGCCGGCCGGTTAACCGGGCCCCTGAGGGGTCTGTGGGGGCGACCCTGAAGCCAAACCCCCATGCAGGCATTGTTCCACAAGCCTTGGCAAACACCAAACGGGCGCGCCTGAGACCGCCTGACGCTTGTACCGCCTGGTTAGAATCCGTACTCTTAGCACCCTTGAGCGCCCGTTCTGGGCGCGTTTTGTCTCTAAGGAAGTTGTCTTGACCCTGGCCATTTTTGACCTTGACCAAACCTTGCTAACCGGCGATTCCGATCACGCCTGGGGCGAATTTCTGGTTGAGTCCGGTCTCGTTGATGCGGAAACCGTATTAACCGCCAACGACCAGTTTTTTGCTGACTATCAAGCCGGTCGGCTCGATATTCAGGCTTACCTGCTGTTCGTGCTGGAATTCCTGGCACACAAAGATCCCGCCGAACTGGCCGAACTGCATCGTCGTTTTATGGACGCCAAAATCATCCCCATGATTCAGGCAGGTACTCAGGCGTTGCTCGATAAGCACCGTGATCTTGGTCACACCTTGATGATCATCACCGCCACCAACCGTTTTGTTACCGGCCCTATCGCCCAATATCTCGGCATTGAACATCTGATCGCCTGCGAGGCTGAGCAAGTTAATGGTCGCTACACCGGCCGCCCCGAAGGCGTTCCCAGCTTCCGCGAAGGCAAGGTGACGCGCCTGGAAGCCTGGCTGAAAGAACACGCTGAAACGCTGGACGGTGCCTGGTTTTATAGCGATTCGCACAATGATCTGCCCTTGCTGTCATTGGTCGATCACCCGGTTGCCGTCGATCCAGACGCTCGCTTGCAGGCCGAAGCAGAACAACGTGGTTGGTCCATCATCAGTTTGAGGGAAACACATGCCGAATTTTAAGTGCTCCGGCATTCGACACGGCGCTATCCTGATCGGGCTGGGATTCTTTCTCAGCGCCTGCTCAGACCCCGACCCGGAGGCGATCGAGCTGGAGTCTTTGTTGCCATCAGAAGCCGCCCAGGACGAGACCGTCGACAGCGGACCGCGCTTTGCAGCCGCAGCCGACCTCGTGCGCTCGACGGCGCAACGCCAGGGTGCGTCGCTGATGCAAGCCTGCTCCGATCTTGAGGCAGGCGTCACCGATTTTCTCGCCGAGCCCAACAGCGCCAATCGCGATCTGGCGCGCGCCGCCTGGCATCATTGCTATGAACAATGGAATCGTTTCCGTCCGTTTAATCAGCGCGCGTTCACCGTGACTGAGCAAGCGCAATTCCGCCGCACTGAAAGCCTGATCAATATCCGGCCTTTCCAACCCGGTTATATCGATGGCCTGCCCGACTACCCGTACAGCGGACTCGTGCATGAAAGTGGCTTGGACCTGACCCTGGAAAACCTCGTCGATCAGCATCAAATGATGGATGCCGAATCGCCGTCTCTGGGATTTCCAGTGGTGGAAACATTTCTCTGGCGCGAACCGCTCACCGAATCCTGGTTACCGGTCGCTAACAACGATGCCGCCGTGGTTGAACGCCGCCATCGCTATCTGCGTCTGGCGACCGAACACCTGCTGACGCAACTGCAAAGCGCGGCCAACCGCTGGCAGGGCGAAACCGGCTTTGATGTGCTCACCGAAGAAGGTCAATTGCGGTTGATCTGGCAAAGTCTGCAACGCCTGGCTCAGGTTGAGCTGCTCAGTTACAGCTTTGCCGACGGCACTTTGGACGAAAGCAGCTGGCATCACCTCAGCGCCGAAGCTGGCCAGGGCCGCCGTCATTTGCTGGCGCGTTTGGATGGGATTCAAGCGTTGATGCAAGCGAACGAGGAAGACGCTGGCTCCCTGGCTTCCTGGCTCGACCGTGCCGATACCGACATAACCAGCGACCTGGTCAATGAGCACTTGGCCAATGCACGAACGGCGATATCCGCCCTGCCAGAAGACTATACCTTTGGCGAGATCGACCCGGACACGTGGCAGAGTACCCGTCAGGCAGTGGCTCAAGTCGCAGTCGACTTCAACACGCTGTCACGCCAATTGGGTTTGGATTTATTTACCGAGTAAACCCGTTACTTTGGGTTAAGCAACGTCGGCAATAAATCAGGATCGGACACGGCGACAAACTCGGGGTTGAGCGTATTGGCTTTGCCATACTCCAACGCCGAGCCATCCCACTGCACCAAGGCGCCACCCGCTGCTTCCAAAATGGCTTGTGGCGCTGCGGTATCCCATTCACTGGTCGGTCCCAGGCGCGGATATAAGTCAGCCAGACCCTCGGCCAGATGCATAAATTTCAACGCCGATCCCAACGACTGAGTTTCCACCTGATACCCCGCCGCTTCCAATCGTGGCCGCCACTGTCCTCGCCAGTCGGTACGACGACTGCCGAGCACCCGCACCGCCTCCCCCGAACGACCGGCCCGCAATGGCTGACACTCATCGGGATGACCTATCTGAGGTGCAACTTCTAATCCGCCCCACCAGGCCAATCCTGTCACTGGCTGGTAGAGCATGCCAAACACCGGCTGGTTGTCGTCCATAAAAGCGACGTTGATGACAAACTCGCCGCTGCGATGCAGAAATTCCCGCGTGCCATCCATCGGATCGACCAGCCAATACTGCTGCCAATGGCGTCGTTCTTCCCAGGCAACCACCGCTTCTTCGGACAATACCGGCCGGTCTATCAGCTTAGGTAAGCCCGCCACCAGCGTTTCACTGGCGGCGATGTCGGCGGCCGTCACCGGCGAATCATCGGCTTTATGGTCGGTCTGCCAACGACTGGCATCGCCATAGACCGCCAGAATACGATCCCCGGCGCTTTGCATCAGCCGGTACAGCGACGCGATGCGATCTGGGCCAAATTGAGGATCGAGCGACATAAGAGGACAACTTGCGGTCAGAGTGAACCCTGAGTTTAACACGCCACCCCTTGCAGAAGGCGATCGGGGCCCGCATCTTGGGCGCTTCATGCATCAACAGCGGAATCGGCATGAACGACAGCACGCCGGTGCGGCTCGACAAATGGCTTTGGGCCGCCCGTTTTTACAAAACGCGCAACCTCGCCAAAGAAGCCATTGAAGGCGGCAAAGTGCATTACAACGGTGCTCGAGCCAAACCCAGTCGCACCATAGAAACCGGCGCAACGGTTCGGTTACGTCTAGGCTGGGATGAGATGACGGTGGTGATCGAAGCCATCAGCGACAAACGCCGTGGCGCACCCGAAGCCCGGCTGCTCTACAACGAAACGGCCGACTCGGTAGAGCAACGCGAGCAACGCACTGCCCAGCGCAAAGCCGAACAGGCGCACCGGCTGGCACCGGACCAACGACCGAGCAAAAAACAGCGACGTGATATTCGTCGCCTTAAAGACACTCTTAATACCTGACCGCGGATGACCCGAGTTTCATGAGCAGCCCAGACCAAACGCAACGTTTTCTTTTCGATCAATCGCAGATTCGCGGCGAAATCACCGGCTTAAACCAGAGCTACCTGGACGTGCTGGACAAGCACAACTACCCCGAACCGGTACAACGCCTGTTGGGTGAATTTATGGCAGCGGTGGCATTGCTCAGCGACACACTGAAATTCGAGGGTCGACTGAGCCTTCAGGTGCGCGGTGCCGGTCAGGTGCGCATGTTGATGGCTGAATGCCGTAACCACGAAGCGGTGCGCGCCATCGCTCAGTACACCGACGACTTCAGCGCCCAGGCGCCGCTGTTGGGACAAGGCCAGATGGCGATCACCATCGAACCGGACCAAGGCAAGCGTTATCAAGGTATCGTGCCGATCGATGACGAAGACCAGTCACTCAGTCGCGCCGTGGAAGATTATTTCCGCCAATCCGAACAGATTCGTACCCGGCTTTGGTTGGCGGCCGACGGCCAGCGTGCTGGCGGCGTGTTGATTCAGGCCATGCCGGAATCAGCCAGTGAAGGCAGCCTCGAAAACCCAGACACCGACGCCTGGGATCGGGTTACGCATTTGGCCGACACCCTGACCAACGACGAGTTACTGCAACTCGACAACCAGACCTTGCTGCACCGGTTGTTCCACGAAGAGCAACTGCGTCTGTTTGAATCTCATGAATTGCGCTTTGAATGCACCTGCAGTCGCGAACGCTGCGCCAATGCCATTCTGACGCTGGGTGAGGAAGAAGCACTCAACGTGGTAGAAGAAGAAGGCGTCTTACACAGTGACTGCCAATTCTGCCACCAGCAATACCGCTTTGACCGAGACGACATCACCACGCTCTTTGCAGAGTATCGCCAGAATCTGAACTGAGCCCAGCGCTCAGTTCAGACGGTCCTGACCATCAATTAATCAGCGCCCGCCACCAGGCGTCGGTTTGAATATCACCAACATTGGCCAGCGGCATCGCTTCACCAATGCGCGGTGTCAGCAGTTGCTGGCCGTTGCTTTCGGCAATTGTTGCCAGGCGCTCCAGCGGATCAAACCAGGCGTGCAAGGCCAAATCAAAGGTACTGTTGTGGATAGGAAACAGGCGGCGCGCACCCAGATCACGATAGGCCTGCCAGGTTTCTTCAGGCGTCATGTGCACACCCGGCCAGGCTTGGTCATAGGCGCCGGTTTCCATTAAAGCCAGATCAAACGGACCGAAAGCCGCACCGATGGTTTTAAATCCTGAGAAGTAGCCGCTGTCACCGCTGAAGAAAATTCGCTGTGTTGGCGTTTCAATCACCCACGACATCCACAACGTCATGTTGCGATCAAACAGCCCACGCCCGGAAAAATGCTGCGCTGGCGTTGAGGTAAAACGCACATTGCCAACGGTGGTTTCTTGCCACCAGCGAAACTCCTGAATCTTCTCCGGCGCAACCCCCCAACTCACCAAGGTGGTCGCCACGCCTTCGGGCACCAAAAATTGCGACACTTTGTCTTTCAGTTGGCGAATACTGGCTTTGTCGAGATGATCGTAGTGGTTATGTGAAATCAGCACACCTTTGATGGGCGGCAAGTCGGCTGGGTTCATGGGCAATTCGTGAAACCGTTTCGGGCCGGCCCACTGCACCGGTGACGCTCGCTTGGACAACACCGGATCGGTCAACCACAGATCGCCGTCCAGGCGCAGCAACAATGATGAGTGCCCCAGTCGGTAGAGCTGATCCTCGGCATCCTTCAATAACGCGGCTGCCGACATAGGCTCCACCGGCACGACCCCGGCCTCGGGTTGAGAGCGGTCATCCTTTTCAAACAGGAAGCGCCTGAACATGCGAAAACCGGATGCATTGGGTCGCATCGGGTCGATGTTGGCGTAGCGACCATCGGCGGTATCTGCGGTTGGTTGCGGTGCTGTGAGTTCTCGTGCCATAAAGCCTCCCAACAGAAGTATCACCACGATGGCCATCAGCCATATCCAGCGTTTCATTGGCGAATCTCAGTTGCATCATCAATCAAGGGAAATGCCAGGCAATCACCCGACAACCATAAACTATACGCGCCAGTTTACTTTTCGGATGCACAGAGTAAACCGCTCAGTGTAATATAGTGACTTCTTACCCAGACCGACTGCCTGTTATGACTGTGACCAAAAAACGCCTTAGCGAGCGAAAACACCAGGCCATCCTTGACGCTGCAGCCGAAGAATTTATGGAGTTTGGATTTCAGGGTGCCAACATGGACCGAGTGGCCAGCCGGGCTGAAGTCTCCAAGCGCACCGTCTATAACCACTTTGCCAGCAAAGAAAGCCTGTTTGAGAGCATTACTCGCCAAATCTGGCATCAGGCTCAGACGGCGACCGATGTGCCGTTTCAGGCAGACGTCGCCATCGCCGACCAATTACTGAACATTGCCGAACGCGAGCTGGCCTTGTTGGAATCGCCCCACTACCTGAGGCTAACGGCTGTGGTACTGGCCGAATTTGCCCGGTCACAGGAGTTAGCGACCCAGGCTCGTGATTGGGTAAAGCAGGAGGAGAGCGGTGCACGGCGCTGGATGGATCAGGCGGTAGCAGCAGGACGCCTGAATACAGACGACGCCGAAACCGCCACCACACAATTTTTCAGCCTGATCAAAGGACGGGCATTCTGGCCCCAGATGATTGAGCACGCGCCCATTCCAACCGCCGCGGAACAAGCTCGCATTGCTCAGAGCAGCGTAGCGCTCTTTCTTGATCACTATGGGTTAAAGGATGACCGCTAAGCAACCGGATCACTCAGCGATCAAACAGTGAATCGCCTAACTGATCGATCATCAACCGAGCTTTTACCACGGTAAAATCACAGGCTTCATCCTGACCCGCCACCAAATCGGATCGGATAAAGGTGTGGCGTTTGTCCGCATCGGTCAACGACTCAATGATGCCACTGACCCGGAACTGACCGCCTTCCACCAGCGGCGTTGGTGTAATGCGATAGCCTTTGTATTCGACCGCCTCGCCCTGAACCTGCTGACCACCGGTTGAAGCGGAACTGCTTAACCAATCTTTAATGCGTTTGAACATCGATTGACCCTTCCTACGAGAAATCGGTCGGGATTGTAACGCCTTTGCCGTCAGATGGTGTCAAAAATACGCCTTCGTAGATCACGGGCTTTGAAATCGATTACAAAACTCGAACACACCACGCTGCTGATGTTACCGACGTCCGTGAAGTGTTACCGATTCACACGTCAAGAAGCCGTAAACGAGAATGAAATTGATCGATTATTAATCGAAAGATCGTAACTTATTGTTTTTATTGGTTTTTTAAAACCTGGCACAGCACCTGCTCTATACAACGCACAACGATAAAGACACCCCTCAATAACAACAATAAAGGGGTGAGATAAGAACGATAAGCGCCCATCCAAAAACAAGAATAAGGGCGCTGTTTTTATTTAAGGCCTTCCAAAAACAATAAGAGGGCCCGCTTAACGTCCGCACGACCCTCTCTCATTTGCATCCCCTCAGCGTTATGCCTCGGTTGCTTCAACGCCAGCCGGACAATTCCTGTGTAACAATCGTTTCAAGCATCTCAATGCTGTCATCGCTGTCGTTTAAACAAGGCAAGACCTCACAGGCTTCGCCACCGGCCTCGAGAAATGTTTTACGGCCTTCGATGCCAATCTCCTCCAGTGTTTCAATGCAATCCGACACAAACGCCGGCATCACCACAGCAATGCGCTTAACGCCGTCACCCGGTAACTGCTCAAGCACCTCGGCGGTATAGGGCTTAAGCCAGTCGGTTGGCCCTAATCGGCTTTGAAATGTGACTCGTACACGCTCTTCCGGCCAGCCCAAAGCTTCACGCACCAGACGCGCTGTTTTCTGGCAATGGCAGTAATAAGGATCGCCCAGATCAAAGTATTTTTGCGGCAACCCATGGAAGGAAAACAACAAGACATCCGGTTCCTGCTCCAGCGTTGCCAACTGACTGCGTATGCGTTGGGTCAGCGCCTGAACGTGGGCCGGGTGATCGTACCAGGGATGCGCTACCCGCAATGTCGGCTGCCAACGTTTGGCTTTCAGCGCATCGAAGACAGCATCAGTCACCGAAGCCGTGGTGGTCGCGGAATATTGCGGATAGAGCGGTACAATTAAGAGCCGATCACAGCCTGCGTCGGTTAAGGCATCCAGACGCTCAGAAATGGATGGGTTGCCATAACGCATGGCCCAGTCAACGACCACATCGTCAAAGCGTTGCTGCAACCGCTCCGCCTGACGCCGCGTGTAGTAACGCAGCGGCGATTCATTGCTCTCTTCGAGCCAGATCTTGCGATAAGCCTCGGCCGATTTACGCGGACGGAAGGTGAGTATCGGACCATTCAGCACCGGCCACCACAGCAGTGGATGCAGTTCGATCACCCGGCGATCGGACAAAAACTCTTTCAGGTAACGCCGCACGCTCCAGTAGTCGGTAGCATCGGGTGTGCCGAGGTTGACCAACAAAACGCCTAGACGACCATAGGAGACGGGAGGGTGTTGCGCTGCGTCTTTCATTCACTGCATCCAGAACATGGCGATCATCATAAACACCGATGACGCACAGAAAATTTCACGCCGCTTTCACGGATGATCGGCGATAACGAGCGTTGTATTTTTGATCGTTATACGCCAGAACACCACCGACCTAAAATTGATCGGCCCTATCAAGGCGATGCGGCGCCGCTGAGGCTTTCTGGTACTATTCGTTCAAGCCGCCGTCCAGGATCACTGCCGGCGCGAGCGGCGCCATAATAACAAAGACAAGGCTGCAATCGTGATGAACCCCTGGTCCATCTTTATGCTGGCCATCGCCTATGTGACGCTGCTGTTTGGCTTGGCGCTCTTTGGTGATCGGCAAAAGGAACGTCGCTGGCCAAACTGGGTCAACGCGACCATCTATGCGCTGTCTCTGGCTGTTTACTGTACCAGCTGGACCTATTATGGCGGTGTTGGCCGCGCGGCCAGCAGCGGCTGGGATTTTCTGCCCATCTACCTCGGCCCCATTCTGGTGTTCGTGTTTGGCGGTTCTTTGCTGCACAAGATTGTGAAAATCGGCAAACGCCAGAACACCACCTCCATCGCCGATTTCCTCGCTTCCCGGTACGGCAAACGCAATGGCATTGCCTTGCTGGTCACCGGCATCTGCACGCTGGCCGGTGTGCCGTATATCGCACTGCAATTGAAGGCGGTGTCGACCAGTCTGGAAGTACTGGTTGACCCTGCCTTGATGGTTCAAAACGGCATTACCGATACCGCCCTGGTGGTGGCCATGGCCATGATCGGTTTCGCCACACTCTTTGGCACCCGTCAGGTCAATGTCTCTGAACACCATCGGGGCATGATGTTCGCCATTGCCTTTGAGTCGATCGTCAAACTGGCCGCTCTGATCAGCCTGGCGGTCTTTGTCATTTTTGTGTTCTTCACCGGGCCCAGTGAATTTTCCCAGGTGTATCAGCAACTGGGCCGTTTTGAATGGCACGGCATGTCACTGAACTTTCTGACGCAGGTAATTCTCGCCGCCAGTGCCATTCTGGTTTTGCCGCGACAGTTTCATGTGACCGTGGTCGAAAATACCGACAGAGACCACGTTAAGGTCGCGCGATGGATATTTACCGGCTACCTGATACTGATCAGCCTGGTGATTCTGCCGATCACCACCGCTGGGCTATCGCTGTTTCCCGTCGGCAGTGTGAATGCCGATACCTACGTGCTGTTGATTCCACAGGCCAGCCAACAGAACTGGTTATCAGCACTGATGTTTATTGGGGGTTTCTCGGCATCGACCGCGATGATCGTGATCACCACCCTCACGCTGTCCACCATGCTCAGCAATGACGTGGTGCTGCCGCTGGTTATGCATCGCCGCCTGGCCGAACCTCACGCCCAGGTTGGACCGATGCTGATTCTGCTGCGCCGTGGCGCCATCGTCGCG
Source organism: Saccharospirillum sp. MSK14-1 (assembly GCF_003054965.1). Taxonomy (GTDB): domain Bacteria; phylum Pseudomonadota; class Gammaproteobacteria; order Pseudomonadales; family Natronospirillaceae; genus Saccharospirillum. The sequence goes on from NZ_MIES01000005.1 coordinate 70,923, forward strand.
GTGATTCTTGCCGCCTGGCTGTATCACCATTCCTTTGGCGGCATTGATGAACTCTCAACCATCGGTTTGCTGGCTTTTTCACTGGTCGTACAACTGATGCCGGCGTTGCTCGGTGGCCTGTACTGGACCAAAGGCAATGCCTGGGGCGCTTACGCAGGCATGACCGTCGGCACACTGATCTGGGCCTGGACGCTCATGGTACCCACACTGGTGCGCTCGACCATGCTCCCGGAAGCACTGCTCACCGACGGACTGTTTGGTCTGAGCTGGCTGCGCCCGGAAGCCATGTTTGGATTTGAGTTTTCCGATTCGTTAAGCCACGGCGTTTTCTTCAGCCTGATCGCCAACATCACGCTCTATGTCTGGGTATCACGACGCACTTACCCCAGTCTCAACGACCGCATGCAGGCCACCGCTTATGTGAAAATGGACGAGCATCTGCATCAGCCCGGTCAATTGCCCAAAAAGAGCACCATTCGCGTAGCCGACCTGGTTTCAATGCTGGAGCGTTTTGCCGGGGTCGGCCGCAGCCGCGAACTGGTGGAAGACTTCGAACGCGTCAACCACCTGCAATTGCACGATCAGGAACCGCCGACCCCGGATTTTATTCGTTACGTCGAACGCACGCTTTCCGGTGTCATAGGCGCCAGTTCAGCCCGCGCACTGATGCATTCTGCCTTGTCGGGTCGGCATTTGAATTTTGAAGATGTCGTCACCTTCTTCGATGAAACCACTCAGGCCATCCAGTTCAACCAAAAGGTGCTGTCGGCCACACTGGAAAACATCGATCACGGCGTTTCGGTGATTGATCGTGATATGTGCCTGGTCGCCTGGAACCGCAAATACCTGGAAATGTATTCCTACCCCAAAGGCATGATCCGGGTGGGTGTTCCGGTTGCCAGTCTGGTGCGTTACAACGCCGAGCGTGGCGAATGCGGCCCGGGTTCGCCCGACGAACACGTGCGCCGGCGCCTGGACCACCTCAAGCAAGGCTCCTCGCATCGGTTTATCCGGGTACGCACCGACGGCTCCGTGATCGAGATGCGCGGCAACCCACTGCCCGGCGGCGGCTTTGTTACCACCTTCAACGACATTACCGAATTCGTTCGCGCGCAGGATGAACTGGAAGACGCCAAGAATACGCTGGAACTGCGCGTCACCGAACGCACCGAGGCATTGCGTGAGGAAATCAAAGAACGCGAACGTGCCGAATCGGCACTGCTGGCCGCCAAGAGCGACGCGGAACGCGCCAACGCCAGTAAAACTCGCTTTCTGGCGTTGGCCAGCCACGACATTCTGCAACCGTTAAACGCAGCGCGCCTCTATGCGGCGTCATTGAGTGAGCAATGGCCAGGCGAAAGCACCTTGCTGAAGCTCGACCAATCGTTGCGCACCACAGAAGAACTGATGTCGACGCTGCTGGAAATTGCCCGCCTGGATGGTAACGACGAACCGGTCCAACCGGAGCCGCTGAGCTTAGCCACTCTGTTCGAAAGCATTCGTAACGAATTCACGCCCGTCGCCGAAGAGAAAAACCTCATTCTGCGCGTACGAGCGAGTCACCTGACGGTGATGTCCGTCCCCAATTCGCTGCGCAGGATTCTGCAGAATATGGTGTCCAATGCCATTAAATACACCCGTTCCGGCGGTGTTCTGCTCGGCGCTCGCTTACGCGGCGACCGCGTCGTTATCCAGGTGTGGGACACCGGCCTGGGCATCGATGATCAAGACCTCAAACGCATCTTTCAGGATTTCACCCGCCTCGATCAACACAGTCAGGAAGCCCAAGGCGTCGGTCTGGGGCTGGGCGTTGTGGCTCGACTCAGTCAATTACTGAACCATCCGGTAACGGTGCGTTCTCGCCCAGGCTTTGGCTCGTGTTTTGAAGTCAGCCTGCCTCGCGGCCAGCTCGATCGGGTGGTACCTATGTTGCCCACACTGGCGCGCGAGCAAGGCGATTTTGGATTCCGAGTCCTGGTCATCGACAACGAACCCCAGAATGTGGATGCGCTGGTTACACTGCTGCAACGTTGGGGCTGCCAGACAGATTTCGCCAACCGCTGTGAACAGGCGCTGCAATCACCCCCACCGGACTTGGTCTTGCTCGATTACCACCTGGGCGAAGCCGACACCGGCCTGAGTCTCTATCCGCGCTTGCTCGATCAGTGGGGCGAGAAAATTCCTGGCATCCTGATCACCGCCCATCCTGATGAGCAACTGCGGGGCCAGGCGGAAGCGTTGGGGTTGGGTTTCTTGCGCAAACCGGTCAAACCGGCGGCGTTGCGGGCCTTGTTACGCGCCCGCGTCGGCTAAACAGCCCGGTGCTAGTTCTGTAAGGAAGGATCGGATTCCATCGCCAGGCGGTTGGCCAATATCACGGCCTGGGTGCGATTGAGCACGCCCAACTTGCGGAATATGGCCGTGACATGCGCTTTGACGGTGGCTTCTGAAATGCTCAGATCATAGGCGATCTGTTTGTTCAGACGACCTCGCTGCAATTGCTGCAAAACGCGCAACTGTTGGTCAGTCAGGTCTTGAATGCGCTGAGCAATATCGGCCATCTCGGCGTCGTCTTCACGATCGGGCAAACCATCTGGCCACACTTCGTCGCCCGCCAGCACCTGAGTCACAGCGGCCTGAATATCACGGGTCGAGGTCGACTTGGCAATAAACCCCAGCGCACCCAGCGCCCGGGTTCGGGCGATAATCGCCGGATCGTCACTGCCGGAAATCACCACCAGCGGCACATCAGGGAATTCTTTGCGAATCTGTACCAGACCGAAAAAACCTTCACTGCCGGGCATGCGCAAATCGAGCAGCAGCAGATCGTATTCGTCGCCGGCACTGAGCCTCTGGCGGGTTTCATCAAGCGTCGAAGCCAGGTCGATTCGGCTGTCAGCCAGTTCTCCGGTCTGTAACGCCATGGTCAGTGCATCACGGAACAGCGGATGATCATCAGCAATAAGTAACTGGTAAGACATCAAGGGTTTCCTGGCGCAGAACGGTGAGCGAAGCTTAACGGTGACCGTTCTGTATTATTGTTTTCGTTCGGTCGCAGTTTGACGCTTTTTTTACCAAGTGTGAACCGTGACACATAAAAAAGCCCGGTCAGACCGGGCTTCGAGAGGCGGGCAATGCCCGACAGATGGTTATTTACTGATTCAGACGATGCTCAATCAAATCATCAACCACCGACGGATCGGCCAAGGTCGAGGTATCACCCAGAGCATCGTGCTCATTGGCCGCGATCTTCCGCAGAATACGGCGCATGATTTTACCCGAGCGGGTTTTGGGTAAGCCATCGGCCCACTGAATCAAATCGGGCGAGGCGATGGGGCCAATTTCCTTACGCACCCACTGCACCAGCTCTTTGGTCAGTTCATCCGTCGGTGCAATACCGGCCATGGGACTGACATAGACGTATATGCCCTGACCTTTGACGTCATGCGGATAACCGACCACCGCAGCCTCAGAGACCGCCGGGTGCGCTACCAGCGCACTTTCAATCTCGGCCGTACCAAGACGGTGACCGGAGACGTTCAGAACATCGTCAACGCGACCGGTAATCCAGTAGTAACCATCTTCATCGCGCCGAGCGCCATCCCCGGTGGTGTAGACGCCTTCGTAAGTGCTGAAGTAGGTCTGGATAAAACGTTCATGATCGCCGTAAACGGTGCGCATCTGGCCTGGCCAGGAATCGGTAATGACCAGGTTGCCTTGAACGGCCCCTTCCAGCGTACGGCCAGCGTTATCCAGCAATGCCGGCTTCACACCAAAGAAGGGACGCGTCGCTGAGCCGGGCTTCAGATCCGTCGCACCCGGTAGCGGGCTGATCAAAATGCCGCCGGTCTCGGTCTGCCACCAAGTATCGACGATGGGCAGCTTGGCGTTACCGAAGTTCTGGTGATACCACTCCCAGGCTTCCGGGTTGATCGGCTCACCCACCGAGCCGAGCAGGCGCAGTGACGACAGATCAACGCCTTTGTAAGCTTCATCGCCTTTAGCCATCAACGCACGAATGGCGGTTGGCGCTGTGTAGAGGACATTGACCTTGTGCTTTTCAATCACCTGGCCAATACGCTTGACCGATGGATAGGTCGGCACCCCTTCAAACATCAGTGTCTGGGCTCCATTGGCCAAAGGTCCGTACAGAATGTAGGAGTGACCGGTGACCCAGCCGACATCGGCTGCGCACCAGTAAACGTCGCCGTCTTTGTAATCGAACACGTATTGATGCGTGATCGAGGCATAGACCAGATAACCGCCTGTGGTGTGCAATACGCCTTTCGGTTTACCGGTGGAACCCGAGGTGTAGAGGATAAACAACGGGTCTTCCGCCTTCATTTCTTCAGCCGGGCAATCGTCCGATGCCTGAGCGACGGCATCGTGATACCAGACGTCACGACCGTCCTTCCAATCAACCTTGCCGCCGGTACGACGGACCACCAGCACCTTATCAACACAGTCGGTACCGGCTTGTTCCAATGCTTTATCGACATTGACCTTGAGTGGGACCTTCTTGGCGCCGCGCAAGCCTTCGTCGGCCGTAATCACCACATTGGAGGTACAGTCTTCAATACGGCCGGCCAGGGCATCCGGAGAGAACCCGCCAAAAACCACAGAGTGAATCGCGCCGATACGGGCGCAAGCCAGCATGGCGTAGGCCGCTTCCGGCACCATGGGCATGTAGATGGTCACCCGGTCGCCTTTCTTCACGCCCAGGTCTTTCAGCGCATTCGCCAGGCGGCAGACGTGACCGTGTAATTCGCGATAGCTGATGGTTTGTTTTTCATCGGTCGGCTCGTCCGGCTCGAAAATAATGGCCGGCTGGTTACCGCGAGTTTCCAAATGGCGATCGATGCAGTTGTAAGCAACGTTCAGCGTGCCATCGTGGAACCATTTGATGTGCAGGTCGTTTTTGTCGAAGCTGACGTCTTTAACCTGAGTGTAGGGTTTGAACCAGTCCAGCCGTTGCCCCTGTTCACGCCAGAAGCCTTCGTTGTCATCGACTGACTGCTGATAGAGGCGCTGGTAATCGTCGCTTTTGATCAGTGCCCGATCGCGGGCTGCACTGGGCACCGGATAGACTTTGCTTTCCATTTTGTTTCCCCTGTTTTTGTTCTAAGTTCAGTCTTAGGGACTACATTGTTGTGCTGCGTTGTCGACTCACAATGAGACATTAGTCGATCCGCATTTAAAGCCCGGTCAATCGCCGGGCCATCGGCCTAAGCCACCGCTGCATTTTTACTCAGCGATACCAGCGCTCAGCCATCTTCTTCGGTCTCCTGATAATTCTCAAACAGCTGTTTAAGTGCGGCCTGGGCACGACCATTCACCGTGTCTTTCGGGAACAGGCCGCTGCTGTCCATTTGCCCGGGTGTTTGACCCGTTAACATCTCCAATGCCTGATATACGTGACGCACGGCCAAAATACGGAACTGACCGGCCTCGACGGCGTCAATCACCGCTTTACGCAACATCAGATGCTTAAGGTTATCCACCGGAATAATAACGCCTTCCTGACCGGTCAAACCACGCTGCTCACAGAGTTTGAAAAAGCCTTCGATCTTTTCGTTAATGCCACCGACCGCTTGCACTTCACCCAACTGATTCATCGAACCGGTAATAGCCAAACATTGTTGCACGGGCGCTTGTGCAATGGATGACAAGAGCGCGCAATATTCCGCAACGGTTGCGCTGTCACCGTCAACATGACCATAACTTTGTTCCATGGCGATGTGAGCGGACAGTGTCAACGGAAAACGCCGGCCGAAATCGTGCCCTAAAAAGCCGCCGAGAATCATCACACCTTTAGAGTGAATGGCCTGACCAAGCTCAACTTCACGCTCAATATCGACCACGCCTTTCGCGCCAACATGGACCGTCGCGGTGATGCGTGCCGGAGAACCAAAACGGCTTTCACCAATTTCCATCACGGTCAGACCGTTAACGCACCCCACTCGCTCACCGGTGGTATCAATCAGAACGGTTCCTTCCTGAATCTCCGTCAGCATCTGATCGGCAATACGACCATTGCGATATTCTGCAGCAGTGAGTGCTCGCTCAACGTGCTCGTAATCAATCACTTTGGCTTCATCGTGACGACACAAAAAATCAGCTTCAGCGAAAACTTTAAAGACTTTGATCACCTGAGCTGACAACCGACCCTGGTGTTCGGCTTCGCGCAAACTGTACTCAATTAATCGTTCCAGAGCGCTGCGCGTTAATGGCCTCAAACCTTTGTCTTCACCATAGGCTTTAATGCGCAGAATGAGGTTATCGACAGTTTCTTGATTGCGCGGAATAAAATTATCGAAATCGACAGGTACCCGAAACAGTTCATTAAATTCCGGATCCCACTCTTGCAGCTGATAATAAATATCGCGCGAACCAAGCAGAATAATTTTCACGTTCAACGGAATGCTCTGCGGACTGAGCGTCACCGAGTGCATCAAGCTGGCGTCGATAAAGGGCGACTCCATTTTCAGTTCGCGCGTTTTCAGAGCCAGCTTCAATGCGTCCCAAGCAAAGGGTTCAATCAATAATTTTTCAGCATCCAATATCAAATAACCGCCATTGGCTTTGAGCAAACTGCCTGGGCGAATTAATTGGAAATTGGTGACCGGCATACCTTGTTGAGTCGCGTACTCAATGCGACCAAAAAGGTTCTGATAAGTCGGCAGCATTTCATAAACAACCGGCACACCGGCGTTCATTTCACGCTGTGTTAACAGGTTCGGTTTCAGATACGCCTGCAGCGCCTGTTTACGCTCCTGATCACTGCGCGCTTCCAAGCCTAATTCATCGGCATAAAGCTCGAGAATTAATGGTGGTAAGTGCGTTTTAATGGCGCGCAAATATCGCAAAACACTGAGCTGGCTTTGGTATTTTACTTCCAGCTCTTTGAGCATGGGTTTAATGGCTTGCTGCACCGTTTCAGTGTTCAGCTGACGCAACTGTTCCGAGGTATTACGGCGCCAGGTCGGCAGCTCAAGCAGCTGCTCGTTGAGGTATTCTTCAATTTCACCAATGCGCTTTTGGAACTCAGTGCGCAGGTCTTCCGGCAATTGGGCAAACTCGGTTTCATCCAAGGCTTTGCCATCAATGACCGGCAGCAGCATGACGCTGTTCGAATCGGAAACTACGGCCACGTCCTGCTGGTTGGCGAAACGTTCGACCGTTGCCATGGCGGCGTCGTACTTTTGATTAAAACCACGATCGAGGGCGGTGCGCTTGCGCTGATACGTTGGGTTTTCAAACGCCGCCGGGAAGGTGTCCATCAGGTCTTCGATGAAGCTGTTGATTGCTTTCGACAAGTCTTCGCCACGAGCCGCAGGCAGCTCCAACGTCATTGGCTCGCGCGGGGTTTCGAAGTTGTTGATATAGGCCCACTCGGAGGGGGCCGCCTGGCTTTCGGCCAAATCCTTAACGTAGTTCGAGACCAGCGATTGCCGTCCGGTGCCCGATTCACCCATCACATAGAGGTTGTAACCGGTCCCGCGCATGGCGATGCCGAATTCCAGGGATTCCTTGGCGCGCGGCTGCCCCAGAAAACCGCTGTTTCCTTCGAGGTCTGCTGTGGTTTCGATATTCAGATGACTCAGGTCGACCTGAGCCTTGAGTTGATGCGCCGCCAAAGGGCGCAAGGAAGCGGAGTCGTACTGAGACATGGAGGTCCTTCAGCGGGCAGTGCCCGACGTCAAACGGCTACCTCGCCCTTGATGTGCGGGTGGGCCTGATAGTCGAGGATTTCGAAATCTTCGAACCGATAGTCAAACAGACTGGCCGGTTTTCGGTGAATCGACAAGCGTGGCAACGGGTATGGTTCACGGGTCAGTTGCAGATCGGTTTGTTCGGCGTGGTTCGAATAGATATGCACATCGCCACCACTCCAGACGAAATCACCAACGTCCAGACCCACTTGTTGCGCCATCATATGGGTCAGCAATGCGTAGGAGGCAATGTTGAACGGTAAGCCAAGGAAAACATCGCAAGAGCGCTGATAGAGCTGGCAACTGAGCCGGCCATCGGCCACATAGAATTGAAACAAACTGTGGCAGGGTGGCAGGGCCATCTGGTCGACATCGGCCGGATTATAAGCCACCACCAGCATGCGGCGACTGTCCGGGTTGGTCTTGAGCGTATTCAACACTTGGCTGATCTGGTCAATGGTGTCGCCATCCGGCGTACGCCAGCTGCGCCATTGCTGGCCGTAAACCGGTCCCAAATCGCCATTCTCGTCAGCCCATTCGTCCCAGATTCGGACACCGTTTTCCTTCAGATAGCGAATATTGGTATCACCGCTGAGGAACCACAGCAGCTCATGAATGATCGAGCGCAGGTGCAGCTTTTTCGTGGTCACCAACGGAAAGCCTTGCTGCAGATCAAAGCGCATCTGGTAACCGAACACACTGTTTGTGCCGACGCCGGTGCGGTCTTCTTTCGTCGCCCCGTGCGCTTTGATGTGACGGATCAAATCCAGGTATTGCTTCATGCCTTCTTGCCTTTTTGTACCGCTGCGTCGGTTTCATAAACGGGTTTACGATAAGCCCAGACCAACATGCCAATGCCGATCAGAATCATAGGAACGGACAACAGCATGCCTTGAGTCACAAAGCCTAACGCCTGGAAGCCCAGATGAGCATCGGGTTCGCGGAAGAATTCAGCTGCAATACGCAGTACCCCGTAGCCAATCATAAAGAAACCCGATACGGCCATACGCGGACGCGGTTTGCGGCTGAACCACCACAACACCAAAAATAAAACCAGGCCTTCGCCGGCCATCTGATAGAGCTGAGACGGATGGCGCGTCAGGCCATCAACCTGAGGAAAGATCATGCCCCAGGAAACGTCCGTCGACCGGCCCCAAAGTTCGCCATTGATGAAGTTACCCAGACGACCGAAAAACAAGCCTGGTGGCACCAGAGGTGCGACAAAATCGCCCACCGTGAAAATGGCCATGTTACGGCGTTTGGCAAAGAGGATGACGGCCACAGCAACGCCAATAAACCCGCCATGGAAACTCATGCCACCGTCCCAGATGCGGATTAGATAAAGCGGGTTCTGGAAGAACAGATCCAAATGGTAGAACAGGACATAGCCAATACGGCCACCGAGCACAATGCCGAGGACAATATAGAACAGCAGGTCACTGACCTGTTCCGGTGTAAAACCACGCCAGCTTTGGCGCTTGGCACGCCATATGCCTAAGTACAGCCCGGCCACAAAGCCAAGCAGATACATCAAACCATACCACTGCACCTGGATTGGTCCCCAGATATGCAGCGCAACCGGATCAAATTGCGGGTGAATCATCGGCGCGTCCTCAATGCTGAAGACGGCATCATACCAGAGGCGCTATGGCGCTCCTATGACTGCCGTCCTCAGTTTCGCCGAGCGATTCAACGACCGAAACGATCCCGATCGTGGGGCGCATCGAAGCTCAGCTGAGGCCCTTTTGGCACAACCCGATGCGGATTGATGGTGTCGTGGCTGTAGTAGTAGTGCCGCTTGATGTGAACCAAATCGACCGTTTCAGCGATGCCTGGCTGCTGATACAGATCGCGAACGTAGTTTTGCAAGTTCGGGTAGTCAGCAATACGACGCAGATTGCACTTAAAGTGGCCGATATAGACCGCATCAAATCGAACCAGAGTGGTAAATAAACGCCAGTCCGCTTCGGTAATTTGATCGCCCGCCAAATAACGCTGTTGAGACAGTCTGTCTTCCAACCAATCCAGGCTTTCAAACAGGTCATTAAAAGCCGCTTCATAGGCATCCTGGGTGGTCGCAAAGCCGGCCTTGTAAACACCATTATTAACGGTGTGATACACGCGTTCGTTCACTTCATCGATGATGTCACGCAGTGATGCTGGGTAATAATCCAAGGTATTGCCGGTAATACCATCGAAGGCAGAGTTGAACATGCGGATGATTTCGGCACTCTCGTTACTGGCAATGGTTTGTTGCTGTTTGTCCCACAATACCGGGACGGTAACGCGGCCGGTGTAATCCTCTTTGGCTCGCAGATACAGCTCGTAATGACGCTTGAGCCCGTAGAGGTCGTCGCCGATTGGCGTAGCGCTGGGCAATTCGGGACCATCATAGACCCAGCCGTCCTCCAGCATATCCGGGTGAACAACGGATACACCAATGTGCGACTCGAGCCCTTTCAGTTTGCGAAAGATCAGCGCGCGATGCGCCCAGGGGCAGGCCATGGAAACATAGAGGTGGTAACGACCGGACTCGGCCATGAACCCGCCGCGACCGGATGGACCTGGCTCGCCATCGACCGTCACCCAGTTACGAAAATAGGCGTCTTCGCGCTGAAACTTGCCCCCTGTCTTGCTGGTGTCGTACCAGCGATCTTGCCATTGTCCGTTAACCAAAAGACCCATCTTATCCTCGCTTCAGCACCCTTAGACGCACTGACTGATCGATTTATTCATTATCCTCAGGCTATGTTAGTTCCGATGCGTTGTAATCACAGCAGAACATCCTGACGCTGGCCTTCAGAATATTTGAAGCGCTGCGTAAGGACGTTACGAGCAAGCTGAACTATGCTTACGGCAAAGCTGATGAAGTTGCGTTGCATAGAATGGATGTTCAGACAATCCTGAACGAAACGCTGGATGCGACTCAGGTGGGGATTAATATCTGCGACCCTCAGGATCGACTGATTTATTGCAATCCCGCCTGTGCCCAGTTGTTTAATCTTCCTGTCGAAGGCGTGCTTGGCCGTTCCTGGTATGACGTCATGCGTCATTGCTACTATGGGGACGGCACCTTAGCGATCGATACCGACGACATAGAAGGCTGGCTTGAGACGGCTCGTCAAAAACGCCAATTCAACCGCTACCGTACCTTCGAAATGGACACACGTGATGGCCGCTGGTTTCTCTGCTCGGAATACCGCCACCCTTCCGGTTGTTTAGTTTTTCAGGCGACGGAAAACACCCGCCAGAAGCGATTGGAACTACAATTGGTCGAGACCAAACGGCAACTTGAAGAACTGGTCAGTCACGACGACCTGACCGGCCTGCATAACCGACGTTTTTTTCTGGAAGAATTACATCGCACCCTGACGCAACAAGACGGCTTACCGGGTGATTCCAGCTTGTTGATGATCGACTTAGATTTTTTTAAATCGATCAACGACAACTTCGGCCACGCCAGTGGCGATCAGGTGTTAAAAGAATTCAGTTATCTGCTTCCGGACCTACTACGGCCCTATGATCAGGCAGCACGGATCGGTGGCGAAGAATTTGCTGTATTTCTGCCCGATACCCAGGCTCAGGAAGGGCACCGAATCGCAGAACGAATTCGTAAAACGGTTGGTGAGCATCGCTGGTCTGGTTTTGAAGCAGATTTCCGTCTGACATTGTCCATTGGCGGCATCAGTTGCAAGCCCGGCTCTGTCGCCCCCGACGAACTGCTTGCCCGGGCCGACAAGGCACTCTATCAAGCTAAATCGGAAGGCCGTGACCGAGTCATTTGGGAAGGTTACCCCTAAAACCAAAAAAGGCGGCCTAAGCCGCCTTTTTAGTGCTCAACATCGCTTTATTGAACGGATGCCAGCATATGATCCACTGCGGCCTGAACTTCTTCATCACTCAGGCTAGCATTACCACCTTTCGCAGGCATGGTATTAAAACCGTTAATGGCGTGGTCGTAGAGCGTTTCAACGCCTTTATCGATACGTGCCGACCAGTCTCCAGCATTGCCCAAACGCGGCGCGTTGAGCACGCCACTGCCATGACAGGCAGCGCAGACATTAGAATAGACTTGGTCACCACTCATCGGACCCTCATTCGCTGAGGAAGCCGCAGCAACATTAGCCGTTTCACAGGGCTGCCCCTCAATGCAGACATTACCGGCAGGGGTCAAACGATCACGCACCTGGTCTTCATACGACTCGCCCCAGGCCAAGCCAGCTAACAATGTGAAGGTCATCAGCACTAGCAGTTTTTTCATTATCGGACCTGCATCTTTAGGTATTCGAAGGTGGCGCAAGTATAACCAGTAACGGGGCCGTTGAAAAACCGGAACATTGGTCTATCGCGCACCGCAGTAGAGCAGGGCAGTGAATGAGTTAAGGCTGTGAACTTCGAGTCCAAAAATGTCGAGTCGTCGAACCGCCCGAGCCATCTCTGACCGGGGGTTCGCAGACGATGACCCGGGCGGCGTTCCGCTGGGCGGCATCCCGCTGGGCGGCACTCCGCTACTCGTAGAGGAGGTCATCGTGGTGCCTGTGTTGCAGACAATAAAAAACCCCGAACCATCTCTGGTCCGGGGCGGTATTAAAAGCTTGACGATGACCTACTCTCACATGGGGAAGCCCCACACTACCATCGGCGAGGCTGCGTTTCACGACTGAGTTCGGCAAGGAGTCAGGTGGTTCCACAGCTCTATGGTCGTCAAGCAAA
>NZ_MIES01000006.1 GCF_003054965.1 Saccharospirillum sp. MSK14-1
CAACCGAAGATTCAGATTTTTTCTTTTCAAAACAGGCACTTAGAAAGCACCGAACCAAGAGAAGAAAGACTGGAAAACTTCGTTCCCCAACCGCGCTCAGCGGCGAGGGAGGCGTATAATAGTCTTTTTGCGGCCGCTGTCAACGGCCGCTGCAGGGAAAGTTGAAAGAAAGATGATGTACCGCGGTCAGATGGCTGTGTGTTTCAGTGCGCCGTGATTCTTAGCACCTCGACGAGCTCGAAGCTTAACAATCAAACGCTCTCCCAGCAGCACCACTGCCAGCAGCGTATATAGCCACGGCTCAAAGGAAGACACTCGGGATTGCAGCCAGAAGTGAATCAACGCCAGCACGATTAAGCCATAAATGATGCGATGCAGGCGTTTCCAGTTTTTCTTCAATCGACGCACCATGGCTTTGGGCGATGTCACTGCCAAGAGCAACAACCCCACCCAAGCCAGCATACCGAGATAGATAAACGGCCGCTTACCCAAGTCTTCAACAAAGACACGCCAATCCAGCTCGATCCAACCCAACAAATAGGTTGCCAGATGGCAACTGGCATAAAAGAAGACAAACAAACCTAACATGCGCCGATATCTCACCGCTTTAAAAGCGGTATGGCGAGACAAGGGTGAGCAACACAGCGTAATCAGCAACAGCCAAAGCGCCCATTTGCCCATCTCTTCGAGCACGACCTCCAGCGCATCCACACCCAGACTGCGAGGATTAAAAAGAAATAATGACCAGTAATAGAGCGCCGGCGCCAAGGCCAATAAGAATAAGACCCACCACAAAAGCCCTTGCTTGGGCATCCACTGAGCACGCATTAAAAGAAAGTCCGCAAGTCCATGCCTTGATACAGCGAGGCAACTTCGTCATAGCCGTTAAAAAGGCGTGTATCAATGCGATCAATATCGCCATTGGGTCCAATGCGACGCTCGGTTGCCTGACTCCAGCGTGGATGATCAACCTCTGGGTTCACATTGGCATAGAAGCCGTATTCGTTAGCATTAGTGAGGTTCCAGGTGGTCGGCGGCATTTCTTCGACAAATTCAATTTTGCTGATCGATTTAATGCTTTTAAAACCGTACTTCCAAGGCAGTAACAAACGAATCGGTGCGCCGTTTTGATTCGGCAGTGGCTCGCCATACATGCCAACGGCCAGAAACGCCAAGGGATGCATGGCCTCATCCATACGCAACCCTTCAACATAGGGGTAATCAATAAAGGAAAATAACGAGCGCTGGCCACGCAACTCATCCGGACGCTGGATGGTCTGAAAGGCGACATAACGCGCATTCGATTTGGGCTGAAAGGGCTTTAACAGTGCAGACAATTCAATACCGATCCAGGGAATCACCATGGACCAGGCTTCAACACAGCGCAGACGATAGATGCGCTCTTCTGTTCGCTTGCCATTTAACAGCGCCTCTAAATCCAAGGTGCCAGGATTATCACACAGGCCCCCCACTTCAATTTCCCAGGGATAAGGATTGAACTCATCGGCATGACTGGCCGGGTCGCTTTTGCCGGTACCAAATTCATAGAAGTTGTTGTAGCTGGTGGCATCGCGCTGATCGGTCACCCCTTCATCGGTCGTGATGGATCGATAAGCGGTGTTAGCGACTTTGGCATTCAACCAAGGCGGTGCAGCTGGCGGCGTTGCCATGGCGGTAGGGACTAAACTGGTCAGCGCAAGACCGCCGGCAGCCTGCATCAGCTGGCGGCGATTCAGGTAGGCCGACTTCGGCGTTACATCGTTTTCTGTGAGGTCGGGGCGTTGCTTGATAATCATGGAGCCCTCCATCAAAACCGGTCAGTGAGCCCGAAGGCTCGTTCGCATCAAGTGTACGCAACGAACCTCTGACCGGTTTTGTTTCAGGAAGTTCCGGACTTACGGACGTTGCGGTACTGGCGGGCACGACGCCACATTTCGAAAACCGGGCCAGACAATGCGTAAAGCACCGCCATACCCAACAGAACGCGCGGCGGGTCCAGCGCAATCAACGCCAGAATTGCCACGGCCAGCAACAGCACAACGAACGGAACGCGGCCGCGGTCGCTGAGATCTTTAAACGAATAATAGCGAATCGGGCTGACCATCATGGCGCCCACAACCGGCACCACAACCACCATAATCCAGGCGACGGACTCACCCGCCACACCCGACTTAGTTAACGCCCAGACAGTGCCCCACAAGATGGCAGCACCGGCCGGACTGGCCAGACCGACAAAGAACTTTTTGTCGACACTGTTAATCTGAATATTGAATCGCGCCAGCCGCAGTGCGGCACCTGCGACAAAGATAAAGGCCGCCACCCAACCCAAATTATTCAGGCTGTGCAACGACCATTGAAAGATCAGTATGGCCGGGGCAACCCCGAACGCCATGTTGTCGGACATGCTGTCGTACTGTGCACCGAACTCGCTTTGTGTGTGGGTCATGCGGGCAACACGACCATCCATCCCATCGAGCAGTTGCGCGGCAAAGATCGCGATCGATGCGCGAACAAAATCGCCATTGATGGCCGAAACGATGGAATAAAACCCTGCAAACAACGCTGCGGTTGTCAGCAAATTCGGTAACAGATAGATGCCACGACGGTGTGCCGGCTGTTGCGCCGGTAAGTTACGCGTCGGTTGTGCCACCTTGCTGTCATTGGAACTCATGGTTCCCCTCCAAATATAAAATCGAAATGATAACCAACCGATGATTCAATTCACGGTACCGGTCAGGTCACTGGCCGTTTTCCAGAAGGCACTCACCAGCGGATCTTGCAGACGTCGGTTGAGTACACAGGCGCCCACGTCAAAAGGCTCCAACTGGCTGTCGGTCTCTATGCGTTCAATTTTCTCTTTCAGCGGGCTGTTTTCAATCACCAGCCCCGGCACGACGCCGATGCCGAACCCCAAGCCCACCATGCTGACAATGGCCTCGTTACCCGCCACCTGAGCGTAGATGTTCGGTTTAATGCTGTGCTCGCGAAACCAATTGTCCAGGCGCTTACGAGCCAGGCCATATTCCGAGACGACAAAGGGTATCTGCCCCCAGGGAATCGGCGATTGTTGCAGTTGAGTTCGCACCGGGCAATCGATCGACGGTGCTATAAACTCCAGTGGTGTCTCAACAATCGATTGGAACATCAAAGGATTGGGCAAGTGATCCGGACGCGGCGCAATGGCGATATCGGTTTCATCGTCCATCACTTTCTGCACTGCCTGGGCGGCGTCACCGGTTTCCAGTACCACTTCAATGTTGGGAAAGCGGGCGCGGAACTCGGTCAACAGACCCAGCATAAAGCTGTAACTGGCGGTGACTGAACAATAGAGGCGAATCTGGCCGCGCAGTTCAACCGGGTCGTTCTGTAACTTATGGCGCAGGTCCTGCCAGTGTGCCAAGGTCGACTCGGCAAACTCACGAAACAAACGGCCTGCCTGAGTCAGCACGACGGTGCGATTATCACGTTCAAACAGGGTTGCACCCAGTTCATCTTCCAGTCGCGCAATGCTTCGACTGAGCGTCGAAGGACTGACGTGCATGGCTTCGGATGTTTTGCCGTAATGCAGAGTTTGGGAAAGGTGCAGAAACTGCTTAAGTGCACGCAAATCCATAATGGAGCCTCCTTTAACTGCCCCGATTATGGCATGGCACAGTCTTTATTGCAGCAGACGCAACAAAGAGGCGAAACAATTGCTGAATAAGCGGAACAGCAACTCAACGACCGACTTTCAGTTCCAACAGCGTTTCATAAACCGATACCAGCGTCACCAGCCCGGCTTCTAGAAGGCTCTCTGTCAGATTCGACAGTGCCTGAGGACGGCTCAACAACGTCACCATACCCAGCATGGATACCGCCAGCCAAAGTTGTTTGATCGACATGCCCATCTCCTTTATCGGGACTGGATGCCCCCCAATCCCTCGCACGAGTTTATCAAAGCGCCGGGATCGACTCCATCTCGACGCCGCCCGATTACATTTGCCGAAATCGGTCCGCAAAGCGACGGCTCACCTCTTCAGTACGCCCGCCTTTCAAATGCACTTTCAGCCGCCCGGTCAGGGTTTTCTCCACCCGATCGATGTGCGCCACTTGCACCAACGTTGAGCGATGAATACGCCAGAATTGCTGAGTGTCGAGTTCTTCTTCCAGCTGCCGTAAGGATTTACGAATCAGGCTTTCACCGGCGGCCGTGACCACCGTGGTGTATTTATCTTCCGCCCGAAAACACAGTACATCGGCGACATCGACCACACGAATATCTTGGCCTCGCTGAACATTCAGCCAGCGCAAAGGAGGTCGACCCACCGCTTCAATCAACTGCCGTAACTGCGTGACATCTAACGAGGTATCCGCTGCGGGCTCCTGATGCGCCAATATGCGCTCACGCGTGCGATCCAAACGCACCGGCTCAACCGGTTTCAGTAAATAGTCGAGCGCTTCACGTTCAAACGCTTCAACGGCGTACTGATCATAAGCGGTCAGAAACACCAAGGCCGTGTTCTGGGTTAACCCCGCTTGCTGCATGCTCTCAGCCACATCCAGACCATTGCGACCGGGCATGCGAATATCGAGAAAGACCACGTCCGGTCGATGTAGATCAATGAGGCGCCAGGCTTCATCACCGTCACCGGCCATCGCCACAATGGTTAACTCTGGCCACTGCTGCGTCAGCAATTGCTTCAGGTGTTCTCGCAATACCGGCTCATCGTCCGCGATAACCGCCGTTAAACCCTGACTCACGCCACCACCTCCGAGCTTTCAACAGGAATCGAGAGCGCGGCCCGAGTACCGCCTTCTGCCCGCTGATCGACCACCAAACTCGCCGACTCGCCATAAAGCAGCGCCAATCGCTCGCGCACATTATGCAAGCCAACACCTTGGCCGCGGGAGGGCAATGCCTGATGCAAACCCAGGCCATCATCCACCACCTCAATCAACAACTGCTGCTCATGTTCGGTCACTCGTACGTCCACCCGGCCGCCTTCAGTTTTCGGCTCAAGACCGTGCACCACGGCGTTTTCCACCAAGGGTTGGACTAACAAAGGTGGCAAGGAATAGCGCTCCCATGCCTCGTTATGCGCCACCTGAAACTGCAGCCGCCCGCCGGTGCGCAATGCTTGAATCGACAAGTAAGCTTCCGCCAGCGCCAACTCTTCACTCAGGCGCGTGCGTGACTGACGAGTACGACTGAGGCTGACTCGCAACATTGTGGTCAGTTCACCAATCATCCGCTTGGCGGCGTCGGGGTTCTGGTCGATCAGGCCCTGCACATTGGCCAAGGTATTAAAGAGGAAATGCGGTTCGATCTGGCTTTGCAGCATTTGCAGTCGGCTCAGCGCCAATTCACGTTCAGCCGCTTGCGCCAGACTCTGCTGTTCCAGCATGCGATGATTCAGCCAGCGAATGCGGTACCGCGAATAAAATAAATAATAAACGGTCAGACAGAACACCAACGCCAGCGCCAGGTTCATCAGCAGGACTCGCCACAGCTCAAAGCCTTTCAGGTCGAGCGGAAAGCCATAACCGAGCCAGAGCAGGTGCACCATTCCCAAGGTGATGCCAGCAACCAACCCGAGAATGTTGTTAAAAGCCTCGGTGCGCTGCGCAAACAGCCAGTGGGCGAGATTCATACAGACGACAATCGACAAACCGAACCCCAACGACACGCGCAGATTGGTCAGGTAATTCTCCTGATTCATCATGGTGGTCTGACCGGCAATCACCATGCACACCAGCACGGTACCGGTAATGGCTTTCAGCCACTGGGCAAAATTGGTATCGGCGAAGGTGTCTATCGATGGCCGGCGTGAGCGGGGCACGGTGCTCTCCTGAATCAAGGATCAAGGCATTTGCACAGGATCTGAAGTGCACAGTGTCGCTTTCCTGGCGCGACCGACAACCCCCAATCGACAAACGGTGCGATGGGCCGGCGAATGGCCAACTGGTTGGACGAATGGCACCGAGCAACTCATGCACTATCAGCAACAAATCATTCCAAACAATTCATTTCAGACAACACACGAAAGTCGCTAGACTGCGGCGCAACGGTGGATTCAACCACCTTCATTATTTAGACAGGATTTCGCATGAGCACGAATTACTTCAACACCCTCAACCTGCGCCAGCAACTGGCACAACTGGGCAAATGTCGTTTTATGGACAAAGCCGAGTTCGCCGATGGCTGCAACGCCCTCAAAGGCAAGAAAGTCGTGATTGTCGGCTGCGGTGCCCAGGGTCTGAACCAGGGCCTGAACATGCGCGACTCCGGCCTGGACGTCGCTTACGCCCTGCGCCAGTCCGCCATCGACAACAAACGTCAATCGTGGAAAAACGCCACTGAAAACGGCTTTGAAGTCGACTCCCACGAAAACCTGATCCCCAAGGCCGATCTGGTCGTTAACCTCACGCCGGACAAACAGCACTCCAGCGTTATCGAAGCGGTCATGCCATTGATGAAACAAGGCGCGGCCCTGGGTTATTCACACGGCTTCAACATCGTCGAAGTCGGCCAGAAGATTCGCGACGACATCACCGTTGTCATGGTTGCCCCGAAATGCCCGGGCACCGAAGTGCGTGAAGAATACAAACGCGGTTTTGGCGTACCGACACTGATCGCCGTTCACCCGGAAAACGACCCGAAAGGCGAAGGCCTGGAAATCGCGAAAGCCTGGGCAGCAGCCACTGGCGGTCACCGCGCCGGTGTTTTGGAAAGCTCATTTGTCGCCGAAGTAAAATCCGACCTGATGGGTGAACAGACCATCCTGTGCGGCATGCTGCAGGCCGGTTCACTGCTGTGCTACGACAAGATGATCGCCGAAGGCGTTGATTCAACCTACGCCAGCAAGCTGATCCAGTACGGCTGGGAAACCGTGACCGAAGCGCTCAAGCACGGCGGCATCACCAACATGATGGATCGCCTGAGCAATCCGGCCAAATTGCGCGCCTATGAATTGTCCGAGGAACTGAAAGCGCTGATGGCGCCGCTGTTCCAGAAACATCAGGACGACATCATCAGTGGCCACTTCTCTGCCACCATGATGGCCGACTGGGACGCCGACGATAAAGACCTGCTGGGCTGGCGCGAAGCCACCGGCCAGACCGCTTTCGAACAAGCACCGGAAGTGAAAAATGATCTGTCGGAGCAGGAATATTTCGACAACGGCATCCTGATGGTCGCCATGGTTAAAGCCGGTGTTGAACTGGCGTTCGAAACCATGGTCGACAGTGGCATCATCGAAGAATCGGCTTACTACGAGTCACTGCATGAGCTGCCGCTGATCGCCAACACCATCGCGCGTAAGAAGCTGTACGAAATGAACGTGGTCATTTCTGACACCGCTGAATACGGCAACTACCTGTTCGCCAATGCGGCCGTGCCGCTGCTGGCTGAGAAGTTCATGCCGAAAATCAAAACCGACGTCATCGGCAAAGGTCTGGGCGATACCAGCACCGAAGTCGACAACATCGAATTGATTCAAGCTAACCAAGCCATTCGCAACCACCCGATCGAGTGGATCGGCGAAGAGCTACGCGGTTACATGACTGACATGAAACGTCTGGTCGAGGCCTAAGTGCCCGGCCGGGTGACCGACTCTCAGTGAGGTCCCCAAAAGGGAATGAGTGTTAGCCCGCCCAATCGGCGGGCTTTTTTTATGTCCAAGGATGGACGGTATGCCGGAAATGCAGGAAGCAATTGCCGGATATCCCCAGGAAAAAGGGGTTAAGTCCAAGCCGGAAACGGATCTTCCAACTCCCGCCAGGCGTCCTGACCGGATGCCAGCTCAGCATCGCTGAGCAAACAGGCATCCAGTTTTTCCATAACCTGATCGCGCTCCAGATTCTGTCCGATAAACACCAACTCCTGCCGACGGTCGCCGAACGGCTCCTGCCAGATCGAACGAATGGCGCTTAAATAATCATCGTCCTGCGGCCAGCGATCCTGTGAGACCGCTGCCCAAAACATGCCCGCAAATCCGTAGCGCGCAATGCCACCGGCCTGTTGCCACTGACCGACGTAATCCGGCCGCGTCGCCAGCCAGAAATAACCTTTCGAACGAATCAGTTTGCCCGCCAAGGATGAGCTGTGCAGAAAGTCGAAAAAGCGTTGGGGATGAAACGGCCGGCGAGCGCGATAGGCAAAACTGCCGATACCATATTCTTCGGTTTCCGGCAGATGCTCGCCGCGCATTTCCTTCAACCAGCCCGGCGCCTGTTCGGCTTTGGCAAAATCAAACAAACCGGTCGCCAGAATTTTCTGACTGGGAATCTGCCCGTTCACGATGGGCACGATTTCCGCTTCGGTATTGAGCGTGCGCAGAATGGCGCTCAGGCGTCTGAGTTCGGCCGGCTCGATCAGGTCGGTTTTGCTGACCAAAATGATGTTGGCGAACTCCACCTGATCGACCAGCAAATCGGTGACGCTGCGCTGATCGTCCTCCCCCAGACTTTCTCCTCGCTCCGCCAACGCCTGAGCCTGATCATAGTCGGCGAGGAAATTGGCACCGTCGACAACGGTAACCAAGGTATCAAGCTGGGCCACATCGCTGAGCGTCACCCCGTCTTCATCGGCAAAGGTGAAGGTTTCCGCTACCGGCAGCGGTTCGGAAATACCGGTCGATTCAATCACCAGATAATCGAACTGCCCGGCCTCAGCCAGCCGTCGCACTTCAATCAGCAGATCCTCACGCAAGGTGCAGCAGATACAGCCGTTGCTCATCTCAACCAGTTTTTCCTCGTGCCGGTTCAGCGATATGTCCTGGCGCACCGTGGTGGCGTCAATATTAATTTCGCTCATGTCGTTAACGATGACCGCAATGCGCAAGCCTTCGCGGTTGTTCAACAAATGGTTCAGCACCGTGGTTTTGCCGGCACCGAGAAAGCCGGACAACACCGTTACCGGCAGCTTGTTTTGTTCAGTCATGGATATTCCTCTGTCGCAGTCGGCTGAGTAGCCCGGTTCAGCCATATTGATGTATCAATAACTAAAATGTTATGTTGTAACATCTCTTCATGCAACCCTGATTGAACTGCCATGATTTCAGCGCCGCAACCGACTAACCCGATCCAACCGCAATACCGATTCAGTGACGACATTCTGGTGTTCACCGACATCTATCAGGACGACGTCAACCTGGCCTGCTGGCAGGCGCCGCCTTTGGATGACTTAACACTCGGCCTGCTCGAAGAACTGCGCCATACGGTACCCGCCGTGCACATCAAAACCGCACTGCCGGCGAGCCAGGCCAAAGCCATTGTGACGACTTATTTCCCTGACCATCCTGGCCGCACCCAACTGGTCGATTGGCTCTGCCAGTGCATCGAACTGTTCGCCTGCCTGTTTGAACAACAGCGCGTCGGCGTCCGCTTTCGCTGCCTCGATCAGGCCATGTGCCCGCGCTTTCACGTCGATAACCTCGCTGTGCGGTTGGTCCACACCCTAACCGGCCCGGGCACTCACTGGTTGCCAGAAGACGGCCTCGATCGCAGCAAACTTGGTCCGCGCCCTGCCGGACACAGTGATGTCGACTGCGGCCTGATTCAGCACGAACAACAGATTCAGCGCCTGCGAGCCGGCGATGTAGCGCTGCTTAAAGGCAGCGGCTGGGCCGACAGCCCTGTGCCGGCGCTGGTGCATCGTTCGCCCACCGAAGACTGCAGTGCCGGTCGCTGGGTGTTAACGCTGGACCTGGCCGATTAATCGCACCGCCAACCACAGAGCCGTTCAAACCATGACGACCCAGACTCAATCGAGCTACACCACCGACCATTGGAAACAGCCGCGCTCGCAACAGCGCGCACCACTGAGCCTCTTTATTGCCAGCGGTCGCCAACGCGCCCTGCTCGCCGCCCTGCTGACGGTCGGCATCTGGGCGCTGACCTTAACGGTCGTCGGCGGATGAACCTGGTTGAACTGAAGCAACTGAGTGTCGGCTACGACCAGCCGCTGCTGTACATCGAGCAGGCCTGGCTAAAGCCCGGCGACCGGGTCGCACTGACCGGCGCCAATGGCAGCGGCAAGTCCACTCTGTTCAACACCCTGACCGGTCGCATTCCGGCTTTGGGTGGCCACTTGCAACAACCGCCGGCGAACGACATCGGTTATCTGCCGCAGCAATCGGAACAGGATCGTGATTTCCCGATCAGCGTCTTCGAATGGGTGCTCTCCGGTCACTGGCATCGCCGGGGTTTGTTCGCCGCCTTCAATCGCCGGGATCAGGCGCCGGTGCAGCAGATGCTGCAGCGTTTTGAACTCTTGTCGCTGAGCCAGCGTCCCTTGGCTCAGTTATCGGGCGGGCAATGGCAGCGTGCGCGCCTGGCACGACTGCTGGTTCAGCAACCGCGCTGGCTGCTGTTGGACGAACCTTTTAATAACCTCGATGAACACAGCCAGACCGTAATGATGGCGGCCATCCAAGAGGCCAGCCAAGCCGGTACTGCCGTGCTGTGCGTCTTACACAATCGCACGCTGGCGGCCTCCGGTTTCGAACGCCATTGGCATATTGAACAGGGGCAGCTCGACACCAGCGCCGCACCCAGAGCTGAGTTGCTGCATGTTTGACGTCCTAGAACCCTTCGTTGAATTCGCCTTTATGCGCCGGGCCTTGTTCGGTTGCTGGTTGCTCTGTCTGAGCAGCGCGCCGGTTGGCGTCTTTATGGTGCTGCGGCGCATCAGTTTGACCGGCGATGCACTGTCGCACGCCATCCTGCCGGGAGTGTCCGCCGGTTACCTGCTGGCCGGTTACTCCGTGGTGGCCATGGCCAGCGGCGGCCTGGTGGCCGGTGCCCTGGTGGCCTTGATTACCGCCTGGTCGAGCCGTCGTACCCGAGCGCCCAAAGACCGCAATCTCGCGGCCTTTTATCTCACTTCCTTGGCGTTAGGCGTTTTTATGGTGTCGATCTACGGCAGCTCAGTCGACCTGATGCATCTGTTGTTTGGCGCCGCTCTGGGCATGACCGACGCCGCCCTGATCTGGATTGCCGGTACCGCCACCATCACGCTCTGGACCTTACTGCTGCTGATCCGCCCGCTGGTACTGGACAGCGTCGACAGCGCCTGCCTGCAGCACGGTCGCCTGGGCAATCTGGCCGAAACCAGCCTGATGCTGCTGATCGTGCTCAATCTGGTCGCCGGCCTGCACGCCATGGGCAGCCTGATGGCCGTTGGCTTAATGATTTTGCCCGCGACCATCGCCAGCCATTGGTGCCAACGCCTGGAAAGCTATCTGCTCAGCGCCATTTTGCTCGGCGCTGCAGCCTGCACACTTGGCCTGCTCGGCTCTTTTTACGCCGACTGGCCGACCAGCCCGACCATCCTGCTGTGTTTAGGCAGCGTTTTTCTGTTCTCGCAGTTATTTGGCCGCCACCGGAGCTTGTTGGGCAACCGGCTGCGCGCCTGGCTGCGTTCTCATCCATCCAAGGAGATCCATTCATGAAGGTTTTTCGTTTACTGACTCTGACGCTCTTGCTGTCAGTCACCGCTGCCGGCACCGCCCTGGCGCAGGACAAGCTGAAAGTCGTCGCCACCTTCAGCATTCTTGGCGATCTGGTTCAGCAAATTGCCAACGACAAAGTCGACCTGACCGTCCTGGTCGGCCCCAACGGCGACACCCATGTCTACGAGCCAACACCCAGTGATGCCGTCGCCATCGCCCAGGCCGACCTGGTGATCCTCAACGGTCTGGCGTTTGAAGGCTGGCTGCCCCGCTTACTGGAGTCGGCCGAATACCAGGGGCCGCAACTGGTACTGGGCGAACAGATCGAGGCCCTGCCATTCCATGACCATGATGAGGAAGAAGGCCACCACCATCATGATGATCATGACGAAGCCCACCACCAAGACGAAGACGATCACCACCACAAGCACGAAGATCACCACCACCACCACGGCGACGTTGATCCTCACGCCTGGCAAAGCGTGCCCAACGTCATTCAGTACGTCGAAGCCATCAGCGAACAACTGCAGCAACTGGACCCGAGCAACGCCCAATTTTATCGCTACCACAGCGACTACTACGGCCAACGTCTGCACGACCTGCAACGTTGGGCGGAACAAGAGTTTGCCGCCCTGCCCAGCAAGCGTCGTCGCCTGATCACACCGCACGATGCTTTCGGCTATTTGGCGCGCGATTTCGATTTGCACATCGAATCGCCCCAGGGACTGTCGACCGAATCAGAAGCCTCAGCGCAAAAAGTCGCCCAACTGATTCGCCATGTGCGTGACGAAAACATCGCTGCTCTCTTTGTCGAAAACATCGCCAACGACGCGCTGGTGCGTCAGATTGAACATGAAACCGATGCCCGGGTAGGCGGCACCCTCTACACCGGCGCTTTGTCAGCAAGTAATGGTCCGGCGCCTACTTACGAAGCCATGATGCGCCATAACTTTCAGACGCTACTGTCGGCACTGGCAGCAGAATAAAGCAGGCGGGTCATTTAACCGCTGGATATAAAAGCAGGGCGCTATCGGTCGATAGCGCCCTTTTGGGTTCAGGCCGCCTGTTGCTGGGCAGCGGCGTCGGTCGGCTGTTGATCCAGTCGAATCAGCTGATCGGCAATGCGTTCGGCCAACGCCGGATCGTGAGTCACCAACAATAAGGCCAGTCCACGTTCGGCCACTTCGGCCAGCAGCAGCTCAATGACCTTTTTCTGGCTAACCGGGTCCAGTCGCGACGTGGCTTCATCGGCAAACAGCATGACCGGTTCCAGCAACAACGCCCGGGCGATGGCCAGACGCTGCAACTCGCCACCGGAAATACCACTAGGGCGGCGCTCCAAAAGGGCTTCAGCCAGCCCCAACTCACTGAGCAAATGATTCAGCCGGGCAGGTTCCAAACCATGCAACGCCAACAGATCATCGAACGACTGGCGCAACGTCTGGTGCGCAATAAAGGCCGCAGGCGGGTCCTGATAAATCTTCTGGTACTTCAGCGGCGATGCACTTTCCGGCCAGATCAACTGACCCGCATCGGCCGGCAACAAGCCGGTCAGCACATTGCCCAGCGTACTCTTACCACTGCCGCTGGGGCCGAGTACCACCGTTACTTCGCCTTCGCGCAGCGTCACATCCAGATCACTGAACAGATGCCTGTCGCCAAAGCTTTTACTGAGTCCCTGCGCCTGCACCACTTCTGAACGCTGAGCACTGACCTTGGTCTGAGGCCGCGGCCAGTGTTGCGGCATGGCAGCAATCAATTCGCGGCTGTAGGGTTGCGTCGGCGCCTTTAGCCATGGCTCGGTGACACCGCTTTCCAGCAGGCGACCGTCACGCATCACGCCCAGGCGGCCACCGAGAGCAGCAACCAGGTCGAGATCGTGGGTAATGACCAGCAAGCCGCGACCAGCGTCGGCTTCGGTCAACAGCAGATCCGCCACCGTCTGACACAGGGCTTTATCCAGCCCTTTTGTCGGCTCATCGGCCAGTAGCAGCGGGCTGGCGGCAATACGCGCCATGGCAATGGACACGCGCTGCGCCATGCCGCCGGACAGTTCAAAGGGATAGCTGAGCAGATTATCGCCCAGGCCCAGCACGCTCAGTTCGGTCGTCGCCAGCTTGCGCGCCTGTCCCAGCGGCATGCCTTCCAGCGCGAGCAACACTTCAGCGACCTGATCGAGCACCGTCATGGTCGGATCCAGCGCCAGCCAGGGTTCCTGTGGCAGCAAGGCAAAGCGCCGACCCCAGAAAGCTCGACGCTGCGCTGCTGGCAGCGCCAGCAGGTTCTCTTTCTGATAGCGAATCTGGCCGCTGCAGCGTAACTCATCGGGCAGGCTGCCCATCAGCGCATGCATCACCAGACTCTTACCAGAGCCGGTTTCACCGACCAGGCAAAAGGGTTCTCCAGCATGAATGGAAAAACTGACGTCAGTCACCAGAGGCCGGCCGTCAGCGGTTTTGATGGTCAATTGTTCAATCTCAATCAAAGCGCTCATCTCGGTTTGGCTCCGGCAAAAAGTTGCAGCGACAGCACCAGCAGGAAGATGGCCGTCGCTGGCATCAGCACCTGCCAGGGCGCTTCACTGTAATGCGGCATCAGTTCCACAATGATGGCACCCAGCTCCGGTGTGGGCGGTCGCAAGCCAACATGAATGGCGCTGAGTGTGCTCACCGCTACCACTGCCGAACCCATGGCAAAGGCAAACAGCGTCAACATCGGCATGGCCAGCGCCGGCAGTAACAGACGGCGCAGAATGTAGCCCCAGCCAAAACCCAGCCGCAGCGTGGCTTCCACCACCGGTTGGGTAAAGACCCGCGCCGCCTCAATACGCGCTACACGGAAAAACTCCACCCAAAGATAAAGCGCCAAACCCAGATAAAGTGGACCAAAACTGCCGGGTGAGAATGCCAGTAACAACAGCACCAACAACAAACCGGGCAGTGCTAGAACCACATCGGACGAAGCCACCAGTAACCGTTCTACCCAGCCACCGCGCCAGGCGGCGAGAATGCCCAGTGCAATGCCCGGTAACGCCGCACTGGCAGCGGTCAGTAGCGCCATCACAAAGGACAGCCGCGCGCCATGCGTCAGACGCGCCAGCATGGAACGACCGAACTGATCGGTGCCCAGCCAGTGCTCGGCATCGCCCGGTGCAACCAACACGGCATCGTAATCTTGCGACAGTGGATCGGCCTCAATCAACGCCGGCCCCAAAAACGCAAACAGTGCCAGCATCAGTAGGATGATCGCGCCGGCCAGTCGGCTAAGCGTCCAGAAACTACTGGCCGGGTGTTCTGACAGCACATCCGCCGGCAGTGTAACGGTCGATGACATCAGGCTGCCCTCCGCAACCGTGGATCCAACTGCACACAGCCCAGATCCACCAGACTGTTGAGCACCACAAAAAGTCCGCCCATCGCCAGCGCCGTTCCCTGAACCATGGGCACATCGCGGGCGATGATGGCGTGCACCAGAGCATGACCAATACCCGGGAACGCAAAGATGGATTCCACCACCACCACGCCTTCCACCAGATAAACCAGCTGCAGACCCAGGTAGGTGAATACCGGCAGCGAGGCATTGCGCAAACCATGGCGCTGCACCACCGCGCGGTCACTCAGCCCTTTAAGTCGAGCGTGAGCAAAATACGGTTCACGGGTCACTCGTACCATGGCATCGCGCATTACCCGCGACGACATTGCCGCCAGTCCAAGCGCCAGCGTGATGGCCGGCAACAACAGATGCTGCCAACTGCCAAAACCGGCGGTCGGTAACCAGCGCAGGGTAACCGCAAAGATCACCATCATCAGCACCGCTAGTACAAAGGGCGGCACCGCGCGTAACGCCGTGGCCAGCACCAGCGTAGTGCGATCCATCCAGGAGCCAGGCATCAGCCCGGCCAAAGCACCCAGTGTCGGGCCGATCAACAACGATATGGCGAAAGCAAGCAGCGCTAACATCAGGCTGTGACCCAGCTGCAAACCGATTTCATCGACCACCGGCGCACCGGTCACCAGTGAATGTCCCAGATCGAAGCGCAGCAGATCGCCCATCCAAACCACAAAGCGCTGTGCCAACGGCTGCTCCAGCTCGAGTTCTGCGCGTACCTGGTCGGCAATGGCGCTGTTCATCATATCCGGGCCGTAGCGACCTGCCGCGATGCGCATGGCCGGATCACCCGGCAAGGCCACCATCAGTGCAAAGCTCAGCGTGCCGACCATCAGCACCACGGCCACGCACTGCATCAGGCGCAGCATTAACCGCTGTTTCATTCTTGCACCCAACGCAGATCGGACAAGTAGTAGTTCTGCTCGTAGGGGTCAACGTAAACGCCTTCAAGCCGTTTACTGGCGGCGACCGCCAATTCGCTCCAAACCACCGGAATGGTCGGCAATTCGGCGTGCAACAAGGTGGTGAGCTGCTGCAACTGAGCATCGCGTGCGTCGGCGTCGGTACTCACACTCAACTGATCAATCAAGCCAAAGGCCTGATCGTTTACCCAGTTCATCGCGCCCCAATCTGCACCACCGGGTCCGTAATCTTCCATCACCGTCGCCAGCGGATCCGGCACCATGGAAAAACTGCGTGTGATCAAAGCCAGGTCCAGCGTGCCATCCTGATGACCGGCTGGAATTTCGGTGTAGCTGCCGACAGAGATCGCCAGGTCGATGCCCACCTCGGCCAACTGATTTTGAATGGCAGTTGCCAGCAGCGGCAGATCCGGCCAGCTGGCGTAGGTGCGCAAAGTCACTTCAAAACGCTGATCATCGCGGGATAAATACCCGTCGTCACCGAGCGTCCAACCGGCTTCGTTGAGCAAATCGCGGGCGCGCTGCGGGTCGTATTCCAGCGGTGCCAATTGACGATTGCTCCAACCAGAAATCGCAGCCGGGAATAACTGTTCGGCCGCCAGGTCCGGGTTACGCATCACCACCCGCGCCAGCGCTTCACGGTTGATCGCCAGGCTCAGCGCTTGACGCTCCTGGGCGCTGTCGAAGAACGGCTTGGCCGTGTTCAACTTCAGCAGTCGCGTGCGCGGAATGGTCACCACCTGCAAGTTAATATTCGGATCACTGGCCAGCTGCTCGGTTGCCACCGGCGGTAATGACAACGTCAAATCGGCATCGCCACTTTGCGACATCATGGTCCGGGTTTCACCCCGCGGCACTGCCAGATAGCGCACCTGTTCAATGTTGGCCCGGCCCTGCCACCAGTCATCAAAAGCGGACAGTTCAATGCGCAGCGGCGGCACCACTTCGTTGACCTGATAAGCACCGGTACCAACGATGGCAGTAATATCACCCGCCTCATTGAACGACGATGGCGCCAGCATCAAGGTGCTGTAATGCGCCAGAAAAGCCGGCAGCAACGCGAAGGGTTCGCGCAGGCTGATGACGACCGATGAGGCATCGACCGCAATCTCGTCAATCGGCGTGTTCTGCAACACACCTGGACGTGCCAGCGCGCGGCGCAAGTTTGTGGCAACCACCTCCGCAGTCAACGGAGTGCCATCGTGAAACATCACCGAATCACGTACGTCCATCCGCCAGTCGAGGCCATCGCCCGATACCTCAACATTCTCAACCAGTTGCGGCACCAACTGGCGCTCACGATTGATGATGAACAACGTTTCCGCTGCCTGCATCCGAGTAAACAAATAACCCGACTTGGCCGGCTCCAAACCGGAGATTTCCAGTGGACTGGCAATATCCAACACCTCGGCCAGTGGGTCGGACGCTTTATTGTCCAAACTCACCCACACACCCAGCGCGGCCAACACCACAATCGCACCGACTAAAATGCCCGTCTTCTTATTCACACGCTTTCCTTTTGTAGTTATGTTACATCGTAACATTTTATTTAATCTCACCGGCGTTGTGACGTCAAGCGGGCGCTGCCTGTCCCAAATAAACCACTCGCCGTCCCGAAGCAGCCAAGCCAGCGCCGATTCACTGTCCGTATGCTGATGGTTTGAATTACCGCTCGAGGAGACGGTTATGCTGCCCTACGCCATCATCGGCGCCGGTCCCATGGGACTGTGTACCGCGCGCCGGCTCAGCCAATACCAGCTGCCATGGATCGGTTTTGAACTGAACAGCGGTGTTGGCGGGCTGTGGGACATCGATAATCCGCACTCCACGATGTACTCGTCCGCCCATCTGATTTCGTCGAAAACCATGACCGAGTTTCGCGACTTTCCGATGGACGACTCAGTACCGCCCTATCCCAGTCACCGGCAGATGAAGTTGTATTTCCAGGCGTACGCCGAACACTTCAATGTCAGTAGCGGCTTCAACTTCAATACCCGAGTCATCAAGGTCGAACGCGACGGCGACCACTGGCAGATCGACACCGAATGCAACGGTCGCCAGCACCGTCATGCTGTGGCCGGCGTGCTGCTCGCCAGCGGCACGCTGCACGCCCCCAAACACCTTGATCTGCCCGGTCATTTCAGTGGCGAACAATGGCACAGCGCCGACTACCGCGACCCGGCGTTATTCGATAACAAACGCGTGCTGATCATCGGCTGCGGCAACAGCGGCTGCGACATTGCGGTCGATGCCGTCCATCGCGCGCGCAGCGTCGATCTGTCGGTGCGCCGCGGCTACTACTTTCTACCCAAATTTGTCGCCGGCCGGCCCATCGATACCTTGGGCGGTAAAGTGCGTTTACCGAACCGCCTGAAGCAATGGATTGACGGCGGCATCATCCGCGCGCTGATCGGTAAACCGTCCGACTATGGCCTGCCCGACCCGGACTACCGCCTGTACGAATCACACCCGGTGGTGAATTCTCAGTTCCTGCATCACATCGGCCATGGCGATATTCAGCCACGCGCGGATTTGAGGTCGGTCGATGGTCACACCGTCACGTTCAGCGACGGCACTCAGGCCGATTACGATTTAATTCTGCAAGCTACCGGCTACCGCTTGAGTTATCCCTACATCGACGCGCGCGAACTGAACTGGCAAGGCGCCGCGCCAGATCTGTTTTTAAATGTCTTCAATCCGGACAACCCCAACCTGTTCGTCATGGGCATGATCGAAGCGGCGGGCCTGGGTTGGCAGGGTCGGGATGAACAGGCGCATCTGGTGGCGCTCTACCTCCATCAACGCGCTCGCGATACCGCGTCGGCGCGCCAGTTTGAGCGGGAAATTCGCGCGCATCCCAACAGCGACTGTCGCGGGGGGATGAATTATTTAGGCGTCGATCGCATGGCCTACTACGTCCACAAGGCGACCTACTTAAAGACGCTGAAAAAACACCAGCGCCGCCTGCAACGCGACCTCGAAACACCACTGCGCAGTATCGTCCACACCGCCGAGGAGGTGGCATGACACACATTCTGATTACCGGCGCCAGCGGTTATCTGGGGTATCAACTAGGGTGTCGCCTGAGCCAACACGACGCCGTGACCGGCCTGGACATTCGCCCTAAAGACGACAGTCCGTTCCCCATCGAGCAGCGAGACATTACCAGTGACGACCTCGCCGACTGGATGGACCAGGAAGCCTTCACGCACGTGATTCATCTGGCGTCAGTGCTCGAACCAAGCCGCGATCGCGAGCGGGATTATCGCATCGACGTTGACGGTACTGACCATTTATTAGCCGCCTGCGTCGCCACCGGCGTACGTCACTTTACGCTCACCTCCAGCGGCGCCGCCTATGGTTATCACCCAGACAATCCCGACTGGCTCACCGAACAGGATGCGCTGCGTGGCAATGTCGAATTTTCCTACGCCTGGCACAAACGACTGGTCGAAGAACGGCTGGCCGACTATCGCCAAAACCATCCGGAATTACGTCAATTGATTTTGCGGCCGGGCACCGTTCTCGGTCGTCATACCCACAACCTCATCACCCGGTTATTTGAAGGCAAACGGTTGATTGCATTAAGCGGGGCCAGCTCACCTTTTGTCTTTATCTGGGATCAGGATGTGCTCGCCATTATTGAACAAGGCGTACGCGATGAAAAAAGCGGCATCTACAATTTGGCCGGTGATGGTGCGGTGACGATGGATGAAATCGCCAACCAACTCGGCAAACCAATCTGGCATTTACCGGTGCCACTGGTGCGCTTTGCTTTAGGTTGCGGACGCCGCTTGGGGTTGACGCCTTACGGCCCGGAGCAACTGAATTTTTTGCGTTATCGACCGGTGCTGGCCAACACCGCTTTGAAGCAAGAGTTCGGTTATAGCCCGCGCAAAACTTCTGCTGAAGTGCTCGCCGAATTCGCCGCTGGCCTGCAGGTCACATCGGATGCTTGAACAGCCCGCAGTCACATTGATCACCGGCGCCGCATCCGGTCTCGGCTGGGCGTTAACGCAACGCTACGCGGAGTTGGGGCATCGCCTATTGCTGGTCGATCGCGACCAACAGCCGCTAGCCGAACGTCTGGAAATGGTCCGCCAATACTGGCCCGATGAAGACCATCAGTCCTTGGCAAAAGACCTCACCGATCCAGGCGCTGCCGATCAAATCGCTCACTGGGTTCAGTCACTCAGCCCGCATCTGACCCTACTGATCAATAACGCCGGCATCACTCATCGCAGCCGCGCCGGCCAAACGCAACCCGACGTATTTCGACAGGTCATGGCGGTCGATTATTTGGCACCGGTGGAACTGACGCTGGCCCTGCAAGGCTTACTGCAAGCGGCACCATCTCACCGTGACCGGGGCATTGTGGTCATCGGTTCAATGGCTGGCTGGATGCCGGTTCTGGGACGCGCCGGTTACTGTGCGGCCAAGGCAGCCTTGCATCAGTTTTTTGAAACCGCACGCGCCGAAGCCTTCATTCCAGCCGAACAATTAACGCTGGTGCACCCCAGTTTTCTGGCAACGCCGATCACCAAAAACGCCTTGGGATACGATGGACAAAACGCCCAGCACCAGCGCGCGTCCATCGGCACTGTGCGCAGTGCTGACTGGATGGCCGAGCGCATTATCCGTGCCCACCGAAAACGCCAACGACGCTACTTTCCAGATCGATTCAGCGCCTGGGCGGCGGCCTTGTATCGACTGTGGCCCGATCTTTATTTGCGCCTGATGCAGCGTCGTCTGGCTTCGGAATTCGTGGAGCAGCCGTCATCCAAGTGGGCAGATCATCGGCGTCATTCAAACAGCTGACGCTACTGACCGAGCAGTTCGTCAGCGCGTTCAACGGCCTGTTTGTAGAGCGCGCATAATTCCGTTAACGGCAGCTCATAATCTTGCAGGAAGTCGATGGCCAACGGCTTCCGTCGCGCAAAATCAATGACCAGACTCAGCACCTGGCCGGTCAAACCAACGCCGTCAATCAGCGCGGCTTTCAGGCTGTCTTTCAGTGGTAATTCTGCCATGACCATCGGCATGGGTTTGTCCATCAGTGCATCCAGCACGGATAATAACCCCACGGTAAAAAAGCAGTCGGTTTCGTTGGGATCCAGTCGCTGACCCAGCTGTTCGCAAAAGAACCCCCGGGTCAGTGCTTCGCGTTGCAATTCCCGGGGTTTATTTTCAAAGCGGTCCATGTTGATGAGGGTTGCCCAACCGCGAATCCGATCGATGCCTAACAAGCTAACCGCCTGGTGGATGGACTCCACGCTTTGCGCTCGGCGATAAAACGATGAGTTCACTAACTGCAGCAATTTATAGGACAACACGGTGTCCTGCTGAACCAGCTGATAGACCTCATCGACATTGACATCGGCGCGATACAACTGCGCTAAAATTTTCAGCAGTGTAAAGCGCATCGGTTGCAAGCGACGGCCGCGAATGGCTTCAGGCCGGCAGAAAAAATAACCCTGAAAAAAATCAAAACCCAGGTCGAGGCAGAATTGAAAATCGTCGTAATCTTCAACTTTCTCCGCCACCAATTGCACGTCGTGAGTCCGCAGTAGATTCACCAATTGAACCATCTCATCACGCGGCGTTGCCAAAACATCAATTTTGACAATATTGGCTTGGTCGATCAGCGCAGGGCGATAGTCTTTGCGCTCAAAATCATCCAGCGCAATGCGGAAACCACGAGCGCGTAACGACTCAAGCTGAGCCACCAGGTCATCGTCGCCGTGATAATCTTCGAGCACCTCAATGATTAAGGTATCGCGCAGAAAATCCGGCAACGCATTGAGCATCGTCTTGGTGACATTCAATAAGCCCGGTTTTTGGTTGAGCACAGAAACGATATTGCTGTGGGTGTAGGCATTGAGCATGACGGCCTGAGTTGCCAGGTCGCCATCTTCAAAAATAGCCTGAGTTTGTTCACCACATCGATACAGCAACTCATATCCAAATACCTGCAAGCCCCGATCAAAAATCGGTTGGCGGGCAAACAGTACTTCTTCGGACACGGTACAACCTCGAAAAATTCAGCCCGCTACTATAGCAATGACACTGTGAAACTGTCTGCTGGCAAACACCAATAGGGTATCGAATTCGTCCGCTTTGGCACGCCTGGGCCAGCTTTACACCAACGGATGCGTTGCCTGCCAGTGCTGCGCAATGGCTTCTCGCGTGGTCACCCAAACATCGCTGTGCGACTGCACGTAATCGACAAACCGCTTGAGACCTGCAAACCGCCCAGGTCGGCCCACCAATCGACAATGCAAACCGATGTTGAGCATGCGTGGTGTGGTCGCGCCTTCGTCATACAGCACATCAAAGGCATCTTTGAGGTAGGTAAAAAACTGCTCACCGGTGTTAAACCCCTGAGGCGTCGCAAAGCGCATGTCGTTGCTGTCCAAGGTGTAAGGCACCATCAGCAGGGGGCGTTGATAATTCAAATCGTAATACGGCAAATCGTCCGCGTAGCTGTCGGAGCAATAAAGAAATTCCGGACGTTCGGCGAACAGCTTTAGGGTATTCGGGCTGGTGCGTCCGGTATACCAACCCGCCGGATGCTTACCGGTCAGGCGCTGATGAATGTCGATGGCCATCGCCATGTGTTCGCGCTCAACGTCTTCGGGCACGTTTTGGTAATGAATCCAGCGATAACCGTGAGAAGCAATTTCCCAATCCGCTTTTAACATGGCGTCGACGGCTTCGGGGTGACGCTCCATCGCCATGGACACACCAAACACCGTCACGGGCAACTGGCGTTCGGTGAACAGCCGATGCAAGCGCCAAAAGCCCGCGCGGCTGCCATATTCGTAGATGCTTTCCATGCTCAGATGGCGCTCCGGATAGGCTTCGGCGCCGACAATTTCCGACAAAAACCGTTCCGACTCAGCGTCGCCATGCAATTGGCCGTTCTCACCGCCCTCTTCGTAATTGATGACAAACTGAACCGCTAAGCGCGCCTTGCCGGGCCATTGTGCCGCCGGTGGCTGAGCGCCGTAACCGATAAGATCGCGCGGGTACGCTTGAGAACTGGACATGGGTAAACTCCGATCACAGATAGAAAGCGCATTTCACAGCAAAAAACCGACCAATTGAACAACTTAGCGAGTTTGAATGCCGACAGACACCGCCAACACAGCCATTGGATTGGGCGACAGTCAGGCCCGTCTGGTGGTGTTCGCCCCACATCGACCGCCGCTGGAAGCTTATCAGCAGCTCAACGGGGTCAAGCCAATGGCGCCAGGCGAATTGGCCGCGTTGGTCGAGGCGACCGGCAATCACTGGCGCAAAATTGTGAACCTCTACGCCAAACTGTTGCACCAACTGGAGCCCGTTGAATCACGCTGGCAGGACTGCCGCGACCAACGCCTGTTGCAAGCCGGCAGTGGCTGTGCGCTGTTGTTCTCGCCTCCGCCACTGGCCTCGAGCGATGCCTGGCAACTGGTGATGGGCAAGGCTTACGCTGAAGCCTGCTCGCTTGATCGGCTGGCCGACCTGCGCACCGACGATGGCTTTCGCTGGTCACCGTCACGACGGTTGATTCTGACGCCCTACTTCGACTATCGCGCCCTTTCCAACGCCCGCCTGGACGATCTGTACCGTTTAATTGACAGCCAGCGCCAGCCCGAATAATCGCTCGAACATCGGTCCACCCTTGCCTCACTCATTTCCTTAACTAAACTATTTACTACCTAAACTAAATTATTTAGGACATGTAATGAAACCCCAACCCGAAGACAGCCGCCGCTTCCAAAGCGCCATTCGCCGTTATGGACTACTGATCAAGCCAGTGATGGCGCGTCGCTTTGAACAGGACACCGGACATGCGTTTACCGACTACCCGCTGCTCAGCGTCATCGCTCAGGGCGTGCGCTCACCGAGCGACATCAGTAAGCGGATACAGGTATCCAATTCTCGCGTATCCCATCTGATTGAGCGCGGTCTCAATCAGGGGCTGATCAGTCGTGAACTGGATCCAAACGATAGCCGTCGTTTTCTGCTTTCGATGACCGCTGAAGGTGAAACCATGCTGGCGCACGTCTCTAAGGCGCTGCATGAGTTGATCGAACAAACTGGGTTGAGCCAAGACGAACTAGCGACCGCCACCAGCGTACTGGAAAAGCTGGCGGCCACGCTCACCGAGGAGCTGTAAATGCCACAACCTCAATTCACTAAGGCGGAGCGCAACGCCACGTTGATCGGCGCCCTGCTGGCGCTGTTTCTGGCGGCGCTGAACCAGACCATTGTCACCACCGCCACACCCGAGATCGTACGAGAGCTCGCCTTTCCCACCAGCTGGATTACCTGGATTGCCACCGCCTATCTGGTAACCAGCACCGCGACCTTACCCATCTGGGGCAAACTGTCCGACCTCTATGGCCGCCGCAACAGCATCACCACCGGCATCCTGTTGTTCAGCATCGCCGGTCTGTTCTGCGCGCTGGCGCAATCGCCGTTGCAACTGGTCCTGGCGCGAGCCCTGCAAGGCTTGGGCGGCGCGGCCATTATGACCAATGCACTGGCGGTCATCGGCGATCTGTTTACGCCCGAAGAAAGGCCGCGCTATCAGGGTTTATTCGGCGCTGTCTTTGGTCTCAGTTCGGTGATCGGCCCGGGTATTGGTGGCCTGCTGACCGACCTGGTCGGCTGGCACTGGATTTTTCTGGTCAACCTGCCCATTGCCGCCATAGCGCTGACCTTCGTGCTGACGCGCATGCCGGTGCTGCGCCACGACGGTCCGCGCACCGTCGACTACAGTGGCGCCCTGCTGTTGCTGCTGGCGGTGATTCCATTGTTGCTGGCGTTATCGCTGGCGCCTTCACGCTTTGCCTGGAGCGCCCCCCAAACCCTCGGCATGCTGGCCCTGTCTTTCGGCGCGGCACTGGCGTTTGGCTGGCATCAATGGCGCGCCGCCGAGCCGATCATCGAACTGCGTCTGTTTCTGGATGCCCGCTATGGTTTGTCGGCGCTGGCGAGTTTTCTGGTCGGCGCGGCCTTTCTCGGCTCGCTGGTGTTTATCCCGCTTTATATGGTCAACGCTCTGGGTGTCAGCGCCACCGCTTCCGGCGCCACCTTGATTCCGCTGACGCTGGGCATTGTGTTTGGCAACATCGTCAGCGGTCAGCTGGTATCGCGCATCGGCGCTTATAAGCCGGTGCTGATTCCCAGCCTGCTGTTGCTGCTTACCGGCGTAGTTTGGCTCACGCTGACGCTGAGCCCGGATCAAAGCCAGCTGGCAGTGACCACCCGCGTGGTCTTGCTTGGCATCGGTCTGGGTCCGTCCATGCCGCTGTTTACGCAAATGATGATCAACGCCGCTCCGGCCGACAAAATCGGTATGGCGTCCAGCGCCGCCAACTTTACCCGTCAGTTTGGATCCACCTTAGGCGTAGCGGTGATGGGCACTCTCTTCGCCGCTGTGATGCAGGCGCAACTGAGCCATCAGGTACTGCCCGCTATTCCTGAGTCGCTAACCGAATACGATGCTGTAGCAGAACTGACTGGCGCTGACGTTCAGCAACCGCACTTAGAGCTGGCGGCGTTGCAGGCGGATATTGAGGCGCACTACCAAGCGTTGTCGCACCCGCTGACCGTTACCGACGAAGACGAGCGCCGGGCAACGCTGGCGGCGGCCGAAACGTTGGATCGAGATTTGCGCGGTGCCTGGTCGAGCGGCATGAGTGCCATTCTCTGGGCAGAAGCGCTGGTGGTTCTGCTGGGACTGATCGTCACCTGCTTTATTCCCGAAACCCGGCTGCTGCCAACGCGCTCAACGGCTTCGGCCTGACTTGTTACTTTTCGAACCAAAACAGCGCACAACGAAAAACGTGCGCATCGTTTTGGTTCATTTCAGGCTCCGGACAACGCTGCGCCGGAGCCGTCTTTCCCCGCTGTTTGGCTTCTTTGCATTTCCTGACCGTTCGGTCATATTATGGTCTTTAAATTGCATTGCAAAAAAACAACAAGGGCAAGCAACCGTGACGGCTTGCCCGCGAACAGCGAGCCTGCGCATGACCACCTTTTTACTGAACCGGACCCGCGTCGAACTGGCGCCCATCGATCCGGACCTGACCGTTCTCGAATTCCTGCGCCAAGACGCCAAGCTAACCGGTACCAAAGAAGGCTGCGCGTCGGGTGACTGCGGCGCTTGTACCGTGGTCGTCGGCGAACACACCGACACTGGGCTGCGTTACCGCGCCGTTAACAGCTGCATCACCTTCGTTCACAGCCTGGCCGGCAAGCAATTGCTGACGGTCGAACATCTGGCCGAAACCGGCCAATTGCATCCGGTGCAGCAGGCCATGGTGAAACATCACGGTTCGCAGTGCGGTTTTTGTACGCCCGGCTTTATCATGAGTCTCTTTGCGCTCTACCACAGCGACGTCGCCCCCGAACGCGAGGCGGTGCTGAATGCGCTGTCCGGCAACTTGTGTCGCTGCACCGGATACCGACCGATTATCGATGCCGCCCTGGCGTTGCTCGAAGAGCGTCACGGCGACGCGTTCAGCGAGCAGGCCGAGGCCATCGACGCCGAACTGGCCGCCTTAAATCCCAGCATGAATGACAGCGGCGTTGGCTTCTGGCAACCGCGCAATCGCGCCGAACTCGGCCAGACACTGGCGGCCCATCCCGAGGCGCGCTTCAGTGCGGGTAGCACCGATCTGGCATTGGAAAAAACCCAGCAGGTGAAAGAGTTGCCTGCCCTGATCGATCTGACCGGCGTCGAAGAATTACAACAACTGAGTGTGGACGACGCCTTTATTCATATCGGTGCGGCGTTGCCCTATGCCGACCTGGCACCGGCGCTGCTGGCCGATTACCCCGAAGCCAGCGAATGGCTCGATCGCCTCGGCTCCACGCCGATTCGCAATCGCGGCAGCCTGGGCGGCAACCTG
Organism: Saccharospirillum sp. MSK14-1; assembly: GCF_003054965.1. GTDB lineage: Bacteria > Pseudomonadota > Gammaproteobacteria > Pseudomonadales > Natronospirillaceae > Saccharospirillum. The sequence continues at coordinate 26,650 of NZ_MIES01000006.1, forward strand.
GGCAACGCGTCGCCCATTGGCGATACGCCGCCGCTGCTGATTGCGCTGAATGCCGAAGTGACACTGGGCAGCCAGAACGGCCAGCGTCGCTTGCCCGTCTCGGAATTGATTACCGGCTATCGCCAAACGGTATTGGCCGACGGCGAGTGGATCGATACCGTTCATATCCCGCGCCGACCCGATCACAGCACCCTGCGCGCCTATAAAATTTCCAAGCGCTTTGAAGACGACATTTCCACCGTCTGCGCCTGTTTTTATCTCGAGCGCGATGGCGACACCGTCACTGAGTTCCGCGCGGGTTTCGGCGGTCTGGCTGCGACACCGCTCAGCCTTACGGACTGGTCGCAAGCGCTGGTCGGTCAAGCCTGGTCGCAACTGGATATCGACGCCATCGCGGCCGATCTCGCCAGCCGTCTGGCACCGATCGACGATGTGCGTGCCAGCGCCCAGTACCGCGTTACCGTGACCGCCAATCTGTGGCGCCGCTTCCATCTGGAAAGCAGCCCTTCCGGCGTCATCACCCGAGTATCAAACCCGGGAGCCTACCATCATGCGTAAACTCACCGATGCTCTGTTTAAGTCCGACCAAAGCCTGGGCCAGGCTGGCCAGCCGGTCGAACACGACAGCGCTCGCCGCCAAGTCGCAGGCAGCGCCCGCTATATCGACGACATGCCCGAACCCGCCGGTTTACTGCACGCCGCCGTCGGCCAGGCCGATGTCGCCCATGGCACACTCAAATCACTGCAACTGGATGCCGTACGCACAGCAGCCGGTGTTCAGCGCGTGATCAGCGTCGCCGATGTGCCCGGTCATACTGACATTGGCGCCGTTTTCGGCGGCGACCCGGTGCTCGCTGAAGACACCATTCTGTTCCACGGCCAGCCGCTGTTTGCCGTGGCCGCCGACAGCTACGAACAGGCGCGGTTGGCGGTCAAAGCCGCTCAATGGGAAATCGAACCCGGTGAGGCCATTCTCAGTGTCGACCAGGCCCGCGCCGTGGGCGCCGAAGTCGGTAAGCCGGTGCATTTTCGTCATGGCGATGCCGATGCCACGCTCAAAAACGCGCCGCATCAACTCAGCGGCCGCATTCAGATCGGCGGTCAGGAACATTTTTATCTGGAAGGCCAGGCCAGTTTGGTCATTCCTGAAGAAGACGGCGGCATGCTGGTCTACACCTCCAGCCAGCACCCATCCGAAGTGCAGAAGCTGGTCGCCGAAGTGCTGGGGATTTCGTTTAACAAGGTCACCGTCGACGTGCGTCGTATGGGTGGCGCTTTTGGTGGCAAGGAAAGTCAGGCCGCGCAGTGGGCGTGCATCGCCGCGCTGCTGGCGCATCACACCGGCCGCCCGGTGAAGATCCGGCTGCCGCGCAGTGTCGATATGAGCGCCACCGGTAAACGCCATCCGTTCGATAACCGCTGGCAACTGGGGTTTGACGATCACGGCGTGATTCAAGCGGCGAAAATGGAAGTTAACGGCTTTTGCGGTTACTCGCCGGATTTGTCCAACGCCATTGTCGATCGCGCCATGTTCCACACCGATAACGCCTATTTCCTCGGCGATTCGGCCATCGACGGTTATCGCTGCCTGACTCACACCGTCTCCAACACCGCCTTTCGCGGCTTTGGCGGCCCTCAGGGCATGATGACCATCGAAGCGGCGATGGATGATATCGCCCGTCATCGTGGCGAAGACCCGCTGACCATCCGCAAGCGCAACCTCTATGGTCAGGGCGAGCGCGATGTCACGCCTTATCAGATGACCGTGGAAGACAACATTCTGCCGCAGTTAATTGAACGCCTGGAAACCACCAGCGACTACTGGCAACGTCGCCAGGCGATCACCGAGTTCAATAAAACCAGTCCAATCATCAAAAAAGGCCTGGCGCTAACCCCGGTAAAATTCGGCATTTCCTTCACCGCCAAACACCTGAACCAGGCCGGTGCACTGGTGCACATCTACACCGATGGCTCGATTCATCTGAACCACGGTGGCACCGAAATGGGTCAGGGTTTGTTTACCAAGGTGGCGCAGATTGTCGCGCTCGAATTCGACGTGGCACTGGAAACCGTTCAGGTCTCCGCCACCCGGACCGACAAGGTGCCCAACACCTCGCCTACCGCGGCCTCCAGCGGCACCGACTTAAATGGCAAGGCCGCGCAGAATGCGGCGCGGGCGATCAAACAACGGCTGATCGAGTTCGCCTGCGACCACTACGGATTACGGCCCGACGAAGTCCGCTTTCACGCGGGCAAAGTTACCTTAGGCGACAACGTCATCGATTTTGCGGATCTGGTACAAAGCGCTTATCTGAATCGCATATCGCTCTCGGCCACCGGCTACTACCGCACGCCCAAGCTGGAATGGGACGCCGAAAACGGGACAGGCAGACCGTTTCTGTATTTCGCGTATGGCGCGTCCTGCTCGGAAGTCAGCATCGATACCTTAACCGGCGAATATTCAGTCGACCGCGTCGACGTGCTGCACGATGTCGGCGACAGCATCAACCCGGCGCTCGACATCGGTCAGATTGAAGGCGGCTTTATTCAGGGTATGGGCTGGTTAACCAGTGAAGAACTGAAATGGGACGACAGCGGTCGCCTGCTCAGCAACAGCCCGGCCAATTACAAGATTCCGGCCATCGGTGACACCCCGCCAGTGTTTAACGTCGATCTTTTCCCTCAGCCAAACCGAGAAGACACGGTGTTTAAATCCAAAGCCGTTGGCGAACCGCCGCTGATGCTGCCAATCAGTGTCTGGTGTGCGCTGCGCGATGCCATTGCCAGCGTCAGTGATTACCAACTCAGCCCGGCACTCGACACACCGGCGACGCCCGAACGTGTGCTCTTCGCCATCGAAGCTCTGAAAGGACGCCCGTCATGAAACGACATTGGCGTTGGTTTGAAGCGGTCAACGAACTGCAGCAAACCGGCGAGCCGCTGGTGTTGATTACAGTGCTCAGCACCGCCGGTTCCACCCCGCGCGATGCCGCCACCAAGATGGTGGTCAGCGCGGCCGATCAATGGGACACCATCGGCGGCGGCAATCTGGAATTTCAGGCCATTGAGCGTGCGCGTGAATTACTGGCTGCCGGTGACGCCCGCACCGACGTCGAACGCGTCGAACTGGGTGCCAGCCGCGGTCAATGCTGCGGCGGCGCGGCGCAACTTCTGTTTGAAGTGCTGGTGAATGCTCGCCAACCGCTGGCCGTATTCGGTGCCGGCCATGTGGCCCAGCGCTTGCTACCGATTCTGGCGCCACTCGATGTGCAGCTCAGTTGGATTGACCCGCGTGCGGATTGGCTGGCAGATGCGCCGGCTGGCGTGCGGGTTGAATGCCTCAGCAATCCGGTCGATGCGGTGGCAGATTTACCGGAGAACGGCTGGATGCTGGTGCTCACTCACAATCACCAACTCGATTTCGAACTGGTGCAGGCGGCGCTGAAGCGGCCGGATATTGGCTACATCGGGGTGATCGGTTCGGCCACCAAAGCGAAACGTTTTCGTCAGCGTTTAGCGCATCGTGGTTGGCGCGACACGGACATTGCCCGCGTCATTTGCCCGGTTGGTTTGAGTCACGTTCCGGGCAAACGTCCGGCCGAAGTCGCCGTCTCTATCGCGGGACAATTGATTCAACGCCTGCACCAGCCGACGCCACCGTCGGGCAAAAAAACCACCGGTCTGAACTGGCAACACAGCCAGTCGCTGAACCAGGAAGAGATGGAATGACACTGGAAGACATCAACGCCCTGCCCGCCGATCAGATGGCCGCCTTTTTGCGCACCACCTGCACCGCCGAGCGTTGGATTGAACGCATGGTCGCTGCGCGCCCCTTTAAAGACCGCACCGATCTGCTCGACAGCGCGCGCATTCATTGGGCTGGCACCAACGCCGATGATTGGCGGCAGGCCTTTGAAGGCCACCCGATGATTGGCGACATCGACAGCCTGCGCGCCAAATATCACGCCAGCAAAGACCTCTCCAACGCCGAACAGTCCGGAGCGACGGGCGCCAGCGAAGCAACGTTAGCGGCACTGGCCGATGGCAATAAGCGGTACCTCAAACGACACGGTTTTATTTTTATTGTCTTTGCCAGCGGCAAAACCGCCGAGCAAATGCTGGAATTACTCAACGCCCGCATCGACAACAGCACCGAACAGGAACTGAAACTGGCGGCGCAGCAGCAGTTGAAGATTACGTTGAAGCGGTTGGATGAAGCGATTTCGGAAACTTAACCGAGCCACCGAACTCAGCACCAGTGGCCGGTACAGGTTCAGTGGGCGTCGGCTCCCATGGATGGGAGCCGTCGAGCGTACAGGGATGTACTTGCAGCGTCCCGCTGAGCCTGTACCGGCCACTGGTGCGAACTCTATAGTCAGAACAACTTGGAGCCACTATGAGCCACACCCTCTCAACCCATGTGCTCGACACCACCCTGGGCCAGCCCGCCCGGGGTATGAAACTGACATTAAAAAGCGCCAGCGGCGACGTCATTGCCAAAGGCGTCACCAACGATGACGGCCGCTTTGGCGACTGGCCCGAAGGCGGTTTCGCCGATGGCGTCTACTCACTGACGTTTCATACTGGCGATTATCTCAGCGCCACTCACGGTCAGTCTTTCTATCCTGAAGCCACCGTTTGCTTTCAATTGTCCGGCAGCGACGCACACTATCACGTGCCGCTGCTGGTCAGTCCCTTTGGCTATTCCACCTACCGAGGCAGTTGATGGACGTTTTTTTCGCTGAATGGGTCAGCCTGTTTTTACGCTGGTTCCATGTGATCGCTGGCATCGCCTGGATTGGCGCGTCGTTTTATTTTATCTGGCTCGATAACCACCTGACCGACCCACCACAATGGAAAAAAGACGCCGGTATCGGTGGCGATTTATGGGCCGTGCACGGTGGTGGTTTTTACGAAGTCGCCAAATACAAGGTCGGCCCCAAAGCGATGCCCGACAAGCTGCACTGGTTCAAGTGGGAGGCGTACACCACCTGGATCACTGGCATGCTGCTGCTCACCTGGGTCTACTATTTTGGCGCCCAGGCGTATCTGATCGATCCCAATGTGATGCCGCTGAGCACCGGCCGTGCCATTGCTTATGGCCTGGGTTTTCTGCTGGCTGGCTGGGTCATTTACGATGCGCTGTGCCGCACAAAGCTGGTCGAAAGCCGCTGGTTCGGTCCGGTTATTTTTGTCATCGGTGGCGGATTTGCCTGGCTGCTGACGCATACCTTTTCCGGCCGCGGCGCCTTTATCCATATGGGCGCACTGATCGGCACCATCATGGTCGCCAACGTTTTCTTCAAGATCATTCCCGGCCAACGCAAAATGGTCGCCGCTGTAGCGCGTGGCGAAATGCCCGACCCGAAACCGGGCCTCACCGGCAAGCAGCGAAGCGTGCATAACAACTACTTCACGCTGCCGGTCATCTTTTTGATGATCAGCAACCACTACCCGATGACCTATCAGGGTGATGACAGCTGGCTGATTCTGATGGCCATCATCGCCATCACCGTCTGCGTGCGGCATTACTTCAATCTGGCCCATCGCGGCGTGCGGCAACCGGCGTATCTGGTCGCTGCGGGCATTGCCTTTGTGTTGATGGCCGCCATTCTGAGCTGGCCGGAAGCGACGCCGACAACCACAGAAAGCACCGCCCACAGCGAATCGACCATCGAGGTGATGGCCGACAGCGAAGCACTGACGCTGGTACAGACGCGCTGCGCCACCTGTCACTCGGCTCAACCGACCGACAGTCTGTTTCCGTCGGCACCGTCCGGTGTCGTGCTGGATGACCTAGCTCAGATTGAACGTTGGGCCGGACGCATCGAACAACGTGCCGTCGTCACCCGCGACATGCCGTTTTTGAACCGCACCGATATGACCGACGATGAACGCATCGCACTCGGTCACTGGTTAAAACAGCGTTTTTAAGCCACACTGAAATGTGGACCGGCCATTGGGATTGCCGGTCCACCCCGATCCGTTTCGGGGACCAGCCACAACCGGACCCGACGATCTGCGGATGAGCACTTCTAACCCCTGGCTTGAACGTATCCAAGCGGCCAATCTTCCCGCCTTGCTTCCTCAAAGTGCCTTACCGTCGTCGGCTGCGCCGCTGTCCGACTGGAGCCAGGCGGTGCGCGAAGATCCGTTGCTGGCCATGCAGATTATGGGGCAGGCCAATCGCATCTACGCCAATCGCGATCAACAACTGAGCACCCTCGATCACGCCGCCGCCGTACTCGGAGTGCAGCGGTTGATGAACCTGACGCGAACCATTCCCCGCATCAGCCGGGGCAGCACCGCCTATCGCGGCCTGCGTCTGAACATCGCCGACAGCCTGATTGCAGCCAACCTGATGAAGCAGTGGTTTGAACAGCGCAGCCTGCCCTGGAGTGACGCCGACTTCTGGAGCGTGCTGTTCCACAACCTGGGTTTCTGGGCGCTGTGGTTGCTGGAGCCGCAACGGATGGAAGCGTTCGAGCAACGCTCCACCGAAGGCCGTGACCGCACCGAACTGGTCGAAAACCTGATCGAACAATCACTGCCGAACTGGACCCGGCGGCTGTGCCATTACCTGCACTTACCGCAACCACCGGAACATCTGAACGCCGAGGAACTCGACCAGATCCGCGAGCGTCTGCTGCCCAACCGCAGCGTCATGATGAGCGCTTTATTACCGCTCAGTCACGAACTGGCTTATCAGTTGCGTTTATCCTGGGATTCGCCCGCGCTAGACCGATTGTGCAAAATCGGCGCAACCGCACTGGGCATCGCCGATTTTCGCCAGCGTCTGAAAATCTGGATTCCACACGCCGCGCGCCAATATCACTTACCGGAAGCCGGCAGTGCCGCCCGACACTTACTGGCGCATCAGCCACCCATCAGCAAAGCGGCGGCACCGGCCGCAGCGCGCACCAAAGTCCGCGACCCGAACCTCGACACCGCCGACGACCTGCGCAAATCGGCAAAACCGGTCGAGCCGAGACCCCGGGTTGCGCCCAAACCGGCGCCGCCTCCAGAGCCGCCACCGCCTCCGGTGAAAAAACGCAGCGCAGTGAATCAGGATCAGCTGGACAATGCTCGCACCCTGTTACGGCGCGACATTGATGTTCCCGATGCCGAGATCCACAAGACCGCACTCGACGGGTTGCAAAAAGGTCTGGGGCTCAGCCGTATCGTGATTTTAAAAATGATCGAAGGAAACTGGCAGGCGACGCGCACCGCCGGTTGCAGTTATTATTTGCTGCTGCGTAACTTGCGTTTGCCGCTGTTCAAAAGCACGGTGATGCAGGAATTCAGTCGTCGAACAGCGGCTTTGTGGGTCAACGACAGCAATCGCAACAAAGGTCAGCAAACCTTGCCGGCCGATCTGTTAAAAGCCGCCGACGGCGAAGCGTTTTTCTTGCGCTCGTTTAAAATTGGCGCCGCGATACCCCTGTTGATTTACGCCGACGCGAAAGACGATAAAGAAGAACTGAACGAACACGATTATCGCCTGTTCCGCGAATTTTGTGCTGACTGGAACAGCGCCCTGAACCGGAAATAACCATGAGCTCACTGACCGAACGCCTTTTCGTCGCCAGCCAATATCTGGCGCCGCATCATCTGTTGTCTCGTTTTGTTGGCCGTCTGGCCGCCAGCGAATGGGCGCCCATCCGCCGGCTGTTTATTGGCCGGTTCGCCAAGCAATTCCAGGTCAATATGAGCGAAGCCGAACGCGAAAACCTGACCGACTACCGCAACTTCAATGACTTCTTTACCCGCGCACTCAAGCCTGGCGCGCGGCCTTTGCCGGAAGATCCGCAGCGGTTAATGTGTCCGGTCGATGGCGCCGTCAGCCAGGCGGGCCCGATTGAAAACGGTCGAATATTTCAGGCCAAAGGTCGCGACTACAGCCTGACAGAACTGCTCGGTGGCGATGCCGATCAGGGCAAAGCGTTTCGCGACGGTCGTTTTGCCACGCTGTATTTGTCACCGCGTGATTACCACCGCATTCACATGCCTTGCGACGGCAAACTGATCCGCACCACCTTCGTGCCGGGCCGCTTGTTCAGCGTCAATGGCGTCACCGCCGACAACGTGCCGCGCTTATTTGCGCGCAACGAACGCCTGGTGTGTGAATTCGAAACCGCTCATGGCCGCATGATTCTGGTGTTGGTCGGCGCCATGATCGTCGCCAGTATTGAGACCGTTTGGGCGGGCATCGTCGCGCCCGATGGCCGCCGCATCAAACACCAGCATTTCGGCGAAGATGGCCCCCAGTTCAAGCGCGGCGACGAAATGGGCCGCTTTCGTTTGGGCAGTACCGTCATCGCTTTATTCGAAGCAGACGCCCTGGAATGGGACGCCACCATCAGCGCCGGCCAGCCGGTTCGACTGGGCCAACCGCTCAATGCGACAAAATGATGAGCAAGGTCTCTGGAATCGGGTTTTCAAAGCCGGTATCCTGCGCCGTTCAATGAGCTTGCCGGACAGACCATGACCGACGAAACCACCCAGGAAGACGTGTCTCAAACAACGCCTGACGAACAACCGAAGGCAGAGACGGCCACGGCCAAGAAAAAGAAGACCGACGCCCAGCGCAAAAAGGAATTTGAGGCCAATCGTAAGGCCATGGACGACCTGTGCGAACTCTACCCACAGGCGTTTAATCCGCGTCAGCCGAAGCCGTTGAAAATCGGCATTCATGAAGCCTTGGCCGAAGATGGCAAGCTCTCTAAGACGCGTATTCGTCGCGCGCTGAATGTCTATGTGCGGTTGCGTTCTTACTACGCCTGCATGGTCGAAGGCGCCGATCGCGTCACCATCGATGGCAGCGCTGCCGGCACCGTGAGCGCCGAAGACGCCAGCCACGCCAAAGAAAAACTCGACGCCATCGACAAACGTCGTGCCGAGCGTGCCGCCAAAGCCAAGCCGAAAGACAAAGCAAAAGCCAAGGCAAAACCGAAAGCCAAGCCCAAGAAACCGGCGCAGCCGAAAGTGTCGGCCGAAGACCAGGAAAATCGCCTGCAGCGCAAGCTGGAAGCCTTGGTCAACAAACCTAAAAACGACTGAGCTGTCGCTCTGAACTTAAGCGCGTTCCCGGTCAAAGGGCAGGACCGCAGCAATGTGGTCCTCGCCCAGTATCCGCATCAGTAACCGATCCACACCCAGCGCTACTCCGGCGCAGTCGGGCAATCCTGAGTGCATCGCCGCCAGCAATCGCCGATCCATCTCCGCTTCCGGTAAACCCTGGGCGTTGCGGCGCTGCTGATCCTCAACAAAACGCCGCTGCTGCTCCTCCGCATCGGTTAATTCAAAATAGCCGTTGGCCAGTTCCAGACCGCCCCAGTAGGCCTCAAAGCGACGCGCCAGGGTGACATCACCCTCGGTCTCAAACTGCGCCAGCGCCGCCTGACTGGCAGGATAGTGCGTAATAAAGGTCAGTTGTTCGGCGGGCAACGCGGGTTCCACCACCAGCACCATCAGCGCATCGAGGCAGTCATCGCGTTGCCAGTCGTGACTGTCGGCCGCTAAATGCTGATGGGCGGCGGCACGCAGCGCCGTTAAATCGGCCCGGTGCGGATCGGGTAAGCCCGTTCGTGTAAAAGCTTCCCTATAACTCAATCGCTCAACGGGCAACTCCGGCTGACCCGAAACCTCACGACACAACTGCGCCACTTCGTCCATCAATTGGGTGTCGTCCCAACCCAGCCGATACCACTCCAACAGGGTGAATTCGGCATTGTGGCGCGCGCCGCTTTCATCCTGACGAAACACATGGCCCAGCTGATAACAGTCGCCGATGCCTGCCGCCAATAACCGCTTCATGGCGTACTCCGGAGACGTCTGCAAAAAGCCACCGTCATGAGTGCGAATGTTGGTGAGGTTCACATCGGTGACGCCCGCATTCGACAACACCGGCGTATCGACTTCCAGCACCTCGCGCGCGGCAAAAAAAGCGCGCATATCCGCCAATAACTGAGCACGACGGCGCAGGTTTTTTAAACTCGCGGTGGGTTGCCAGTCAGTCATCTTTGCGCTCCTGTGATCGTGCACAAAAAAGGCCGCACGAAGCGGCCTTTTTATCGTCAATCCACACCTTTCAGTCGGCTTTGGCGCGGCTGATGTATTCGCGGGTGCGGGTATCGACGCGGATTTTCTCGCCCTGGTTCAGGAACAGCGGTACCCGAACGACGGCACCGGTCGACAATGTGGCCGGCTTGGAACCACCGGTGGCTGTATCGCCTTTCAAACCCGGATCGGTTTCCACCACTTCCAGTTCAATGTGGTTCGGCGGGGTCACGGAAATCGGGTCGCCGTTGTACAGGCACACCACATAGGTTTCCTGCTCTTTGAGCCAGTCTTTGGTGTCACCCACCGCAGAGGCGTCGGCCGGCAGCTGCTCGAAGGAACCGTCGGTCTTCATAAAGTGCCAGAACTCGCCGTCCTCGTAGAGGTACTCCATGTCGATGTCGAGTACATCGGCGGATTCGACGGATTCACCGGACTTGAACGTACGTTCCCAAGTGCGGCCGGTTTTCAGGTTCTTCAGTTTAACTCGGTTAAAGGCCTGGCCTTTACCGGGTTTCACAAATTCGTTATCGACGATGGTGCAGGGATCGCCCTCGAGCATCACTTTCAGCCCTGCACGGAATTCATTGGTAGAATAGGAGGCCATGACCTGTCCTGATTGCCTGGAAATTCAAGAGGAGCGTATGTTAACCGAGTTCGAGCCCCGTGTGGACTCCCCCACCATCATTTCCACCGCAGCGCTTCCTTCCTGGCAAACCGAACTGAAAGACGCCGTTCGCTCCATCGCGCAATTGCTGGAACAGCTTAACCTTCAGGAAACCGACCTGGACCAGCCCGCGCTCGCCGACGCCGACTTTCCGCTGCGCGTGCCACTGAGCTACGTGCGGCGAATGGGCGTGGGTGACCCGCACGATCCGCTGTTGCGTCAGGTGTTGCCGAGCGGCGCCGAACTCGACCCGCAGCCGGGGTTTCTCGATGACCCACTGGCCGAACGCGAGCACGCGCCGGCGCCGGGCATAGTGCACAAATACAGCGGCCGTGCGCTGGTGATCACCACTCAGGCCTGCGCCGTGCATTGCCGTTACTGTTTCCGCCAGCACTTTCCCTACGCTGATAATCGCTTAAGCCCGGCGCAATGGCAAAGCGCGCTGGACTATCTGGCCAGCGCCGAGGATTTGCACGAAGTGATTTTCAGCGGCGGTGACCCGCTCAGTCTGCCCAACGATCGGCTGGCTGACCTGATCGCCGATCTGGCACGACTGCCCAACCTGACCACGCTGCGCATTCACAGCCGCACGCCGATTGTGCTGCCGTCACGCATCGACGCTGGCTTGCTGCGGTTATTGAAAGAAACACGTCTCAAAACCGTGCTGGTGGTGCACGCCAATCACGCCAACGAAATCAATGGGGAAGTGCAGCACGCGCTGGCGCCATTGCGTCAGAACGGTACCTTGTTGCTGAATCAGGCGGTGTTACTGGCGGGCGTTAATGATTCCACTGAGGCGCTGACCGCACTGAGCCAGGCGCTGTTTTCAGCCGATGTACTGCCCTACTACCTGCACCAGCTCGACCCGGTGCGCGGTGCCGCGCATTTCGACGTGCCAGACGACCGCGCCCAGCAATTGTGGCGCACCTTACAGGCCAGTCTGCCGGGCTATCTGGTACCGAGATTGGTGCGCGAAGTGCCGGGCGATGCCGGCAAGCGCTGGCTGAATCAGTAAATGTCCTGATCGCGGAAGCCGAGCAGGTAAAGCACGGCGTCCAGGCCCAAGGTGGAAATGGAGTGACGCGCGCTTTCGCGCACCAGCGGTTTGGCACGGAAGGCGATGCCGAGGCCGGCTTCAGAGAGCATCGGCAAGTCGTTGGCGCCATCACCGACGGCAATGGTTTGCTCCAGCTTGATGCCTTCGCGCTGCGCCAGTTCACGCAGCAACTCAGCCTTGCGCGCGCCATCGACAATGGTGCCACTGACGGCGCCGGTCACCTTGCCATCGACGATGTCGAGCTCATTGGCGTAGACGTAATCGATGCCCAATTTGCGCTGCAAATAATGCCCGAAGTAAGTAAAGCCGCCGGACAAAATCGCCGTTTTGAAACCGTACGCTTTGAGCGTGCCGATCAAACGCTCGGCGCCTTCGGTCAGCGGCAGACGTTCGGCAATGCCCGCCAACACGCTTTCATCGAGGCCTTTCAATAACGCCAGTCGCTCACGGAAACTGGCTTGGAAATCCAGCTCACCGGCCATGGCGCGCTCGGTAATGGCCACCACCTGGTCACCGACACCGGCGGCGTGCGCCAGTTCGTCAATGACCTCGGTTTCGATCAGCGTTGAATCCATATCGAAGCAAACCAGACGGCGATTGCGGCGGTAAACCGAATCGAGCTGGAAGGCAACGTCGATATCGAAGCGAGCGCTGATGTCCAGAAATGCCTGGCGCAAGGCAGCATCGTCCACCGGCTGACCGCGCAAGGTCAGTTCAATGCAGGCCTGACCCACGTCATCGGCCTGATCGAGGGCGATGCGGCCGGTCAATCGGGTGATGTCCTGAATGTTCAGGCCTTGATGGGAGACTTCGCGCGATACCCAGGCCAATTGTTCGGCGCTGATGCGGCGCGCCAACAAGGTCAGTACATAGCGGTCTTTGCCTTGCTGGGCGACCCAGTCGCTGTAGGCGTCGTCGCTGACCGGCGTAAAGCGGGCGTCGATGCCCAGGTCGTGGGCGCGGAACAGAATTTCTTTGAGTAAGGCTGAGGTGTCTTCGCCATCGGGCAGCTGCAGCAGCATGCCCAGCGACACCTGGTCGTGAATGACGGACTGCCCTAAATCGAGCAGGGTGACGCCGAACTGTGCCAGCGTCTGGGTCAGGTCGGCGGTCAGACCGGGGCGGTCATGACCACTGACCTTGAGCATCAAGATGGTACTCAAGGACGAGCTCCGTCAGTTGGGCTCAGCCCTTAATGGATTCCAGCGTTTTCAACGCCTCTTCGGCAACCTGTTCCAGCTTCACAATCAGGTCATCGGTTTCGTGGGTGGACAAGGCGCGGTGGCGATCCGGGCCCATCAAAAACAGACCGTGTTTGATTTCTTTCAACTGGGCAGCCAGTTGGTTGGCGGCATCACTCATGGGACATCCTCTCAACATCGATTGGGCGGACCGGCCTTACAAGCCGGGCGGTTCTTTAAAGCGACGATTACCGCTACCATTGCGCCCTTGGGTCGACAGTCCACACAACCGACTGTCGCTCCGGGGGGCCCCCTAGCGGAGGCGATATTGTATCGACCAGACTGAATTATTCCACCATGCATGCTCTGCGCTGGCTCTGGCAGCCATTGACCGCCTTCGCACTGGCCTTATTGGTCGTGCTCAATTTGTTACTCGCCTGGCTGTGGTATCAACCAGCGCTGAACGCCATCGATCAAACCCAGCATCGCCTTGGCGAAAGTCTGGCCCGGACGCTGGCGTTCGATATCGCCGCGCCGTTGCAACGGGGCGATCGTCTGGCGATCAGTTTGTTATTGAACCGCACCGCCGAAGAACCGCTGGTCGCAGCGGCCGCGCTCACCGCGGCCGATCAGAATTTAACGCTCAACTCACGCCCGGTTGGACCCGAACCACTCGAACCGGTGGCCTTCGAACATCCCGTGCATTTTGAATCAACGCTGCTCGGCCAGGCTGAAGTTCAGCTGGATCAACGCGCCCTGATTCAATGGCGCACCCGCACCCAGCGTTCCTGGTTTTTATTTAATCTGCTGGCGCTGGCCAGTGCCGGCGGGCTGATTTTCTGGCGCAGCCAGATTCAGGACGCCACAACCGGCAAACTGTCGCGCCAACTCAGTGAGCATCTGCCGGGCTGGAAAAACCACTTCAGCGGCTCACCCGAAGCACAACTCAAAGCACTGGTCACTCGTTTAAGCAATTCACTCGATTCCAACAGCCAGGTGTTGCGCACCCTGGCCACCGCCAGCAGCGATGGCGAAGCCGAGCGGCTGCTCGAACAGGTGCACCTGGCCGGCGAGCAAGGCGCCTATTGCGATGTCGCCCTGCTCAATGTGCAGTGCCACAACTGGGACGCCATGACGCGGCAATACGACGCTCACCAGCTGCAAACGCTGTGGGCGCGTTACGAAAACCTGATCACCCAGGTCGGTGAACTCTACGGCGGTGTGTTGTTACCCGAAGGCTTTACGCTGGTGTTCGGTCTCGGTGATGACGACCACTTTGCCATGCACGCCGTCAGTGCGGCACGGGTGCTGCAACTGGCGATTTTGCAAAGCCAGCGCGAGCATCCAGCACTGCAACCGGCCTTTGGTTTCTCCCTCAGTGCCGGGCCAGCGTTCGTTTCGCGCACCACCAAACACGGCCTGCCGCTACCATTGGTCGCCGGTGATGCGGCGCAGTGGTTACAGCAGGTCAGCGCGCAGCAACCGCGAGGCGCTATCTATCTGGCAGAGCCGCTGCTGCAGCATCAGGAAGTGAACCAGAGCATCGAAGTGTCACTGCTGCGCGATATTACGCTCAGTGACGGTGGCCGTCTGGAGGTCTGGGAGCTGGAGGCCATCGCCGGGCATCGCGATCGGTTACTGGCGTCTCAGGCGCATACCCTGGTCGAACGGTTGCGATGACTCTGAGCGCCCGCACCTTCGCCTGGCTGCTGGTGCCGCTGACGCTGATGTCGGCTTTAATCGCACTGACCGCCGGACCGTCTGGCCTCAGCGTCGCAGGCGTCTGGCAGGCACTGTGGCAACCGGACGCCGGCGTGAACGGTTTGATCGTCTGGCAACTTCGTCTGCCTCGGCTGCTGCTGGCGCTGTGCGTCGGTGCTTTGCTCGGCCTGTGTGGCGCGCTGATTCAGGGACTGTTTCGTAACCCACTGGCCGAACCCGGTCTGATGGGCGTGTCCAGCGGTGCCACCCTGGCGGTGGTGGCGACGCTGATTTTTGCGCCAGGGTTGCTGGCATTGCTGCCTAACCCGCTGGAAACGCTGGCGCGACCGGCCATCGCTTTTATCGGCGGATTAATCGCCACAACCTTGGTGATGCTGCTGGGCCGCGACAACACGCATTCGCCCTTGCGACTGATCCTCGCGGGCGTGGCCTTCAATATGGTGGCAGCGGCCGGTCTGGGTTTGTGCTCTTATCTGGCCAGTAACGAACAGCTGCGCACCCTGACTTTTTGGACGCTCGGCTCTTTTGGCGCGGCCACCTGGCAGGCGGTTGGCGTCACCGCAGCGATTTTAGTCGGCATTGCGCTGCTCGCCTGGCCGCTGCACAAACCGCTGAACGCGCTCTTGCTGGGTGAATCCGAGTGTCGTCATCTGGGCTTTCAGGTGCCACGTTTAAAGCGTCGAGTGATTTTTCTGTGTGCTGCGGGTGTCGGCGCGGCCGTCGCCTTTACCGGCATCATTGGTTTTATCGGTCTGGTGGTGCCGCACATGGTGCGCTTGCTGGTCGGGCCGGATCATCGCCGGGTACTGCCGCTGAGCCTGGGGTTTGGCGCGCTGCTGACGCTTTGGGCCGATTGGTTGGCACGCACCGTCATCAGCCCGGCTGAGTTGCCGGTCGGCATCGTCACCGCACTGCTCGGCGGGCCTTTCTTTATCTATCTGATCCATCGCCAGCGGAGCACCGGCTTATGAGCCTCGTCGGCGAACACCTGAGGCTGCAACTGGCGCCCGGCCGCATCGCGATCGATGATGTCTCGGTGCAACTCAACGCCGGAGAAGTGCTGGCGCTGATCGGCCAAAACGGGGCTGGAAAATCGAGTCTGCTGAACCTGCTCAGCGGTGAGCACGTCGCCAACGCCGGGCAGGTTCGACTGCACGAAAAGCCGATAACCGACTGGCCCGGTGAAGACCGGGCCCGCCTGCTCGCGGTACTGCCGCAACAACATTCGCTGAATTTTGCCTTTCGCGTGGCCGAAGTCGTGGCACTGGGCCGCTACCCGCACGGCACCGGCAAACGCCGGGACGATGCCATTGTCGCCGAAGCAATGGCCCTGTGTGAGCTGAGCGATCTGGCGCAGCGCAACATTCACGAGATCAGCGGTGGCGAACGACAGCGGGTGCATTTGGCGCGAGTGTTGGCACAAATCTGGGACGCCCAGCCGGAAGGCCACCGCTTTTTGTTGCTGGATGAACCCGCCGCCAGCCTCGACTTGCATCATCAGCAGATGCTGTTCCAGGCCGTGCGCCGCTTTGCCCGGCGCGGTGTCGGCGTGCTGCTGGTGGTGCACGATCTGAACCTGGCAGCGCGCTATGCCGACCGCGTGCTGTTACTCGATCATGGTCGCGCCGTTTGCACCGGTCGACCCGCCGACGTGCTAACCATCGACACCATTTATACGCATTTCGGGCTGAGCGTGACGGTGCAGCCGCATCCGCACCACGACTGCCCGCTGATCATCAGTCATTAAGACGAACACTGAGGGGAGCACTGAGAAAATCATGACCGAACTGTGCCACGTTAACGACCTCGAAGAAGGTCAGTCACTGGGCTTCGATTTACCGGACAACCCAGTCTTTGCCGTGCGCAAAGACGACCAGATTTACGTCTACAAAAACAGCTGCCCACACCTTCATACGGCGCTGGAATTTATGGAAAACCAGTTTCTCGATATGGACGGCGCGCTGATTGAATGTTCAACGCACGGTGCGTTATTCGAAATCGAAACCGGCCATTGTTTGGTGGGGCCATGCCAGGGTGAGTATCTGACGCCGGTGGGGTTTGAGGTTCGCGATGACAAGATTGTCATCTTGGAAGACGCTTAGGCGCTTCGCGCCGGGAGACGGGAGACGCTGGGTTAACGTATCTTGCGTCTCCCGTCTCCCGTTCAGCGTCTCCCAATAAAACCAGCCAACCTGTCCACGGCCTCCTCCAGCACCGAAACCTCCGCCGTATAAGCAATCCTCACCGCGTTTTTTTGCGTCGCGCCACCGAAGTCGATGCCCGGCGTGATGGCGACGCCGGTTTCTTCCAGCAGTCGATCACACCAGGCGACGGCATCATCGCCATAAGCCGACATATCGGCGTACAGATAAAAGGCGCCGTCCGGTTGGGCGAGCAAGGGTAAACCGAGCGCTTCCAGCTGGGGCGCCAGATAGTCGCGGCGCGCGCGCAGTGCATCGCGGCGGGCAAAGCACTCGGCTTCAACGGCGGGCTCGAACGCGGCCAGCGCCGCGTGCTGGGCCATCGACGGTGCCGATAAATACAGATTCTGCGCCAGCCGTTCCGCCGCTTCGATGGCATAGGTCGGTACCACCAACCAGCCCAGACGCCACCCGGTCATGCCGTAGAATTTGGAGAAACTCTGAGTCACCCAGACGTCGTCCGTCACGTTCAAAGCCGACGGCGGCAGTTCATCGGTGAAGGTCAGGCCGTGATAAATCTCATCGGCAAACAGCGCCAGATCATGACGCTGCGCAAAGTCAGCCGCCTGCTGCCATTCATCGAGCGTCAATACTTGGCCGGTCGGGTTGCACGGCGACGCCAGCAGCAAGCCCTGGGCGTTTTGGGTCACCGCGGTTTCCAGGTGGGGTAACGACAGTCGCAGTCCTTGCTCCGCCAGCGGCACCGATATCGATTGAGCACCGATGACTTCCAGAAAGTTGCGGTTGCACGGGTAACCCGGCTCCGGCAGCAAGACGTCGCGTCCACTGTCGATGCTGGCGGCAAACGCCAGCAGCAACGCACTGGAACCGCCGGGCGTCACCAGAATGCGTTCCGGTGCCACCTCAACGCCGTGCCAGCGGCGATAACGCTCGGCAA
Source organism: Saccharospirillum sp. MSK14-1 (assembly GCF_003054965.1). Classification (GTDB taxonomy): domain Bacteria; phylum Pseudomonadota; class Gammaproteobacteria; order Pseudomonadales; family Natronospirillaceae; genus Saccharospirillum. Next base: position 44,435 of record NZ_MIES01000006.1, read on the forward strand.
TGGCAGCGCGCAACGGCGGCAATCCCGTCGCTGGGGTGTAACCGGTATGGCCGTTGGCCAGCGCCGCCTGACCCGCTTCGATGATGGCTTGTGGCGTGCCAAAATCCGGCTCACCCACGTACAGCCCGATCACCGAGCGCCCCTGCTCGGCCAGCGTTTTGGCGCGCGCCAGTATCTGCATGACCTGGAAGGGCTGAATTCGATCGGTGCGGTCGGCGAGTTTCATCGTTGGCAAGTCCATGGCTGGGAAGGTCCGGCGGCATCATGCAGAATGTCGGGCCGAGCTTCAATTGTGGAACTCAGCTACGCATGACCAACACAGCCTATCGCGGTCGCTTTGCGCCCTCGCCGACCGGCCCTTTGCATTTGGGTTCGCTGGTGGCGGCGCTGGTCAGTTATCTGGATGCACGCGAGCGTGACGGCGTCTGGCTGGTGCGCATCGAAGATCTGGACCCGCCTCGCGAGCAACCGGGCGCGGCCGATGCCATTCTGCGCAGCCTGAACGCTCATGGCCTGCATTGGGACGAAAACGTGCGCTACCAAAGCCAGCGTGGCGACGCCTATCTGGCGGCATTGGAATATCTGGCCGCCGCCGATCAGCTGTTCTGGTGTCGCTGCAGCCGTAAACAACTGGCTGATCACCGCGTCTATCCCGGCACCTGTCGCGCCTGTCGCCAGCCAAGAGACGACGCCGCCATTCGTTGGCAGGTCCCCAACCATCGCGAGCGCTTCGCCGATCGGTATCAGGGCGAACAGAGCGTGGATCTGGCGACCGAACTGGGCGATGTGGTGCTGCGCCGTCGCGATGGTCCCTTTGCCTACCAGTTAGCGGTCACGGTGGACGATATCGACCAGGGCATTACCGAGGTGGTGCGCGGCATCGATCTGCTCGATTCCACGCCCTGGCAACGCGCGCTGTTTCGCTGCCTCGGCGCCACACCCCCGCACTACGCTCACTTTCCGGTATTGATCGGTGCGAACGGGCAGAAACTCAGTAAACAGAATCACGCGCCGGCGCTGAACGATGATCAGCCCAGCGCCAACCTGCAGCAGGCGTTGCGCCAGCTGGGCCTGAACATCGCCGTGGATACTCCGCTGCGGATGCTGACAGAGGCCCAACAGCGCTGGCCGCAACGTCGGTTGAAAGGTCGCACCGATCTAACACTGAAAGACACCGAGGACAGCAACGATACCACCGGCTGGTAAAAGCCTTATTCCCTGCCTAATCTTGGTTTAGACACCCGTAGGAATTGCCATGTTTCAGGTCAATGCGTTTCTTGCCAGGCGCCTGTTGGCCGCCATTACGCTCGGCGTGGCCTGCGCGATTCTGGTGACCGTATTGATGCAATCCTGGACGCTGACACGCACCATGGAAGGCTTGCGCGACCAGAACGTCGACGCCTCTTTAAGCAATATGTTGCCGCTGATCAACGAATCCATCTGGGCATTCGATAACGCCAACGTCGAACGTGCGGCGCAGGCGCTGCTGCGCGATCCGTACATTTCTGGCGTGGCAATACGCTCGGTCGAAGGGGAGATTGATCTGCAACTGGGCGATCTGTCCGAACACAGTCCGGCCTGGCTGGTACCCACCGACGCCCGCACCGAGCGACTCACCGAAACCGCACTGATCATCGCCACACCGGTGGTGCACGAATTTAACGACAGCCTGTCCACCATCGGCTGGATTTATCTGCGCTCAGACAACGAACTGATCCGCAATCAGGTCGGTCTGGTGTTGGGCGGCGCACTGATATCCGCCATCGTCGCCATCATTGCTTTATTGATGGCGCTGTATTGGGTGGTGCAGCGCCTGGTGGCACGCCCCATCCGACATTTCAGCGAATTCGTGCAGCGCATTTCACCTCAGGACATCACTCAGTGGAGCCAGCAACGCGAACCCTTACTGGAAGGCCGCAACGATGAAATCGGCCAATTGTATGAGGTGTTCAATCGCCAGCACGACAGCTTGATTGAACGCGACCGCGCGCTGCGTCGTCATCAGGACAACCTGGAAAAAATGGTGGCTGAGCGCACCGAACAATTGCAGCAAAGCAACCGCAGCCTGACCGACTCGCTCGATAAACTGAAAATCGCTCAGGAAGAACTGCTGCAAAGTGAAAAACTGGCGTCACTGGGCAACCTGGTCAGCGGCGTGGCGCATGAGGTGAATACGCCGCTGGGCATCTCCATCACCGCAGCCAGTCATCTGACCTCGGAAGCCCGGTTGGCTCAGCGCGCGCTTCAGGGAAACGAGCTGAAAAAGTCTGATCTCGAACGCTTCTTTAACGAATGCCTGGAGACCGGTGACCTGCTGTCGGCCAACCTCGATCGCGCCGCCCATCTGATCCGCTCGTTCAAACAGGTGGCAGTCGACCAAACCAGCGAAGAACAGCGACGCATCAATCTGCGCGCCTACATCGATGAAGTGCTCGCCAGTTTGCGACCCAAGTACAAGACAGCGCCGGTCAAGGTCATTAATGATATCGATCCGGACATCACCACCCGGTTATCACCCGGTGCACTGGCGCAGGTGGTCACCAATCTGGTGATCAACTCACTGCTGCACGGTTTTGACGACGGCCAGCGCGCCGGTCAGATTCGCTTTTCCAGCGCACCGGCTGGCAGCAATCGCCTGGCGCTGGTGTACGAAGACGACGGCCGGGGCATGAGCGAAGAAACGTTAAAGCACATCTTCGATCCGTTTTACACCACGCGTCGCTCCAGCGGCGGCAGTGGTTTGGGAATGAACATCGTGTTCAATCTGGTGACCGGCAAACTCGACGGACGCATACAGATACACAGCCCGCCGCACGACGGTTGCCGATTCCGTATTACGCTGCCGCTGGAGCAAACGGCGCCGTCAGTGGAGGACGCTTAGATGAGTGACGAACTGATTTTTGCCGACGAAAAAAACCACGATGACCAGAACGACCAGAAACCCTGGAAAGTGTTGATCGTCGATGACGACGATGAAGTGCACACCATCACCACTCTGGCGCTGCGTAACTTCCAGTTTGATGGCCGGCCACTGCAGTTTTTACACGCCCGCAGCGCGGCCGAAGGCATAGAGCAGGTACGTAACCACCCGGATTTGGCGTTGTGCCTGCTCGATGTGGTCATGGAAACCGAGCATGCCGGGCTCGATATGGTCGAAGTCATACGTGACCAGTTGCGCAATTCTTTCACCCGCATTGTGTTGCGCACCGGCCAACCGGGGCAGGCGCCGGAAGAAACCATCATCGCCGATTACGACATCAACGATTACAAAGAAAAAACCGAACTCACGCGCGGCAAGATGCACACCCTGTTGTATTCGTGCCTGCGCTCCTACCGCGACATTCTGGCGCTGGAACGCAATCGTCAAGGCTTAGAGCGCATTCTGAATGCGTCCACCGCGCTGCAACAGCACGCCTTTATTCAGGATTTTGCCCACGGCATTCTGGAGCAGATTTCCGCCATTTTGTCGCCCGATGAAGATGCGCTCTACGCCTTGTGCGAAGGGGTGGCGGCGCACGAGCAGTTTGGCCGACTGACGGTGCTGGCGGGCACCGGTCAATACACTCATCAAGTGGGGCAGCCCGTGGCAGACTTGTTGCCGGTTACCGCTCAGGCCTTTATCAAAAGTCTGGCTACGGGCTTTCAGGCGCAACAACTTGATGGCGGCTATCTGTGCCTGTACCGCTCCAGCGAAATGCATCTGAGCGTGTTGTTTTTAAACGGACTGGTGGTGCGCAATTCGATGGAGCGCCATCTGTTGGAAGTGTTCTGCCAGAACGCCCTGACCGCGTTTGAGAACCTCGCCCTGCGCACGGAGCTTGAAGACAGCCAACGTGAGGTGGTCTATCTGCTCGGCGATGCGGTGGAACACCGTTCGCGTGAGACCGGTCAGCATTTGCGCCGGGTCGCCGAAGTCAGTTATCTGCTGGCGAAAAAAGCCGGACTACCCGCCAGCGAAGCCCGCTTGATCCGCGAAGCGGCGCCGCTGCACGATTTAGGCAAAATCGCCATTCCCGATGCCATTTTGAACAAACCTGGCCCGCTCAACCCCGATGAGTGGGCCGTGATGCAATCCCACGCCCAGTGCGGATACGACCTGCTCAGCCACACCGATAAGCCGATTCTGAAGATGGGTGCGCAGATCGCGCGTGAACATCATGAACGCTGGGATGGCAAAGGTTACCCACGCGGTTTGTCCGGCGAAGACATCAGCATCGGCGGCCGCATTACCGCCCTGGCCGATGTGTTCGATGCGCTGTCCAGTCGTCGTTGCTACAAAGAACCCTGGTCGATGGAACAGGTGAAGGCTTTGTTTGAAGCCGAGCGCGGCAAACACTTTGACCCACAACTGGTCGATCTGTTGTTGATCAATTTCGACGAGTTTGCCGCCATCAAACAGCGTTACCCGGACCCCAGTTAAAGCGCCACGCCTTACCTGCTGCCATCTGCGGCGGTGCCCTTACCTTATACCGCCTACGGCGGTACTATGGCCGCCGCATAGTGAGTGCTGGTCCCGATGTCGCTTTCCATTCTGTTGAAACTGCTGATTCTCCCCCTCTACCTGCTGCTGCCCTTTACTTTGGGCTGGGCTGGCCGGACGGATCTGTGGCCGCTGCCTTTTCTGATCTGGGCCGGACTGATCGGCGTTAACGGTCTGGCCGAATACTTGCGGACCCGTCGCTGATGGTCTTTCGCTGGGAACTGTTGCTCACCGTAGGTCTGGGGTATCTGCTGGTCCTGTTTTTAATCGCCTACGCGGCCGAACGCGGCTGGGTGCCGCAACGCCTGACGCAGCACCCACTGGTGTATGTGCTGTCCATCGGCGTTTACTGCAGCGCCTGGGCGTTCTACGGCAGCGTCGGCCTGGCGTATGAAGTCGGTTATGGCTATCTGGCGTATTACCTCGGCATGGCCGTGGCACTGATGTTTTCGGCCATCATTCTGCGCCCGGTGCATGAGCTGGCGCGCAGCTACCAACTGGCGTCTTTGGCCGACCTTTTTGCGTTTCGCTATCGCAGCCGCTGGGCCGGACTGGTCACGGCGCTGGGGGTGTTGCTTGCCATGCTGCCGCTGCTGGCGTTGCAGATTCAGGCCATTACCGACACCCTGACCCGCCTCGATCCGCAAACTCAGGCCAAACCGCTGGCGCTGCTGATCTGTGTGATTCTGCTGGCGTTCTCACTGCTCTTTGGTGCGCGCGATGTCACACCCAGCGAAAAACACCCCGGGCTGATTTTCGCGCTGGCGTTCGAGTCGGCCTTTAAGCTGATCGTGCTGCTGGTGCTCGGCGCCGTCGCCCTGAGCCATCTGTTTGGCGGTTGGTCGGGGTTGCTGGAATGGCCCGCCAGTCTGCCCGTGAACCGCGCCATTGAACCGTTGCAACCGGTGCAGTGGTTTTCACTGCTGCTGATTTTTATCGCTGCACCGCTGGTGCTGCCGCATCTGTTCCAACTGCTGTTCCGCGAAAATACCGACCCGAGCCGACTGCGCTTGGTCGCCTGGGCGGTGCCGATTTATCTGTTGCTGATGGCACTGCCGATCCTGCCGATCTTCTGGGCGGGCATGAGTCTGGGGGCGCCGGTCAACCCGGAGTATTTCTCGCTCGGCCTGGGCCTGGTGCTGGAACAGTCCTGGCTGGTATGGCTGGCGTTTCTGGGCGGCCTGTCGGCCGCTGCGGGCATTACCGTTCTGGCATCCATCGCCTTGGCGTCAATGGCGCTGAACCACCTGGTATTGCCCTTCCACAAACCCAGCTTTGATACCGATGTGTACCGCTGGTTGTTGTGGGTGCGACGCTTGCTGATCGGCGTCGTGATCGGCCTGTCTTACTGCCTTTATCTGTTTTTGGGTCAGTTGCAGAATTTGTCGTCACTGGGCATTACCGCCTTCACCGGCTTACTGCAATTGCTGCCGGGAATCCTCGGTCTGCTGTTCTGGGCCGGTGCCAATCGCAAGGGCTACATCGCGGGCATGTTGGTGGGGTTGAGCGTCTGGGCCATCAGTTTGCTGGTACCGCTGGTCGCCGACAGCCTGCATCTAACCGCTCGCCTGCCGTTGCAGTTCGCGCTGCACACCGATCATTGGTCGATGACCACCCTCAGCTCACTCGCGCTGAATACGCTGGTGTTTATTCTGGTCTCGGTGTTCACCCGCACCAGTGCTGAGGAACAGGAAGCGGCTCAGACCTGTGTGATCACCTCGGTCGACCGGCGTCATCGCCTGCCACTGAAAGCGCGCAACGCCGAAGAATTTATCGAATCACTCAGCCGCCCGCTGGGTCGCATCATGGCCGAGCGCGAAGTCAAACGCGCCTTGAAAACACTGGGCTTTCCCATCGGCGAATATCGGCCCTACGCCTTGCGCCGGTTGCGCGACACCATTGAGGCCAACCTCTCCGGTCTGATGGGCCCGAGTGTCGCCCAGGCGTTGGTGGCGCGAGCGCTGCCTTACGATCAAAGCGGCGCTGCCGAACGCGACGACATCCACTTCTTCGAGCAAAAGCTCGATGGCTTTCACCATCAATTGACCGGCATGGCCGCCGAGCTGGACCGGTTACGCCGTCACCACCGTGAGACGCTATACAACCTGCCGATTGGCGTGTGCTACCTGGCCAACGACGGCGAGATTCTGTTGTGGAACCGGGTCATGGCCGAAATGACCGGCATCAGTGAGAACGAAGCCATCGGTGCGCGTCTGGATAGCCTGCCCGCCAATTGGTACGACCTGCTGCACGACTTTATTCAAAGCGGCGCCAACAAAGTCACTGTCGAACAGCCGGACGACCATGGCCCGGGAAAACGCTGGTTCAGTCTGCACCAGGCGCCCGGACCGGTGCGGCTGTCGATGAATGAAGGGCAGGTGGTGTTGCTTGAAGACGAAACGGAGCACAAGTTGCTGGAATCGGAACTGGTGCATTCGGAGCGACTGGCGTCCATTGGTCGGCTGGCGGCCGGCGTGGCGCACGAGATTGGTAACCCCATCACCGGCATCGACTGTCTGGCGCAGGATCTGCGTTACGTCACCGACCCCGCCGAACAACAGCAGATTGCCGAGCAAATTCGTGATCAGGCCAAGCGCGTCACCCGCATTGTACGTTCCTTGGTGAACTTCGCTCACGCCGGCCAGGACGAGAGCAAAACCGAGCATCAGCCCTACCCGCTGCGGCAAGTCGTGCAGGACGCCGTCGACCTGCTGTCACTGTCGCGCGACACCCAGACGGTCGCGTTCAACAATCAGATCGATCCGGAATTGGTGCTGCTGTGCGAACCGCAGCGGCTGAGCCAGGTGTTTATCAACCTGCTTGGCAACGCGCGTGATGCCAGCCCGGCGGGCGAGTCGGTTAACATCAGCGCGACGGTCGATGGCGAAAGCGTTTTGGTGGAAGTGGTCGATCACGGCACCGGCATCGACGAAGCGGTGATCGATCATGTCTTCGACCCGTTCTTTACCACCAAAGAAGTCGGCAAAGGCACCGGTCTGGGGCTGTTCCTCGCCTACACCATCGTTGAGGAGCACTACGGCCACATCAGCGTCGAGAGCCCGGCTTTCCATGCCGACAAGCTTGGCACTCGTTTCACAATTCGGTTACCCTTGCACACCCTGTTACCAGAGGTAACAGACGAAACCGAATCTGACTAGGCAGCGGGCGGCTTTCCAGCCCGGTGCCTGCGCTAACAACGACGCCCACCGGGCGATCCGACGGAGGCCAAGATGAGCGACATCCTCGTTGTTGAAGACGAAAGCATCATCCGCTCTGCCCTGAAACGCCTGCTGGAACGTCACCAGTACCGGGTTACTGAGGCCGAATCCGTCACCGAAGCCAGCCAGCACGACCTGAACCGCTTTGATCTCATCATTACCGACCTGCGACTGCCAGGCGCGCCCGGCACCGACCTGATCGAGATGGCCAAATCCGTCCCTGTGCTGATCATGACCAGCTACGCCTCCATGCGTTCGGCGGTCGATGCCATGAAAATGGGCGCGGTCGATTACATCGCCAAACCCTTCGATCATGAAGAGATGGTGCGCACGGTCAGCCGCATCATTAATGAACAGCGCCGCCAGCAAGTGCGCATCGATTTGCCAGAAGACCTGTCATCAGACAACGCCGACGAACCGCAGGTTGCCAGCGTACTTGGCGACCTCGTTGGCCGCTGCGATGCCATGCAGCAACTCTATAAGCGCATCAAGCGCGTCGCCCCGGCCGATGTGACGGTACTGATTCACGGCGAATCGGGCACCGGTAAAGAGTTGGCGGCCCGGGCCATTCATCAGCACAGCCCGCGTCACGACCAATCGCTGGTCACCGTCAACTGCGCCGCCATTCCCGAAAGCCTGATTGAGTCGGAGCTCTTTGGTCACGAGAAAGGCGCTTTTACCGGCGCCACGGCGGCCCGACAGGGTCTGGTGGAAGCGGCCGAGGGCGGTACGCTGTTTTTGGACGAAATCGGCGAATTGCCGATGGAAGCTCAGGCGCGTCTGCTGCGCGTGCTGCAAGAAAGCGAAGTGCGGCGCGTCGGCTCCGTCCATGCGCGGACCGTGGATGTACGACTGATCGCTGCGACTCACCGCAACCTGAAGCAACTGGTGAAAGAAGGTCGCTTCCGGGAAGACTTGTATTACCGTCTGCAGGTGATTGAAGTCACCCTGCCGCCGCTGCGTGAACGCGGCCAGGACGTCCTGGACATTGCCGAGCACCTGATTGCCAAGCACGCACGTCGTCTGAAACTGGAAGAGTCGGTGGTGCTGTCACGCGAAGCGCACGATGCACTGCTGAAATACGACTGGCCGGGTAACGTCCGCGAACTGGAAAACGCCATTCAACGCTCGCTGATTCTGTGCGATGACGGCGAGATCGGCCTCGATGAGCTGGGTCTGGATGAAAACGAATGGCAGATTCCCGAATCGTTAGCCCGCCGCGAAAGCGCAGGCAGCGAACACAACGGCGCTCAACCCCTGCAGCCGGAAAACGAAGAGCTGTCGCTGGAAGACTACTTTCAGCATTTTGTCCTTGAGCACCAGCAAAGCATGTCGGAAACCGAGCTGGCGCAAAAACTGGGCATCAGCCGAAAATCCTTGTGGGAACGTCGCCAGCGCCTGGGTATTCCTCGCCCGAAAAAAAGCACCTCGGCCGCCAGCACGTCACGCTGACAACGACCCGGTCAGTGACCAAAACCGTTCAGCGTTCCAACCTCTGAACGGTCCCTCAAAATGCCGTAACAATCCCGCTCAAAACTTCGTAACAAATCTGACACCTTACGTAACAGATGGTCGCTGACGCGCTGTTTACGTTTTAACCACACTTCGCTAACCATTTGTTTAATAAAGACTTTTTATTCTTGGCACGCAGCCTGCTCTAGTAAGCGCGCAATGCAGGAAAGGCCCGCCAACAAAAATAACAATGGGCCCACCGAACGCCTTAAAGCGCCCCCACCCAAAAACAACAATAAGGGGGCTGCATTCGGACTCGGAACCGGCGTTGTTCAACAAGGTGCCAAAACAACAATAAGAATCGCCAAATAACAATAACAACCGCACTCACAGAGTAAGGCCTCAATAACAATAATAACGGCCCGCCATTGTACTCTTGCTGCTGAAGCCGGCTTCGTGCCGGCTTTCTCGTCTTTGCACTCGGCCAAACGCTCGTTTGCCGCGCCACAATCCAACTGAATCACCCTCAAAGCGGACCGCTTCGCGCCAGTCGTGGAGAACAGTCGTCAGTTCCGCTAAACTGCGCCCTTCGTTTTTTGTTGAGAACACAGCCCTCGCATGGTCGTTGAATGGATTAAGCGCTGGTTGCCTGCCAAAGGCCCGGCTCAGGCACTGCAGACGGTGACGCGTGATCACCATCGCATCTCCCGTAAGGACATCAGCCCGAACGCTCTTAAGGTGTTATATCGTCTGCAAAATGCTGGCTATCAGGGCTACCTGGTCGGCGGCTGTGTGCGCGACCTGCAATTGGGTTTAAAACCCAAGGATTTTGACGTCGCCACCGACGCCACGCCCGAACAGGTACGCAAACTGTTCAGCAATTCCCGCCTGATCGGTCGTCGCTTTAAGATCGTGCACGTCACCTTTGGCCGCGAGATCATCGAAGTGACAACCTTCCGTGGCCGCGCCGGTGACGCTGGTCCCGGCGAGCAGAAACAGTCGAACGAAGGCCTGCTGCTGCGTGACAACGTTTACGGAAATCTGGAAGAAGACGCCGAACGCCGCGATTTCACCGTCAATGCGCTCTACTACACGCCCAAGGATTTCTCGCTTCGGGTCTATGGCTCTGGCCTGAAAGACCTCGACGACCAGACGCTGCGCATCATCGGCGATCCGCATACCCGCTACCGCGAAGACCCGGTGCGGATGATGCGCGCGCTGCGCTTTGCCGCCAAACTCGACTTCGACATCGAACCGCGCACCAGCAAACCCATCGCCGAACTGGCCCCGCTGCTTAGCCATGTGGCGCCAGCGCGGCTGTTTGATGAAGTCATCAAGATGCTGATGTCCGGCCAGGGCCTGGCCACCTGGCGACTGATGCGCGAATACGGTTTGGTTGAACCCTTGCTACCGGCTACCCACGCGGCGCTGTCGCGCAACAGTGACCGGCCTTATAACGGTTTTATTGAGCAGGCGCTGATCAACACCGACGACCGCATCAACCGCGGCCGCCCGGTCACGCCTGCCTTTTTGTACGCCGCCTTGCTGTGGCCGGCGGTGCGCGAAGACGCCGAACACCGAATCGATATGGGCAGCCCGGAAGTGCCTGCCTGGCAACAGGCGATGGCACAGGTGATCGCCGATCAGGTGCGCTCCATCACCATTCCCAAACGCTTTTCACTGCCGATGAAAGACATCTGGGAATTACAGTTGCGCCTGCCCAAACGCACGCCTAAGCGCGCCGAGCAGACTGCGGCCCACCCGCGTTTCCGCGCCGGTTACGATTTCCTGCTGGTGCGTGAACGGTCCGGCGAGCAACCGGGCAATCTCGGCCGCTGGTGGACCGATTACCAGGAACAAAACCCCGATGCCCGTGCCGCTATGGCCCGCGATACCGCACCCAGCAAACCGCGTCGCCGTCGGCGTCGTTCACCGGCGTCTAACACCTCGGATTCATGAGCCACGCCTGGATTGCGTTAGGCAGTAATCTGGGCGACTCCGGTGCGTTGCTCGATGAAGCACTGGAGCAGATTGCCCAACTGCCCGACAGCCAATTGCTGGCAAGCTCGGCGCGTTATCGCACCGCGCCGATCGGTGGCCCGGAGCAACCGGATTACCTCAACGCCGCCTGTCTGATCGATACCCACCTGGAACCCACCGAGCTACTACAGGCGTTGCAACAGATAGAGCAAAGTGCCGGCCGCGAACGTCATGAGCGCTGGGGACCGAGAACGCTGGATCTCGACATCATCGCCATCGATAACCTGCTATCGACCGATCCAATACTGACCCTGCCCCACCCGCGCGCCCATCAACGCGCCTTTGTGCTTTACCCACTCGCCGACCTGAGCCCACGACCGCTGATCGCCGGTCACAACGTGCAGCACTGGCTCGACCTTGTTGCCGATCAGGCCATAAAGCGCCTGCCAGACTGACGGTTCACATCGATTGACACTTTGATGACATCCGTTGCTTGACTTGAACGGACCAAATCGCAACCATTCGCACCCACTTCAGCGACAACGCCCGGAACCATGGCCAAAACCAAGACAACGGCGAGCCTGCAAAAAAAGGTCGCCGAGGGTGAGAAATTCACCGTTCTGACCGCTTACGACGCCACCTTCGCACACCGATTCTCCGAATGGGGCATCGATGTTTTATTGATTGGCGACTCCCTGGGCAACGTCATTCAGGGCCAGCAAACCACCGTGCCCGTCACCATGGACGAGATGGTCTATCACACCGCCAACGTGGCGCGTGGTAACCAGGGCGCATTGCTGATGGCCGACCTGCCGTTCAACAGCTACGGCACGGTCGAGCAGTGCCTGCACAACGCTGGCCGGCTGATGCAGGCCGGTGCGCAGATGGTCAAAATCGAAGGCGGTGCCTGGCTCGCCGAGCACATCACCGCGCTCGGCCGGATGGGCATTCCCACCTGCATTCATCTGGGCTTAACGCCTCAGGCCGTCAACAAACTGGGCGGCTTTAAAGTTCAGGGCCGCGACGAAGCAGCGGCTCAGGCGATGATCAACGACGCCCTGGCGGCGGTCGATGCCGGCGCCGACATGCTGCTGCTCGAATGCGTGCCGTCAGCGCTGGGCAAAGCCATTACCGACGCGGTTTCAGTGCCGGTGATCGGCATCGGCGCAGGCCCCGATACTGACGCTCAGGTGCTGGTCAGCTACGACCTGCTCGGCTTCAACCCGAACCGGATGGCCAAGTTCGTTAAGAACTACATGGCGGACAACGACAGCATTGAAGCGGCCGTCACCGCTTATATTCGCGATGTCACCAGCGGTGCCTTTCCCGGCCCGGAACACAGCTTTGAATAACGCCTTCGGCGCGAGAGAGATTCTGCGATGAAAACCGTCGATAACCTGGCCGATCTGCGCGCCAGCCTGGCCGAACTGCGTCAGGGCGGCAAAACCGTAGCCTTCGTTCCCACCATGGGGAACTTGCACGAAGGCCATATGCGACTGGTAACCGAGGCGCGCCAAAACGCCGACATCGTGGTTGCCTCCATCTTTGTGAACCCGACTCAGTTCGGCGAAAACGAAGACCTGTCCGGTTACCCGCGTACGCTGGAAGACGACAAAAAACGGCTGATCGCCGAAGGCTGCCAGCTGCTCTATACGCCGTCCACGGCCGACATGTATCCGCAGCCAGACCTGACGCGCGTTGACGTCAAACACATCACCACCCTGCACTGCGGCGCCAGCCGTCCGGGCCATTTTGTCGGCGTTGCCACCATCGTATTGAAGCTGTTTAACCAGGTGCAGCCGGATGTGGCCGTCTTTGGACTGAAGGATTACCAGCAGTTCACCGTGCTGAAGATGATGGTGGAAAACCTCTTCCTGCCCATTCGTATGATCGGTGTGGACACCGGCCGCGCCGACGACGGCCTGGCCCACAGTTCACGCAACAACTATTTAACGTCGGACGAGCGCGAGCGCGCCCCGGCGCTGTACCAGATCCTCAGGGATACGGCGGCAGCCATCGAAGCCGGCGACAGCCACTTCGCGCAACTGACCCGCCAGGCTAAGGAACGCCTGACCGAAGCCGGCTTTACGCCGGATTACTTCAACATCAGCCGCCGTCTGGACCTGGAGCCGGCCGGTGACGATGACCGCGAACTGGTCATCCTCGCCGCTGCGTTTCTCGGCAAGGCGCGACTGATCGACAACATCCAGCTCGATCGCTGATCTTACGATCGCGCTGACGGCGTTCCCAAAGTGGAGATTCATCCATGCAACTGACCCTGCTTAAAGCCAAGCTGCATCAGGCCCGTGTGACCCACGCGGTTCCCGACTACGAAGGTTCCTGCGCCATCGGCGGAGACCTGCTCGATATGGCCGGCATTCATGAATACGAACAGATCCAGATTTACAACGTCACCAATGGCGAGCGGTTCACCACCTACGCCATTCGCGGCGAAGACGGTTCCGGCATCATCTCGGTCAATGGTGCGGCGGCGCACAAGGCCTCGGTCGGTGATGTCATCATCATCTGCGCCTATGCCGCTCTGGACGAAGCCGAACTGGCGACGTTCAAACCGAGCATGCTGTACATGAACGCCGACAACAGCGTCAGCCACACCAGCAACGCCATCCCCGTCCAGTTCGCCTGACTTTTGTTTGATGGCCGCCAAGGGCGGCCATTGCTTTTCAGCGTCTCCCGTCTCCCGTTCAGCAGCGTCTCCCACCCCAAAATGTAGTTTTCTTTCACAGCACGGTGGTTTTGACCCTCATTTTGTCATTAAATGACAGCCCGTTTGGCCACCTTGAAGCGCGGCTGAGCGACGTCATTTCACAGTCACCGCCTTGATCAAAGTGAGCCAAGCCATGTCCTACGACCCGACGCAACTGAGCACCTGGCAGAAACTGCAGGAACATAAAAAAAGCGTTGCCCCGCTGCACCTGCGCGACCTGTTCGCCAACGACCCGCAACGCGGACCGCGCTTCAGCGCCACCGCCGCCGGTCTGGACCTGGATTACTCAAAAAACCGCATCACCGATGAAACCCTGGACGAACTGATGGCGCTGGCACGCGAGGCCGGTTTGCCCAAAGCCATCGAAGGCATGTTCAACGGCGAGGTCATCAACCGTTCGGAAAACCGTCCGGCACTGCACATTGCATTGCGCAACCGCAGCAACCACCCCATCACCGTCGGCGATGAAGACATCACCGCCACCGTCAACGACACCTTAAAGCGCATGCGCGCTTTTGCTGAGTCTGTGCACAGCGGCGAGTTTGCGGGCTACACCGGTAAGAAACTGCGCACCATTGTAAACATCGGCATCGGCGGCTCCTTCCTTGGCCCCAAAGTCGTTTCCGACGCGCTCAAACCTTACTGGCAAGATGGATACGAACTGCTCTACATCGCCAATATTGATGGTACCGACGTCACCGAAACCTGCCGTGACCTGGACCCGGAGACCACCCTGTTTGTGGTCGCCTCAAAAAGCTTCGGCACACTGGAAACCCTGAAAAACGCCCAGGCCGCACGCGATTGGTTTTTCCGTCAGGGCGGCAAGCCCGACGATGTAAAACACCACTTCGTCGCTGTTTCCACCAACGTCAAAGCCGCCACCGAATTCGGCATCGACGCCGCCAATATGTTCCCGATGTGGGACTGGGTGGGTGGTCGTTATTCGCTGTGGTCGGCCATCGGCTTGGCGCAGTCCATCGTGCTCGGCTTCGATGTGTTCGAACAGTTACTCAGTGGCGCGCACAGCATGGACGAGCATTTCCGCACCACGGGCCTAGAGCACAACCTGCCGGTCATCATGGGCATGCTGGGGGTGTGGTATCACAACTTTTTCGGTGCCGAGACACAGGCGGTGCTGACCTACGATGAAACGCTGAAAGACCTCCCCAACCATCTGCAACAGGTGGATATGGAATCCAACGGCAAGAGCGTGACTCAGGATGGTCAGCCGGTCGGCTGGTCCACCGGCCCGGTGATCTGGGGCGGCACCGGCACCAACGGTCAGCACGCTTATCACCAGTTGTTGCACCAGGGCACGCGACTGATTCCGGCTGACTTCATCATGCCGCTGACCAGCCACAACCCGGTCGACGATCATCATCAATGGCTGTTCGCCAACTTCCTCGGCCAGCAACAGGCCATGCTCGAAGGCAAAACCGACGCCGAAGTGATGGCCGAACTGACCGCCAAAGGCATGAGCGAGGCCGAAGCACGCGACGTGGCACCGCACAAGGTGATTGCCGGTAACCGTCCCTGTAATACCCTCACTTTTGAGAAGCTGACGCCGGAAATTCTCGGTGCGCTGATTGCGCTCTATGAACACAAAGTCTTCGTGCAGGGCGTGATCTGGGGTGTGAATTCGTTCGATCAGTGGGGCGTTGAGCTGGGCAAAGTGCTGGGCAACAGCGTTTTCGAGGCGCTCAGCAGCGGCAACACCGACGGCTACGATTCCTCGACCGCCGTATTAATCAAACGTTTCCGCGACAACCAAGCCCAATAATCAACATCACTCCTTGCTAATATTCCGCTAGCCCAGACTCCATCTGGCCTGGCGGTACACCCCTTATTTTCAAAAAATTTCAATTTTCGTTTGAATCACCGTGTTAACAATCTAAAATCGACTACACTCTTTAGGCAGCCAGTGTGGAGTCGGCAGCCCGTTCATACCGAACAACTCCCCCCACACCCCGGCCCCCCTTTTCAAAATTGACCGATACGGATACACGAAGTAATGAAAAAACAGCAAGGTTTTACACTTATCGAACTGATCATGGTGATCGTGGTGCTGGGCATTCTGTCGGCCTTTGCGCTGCCGCGTTTTGTGGATTTTAGTGGTAATGCTTCTACGGCTGCCGTGGAAGGAGCCGAAGGGTCGATAAGATCCAGCGCTGCTATTGCACACGCATCTTGTTTGGCAAATGGCAACTGCGGTGCTACAGGTGCAAACGCGAATGTCACTATGGACGGAGTAGCCGTTACCATGACCAATGGCTATCCGAGCGCTGATGCAACTGGTATTGCAGAAGCAGCGAATCTAGGCAACTTTACTCTTCATACTTCTACAGATGTTTTAAGCGCTGCTGGAACTACAGCTGGCATATTTTTCACTCGCAATGCGACTTTTGCCGCCAATGATCCTTGTGTTTCATATATTGCAGCAGCAGCGGGTGGCGCGCCTACTATTACCTTCAGTTCGGTTGGCAACACAGCAAACGCGGGTGCCGAAACCTGCGGTTAATATAAATAATGTTCCCATACTGATTGTGGGAAATGCCCTACGCCCCAACACAGCTATTGCCATTGTTGGGGCGTTTTGGTTTTGCTAATTCACTTTATGACCACCTGAAGCAGCGCGGTGCGCCATGCCGAAACGCCTCACACCCAACGGCTTCACCCTCGTCGAACTGGTCCTAGTCATTGCCATCATCGGCATTCTGGCCGCCGTCGGCATGCCGCGTTTTTTTAATCCCGATACCTTTGAATCGGCCAACGAACGTACCGCCTTTCAGTCGGCGCTGAATCTGGTGCGTAACCGGGCGGTGACCGCTCAGTGCGCCTTTGAAGTACGCATCAACACCAACGGCTGGAGTGCCTGGCGCGATCACGATCATCTGGTTGCTAACGATCACACCAGCACCACCACCTGCATTTCTAACAACGGCTTTAATTCACCCGCACCGGCTTGCGACACCAGCTCAGACGCGCCCGGTTTTGCTTTCCTGGATGACAACGGCAACCCTTTAACCGGCACGCTCTCTCTGCCAGCGGGTTCTTCGGAAGTGCGTTTGATCTTCACGCCACGCGGCCAGGTCCATCGGCTCACCTCGCCGTGTGGCAATACACTCGACGCCAACACCCTTCCCGGCGTGGACACAAGCATCCCCCTCGCCAACAGCCTCAGCTTGCGTCTCGATGGAATCACCGGTTATGCCAACTTACAGTAGGCGCGCCAGAGATCAGGCCGGGCTGACGCTGATTGAACTGATCATCGCCATCGTCGTGCTCGGCATCGCTGCTGTGGCTGTGCTGCAAAGCCTCGGGGTGCTGGTAGTGCGCAATGTCGACCCGATGCTGCGCAGCCAAAGCCGGTTGCTGGCCGAGTCCATGATTAACGAGGTTCAGACCCAGGCGTTTTTCGACGCCAGTGTTGACCCAACCCTGAATCCCGGCATCGACCTTTCCACCGTCAACATCTGCCCCACTCCGGAAACGCTGTCCAGTTACAACCGGAATTCCTGGGACAATGTCTGCGACTACACTGGCTACGATTCCGATGCCGTTGCCACCGGGAATTCGACCGGGCCACGCACTCGTAATGGCACACCGATCACACAGCTCGCGGCTTATCGGGTGCAAGTGTCGGTGAATACCAGCGTCGGCCTAACGCTGGGCACCGGTTTAAGCAATATTGCCGGCTGCATCCCACAACTGGCGCGCATCACCGTCACGGTGACCGACCCGCGCGGCCAGCCGCTCACGCTCGACGCCTACCGCGCCAGCTATTTCGACGACCCTCGGGCAGGTTGCTGATGATGATGAGACTCTCGCGTGGTTTTACCCTGGTCGAATTGATCATCGTCATCGTCATCACCGGCATTCTGGCGGTGGTGGTCGGGCCGTTAATTGGGCGTGGCTACAGCAGTGTGGTGCAATCCAGCAATCGCGCGTTCTGGGTTCAGCAAGCCGAATACGCCTTCTTTCATCTGCGTCAGGATTTAAGCCAGTCGGTGCCCAATTCGGTGCGCATTCCAACGACCGCCAGCAACGCTCCGGCGGTTGAGTTTCTGGGTTTCAGTCAAAGTGGGATTGCACCGCGACTGCGTTATCAGAACCTGCCAGCCGCGGTACCCTCAGGCACGCCGAAAACCCTTGACGTCTTGACCGACCTAACTGGCCTGACCTTACCGATCAGTATCAGCATTGCGGGCAATAACGCCTCTCAGATCATGAGCAACTGGCAAAGCGGCAATTCCGCCGGCGGCGTTGCGGCGGTCAACAATTTAACCGTGACCGGCACTCCCCCAGTGACGACTCTGACACTGGTCAACTCAGCGCACACCTTCCCCGCACAGTCGCCGTTCCGGCGCGCCTACCTCACCGATGGCCCGGTGGCGTATCAGTGCAGTGGCGGTTATCTGTTGCGTCACAGCAGTTACACCGATGTCACCAGCAACAACACGCTCAGCGTTCGCTTGGGCAGCGACCCCACCAGCGCTCGGGTGATCGATGCGGTACAAGGCTGTCAGTTCAGTTGGCAGCCTGGCACGACCTTTCAACCGCCCAGTCTGACGGTGCAGCTTACTGTCGGTAATGCAAGTGAAAGCATTCAGTTGATCGACACCATTGTGTTGGCAGGTGCACCATGACATCGCCCAAACACCAACAAGGTTTTACGCTGGTTGCGGTGATTTTTCTGATCGTCGTACTCGGCGGTGCGCTGACGTTGATGGCAACACTGTCGAGCCAGAGCAGTGGTCAGTTTACCCAGAATCTGCTGCAAAGCCGGGCCCGCTATGCCGCTTTGGCTGGGCTGGAATGGGGCACACAGCAATTGGTCATCGCCAGCAACCCTGGCAATCGAACCAATACGTGCAACGGCAGTTTGCAAACAAACGCGCTACCGGTGCCGGCTTACGCTAATGTCACTGTGAGCCTAAGCTGCGTACAGCGCCAATATGGCAGCACTCGCCTGTTTGATTTAACCGCCCGCGCCGAATACGGCCAGATCGGCAACGCGGACTACGTATGGACGGAGCAGAATGCAACGCTGGAATTTTAGTGCTCGCGTTTTCGGCCTGATGCTGCTTCTGGGTTGCATCGGCACGTTACACGCGGCGACTTATAATTTGTCTCTCGGTCAGCGCCCTTATTGCTCCACCAGCTGGAACGTTTCGGGTTCGACCTACCAGTGCGTCAGCAATGGTCGTATCTCGTTGGGCAACGGCGATGTTGTGTTGGCCAACAGTGCCGCCACGCTGATTGCGAATAACGGTTTTAACCTGCGCAATGGCACGGTCGGCAGTGCGGCCAACCCGATCGATATCGAGTCTAGCTATGGCACCATCGATGCCAACGGCGCCACCCTGTTTGGCGATGTGCAAGCCAGCAGCGGTGACATCACACTCATCAATACCGCCGTCAATGGCGACCTGATTACCGGTGGGGTGATTGATGTGACCGGCGGTTTGGTCAGTGGCGATGTCTCCAGTTCCAGCCACGGCGTCACCGCCGATGGGACCCTCTTACAAGGAACCATCACAGCGCTCGGCAATATTGTGCTGACCAACAGCGAGGTGGTGGGTCAGGTCACCAGTACTTCCAACAGCATTACCGCCAACGGCTCGGATTTACTCGGTGGCGCGGAGTCCAATGGCGATATCCGCATCACTGGCGGCACGATGACCGGCGATTTCCGCTCCACCAGCAACCGGATGTATCTCGACCAGGTCACCATGACCGCCGGTAATCTCCGTGCTGGCACCATCCGCATTACCGATTCCAGTCTCGGCGGTACCACCGGAGTGGTGAATGCCAACTCTTATAACGGCGCCATTGAATTGATTGATAGCTCGGTGGTTTATGGCGATCTGACGGCGCCTAGCTGGTCAACCATCGACGTTTCCGACGACAGCCAGGTCTTCGGCACCTGTACACCATTGAGCCCCGGCTGCATCAATCGTCCGCCGGTCAACTGCCCGGTTGCCACCGGGCTGGAAGGTGAGTATTTCGACAACACCACCCTGACCGCGCCGAGCGCTTTCAGCCGGATCGACAGTCAGGTTGACTTTAACTGGGGCTATCTCGGTTCACCCGACCTGGGATCACTCGGTTTTGACGAATTTTCCATTCGCTGGAACGGTTATTTACGCGCCCCCACGGATCAACCCTTCGACATCGCCGTGCGCAGCGACGACGGCGTACGCCTGAGTGTCGATGAATTTTTGATCATTAATAACTGGACCAACCACAGCGCCACTCTGGACACCGCCGAACTGAACCTGGAGGCCGACCGGTACTACGCGCTGGAACTGGAATACTACGAGGCGTCTGGCAGTGCCCGCATCGAATTGCTGTGGGACATCACCGACGATGGGAATACCAATTTCACCGCCATTCCTTCCCAGTTTCTGGTGCACTGCAATTCGCTGCTGCCAACACCACGATTGGAATGGCGTATGGACGAATCGCGCTGGAGCGGCAGCACCGGCGAAGTTTCCGACAGCAGCGGCAATAACAACACCGGCACCGGCGGCGGCAACATCAGCACCGTCTCCGGCTTTTTATGCCGTGGCGGTGAATTCGACGGCGTGGATGACTTTATCCGCGCGCCCTCGCTCTACAACGCCTTACGCGGCAACGCGACGCTGAGTTTCTGGATACGCACCACGGCTTCGGGGAACGACACGCCGTATCTGGCACCGGGCATTACCGGTGTCGAACAAAGCGGCGGTACCGATGATATTTTCTGGGGCTGGCTCGACAGCGGCGGGCACATTGGTCTGGCTGTTGGCAACGACGACAGTGGCCGATCACGACAGGCGATTAACGATGGCGATTTCCACCACATCGTTATGATTCGAGATGCCAGCAACGGCAGCTATCGCATCTACATCGATGGCAAACTGGATCACGCCGGGCGTCAGGCAAGCGGCCTCATCGGGACCTATTTTGAAAGCCTCGGCCGGGTGGAAAATACCAACGGCGGGCCGGTGTATTTCCAAGGCCAGCTCGACGAAGTCATGGTGTTCGAGCAGTTATTCAGCAACGGCGATGTCCAACTGCTGTACGACCTGCAACGTCAGGGCAAGAACCTCGATGGCAGTGACCGCGATCTCAGCCAGTGCGGCGGCAACCAACAATTTTGCATCACCGATAACTTCCAGGGCTCGCTCGATACCAGCCAATGGCAGGTCAGCGGTACAGGTTTCGTCCCCCGAACCCGTGCCAACCGCTTGCGTCTGACCGATGATAAGTCCAACCGATCAACCGCTGCGACTCTCACACAGCCGTTCCCGGGCGCCGGCAATCGCATTCAGGTCGAATTCGATTTTTACGCCTTCACCAATAACGGTAACGACGATGCGGCCGATGGAGTCGCGCTGGTGCTCTCCGATGCCAACCGCTCACCCACCCCTGGCGGCTACGGCGGCTCGCTGGGCTACGCCCAAAACACAAACGCCGGTGAAGACGGCTTTAACGGCGGTTGGCTGGGTATTGGTTTGGACGTGTATGGCAACTACGCCAACGCCACGGAAGGCCGCCAGGGAGGCGTCGGTCAGCGCCCCAACGCAGTGAGCGTCCGGGGTTCTGGTGAAGACACGGCGGGGTATGCGTATCTGGGTGGTACTGCGGCCAATCTGTCGCCGTCCTTACTCACCGGTCGCAACACCAGCCAGCGTTACCGGTTAACGGTCGATCACAGCAATGGCACTCAGGCGCTGGTTACCGTCGAGCGGGACGCCAACAACGACGGTATCTTTGAGCGTCTGGTCGGCCCGTTTGACGCACTCAACCACCCCGGCCAAAGCAATATACCGGCGGAGCTACTGGTCACCCTGACCGGTTCGACCGGCGGCAACAGCGCCAATCACGAAATCGATAACCTGGAAGTCTGCTCCAGCAATGCCACGCCTTATGAACCGGACATTGACCACTTTGAGTTAGTTCGAAACCGCAGCACCGGGCTCACCTGCGAAGCCCTGGCGGTGACGGTACGCGCCTGCCTCGATGCAGCCTGCACCACGCAATACAGCCAGCCATTTGATATCCAGTTGAACGCCAGTGGTCCCACAAACCGACGCGTGTCCGGAAACAACATCACCAGTGGTAACAGCGATGACAGCCTGAAGCTGTGGCTCAGTGACGCAGGCAACTATACGCTCTCGGTTGCCAGCAGTACGCCAAGCGCAAATAACAGCCCTGTCTGCTTCTACAACACTGTAGAGACCAGCTGTACCGTCACCATGAATGACACCGGTCTGGTTTTCTTCAATCCCGGCGACAGCCGTCAGGACGCCTTAACACTGATCGACCTCGTGGCGGGTGACTCACGGAGCATCAGCGTTCAGGCGGTCGAGTCCAATCCAGAAACCGGCATCTGCGAAGGGGTTTTTAACGATGACGATACTCTCGAATTCAGCGTCGGCAGCCAATGCACGGATCCAACCACCTGTCTGCCCAATGAACGTGTGGTGCTCAACGGTACTGACTTGCCCAACCCGGAAGACCGGGACGGGAGCTCAGAGCGCACCCAGGTCGATCTAACCTTCAACGCCGAGTCAACGGCCACGTTCAACGTGATGGCCCCGGACGTCGGCATACAGCCGCTGCTGCTGGCGTTTGAGATAGAAGACACCGCGAGCGACCCGTCAGCCATTACCGTGATCAGCGATCAGATTGATCTGCGCGTGCGGCCAGCGTCACTACAAATCGCTGATGTAGAAGGTTCAGGGCGAACGCCGGGCATCGCTGAAACCGTGGCGGAATTGTTGGCCGCAAACTATTTTGAGATCGCGGGTGCCCCCTTCACGGTAACTCTGGCCGGGCTCGACAGTGACGGTAACCCGACTGCCAGCTTCGGCCGTACGTCCTCTCTACCCGATGTGACCTGGTCATCCACCCTCCTCGCTCCGACTGAAGCTGGCGCCGTTCCTGGCTCTATCGCCCCTGCAACCAGTTCAGCCAATCAATGGCGTACTAACGGCAACGGTAACCAGCTGCAATCGGACATCCGCTATTCCGAAGTCGGGATCACCGGGCTCAGCGGCCAGATCGACAGTTACCTGGCAGTCAGCGGCGCGAATGATGTCAGCGTCGCCATCAACCAACGTCGGCTGGGCCGTTTTGTGCCAGCGTGGCTGAACTTCACCCAAACTGGGTTGGCCGACTGGGGGAGCAATGGCTATCTCTACCAAGGCCAGGCTCAGAACTTGAGCGGCCTGAGGTTGAACGTCGTTGCCATGCATTACGATGGCACAACGGCGCTGGCCAATTATGAAGGAGCGCTGTTCAAATACGGTGGACTGTTCTCAGGTGACGTCACCCGATCAGACGACCAGACCTTAATCACCGGCACAACGCCAAGCTGGCAACGCCAGGACAACAATGATGAATACGATGCCCAGGCGCAGTTGACGTTGCCAAACTACCCGCTCACCTGGCCACGCCCTGACACACCCACGGCCAGCGATGAATCGCAGCAGATCAGCACGCTGCGTCTGACCGCTGCAGCACTGACCGACAGTGACGGCCGCTGTTACCAACCTGATGCAGATGGCAACTGTGCCCCCCTCGATATCTTGTTATCGGATCCCTGGTTGCACTATGGCCGCCTCAATGCCGATGAAAGTGCCAGCGGCACCAGTGCCCAGGTCATTCTGCCGGTTTGGGTAGAAACTCTGACAAAGGTTGATAACACGGCCGCGGAGCCGTTCACGTTCGCCCCGCTGACCGCCGATGGCCATACGAGTAACAGCGAGTTAACAGGCTTAACCCACGAGGGCTTGTGCAATCTGGATAACAGCCTGACTGATTGCACCAGCATCGCCGCCAGTGCAGCAGGCAACCTCACCGGATTAACCGGCGGTCAGGGTTATTTCAGCGTCAATGGCAATGGCGCCATCGGCATCGTTGGCGTGCGTGCTCAGGTACCGGACTGGTTAGGCTGGGATTGGGATGGAAACAGCGGTACCGCTCAGAATGGGCCCGCTTCGACGCTGTATTTCGGCCAATACACCGGCCGACCACCGCTGTTGTTCCAAGGACCGGGCTTCCGTTAACGCAAGCCCGGTAAAACGATCAGATTAACGGCCACAAGCGCAGGCTGCCGCGCGCCGGCGGTTCGCTGACAAAACGCACCAGAGCGTCGTAATCGAAGCCACGCCAGTGCGACAGGTACTGGCGAATCTGGGCTTCGCCGGGAATGCCGACCGGCACCAGTGCTTCACCACGGGTGCGGGTGCGCAGATGCCAGTAGCACAGGTCGTTATTGGCCATCACAGCGACTTCTTCCAGATCCGCCATATCCAGCTCGGTCTTGGCTTGCTGGCCGCGTCGATACACCAGACGGTCTTTGTTCAGTTCCACGGCAGGGGTTGTCATCGGGTCTTCTTCTCCATTACTGCAATCGTTCAGCGTGCTTCAAAATCCGGCAGGCCATCGAGTGGATCGTCCGGTTGGTCTTCCAGCCGTCGAACCAGAATGGTGGTGCGGCGGTTGGCATTACGACCGGCAACGGTATCGTTGCTGGCCACCGGATAGCGGTCACCCTGGTAATCGGTTTCGATCATGCCCGGTTCGATGCCGTGTTCGACCAGATAATCGGTCACCAGATTAGCGCGACGCTCCGACAGCCGCCGGTTTTCATAGCGGGTGCCTCGGTTATCGCTGTGGCCAACGACCGACAGCGACAAAATAAAAGGATCGGCCTCGATGTAGGTAATCATGTCATCGAGGATGGCTTCGCCTTGCGGCGTTAAATAATCCTGCCCCGGCGGATACAACACCGTGGTGCGCTCAATCTGAGCGAAATTCACCGGTAACAGCCCGGCCGAACACGCCAGGTACTGCGGATAAAACTGTTTAAAATCGACCGGCGATACCCGCACCCGAACCGGCTCGGAGCGATACTTTGCCTGACGCGTTAAGGTGGGTGACATGCCGTTGCCCAGCTCGGCCATCATGCGTCGGGCCCGGTCCGGTTCTACGCGCAACGGAATCAGCCGTTCTCGCACCCGGGTATAGCCCAGTGCCGAGGTCAGCGCGCTGGAACGCCACTCCGGCGCCTCGATGGTGATGGCCGCCTCACCTTCAGCCATCAGATTGCGCGACACTTCCAGATAGAACTCCAGTTCCCGACCGGCTTCCTGGAAAAAAACCGCCATGCCGTAATTGGGAATTGGCTGCATAAATTTGCAGTAGAACTCGTTGCCTTCGGACAACCAATTGGTATCGGTCATACCGGTACCAAAGGTGACCGCCTGGCTGGTCAACGTCAGGCTGGCCAGCATCAGCCACGCGCCGAAACGGCGAGTTCTCGCCGCTGCACGCCGCCATCGGGCCAATCGTTGCCGTCCTGTCATGAATTTTCCTCGTCTTA
The DNA here is from genome assembly GCF_003054965.1 of Saccharospirillum sp. MSK14-1. Lineage (GTDB taxonomy): Bacteria > Pseudomonadota > Gammaproteobacteria > Pseudomonadales > Natronospirillaceae > Saccharospirillum. The sequence continues at coordinate 69,670 of NZ_MIES01000006.1, forward strand.
CGGTCGTTCTGTCGTGAGTCGTATTGGCTATAGCAAAGCCTTTGCCAGTCTTGGCTTTAATCTGATCAGGTTATCGGCCGGGGGTGCGGTTTTCTTGCGCTGGCTTGCTACTTCATTAAGATGACCGACAAACCCCTGACGTGGAGCGCGCGTGTCGCACCCCGATGCCCACTGGCTGCTGTCGCAGCGTTTTCGTGGCTACTACCCTGTTGTTATCGACGTTGAAACCGCTGGCTTCAATGCGCAAACCGACGCCTTACTGGAAGTCGCCGCCATGACGCTGCGCATGGACAACGAAGGCTGGCTGCTACCGGACGAGATCCAGTTCTTTAACGTCGAACCCTTTGCCGGTGCCAACCTCGAACCCGCGGCGCTGGAGTTCACTGGCATCGATCCGGATAACCCGCTGCGCGAAGCGGTGGATGAAAGCACAGCGCTGACCAGTATTTTTAAAATGGTGCGTCGCGGCATTAAGGAAACCGAGTGCAAACGCGCTATTTTGGTCGGTCACAACGCCACCTTCGATCATTCGTTCATGATGGCAGCGGCCAATCGCGCCAGTCTGAAGCGCAACCCTTTTCACCCGTTTTCCACCTTCGATACCTCCGCACTGGCCGGGCTTGTCTTTGGTCAGACGGTGCTGAAAAAAGCCTGTACCACCGCCGGCATCGATTTTAACGACCGCGAAGCGCACAGCGCCGAATACGATACCCGCAAAACCGCCGAGCTGTTTTGTGAAATGGTCAATCGTTGGAAGAAACTCGGCGGCTGGCCGCTGTTTGACGAACCGGCGACGATGGAAGATGCGATGGATGCCCTGGATCAGGAGCACGGTTCATGAAATGCATGGCCGATCTGTGCGTCATTCCCATCGGCCAGGGCGTGTCGGTGGCCGATGAAATCGCTCAGTGCCAGCGCATTCTGGCGTGCTTTGACATCGACACCGAACTGCACGCCTACGGCACCACCTTGTATGGCGACTGGGACGAGGTCTTCGCCGCCATCAAAGCCTGCCACGCGGAACTTCATGAAGCCGGCGTCACCCGGCTGAGTTCGACCATTAAAGTCGGCACACGCACCGATAAAGACCAGACCTTCGCCGACAAGAAAAACGCGGTAACTGAGCGTCTGGCCAAAGACTGATCGGCGGCTTTTCCGCGCCTTCTTACCGTAAAAAACCGCAGATCGCGCCCATCAGAATAAACACCAGACTGGTGTGACCGACGTTGATCAGATACAACCGCATCGGCCGGTGCTCGAACAGATAGTGCACCGCCAGCGCCAGCGCAAAAAACAACGCCGTTAAGCAGCCCAGTTGCACGCCGTGCATGACGGTGTCATCGCGCGCGGCCAGCTCAAAGAAAATCGCCATGACCAGTTCGAGCAAAACCGTCGCGCCCATCATCAGCTTAAAGTTGGACTGTTTGAACTGCTCCAACGTCACACCGGACGCCTGACGCCATTCCTCGCCCAGCAAAGGGCCATACCACAGGGCACCAACGCCCATCCCTACCGCTGTAGCCAACACCACCGCGACAATATCCATCACCATGACAATGCTTCCTGGTCCGACCAACAATGCTGCCAGCATAGGAGAAAAAACGCAGTTAAGGGAAGTGGCGGCAGCGTGCCGTTCTGGCAACGCTGCCGCCGGGACAAGCGGGGCTGGTCTGGAAAAGTTTAGTTAGACTCGTCCGACGACGAACTGTCCGAGCGCTTCTCAGTGGTACTGCGCGCCGTTGTTGTGGCGCTGGCATCGGACTTGGCTTTGGACTTCGCCTTAGCTTTAGCCTTCGGCGCCGACTTGGCTTTGGCTTTCGCCGGTGCCTTCGCCGCTGACTTTGGCTTGCCGTTATGCCAGACCACCTTGGACGGATCGCGTGCCAATTCATCGAACGCGAAATCGTCCACGGTCAGCAGATCGAGCACCTCAGCTTCGTACGCCACCATAAAGTCGCGATCGTCCTGGCTGATGACGTCTGCTTTCAGAGCGGCCTCAAAACGCTGCTCCGGGTGCAACGCGGTCATCGGCAAATGACCTTTGGCGTACGCTTTGTCGATGGTGCGGTACAGATCGGTCGCTCGCTCGTTGTCTTTCAGCAAGGCGTTGTAACGCGCTACCGGGTTGCTGTACTGACCTTTGCTGTGCGTCTGCCAGGTGTCTTCAAGCAGATACGCGCGCAACTTGGAATCGGTGGATACGTCGTGAGCGATCTCAGACGTCAGCCGATCGGCCGGCATGTGCCAGCGACGACCCAGCGGTAACACCACCGGACGCACCGCGCGCGCCACCCAACGGTTGGGCAGGTTGTGCAGCACTTCATCCAGCGCCAGCTCAGCGCGGTGCAGCAGGAACTCACAGGAATAACGCATCAGCGCTTCTTCACCAGGCACCTTGCGGCCTTCCTGCCATTGCTTAAGCACCATTGACGTCATGTACAGATTCGACAGCACATCACCCAGACGCGCCGACAGCATTTCACGCAATTTCAAGGACCCGCCCAGGGTGCCCATGGCTACGTCGGCCATCAGACTGAAGGACGCACTGAAGCGATTCACCGCGCGCGCATAACGCGCCGCTTCGCCATTGAACGGATTGCTGCCGGTCGGCACACCCAAAGCCGCTGAGAACGACCGCGCCACGTTACCAGCCACCATGCCTAGATGGCCGAAAATGGCTTTGTCGAAGGCTTTCACGTCGTCGGCGTCTTTGGCCGCCAGCTCGTCGAGCACATAGGGATGGCACCGAATGGCACCCTGACCAAACACCATCAGACTGCGGGTCATGATGTTCGCGCCTTCAACGGTAATCGACACCGCCGTTGCCGAATAACCAATCCCCAAATAGTTACGCGGACCCAAGGTGACCGTTTTACCACCATGAACGTCCATGGCATCGGTCACCATCTGGCGTTGGAATTCCGTCAGCTGGCTTTTCAGTATGGTCGACGGCACCGCCGGTTTTTGACCGTTATCGATCATATTGGCGGTATGCGCCACCGTTGCCCGCGCGATGTAACCCATGGCGGCAATACGCGCCAGCGGCACCTTAACGCCTTCCATCTCCGCCACCGGCGTATTGAACTGACGGCGAATACGAGTGAAACCACCCGCCAGACCGGCCATATAACGACCGGTACCGGAGGCACCCGACGGCAAGGTAATGCAGCGCCCCACCGACAAACATTCCACCAACATGCGCCAGCCCTGGCCGGCCATGTCGGCACCACCGATCAGGTATTCCATTGGGATAAAGACATCTTTGCCTTTGATCGGGCCATTCATAAACGGGCTGCCAATCGGGCAGTGACGACGACCGATTTCCATGCCGTCCGTGTCCCGCGGAATCAAGGCGCAGCTGATGCCGATGTCTTCAACATCACCCAGAAGTTTGTCCGGGTCGAACATGCGGAACGCCAAACCGACAACGGTGGCGACCGGCGCCAGCGTGATCCAGCGCTTCTCGAAATTCAGCCGAACACCCAAGACTTCTTTACCGTTGTGCATGCCTTTGCAGACGATGCCGGTATCGGGAATGGAAGTCGCATCGGAACCGGCACGCGGACCGGTCAGACCAAAACAAGGCACTTCGCGCCCGTCGGCCAGACGTGGCAAATAATGGTTTTTCTGTTCATCGGTGCCGTATTTCAGCAGCAGTTCACCCGGGCCGAGTGAGTTCGGTACGCCAACAACGACCATCAGCGTTTCGTTTAACGACAGCTTTTGCAGCACCGCCGATTGCGCCTTGGCTGAGAAGCCCAGGCCGCCGTATTCTTCGGGGATGATCATGCCGAAGAATTTTTCTTTCTTCAGATAATCCCACACCGCTTCGGGTAAATCGGCTTGCTCAACGGCCACTTCCCAGGCATTCACCAAGCCGGTGACGTGATCGCACTGATTGTCGATAAACGCCTGTTCACGCTCCGACAAACCCGGATTGCGCTGTCCCAGCAATTGCTGCCAACGCGGTTGGCCGGAAAATAACTGGCCATCCCAAAATACCGTACCGGCTTCCAGAGCCGTGCGTTCGGTTTGCGATACGCGCGGCGCGACCTGTTTAAAAAACGCAAACAACTTCGGCGTCAGCCAGCTGCGACGCAATTGCGGCAGACCGGCAAAGGCCACACCCGCGGCGATAACGGCGAGCAACAGCCCCAGCAAAGGACTGCGCAAAACGAATGCGACCACCGTCAACACTGCCAACGTGATGACCGACACCAGCGCGCCCGGTTCGCGGCGCAGCACGGCCAGCATCACCACAACAGCGAGGATCAACACCAACAGATGGTTCATAAGGATCTCCCGGTTAGAAAAATTCTTGGAAGTTGCCGAATAGCTCGTGCAGAACTCCCTTGGCACAGTAAACCAAACAACTGTTTGAAAACGTATCGATTTACGCGCTCAGATGCCAATACTAGGAGATTTTTTTGATGGTTGTTGACTTCAGCGCAATAAAAAACGCCCAACAAGCGTCTTATTGAAAACAAAAATGGCAGACAAAAAAATGCCCGGCGATTGCCGGGCTAGAAATGAGCGGGCCGGGAAAAAGCCCGCTGCTCCCTGGGTAAAAGGGGAATCAGGAAGCGTGCTCACCAATAAAGGTTTTCAAAGCGCTGGCTGGCTGAGCGCCAACGCGGGTACCCACGGGTTTACCGTTTTCAAACATCATCAGCGTCGGCAGACCACGAACGCCGTACTTGGCCAGTACGTCCGGGTGAGCGTCAGCGTCGAGTTTAACGATGGTGACTTTGCCATCGTACTCACCGGCCAGATCTTCCAGTACCGGAGCAATCATTTTGCACGGGCCGCACCAGTCGGCGTAGAAATCGACCAAAGTCAGGCCTTCACCGCCTTCGACAGACTGGGCGAATTGTTCAGCGTTCAGCATGGTTACAGCAGACATAGCGTTGTTTCCTTGAATGACTAACTTTGACAAGACACATGATAAGTCTGATCTCATTTGATACTAGTCATGAATTTTGAGCTTCTTTGTGCCATATTTGGCACAATCATTCGGAGCAGCCTTTTATGGATCTCGACGGCCTGTCCCTGTTCATCGATACCGTTAAAGCCGGCAGTATCACCCGTGCCGCCGACAAGCGCGGCGTACCCAAGTCAACGCTCAGCCGCCATCTGCGTCAGTTTGAAGAACAGCTCGGGGTGAAACTGCTGGAGCGTTCCACGCGCCGGCTCGACCTCACCGAAGCCGGACAAATGCTGTTCGACAGCGCCACGCCGTACATCGAAGAACTCGACGACATTCAGGAGTCGGTACGCGCCTACCAGCGCCAACCCAAAGGTCGGTTGGCCATTCAGATGCCGCAGGAACTGTTCACCACCCAGATGGGCGAACTGATCAGCGAATTCCTGCAGCGTTATCCGGACATCAGCCTCAGCTGCACGCAATACAGCGGTCTGTTCCCGGCGCCGTCACCGGACTACGACCTGCAATTCGTGCTGCACGACAATCCGCTGCCACCCAGTGAATGGATCGCCCGGACCTTAATGAGCATTCCCCAGGGGTTGTTTCTGGCGCGTCACTGCAGCGACCAGCAACCCAGCCGCATGAGTGACTTGGCGCGGTGTCGCTGTATTTTGCAAGCGGGAGAAACGCAGTGGTCGTTTCGTGTAGGACAGCGCGTTGAAACCGTCGCGGTGTCGGGCCGACTGGTTTTGAACAGCCCGGACATGCAATTGCAGGCGGCCATACGCGGATTGGGCCTGGCCCGGCTGGCACGCTACCAGGCCGAACCCTATGTACGCCGCGGCGCGCTGTTGGAAGTGAAACTGGAAGGCCAGCCGGTCGCCCAACAGTTAACGGTGATTTATCGCAGCCGGGAACTGCCGCTGAAAACCCGGTTGTTCCTCGACCACTTCCAAAACCACATCGGCCGACTGTACAGCGTGCTTTAACGCTTCAAACGTTAAAGCTTCAGGAAAGTCTCGCGGTAATGGCGCAGTTCGTTGATGGAATCGAGAATGTCGTCGAGTGCACGATGACTGCCCTTCTTATGAACCCCGCCCAACACTTCCGGCCGCCAGCGACGCGCCAGTTCTTTCAGCGTTGATACATCGATGTTGCGGTAATGGCAGTAGCTGTCGAGCTTGGGCATATAGCGAATCAAAAACCGGCGATCCTGCCAGATGGAATTGCCACACAGAGGTGAGGCGCCGGGCTCCACCCAGTCGCTGAGAAAATCGAGCGTTTGTTGTTCCACCTCGGCTTCGCTGAGCGAGCTGTCTTTCACGCGCTGCGTCAGCCCGGATTGACCATGGTGCGTGGTGCACCATTCGTCCATACCATCGAGCAGCGCATCGCTCTGATGCACCACCAAGGTGGGCCCTTCGGCCAACACATTGAGATCTTTGTCGGTCACCACCGTGGCGATTTCCAGGATGCGATCGGTGTCCGGATCCAGGCCGGTCATCTCCAGATCAACCCAAATCAGATTCGTTTGTTTATCCATGCATTCAACCTTTGTTCCGGTGGACGTGTAGAATAGACGCAGAGTATAGCGCCTGAGCCTTCACGTCGATTCATGAGCAAACGCAAACTGTCCCGTCAGCAACAATTCCGCATTCGCAAAGTTCAGGATGAACGCTTAGCGCGCGCGCAAAAGAAAGAAGCCGTCATCGATGAAAGCGCGCTCGGTGACGCCCGGCCGGGTCTGGTGGTCAGCCACTATGGCGTTACCACCGACGTAGAAAGCGACGACGGCGAACGCACCCGCTGCCACAAACGCACCAACCTGCCTGCATTGGTGACTGGCGATGTGGTGTTGTGGCAACCGGACGATAATAACAGCGGCGTCATCACCGCCTGCCAACCGCGCCGCAGCGAACTCGGTCGCCCGGACAGCCGCGGTCAGATGCGCCCAGTGGCTGCCAATGTTGATCGCATCATCATTGTTGCCGCACCCAGCCCAAGAACACCGGCGAATCTGATTGATCGTTATCTGGTGGCGGCGGCTCACCACGACATTCACCCTATCATCGTGCTGAACAAAATCGACTGCCTGGATCAGGCACCAGAGATGCGCGATGAACTCGCGGAATACCAAACACTGGGCTACGAAACTCACGCGCTGTCGGCACAGACCGAAGCCGGGATGGCAGAAATCCGGCAGCTGGTTGCCAGTGGCAATTCGGTGTTTGTCGGGCAATCCGGCGTCGGCAAATCGTCCATCATTGCGACGTTATTACCGGAAGAAATGATTAAAGTGGGTGAGATTTCCGAAGCCACGGGCAAAGGCCGACACACCACCACCACCGCCAAGCTGTACCACATTCCCGGCGGTGGCGATTTAATCGACAGCCCCGGCATTCGCGAATTCGGCCTCTGGCACGTCGACGCCGACAGCCTGCTCGCCGGTTTTCCGGAACTCGCCAACTCGGCCGATCAATGCAAATTCCGCGACTGCAAACACAAGAGCGAACCCGGTTGCGCGGTGTGCCAGGCCGTGGAAGAAGGCACGCTCTCGCAACGACGTTACGAGAGTTTTCTGGCCATCCGGGATTCGTTGGATGAAGTGTCGATGCGCGAAGAGCCGCGCTGATTCAAGGTTAAAGCTTGAACTCGATATTGACGGTCATCGAGGTGGTGGAAACGTCCAGATAGTCGTCCGAATAATAAAAACTGGCGTCCGCCATGCGCGCCATCATAAAGGTCGAACTCACCTGCAGGTGTTTAAACACTTCATAGCCGGTTTCGAGCAAAAACGCATGGCCGCGATTATCCAATGCTTCACTGCCACCGTTCGAACGATATTTACCGAGCGCAACGGCCACCGTGAAATAAGGCGACCCGACATCCGCATTCAGATAATGGGAAAAACCAACGCCGGTCAGCGTCAGGGTTGCCGACTCAATATTCGACTGTTGACTGCTGTAGTTTAGCTCGCTGACCTGACCAAACCCGAACATGGCATCCACAGGCGTGGGCATAAAACCCACCTTGACCCGTCCAACCAAACCATCGCTGGACGACGCTGGCCGGCTCTCCACTTCCCAGCTGGAAACACTCTGGTTATTGAGGCCATAACCCACCCCAACGTTGAACACAAAATCATTGCGTTCCGCGTGGGCCTGGCCGGCCCAAAAAGCGACCACCAGAATCAAAACAATTTTCTTCAACATCGACGCGTCATCCACGGCAGCGCAAAACCGGTGCGGGTTCAAAATTTAAACTCCAGCTGGAAGGCAGCCGTCATCAGCCGCAGGCTTTCACGATTCACCCGGTTCACCGAATCACTGAATTCCAGCACAGCACCCATCTGCAGATGCTCATTAAATTCATTACCGGCGCCAATCAGAGCGCCATAGCCTTCGGAAACGCCCACCGGAAAATGCTCGTACAGCTTCACGCCCTTCACCCCAAAAGCGGTTTCAACATAGGGTGAACCAACGGTCGGTTTGAAATAGTAGGTGTAACCCAGGCCGGAAAACGACGATAAACCCCAGCCGTTATCGTCCCAATCGGAACGATACATGCGCAGAATACCGAGTCGATATTGATAATAAATGGCGTGCTGAGGGGAGAACATACCGCCCAGCTTAAAGGACGCGACCGACGTAGGACGTTCATAGGTATAAACATCGCCCTCCATCGCGTAAAAATTCGCGTCAGTGGGGCCGACACCAATACCCATCGCAATCAAGATATCGCTGCGTTCAGCCTGGGCAGAAGCACTGCTCAGAACGAGCAATGCGAACAGAATTCGTTTTACCACGGAGGACCATCCCTACAGTGTCGCTACGACTCAAAGCGACCTATCGAGAATCTTACGGCATTGAGAAGGGCTTGCAATACCCGCCATAAACCCAGGTGTCGCATCTGTCCACTGACTCAGAATGAGGCACCGCAACAAAACAAATTACTGCGGCTGAGCACCACCCAAACCCACACGATTGGAATAGCGCACCGGGTTTTCAATCTGCCAGACGTTGTCGGACACCGGCAACGGCATCACAAAACGCAACAACTGCGGCGCGGTACGACACATATCTTTCTGCGTACGCAACAAGGTTAAGCGGTTGCCTTCAACCCGCAAAAACAAGTGACCGTCTTCGGTACAGCCATGCGACACCACCGAGAACTCCAAGCCTTCCGCCTTCACTTCCGGATTGAACAACACCTCAGGCTCACCCGCGCCCTGAGGCAGGCTGGAGCAACCCGCCAGCGTCAACGCCGCGACCAGCGTTGCGAAAGACACACCGAATCGACGACAACGAGCCATCGCCAGCGGCAGACTTAGCAACAACGCCCAAAGCCCAACTGCACCACCACCACTGGAACGCCAAGGGTTTTCATTCATCTTATTCACAATCCATGACCTCAATTCTTTGATATCGGTATAAACGCCATAAGTTTTAGCACAATCGAAACCCCAGCTAACAATACCGATTTGCTCCAGGTCCGAACCTGACGACCCAGAACCATAAACCAAAGGCCCTCCGCTATCGCCCTGGCAGGAATCTTTCTGCTGATCACCATCCAGCGGGTCCACCCCATCGGCAAACCCCGCACACAGCATTGAAGCGCCGTGAATCACATTCGAATCACCCAGTTTTATCCCATACTCCGCCGAACAGGTGGCGTCGGAGACCGTTGGCAAATCAACCGTTTGCAACGCGATATCGGGCTCTGGAGTAATATCATCCGATTCACCCGACGTGCGCTCACGCGTATCGCCATGACCAATCACCGTAGCGTCGCCCAGAAAGGTAGACTGCGCCCGACTGGTCAACGCAATGGAATCATGAACCGCATTGATGGGCAGCCGGATCAACGCTACATCATTGCGAACGGTTGCCGCGTTATAACCCGGGTGCACTGCCACAGTTTGCGTACTGCGAGCTAAAGTAAAACCCGACGACGGCAAAGCATCCAACGCAATAAGACCTGAGAATTCATAACCGGCCGGTGGAGTGATGCTGCCTTCGCGACGGCAAGGGCCACTCGAAGGACAATGGACGTAACCATAGGTATTGGAATGATTGCCCAACAGAACAGCGAAACGCGCTCCATGCTTCAGATTCGACACACAGTGTGCAGCCGTCAGCACTGTGCCATCGCCTAAATAACTGCCACCACAAAAATGAAACTAAAACTCATCCGACGAAGCCCCACTTAACGTGCTTTCTACTAACAACGCCGCATAAAAGTCATAACCCGAAACCACCGGGTCACCGCCTATCACTCGGGGAGCAATCTCTAAAGCGTTAGCAGAAGAAGCGATACATGTGACACAAACAGCCAGGAACCAGCCTTTCATGAGTGATCACCCGTTTGTCGGGGAAGCAGTGACAGTACATTAGCATATAGAGGGTGTTAGGGGGGGGGGGGGGAATGGAAAGGTTGACTATGACTTTAGATCGCGCCAAAAAAATTCGTAGAGTAAAGTGTCATTATATCAGTGATTCGCTTCTACTGAGTCGGGGCAACAATATAATTTTCTATATTAAATAGTTTTAAAGCCCAACTTACATTTAAAGCTTATTTTAAAGCATAATTGACTCACCACATTTGATGATCAATGCATGTAGGGAATTTTTTTATTTTAATGAAAACTGCGACGCATTGTCTCATCTCTTATGAGTGAACAAATTTTCTACACTCTGGCATACCAAACTGATTCCCTTCTGAGGTTTATCATGTCTGCCCTCTAAAAATCTCTGCTCGCCCTAAAATAATCAACAACTCAAAATTAGCCTTTTTTACTCACAAATAAACAATAATAACAGTGCTCAATAAAAAGCACTAAAGCGGATATCCTATCCAACCGAGCACCGGAAAATCACTCATACAGGTCGTTGCCTCTCGAAGTTAATACCTACACTACAGCCAACATTACAAATCAACTTAAGGCAATGCCAGACCATAATGGACTCCTTTTTATCTTTATTACTCAGGATAATCATCTGTATCTCCCTTACTATCAATCACAATATCCTCAGCTCTGTTCCCAACAAACGTTCCCAATGCATCATTTATCATATCATTTTTTGAGCCTGCTTGATTTAGATGACGGCTAAAAGCATCACCGATTAACAAGCCACCAAAGGAAGTTGCTGCGCCTTCTATATCACCATTATATAGTGCCCCCACTATTTCAGAATAATCTTGAATATCATGTGCATACTTCCAATATTTTATTGGAGCACCACCCGTATACTCCCATACCAATCCTAATCCATCTCGAAGGTCTTCTGTTTCACTACTAGTCGCCCATTCTGGGAGTTGCTCTCCAATAATCTGAATTGCATTTGGTGTTGGTTCATCAGCTTCAACTGTCACACGTCGCTCATGGATAGCATCATTGCTTTCCACAGCGTCGGGCTCATCTGCTTCTCTATATCCTGAAGTAATAACGTACGGCGAGCCCTCAATTCCAGCAATATACTCAGCCACTTCAGGATCATAATCACCTGGCAATTGAACCAAGATGTATTCACCTTCATTTGCACCAGGGTATGTTTGCCAGTTTGCACCATTTTCAAAATCACCACGAGTTTGTTCAGTGAACTCTTCACCAGTCAGATCTTCATTTAGAACAATAACTCGATTTTGAGATGCACTTTCACCTAGAGCGCTATTGTCCATCTCACGCATATTGGTAACTAGCATTTCATAAGTCATCTCAGGGGTAGCATTGGCCAAAGCCCACTCATGCTCAAAGTCATACAACGGCCTATAGTCCAGTTCCTCCCGCTCTGCCAAATCACTAAACTCTGCATTATTACTCGCCAACAACGCAGCATTCGCCGACGGATTCTGAACAGCAATCGGGGCCGGGCGGTATTGGTTAATATTGTCACTATTGATTGCTGCATTGAGTCGATACGACATATCAGCAAAGAAACCGGTCGTATGGGCGCTGATTTCACCGGCCCCATCTAGATGCATGCTTTCATGCGCAACCGTGTTGACCACGCTTCCCGTTTTACCTTCGCCTGTGTCGATATACATGGTGTTGGTTTCTTCATGAGCGGCACCGTAGACCGCATTGCCATCTGCATCGACGGCATCTTCGGTGACTTTGGCCCGGTCCGTGGTTCCAAGTTCTTCGCCGTTCAATGCTGCATCCAGCAAGTTAACGGTATCCTGCATTACCTGGGCATCTTCAATATCACCATCGCGCATGGCCTCGACATAGCCTGCCAGCGCACCACCATCCCTATAGGCCACATCTTTTGCGGCAATGGTGGTGTTGAAAGCATTGGCTGCCTGGCCAACATCCAATTGAGTCACGACGTCCCAGCCGCTGCCTGCGACCGCGCCAGCCGCTGATATATCGGCAACAATACCGCCGGTCATTTTAAAAGAATTCGACAGGAGGTTTTTATGATTCTCCAGAATGGTATTACGGCCATCCTTAGTCAGGAACTGACCATCCACTGTGAAGCTGGTATTCAAGCCCCCGGTATCAACATCCAGAGTCGTAATCTGTGCATCGGCGATATCACGATTCAATCCTTCCGGTGCATTGCTGTCATTTAAGGCCACACCACCGACCTGTATGTTGCCACCGCCTAATGTTGCCTGGGTGCTGCCTTCCATTTCATGGCCGGAACGGCTGGCTGTGACTGTCGCGCTGCTGGGTTTCCAGCCCTCACTGTCGGAATCTTCCGTGGTCGGTCCGCCAGCACCTTCATCCTCTGCCGAGCCGTTGCTAAAGTTCATCGTCACGCCGAAACCGCTTTGGTTGCTATAGCTACTGTCTTCCAAATTGGAGACATTCAGTTCGCCCGTAACCAAGTTCAGGTTGCCGTGATCTTCCAGTACGCCGTCTTCGTTAACGCTGGCGTTTGCAATCATCCCACCGACTAAGGTGGTGCTGTCCGCGGTAATCTGACTGTTCTCACCATCAGTGACTAGCAGTCGAGTCTGATTATTAACCTGCTTACCCCGATCTTCACCGTCACCCACATTGCCGCCCAGACTGCTCAATGGGTTATCTTTGCTGAAGCTCGCATTCATGCCCGCACTGGAATTCGTGCTGTTGTGAGTGTCTTGCAAACTCTCAATGGTCAGGTTGCCAACATCCAATTGCGCCGTTTGCGCGGTCACTTCTGCGCCACGCAGTGTGAAGTTTTCACTGTCACTGGTTAATGTGCCCACGTTAAAACGGCTGTTAACGTACTGCGTGCTGGTGCTTTCACTTTCCGAAGCGTTCACACCCAGACTGCCGCCGCCAGTGAGTCCACCCAGTGACTCAGCTTTCATGGTGAAATTGCCACCAACTGTTGTACTGTTGCTCTCGCTGGAACTGGAGCTGGAATTAACACCGGCGGTGATCAAGGTATTCGTGCTGTTTAGGCTGGCAAGGCCCGCGGTGATGTCGCTGCCTTGGAAGGTCGCATTCTCACCACTGACCGTCAGACTACCCGCACTGATACTGGACCCTTGCCAAGTATTTTGCGTGCTTTCGCTGTGGCTAGAGGATCTAGTGACTTCAGCGCTGCCGCTGAGGTAGAAGCCAGTGCCTCCGGTTGCCGTCGCTGCTGTAGCGCTGGCTGCGACCGAGGCGGCAAAGGCTAACTGAGCTTTGGCGGCTGCAGCGACAGCGGCCGCATGATTCAGCTTATAATCTTCGAGTGCAGATTCCGCCAACTCACCATTTCTAACTCGCTCTTCGGCTCGCTCAAGCGCGCGATGAGCCTCACCGACGCCTTCTGTTGCTTCTTTCAGCGCTTCAGCACTGTGATAGGTATCAGCATAAGTATTTCGGACGCCCACACTGATGGTCGTCGTTTCAGTTTCGGTATCGGTTTCCTGGGTCGTAGTCGCCTGATGACCACCCACAACAACATCTTCCTCAGCCTGCAGCACGGCCTGGTTGGTTACATCAATATTGCTGGCCAGGATGTTGATGTCTTCATCCGCCAGCATGATGAGATTACCGGCGTTGATGGTGCTGCCTTTATGAGTGGTCGATGTTTGGGTATTGGTAACGGTTTCGGATTTTAGCTCTACACTTCCGAGCGTGAATTCAGAGGTCTCGTCATCGTATGACATGCCATCCGAGGATAGCGTTGTTTCACTCTCCGATGTTTTCGCTTCTGAGGTTTCTTCCGCAGAGACAACATTAACGTTGTCGGCAGAAACAATGGCTGTTCCTTCTGTCGTAATATCACTGGCAATGATGTCGACTTGCTCTTCTGCAGCCAGGATCATATTGCCACCAGCTTCCAGGTCACTGCCATGCTGAGTGGTTGATGTGTTTTCTTCACTGCTGGATTCAGACAGGGTGACTTCAAAATCGTCGTCAAAATAACCACCAACAACGCCTGCCGCTGCAACAGCAACCTTGGCTATGCCCCGCCACTCTTCCGTCTCATGTTTCCAGTCTTCATTGGTCAGTGCCAACGAATCGATGATCAACTGGTCGGGCGTGCCTTCGCCATTTACGGCGCTGAAGCTGCCGTCGTCATTCTGCTCCACTTCCAGGTTGCCGATCATCAGGTTGTTTTCGGCGTCCAGGTCGGAGGCGGTGATGTGAACGGTGTTGTCCGCCTGCAGTTGGATGTTGTTGCCAGTCAGTGAGCTGCTGGCGGCGGTTTGTTCAATGGAGCCTTCGTCTCGGGTTTTCTTCTTGAAATCTGTCGTACGTTCGTAGGTCTCACGGTCGTACTGCTGATCAATACCAGCGAGAATGCTGATGTCTTCTGCAACAATTTGCAGAGTTTCAGCGGTATTCAGATCAGATGCCTGGATGGTAACTTCATCACCCGATTGAATGACTAAATTACCGTTGCCCGCATTGATACTAGAGCCAACAGCCGTATTCGAACTTTGTTCGCTGGTACGGGTAGTCGATTTTTTGCTGACTGCGTTCCAACGTGTTCTCGTACTGCTTGTTGAGCGACTGGCAGACTCATAGGCAGCTAAAATATCGATGTCGCCATCAGCACTCAGCGAGACACCATTTTCACCCGTTACATTTGAGCCTTGGATAGTGACATCGCTGCCAGATTGAATCTGAACAATATCGCCACTGAAATTACTGGCAATGACATCGGTATTTTCAGTGGTAGTGACTGTTGTTTTGCGTGAGCTACTGAACCAGCCGCTTCTGCGTGAACTTTTAGCGGTGGTTGATGTCGAGTAACTCTCTCCTGCCAGAATATTAACGTCACCGTCTGCACTGACACGCAACTGCTCGCCAGCTTCCACACTTGCCGCCGTAGCATTGACATCATCTCCGGCATTCAGAGCTACTGAACCGCCCCCGGTAATTTGCGTACCAACATCATGGCGCTCTTCCGACTTAGTATAATTGCGACTAGATCCGACTCTGCTGGAGGCTGATTCAACAACCGTATTCAAATTAAGGTCATTTTCTGCATCCAGATACACATCACCTGCACTATCGACTTGTGCACCGGTCAAATTAATATCGTTGCCAGCTGTAGCAATTATTTTGCCGGTTCCGTTGGTTACCGACAAACTGGCATATTGGTCAATGACTTGACTGCTGGTCTCACCAAACTGATTACCTGATGTGTTGCTTTGTCCCTGTGCATACCAGTTACGATTATTCGAATATGACCGTTCATAAACACCACGGCTTTGTGTCGTAGTAGTGGTTACATTCAGGTCTTTGCCCGCATCCAGAGCCAGCAAATCTTCAGCCTGCACACTGGCACCAATAACATTAATGTCTTCGTCGGCAGAGAGTTGAACCTGTCCACCGGTAATGGCACCGCCTTCGTGGTTGATGTTCTCGGCGTCTATCTTGGCGGTATCGGTAGCCTGCACGGTACCGTTGTTCGTGAAGTCACCGTCGACATCGATATTAATGTTACGACCTGCTAACAAGGCGCCGCTGGCGTCCAAGTCACCATCACGAACAATGGTATAAACCTTGGGAACTAAAGCGGTTGTCACTTGACCATCGTCCAGTGTGACTTCCTGTTCCACCAACCAGACGATGTCGGTGGTCAGCGCTTCAACCTGCGCTGCGGTAAGAGCAATACCTGGGCGCAACTCTTGCTCTTGCGCGAAGGTCACACCGGCGGTCATCAGGTTTTGATATTGAGTATTATCGTCGGTGTTATCGCCTAAATACCGCTGGCCGGTTTGCGCAATAATTTGTTCTTTGATCAGTTGCTGTTCGTAGAAACCATCGCCCAAACGAACCGGTGCTTTATCACCAACAAAGCCCAGAGCGGTGAGCATAAAGTCCGAGTTCAACCAATCGTTGTAGCTAGCAAAAGCTGGGTCAGTTTGAATTAAGTAGCCGGACGAAGTGTTCGGCATAATTTGGAACAGGCCGCTAGTCGTGAGTTGCGTCAGCGAAGGCGCATCCCCCAACCCTTCCGCCCGAGTTCTGGCATCAACCGACGAGGTAAGATCGACTGCTGTATTTTGCGCCTCTTGAACGGCTGTCAAGCCAACGGTGCGATCAATGGTCTTGGTATAGGTTTCGGTTACATAGCGTGTCTTTCTTTTACGGAGTGAGTCCCATGGTCCGTAATAATGCCAATAACGCTCTTTATAGCGATAAGTGCCATTGTGAGTCGTTGTTACATCAACTCGTGTTTGTTTATTTTGAAGAGTAGTACCGTCAACATCTAAGGTTTCACCCGCAATAATATGACTATCGATATTTCGAGCGTCATTACTGGTGATATTGATATCACCGCCACTGCGAATCACACCCTGGCTTTCAGAGGTTACTTCAGCACCGTAAACTTTAATCGTGTAGTCACGATAATCAGTACTGTTGAGTTCAATGTGTTCGTGGTCGGTATCCACCACAACGATCTTATACTCCAAATGATCGTCGCGGTTTACCAGCCGATCCGCTGTGAGGAACATATCCCCATAACTCTCAATGGTCGCACTGCGGTTCAACACGTATTCCGCCGAACCGGTCGCTCGGTACCCATCCGTTAAACTGCCGCCGATCGATAACCCACCCAGACTCATCAAGGTCGAGCCATCGGCGTTATCAACATTCGTCGCGCCAATGTCGAGCCATTCGCGCGCGGCGATGGTGCCGGTTTGACCGCCGTCGGCGAAGTTGTTGAGTTGGTCGGCTTGCAGGCCGATGTGGTCGCCGTAGATGCGGCCGCTGCCAATGTTGGTCAGGGTGCCGGCGTCGATGTACGTCTGGTCGCCGTCGATCAGGCCGCGGTTGGTTAGGGTGTTGGCGACGGTCAGTTCAGTTCGGGCGGCGTTGATGGTGCCGTTGTTGCTGAAGCTGCTGGTGAAGGTGAAGGTCAGGTCGTCTTCGCCCTGGATGTCGCCGTCGCTGTTGTTCAGCGCATCCAGCTGAGCGATCAGGCTGCCGGCGCTGAGTTGGCCGTTGCTGTTGTTCCAGTTTTCGAGCGTCAGGTCGGCGCTGCGGGTGTCGATCAGGCCGTCGCTGTTATTCAGTGAGCTGCCGTCCATGCTCAGGCTGTTGAGCTGGAGTTCGCCGTTTTGGTTGTTGATCGATTCGGCGGCGAGGTTCATTAAGCCGGCGCTGGAAAGGGTGCCGTCTTGGTTGTCGGCGAGTGTATTGACCTGGATGCGACCGGCCAGCGGTGCTTCGGCGGGCGTGTCATCGGCGCTGTCGGTGGGGGCGGTGGGTTCGCCGCTGGTGCCGTCGGTCGGGGCGTCGACCTCGTCCGGCACCTCAAGATCAACGTCGTCGTCGCTGTCTTGTTCCAGTTGGCCGAGCCAGCCGTTGCGGTTGTCGAGTTCGGCCAATTCCAGATCCAGTTCACGGCTGCCCAGTTGCTGGAGGGTGCCGTTGGCGTTGATCAGGGTGTCGGTTTCAATATCGAAGCGGTTGGTTTGCAGGTTGCCGTCGCGGTTGTCGAGCGTGTCGGTGCGGGCAATCAAGGCCTCTTCAGCGGTGATGTCGCCGCTGTTGGTGAGCGTCTCGGCGGTGACGTCGACATCGCCCTGCTCGGCCTGAATGGTGCCGGCGTTCAGCAGTTGGCCGTCTTCGGTGATGACGACGTTGCCACTGGTCGCTGCCAGGGTGCCGTGGTTGTGAATGCCGACGCCGTCTTCGGTGCCGACCAAAAAGATTTTACCGGCGTACATGCCGCCCAGAGAGGCAACATCGATGGACGCGCCGACCGGCGCTTCGGTGTCGTCTTCCAGGGTTAATTGCGTGGCGTCCAGCGTGCTCGCGTTCACCTCATTCGCACCCGCGACGACCGACACATCCTTCGCCCAGATGCCGGCGTTCACATCCACCGCGCGTGCGATTAGACGGGTGTAATCGGTTTGTTGGCCGTCCAGACCCTCGCCGTTAATGCCAATGGTGCCGCCGGTGACCCGATAGTGATCGAGATGGCCGCCGAGCATGACCGGGCGACCGGTGGTCAGCGTCGCGCTGGAGGCGTTAATGAACCCCGCGCCATCGACCTGAATGCCCGACGGGTTGGCGATGATCAGCTCCGCTCGGCGACCGGCAATTTCGATATAGCCTTGCAGGTACGACGGATCGTCGCTGTTGATTTCGTTGAGAATAATGCTGGCCGTGCCCTGGTTCAGATTGGCGTTGCCTTCCACCCAACCGGCCAGTTCGGTTTGCACCGAATTTTTGCTGTTGTTGAGAATGGCGCCATCAGAGTCGACGTCGAATTGGCTGTAGACGTTGCGCGACACCCCACCGGCACTCGGCTTGGTGATGTTCACCTGAGTAACGCCGCTGGCGGATTCCGTGACCGTGGCCTGATGGGCATTGCTGGCGTTGCTGTCGGCGGTGATCTGGGTATCGGCCTGCACCATGGCCAGCCCCCCGACGAGCACCACCAAGCCTTTGCCCACCGCCCGGGTCAGCAGACCGAATAACCGTAAGGGGGACGATTGCAACCGCGGTACCGATGCCCCGTTAGCAGCACGATCACCGGAACCGGCCAGCTCACCGGCCACCATCAATTGGCCGCGCGCGGCATTAAAAATTACGCGAAAGCAACGCTTATTCATTGGGGAGTTCCCTCTCTATGAACACCAGAACAGTCAGGGTCACGGACCGGGTTCACAGCCAGGGGGATAGGGTGAAGGCGGTCACAAAAAAGGGATATAGGGAATTAAAAATAGGGTGTCAACATAGCGGACAGATGTGCGCCCTTTTTTCGTCAAAAAACTAAAAGCCGCACATCAAAACGTTATTTTTTTGACCATTATTAGCGCCTGAATTTTCGAGCGCCAAAAAGCCGGCGCCCTCAAAAAGACTTTGATATTTGAAAGCGAACTATCGCACCTTCGGTCTCTAATGATTCCGGCGAGAGCAATGGAAAGCTGAGGCTGTTTTCGTACGACAGGCCCCACAACTGACCTTTCAGGGCCAAGCTGCTGCCGGCTAAATACTGCTCTTCAGCAAAGATGGTTCCGGCATCGAGGCCTAACGTCAGTTGATGACCACGACCCGGCAAATACGGCCACGCCGGTACAACCCAGGCAAGATCGTTGCGCCAATAAAACCCGGATTCGCCACTGAACCCACCGTTAAACCCGCGCACGGAATAGGCGCTGCCAATGGAAAACTGATCGCGTGGTATCAGTTGGGTTATATTAGCTTGTGCTTTTATTTGTGAATCAATATTCCAGTTTTGGTTCAGCCACTGAAAAGGTCGGCGATAACCGGTATTCATCGTTACCCATTGCGGGTTTTCCACACCATCGCCGCGCGCAACTTCCGGATCTTCGATGGCACCAAACGCCATTAAACCCAGCTTATATGTCAGGCCGGAACTCACTGTTGCCGGGCCCATAAACAACTGGTGATTTACAGCGGCTTCCAGTGAGCTGCTGCGCCGACGCTGTACTTCGATCTCGACATCATTGATGTAATTAGACGACTGACGCGCCTGGACACTCAGGTGCCCGGAGAGTTTATTGCGGTCATTGCGAAAGAGCGTTCGTTCAAGTTTCACGCTCTGATTGGAGTTAACCCCACCGTATTTATAGGCCTCAATGGCGCCGTCGATCATCTGGAAGTTTTCACTGATGCCGCCGTTAAAGCTCAACAACCAATAGCCGTACGGAATGGAGTAGTGACCGTTAACGCCTTGCGAGCCGCGGTCATCATGATCAAAGACAATCGATTGGGTATAGCTCAAATAGAACAGGTCGTTGAATGCCCAGTACGGATCGTAATTAATGGTGACACCGGCCTGATAAATACCGTTCGATTCACTGCCGCTGTTGTCCAGCGTCTCGGTCACGCGCAGCGGGTCGCCCTGACTCCATTGAATCACCAGGTCGCTGTAACCGGGCTCTTCACCCGGCTCGATGTCGATGTTCACGTCCACCGACGGCACGCGTTTAAAATTCTCCAGCGCCTGTTCAATATGACGCAGGTTTAACAAATCGCCGGGGCGCATGGTTAGTGCATTCCAATAGGTTGCGCGCCTTGGTACTCCGTCGACAAAACGAACGTCTTCAACGTAACCGGGCAATAACGTCAGGCTTAACACCCCGGAATTCATATCCTGGGCTTCGGCAACCACCCGGCTGGTCACAAACCCCGCTCCGATGACTTCATTCTGGGCTTCGGTCATCATTCGGTTGATACCGTCAGCGCCGATGCAGTTATCCGGCGGCAAAGCGTCATTCAGATTTTTTTCCAACCACTGAAAACGGTCATATTCATCCGACACCAGTCGCACTTCGGTAATTGGAAAGCAGGGACCGGCGTCCTCTTCGGGTTCTTCGGCTAAAGGGATTTGCGGGGTATCGAGAAAAATATCGGGTTCGTTTAAGAAGCGTTCGTTCAGTTCATCCTGCCAACCTTCAAACCGACGAAACTGTTCGAGTGATTCTTGCTCGCTGCGATCCAGCGTTTCCTGGCTGGGAGGTTGCGCTGCCCAGGAAAGGACGGGTGTGGCACATAACGCAATCAATGCGTGATGAAGGGGCGCACGGCCATCGTTACGATTCAATTTACTCAAGAAATACCACAACAAACCCTTCACTCCTTCGCCGGAAATTCATTCAGTTTGGCACTGGGGTCGGGCTGGATACTAAAGGTAGCTATCGACAATGACCATCGTTGCAGCGAAGCAAAGGTAGGAAATATTCGCTGAATAACACCTTATTTAACGGCACAGACAATTGGGATAAACAAAAAAAACCCGGCAAGAGCCGGGCTTTTTAAAACGCTTCGTCGATTACAGCTTGTCTGAGTTGCTACCCAGATATTCAGCAACACCGTCCGGCGTATTAACCATACCCGCGTCGCCTTTGTTCCAGCCTGCCGGGCAGACATGGCCGTTTTCTTCGAAGAATTGCAGCGCTTCAACAACGCGGACCAGTTCGTCGATGTTACGGCCGATCGGCTCGTCGTTCATGTGCTGAGCGCGAACAACGCCTTGCTTGTCGATCACGAAAGAGGCGCGGAAGGCAACGCCGGCCGGGTAGTAGCTGTCGCCACCAATAGACTCAACGCCATAGGCTTTGGAGATGTCATGGTTCATGTCGCCAACCATGGTGTATTTCACTTTGCCGATGCCACCTTCGTTGATCGGCGTGTTGCGCCAGGCGTTATGAGTGAAGTGTGAGTCAACAGAAACGGAGATCACTTCGACACCCAGTTCTTTCAGTTTGTCGACACGCTTGTCCAGAGCGATCAGCTCAGACGGGCAAACAAAGGTGAAGTCCAGCGGATAGAAAAACACCAGGGCGTATTTGCCCTTGATGGTTTCAGCGAAGTTAAATTCATCAACAATCTGGCCATCGCCCAGTACCGCAGGGGCTACAAATTCGGGGGCTTTACGTCCAAGCAATACGCTCATACGAGACTCCTGTCGTATCCAATAAAGGTGTGTTTAGGGTTAAAAATTGGGGCATCACCGAGGATTGATGCAGCGTTAGAATACGGTGTTTGTCATGACAACTCATGACATGGACCGCTATAAAGGCTATAGCAATTAGCTATCACCCTCTTTGCCTGAGTCAATCGATCAGCTGGTTGCGCCATACAGGATGGGGGTTTGAACCGGCGCCTTCAAGCACCGGTCCAATTTGCCGTTTCAGACCGACTTCAGCACCACCATGGGCGGCGCCTTGATGACGCGACGCGTGGATACCACACCAATAGCGCCAATCACCAGCGCGCCGATGACTGGGCCGGCCAGCCAAAGCCGGTAATGCGGCGTCCATTCCAGATTCAGCATTTCCACCTGGAAATACGCCAGCGCGGCTTCAGCGCCGAGCGCACCGAGCAACCCAGCCAGAGCGCCCAAGGCGGCAAACTCAATCCATAAACCGCCGCGAACCAGCGCCGCTTTCGCGCCCAGCGTTCGCAGGATGGCGCTTTCCATTAAGCGTACATCGAGCGTTGCCTGAACGCTGGCGAGCAGAACAATAAAACCGGCCAATAACACCAGCGCCAGAATAAACTCCACGGCCACGGTAACCTGGCCGACGATGGATTGAATCTGGCTGATGATGGCGTCCACTTCGATCAGCGTGACGGTCGGATACTGGCGCATCAAATCCGCCAGCATGGGTTTCTGTTCGGGCGAAAGGTAAAAACTGGTCAGGTAGGCGGCACCTGCGCCATCGAGAATCGGGCCATTGAAGATGATGAAGAAATTCGGCGCCATTGAATCCCATTGCACCGAGCGCAGACTGGTAACTTCCGCCGTCACCGACTGACCACCAATGTCGAAGCTCAGTTCATCGCCCACCTCAATGTCGAGTTCTTGCGCAAAATCTTCTTCAACCGACACCCGCGTTTGGCCATCGCTTTCGCCCTGCCACCAGTCACCGGCGACAATGTCGTTGTCGTCGGCCAGCGTGTCGCTCCAGGTAAGGTTCAGTTCGCGGCGGAAATCGTCGTCATCGGTTTGCAGTCGCGCCAACCGATCGTCCATGGTTTCGCCGTCAACGGCAGTCAGTCGGCCGCGAATCATCGGATAGAAGGGTTCGCGATCGACATCAGCACGATCGAGCACGGCCTCAAAACCCGATCGCTCATCTTCGAACAGATTAAACGCGAAATGATTCGGCGCGCCTTCGGGCAATTGATTTTGCCATTCGCCAATCAAGGATGAGCGCAACAGCGTGAGCACAAACAGCAGCATCAATGCGATGGAAAACACCATGATCTGAAACGCATTCTGACGACTGTGACGCTGCAAACTGGCCAACCCCAAGCGCCAGGTCGTGCCCAGACGGCTGCCGTATCGGCGCACCACGGCAATCAACATAACGGCCAGTACCGACACTCCCAGCACGGCGATCAAACCGCCACCAAGCAAGGCGGCCGTCAGCCACAGATCACCGCTGTACAGCCACACCAGGGCGACCACGGCGGTTGCGCCTAACGCCAGTGTTATACGGCGACCCAGAGTGCCGCCTTCGAGTTCCGACCGCAGCACGCGGGCCGGCGGCGTTTGGCGCAACACCCAGACCGGCGGAAACGCGAACGCCAGCAAACAAATCAGGCCGGTTAAGAAGCCGATCAGCAATGGCCGGATGCCCGCTGGCTCTAATTCACGTGGCAGCAAATCGCCCGCTAACTCCAGAAATCCCCAGTGCAAAAACCAGCCCAGCGCCAAACCGGCAAACACCACCAACACACCCAGCACCATTAAGTTACCGGCATACAGCCCGGCGATGCGGCGCGGCGTCAGGCCTAAGGTTTTCAACAGTGCAACGTGCCCCAACTGACGGTCGGCGTAGCGTCGCGAGGCCAGCGCCAAGGCAACGCCTGCCAACATCACGCCGAGTGACCCGGCGAGCATTAAAAAGCTTTCGGCGCGCTCCAGCGCCGAGGTGATGCCGTCGTTGGATTCACTGGGTTCAACCCAGCGATAGGAGCGATCATCGGCGTCGCTGAACTGTTGCTCAAACTGATCACGGAACTGGGCGACATCGCCGCCGAGCAATAAGCGGTAACGCACGCGGCTGCCCGGTTGCACGGCACCGGTGGCGTCAATGTCGGCGGCATTAATCAACACCCGTGGACCGACGCCAAAAAAGGAACCGGCGCTGTCGGGTTCGCTGATCAAAGCCGCGGTGACGGTGAGATCCGCATTGCCCAGACCGATGGTGTCACCGACCTCGATACCGAGCGCCGGAAACAAGCGCGAGGTCAGCCAGGCTTCGCCCGACACCGGACCTTGGGTGACCGGTTCGCCAACGCCAAAGGGCGTGTCTGCCAACAGCACTTCGCCTTTAAGCGGATAGGCGCTGGAGACGGCCTTGACCGAACCCAGTTGCAAGTTGCCGTCGGCACCAAAGGCCATGGCCTGAAAGGTCACCATATCGGCGGTTTGCAGACCGGCCGCCTGAGCCAGTTCACGCACGTCGTCATCAATGGTCTGACGCGAACCCGCGCGAATCTGCGCATCGGCCGCGAGCAAACTGCCGGCTTCATCGAGGATGGAATTGCGGATGCGGTCGGTGAACAAACCGATGCTGGTCACCGTGGTCACCGCCACCAATAAGGCTGCAATCAGCACATTGAGTTCGCCGCCGCGCCAATCGCGCCACAGCAGTTTTAACGACAAATTCACGCTGGCTGCCCCTCTGTAACGTCCGTCAGTTCACCGGCTTTCATTTCCAGTTGTCGCGAGCATCGGGCGGCCAGTTTGGGGTCGTGTGTTACCAAGACGAGCGTGGTTTCACTGGCGCGGTTTAAATCGAACAACAGATCAGCAATGGTTTCGCCGGTGCGGGTATCGAGGTTGCCGGTCGGTTCGTCGGCAAAGAGGATCGGCGCGTCGCTGGCAAAGGCGCGAGCAACGGCAACGCGTTGCTGCTCACCACCCGACAGTTGCAACGGATAATGCGTTTCGCGACCGTCGAGACCGACGCGCTGCAACCACTCTCTCGCGCGCTTTTCTGCATCGCTCGCACCTTTCACTTCTAACGGCAGCATGACATTTTCCAGCGCGGTCAAAGACGGCAACAGCTGAAAATTCTGGAACACAAAACCCACCAACTCGCCACGCAACAGCGCGCGTTGCTCTTCATCCAAAGCGGTGATCTCGCGACCGCCCAACCAGACTTCGCCACTCGACGGCCGGTCCAAACCCGCCAGCATGCCCAGCAGCGTCGATTTGCCCGAACCGGAGGCACCGACAATGGCGACCGATTCACCGCGTTCGATGCGCATGTCGATGCCTTTAAGGATGACTAAGCGCCCTTCCCGACTGGGCACTTCCTGTTTAAGCTGCCGGGTCTCGATCATCGCGTTGGATTCCGTTGTCATGAGCGTCACTTCTCTACAGAGCAAATGGATTGTCCGCAGCCTGCTGGCCACAGTCTTGATTCTTGCCATTCTGCCAACCCGCGCCGCCACCCTTCTGGTGATGGGCGACAGCCTCAGTGCCGGCTATGGCATCGACCCACAAGATGGCTGGGTCAATTTGCTGGCGCAGCGGCTCGACGAACAAGGCGCCTCACATCAGGTCATCAATGCCAGCATCAGCGGTGAAACTTCTCGCGGCGGACTCGATCGTCTGCCTGCCTTGCTGGAACAACACCAACCGGATTTAGTGTTGCTCGAACTCGGCGCCAACGATGGCCTGCGCGGCTATCCGGTACCGCGCATCACCACCAATCTCAGCCGTATGATTGAACTGAGTCAGCGCGCCGGCGCTGAGGTCATTCTGTTGGGGATTCAGTTGCCACCCAATTTCGGCACCCGTTACACCGAACCGTTTTTCCAGCAATACGCTGAACTGGCGGACCAGTTCGAGCTGCGCTATCTGCCCTTCCTGCTCGAAGGCGTGGCACTGACCGATGCTTTAATGCAGGACGATGGTTTGCATCCAACCGCCGCAGCTCAGCCCCAGGTTTTGGACAATGTATGGCCACTGATCGCTGCTGCCCTGGGCGAGTTGTCATCTTGACAGAAAGATTACAACGCACCGGGCAACGTCATGACTGAATTCGACCGCATGCGGCAGGGCCTGCCTTTTAATGCCAAAGACGCCGACCTGCGCCAGCGCCGCGAAACCGCCCGCCTGGCGTGCGCGCGGTTTAATGCGCATCCGAGCAAGGGCAATCTGCGTCACATCACTCGACTGTTTGCCGCTCACGATCAGGTTGTCATCGAGCCGGGCTTCCAGTGTGATTATGGCAGCCAGATTCATTTGGGCCGGAATTGCTACATCAATTTCCACTGCGTCTTACTCGACGCCGCCGACATTGTGATCGGTGATGACGTGCTGCTCGGCCCCGGCGTTCACCTCTACACCATCGACCACCCCAGAGACGCAGCGGCACGATCAAGCGGCGACTGTTTCGCCCGATCCATACGCATCGGCAACCGGGTTTGGATTGGCGGCGGCGCCAAGGTTTTACCCGGCGTCAGCATTGGCGATGACGTCATCATCGCCGCCAACACCGTGGTGCGACGTGACGTTGCCGCCGGTGAACGGTTCTTTGGATAAGCTAAAAAAGAAGAGAACTTACAGCGCCTGATCGCGCCATTGAAATGGGACCGGCCAGAGTTTCTGGCGATCTTTGGGGTAGTCTGCCCAGAGTTCCGCGTAGCTTTTCTCGCTGCCGGGCAAACGCGCGTCGGGCAAAATATCCGCCATGGGTTTGAGCACAAAGGCATTCTCGGCAGTCTCAGCGCGCGGCAGTTCGATGCCATCGCGCTCACCCACCACCTCACCGTAAGTCAGGACGTCGATGTCCAGCGTTCGCGGGCTGAATTTCGGACCGCTGCGATTCCGGCCATGATCGTCCTCGATGCGCTTGAGCAGACGTACAATGTCAACCAGCGCCCGATCAGTACGGATCAGCACCACCGAATTCAAGAACGGACTGCCATCAAAACCGACCGATTCACTTTCATACACCGGCGAACACACCAGATCGCCAAAGGCATCGGCCAACGCATCCAGCGCACCCGTGATGTGGCGGTAACGATCGATGTTGCTGCCCAGACTCAGCGCCACATCGACACCAGCAGCATTGCTCACAGCTTTATCCATCAAGGGAAGGTTCGCCTTATGCGGATGCCGACGGCCTGGCAATCAGCCACAGCGCCAGCTTTATTAATGCGTAATTCAATGTCGGTAATACCGGCAAAACGATGAATCTCCTGACACAGCCGCTCGCCGAAGGTTTCGATCAATTCGAACGCTTGCTCGGCCGCCCAGCTGCGAATGTGACGCGACAGGGCGTCGTAATCGAGTGCCTTATGAATGTCGTCATCGACAGCGGCCGGTGCGCAGTCGTAAGCCAGCGACAAATCCAGCCACAGGTTCTGGCGAATCTCGCGTTCCCAATCGTAAACACCGATCAGCGTTTCAACCTTTAACCCTTCGAGAAACACACGGTCGGTCATCACAAAGCTGCCTTTATTGGGTCCAGGCTATCGAGCGGCCAGCGCGCTTTAATATCGATCGACAAATCCGACTGCTGGCCAGCCAGCAATCGCTGGGCCCCGGCGTAAGCGATCATGGCGCCGTTATCGGTGCAGAATTCCAGACGCGGGTAGTACAACTTCGAGCGTTGATCATCGGCCATGGCCTGCAACTTTTCCCGCAACCGGCGATTGGCGCTGACACCACCGGCGATCACCAGCGCACGATGCCCGGTGGCTTTTAACGCACGCCGACATTTAATGACCAGCGTATCGACCACCGCCTCCTGAAAGCCACAGGCAATATCGGCCATGACGTTTTCAGGCACGCTTTCGTCGACGGCATGCTCGGCTACCGTCAGGCGCACCGCCGTTTTTAAACCGGAGAAACTGAAATCCATGCCGGGCCGATCAACCATCGGGCGGGGAAATTCAAACACGCCCGGTGTGCCGCTGTCGGCGAGTTTCGACAGCAGCGGACCACCGGGATAGGGCAACCCCATCATCTTGGCGGTTTTATCGAAGGCTTCACCGGCGGCGTCGTCAAGGCTTTCGCCGAGTAGCTGGTATTCACCCACACCGCGCACATCGACCAGCTGGGTATGACCGCCACTGACTAATAAAGCAACGAACGGAAAAGGCGGCGGATTGTCTTCAAGCATTGGCGCCAGCAGATGGCCTTCCATATGGTGCACACCCAGTGCGGGCACGTCCCAGGTCCAGGCCAGCGAACGCGCCAACGAAGCCCCCACCATCAGCGCGCCGACCAGACCGGGACCGGCGGTATAGGCCACCGCATCGACCTCGCCAAAGGGCAGATCGGCGTCTTTGAACGCCTGTCGAATCAGCGGTACCAGCTTGCGAATGTGATCGCGCGAGGCCAACTCCGGCACCACACCGCCGAACTCGGCGTGCATGGCCACCTGGCTGAACAGCGCATGAGACAAGAGCCCGCGTTGCGAATCGTAGAGGGCAACACCGGTTTCATCGCAGGAAGTTTCGATACCGAGAACGCGCATCGGGGCTCCACAGTCAGTGACTCAGGGATCATTAGTTAGAGGTCATGGTTCCGGTCGGAACAGGCTGCGCAGTGTAATGAAGCACCGATGATAAAGGAACCCAGGCTTTACACCCGGCAGTGGTCGACGTAAAATTGCGCGCCTCAAATTCGGGGGGCTGTGAAATGCCCGTATTTCCCGGTTTGAGGCCAAACCCACAAACAAAGGTTGATTGAATGCCAAGCGTAAAAGTCAGAGAAAACGAGCCGTTCGACGTAGCACTGCGTCGTTTCAAGCGTTCTTGCGAAAAAGCCGGTGTGCTGTCTGAAGTTCGTCGTCGCGAACACTATGAGAAGCCCACCTGGGTTCGTCAGCGCAAAGCCGCTGCCGCCGTTAAGCGTCACGCCAAGAAATTGCAGCGTGAGCAAAAACGTCTGGTCCGTCTCTACTGATCAATACCTTTTAAAAGCCGGTTTCTAGTGGGTTAACCGACGATGTCTGAGCTCAAGCAAACGATCACCGAAGCCATGAAAGACGCCATGCGTGCCAAAGATAAGGCACGCTTGGGTACTATTCGACTGATCCTTGCTGAGCTCAAACGCATCGAGGTTGACGAACGAATCGAGCTGGACGACGCCCGAGTGTTGGCCGTCCTGGACAAAATGAATAAGCAGCGTCGCGATTCCATCGCGCAGTTTGAAGCTGCGAATCGAGACGATCTGGCCGCAGTTGAGCGGGAAGAAATGGAGGTGATTGCCACTTTTCTGCCTGCGGCACTTAGTGAAGACGAAATCAACGCCCTGGTCGATCAGGCCATCAGCCAGACCGGCGCCAGCGGCATGCAGGATATGGGCAAGGTCATGGGTGTGTTGAAACCCCAGTTGCAAGGCCGAGCCGACATGGGCGCGGTCAGCAAGACCATCAAAGCCCGCCTGGGTTGAGTGTTTCTCCGCTTAGCCACATCCCTTAAATTCTCTAAATCTACTCACTGGTAAGCCCTTGAGCTTGCGGTATGCTAAGCCGTCGATTTGAGCGCATTGCATCGGGTTCGTGATGAGCCGATGCGCGCAACCTTCGGGGACGTCGTAAATACATCCCTGTAGACTCAACTGCAGCATCCATGCTGCAGATGCCCCGAAGCCAGCACCCACCGACCCATCACTCGGTTGAGTGCCCATTCAAGAACGCTGTAGTGACTTAAAAAGTGACTAAGAAAGCGACTGGAAAATACTGAGAAGTAACTGAGGAACGCATGGCCGGCCTGATTCCCAACGACTTTATTGACGATCTGCTCGAACGCACCGACATCGTCGAAGTCATCGGTCAGCGCGTACCGCTCAAACGCAAAGGCAAGGATCACTGGGCGTGCTGCCCGTTCCACAACGAAAAATCGCCTTCGTTCTCGGTCAATCCCGTTAAACAGTTCTACTACTGCTTCGGCTGCGGC
The DNA here is from genome assembly GCF_003054965.1 of Saccharospirillum sp. MSK14-1. Taxonomy (GTDB): domain Bacteria; phylum Pseudomonadota; class Gammaproteobacteria; order Pseudomonadales; family Natronospirillaceae; genus Saccharospirillum. The sequence goes on from NZ_MIES01000006.1 coordinate 99,393, forward strand.
GCTTCCGGCACGGCACTGAGATTCCTGCAGGAATACGAACGCCTGCCCTTTCCCGAAGCCGTGGAAGAACTGGCGCGTCTGGCCGGTGTCGACGTCCCGCGCGAAGAGCAAACACCGCAACAACGTGAGCGGCAAAAACGCCAGCGCAGCCTCTACGACTTAATGAGCAGCTGCGGCGACTACTTCGCGCATCAGCTCTATCACCACCCCAAAGCCAACGACGTGCAGCAATACGTTCTCAACCGCGGCCTCAGCGAAGAGGTGGTGCAGCGGTACCAGATCGGTTTCGCGCCCGCGGGCTGGCAGAACCTGATTCAGCATTTTGGCGACAACGACGAAAACCGCAGCCAGTTGCTGGCCACCGGCATGACCATTCGCAACGATAATGGTCGCGAATACGACCGCTTCCGCGAACGACTGATGTTTCCGATCCGCGATTTGCGCGGCCGTACCATCGCCTTCGGTGGCCGGGTGTTGTCACCCGATGGCAAACCCAAATACCTGAACAGCCCGGAAACGCCGATTTTCCATAAAGGCCAGGAACTCTACGGCCTTTATGAAGCGCGCCAGGCGCTGCGCAATTTCGACAACATCATCATCGTCGAAGGCTATATGGACGTGGTGGCGCTGGCGCAGTTTGGCGTGAAGAACGCCGTGGCGACGCTGGGTACGGCGACCAGCCAAACACACGTATCGCGGTTATTTAAACTGACACCGGAAATTGTTTTCTGTTTCGATGGCGACGCCGCCGGTCGACGCGCTGCGCTGCGCGCGCTGGAAAACACACTGCCGGAGATTCGCGACGGCCAACAGGCGCGTTTCCTGTTCCTGCCCGACGGCGAAGACCCGGACAGTCTGGTGCGCAAAGAAGGCTACGATGGCTTTATGCATCGCGCCCGCCAGGCACAAAGCCTGCCGGATTTTCTGTTTCAACATCTGCAGTCTCAGGCCGATACCTCAACATTGGACGGCAAAGCGCGGTTGGCGAGCATCGCCCGTGGCTGGATCGATCAGGTACCCGAAGGCGTGCTGCATCAGTTACTGCTGCAACAATTGTCGAACCTGGTCGGCTTACCCGTTGAGCAGATCCTCAGCAGCTACAAACCGATCAAACCGGCCACCGCCGAACCCGAGCCGGCACCGGCTTATGACGGGCCGCCGCCGGATGAGTATGCGGCTTACGACGAAGCGCCGCCCTACCACGAAGCAGGATCGCCCGCTCAGGCCCTGCGAAGTGGCATGGGTGTGCGTTTTTCGCTGGTACACCGTTGCCTGGCCTGGCTGATCCGGCACCCGGAAATGGCCCACGAGCTGGACCTCGCAGCGCTGGAAACGCTGCCGGAACAGGAAGGCAAAAGTTTGCTGACGCAAGTGGTCGGGCTTTTGCAAGAAGCGCCCGGCAACGATCTCTACCATGCCTTTGACTATCTTTGTCAGCATGGATTGCGCGAGACATTGGCGCCCATTGCCGCGTCGGATTACCTCTGGCTGGAGCATCGAGTGCTGGAAGGTGAGAATACCGATGCCAACGCGTTGGCAAGGACAGAACTTGAAAAACTGCTGGTCGCCCTTAAAAAGAGGGCTCCGCACGCGGAGTATGAGGCGCTGAAACAGCGCATCAACAATCTGGATCCTTCACTGACGAAGGCTGAGAAGCAGCGCTTCCTAGAGCTGCAAAAGCAACGCAAGCTGTGATGAGCACTCAAGACCGACCACAACTGACTTCGGCCAGGGCGGACTGACAGGCCTCATCACCGAAACGACTTGGCTGCTACCGGGCCTGGCCGTTCTCGACCCTGAAAGTGTTGGTCAAAAATTGGCTAACACCCTGAATTACGGTAAAATGTAGGGCTGTTTTGCGCCCGCCTGATCCACTACTGAACTGACAGGGTTTCTATGGCTGAAAAATCTCAGCAACAGTCACGCCTCAAAGAACTTATCGCCCGCGGTAAGGAACAGGGCTACCTGACTTACGCGGAAGTCAACGATCACCTGCCGGAGGAAATTAATTCCCCGGACCAGGTGGAAGACATCATTGCCATGATCAATGACATCGGCATCAGTGTATTTGAATCGGCGCCCGACGCCGAACAACTGCTGATGAACGATGAAAGCAGTACCGACGACGATGACGCCACCGAAGAAGCCGCTGCCGCTCTGGCTGCGGTGGAAACCGACACCGGTCGCACCACCGACCCGGTGCGCATGTACATGCGTGAAATGGGCACCGTTGAACTGCTGACGCGCGAGGGCGAAATTGTCATCGCCAAGCGCATCGAAGAAGGCACCCGTGAAGTCATGCAGGCCATGGCTTTCTATCCGGGTGTCATCGAAGACATTCTGCAGACCTACGAAGACAGCCAGACCGAAGAAGGTGGCCGTCTGTCCGACTTCCTCACCTCCTTCCAGGACCCGGACGATTCCGACCCGGAACCGGCGGCCGACTCACCGGACGCCATCGCTCCAGCTGACGTCAAAGATGACAGCAGCGACGATGACAACGATGACGACGACGATTCCGACAGTGATGACGACGAAAACGAAGGCGGTCCGGATCCGGAACTGGCGCGTGAGCGTTTCACCCTGCTGGCGGAACAGCTGAAAGACGCCACCAAGGCGATCGACAAGCATGGCCGCTACAGCCAGGAAGCCAACGACGCGCTGAGCGCCATGGGCATGACCTTCTCCTGCTTCAAACTGGCGCCGCGTCAGTTCGATGAATCGCTGGATAAGATCAAAGACGTGGTCGACACCATTCGCGTTCAGGAACGTAAGCTGCTGCAAATCTGTGTGCGTCAATTGAAGATGCCGCGCAAAGAGTTTGTCACTACCTTCGTGGGCAACGAAACCGACGAACAGTGGCTCAACAACCTGCTCGAAGACAGCCGTTTCGCCGAAGAAGCTTTCAAATACGAAGTCGAACTGCGTCGTGCTCAGCGCAAGCTGCGCAATGTCCAAAAGCAGAGCGGCATCACCCTGGCTGAAATCAAGGACATCCACCGTCGTATTTCCATTGGCGAAGCGCGTGCGCGCCGGGCCAAGAAAGAAATGGTGGAAGCCAACCTGCGTCTGGTGATTTCCATCGCCAAGAAGTACACCAACCGCGGTTTGCAGTTCCTCGACCTGATCCAGGAAGGCAACATCGGCCTGATGAAAGCCGTCGACAAGTTCGAATACCGTCGCGGCTACAAGTTCTCGACCTACGCCACCTGGTGGATTCGCCAGGCCATTACCCGCTCCATTGCGGACCAGGCGCGCACCATCCGTATTCCGGTGCACATGATCGAGACCATCAATAAGCTGAACCGCATTTCCCGCCAGATGTTGCAGGAAATGGGTCGCGAGCCGACGCCGGATGAATTGGCGGAACGCATGGAAATGCCGGAAGACAAGATCCGCAAGGTGCTGAAAATTTCCAAAGAGCCGATCTCTCTGGAAACACCGATTGGCGACGATGAAGACAGCTCACTGGGCGACTTTATCGAAGACAACACCATGGAAATGCCGATCGACTCGGCCACCGTCACAGGCCTGCGCGAAGCCACGCGTGAAGTGCTGTCCGGCCTGACCGCGCGCGAAGCCAAGGTGCTGCGCATGCGTTTCGGCATCGACATGAATACCGACCACACTCTCGAGGAAGTCGGTAAGCAGTTCGATGTCACCCGTGAGCGGATTCGTCAGATCGAAGCCAAGGCACTGCGCAAGCTGCGTCATCCGACGCGCAGCGACCATCTGCGTTCCTTCCTCGACGAGTAAGTTCGCAGTCAGTGCAAAAAACCGGCCCCAGGGCCGGTTTTTTTTATGGCCGTTCCAAACTGTCCGTGGCCGGGGTGAATCGGGTACCATCGGTGCTCGGCAGATCAAACTGCCCCCTGAATAAAACCCATAAAGAACAACAACAATGACTCTGCCGGCTTCTTCCTCCGAGCGTTTATCCCGTCATCTGACGCTGCCTCGCCTGCCGTTCTGGCTCGCCAGCGCCTTTATTCTGGCGATGCTGCTGCTGTTGCTCAGCGACCGCTGGCTGATGCGTCAGCAGCTGCAACAAAGCGCCGACGACGCCCTGCAACGCCTCGGTGCATACCGAACGTCGCTGCAGGCAACCATCGACCGACACCTCTATCTGCCGCGCATTCTCGCCTCGGACCCCCGTATTGTGCGGGCGTTGCGCAACCAGCCATTGGCCGACCCGCTGGATGAACACTTGCAAACCTCCGACCTGCTCGCCGAGATCAACCGCCAGGCCGGATCGGATCAGATTTATCTGATGGACACCCAGGGCCTGACTCACTGGTCCAGCAACCACCGCACACCCACCAGTTTTGTCGGCAATAACTACGGTTATCGCCCTTACTTCCGCCAAGCCATCAGCGGCCAGACCGGTTTCTATTTTGCTGTCGGCGCCACCTCCGGCAAACCCGGTTTGTTTTTGTCAGCGCCGGTGTCCGATTCCGGCGATCAGTTGGTGGGCGTTGTGGTGGTCAAGATCGACCTGGAACCGCTGGAACAGTCGTGGGCAGAATCGGGCGACGCCGTCTGGGTGACCGACCGTGAAGGCATTATTTTTCTGTCGTCATCACCGCGCTGGCATTACCGAGCGACGCGCCCGCTGTCTGACGAGCATCGCATCCGTCTGGCACAAACCCGGCAATACGGCACCGAACCCGTTCAACCCCTGACCGAAGTGGAAGATACCAGCCTGGCCAGCTGGGCGGTGTTCGACCTGGCCGATGCCGGGCGTCAAGTTGCCTTCGCCGCCGATCTGGCCAACTTTCCCTGGCAAATGCACCTGCGTCTGCCGCTGGCCAGCATTCAACATCAAGTCCGGCTGAAACAGTTTCTGGCGTTGCTGTTATGCGCCGCTGCCGCCGGTGGTGCGCTCTATTACCGCGAACGCCATCGCCGCTCCGCTGCTCAGCAAGCGCTGGTACGCCTGACCGCTGAACGCGAACATCACCAACGCGCCATCATCCAAAACAGTGACGCTGGCCTGCTCAACCTCGACACTCGCTTCGAAGTTCTGTTCGTCAACGAACCCGCACGCCAGTTTTTTCACTTAGACGATGACGAATCCGCGCTGCGACCAGAGCAACTGATCCAGCCCTGGCAACCCGAGATGGCTGGCCATGGCCCGTGTCGCGCTGAAGGGATTCGCCGCGATGGCAGCCGTTTTCCGCTGCTCTACACCCTCAATCCGATTCGCTTTGAACAGCACGACGAATACATTCTGACGGTGCAGGACATCACCGAGCTCACCGCCGCCCAGCAAGCCTTGCAGGACGCCAACGCCGAACTGGAAGCCCGCGTCGAGGCGCGCACTCACGATCTGCAACAAGCCCAGGCAGCGCTGGCACAGAATCAAAAACTGGCGGCGCTGGGACGGATGTCGGCGGCCATTGCACACGAAATCAACCAGCCCATTACCGCGCTGGGCAATTACACCGCCTCCAGCCGGTTGCTGTTACAGCGCGGCCGCCATGAGGATGTTGATGGCAATCTGGGGCGCATTGAAGGCCTGGTCGACCGCTTGTCGCGCTTGTCGCGTCAGCTGCGTGTCTTCGCCGGTAAGCGTAACAGCGGCAGCGCACCGGTCTCCATCCAGGCACCGGTGCTCTATGCGCTGGATGTGCTGGCCGCACGGTTTGACGACAGCGCCGTCCATTGTGAGCTGGACATCGATCCTCAGTGGCGCGTTCAGGCAAACGCCATGGCGCTGGAGCAGATTCTGGTTAACCTCCTGGCCAACGCCCTCGATGCCTTGCGCGACCACAACGACGGCCGCGTTCACATTCAACTGCAGCACACCGACAACCACGACTGGCCCTTGCAACTGAGCATTCAGGACAACGGCCCAGGGCTCGATAATGACAGCCAGGGCCGGGTCTTCGAACCGTTCTACTCCACCAAAGACAGCGGCGATGGTCTCGGCCTGGGTTTGGCCATCAGCTACAGTCTGGCGCAGGATCTGGGCGCCGACCTGAGCGTGCACAGTGAACTGGGTGTCGGCACCCGTTTTGTGCTCGCCTTTCCTGCCACCAGCCTGATCGACCCGGAGCACCTGTCATGAGCGAAACCTTACGCACTGTCATTATCGATGACGATCCGGCGGTGCTCGAATCGCTGGAGCAGTGGTTATCGCTGGCCAATATCCAGGTCGATACTTTCAGCGACGCCCGCGAGGCACTGCCGCTGCTGAGCGCCGATTTCGACGGTGTGGTGGTCAGCGACATCAAGATGCCGGGCATGGATGGCATGAGTCTGCTCAAGGCGGTCGATCCGACCATTCCGGTGATTCTGATCACCGGTCACGGCGGCGTGGCCCAGGCGGTGGAAGCGATGAAACTTGGCGCTTACGACTTTCTGGAAAAGCCCTATAAACCGGAGCGACTGGTCGATTTAGTCGAGCGCGCAGGCGAACAACGCCGTGTAACGCTGGCCACTCGGCCACAACAAACGCCGGCCGACGACAACGCCCTGACTCACACCCTGATCGGCCAGTCCGACAGCATCGTCACACTGCGCCGCCAGATCACCGCCCTGGCGCAGGTCAATGCCGACATCATCATCAGCGGCGAAACCGGCACCGGCAAAGAACTGGTGGCGCGCAGCCTGCATCAACTCAGCGCGCGCCGTGACCAGCCGTTTATTGCCGTCAACGTGGCAGCGGTGCCGGAGAATCTGTTGGAAAGCGAACTCTTCGGTCACGAAGCCGGCGCTTTTACCGGCGCGACGCAAAAACGCCCCGGCATTTTCGAAGCGGCCAACGAAGGCACGCTGTTCCTCGATGAAATTGAAAGCATGCCCATGGCGTTTCAAATTAAATTGCTGCGGGTGCTGCAGGAACGCGAAGTCACGCCCGTGGGCGCGCGCAAAGCCAAGCCGTTGAACATCCGCGTATTGTCTGCGACCAAGGAAGACTTACGCCTGGCCGCCAACGACGGACGCTTTCGCGAAGACCTCTACTACCGCTTGATGGTGGCCGACATTCAACTACCACCGCTGCGCGAACGCCGCGCCGATATTCCGCTGTTGTTTGGGCATTTTCTGCATCAGGCTGCGACGGCAAACCATCTGGACGAACCGACCCTTGATTACGACGACCTGGTCGCTCTTGAATTGCACGACTGGCCCGGCAACGTGCGCGAACTCAAACACACCGCCGAACGCTTCTTGCTGACGCGCGCCTTTAATCAGGTGTCGGTGCAGGAACTGCTGCAACTGGGCTCTTCCAACCGGGCCGATACCTGGCGCGCTGAAGGCTCGCTGAGTGAACGCCTGGAACAGGTGGAAAAAGCGCTGATCAGCGCGGAGTTGAGTCATCACAAGGGCAACATCAAAACGGTGATGGATGTGCTCGACCTGCCCCGGCGTACGCTGAACCAAAAGATGCAGAAATACGGTCTGAAACGCGACGACTTTGTCGACAGCGCCAAAGCCGCGGACTGATCAGCAAAAATCCGCCGATGAGCGCCACCCCCATCGGCGGATTTTTGCGCATCTTGCGCCCCGACCGCCCGCTAACGCCTGTATAACGCGCACACCCTCCATGGCACACCCCTTGCTCTAGTGGTTCTGGCTCAGCCCGGACAGCGATTAACCGCTGTCTACAACAACAAAAAAACAGGAGCACACTATGTCTCTCGCAACGCGTCGGTCAGCGCTCGCCGCTGCCCTTTCAGTTTCCATCGTCGCCGGTACCGCCCAAGCCGCCACCCAGTGGGATGTCTCACTCTGGGGTCAGCGCCGTGCGTTCACCGAGCACGTGGAAAAAATCGCCGAGCTGGTCGAGGCCAAGACCAATGGCGATTTCACCCTGAACCTGTCTTACGGCGGTCTGTCCAACAACCGCGAAAACCTGGACGGTATTTCCTTTGGTGCCTTCCAGATGGCGCAATTCTGCGCCGGCTATCATCCGGACAAAAACCCATCCATCACCGTGCTGGAACTGCCATTTCTCGGCGTGAATTCGCTGGAACAGGAAGTCGAAGTATCCATGGCGGTTTACAACCACCCCGCAGTGCAGGCTGACCTGGCGCGTTGGAACGCGACCTTGCTGATGCCGTCGCCGCTGCCGCAGTACAACATCGTCGGTGAAGGTAACGCGCCATCGAGCCTCGACGACTTTGACGGCCTGCGCGTACGCGCCACTGGTGGCATCGGGGCCGCCATGGAGGCCGTCGGTGCAGTGCCGACGTCAATGTCGGCCACCGAAGTGCGCCAGGCGATGGATTCAGGGGTGATTTCCGCAGCGTCGTTCGCGCCACACGCTCATATGTCATTTGGCACCGTTGCCGCCGCTGACTGGTGGACCACCAACCTGAACCCCGGCACCGTGAACTGCCCGGTCGTCGTCAACACCGACGCCCTGAACAGTCTCAGCGAGGCCAACCGCGATGCGCTGCTCAGCAGCGTCGATGAAGCGCTGGATTACTACATCGGGTTCTACAATGAACAGACGATGTCGCGCTGGTGGCCGACACTCGAAGAGTACGACATTGAGCAAGTCACCTTCTCCGATGCGGCCCTGAACAACTTCCGCGAACAGGTTGCAGGCCCGGCTGCCGATGCCTGGATCGAGGAAATGAACGGTCGTGGTCTGCCGGCGGAAGAGCTGTATCAACTGGTGATCGACACTCTCGAAAACTGAGCCACGGCTTAGTCACTTCGTTATCCCGGGGCCATCCGGCCCCGCCTTATTCGTTAGGAGATTCGCATGGCCGGTTCCTCAACCGTCTTGACCGATGCGTCTTTGCTCAGCCGGATGGATCGGCTGTTTTACCGTCTGGAGACGGCGCTGACGCTGGTCGGCGGCGCCGTCATTCTGGCGCTGGTGTTTGTGGCCGTCGCCAACGTGCTCGGCCGCTGGCTGTTTAATATGCCGCTGCGCGGTTACATCGATTGGGTCGAGCAGCTGATGGCGGTGTTCGCCTTTTTCGGCATTGCCTATTGCCAGCGTCTGGGCGGTCACATCCGCATGGATTTGGTCATCGGCGCGCTCAAAGGTCGTCGCCTGTGGCTGGCCGAATTCACCTCGGTGCTGCTGATGTTGGCCATCTCCATCATCCTGGCTTACGGCAGTTATCTGCATTTTCTGCGCGCCTACACCAACGGCGATTCGTCCATCGACATCGGTCTGCCTACCTGGCCTGCCAAGTTGGTGGTGCCGGTCATGCTGACGTTGCTGTCACTGCGGTTGCTGTTGCAACTTTGGGGTTATGCCCGCGCTTTGCGCACCGGCAGTGACAAACCCGTGGCCGTGCCGCTGATCGAAGACGCCGCGACGGTCGCGCAGCGTGAAGCCGAATCCTTGGAAGGTCTGGTTAAGGAGAACGACGATGATCGCTGATTTCTTTACCAGCCAAGACTCTCTGTCCATCGGGCTTTATGTGTCCGGCTTTTTACTGTTGATGGTCATCATCGGCGTACGTGTTGCCTTTGCTGCGGCCATTGCCGGTTTTCTCGGTTTGCTGTGGATTTTCTCCGCACGCATGGGGTTCGAGCGCGGCTTTCTGGTCGCATTGCAAATGGCCGGTACCATTCCTCACGCCAAGGCGACGACGTTGTCGTTGTCGTTGATTCCGGCTTTTATTCTGATCGGTTATCTGGCGTATCACGCCGGTATGACGCGCACCTTATTTGAAGCGGCCAAGCGCTGGGTGGGCTGGCTGCCCGGCGGACTGGGTGTGGCAACGGTCTTCGCCACGGCCGGTTTTGCGGCGGTCTCCGGTGCCTCGGTAGCGACCTCCGCGGTATTTGCGCGCATCGCCATCCCCGAGATGCTCAAAGAAGGTTACGACAAACGCTTTGCCGCAGGCGTGGTTGCCGCCGGTGGTACGCTGGCGTCCTTGATTCCGCCGTCGGCAATTCTGGTGATCTACGCCATCATCGTCGAACAGGACGTGGGCACGCTGCTGATGGCGGGCTTTATTCCTGGTGCGGTCTCGGCGGTCATCTATGGCGCGCTGGTGATTTTTCTGGCGCTGACCCGGCCGAACTTTGGTCCACCGACCCGGCGTTACAGTGTGAAGGAAAGACTGGAAAGCCTGCCTGGCGCGTTTCCGATTTTCTTCGTCGTCTTCATCATTATTTTCTGCATCTACGGTGGCGTCGGTACGCCGACCGAAGCCGGTTCACTGGGTGCCTTTGTGGTGCTGTTGTTCGCGCTCTGGCGCGGCATGAAAGCGCGCGAACTGGGCAGTGCCCTGGTTGAATCCGCCAAGCTCACGGTGATGATTTTTACCATCATCTGGGGCGTGCTGATTTACGTGCGCTTTCTCGGTTTTGCCAGCCTGCCCGATGCCTTTGCCGACTGGATTTCCAGTTTGGAACACAGCCCGATGCTGACGCTGATCATGATTCTTTGCGCCTACGCGGTGCTGGGCATGTTTATGGACGCCATCGGCATGTTATTGCTCACCTTGCCCGTGGTCTTCCCGGCGGTCATGGCACTGAACGGCGGTGCGGATGTGGCCGCCGCCGACTCCGCCTTTGGGCTTTCGGGCACCGCCTGCGCGGTCTGGTTCGGCATCATCGTGGTGAAGATGGCGGAGCTGTGTCTGATCACGCCGCCGATTGGTCTGAACTGCTTCGTGGTGGCCGGGGTGCGCAAAGACATCAGCGTTCAGGACGTGTTCCGTGGCGTGACACCATTTTTCGTGGCCGATGTCATTACCATCGCCGTGTTACTGGCGTTCCCGAGCATCGTTATCTGGCTGCCGTCTTTAGTGACCAATCTTTAACGACTAGCCGGCCCGGCCACGCGGTATGACCATGGGTGTACCGCTGACCGGGTCGTCGATGATCAGGCAATCCAGACCGAACACCTCGGCCACGAGTTGTTCGGTCATCAACTCACGCGGTGCGCCTTCGGCGACGATGCGACCCTCACGCATGGCGATCAGATGGTCGGCATAACGACAGGCCTGATTCAGATCGTGCAACACCGCCACCAGGGTATGGCCGTTAAGGCGATTCAATTCGCGCAATAAATCCAGCACTTCCAATTGATGCGCCAGGTCCAGATAGGTGGTCGGTTCGTCGAGCAACAACAACGGTGTTTGTTGCGCCAACACCATGGCAATCCAGACGCGCTGACGTTGCCCGCCCGACAGCTGGTCGACTTCGCGATCGGCCAACTCCAGCACATCGGTTAAGCGCATGGCTTCGGCCACGGCTGCGTGATCCTGTGCGCTCCACTGACGCAACAGTTGCTGATGCGGATAGCGTCCACGAGCTACCAGATCGACCACGCGCAAGCCGTCCGGCGCCTGAGCGCCTTGCGGCAATAAACCCAGCTCGCGCGCCAGTGCCTTGGTGGGCAAGCGATTCATATCAGCGCCATCGAGCAACACCTGGCCTTGCTGCGGTTTCAGCAATCGGCCCAGACTGCGCAACAAGGTCGATTTGCCACAGCCGTTGGGTCCGACGATGACGCTGAACCGTCCATCCGGCACGGTCAGGTTCAACTGTTCACTGACCTGGCGACCGTCATAACCCAGGGTGACGTTTTGGGCTTGCAAGCGACCTTGCGCCTGCGTCGATTGAGTAATCGTCACAACAACTCCTTGGCAATTACAGCCGACGCGCTCGCGCCAGCAACACAATCAGATAAACGCCACCGACAATGCCGGTTACCCGTCCAATCGGCAGCGTCAGATTAAAGGGCAACAGTCGGGTCAGCACATCACCCACCAGCATTAAGGTGGCGCCCATCAAGGCTGAATTCATCACCGCCAGGCCAGTGTACGGCACCAGACGACGCACCAATTGCGGCGCGGCCAGCGCAACAAAGGCAATCGGCCCTGCCGCGCCGGTGGCCAATGCCGCCAGCACCACGGCGTAGAACAACAGCGCCCGGCGCTGGCGCTCAACACTGACACCCAGCTGAGCAGCTGCATCATCGCCCATTTCCATCAGCGCCAAAGCCCGCGCGCCGACGATGCACAGCGGCACCAACACCACCACCCCGAGCGCCACAGGAATTGCCTGTTGCCAGGTACGGGCGTCGAGCGAGCCGGCCAGCCACAGGTTGGCCGCGACGGCATCGTCGAGATCGCCTTTCACCAGCATCAGGTTGTTCAACGCCGCCAGCACCGCGCCAACGCCGATGCCGGTCAGAATCAAGCGGTAACCACCGGCCTGCCCTCCGCGGACCGATAAGCCGTACACCACTATCGCCGTCAGCACACCACCGGCCACTGCCGCAACAGCCACCGACAGAGCACCGCCACCAAACAAAACAATCTGCGCAATGGCGCCGGTCGCCGAACCGGTGGTAAAACCGATCACATCGGGCGAACCCAAGGCGTTACGGGAAATCGATTGAAAGACAGCACCGGACGCCCCCAACGCAGCGCCCACAAAAAGTGCGGTCACCGCGCGCGGCAGTCGAATGTTCAGCACGATGTGGTGATACAGCGGATTCTCAGCGCGACCACCGAGAATGGCCAACAGCTCAGCCAGACCAATATCCAGCGTGCCCATCACCAGGCTTGCCAACATCGCCAGCATCAACACCAGCGATAACGCCACGGCGACCACCAGCGCGGGCAACGACACCCGCAACGACCAGTGCCGCCAGCGCCACAAACGGGTAGCGAACGGCAGTTCCGGTAAATCAGCGATCGGTTTCATAGCTGCACCAACCGCCAACGGCGCACCAAAACGACAAAGAAGGGCCCGCCGAGCAGCGCCACCATAATGCCAACGCCAATTTCACCGGGATAGCCAATGACGCGGCCAAGCACATCGGCCATCACCACCAAGAGGGCCGCGATGACCAGAGCATAAGGCAACAACCAACGATGCTCCGGGCCGACGATAAAACGCGCCAGATGTGGCGCCGTCAGCCCGATAAAGCTGATCGGCCCGGCGGCGGCGGTTGCCGCACCGGCCAGCACCACAATCGCCAGCGCGGCCAGCGAACGCACCAGCACCGGGTGCACGCCCAGTGAGCGCCCCAGGTCTTCGCCCAGCGCCACCGTATCGAGTGCCCGCGCCAGCGTCAGCGACAGCGCCAAACCCAGCACCACCAGCAGCGTGATCGGCAGCAACACCGATTGCCCACGCCCTTGCAGTGAGCCGACCGCCCAGTGCCGGAAACGGTCGAACACCTGGACGTCGGAATTAAGAGTGATCAAATGGGTAATCGCCAACAGCACCACGGTGATGGCCGCGCCCGCCAGCACCACCCGCACCGGATTCAAACCACCGCCAACGCCACCCAGGCGATAGACCGCCAGCGCGGCCAGCGCGGCGCCGATCAAACCAAAGCTGGTGTAGGCCGACACCGAATCAACTCCGAAAAAAGCAATCGCAGCCACGATGGCCGTGGTGGCACCGGCATTGACGCCGAACAGACCCGGGTCGGCCAGTGGGTTACGCGTCAGCCCCTGCATCAACGCACCGGCGACACCCAGAGCAGCACCGACCACCAACGCCAACAAAGTGCGCGGCACGCGCAGATGATGCACTAACAAATGAGCGCTGTTGGAGGGGTCGTAAGCGAGCAACGCATCCAGCGTCACCGCCACCGGGATCGGCCGGCTGCCGATAAACAGGCTGGCCAGCGCCGCCAGTGCAGTGAGTAACACCAGAGCCACCAAACCCCACAGTCGCCGGGGCGATCGCTCAAGGGTGACGGTCGACGCGCCAACCGACATCAACGCTCAGCCTGGCCAAACTGCTCAACCAGACCGTCCACCACTTTGCGGGCGCTGTAATAATCGATGCGAAACGAATGAATGCCCAGACCATAGACCTGACCGGCCTGAACCGATGGCAGATTGGCCAGCACCGGATCGTTCAAAAAATCTTCGGCGCGGTCCGCTTCGGCGCGAATCAAAAAGCTCGCCGGTGCGGTCAGTTGTGTTAAGTGCTCGTACTGCGCCCAGACAAAATCGTTACTGTCCCGATTGCTGCGGCTGTGCCAGTCGGGATCCGGTGCTTCAATTTCAAACCCCAAGGCGTGTAACAACCGCGCCTGAGGTGCCTCAACCGTGGCAATGGGATTGGACATGCCCGGGCCGTTATAGCTGATGAGATTGGCGGTCGTGGCTGGCAAGTTCATCTGTTCACGGCTGCGCGCCACATAGGCATCGAAACCGTCTATTCGTTGTTCGACTTGAGCCTCCAGACCGGTTGCTTCGCCCAGACGGCGCGCCAGGCTTTGCCAGGTTTGATCGCCGTAATCGAGCACGATCACCGGCGCAATCGCCTCCAGTTGTGCTTTGTTTTCCAGCGCGGAATCACCGCCATTACGCGACACCACAATCAAATCCGGCGCTACCGCATAAGCCGCTTCCAGATCCAAACGACCCGCCGGCCACAACGCTTGCAGGTGGCGTTCTTCGGCCACGTCGGCCCACTGACCGAAAAAATCACCGTTGGGTGTCGTGGCGCTGGCGATCATCGGCGCATCGATCGCCAGTAAGGTGCCGCTGATGGTGACCGAGGTCGACAGAATGCGCTCAGGCGCTTGGGCAATGACCGTCGTGGAGCCATCGGCATTGATAAATTCACGCGGCCATCCTGCCGTATCGGCCTGGCCAACGAGAGGCGCCAGCGCACCGAATAACACACACAAGCGGGCAATCATGTTCATAAAACAACCTTGTCGAAAAAATGACCTGAAACGGACCGATCCACCGTGCGACTGACACGGCGCAACCTGGAATGCGAATTTAAATGATAACATTTCCGTTTATCAATTGACGCTTTTCGACAGCAGCGTTCCAACGACTCAGCCAGCACAGGAGCTTCCCGATGACCACCACCCGACACCTGCATGTCGGTTTGTCCCTTGCCGCCACCTGGCTCAGCGGCAGCGCCTGGCGACGCGCCGACAGTCAGGTTGAAGGGCTGTTTGGCAGCGACTTCTATATCGATGTGGCCCGGCGCGCCGAAGCCGCCAAACTGGATTTTTTGTTCCGTCCCGACACCCTCTTCCTCGACCCGGCAATGACCGCAACCGGCCCGGGTTTCAGCAGCCTCGACCCGAGCATTCTGATTGCCAGCCTGGCGCGCGAAACGCAGCGTATTGGGCTGGTGACGACCGCTTCCACCACCTTTTATCCGCCTTACGTGGTGGCGCGCCAACTGCAGTCTCTGAACTGGCTCAGCGGCGGTCGCATCGGTTGGAACGTAGTGACCTCCCTCGACGGCCAACGCAATTTCGGGCTCAACGACATGCCGCCCGCCGAGCAACGCTACGCTCAGGCCGAAGAGTTTACTGCGGTAGTGCGTCAACTCTGGAACAGCTATCCGGCCGAAGCGCTGCGGTTTGATCGTGCCAGCGGCCAGTTTGCCGACCGCCAGCGCATACAGCCGATCAATCATCACGGCGACTATTGTCAGGTCGAAGGGCCGTTAAATACTCCGGCCGCCGGTGCTTCTATCCCGCTGTTTCAGGCCGGCGCGTCGGACATTGGCCGCCAGTTCGCAGCGCGCATCGCCGACGCCACCTTCGCCGCCACACCCGACATCGACGCGGGTATTGAGTTGCGTAACGACCTGCGCGCCCGCGCCCTGGCGCAGGGACGGTCAGCCGATTCGGTGCGCGTCATGCCCGGTTTTAGCTGCTATCTGGCCGACACCCGTGACCAGGCGCGTGAGCTGTTTCAGGCCACCCACGCCGACACCGAACGCGCCCGCCTGCTCGCCAAAGCCGAAGGGCTACTGGACATGGAATTGAGCGGCCTGGCAGACGACCAACCCATCACCCTGGCCATGCTGCCGACACCGCCACACAGGGTGCGCAGCCGGACACACACCGAACTGGTTTATCGATTGATTGAGCGCGAATCGCCAACGCTGGATGAGCTGATTCGCCGCCCTGAAGTGATGGGGTCGGCACACTGGCTGGTGGTGGGAACCCCGGACGATGCGGTAACGGAAATCGTTGAGCGTTTCGAAGCCGGCGCAGCGGACGGCATCATCGCCCTGCCCGGCGGCAGCAACGAATCGTTGAACCGTTTTCTCGATCAGGTGGTGCCAGCGCTGGTCGAGCGCGGCCTGTTCCGCAGCGACTACAGTGGGTCCACGCTGGCGGATCATCTGGGCATGAACTGAGTCTTGCCTCGCGTCAATCGAGTCACTAAACTGCTCGCCGTCTTGGGGGAGTAATCGGCCGGTATTGTTCCATCCCCACCGGCGCGGCGGTCAACATAATTGAGCCACAGCTCATGGTCGTCGCAACCAGCCTCCCGGCTGGCTTGATGAGACCTAAGGCAAACGAGGCGGAACCGGGCGGGACTGCCTGGTTTGCCTTATCGGTTTTCATCCCGCCCCTAAGGACCGTTCTTGGACGCACTACTGAGCTCAACCCTGGTCGTTACCCTTGCCGAAATCGGCGACAAAACCCAACTGCTGACACTGCTGTTGATCACGCGTTTTCGCGCGCGTAGCGCTATTACCCTGGGCATTCTGGTCGCCACCCTGATCAACCATGGCATCTCGGCCTGGCTTGGCGACTGGCTGGTTGGCTGGATTCCGGCCGACTGGGGGCCTTGGCTGATCGGACTGAGTTTTATCGCTGTCGGCCTGTGGATTCTGATTCCCGATAAAGACGACACCGATACCGGCAGCGTCGAACGCTGGGGACCTTTCCTGGCAACCCTGGTGTTATTTTTCCTGGCCGAAATCGGCGACAAGACACAGATCGCGACCGTTATTCTGGCGGCGCAATATCAGTCCATTTTCTGGGTCACACTGGGCACCACCGCCGGCATGCTGGCCGCCAACTTACCGGTAATTTTTGCGGGTAACTGGGTAATGCAACGGCTACCGGTACGCGCCGCTCATCTGTTCGCCTGTGCGCTCTTTATCGGCTTTGGGGTGTGGACGCTGGTGTCGTTCTGACAGCGGCAGCCGCCAGAACTCAACCGGGTCATTCCGATCGAGTTCTGGCGGCAAGGCGTTCCTTCCGAACCTGCTCTACCTCGTTTTCCACCCATGCCTGATAGACAGGGTCCGGCGTCGCCACGAGGATGCGCCAACCCAGCCACAGATAAAAAGTCGCCAATATGACAACGGCCATACAGCGCAAAAAATTAGTATCTAAATACCGCACTAGGCACAAACCACGCTAGAGCTAAGATCGCGATCCACAAGCCGCTGGCCGCAAAGTATATCGGCCAGAGGCGGTGTAGACGATAAAAGACAAAATAGAGCGCCACCAGAAACGGCGGCTGCCAAAAAACAAAACGCGGCATCGACGTCAGGCCGGTCATCAATGGCAAAAAAAGGGCCGGAATCATAAACAGTGCCAGAGCGTATTGCCGACAATAAATCAGCACCATAATTGAGATCATTCCCAGCACCGCCGTCAGCGAGTAATAACCGGATTCAAAACCGCGAAAGCCATCAATAAGAACGCTGAACGGATTTTGCAGCGTGCGTCTCCAGAATATCTGTACCGACTTAAAGGCCAGCGGATCACCAATCTGTTGATCCAGAAACATCATAAATAGCGCCAGTCCCAAGGGTATCAACATCAGTCCCAGCAGCCAGTTCAGATTGCGGCGACTCAACCACTGTTGCTTATCCCGACGCTGCCAAGCCAGCAACAAATAGGGCAACGCAAAAAACACCCCCACCACCCGAGTGGCTGACAGTAAGGCCCCTATTGCACCCGACCACCAGTAACCGCGCTGCAAGGCAATAAATGACAGCGTCAACAGCAGAAAATACAACGACTCGGTATAGCCGGCGTGCATATAAATAACGAAAGGATTCAGCGCAACCAAGGCGCCAGCCCACTGCGGCTGTACATCGGGATGATAGTGCCTAAGCAGTTTGATAAAGGCGTAAATATTTCCCAGCAGAAACAACTTACCCAACAGTATCAGCGCCGTTTCAGCACTGATCGGCAGCACAGTTACCAAGCCGCGCGCCAGCATCGGCAACAACGGAAAAAACGCCCAGTTTGCGTAGCGGAGCAAGTTGGTATCGGTGCTGCCGTCGGCGTAGCCGCCCGAGGCAAGATCGGCATACCACAGACAATCTGACAGACAGAAACCGGAAAAACTGGGCAGTTCAATGGGCAGAAAACCCGAGCCAATCAACACAACAGAATAGACCAGTACATTGCTTGCCATGAACAACAGCAGCGCAATTCCCAGGTCACTGCCAGGCCATACCTGCTGGCCCAACTTTGATGTTATACGCGACACCAAACCCATAATCTCGACGCCTGATAGTTCCAAAAAAAGCCCGCAATAATGCCAGAGAAACTGGCCAGCCACCATTGGGCATCATGCGAAAACAGAAACACCGACACCAGATAACTCAGACCGGCCCCCATGGAGCAGACCAGGCCATAAGACAACAGCGCTTTGACATAACGCCGATGCCGACGCGGATGATTCGCGAACGTCAGCCAATCATTGAGGTGAAAATTGCCGAGCATCGCGATAACAATCGCAACAGCCTGAGACAATCGGAAATCCATAGCCAATACCTGGAACAGCAACCACAACACACTCAGGTGTACGGCCACACCCATGGCGCCGACAAGAGCATAGAGACAGATGGCAAAAGGAAAGCGTTCGCCAAAGCGATGCTTGAACAAAAATTCGAGTAACTGGAGCGCCACACGACTGTCGAGTTTGCTCTCGCCCGCAACCCGGGAACGAAACACGTAAGGCACTTCGGCAATACGAGTGTGTCGCGGCGCTCTGGCCACCAGTTCGAGCAGAATTTTAAAACCGTCACTGCCGACTTGCTCAATGTGCCGACGCGCAAATTCTCCGCGCATGAGGAAAAAGCCGCTCATCGGATCACTCAATGAATGACGAATAAAGAGTCGGCTGATAAAGGTGGCTGACCGGCTGACCAGCAAACGCAGCCGGGACCAATTCGAAACACCCCCGGTACCACTGTATCGACTGGCGACCACCACATCGTGCTGCGCGGCTTGCGCCAACAAGTCCGGCAGAATGCGTTCGTCGTGCTGCAAGTCGGCGTCCATGATCGCCACGCACTCGCCGCGCGCCGCCATCACGCCTTCTTTACAGGCAGAATTCAGGCCACGCTGCCCTTGCCGACTGATGTAGCGAATGCGCTCATCACGCTCTGCCAGTTCCTGAATCGCCGCCAGCGTGCCATCGGGTGAGTCGTCATCGACAAAGATGACTTCCCAGCGGTACTCGGACAGCGTCTGGCGCAAGCGCTGCACCAAGACCGGGACGTTCTCAACTTCGTTATAAGTGGGCACAACCAGGGAGAGCTGAACAGCGGGCACACAATCACCGTATACGTTTAGGCAATTTCAAAGCGCGAAAGGACACCATTAAGCTACCTTAAAAGCAAGTGCCGCTGTTCAGTCTGTTACCAAAATGTCGATTAATTCGCGACTTAACCGTCATTTATTTTGAATAAAACCCAATTGGTATTTCTTAGATATACCAATCAGCACAACCCAGCGACCGATTAACGACCCACCTGAAAGCCCTTCACATAGTCGGGCAAGGCATCGCCGTCCATCAGCCGGGCCACCCATTGGGCGGACCCGGCGGACAAGGTCCAGCCGAAGGTGCCGTGTCCGGTATTAAAGAAAAGATTGGGTAGACGACCGTCTGGGCTGGCGCCGAGCAGCGGCGGTCCGTCGGGTGTCATGGGTCGGAAACCGGCCCAGGCTTGCTCTACCTGGCCCGCGGTGGCGCCGGGAAAACGACTGTGCAGCGCCTGTTGCAGCACCTCAAACCGCGCGGGCGGCAAGTGCCGATCAAGACCCGCCAATTCCACAAAGCCACTGACGCGAACGCGATCACCCAGGCGGGTGCAGACCACCTTGTAACGATCATCGAGCACTGTCGAGCGCGGCCCGTGCTGAGCGTCAATCAGGGGCAGTGTCATGGAATACCCCTTAACCGGATAGATCGGCGCGGCCAGGCCCACCGACCGCGCCAGCACCCGGCTGGCAAAACCAGCACACAGTGCCACCGCATCGGTGGACAGCCGTTCGTTGGAGTCGAGCAGCACCGACGTCACCCGGTTGTTCTCAACGCCCAGCTCCGTCACCGCCTGGTTGTATCGGAAGGTCACACCGGCCGCGGCGGCCGCAGCGGCCAGCGACTGAGTGAATTGATGACAATCGCCCGTGCCGTCAGTGGAAAGACGCAGGCCACCCGCCAGCGGCGCGTCATTCGCCAGCGCCGGTTCATAACGTCGCACACCTTCGGCGTCGAGCAGTTCGTGCTCAATGCCCAACCGCGTCAGCATGGCGGTATCGCCACCGAGGCGCTCACGTTCCTGGTGTGTGCTCGCCAACTCCAGCACCCCTTCGTGCTCGCCATCGAACACTAAGGCCTCACCCAGCTGATCCTGCAATTCCAGAAACCGTAACCGGCTGTCTTCAGCCAACCGCAACATCGCCTCACGATTGGCATCGAAGCGACCGGGCGTCACGGCATTTTTGAGGGTCCGCAACAAAAAGGCGATGGTTTCCGGGCTCGGCGGCAACGCCAGTTTGAACGCACCGCGCTTGCTGAATAACGTGCGCAGCGCCAGCGTCATCAGTGCCGGTGAGGCCCAGGGATAAACCGCCCCGTAAGAACGCTGGGCGGCGTTCGCACGGCTGGTTTCCAAACCGGATTCACTCAGGGCTTCAATCACGGTGACGTCGTGGCCACGCTGACACAGTTCCCAGGCCAGGGTTACGCCGGTAACTCCGGCGCCAATCACAACTACCTTCATCTTAATGCCTGTTCAATTGGCCGCTTTAACCTGCTGCCAGACTTCGATCGCGGCGGCCAAATCTTCCAGCGAAGCGCCCACCGATTTAAAGACCGTAATGGCCTCGTCATGGCCGCGTCCCGGATGCTGCTCGCGTGTGAGTTCCGCCAAGTCGGCGCGGACATCGGCAAACACAAAATCACTTTCGCGTTGCGCAAAATGCAAGTCGCCCGCCTCACCCTGCGCACCGGCGTAGGTATCGACAAAGACCTCGCGGCCAGCAATGCAGGCGGCATCGGTTTCACGCATCGACTGACGAAACGCACCGACCAGATCAAGGTGAGTACCCGCTTGCAGCCAATCGCCATGCACCAGCGGTTCGGTCGACAAGGTGGCGCAACTGACCAGCGATGCCTCACTCACGGCGCTCGCCAGATTCTCGGTTGCTTCAACCGACTCAAACGCCTGTAAGCCACCGCGGTAATGACGGTATTCATCGGCCAGGGCGTTGGCCTTATCAACATTGCGCCCCCAGATGCGCACGCGCCGAATCGGGCGCACCGCCGCGTGGGCTTCAATCAGCATCGGCGCTAATCGGCCGGTGCCTACCACCACCAGACTGTCAGCCGACTCGCGCGCCAGATAACGCGCGGCCAACGCCGAAGCTGCTGCGGTACGACGACGCGTCAGTTCGCTGCCGTCCATACAGGCCAATGGCTGACCGGTGTCGCCATCGCACAGCAGATACAAACCGGAAATGGCTGGCAGACCGCGATCGGAATTTTGGGGAAAAACATTCACCATTTTCATGCCGATATACCCATCCGGCTCCCAGGCGGGCATCAGCAACATGGTCGCCTCACCGTCGGGGCGGTCGATGGCGTGGTGATGACGCGGTGGCGCTTCAATGCCCTGACGAAAGGTGGTGTCCAACCGGTCCACCAACGCCGCCCAGGGCAAAGCCGTCGCCACGGCCTGCGACGACAGAATATCCATGCCTTACTCCTTAGCGGCAGCGGTCACCATGATTTCGACCAGCCATTCAGGCTTGGCCAATTTAGCTTCTACGCAGGCGCGAACCGGCGGACGACCCGGCGCCACCCAGGCATCCCAGGCGGCGTTCATGGCGTCGAAATTGGCCATATCGGTGACCCAGATGGTGGCCGCTAACAGGTGCGATTTATCCGAACCGGCTTCGGCCAGAAGGGCGTCAATTTGCTCCAGAATCTGCTGTGTTTGCCCGGCGGTGTCAGCGCTCGAATCGGCAGCGACCTGCCCGGCCAGATAGAGGGTGCCGTTGTGGACTGTGACTTGGCACATGCGGGCGCCCGGCTTGTGATATTGAATGCTCATGGTGTTTCCTTATGGATCGTTACATTAAAAAAGTCAGCCATTCAGGCCGGTTAAAAAAGCACTCAGGTTGGCGCCCAGTGCGGGCGTCGGATAGCCGCCCTCCTGAACCACCACCATCGGCTGTGTCAGTTGCGCCAGGCGTTTGCCGACGCGGGTAAAGTCTGCCGTGGTTAAGCTCATGCCCGCCAACGGATCATCCTGATGGGCGTCCAGTCCCAGCGCGATAACCACCGCTTCGGCATTAAATTTTCCGAAGCCGTCGAGCAGGGTTTCCAGTCCAGCCATAAAGGCATCGCCGTCGGCACCAACCGGCAATGGCACATTCCGATTAAAACCTTCACCCGCGCCTTCACCGGTTTCAGCGGCGGTGCCCCAGAAAAACGGATAAAAGCCATCCGGGTCGGCGTGAACCGAACCGGTCCAGACATCGTTGCGCGCATAAAAAATGTCCTGCGTGCCGTTACCGTGATGCAGATCGACATCGACAATCGCCACACGCGCAAAGCGTTCACGCAACACCGATGCTGCCAGCGCGGCATTGTTTAAAAAACAGAAACCACCGGCACGTTCCGGCCCGGCATGATGACCCGGCGGACGACACAAGGCATAGCTGCGTTGGGATGCATCCAGCAACACGGCCTCAGCGGCGCGTTCAGCCGTCGCGGCGCTGGCGACAATGCCGTCATAGCTGGTCGGCCCTAACGGACACGCCATATCGTGCAGATGCCAACCGGCCTGGCCGACCGGATGGCTCGGGTAATGCTGAGCAGAAGACGTCGGATGAACGTTCGGAGCCACACGCTGTGGCGCGCCGGGCAGTTCACCCCAACGCTGCTGGATGGTTTTCAAAAACGTCAGATAACGCGGCTGATGCACCAAGGCCAAACGTTGCGCCAATGCCGCCGACCCTTGACCATCGAGTTGCTCAACCGCAAGGCCGGCGTCGTCGAGTGCGGCCAGTAACACATCGGCGCGTGTACTTTGCTCGGGCGACGGCGCCGGTTCGCCACGCAATAAAAAGGTATCGGGCGAGTGGTCCGCCTGGCGCGGGGAATAAAAGCACTGCATCTTAGACTCCATTAATCCAGCAGGGACGGTATCCAGGTCGACAACAACGGAAACTGCGCCAGCAACACGATGACCACCAGAAACGCCAGATAAAACGGCCAGCTGGCCACAATAGCGCGCTCGTACGGCACCTTGGCGATGCGCGCTGCCGTCATTAATGTCATGCCCACCGGCGGCGTCGCATTGGCAACGTTCAGAGTAACAATCATGACGATGGCAAAATGCAGCGGATCAAACCCCAGCCGTACCATGGCCGGTACAATGACCGGTGCAACCACCACCAGAGCAGGCAACACATCCATCACCGTGCCCAGCAAAATCAATAACACACAGACCAGCAAAATCTGAATGATGGCCACATCAGAAATGGCGGTGATAATTTCGGCGGCGTCGCGCGCAATACCCGAACGGGTTACAAACCAACTGAGCACGGCCGAAGTCGCCAACAGGAAAAACACCACGCCGGATAAACGCACCGTGGTCACCAAAGATTCCAGCACCTTGCGCCAGGTCAGATTGCGGTACAGCAGAAAACCAATCGCCAAGGCATAGACGGTGGCAAAACCGGACGCTTCGGTAATGGTCGTAGCGCCCGTCAAAATACCGCCGAGAATAATCACCGGCACAAATAAGGCGGGCAGCGCGGTCAAAAACGCAATCAACGCTACCTTAATCGACTGCCCCGGCTGCCGCGGATAACCGCGTTTAAAGGACAACACCAGACTGGTGCCGAGCAAAACCGCCGCCATCAACACGCCGGGAATAATGCCGCCGGCAAACAAATCGATAACGGAAATATCGCGCAGCATGGAGGCGTACACCACCATCACCACGCTGGGTGGAATGATCGGTCCGATGATGGATGAACAGGCGGTAATGGCCGCCGCGTAATCGGCGTCATAACCCTGCTTTTTCATCTCCGGAATCATGATCTTGCCAATGGCCACGGTATCGGTAATCGCCGCACCGGTAAGCCCGGCAAAGAATAAGGAAACCGTCACATTGACGTGCGATAACGCACCACGCACGCGACCGAGCAAGGCGTTATTGAAGGCAATGAGTTTGCGCGTCAAACCGCCCTGGTTCATTAACTCGGCGGTGAAAATAAAATATGGCACCGCAATCAGCATGTAACCGGACACGCCGGAAAACATCCGATCGGCGACAATGCCAATCATGCGTTCGCCACCGAGCATAAACGAACCGGCCATACCGGAGACGGCCATCACAATCGCCACCGGTGCACCGATTAATAAAATCAACACAAAAACTATCAGCGCGACCGCCATCACACGCCCTCCTGTTCGGCATCATCCAACGCAGAATCAATCAGTTCGTCTTCATCGAGATAATGCTCGAGCAGCGAAAAGCCCTGCGCCAGATGCAAGAGGATGATCACACCGGTAATCGGCACGGCGATGGTGGTGAATTTGTACGACACCTGAATGCTGTCGGAGACCATATAAATCTGCCGGGCGCTACTGAAAAAGTCCCAGCCATACACAACAAGCGCCAGGCCAAACAACGCCAGAATCGCCATCGATAAACCCGCAGCAATGCGCACGCCCCAGTCGGGCAACACGCGCATCAACAGCGTCATGGCAACGTGCTCACCCGAATGCAGCGCCACGGTGGACGACAGCAAACCGATCCAGGGCAAAAACAATCGCGCCAATGAATAGGTCCAGCTCAGCGCGCCGCCCGTGAACAGGGTGTAGAGAAAACCGGTAAAGGATATGGCGAGCATCGCCAGCACACAGAAAATGCACACCGCGATGGCGGCGGTATTAACGCCATCGCTCAACGCCCGCGCTCCTGTTAGAAAGCGCTTCATCACAGACTCCAGAAGTTGACCGACGCGGTTCTTGAGCGTCGGTCAACGGTCAGTTTCAGTTGCCGTAGCGGGCGTAGTCTTGCGCTTCCAGTTCGCTGCCGATGCGTTCGACTTCAGCCCACAGATCGTCGATCAGGCTTTCGTCCAGACCAAAGTCGTTAACGATCCAGTCCTTCCAGGCCGGACGCGCAATCTCGGCCATGCGCTGGCGTTCGCTGGTCGGCATCAGGTAGCACTCTTCAAATACCTCGCAGGATTTTTCCCAGCTGGCGGTGGCAAAGGCACCGGATGCACCATGGCTCAAAGTCACCGCTTCACGCGCGGCTTCAATGATCACCTGCTGATAGTCTTGCGGCAGTTCCTGATACCAGCTTTCGCTGACCACCCAACTGGCGCTGTTATACACATGGCCGGTCAGCGTGGTGTAGTCGGTCACTTCGTTGAAGTTAAAGGTGGTGTTGAGCACCGGTGCGTTGAACTGACCATCGGCCAGACCGGTTTCCAACGCGGTGATCAATTCGCCCCAGGGCAGCGGTGTCGCCGAGGCGCCGAGCGCATTCATCATCGCAACGTGGGCGGGGTTTTCTTCAACGCGAATGTTGAGGCCTTCCAAATCATCGACGGTGCGAATCAGGCGTTCGTTGTTGGTAAAGGCCACAAAGCCGCCGCCGTCATCGAAGGTACCGAGGTAACGCATATCGGCGTCGTCGATGGCGCCGCTCATAAAGTCGGCAAACCATTCACCGTCGAAAAACGCCCAGGCCTGACGCCAGTCTTCAAACATAAAGGGCGTGGTGACCGCCTGATATTTTGGATAAAACGACGACATCGCACCGGACGTCAAAATGGTCGATTGCAACGCCCGGCCACCGGCCTGCACCTGCGAACCGGTTTCCACTTCCGAACCCAGCTGGCCGCCGCCGAAGATGACGACTTCGACCTCACCTTCGGTGCGGGTTTCGACCTGGTTCTTAAAATGCACCAAGGCCGGGTAGATGGCGTTGTTGTTCAGGTTTTCCGGAATCAAGGTGGCAATGGCCATTTCGTATTCCGCGGCTTCGGCAACGCCGAACGCCAGGCCGGCGGTTATCGCCAGCGCCGTTGTCTGCTTGCTGATCATGGGTCTCTCCCTTTTTTAAGCGATTATTTTTTGTTTGGTTTATGGAGCCGCTGTGATCGCGTTAATTCGACTCTAAGGGAGAGCGGTGTGAGGTGCTTGCCCGAGGCTCAGGCAAATTTGCCCGAAACTCAGGTACGCAATTCAGAAGGCGCGCAACCGAAACGACGCCGGCAGGCTCGGCTGAAACTGCCCTGGTCTCGAAAACCCACTTCGGCGGCTATGGTGCCGATCGGCCAGTCGGTTTCACGAAGCAACCAACGCGCCCGTTGCAGGCGACGCTGTTGAACAAACGCCATAGGTGTCTGACCGGTCTGGGCGCGAAACGCCTGATGAAAATAGCCAGGGCTGAGACAGCACAAGGCCGCCAGGTCATCGACTTTAATGTCATTGGCCAGATGCGCTTCAACGTAAGCCACCAACTGGTTCATGCTCGACGTCGACAATCGACTGTGCACCGAGGGCGCTTCTACCGCAGCAGGCCGACGGGTCGGCAGCGATTGATCGTAAAGCCCCAAATAAAGCGTGCGCAGAATCAGCGCCGAAATTTCATCGTGCAGCCCTGGCGTGACGCTGGCTTGCTGCGCCAGAGTAGCGCCCATCTGTTTCAGCGCGCCGGGCACGCGATAAAAGGTGGGTTGTTCAAACAGGCGCTGAGCGTCGTCACTGCGCGTGAGTTTGCCCAGCGCCGCGACCGGCAGATCCATCACCAGAGTGGTGTTGCGACCGTCGCCCAGATAATCGTGGTGATAGCCCGACGGGATCAAACACCCCATATCGCCAGTGATGCGATTGCCCCGACCTTCAATGCTCAGCTCTGTGTTCCCCGACGTTGCCAGAATCAGCTGATGGTGATCGTGCGAGTGCGATACCCATTGCTGCGTCAAGGTACAGGTTTGCAATTGGACGATGGCCATGATGAACACCTGAGAATTTAGGTTTCAATGGACGGTCGTTTGGGGTTGACGAACGGCGTCCGTTTGAATCTATCCCAACGCGTTCGCGCACAAAAATCAACCAGCCAGATTCAGCCCCCCTTTATGCGGCCAATTGCAGGCAAGCGAACACTCACCTGAAAACTATATATTGACAGCATCTTTGTTAGAGACCACCATATCTAGGCATTTTGGCCATTCAGTCCCACCAGTGCCCTGAACGTCAGCCAAGGCCTGGAAAACGCCATAACAGCCCGCCCCGAGTGTTGAAAAACCGTTGTACCGGGGGAGCAAAAAGCAGGATCCGCCGTCGTAATCCTGCCGGTCGAGGTGACCAAATGCACAGCGAAACGCCCTGCTTTCAGTACCCCTCAGGGCGTTCCTTTTTGACACGCAGCAGGCGGAGGTGACCTGCGGCACAACGGCAGCAAGCCAGGATGGTTTGCACCGTTCGACGCGTCACCACCAGAAGACAAAACAGGAGACGCAGGTGAACACTTCTCAAATCACAGTGGCCAAGCGCGACGGGCATTCAGAACCACTGGACCTCGACAAAATCCACAAAGTCCTCAATTGGGCGGCCGAAGGCCTCGACGATGTGTCAGTTTCCCAGGTGGAACTGAAAGCCCAGTTGCAGTTTCACGATGGCATCACCACCAGTGACATTCATGAAACGCTGATCAAGGCCGCGGCCGATCTGATCAGTGCGGAAAACCCCGATTACCAATATTTGGCGGCGCGCCTGGCGATCTTCCATTTGCGCAAACGCGCCTATGGTCAGTTCCAGCCGCCCAAACTGCGCGACCACGTAGAAGCCATGGTCGAAGCTGGCCGCTACGATTCACACCTGTTCACCGACTACTCCGAAGCCGACTACGAAGCGATGGAAAGCTTCCTGCGTCACGAGCGCGACCTGAACTTCTCCTACGCTGCCGTTAAGCAACTCGAAGGCAAATACCTGGTGCAAAACCGGGTGACTGGCGATGTCTATGAATCGCCCCAGTTTTTGTATGTACTGATTGCCGCCAGCCTGTTTTCGTCGTACCCGAAAGAGCAACGTCTGGACATCATCCAGCGTTTCTATGAAGCCGCCTCCACCTTCAAACTGTCGTTGCCGACGCCGCTGATGTCTGGCGTACGTACACCGACGCGTCAGTTCAGTTCCTGCGTACTGATCGAATCGGACGACAGCCTCGATTCCATCAACGCGACTTCGGCTGCCATCGTGCGTTACGTCAGCCAGCGTGCCGGTATCGGCATCAACGCCGGTCGCATTCGCGCCATCGGTTCACCGATTCGCAGCGGCGCGGCGTTCCACACCGGCTGCATTCCGTTCTACAAACATTTCCAAACCGCCGTTAAATGCTGCTCACAAGGCGGCGTTCGTGGTGGCGCGGCAACGCTGTTCTACCCGCTGTGGCACCTGGAAGTGGAAAGCCTGCTGGTCCTGAAAAACAACCGCGGCGTTGAAGAAAACCGCGTGCGTCAGCTCGACTACGGTGTGCAGATCAACCGTCTGCTCTACACCCGTCTGATTAAAAACCAGCACATCACCCTGTTCAGCCCAGGCGATGTTCCGGGTCTGTACGACGCCTTCTTCGAAGACCAGGAAGAGTTCGAACGTCTGTACGCCGAATACGAACAGCGCGAAGACATTCGCAAGAAAACCATTCCGGCGGTGGAACTGTTTTCCACTTTGCTGCAGGAGCGTGCGTCGACCGGTCGTATCTACATTCAGAACGTCGACCACTGCAACACTCACGGCGCGTTTGATCCGAAACAGGCACCGGTGCGTCAAAGCAACCTGTGCATGGAAATCACCCTGCCGACCAAACCGCTCAACGACATCAACGATGAGAACGGTGAAATCGCTCTGTGTACTCTGGCCGCGTTCAACCTCGGCGCGCTGGAATCACTGGACGAGTTGGAAGAGTTGTCCGAACTGATCGTGCGTGCCCTCGACAGCCTGCTCGACTATCAGGACTACCCGGTTAAAGCCGCCGAAATCGGTTCCATGAAGCGTCGTACGCTGGGCATCGGCGTCATCAACTACGCCTACTACCTGGCCAAGAACGGCAAGAAATATTCCGACGGTTCTGCGCTGGATCTGACCCACGATACCTTCGAAGCGATTCAATATTATCTGCTCAAGGCATCCAACAAACTGGCGGGCGAATTCGGTGCCTGCTCCGGTTTCAGCGAAACTCAATACGCGGCGGGCAAACTGCCGATCGACACCTACAAGAAAGACCTCGACAAGGTGTGCAACACCGAGTTGAAACTGGATTGGGAAGGTCTGCGCGCCGACATCAAACGCGACGGTCTGCGTAACTCAACGCTGACTGCGCTGATGCCGTCCGAGACGTCTTCACAGATCGCCAACGCCACCAACGGTATTGAACCGCCGCGTGGTCTGGTTTCTGTCAAAACCTCCAAAGACGGTGTTATGAAGCAGGTGGTCCCGGACATCGCCAACCTCAAAGACCAGTACGAATTGTTGTGGCAACAAGGCAGCAACGAAGGGTATCTGAACCTGGTGGGTGTCATGCAGAAATTCGTCGACCAGTCAATTTCCGCCAACACCAACTACGACCCAGCCCGCTTCGAAGGTGGCAAGGTGCCGATGCAGAAACTGATCAGCGATCTGCTCACCGCCTACAAACTGGGCGTCAAAACGCTCTATTACCACAACACCCGAGACGGCGCCGGTGCCGAACTCGAGGACGATGATTGCGCATCCGGTGCATGCAAAATCTAACGCCCAAACGGCCTCACCTTAGGGTGGGGCCGAATTCATTGACCGGTTCGATTTGTAAGAATTTCAGCTGCGGCTGACAAGGACATTTCATGAGTTACAAAACATTCAACCAGGCCGATTTTAATCCCTTCAGTCAACCGATGTTTTTCGGTGAAACGGTCAACGTGGCGCGTTACGACCAGCAAAAATACAGCATCTTCGAACGGCTGATTGAAAAGCAGTTGTCGTTTTTCTGGCGCCCGGAAGAAGTCGACCTCAGCGGTGACCGCAAAGACTTCATCGCTCTGCCCGAACACGAGCAGCATATCTTTTTGAGCAACCTCAAATACCAGACACTGCTCGACAGTGTTCAGGGTCGCTCACCCAACGTCGCATTGCTGCCGATCGTTTCGCTGCCGGAACTGGAAACCTGGATCGAAACCTGGGCGTTCAGTGAAACCATTCACTCGCGCTCTTATACGCACATCATGCGTAACGTTCTGACCGAACCGGGCAAAGTCTTCGACGACATCGTTGCCAACCCGGCCATCGTTGCCCGTGCGACCTCGGTGACGCGTTATTACGACGAACTGATCGCTCAGACTCAGCGTTATCAAACCGCTTCTGACGAATGGTGCTCCGGCCCCGAAGGCAAAAAAGCACTGCGTGAATTAAAGCGCGCTCTGTACCTCACCATGGTGTCGGTCAACGTGCTCGAAGCGATTCGTTTTTACGTCAGCTTCGCCTGCAGTTTTGCCTTTGCCGAACGTTCCAAGATGGAAGGTAACGCCAAGATCATTCGCTTTATTGCCCGCGACGAAGCGCTGCATTTAACCGGCACCCAGCACATGCTGAACCTGATGGCCAAAGGTCAGGACGATCCGGAAATGGGTGAAATTGCCGCCGAAGAACAAGGCACCCTGGTGCAGATATTCAAAGAGGCCGCCGAGCAGGAACGCGAATGGGCCAAGTACCTGTTTAAAGACGGTTCGATGATCGGTCTGAACGCCGACATTCTGGGTCAGTACGTCGAACACATCACCGACCAACGCTTAGCGGCACTCGGTCAGCAACCGTTATTCGGCGCGCCGAAAAACCCGCTGCCGTGGATGGACGCCTGGTTGCAAAGTGACTCGGTACAGGTTGCCCCTCAGGAAACCGAAATCACCACCTACCTGGTGGGCGCCATTCACTCGGATGTCGACGCCGATGCCCTGGGTGACTTCGAGTTGTGAGTCAGCAACGCTCAGATAACCGCAGCACTCGTAAAGTCACGTTGTTCCCACAGCGTGACAAAACGGTGCTGCAGCAACTGGAAGATCAGGGGTTTCAGATTCCCTATCAGTGCCGCGAAGGCTACTGCGGCGCCTGCCGCATGACGTTAATCAGCGGTCGCATCGAAGAGGTAGGCGACCCCATCGCCTTCTGTGGTGCCAACGATATTCTGGCGTGCAGCTGCAAGGTGGTGGTGGATGCCACGGTGGAATTCTGGGACTGAGATGTTGGTTCCGTAAAACGAAAAAACCCGGCATTGGCCGGGTTTTTTTTATGCCTGATTAAGTGTCGGTTATCAGAAACGATAGTCGACGGTTAAGCCAAAGGTACGGGGGGTGGCGACACGAGCTTCTTTTACTGTCCGAGTAGACTGACTCAGAATGACGGTTTCATTGGTCAGGTTTCGGCCATAAAGACGCACGGTGAAATCATCATTTTCGTAGCCAACAGCGCTGTTGAGGACGTAGTAATCACCCGCCTTGTGGTCTTCGTTATTGGTACCATCCGAGTAGTATTCGCCAACGTAGTTTGCGCTGCCATTTAAGAACACACCCGAGTTCCAATTTTGTTTTGCACCCAGACTGGCATTGAATGCCGGCGCATTAGCGAACTCATTACCTTCCAAATCGGCAACAGCACCCGACGCCTCAGTTACTTCCGTGCTCAGAACACCCATGGAGGCCGTCAGCGACAGCCCTGCCGTTGCTTGCAGGCTGGCACTTAATTCAGCACCAAAGTTACGGCCGGATTCAACGTTCACGATTTTGCCACCAGAGAAATTTTGGAAATCGCTGTAATCGTTATAGAACAGGGCCGTATCAACCACCAAGCCACCTTCCAACATGCTCAAGTGACTCAGCAATTCGTAGGTGATGACTTCTTCACGATCAAATTCGTAATAGTCATAGCTACCGTCAAAGGCAACAGCGCCGCCGCCGGGCGTATAACCTTTGCGTACGGTGGCAGTAACGGTGTTCTGCGGCAGGAATTCATAGCTTGCACCAACCTTTGGCAGTAATACCAACGTATCCACATCGGAATCCAACGGATTGCCGTAAGCGCTGACATCCCGTTTTTGATTTTCCGCTTCCAGTCGCCCACCGGCGATCAGGTTGAGGCTGTCGGTTAAAGCAAAGGTGCTGTCACCGTAGACGGATCCGGTTAAAACAGAACCATCGCCATCGATGCCTGAACCACGAACCACAACGATATCTTGGGTGCGCTGATAGAAGTTGGTGCCCACTACCGCCTGCAAACGACCGGCGCTGGGGTCGTAAACCAAGCGACTATCCAGGGTGTTGCTCACCTCGGTCACGTCCATCGACATTCCGATATTTGATGAACCATTACCTGCCATTTCAAAAGACGAATCAACATTGCCATGGGTGTAAGTCACATAGGCGGTTAAGTCGTTCGACAGGATGTAATCCATATCCCAGACCAGTGCCTGAGACGTTGAATCGGTAACGCGGTGATTAATATCGGCCAAGTCACCATCGAGCACGTAATCATCATACGGCTCAGTCACCCGACGCATGTACTCACCTTCCTGAGTACGCTGATTAAACGTCAACTGGCTGGAGAAATCCGGTAAGAACTCTGGCATCCATAGCAATTTGGCGCGCACATCCGTTCGAGTTGTTTCAGCCGGATCCCATGGCCAACCGTCATCGAGTTTGTAGTCAATATAACTGTCTGCCAATGAGCCTTGTGCTGACAGGCGGAAGGCCAGCTGATCTTCAATTAATGGACCAGACACCATACCGGCAAGCAATGTTTCTTCATCTGCCGTTTCATAACCGGCACGAACCGCGGCTTCCCAATCGAATGACGGATCTTTAGTTTTGACGACAACAGCACCCGCACTGGCACTGCGGCCTTGCAAGGTAGATTGTGGACCACGCAAGAATTCGACTTGCTCAACATCCCACAGCGAATCCAGGTTATAGCCTTCACCGAAGTAGGCGTCACTCATACCATCAATACTGGTGCTGATACGTGGCTTGGCACCGCTGGTCAATGTCACGCCACCGGCCGTACCGCCAGAGCCGCTGACACCACGCACGTTAGGCACGCCTTCAGCGCCTTCAATGGCGTTCGGTACCAAACTGGTCAGGTCCATGACCGACTCAAACTGGCCGTTATCGACCTCCTCATCGCTCAGCGCGGTCACCGCAGTGGTGCTTTCTGCCTGGGTGCGCTCAATTTTCTCACCGGTGATAATCACGGGGGCAAGTGTTTGGGCTGGGGTGGTTTCGGCGGTTGCCGCTTGGCTGAGCATGGCAATGGCCACCGCCAGGCTACTGAGTGCGGTGATCGGTCGGTCGAACGTCATTGAAGACTCCTATATCATCATTTTCCGTTTAGATGCCGGCCAATCGAAGTCAATAACTGCACGTTCGTACCACGACCAGCCAAATGCGGTTTCGAACGATAATTATTTTCATTTACAATATCAACACAAAGTCTGCCCCTTATGGTTAAGTGCAGATCGAAATCACCAGGAAATAACCAGATGTCTGTCGTAGGCCCTGAAACCGAAACCGCCCTGCCCGATGACTGGGGAAGCCCCCAGTGGTGGGCTTTGCTGGAGGAAGTCGGCACACCCTGGGTGGAAAAGCTGTCCGCAACCGATGCGAAAGTGAGCTTTTTTTGGCGCGATCCCGAAGGTGGTCCGGAGCGTTCGAGCACGCGAACGGTGCTGATTGACGTCAATGCGGTCACCGACCATCACAGTGTCGAGCCCGCCGTCATGCGGCGTTATCAGGCAACCGATGTCTGGGTCTGGCAAACGGTCTTACCGCTCGACTGGCGCGGCAGCTATGTCTTTGCGCCTCACCGCAGTGACCTGACGGTTCCCGATTATCAAGGCAGCCGCCACGAAAAACGCCTGCAACATCGCCGCTGGTGGCTCGATAAAATCACCCGTACCGGTCGGGCCGACCCACTCAATCACTGGCCCAGCCACCTCAGTAGCTGGGGCGTTCAGCACTCCGCGCTGCACATGCCAAAGGCACTGCCACAACCGGACTGGCAGGCATTCGATTGCGCTCAGGCTGTCACCCCGGCCGAGTCGCAGTGGCAACAACAACGCTGGCACAGCCAACGCCTGGGGAACGAACGATCCATCTGGATTTACGATACCGGTGGCAATGAGGAGCGTCCGTTAGTGCTGTTACTGGACGGACAGCACTGGGCCAACCATTTCCCTGTTTATTCAGCGCTGTCATCGGCAACTGCAGTGGGGAAAATACCCGCCGCTCTCTATGTGTTAATCGACTCCATCGACCTTGAACAACGCCAAAACGATCTCGGTTGCAGCGAGGCATTCTGGCTGGCTATTCAGGAAGAATTACTGCCAAAAATCCAAGCCGATTATTCATTCACATCGCGGCCGGAACGAACGGTTGTTTGTGGTCAGAGCTTAGGTGGGTTGTCCGCGCTTTATGCCAACCTGCGCTGGCCCGAACGCTTTGGTGCTGCGCTTGCTCAGTCGCCGTCGTTGTGGTGGCCTGACCGTGATTGGGTCGCGCCCGATTTTGGCGAACCGCGTCGTCGCCAAGCGGGCGCCACCGGTTGGCTGACCGAACAAACGCGGCTACAACCATCGACCGGTCGCATCTTTATGGAAGTCGGAACGGGCGAAGCCAGCATGGTCGATTTGCTCGACAGTCACACCCAGGCATTAGTGGATTGTGGCTATGAAGTTCACTCAAGACACTACGCGGGGGGGCATGACTGGCTGTGCTGGCGTGGTGGCATCATCGATGGACTCATCCAGCTTATCGGGGAAGAGGCACCATAAAAAAATGGCCGAATAACGAGCGGTTTCGTTATTCGGCCGGACGACTCACATGTCGTCGTCTTTCATCATATCGTCTTTCATCATCTCGCTGTCTTTCATATCGTCGTCCATCATGTGATCGTCCGATCCCATGCTGGAACAACCCGCGATTCCCAGAACAGCAATAAAAGCAACAACAGGCAGACTCAGCAGTTTGAATTGACTCATGATCGTTATTCTCCATTGGCAATGAGTTGACCCAGCCACCATGGGTGCCCGGGTCAAGCTACGACTCAGCGTTTGGAGAAAGGTTCCGTGCCGGTGTCGCGAAAGTCTTCCAGCGCACGGAAGGGCTCGTTTAACTGTTCGAAATCCGGCTCCAGATCAGCGTCAATGCTGTCGTCTTCCAGACGCGTCTGCGCCAGCGGCAGTGCAACTTCGAAAGCCACACCGCGCACATCCAGCGGAGTGAACACCAACTGCGATTCGCGTCGACGATTGTGCAGCTGAATCACCCAGGCCGGACGACCGGGGTTATCAGGATCAAGCCAGAGGGTTTTGCCGCTGCTGTCATCGAGTGTTAAGCGCTGCGGTTCACGGCGTCCTTGAACGGCCATTTCAATTTCGACAGCGCGATGGTCGAATTGCCAGTGGCGTTCTTTATCGGTGGCACCATCGGCCAACACAACCAACGGCAATTCATTTTCCAGCACCGTTTCAATCATATCCGTTATGACTCGACCGTCTTTTAACGTCACCCGCAGTGACAACCGGCTGGCTTCGTTCACGGTATTGCGAATCCGCACCTGGCCTTCATAACCCTTGACGATTTCGCCGACAAAAAATAAGCCCAATCCTTTGCCGTGATGTTCCTGAACACGACGGGTTGAGTAACCCAGCTGGAAGACGCGTTGCTGGTCCTCTTCACTGATCGGTGGGCCGCCATTAAACACACTGAGATGCGCACGTCCCTGGTGTTCGCTGAGCTTCACGGCAATGCGCCGATACTTATGGCGATAGGGTCGTTTGCCACTGAAAAACTGGGCGTTTTTCAGCAGGTTTTCCAACATTAAAACCCAGTGGTTTTCGTTGCCCAATAAGGTACCGCACGGTTCTATTTCAAGGTGGAACTGACTGTCGTCACTCCACTGCAGTGGCAGGTCTTGTTGCAGCCGTTCCATAAAATCACCGGGGTTTTCAAGCATCGGCATCAAGGCTCTCTCCAGCGCGCGTTGCGGTGAAAAATCCGGCTGCAATGCCCAGGTCGAGGTGGCTTCGGCGTTCAGTTCACGCTGGTAATACTGCTCTTCAAATTCGCACAACTGATTGGCAATGTGCAGCGCAATGTTGTCGGCCGTCGCCAAGTCGAGCAGGTCCCATAAATAGCGCAATTGCTCCAAGGCATCGCTGGTCATACGGCGGGCAAAATCGCCTTCGGGCAAGCCAGCGTAGGCGGCCTCTAATGCGCCCTGCACTTTATCGAAACTGATCACGCCGTTATGACGCACTTCAGCGGCGATGCTTTTAAAGTGCAGGAATTTTTCGTCGTATTCGATGTATTCCAGCAGCTTATCGCTGATAAATAATTTCAGCTTATCCGCCTGGCCGGCATGGGTATGGGCCTTGCGCTGCAACTGTTTGCGGCTGTCCCACAGCTGATTCATTTCATCACGCAGTCGCTCGCGTTCACGGCGATGTTTGATTTTATCGCGGCCGTAACGGTGCGCATCCCACCACAGCAAAAGCGCGAAAAGAGCCATGGCGCACACTTTGTACGGCCAGTCAAAAACCGCATCGGATAAACCGTAGTAACCGGCGATGTTCGGTTCGGTCGCCATGAATAAATAGGTCACCAAAGCCAGCGCTGCGAAACTGCTGGGCCAACTGAAATGAATCTTCAGTTTGGCTTGATATGGCTGGTCGTTATTGGCGGTTTGCTTAGACATCCGGCCTCCAACAGTAGGATTCTTCATCGCCGAAGGTGACAATCCCCTGCCCCTGTCGACAGCGTTCGCTGAAGGCATTGGGCTGAGCTTCAGCCTGATCGAAAGCGCGTCTTAAGGTACGAATGTGCTGACGATAATTGGCGTAGGAAAAGCGCTCTGGATCGGCATCGAGCTTGTCGGCAATTTGCAGCGTCGACAAGGGACTGGGCGCCGCTTCTACCAGATAGCGCAGAATTTTGCGCGGTGTGGGCGCCAGCGGTCGGCGCGCATTGGTCGGGTTCATCAGCCGGGTGCCGTGCCAGAACACTTCCCAGGTGCGGGTATCGATACTCAGTGAGCCGCTGCGAATGGTGTCGTCATTGGCCGCTGTACCGGTAATGCTCTGATGTTGCCGTTGGCGCAAAACCGCGCGAATGCGCCAGCATAAAACGGCTTCAACATTGCGCTGATGCTTGGCAATAAAATCCATGGTGCCGCTCTGCTCGAAGGCTTCCTGCTCAATATCCGTACCCGAATGCTCCGACAAATACAGCACCGGCAACCCGGGCCAGCGTTTGTGCAGCGCTCGCGAAACCTGCAATCCCGCCATGCTGTTGCCGCCCATATGGGCATCGAGCAAGGCGACATCCGGCGCTTGCCTAGCGCTGCGAATGTGCTGGCAAGCGGCTTCGGCGAACTTAAAGGTGGTGACTTCGGTTGGCTCGCCACCGAAGTCCGTCGCCTCAAGCACAGGCTTGAAGCGTTCTATCCAGTGACTTTGGTCTTCCACCCACAAAATGCTGGTCATGATTGAGCTACTGCGATGACGGTTGGCGTCAGTCTAGCATTGTAAAGACGGCTCTGGCGTGAAGGAGTTAACGGACGGGAGACGCTTAACGGGAGACGCTGGACGCCGGTTAGTGGTCAACCAGCTTCGCTGGTTGCGTAATAAGCGTCTTCCGTCTCCCGTCCAGCGTCTCCCGCCTCCCCTACTCACAAATTTTTCACCAGCCTCCCCCACACTCCGCGTCGTACCAGGGAGCCTCTGAATAACTCTCCCGAGGCTCTGGCTTGTCCGAGGGACGCTGCCACAAGGCAAACTCATGCAGGAATGTCTAGACCTTTCAAATGAGTTTAACGCGGTGGCAGTGCTCCTCGGAAAGCCCCGGAGGGCGCGGCTAAAACGTCCTGCCCCGGTGTTGCACTTCTTGACAAGGGCTACGGCCATTGCGCTGCGAAGTGCGCCTAGTGGCAGAACGTTTTAGCTCGCGCAGAGCCCTGGGGGAGTTATTCAGAGGCTCCCTCTAACCCAACAAGAGGAAAGACGCCATGTTCGAACAACTATTAACCGTCTGGTCCGATTCGGTCGCTATTTCAGCGGCCATCTGGCTGGTATTGCTGGTGACTGTTTTGTATCTGGGCCGCCAGCAGGCTCATCAACTGTTTACCACCTTGGGCCGCGCTGTTTATAGCGCCATGCGTCTGGCGGCCTTTTCGGTGCGTGGGTTGGAGAATCGCCTGATCACCCGCAACCGCGATGTGCTGATCGCCCAAGGCCGGGCGCAGGCGGAAAAAACCATTGAGCGCGAATTCAATCGCGTCAGCACGTTGGTCGAGCGTGACCTGGGCGCCTACCCGAAACTGCATCGCAAAATCGCCGATGCGATCGAAAAAATTGAAGCCGATTATCAGGCGTCCACCCAGGCCGCGCCACTGCCACCGGCCTGGTCAGAAGTGGTGGAAACCATTGCCGCATTGCCGACCAACGGCGACCCGGCGATGAATAAGGTGCTCAACAACATCAAAGACGCCATCGAAGAATCGCACCAGCAAACGCTGAAGGCGTATCAGAAGGCGACGCTGGAGCGTCATCGCCACTTGAGCACCATGCAACCGCAATGGCGCACGTTGCAAAGTTCAATGGACAACGTGAAGAAGACGCTGGATGGCCTGGAAGAACGCACCCGCACCATCGATGGTCAGATGCAGCGCTACGAATCCATTCGCAAAGGTGAAGACGCTTCGGTGAATGCGCTGACGTCCTCGTCCATCACCCAGTTTTTAATCGCCGGTCTGGTACTGGTCATCGCGACCCTCGGCGGTTTGATCAACTTCCAGCTGATCGCTCTGCCGATGTCCGAAATGGTCGGCGCCACCTCCACCATCGGTGCCATGCGCACCTCCGATATTGCCGCTCTGGTGATCATTCTGGTGGAAATCGCCATGGGGCTGTTTTTGCTCGAATCGCTGCGCATTACCCATTTATTCCCGGTGATTCACTCCATGGACGACCGGCTGCGCCGCCGCATGATCATCATTACGCTGACCATTCTGACCATTCTCGCCACCATCGAAGCGTCTCTCGCCTACATGCGCGACCTGCTGGCGCTCGACCGTTCTGCGCTGCAGCAATCGCTGTCCGGCGTTGCGGTGGTGGAAGCCCAGTTCCGCTGGATTCCGTCCATCGGCCAGATGGTAATGGGTTTCATCCTGCCATTCGCTCTCGCGTTCGTGGCCATTCCACTGGAGTCCTTTATCCATTCGCTGCGCACCGTAATGGGCATGGTGATGGTCGGCTTGCTGCGCACGCTGCGCGTGGCTCTTCGCCTGATTGGCAGCCTCGGTCGCTACGCCTGCCAGATCGTCATCAACCTGTACGACCTCGTCATCATGGTGCCGCTGGGCGTGGAGCGTCTGATCAAAGCCCGCCGAGCGGAACATCGCCCGGAAGACGACTGGGACGACGAACCCGCGCTGATCGAAAGCAAGCGCATCCGCAACCAATCCACCGCAGACGTTTGAGGAGAATGACCATGCGACTGCTGAACACACTGCACTCCCTGACAAAACGCGGCCGTCTGGCCGCCGCCAGCCTGGCCGTCACCGTGCTGCTGGCTGGCTGCGGCGAACCGCCGGTACAAAGCCGGGCCGTCTATATGTTGATGGACATTTCCGGCACCTACACCCAGCAGCTGGATAAAGCTGAGAAAATCATGAACTACCTGCTGGCCACGCTGAACACCGGCGATTCCCTGGCGCTGGCACGCATCGACAGCGCCAGCTTTAACGAAGAAGACATCATCGTTCAGGCGACATTCGATCCGCGCCCCAGTGCCGCCAACGAGCAAAAGCGCGCGTTTCAAAAACAGATGCACGACTTTATCGCCAGCGTGAACGGTGGCAGCGCCTACACCGATGTCAC
This sequence comes from Saccharospirillum sp. MSK14-1, assembly GCF_003054965.1. Lineage (GTDB taxonomy): Bacteria > Pseudomonadota > Gammaproteobacteria > Pseudomonadales > Natronospirillaceae > Saccharospirillum. The sequence continues at coordinate 139,296 of NZ_MIES01000006.1, forward strand.
CGGCGGCGTCATTCAGGCGGTCGATTATCTGAACGAAACCGAAGCTGGCGAAAAATACCTGCTGGTGTTTTCCGACCTGGCCGAAGAACTGCCCGAAGGCCACATCCGCGACTTTCCGATCGATGTTGCCGGTATTCAGGTGGTGGCGCTGAACGTCACCAAACTGAACCAGGACAACATTGACCCGCGCGATTATCAGCACCGGCTCGATGCCTGGCAGGAACGCGTTCAGGACGGCGGCGGTGAATGGCAGGTGCTGAACGACCTGGAACGGATGGATCGTGTGATCGCAATGAACTGATTGTAAGGCGTCCTACTCTGCTTGCTTTACCGGCCCTGAGTGGCCGGTTTTTTTTGCACACAAAGCCTGGGGTTATTGCTTGACAGCCCGTCATCCGCCACTTAACTTAATGATAATAGTTATCATTACAAGGAAGGCATCATGACCCAGGCTGCCATCGCCCCTTCAGCGTTGCTGGCAAGAAAAATCCGCTTTGCCTCGGAACCCGATAACCCCGAGCTGTTGCGCCACTGGCTCGATGCGCCCGTCCCGCATCGCTTGCAAAGCCAGGCGTCGCAACGTCACTACTACCGTCTGCAATATCAATTGCTGCGCGAAACCATCAGCGATGAGTTCGTCCCAGAAGACTGGCGTTGCCGCTGTCTGGAATCGATTTACCAGCCACTGCAACGATTGGAACAACTGGCGCAAAACAGTGCGGAAAAACGCGAAGTGCGTGACCTGTATTTCGAAGTGGCGATGATGAGCCGCTGCTGCCGACCGCCGCAAACCTTGCATTAATTGTCCGCAACGCTGGCCGCCAGCGGCCCTTGCGCTTAGTATCCCGGCTTCATTGATACCGAAGCCGCTTTCATGCTCAGTTACCGCCACGCCTTTCACGCCGGCAACCACGCCGACATGCTCAAACACCTGGTGCTGAGCCTGTGCGCCGACTATTTAACGCGCAAAGACAAACCGCTGGTTTATGTCGACACTCATGCCGGTGCTGGCGCTTATCGACTCAGCGCTGCCCAGGCGCAAAAGACCAAAGAGTTCGAAACCGGCATTGCCCGACTGCTGAAAGCCGACCGGGTTCCCGTCGAAGTGCAAGGGTTTCTGGATGTGCTCACGGGCACAGGTCTGGATTTGAACGAACTCTACCCGGGCTCGCCGACCATTGCTGCCAGCCAACTCAGTCCCGACCATCGCCTGCAATTGTTCGAACTGCACCCCAACGATTTCCCGGCACTGGAGCGCCATTTCCACGGTGACCGCCGGGTGCGTTGCTATCAGCGCGATGGCTTTGAAGGCTTATTGTCGGCAATGCCGCCAAAAGAACGACGCGCGCTGGTATTGATCGACCCGCCTTACGAGCAGAAGTCCGATTACGATCAGGTGGCCGATACGCTGGCAACAGTGACGCGGAAATTCCAACCGGTGTGTGCGTTGGTCTGGTATCCCATCGTGCAACGCGAACGCAGCGACACTCTGGTACGCAAACTGAAGAAACTGAGTAAAAACTGGCTGCAGGCTGAGTTGAACGTCAGTGAAGACAGCAGCGGCTATGGTATGACGGGCTCGGGGATGTTCGTGCTGAATCCGCCGTATCTGCTGGCGGAACAGTTGCAGCGTTGCCTGCCGTGGCTCACCCGGCAATTGGCGCCGGAAGGGTTCTATCGGCTGGACAACAAAGCCGACTGATCAGAGGGCGTTGACCAGCTGCGGCCAAACCTGGGCCAGGGCGACCGAGGCGGTGAAGAGTGCGCTGACCAGCAGCAATGAGACAACTTTGATCTTGATATCCATCACGCAGTTCCTTGGCTTGACACTGAAAGACGACCGGTAAAAAAACACCGGCCGGGATGCATGTTCGCCCACCCATCCCGGCCGGCAACCATTCAGTACCCATACGTCCTGTTCCGCTTCCAGCCAGACCCGATCACGACAGAGGGAGAGTAATCGGAAAACGGTGCGGAGGTCGTCCATGTTCGATGGTTGCGGACCGTGCTCCTAACCATCGAGGTGGGTACTGAATCGACCTTCGAAATAAATACTAACGATAACTATTATCATTTGCAAACAATAATTGTGACGGATTTCACAACGTTGCATTGCAACTGGGTGGGCTGCCGGAAACCGGCGCGAAATCAGTCGTGGTGGTGGTTCAGGAGATGGTTGCGCAGGCGTTCATCGCGCTCCTCTGGTTTCACCAGTACGCAGGTGCTGCACAAATGGCCGCTGTCAGCGGTGTAGTAACGGCAACAGCCACCGCGGGCGCGGTAAGTTTGACGGATCGTTTGGTCGGGCTTGGCCGGGTGATCGACGACAATCTCCACAAAGCCGGTTTTGGAATTGTGGAGCGGCGAGCGGGAGTCACCAATCAAGGTGTCCGCTACCGCGCGAGCGGCCGGTTCCATATGCAGCGTCTGGCCGGTGGTGAGAAAAGCCCCGGCCAACGCATCCGCCGCCTGGCGCCATTGCGCACCACGACTTAACCGACTGATCACTTTAAAGCGTTCAATTAAGGGTTCAAACACCGTGGCCAATTGAGCGTTCAGCTGTGCATAGAGCGCTTCAGCCGAGCTTACGGCGATGCCGCCAGCGGGCAAATCGCCGCTTTGGTCAGTCCAGAACGCATCCTCAGCAAAGCGCCAGTCGATGGCCTGATAGGTGCCGGATTCTTTGCCATGTTGCCAAGGCACCTGGCGGGTGCGAAACGCCAAACGCTCCGGATCCAGCAATGGCACCTGACGGCCCATCAACAGCAGCGGTGCCACCACCACCATCAGATAGTGCATGGCGCCACCGAGCAAAAACGCCACCTGACCTTTAACGTCCAGGCCCGGGCAGCGTTCGGCTTCTTGAGCCAGCAACCGATCGCGCAGCGGTGACTGCTCTTGCAGTAATTCGCTGAACGGCACCCACTCGCCTTCCGCAGGCCCAACCTCGGAAGCCAGGTGGTGCGACACGGCCGCCATCCGGCCCAGCGACTCGGCCAGCGTCGGTACCCGGTGAACGCGTGCTGCTGACGTCATCCGCGTTTACTCCACCGACGACGGCACGACGGTCTCTGGATCACCATCAACCGCCAACGCCAGTTCCGGCACCAACTCATCGAGCAGGTAATCCATGCTCAACGGGCTCATAAAGGAAAAGGCACCGCCGAGTAATTCACCGACGAAGACTTCACGGCCTTCCTGATAGGCGGTCAGCATCGGACGCAATGACAAGCCATCAACCGCTTCCAACGCATCGTTACCCGCCAGCCAGACCAGCACATCGACATCGAGCAAATCGATCCGCTCTTCACTGAACGACGCGTAGAAAGAATTGCCCGCTTCTTCGTCGTAGACGTCTGGAATGTCAAAGCCAAAGGATTCCATTAACCGGCTGCGCAGATCGTTGGTGCTGTAGGCGCCCACGTCACCGTTGTAATAAAAGGCAATGGCCGCTTGCTGACCTTCGAACTCAGGGTGGTTTTCGGCCACCGCGTCAATGCGCGCTTCCAGACGACTGACCATGGCGTCGGCTTGCTCGTATTTACCCAGAGCGCGGCCAATGGTGCGGGCGCGAACATCCCAGGGCACACCGTAATCGATGTAATCACCCGATTGCGGCAAGGTCGGCGCGATGCGGCTCAAGCGCTTGTATTCGCGGTTACTCATGCCCGAGGAAATACCGATGATCAGATCCGGCTCCAGCTCAGCAATGGTTTCATAATCGAGGTTGCCACGACCGAGCACGACCGGCTGCGCATCACCCAGCTCATCTTGCGCCCACGGCCAGGTGGCGTAAGGCATCTCGCCGTACCATTCGCGAATGGCAACCGGCTGAACGCCCAAGGCCAGAATGTCGTCCTGATCGCTGAAGCCGACAGAAACCACTCGCAGCGGTTCAGCGTCAATGGTGGTCGAGCCGTATTTATGGTCAAGCGTGACCGGGAAAGCCGATTCAGCCTGAGCCGCACCGGCCAGCGTCAATAATAAAACCGTACAGATACGCAACAATGAAGACACGTTGAGACTCCAAAAAATGAGGCAGCGCAGAGCGGTAACAGGCCGCCATCCGGTGAAAGGTAGTGCCCTGAATAATATTGAAAATGAGAACTCCTATCAATACTATGTCGAGTCTTCGCGCTGGCCCTATCCGGGTCGCGACACGCGTTCAAATCCCGCCGATACGACTCAGGGGACGTCATGTTCAAACTCAAATTCGCCTTGCCATTACTGGCCATCTGCGGCCTTGCTCAGGCCGACACCCTCACCATCGACCACGCCATGGGCCGCACCGAACTCGATGCACCGGCCGTGCGTGTGGTGACGCTGTATCAGGGCGCTACCGACGCCGCAGTGGCACTGGGTATTACCCCGGTGGGTGTCGTCGATTCGTGGGTGGAAAAACCCATGTATCAGTATCTGCGCGATGAGCTGGCCGACGTGGCCCACGTCGGCTTGGAAACCCAGCCAAACCTGGAAGAAATCGCGGCGCTGAACCCCGATGTGATCATTGCGGCCAAAATGCGTCACGAAGCGGTTTACGATCAGCTCAATCAAATTGCGCCAACCATCGCTCACGAAACCGTCTTCCAGTTTAAAGAAACGCTCGATCTGGTCGCCGCCGCCACCGGTCGCACTGACGCCGCCGAGCAGTGGCATCAGAATTGGGACGCGCGCATCGCCGACTTCCAACAACAGGTGGCTGAGCTGGATAACATCGACTGGCCGCAACAGGTCGCGCTGCTGAATTTCCGCAACGACCACGCGCGCATTTATTACTCCAGCTTTGCCGGCAACATTCTCAACGAACTGGGATTTGAACGGCCGCAAGCGCATCGCGAAGATGTCTGGGGTGTGAAGCTGACCTCGAAAGAAAGCATTCCGTCCATGAACGCCGATGTGTTCTTTATCTTTATGACCGAGACCGACGCCACCGTCATGGAAAACTATCAGGACTGGACCAGCCATCCGCTGTGGAACACCCTTGATGCGGTGCGCAATGAGCAGGTTTATCGCGTTGATCAGGTGGACTGGAACATGGGCGGCGGTCCGATTGCAGCGCAGCGTATGGTCGACAGCGTGTTCGAGCATTACGGTCTGGAGTAACCCGCCCGGACGATCCCTTTCTTGCTGCACACACCCTTCACTAAAAGTCTGGCGCTGAGCGGCTGTCTGCTGCTCACGCTGGTCACCGGTTTCGCCAGCATCGCGCTGGGCCAGACGGCAATGTCACTCGACACCGTCTGGCAGGCGCTGTTTGCCTACGACGACAGTGTGGTCAACCACATCATCGTGCGCGCCAACCGACTGAACCGGGCGGTGCTGGCGGTGCTGGTCGGCTCCAGCCTGGCGGTGTCCGGTGCCTTGATGCAGGCGTTAACGCGCAATGCATTGGCCTCGCCGAGCCTGTTTGGCATCAACGCCGGGGCGCTGTTTTTTGTGGCGCTGGCGTTTACCTTTTTATCGCTGACCTCGGTCAGTCAGTTTATCTGGTTCGCCTATTTAGGCGCGGCCGTGGCAGGCGTGCTGGTGTATGTGCTGGGCATGAGCGGGCCAGCGGGCTTATCGCCGGTGCGCATTGTGCTGGCCGGTGCGGCGATGACGGCCTTGTTTGTCGCCTTCACCCAGGGCTTGCTGATCCTCAATCAGGAAAGCCTCGAAGGCATTCTGTATTGGCTCGGCGGATCGGTGGCGGGCACTTCCTTCGACACCATGAAACCCTTTGTGCCTTTCTTTCTTATCGCACTGTTTGCCACCGCGCTGCTGGTGCGGCAAATCAACCTGATGATGCTCGATGAAGCCGTCGCCCGCAGTCTGGGGCAACGCGTGCTGGCGACGCGGCTGGCGCTGGGCGCGATCGTGGTGGTGCTGGCCGGGGGTTCGGTGGCGCTGGCCGGGATGATCGGTTTTATTGGCCTGATCATTCCGCATCTGGCGCGCGGACTCTTTGGTCGCGATCATCGCTGGGTCTTACCGGCGAGTGCCCTGCTCGGCGCCAGCCTGATGCTCGGCGCCGATACGCTGTCGCGCTTTATTGTGCCGCCGCAGGAAATCCCGGTCGGGGCGTTGACCGCGCTGGTCGGTACGCCCTTCTTTATCATCGTGGCGCGTAAGCGGAGCCCCGCCTTATGAGCCATGTTCTGCTGCGCAACCGTTCCCAAAGTCTGGCGCTGGCGTTTCATCGACGCACGCTGATCGGCTGTGCGCTGGCATTGCTGGCGCTGAGCGGTTTGCTGTTATTGAGCCTCTGTCTGGGTTCGAGTGTGCTGACGCCAACGGAGGTATTCAGCGCTGCATTTCAGGCCGACAGCGATCACCGGTTTGTGGTCCATACACTGCGTCTGCCGCGCGCCTTGCTGGCGGTTCTGGTGGGTGCAGGCCTCGGTGTCTCCGGAGCGGTGTTGCAGCAGCTGGTGCGCAACCCGCTGGCATCGCCCGACATCGTTGGCGTGACCGATGGCGCCGCCGTTGCGGCGGTGTTGTTTTTGGCCTGGGGCAGCGCGTTGAGTCTGGACTGGTTACCGCCGCTGGCCATCGCCGGTGCGCTGGTCAGCTCCGCGTTAATCTACGGTCTGGCCTGGCGTGGCGGTGTGCTGCCCATTCGACTGGTGCTGGTGGGCATTGCGTTGGCGGCCGCACTCAAGGCCATCACCACCCTGGTGTTGGTGATGAGCCCGCTGTCGACCACCGTGCGCGCCTACGTTTGGTTAACCGGCAGTCTGTACGGCGCTCAATGGCAGGATGTTGGGGGCTTATTGCCCTGGTCACTGACGTTACTGCCGCTCACCTTACTGTTCGCTCGCCAACTGGGATTAATGGGCATGACCGACAGCCATGCACTGGGTCTGGGGCTGGCCGTTGCCCGCTACCGCTTATTGCTGCTGGTGTGCAGTGTTGGCCTGGCCGGTTCGGCGGTCGCGTTCGCGGGTGGCATCGGTTTTGTGGGTCTGCTGGCACCGCACCTGGCGCGCGGTTTGACCGGCCAGACCATGGTCGGCCGACTGATCGGCTCAGCCTGTACCGGCGCGGCGCTGGTACTGATTGCCGACTTGATCGGCCGCACCCTCTTCCTGCCTCAGGATTTACCCGCCGGCATCTTCGTTTCCGCCGTTGGCGCCCCCTTCTTTATTTACCTGCTGTATCGCCGGCGTCATTAATTCATCACCGACTGTCGATATCCTGCCCCGCCAAGCGACAACGTTTCATCAACAGGCAGCGAAATAGTTCTCTAAAGCATGACCTTCGGGACATTCGCCACTGGCTGTAAACCGTTATGCTCTTTCAATGTCCGCAGTAGTCCCGGTTGTCTTGCCGGGGCATGAACCTTCAAAGGAATCTTCCGTGAATACCGATTTGTTCAAAACAGCCCTGATCCTCGGGTTGATGGGCGCTCTTGGTCCGTTCGCCATCGATATGTATCTCCCCGCCATGCCCACCATCACGGCGGATCTGGCCACCACCACCTCGGCCACCCAAGGCACGCTGATGTCGTTCTTCGTGGCCTTTGGTTTGTCTCAGCTGGGTTATGGCCCGGCGTCGGACGTGTTCGGTCGCAAGCCGCCGCTGTATTTCGGCCTGGGCCTGTTCGCTGTTGCATCCATTGGTTGTGCGCTGGCGCCGACCATTGAGTGGCTGATCGCGCTGCGCTTCTTCCAGGGCGTGGGTGCCGCCGCGGTCATGTCGATTCCGCGTGCTGTTATCCGTGACCGTTACACCGGCGCAGCCGCCACCCGGTTGATGTCGACCGTCATGCTGGTTATCGCCGTCGCGCCGATGCTGGCTCCGTTAATCGGCAGTGCCGTGATCATTCCGTTCGGCTGGCGCGCCGTCTTTGTTGCCTGTGCCCTGGTGACCATTGTCAGCGTCAGCGCCGCCGTGTTCGGTTTGCCCGAAACCCTGGCACCGGCCGATCGCGCGCCCTTCAAATTCAGCAACATGATGCGCGCGTTCAAAACCCTGTTCCGTGACCCCAGCTTTATGGGCCTCACGCTGATCGGCGGCATGGGCATGGCCAGCTTCTTCTCGTTTCTGGCCACCGCCTCGTTCCTCTACACCGACTACTATGGGCTGTCACCTTTCCAGTTCAGCCTGTTCTTCGCGGTGAACGCGCTCGGCTTTTTCAGCACCAGCCAGATAGCCGCCAACCTGGGTAACCGCTATGGCTCAATCCCGGTCGTCAAATGGGCGGTTGCTGGCTATGGCGTGTCAGCGCTGCTGTTGCTGACCTTTGTACTGATCGGTTGGGATGCGTTCCCGCTGCTGGTCGCCATGCTGGCCATCACCTTCGCCTTCCTCGGCCTGGTGATCCCCACCTCCATGGTCCTGGCGCTGGAAGAACACGGCCCCATCGCCGGTACGGCAGCCTCGCTGGGTGGCACCTTGCAGATGGTCTTAGGCGCGGTTGCCATCGCCATTCTCAGTGCGCTGTTTAACGGCACGCCGGTCGTACTGGTCGCGGGCATTGCAACCTGCGCGACCATTGCGGTGGTGTTGTCGGTGGTAACGCTGAAAACGGTGGAGCCTGCGACGGCTTGATTGTCTGAGCAATAAAAAAGCCGGGCATTGCCCGGCTTTTTTTATGTCACTGAAAACGTCAACTCACCCTCAAGGCTTGGCCTGCCAATCCCGCCCGGCAATGTGCGTGGTCAACAAATCCAGATTCAGTTCCAACGCACTGAAGGCGTAGCCAAAGCTGGCGTAGGGGAAGAACAACACCTGGTCCTGGCGGCAGGCGAATAACAGGTCGCACCAGCCGGGGAAGAAACCTTCTAACCCGGCGCGTACTTGCATGGGGCCGGCTTCGGGAACGGTGCCGTAAAAGTTAATCAGAAAGTCGTTGTCGATGTCCTGCAAACGCTCCGGGCTGAGCGACAGTTGGCGGGCGTCCATTTGCGCGATCCAATCGGGCAAAGCCAAGTCGAGATCGTCGAGGGCGACGGTCAACGCGCCGAGGTCGCGGTAAACATAAAGCGCATTACCGGCCGGGAACGAGAAGGTGACGGTCACGCCGGGACGTTGCTCCATGGTGTCGAAATAGTGCTGCGTCAGCGCCAGTTTTTGTTCATAGCGCGCCAGCAGGCTTTGGTATTGATTCTGTCGACCGGTAATTTCCGCCAGCCGTTGCATGCCCTCTTTCACCGGATACTGGTTCGGGTCGATAACAACCGTGGGCGCGATGCGCGACAGCGGTTCGGCCTGTGTTTCGATCATGGTAATGATCAGATCCGGTTGCAGGCTGGCGATGCGTTCGTAATCCAGTTCGTTATAGGTGCCGACAAAGTCGATGCCACTGTTCGCGAAGGTGATGCCCAGTAAATCGGGCACGGCACGCAGGTAAGGCTGGCCCTCAGCGTCCAAACGACCGGCGCTGCCGACCAATGGTGTGCCCAGTTCCAGTAACGGCAAGGTCAGGCGGTTGTCGTTCTGGGAAACAACGCGCCGGGCTTGCACGGGAATGCTGACTTCCCGACCGGCGTCATCAATAAAGGGGCGCATGGCTTCGGCCCAGGTTGGTGTTGCACTCAAAAAGGCCAGCGCGATTAACGCGGCTACAGCTCGAACTTGCATAGGTTTACTCCACTTCCGGGACAACAGTATTCGGGTCGCCATCGATGGCGGCTTCGATCAGCGGCACCAGCAGGTCGACCGCACGCGACAGACTCAACAGCGTGCCGTACGACAGCGCGCCGTTATGCTCGGAGGTATCGGGCAGGAACACTTCGCGGCCTTCCTGATAGGCGCGCAGTTGTGGCCGCAATGGCAATTGCTCGATCTCAGCACGCGATTCCGGCGAGGTGTACCAGAACAGAACATCGGCATCGACGCGCGGCAGTTCTTCCTCCGACAGGGTGATGTAGAACTCACCCGGCTCGGTCATGGCGTCGACTTCCGGTGCCACGGTCAGCCCCATGGCAGCAATAAAGGCAACGCTGGTGTCGTCGCCCGAATAGATGCCGACGCTGTTGTTCCAATAGGTACCCATGGCGAACGTCTTGCCTTGCCAATCCGGGTGTTCGCTGACGACGGTGTCGAGCTTGGCGCGCACCTGAGCGATGCGGCGCTCCACCTCGTCCGACTGATTCAGCACCCGGCCAACCAGGCGGGCGCGTTCGTCCCAGGTCAGGGAGTAATCGCCTTCACCCGGCGGCACGGCCACGACCGGCGCAATCTTGCTCAGTTGCTCGAATTCCTGATCGGTGATGCCCGAGCGGATGGCCATGATGACGTCCGGTTCGGTGGCGGCGATTTGCTCGAAGTTCAGATCACCCCGCAATACCTGTGGCTCGGTAGTCACCAGCGGCTGTGCCCAGGGCCAGTAGGTGTTGTCGTACTCGCCAAACCAGCCTCGAACGGTCAGCGGCTGATAACCCAGCGCCAGCAGATTATCGCCACCGGCGTAATCGAGCGAGGCGACGCGCTGCGGTTGGGCGGGAATCACGGTGGTGCCGAATTTGCTGTTCAGAGTTAACGGATAGTCGGTGTCTGCGAAAGCGATGGGGCTCAGGCTCAGCGCTGTCATGCCAAGCAGCCAGATAAGACGTCGGGTCATGGGAATGTCCTTTGGTGGCGCGATGCGTAAATATTAATGATACATATTCTCATTAACTTTAACGCCAAATCCACCGCACAACCAGTGTTAGGACAAATCGGTTAGAAAGGTCAGCGCCGTTCGGGGTGAGGGTCCACGACGGTGAGGGTCCACGGCTTGTCAGATTGTGTGCGTCGTTGGTGGCAAAGCGAACGCGGGAGAGAGGGTTCAGTTCAAGATCGGTTCGGCCTCAGTGCTTTTGGCTCAATAAAAACCTCCCTCGAAACACCCACCGATTGACCTTCTTCAGTGGATGGCCATGCCTGAGAATTGGCAACGGTGCTGCCTAACTATTTGAAATTAACACCGAACGAATTGACCGTTCATATCGCGGCTGAAATGCTTTGCAACGCAATCGTGTTAGATGTGTTTCGCTACGATGGGTGTCCAGCTAACTACTACCACTTTAGTTAATGTCCAACTAACCATCCACTGGCACAAATTTTAGAGCTATTAACGCGCTAGCTACCATGATAATCCCAAGTAATGTTGGCTCAAGCTTAAAGAAAGAGTTATGGAAACGCTCCCATTTTTCAGCTCGTTTTCCATAGTGATTAGTTAAATCGTAAATAGAAATCTCTTCTTCTTCAGAGTTGTTAAGCCACTCTCGTATAGATCGATAGCGAATAACATATTTATACCAATATTGATGACGCATCATTCCCTCAAGGCTCCAGTAAAGCCCGGCAGCCAGCACAGCCAAATATGTGATTCGAGGATCTTTAACGGTAAATGCCAATCCTATTGCGCCAGCCCATATCGTTATAAACCAATTTCTATTCCTAAATATGAGATCATCATACTTGTCGAATACACCCTGGATAAGGCTCATTTCAACTTTAAGAATCTCTAATTTTTGTTCGTCATTGGGTCGCATTTAAGTTCCCTCTATCTGATCCTAACGCCCGCACCTATGGCTAGTAACGCAATGGCGCTGCTTGTACACCCATTATTGCGAGTAGTGGTTTAAGGTAAGTGTCCTATATGCTTGTCTATGGCGTAGGGCCTCAGTACTTTGACTCAAAAACCGACCCAGAACATACCAACTGATCTTCTTCAGTGATTCCCCCATCTGATATTCCAGAAGAACACTGCGAAGGCACTCATAATCAGCATCGAACAAAATAACTGTTCAGGTAGCCATTAAAACTTACACCAGGCCCATCGGATTTGAACGTGATTTCGCTATAGGGCGTCCAGTTTTCCCCCAAACCCCAACCTTTTCTCAAAGCTGAGAACCAGTCATCGTTTTGCAGGGAAAATACAACGGTTCTTCAAACGCCGCCGATGGCGTGCCTGCCATTACCATAACCCCCATGCCGTTTACTGCGGGTCGTCTTGTTCTTTCGGCAGGCTGTACACAAGGAGTGTCAGCCAAACGACCCGGCTGCAAAGGAGTGCCGCCATGGCTCACCCGTTGGGTTATCTGCCCTTTCTTGTTCGCTCTCAAAAACCCACCTTAAAACCCCTGCTACAACTGCTGCTGCCGTTAACCCTTGCCGGGTTAATCTCCGCCTGTGGCGGCGGCCCGCCGATGGCCGCGAACGACATTGAATTGACCTTCGAACCCATTAAACAGCTGCGCGTGGAGTGGCAAGGCGCATTGGGCGCCAACTACTACCGCCTGCTGGAAAACCCCGATGGCCAATCGGGTTTTACGCTGCTTCGCGACAACATTCCCGCCCGCGTTTCGCGCACCGAGGCAGACCCAATCCGCCACAGCGTCACCCTGGAAGTACCACTGCACCAACGCCTGAACGCCCAATACATCGTCCAAAGTTGCAACCACAGCGGCTGCCGCGACAGCGCCGCCGCGGCGGTGAATACCCACCTGGCAGAAGCCGTGGGCTATGTGAAGGCGAGCAACCCTTACATCCTGAATTATTTCGGCTTTGCCCTCAGCCTCAGTGCCGATGGCCAATGGCTGGCCGTCGGTGCCCCCGGTGAAAGCAGCCGCGCACGCGGTACCGATAATTCACCCGACCAAACGGATAACAACGATGCCAGTAGCAACGCCGGGGCTGTCTATCTGTTCAAACACCGGCCAACGGGGTGGCAACAAGAGGCTTATATCAAGGCCAGCAATACCGGATATAGCGATGAATTTGGCTTTGCCCTCAGCCTGAACGCCGACGGCTCCGTATTAGCGGTGGGCGCCCGCTACGAAGGCAGCAACGCCACCATAAATGCCAACCCGGTCGACCAGGAAAATAACGATGCAGGGAAGTCGGGCGCGGTGTACCTGTTCCGCAATAACAACGGCGACGTTCGCCAGCACACCTTTATAAAAGCCGACAACCCGGGCACCAACGACCATTTCGGTTACGCCCTGCAACTGAACGATGCCGGCAACCGCCTGGCGGTGGGCGCCCCCGGCGAAGCCAGCCCCACAGCAAACACGCCCGACGACGACACCGCCCCCAACGCCGGGGCCGTTTATGTATTCACCGAAAACCCCCAGGGCCTGTGGCAACACCAACAACGTCTGAAAGCCAGTAACGCTGAGACGGGCGACCGCTTTGGCGCCGCCCTGGCCTGGAACGACGTTGGTGACGTACTCGCCATTGGCGCACCGGGTGAACGCAGCCGCATTAAAAACACCCCAACGAACAACGACGCCGAAAACGCCGGGGCCGTTTATATATGGACCGAAGCCAACAACGAATGGCAGCAACAGGCCTATTTAAAAGCGGATGCGCCGCAGGCCGAAGCATTCTTTGGCACGGCCATCAGCATCAACCAACGGGGCACGGTGGTGGCAATTGGGGCCAATGGAAGTGTTCGGCAGGAAAGCGGTTTTTTGGGTTCATTCAAACCCGGTGATGCAAGCCAAGCCGTGCATGTTTTCAACCGGCTGGGTGACCACTGGGCGCCACAACCGCCCATTACCGCCCCAACGGACAACTCCGCCTTTGGTACCTCGCTGCAACTGAACGCGGCAGGCACCCAACTGGTGGTGGGTGACCCAGGGGAAAGCAGTTATCGCCTGGGCATTCACACGCCCGGCGCTGAGCTGGACAGCCGCGCGCCACACGCCGGCAGCGCCTATTGGTACACCCGCCAACATGGCCAATGGCGCCTGAGCAGCCAATTAAAGGCCAGCAACCCCTACATCCTCAGCTATTTCGGCATGAGCGTCGCTCTGGATGCCAGTGGGCAACGCGTGGCGATAGGCACGCCAAGAGACCCCAGCCGCGCTGCCGGCGTGATGGCAGACCCTCATACTATTGAATGGTTTGGCGCCCTTTCCGGCGCCGTGTACCTGTATTGATGCGTGCAAAAAAAAGGAGAACAACGATGAAACGGATAACCCCACCCCTGCGCGCCACCCTGGTATTACTGACCGCCAGCGCGGTGCTCACTGCCTGCCAGCACGAACCGCCAGCGGCCGTCACTACCGCTCAACTCACCCCCGTGGCTGGCCCCAGCTTCCAGTTCCGGTGGCAAGGCGTGCCCGGGGCCACCCATTACCGCCTGCTGGAAAACCCCGATGGCGAGGCGGGCTACACCCCCGTTGCCGAACTGACGCGGCCTGAGCCACCCCTTCAGAACGACACCCCAACCAACGCACCGCCATTTGGCCACTACACCCACCGGCTGGATGTTCCCTTGCACCTGCGCCTGAACGCCAATTACATCGTACAAAGCTGCAACGCAGCCGGCTGCACCGACTCGGCCCCCCTGCCCGTGACCGGCCACCTGGCCGAGGGCATTGGCTACCTGAAACCCTTAAAAGCGTTGAAAGCGTCAGGGTACGTAACTGAGGGTGCGGGTCAGTTTGGCGGCTCCGTCAGCCTAAACGATGCCGGTAACCGCCTGGTGGTGGGCGCCACCGGAGAACACGGACGCTTTGTGCCCATTCAAACCAGCAAGCCCGATGAACACGACAACAGCCTGCTTTATTCGGGCGCGGTGTATGTGTTTAACCGCGTCAACGGACGCTGGGTGCAAGAGGCGTACATTAAAGCCAACAATGCGGCCGCAAACGAGGGGTTTGGTCAGTCCGTGAGCTTCAACGCGGCGGGGGATGTATTGGCCGTGGGGGCAGCACCTTATTACGGTGATATAAACTCACCAGGCAGGGTTTACTTCTTTGTGCGTGAAAACGGCCAGTGGCGTCAGCAAGCAGAAGTGGTGGCCAGCAACGCAGAAATTGGTGACAGGTTCGGCGTTCGAGTACGCCTGAACGATGCAGGCAACCGCGTGGCGGTAAGTGCCGACAATGAAGGCAGCAACAGCCGCAATACCGACCCACAACAGGACCCAACCAATAACGACGCCCCGCAAGCTGGCGCCGTGTACATCTTCGACCGCCAGGGTGAAGCCTGGCTCCAAACCGCCTACCTGAAAGCCAGCAACACCGACGCCGGTGATTTCTTCGGTTCCTCCATCAGCCTGAACGGCCCGGGCAACATATTGGCAGTGGCTGCCCCAGTCGAAGCCAGCAATGCCCGCAACACCGATACCGAGCCCGACCCAACCAATAACGGTGCGCCAATGGCCGGCGCGGTTTATCTCTTTGAGCTGACAAACACCACCTGGCAACAAAGCCACTACCTGAAAGCCAGCAACACAAACGCGGTAGATCGGTTTGGAAATTCCGTCAGCCTGAACCAGGCGGGTGATCGATTGGTAGTCGGTGCCCAGAATGAGAGCAGCGCCCCCAACGACGACCAACACAGCAACTCGTTACCAAGCAGCGGTGCGGTCTATGTTTTTGAGAAAGGCGCAACAGACTGGCAACAAACCGCCTTCCTGAAAGCCAGCAACGCCGATGAGGGAGACGGCTTTGGGCAGGCCGTGAGCCTGAATAACAACGGCGACTTATTGGCAGTGGCGGGAACTAGCGAGCAAGGCGGTACCATCGGCCTGAAACGCAGCCACGAAATACCGGCGGACGACAATGCACTTGATGATGCCGGTGCGGTGTATGTGTATAAACGGTTCAGCGAAACCGACTGGCGCTTGCTCGCTTTTGTAAAACCCAGCGCCCGCCAATCAAGTAGTGACTTATTTGGTTACAACGCGGTTGAACTCGCAGGTGAGAGCAATGCCTTGACGGTAGGCATGAACCGAGAAGACAGCAACGCCACCGGTTTTGATGGCGACCCGGAGGATAATAGCCAGGTAGCTACAGGGGCGGTGTTTATTTATTAGTGGGGGTGAGAGGCAGGAGGGGGGATGACTTGGGCACCTATCTTAATGATTTTTTAGGGTGGGTGTCTGGGTAATTTGCGTAGCATCTATTCTTAATCTGGACGGCCACATAGGCTGTACTATTTTTGTTAAGTATCTGGCTTACGGGGTGTGTATTTTAGCAGTTCATTATAGTGGCTGTCCTAGTATTCCTGACCTATTGGATGAATCAGGTATTAATGATACTCAAGTGAATATAGGTATTCATCAAATAGTTTAATAAAAACTTCATCCATTAACATTAGCATGGAAAAATAGATAAAGTAGTTATCATACTTATGGTCTATGTTCACTAAAGTATCTAATGTAGGTAAGTTTTGTTGGTAAGAAAATGTGTTGTGGGCAACCCTATTTCTATGCCGATATAGATGCTTATTGTATATGTCGACAAGCGACTTTCCTGAATCCGTTTGATTGGGCAAATTACTACCATTAGTAAGCAAGTTATATGCGTCATGAATAAAGTGCTTTTCGGTTATAGTCGCCCATATATCTCGATACTCATTAAAGCTTCGCTGGGCCCAAATCATCAAGCTTGAACCTGAAAATAAACCTTCTATTTTCTTAGTGGTATTTTCTAAAACTAGCAATTTATCAATTGAGGTTGGATCGTAATATTTGTTTTTCACCCTGCAAATTTGTTCGACTAGATCTTTGTATATTTCCTTCTTTTCTTGATAACTAGAACATTCACCTAGAGGATGTTTATAGTACCTGTCGTACCGGTATTCATAGTCATTGGTCGCCATCTCCCAGCTAATAGCCTTCATCTTTTGTTCTAGTGCTCCCGTCATCTTCAAAAAAACTGATTGCATAACATAATCGCACAGAGGAAACGTCTCAATACCGCTGCTTGTGCCTATTGTGGCCGAGGCTACGTCATCAAGCATGGCCGAGATTGGAGTTAAGATGAAGTTATTCTTTTTCATTGGTTATCAAGTACCTATAAATTGATATTGAATCTTTAATTCGATTCCTAAGGTGACCCAGGTTGTTAGGGTTCTTCTGATGGGATGTTGTGTTTTTGAAATCCTCTACTTTCATGTCTAGTTTTTCTATTATCTCATTTGGACTGTCGACTCTTATAGTTTTGCCTAAAAATAATATGTAATAAATCAACCCAAAGAGATATGTATCGATCTCAATTATAGAATTATATGTTTTAAAATACCCTAAGTCGTTCAAGGCCTGCTCAAGGCGGGCTAGCTTTTCTTCATAAGCTTTATCTTTGAATATGTCGGTAAACCTTCCAAAAATGGCTGAGTCATCATTGTTTATTGCAGTGTAAATGTACTCTTCGTAGTAACTTTCCATTCGTTGTTTATAACTTCTTGCCACCTTTTTCTCATCTCCGTTTTTATGGTACTGCGATAATAACGATAAATACCTCAAAAAATCGGATTTTGTCTCGTGGTTGAATGATTTTAGTAATAGTTTTTTTGAGAATTCGGGGGAAAACAGCTGAACAAGATCTTGATCTAGGAAATATAATGAAGCCCTACTTTCCTGGGGAAGTAGTGGTTCGCCGTGAACATTTATGTTCCTGAATACTGAAGAGTAATATCGTTGTTGTTCGTTCTCGTCTGACGTTTTAGGTACAAGGTATGAAAATCCTAAAAAGTTGTTCTCAAGAAACTCATCACTCAAACTTAAGGTGGTATATTTATAGTTATTCTTTGGAATATTATTTAATATTTCCTCTTTGCTCTTCCCCCTATCAGTTAAACGACTAACATTCCATTCTAGGATATTGTCAAGTTGATCATCATCGCAAGGGTCGTTGTCATCGTCGTCATTATCATTGGCAAACTTTTCGACGGCTTTTCTGTAGGTTTGAACATCAGGAAATAAATCTAAATGTGCTAATACAATGCTTGTGACTCTTTGTTGTCCATCTAGAATTAGGTTTTTATTTTCACCATTGGAGTTAAATGCGCCAATTGTAACTGGCGGTATAAACTGTTGGCTCCTAAATGCATCAATTAAGTTCTTCACTTTATTTTCATTCCAAACAAAATATCGTTGATACTTTGGAAGTATTATGTTTCTTCTTAGTACAAGTGTGATCCAGTGTTTTAGGGAGTATTCTCCATAATAAACTCTGTTTTCCATTGACACTCCTTTTTAGGATGGCGTTGTTCGATTAATAGAAAAAATTTGCACTATAAAGCTACCCGAGAAAGTCAATCGGACACTCATCTTAGCCACTTGTTTTAGTGGGTACCTATTGAGATGGTCGTCTCGCTAACTAATCAACTGATATTTACTGGCTTATGTAAACGGTATAAACCAATGCCGCTATAGCAACAATTAAAGAGAAAAACGAAATAATATTGGACCATGTCGCTTTACGGGAAGCTTTAATGCTACCTGCATTCGCTTTCTGTGCCTCTAGGTAAGCATTATTAGCGATGTCATTAGACTTCTTTTGTAATGCTACTTGCTCTAATGAAATATCAGTATTTCTTTGATCAGCTGCTTGCTGTTGCAGTTTTTCTCGAGTTTTCTTTTCAAAACGCTCTGAGAGCGACTTTGCTGAATAAGCTGATTTTTCTAAATCTTCATCCATCACCATTTGCTCCTAAAGAAGGCTGTCGAAACTGCTTTTTTGGCACTTTGGATAACAAGAATTTCATTTAACTGATTTTGCAGTGACCATCTATTGAAATAGCTATCTAGCTAACACTTCTTCAGTTATTTGCCACGCCAATAGTTTGACAATGACGCTAACCAAATACTTAAGGTTAGCACCGAGCGAACTAACCGTTCATTTCACGACGAAACGCTTTGCAAGGTCGTCGCTTAAGACTTGTTTTCGCTGCGGTGGATGTCTAGTTAATTAACTGTCTCAGGGTATCGATATCGTGAGAAAATTCGGTATCTTGGCCTTTATATCAGCCAATATTCCAATCATAGGTTTCCCGTTAACGCTAATATCTTGCGGCGAAAAAGCGGTGCTTCCAACAACAGCTACGGGCTAGAAATCTCTATTCTGGTTTACTTTCTGAACTTCCAAAATATTGTACTTCGCCCGCATTTTTAATGTCAGTTTCACGACGAAAAACTAAGACCAATGCATCTGATTGATCATATAAATTCGTCATCCCAACCAAGGACCATCCCTCAACAGACCACTTTTTTAAAACTCTAGATATAACGACATAGACCTTATTGGTGCCCCTCTCAAATACAGTATTCAAAAGATACTCATAGTAGACTGATGGCGAAGAGTGACTTTCCACCAGTCTATCAATCTTGCTATTTTCTTCGCCTATTATCTTAGTTATATCATCTATTTTGCTTTGGATATTATTGACCGTTTCGTTAATATCTCTACCAGCTAACTTAGCATTGTCACCAAATTCTGAGCCGCTAGCATCCAAGCTAGACCCGGTGCCGTTCGCACTCTTTTCAGTAGTGCTATTGGCACCAAATAAATAACCGGCAATAGTACCAAGTATTCCAAGAGCCGCATTTAAATCGTTAGCTTTAGCAAGGGAAATGATGGAGGCCAGTAATGCTATGAGCACTATACCTACTGCACGCAGATTTACAGGGCCGAAGCCTCCCTTCATTTTGTGAAAAACGCCTATAAGGGTACCGGCGCCAATTGCGGATATAATCCAGAGCGTTTGTTGTTCCATGAAAATCCCCTGTGTCTAACGCTGAATTCAGCGGAAGCCTTGATAGAGCGAAGCGCAGTTAAGGCTGCCCGGTGGAGGGCCGAATGCCCGGAAAAAACTACAATGCTTTTTTATGTTTTTGAATGCTGAATTAACTGGACACCCACCTTTACCTTTCTACACAAGCGCCTTGTTAGCCGCTACGGTGGGTGTCCCGTTAACTTATTAATTTGGCTGTTCTCTTGGTACCTATGACTGGCTTTGTTAGCCATTTGGACCATCATATTTCTGATCAAATATTATAAATATCCTAGTGTTAACTCTTTCGATCCAATCGAGGACGACCGTCATATTGTCATCCAAACAATCAATTCTCTCTAGCCAGAGTCTGTAGGACTCATTGCAAAACTTGAGTGTGGGACATATGTATCTCACATCAGCCTTATGATAGAACGGATATACAGAGAATGTAGAGTCGTCATTCTTTTGGAGACACCAATCCATAGATTCGTTCCATGATCCGTGTATAGACTCTGACATCATCCCATATGTGTACTTGTACAAATTCTCGTTGGTAATTTCCTTGAATATATCGAAAAATGACTTTCCCTGAAGCTTCCAGTTATTTCTCTTTTGTTCCTTGAAATCCTCTTCTGAAAAACCCTCTAAATCCATTTTTTCCTGTATAGACGCAAGCAGTCGTTTACCTGCCTTTGTCTCAAAAAAATTAGAGCCTTCCGTAAGTTCACGAAGTATCCTCAATCGGTCTTTGTAGGAGCATTTTCTGTAATCCTCAATTACGACTAAATCACTAATTAACAAATATTCCGCCGTGACCGCCGCTTCGATTAATGGCCTTTCCAATATACTTATAATTTCCGCGTTGTCTTGTTCGTAATAGATTACTATTTCTTTTAATAACTTCCATATTCTGGTTAGTAACCCCAAGATTGGAGCATCGTCCAAGTTGAATCCCGTAGGATTACGGTCGATGTTTCGCATCCTAGTAATGCAGTCGTAAATCTCTGCCACATCCCTGACAAAAGTTCCGGTAAACCTATTTAGGTCATCGAGAGATCGCAAGCTTTGCCCTACGTAGCCTTCATCATATCGGCTTATGACTTTCCCTATTTCGTCCATACATCGTACTTTGTTGTATGCCTAACACCGCCAACACCGACCATGTATAGCACGGTCCAATGCACTATGTGCACGAGGGTACCGGGCCATGTCAGCATTACCTTAACTACCCGACGGCCTAAAGGCTGATTTAGAAATGACCTCATCATACCATGCAGTAATCCCACCGCTTGTGAAGTACTTTCTAATTAATCCTGGCTGTGGGTATTCAATAACTGCCTTTCCGAAGTCAATGGCACTTGGATTTTGTCCGCGTTTATTAAGGTAAGTACGAAGTATCTCCGGATCTCCAAGTGCAGAATGACGAATGACCAATGCCCTCATAAACTCAGCTGCATTGCCGCTATTAATTCTGTGCTTAGGAATATGCTCATGAAAAAGTTCATTGAAGTCTCCATCGTTATATTCATGAAGGCGAAAGCACTTAATATTGGCTTTAAATTCATGGCAAACTTTATACCCTGAATATTTCTCGATCTCAGACAATCACATTACTCCATTTTTTGGGACACTTATTATTCGAACGACTTATTAATTATCACTTACGCCCATTATTTATTAGGGACCTTGTCGAACTAACAGAGCACCATCTTAACGATTTCCTATGATGGGTGTCCTGTTAACTGGTGCAGGCCCAAAGGGCCGGAGTGAATTTCATTGCCTTGTTATACATAGTTCGTGGCAATCTCTCGCAGCTTATCTATATTCGCAATTGGTTGGTCAAAGTCCTTGGCCTCAAGGGCTTCCAGCTTATGGACCGCAATATTTCTAAAATTCTTCGTTTCCTGCCAGAGTTCTTTGATAGGTTGCTCGGCTTTATAGAAAATCAGTGCCCCGGGCCTATGATCAGGTAAATTCAAAGATTTAGCTCGACCAATAAGCTCATGCTCGAAGATGCCCCACTTACCCAAAAATATACCCAGTTTCTTTTGGATCTGGCTCTCTGAAATCAGAGATAGCTCAACGTTAAAAAGGTTTTGAAATAACGTTTTGGCCAAAGATAAATAGGTTTGCACCCTAGCAATTTCTACAGTTATTCCATTACCAGAGTGATAGAGCTGATTCCGAATTCTGTGATACCACTCGATTTCATCAAGACTAACACCGGTAAGCTTTTCACCTGCGAATTCTTCAAGTAAATCTAGAAGAATAGGAAATGAGTTGCTCGCCTCTTCAAGCTGCTTCCGAGAGGGTTTACCTCCTTTGCCTTTACGTCGAGGTAGACCGAGATACGTTTTGATCATGAGTTCGACCGCATTGTCAACGCTGATCATGGCGATCCGTCTGTCAAAATCATCGTCATGTGCAATATGATCTACAGCGTGCTGAAGTAATTCTTTTGGTCCTTCTGACCACGGTCCGTCCATTGCCTACCTCTTACACATAACGCCCTGGCTTTGCGGCGTGCTGGAGAGTCAGCGTAGGTGCGTCCGCCAACAGCCATTGGTTAGCTTTTGTTTATAAATGGTTTTGCAACGAGCTTCCATGAGTGAACATCAGGTTCACATTGCATTATCTTTATATCTTTTCTCCCCCAAGACTGGAGCACACCTTTCAACTCTTCATCAGTAACAGAGCCGTCTTTGGTAACATTTCGATATAAATGCCGCCCCAAGTACATTTCCTTAAGTGAGTTCTCCGGCACATCAAAGCAATATAGAGGTCGACCAGAGACAGTCACCTTATTCCATTCACGATAGCGACCGCCACCAGTGTGATAACCGAAGGGGATATCCTCTATATTCTTTACAACACGGACTTCATCTTCGTATGCCCACTCGAGAGACTTATACAGAAAAGCTCTCTTCATTAGGTTGAAGGCACTCGAGTCAAAGCGGAGCCTACCACCAATATTCAGTAGCTCATCTTCGCCAATCATGGGGAGATCGTTGTGCGGCTTCGTAGCCGAGTAGATCATCTCTCCGTACTGGCTTGGAATCACATTGCTTTGCGGGTCTGAAAAGCCCGTCAAATCGCAATCGAACCCAAGAACTACTCCTTGATGAGAGTCTCCATAATGCGACCACATAAGCGCGTTTAACGGCTGACGAGTCAACGATAAAACACCGTATTTCCTCGAGAAACGGGTTCTACAAGCATCCGTGGCGGTTTTCGCGATTATAGACTCATCGCTATCTTCAAAACCAAAGGCTGTGCATTCAAAAGGGTCGTTCAAATCTTCAAGACATGAAAATCCTAGTGACAGGGTTTCAATCACCTTTCGAGCAGCACCGAAGGACATGTACTTGTATAGAATCATGAACCTGCCTCAAGAGAAGCTAACGCCGCCAGCATGCGCGGCCACGAAATGGAGCAATGTAATAGACGTCGCCGTGCCTGATCTTGTTAACCATCATATGTTCTGAGCTTATCATATGAGTATATTTTTCCTTTGTTGGCATATAGACCACGAATTATATTGCAACCGTATCTTTCACCAAGTTTTTCGCAGACTGATTCCACGTGCTGACCACCAGCTCCAGAAAAAACCAAACATGGAGTAAGATGTTTTCTTCCAAGATCGATGCCTAAAGCACTTGGATCAAGAAGAAATTCGGGCTTAATCTCGTAGATAATCCCGGAAAAGCTAAAAAGAACCTCTGGAAAAGGGTTCATATTCTTTACTTCGAAAAATGTAATCAATTTTTTGCTTGGAATATAACTATGTGATCTATTGTTTTTCTGCTTTTCGGTTGAGGTGCCGTCTTTTTTCGCAATAGATACGTCAGCTGAAAAATATATGTGTGGATCGTGGCTGGATTGAACTTTTATATTATGATGAATTTCAACACAATCAACCATATTTCCAGATTTTATTTTCTCAGCAATAAAGTAAGAAAAGTTTTCATTCAGGCCGGAAGTTGACAGTTTATATTTGAAAGTGCCGTCTCGCATAATATTTTTCGCACGGATTGCATACTTTTTTCGTCGATAAAATTTCACTGCATCGTTATATACCGACATCTCAAAAAGATCGCTCATTCGCTTGGCATTTTGCTTAAAAAAACTGCCGTTCCGAGTGGTAAAGGAAGAAATTTCCTTAAGCAGTAGCGTTCTGTCTTTGTAGGGTGACTTAGCCATATTCTTTAGAACGCTCTATCCAAAATTCAACAAACTCAGCGATATTTGAGATATGCAAGTTTTCGACGTGGATCTGAAATTCCTGTGTTATTGCAAAGAATTGACGTGTAACTTTTGAAGCTGTTAAAACAAATTCACGATCAAGGTGTTGAGTTCCCATACGTATACGACTTATGCCTGACTTCTTCGAGTCAGTATAAAAATTTGTAGCACCGTGATATGGGAGAATTACTAACTGATTAAATATCGAAAGCGCGGCCGCATCGAGGATTAACTGCTTGCGCCAAGCCGCACATTGCTGAAATGCCTCATTCTGTTTTATGAATCTTTCCTTCTCAAAAAACGACATCCTCACAGGCTTTCCGACCTCTGCTCCAATCCCTCCTGTTAGTGCCTCAAGCATTTCATTAGCCACGGAGTTCTCCAATGAAGTCTAACGCCTAAAGCAGCGGCGCGCGTTAGCGTGTCCAGCCCGAAGGGCGATGCTGCCTTTACTTGTTATGTGTTTTTTCATATTTTTCTAGTTCTTCGTGCCTGACCTTCAAAACCTCTTGACGGCAATGCCTAGCATATTTTGCTAGAAAGTCTGCATCATATTTTCCCTTTAGCCCTTTTAAAATAGCCTCTAGAGAAATATCAGATAAATACACTGTGGAAATAGATACGTATGATAGCAAGGTATTAAAACTATCTATCGAATTTTTCTCAGATCGATTGAATGAAGCTTCTCTCTCCAAAATTTCTGACTGTACCTTTACGTCGATTATTTTTTCTATTTCTGTTGGATCATAAAGCTTTGAAACGGTGCTCTGTAAACCACCAACATAATCAGCGTGTGTCGTTAATGAATCAATAACTGATTTCTGAGATTCAATTGCAGACTTTAGGGTAATTACTATTTTTATTAGCCAAACAAGCGCTACAGTCGCGATTAAGTAGCCAGCAACTTCCAATACTCTAAGTGACTCTTCCATTCAATATCCCTTCAATGTACCAGGATGGGCTGCACATAACGCCGCGCTCTGCGGCAAATTTGGAGCGCAGCGGAAAATTTGTCCGACAGCAACGCCTTGTTATGTGATACGGAGGCTATAGAATTGGTCACAGAAGTTCCTTTATCATTTTTTTAAGGATAATATTTTCCAACTTCCCAGATATAGCTGACTCATTGTTTTTCCAATGCATTCCATCGTTATAAATTATACCCAACAAGTAGAATGACTCTGGAACCACAACACCTTTGCTCTCAGCAAGCCTTAACTTATTTGGTGTTTTATGTGTGGCAAGAAATTCTGACCTTAATTCATCACTATTCAATTTTTCATAGGCGTATTTCTCAACCTTCTTGCGTAATGCGCAACAAACGGCAAATGGGTCGTAAGCAGTATCATCGGCGGCATATTTATCAAACTCAGAAAAAACATACTGCTCAAAAATGGATGAATCTCCCCATGTTGGCTTTAAGCCTAAAGCCTCAAATGCTGGCCGAATATCTATTGGCTCTGGCTCGTAATGCAAATGATATTTGGAGACATCATCCTTAATTGCAGGATCATCTCTATTTAAAAGCAACTTCCTCAAATTGGGGTTTATCTTTGCGTCTCGCCTTTCAAGATAAAAAACCTTTTGATTGCTGAATGTATAGTTTCGGAAGAATGCAGGGTCTAGATGTGTAAGGATAATGGGGTAAAGCATTTTTCCATCCTCCTTAAACTTCGCTATCAGCTGAGTAACATAATATTGAACAGCTATAAGGTTGGCATCATCAAGATAATCGAAAACCTCATCTACTATCAGAATGCTTCTTTTTTTAGTTAGCTTAAGCTCAGCTTTTTTAAGAAGTGCTATAAAGCACATCACATCCCTCTGGCCATTTGAAACCTGGTGAACCTTTGGCAATTCTACAACCAATTTTTCATCTTTTTCTTTTGGCTTAAAATCAATCCAGCTGGAGTTAAAATCATCAAACAACCTTTCATAGGCGGACTTTTCAAAATCATATATGGTTCTTTTTACTGCCTTCTTAAATACATCTGAATTCTCATTGAAGTCGGACGCCATCTGAATCGCTGCCAAATAGTTCTCGGCAGAAGTTGTGAAACCCAAATCAAATGAATCGCATACATCGGCGATATTTGAAAGGTTTCTTGTTCCCTCTAGGAATTGCAACTCATTTTGATCAATCCAATCTAATAGATCTTCTCGAGATCCGGTTTGGCCATTCAATCTTTGGATGAATGAATCTACTCTTTCTTGGACGCGTTGGCCTGAAGCCCTATCAAGATAAATTAGATTATTGTTTAGTTCAGCTATAAATTTTCCATTCTTATAAACTCCCTGGATATTGGGTAGAACTTTTCCATTCCGCCCAATTCTTTTCTTATGATTCCTTACCGAGTAATTGAAATAGGTTTTTTCTGGTATGCTGCCTGATAATATAATTGGGGGTATCTCTAATGAAGCAGAGGCAATGACATGGCCTCCAATTCTATTCTTTCTGGCTTTAGCGAAAACTTGGCTATTAATGACAAAATAGTCAAAGGCATTGCTAATTTCGTTGCTGGAATTATCAGCGGAAATTACTACTACATTCCCATCATCATCTGAATATGAGATTTCTATTTTCGGATCTAAATCATCTCTGCCTCGATGAAAATCATCTTTATGAAGTTCTATTTTTGTACTTTTAAGAGATTTAAAAGCAGTAGCTAGGGAGCTTTTACCGAATCCATTTGGCGCGACCAAAATACTAGGCTTATTTTTGAGAATATCAAATTCGTATAGCCCGTTTCTCGTGCCATCACCAACCCCTTTAATATTGGCGATCGCAATCTTTTTAATCACTCATACTCTCCTTTCACATAACAGCTTATTCATTGTCATTTACGCCTCTTATTCAGGCGCAAACTTGGCTTCACGCTGCCACATCGTTTTGCTCCATTCCTGTGGAAATCTCATATCCCGGAGTGGTTGAAAGCTTAATATTGCTCATATCAATTCCAGAGAAACCGTCCTAATGGACGCCTATTCCGTGTATCAGCGCTCCCAATACGTATATCCCGGTTTATACCTGGATATACGTCGCAACAACGGTGCTTTGTACCGTTAATAGGGCATCAAGATAACTACGTTAATCCTTTCAGAACGCGTATCCTGCTTGCGATAACGCCTATCCGCAACCAAGAACGTCTTCACCAATAGACTCTTCACAATAACCACGCTACCGCCGGGCCGGTTACAGGGCACACCAAGGGTTTTACTTGTCGTAACGCGAAATCTGCAGCGGATCTACGGTTAACGCTAAATGTGATGGAGTTCAAGATTAGGTGGCGCGGATGTGTCCGCTTTTAGGAAATGAACGATGTTCAAGAATGGGCAGAACGCCCGATTTGGCGCTGTGCGCTGTGCGAACACTCAGCGAGAAGGATCAACAACCTGCGGTTGCCAGGTGGGGTGTTCGACGGGGGGTTCGCCGGCGTCGATGTCGGCGCAGGTGGCGTAGCGAACGCTGGTGATGGGGTTCAGTTCTATGCTCAGGTTTCCCGATGCGTCGCTGGTTTGCCACTGCATCTCGAAATGCTGGTCGCCGTTATCGCGGCTCTGCTCGGTAATAATGCTCACCCGGGTGGGTTCAATGCCAACACGCTGCAATTGGTTGCGCGCTTCAATATCGGCCATCTGCTGGGCCGGGCTCAGCGCTGCATCACCGCGATAGCAGGGTAAATATGGCTGATTGCGGCGCTCGGCATCGAGCAACGCCATGGCCTGTTCCGGTTCAATGCGGCCGTATTTGCGCAGCGCCGGAAACACCAGCGCGGCCGAGGCCAGTCGGCAACCGCCCAGATGCGTGCTCTGCCAAATTTCAAATTCACCGGTGTAGTCTTGCGAGGCTTCGTCGAGCGCTTTGAAGCTGGCGTTGCCGAATTTGGCGCAGCATTTGTCTTTAACGCCGTGGGTGCAGCACAGCACGATTCGCTGTTCAACGGAGCCTGCATACCAGGAATCCAATGGCCGGCCTTGTTGCAGTGCTGTTAAGAAGTCGTGCAGTTCGTCGGTGGGAATATCGAAGGCTTCGCACTCGGGCATGCGGTAGGCGCGATGCACGCCGCGCGGTTGGTCGGCGCGGTGAATGAGGTTAATGCGGCGGCCACTTTCAACCAATTCGCGCACCGCTTGCGAGACCTCAGGCGTCATCGTTTTGGCCTGATGATAGGTGCGCGTCCAATGACCGATGGGCCAGCTCAGCAACAGGTTCGACTGGGCGTGAGTGGCCGTTCCGGCCAGCGGTTCACCGACATCACGGCTGTATTGCGCGCAAAATTCGGTCATGACTCCTACCTGCACACCTCTGTTATTCGTTGCACCTGAAGCGGTGACTAAAAGGTCGTTTTGGCCTGAGCCCGGTGCAGCAACACCACAAAGAAGGGCACGCCAATAATGGCGGTTACCAAGCCCGCGGGTATCTGTATGGGGGCGAACAGCACACGACCAAGGAGGTCAGCGAGCATAACCAGAAACGCACCCAGCGTCGCCGTGAGCAACAGATGCAAACCCACACCAGAGCGGGCAAGACGACGCGCGGCGTGCGGCGCAATTAAGCCGACAAACCCCAGCGGGCCCACCACGGCGGTGGCAATGGCGGCAAGCGCCACGGCCACACTGATCAGCGCATAACGCACGCGCCGGGCCGATACGCCCAGACCAACAGCGGTGTCTTCGCCCATTTGCAACGCGGCCATGGCGCGCGATAACCCCAGTGCCAGCGGCATCAAAACCACCAGCCAAACGGCGAGCATCTGCACATCCGGCCAGCCTGCGGTGTGCAAGCTGCCGCTGAGCCAGGCCAACGCCGATAACGCACGCTGAACATCGCCGTAGGTCAGCAAGGCCGAGGTAATGGCGGTAATAAAGGCCGCCATGCCAATGCCCATCAGAATAAAGCGAATGGAACTGCCGCCCTGCCGGTTCCAGCTTAAGCCCTGAATTAACGCGGCAACGATCAGCGACCCGCAAAAGGCCGCCCACGGGTACCAGGCGCCGGGCAGTTGCGGCCAGACAATGGTCAACGTCACCACCGCCAGACCCGCGCCCTGGGAAATGCCCACTAACGCCGGGTCGGCCAGGCCATTGCGCGTGACGTTTTGCAACGCCGCACCCGACATGGCGAGCATGGCACCCACCAGCGCCGCCACCAATGTGCGCGGAAAGCGGAATTCCCAGACCACAATGGCGCGGTCCGATTCGGCGTGCAGCCCCTTGAGTACCTGCCACACTTCGGCTGGCGACATGGAATAGCTGCCCAGCATCAGGCTCAGCGCCAGTAACGCCAGCAATGCCAGCAACAGGCCGACGGATGCCAGCACCGGTTGGCGCGGTAAGCGCAGCGCCAGACGTTCATTCGCCAGACGCACCGTCCAATAAGCCGTGGGAGACGTTTTTGCCATCAGCGCGCTCGCTGCCGAACCAGATGAATAAACAGCGGCGCACCGACCAAGGCGGTGACAATGCCGGTTGCGATTTCCTGCGGGCGCAGAATCAGCCGGGCGATGATGTCGACACCCAGCAAATAACCCGCGCCGATCAACGCCGAATACGGCACGATCCAGCGGTAATCCGAACCAAAAAACAGCCGCACGGCGTGGGGAATGACCAAACCAACAAAGGCCAGCGGGCCCGCTAAGGCAACCGAACCTGCAGTCAGCGCGACCACGCAAACCAGCGCCTGTATTTTTAACCAGCCGGTGCGCACCCCCAGACCCAGCGCAACCTCGTCGCCCATCGCCAGAATGGTCACCTTGTTGGCCAGTAACATGGCCAGCGCCAGCGCAAAACCCAGCCACGGCAACGCCACCCACACCAGTTCCCGGCCAGAACCGGCCAGCGAGCCGACCAGCCAGACGCGCAGTTGCTCAAAGGAATCCTGATTCAGCAGATGCGCCACGGAAATCAGCGCGGTGAGAAAGGCGGTCATGGCCGCACCCGCGAGCGTCAAAGTGAGCGGCGTCGCGCCACCGGGCGCCCATTGAGCAATCAGCCACACCACCAGCGCTGCCATTAAAGCTCCGGCAGCGGCGACCCAGGGTAACCAGAAACCACCCAGCCAGTTAAAGACGCCAATGACCATAACCACGGCAAACGACGCACCGGCCATCAAACCCAGAATGTGCGGCTCAGCCAGCGGGTTGCGCGTTACGCCCTGCAACAAGGCCCCGGCAACCGCCAGACTGGCGCCGACCAGAACCGCAATAACGGCGCGCGGCAAGCGCAACTGACGCACGATGATGTGATCGAACTGACTGGGGTCGAAATGCAGCAACGCCTGAAAAACCGTGCCCAACGGCACCGAACGAGCGCCCACGGCAACGTGCCAGCCAAACAGCACGGTAACCGCCAACACGCACAGCGGCAGGGCCGACAAGCCCAGCCACAGATGTTGGCGCGATCCGGTGGGAGCGACGGCAGCGGCCGTCATGCGATGCGGGCTCCAACTTCAACGGTCGAAGCAATGCTGCCCAGAGACGATGGCACGCAGAGCAGGCGTTGCGAATGCGGGTCGCGAATCACGTGCGCGTCGAGATCAAACACCGCCTTCAGATTGGCGCTGTTAAAGATGGCTTCCGGCGTACCGGATTGCTCAATTCGGCCACTGCGCAGCATGACTAACCGGTCGGCATAAGCCGCCGCCAGATTCAGTTCGTGCAACACCACCACCAGCGTGCGGCCGGTGTCGTGCGCCAGGCGGACCAGCATATCCATCAGATCGACCTGGACTTTCAGGTCGAGAAAAGTGGTCGGTTCATCGAGCAGAATCAGATCGGTTTCCTGCGCCAGCACCATGGCAATCCAGCAACGCTGGCGCTGACCACCGGACAAACCATCGACCGGCCGGTCGGCAAACTCCATCACCCGCGCGGTTTCCATGGCGCTGTTCACCGCGCGCTCGTCGTCGCTCGACCACTGACGCAACAAGCTCTGATGCGGAAACCGGCCCTGACCGACCAACTCGCGGACCGTCAGCCCTTCCGGCGCAATTGGCCCTTGCGGCAACAGGCCGAGCTTCTTGGCGACTTCACGTGTTTTGCTGCGGTGAATGTCGTCACCATCGAGAATCACCTGCCCGGAACGCGGCGACAGAATACGCGCCAGCGTTTTCAGCAGCGTAGACTTACCGCTGCCGTTCGGCCCGACCAGAATGGTCACTTCGCCATCGGGCACCTGGAAATCGACGCCATCGAGAATGTTGGCGTCGTCATAACCCACAGTCAGGGATTCGCCGTGCAAACGGCTGGCGTTGTTCGAGGTGGAATTCGCAGTCATGGGGCTCTCTTAAAAAGTCAGAGCATCGAGAATGTGCAGGAAGGCGATGGTATTGCGAATTAGTTGCATTTTCAATGTTTTGGCCGAATCTGGCCGGCCACTGCAGCTTCGGCCAGCGACTCAATTTTACGGATCCGGGGCGCTGCAACGTCCCATTTTTCAGCGGCCCTTAAACGGTCCCAATCCGGTCATCCCTCATTCGCCTGGCTGCTGATGCCAAACCCACCTTGGGTCGCTTTGGCCAGGAAGTCGATGGCGCGCTAACGCTATCTCGCTTGGTGTTGACCGAGCATATTTCCTTTATCCCTTTAAATGAGAATGGTTTTTATTTAAATTATGACAAGCATCGCTGTTCTCACGGAAGGCTTAACCATCAAACCGTCAGAGGCACACCATGATTCACGCTGAACTGGCTCAGGCCTGGGCCAAGCTCAGGGCTGACAACCCCAAACTGCGCATTCGCAATGCCGCCGAGCTGCTCGGTGTCAGCGAACTTGATTTGTTGTTGACCCGTCTGGGCGACGGCGTGACCTGGCTCGAAGTCAGCGGTCACCAACTGGCCAGCAACCTGCCCAAGCTGGGCACGGTCATGGCGCTGGTGCGTAACGATAACGCCGTGCACGAAACCACCGGCGCCTTTGGCGAACTGAAAGGTGGCGAGCAGACCGGGCTGTTTCTCGGCGCACAGGACCAGCGTTTGTTCTTCTCCAAATGGGCCTTTGTGGTGGCGGTTGAAGAAGATGAACGCCACAGCTTGCAGGTGTTCGATGCCAGCGGTACGGCGGTGATCAAGATCTATCGCAAAGACACCAGCAACCTCGACGCCTGGAACGCTCTGATCGCGGAATACAGTGCGCAACTGAGCGATGTCCCGGCGCTGGAACCGGCTGCCAGCCTGGAACGTCGCGCGGTAAAAGACGTCGCTAAATTCCGTACCGAGTGGCTGGCGATTACCGATGTACACCAGTTTCATGGCCTGCTGAAACGTCATGAAACTGATCGTCTGAGCGCACTCGAAGCCGCCGGTACTGAGCTTGCCGAACGCGTCGATGTCAGCGCTTGCGAAACCGTTATCAGCGCCTGCCGCGACCGCGCCATTCCGCTGATGACCTTTGTCAGCAACGCCGGTGCTGTGCAGATTCATACCGCCGTACCGCAGAAACTGCTGCGCACCGGCCCCTGGTTCAACATTCTCGATCCGGGTTTCAACCTGCATCTGGGCACCGAAGCGATCGATTCAGCCTGGGTGATCCGCCGCCCGACCAGCGATGGTCAGGTGACGTCACTGGAAGCCTTCGATGCCCAGGGCAACTCCATCGTGCAGTTCTTTGGCGAGCGCCACGAAGGTAATGCCGAACGTGCCGACTGGCGCGCGCTGCTGGATGAACTGACCGCTACTGAGGTAACTGCATGACTTTGAAGACCGCCCTTTTTGCCCTGTCGGCCATCACTTTGACCGGCCTGGCGCAGGCCGAACGTTTGGTCACCATCGATGGTTCGATCACCGAAATCGTTTATGCATTGGGCGCTGAAGACCGCCTGGTCGGCGTCGACACCACGTCTATTTATCCTGAAGCAGCGACTGAACTGCCGGACGTCGGCTATATGCGCACGCTGTCGGCCGAGGGCATTTTATCGCTGGCACCCGAGCGCATCATCACCACCGAAGATGCCGGTCCGCCGGATACGCTGGAGCAATTGATCGCCGCTGGCGTGCAGATCGACATCCTGGAAAACGAACCCACACTCGATGGCCTGACTTATAAAATCCGCGCCACCGGCACTGCGCTGGGGCTCAGTGACGCTGGCGCTGAATTGGCCGATCAGGTCGAGGATGAAGTGCACAGTGCCCAGCAACAGCTGGCCGAACGCGTCGGCGAACTGAACGTTATGTTTGTTATGGATGGCGGTTCGCGCGGTTTCCAGGTTGCCGGTATTGGCACGCTCGCCAACGGTGCGCTACAGATTGCCGGCTTTAACAATGTCTTTGCCGATATTCGAGGCTACAAGCCGCTGACGCCGGAAGCCGCCATTGAAGCCAATCCGGATGCCATTCTGGTGTTTCACAGCCAGAACGATCTGGCGACGCTGGCCGCCAACCCGGCCCTGCGTCTGACCGCTGCGGCGGAAAACGGCCATATCTACAGCGTGGATGACATCGATCTGCTGACCTTTGGCCCGCGTTTGGGCTGGTCACTGCAACAACTCGCGGAGCGCATGGCCGACGCTTCATGAACACCACGCCGTTTTCGCTGGCCATGTGCGCCCTGCTGGCACTGGCTGTAGTCATGGCGCTGGCCATTGGCGCGGTGCCGGTATCGCTGGACCAATTGGGCTTATGGACTTTGCAGTGGTGGCCGGGCAGCGCCATTGAATTGCCGCGTCATGTGCAGATTGTGCTCAGCGATATCCGTATGCCGCGTTTGCTGATGGGTATGCTGATCGGCGCCTCTCTGGCCATGGCCGGCGCCGCCATTCAGGGCCTGTTTCGCAACCCGCTGGCTGATCCGGGCTTGATCGGTGTTTCCAGCGGCGCGGCCCTGGCGGCGCTGGCGGTGATTGTGCTCGGCAATACGCTGCTCGCCGGCTGGATGACCAGCTTCGGTTTTCTGGCGTTGCCGCTGGCGGCGTTCGGCGGTGCCTTAGCGGTTACCTGGATCATTTACTGGATCGCCAAGCGCACGCCCGGCGGCGGTCAGATCACCACCCTGATACTCGCCGGTGTTGCCATCACCGCTTTCGCCGGGGCGGTGTCGGGCATCCTGACCTTTCTCGCCAACGACGCGGCGCTGCGCTCCTTCACCTTCTGGAGTATGGGCTCGCTGGCGTCGGTTACCTGGCGCGATCTGGCGGTCTCAGCGCCCTGGATAGTGGTATCGCTGATCGCCTTTCCCTTACTGGCACCGGCGCTGAATGTGTTGCTGATGGGTGAATCGGTGTGTGAACACCTGGGCATCGATCCGCATCGCATTCGCCGGTTGGTGTTTGTGTTCACTGCCCTGGCCGTGGGCGCTGGCGTCTCTGTCGCCGGCATGATCGGCTTTGTCGGTTTGGTGGTGCCGCACCTGGTGCGGCTCTCCATTGGGCCCGACCACCGGGCATTGATTCCCCTGTCCGGTATCGTCGGTGCCGCCCTGCTTGTCTGGGCCGACATCCTGGCCCGCCTCGTGGTAGCACCGGCGGAGTTGCCCATTGGCATCATCACCGCGCTGATCGGCGGGCCTTTTTTCCTTTATTTATTGCTGCGACAGAACGACGGGGCACTGAACCATGAATAAAAAGCCATGATTAATGCCCGGCAATTAACCTGGCGCGTCGGTAAGCGCACTCTGGTTGACGGCATCGATCTGCAACTGCAACCGGGCGAGTTGCTCGCTGTGCTCGGCGCCAACGGCGCGGGTAAATCGTCCTTGCTGAAAATCCTCAGTGGGCAGTGGCCGTTGCAAGACGGTGCTATCGAACTCGATGGTCATCCGCTGAGCGAGTTTTCCCGCGCCGAGCTGGCCAAGGTGCGCGCTGTGATGCCGCAGTCGAGTCCGTTGCATTTTCCGTTTCGGGCCTGGGAAGTGGTGGCGCTCGGGCGCACGCCTTATGGCCGCAAACGCAAGGCGGTGGAAAAACATCTGGCGCTGGAACGACTGCGTCTGACCGGCACCGAACATCTGGCTGAGCGTTCCTTTCCGACGCTGTCCGGCGGCGAAATGCAGCGCGTGCATCTGGCGCGCGTGCTGCACCAGTTGTTGTCGTCCACGGCCGAACATCGCTACTTATTTTTGGATGAATGCACCTCGAGTCTGGACCCGGCGCATCAGCATCAGGTGTTTCAATTGGTGCAACAATTAACGGCGCAAAAAATCGGTGTGTTGGCCATCGTGCACGACATCAATTTAGCCGCGCAGTACGCCGATCGGGTGTTACTCATGAAGGCGGGCCGACCGCTGGTGGTCGGCCCGGTGCAGGACTGTCTGACCCCGGCGAATGTCGCCGAGGCGTTCGCGCTGCGCACTCATCAACTGGCACATCCGGAAGCGGACTGGCCGTTACTGGTGGCGCAGCGTGAACCGGTGGAACGGCTGAGCCCGGCCACACACTGACCGGGCTCAGCTCGCCTCAGTTTTGCCGCCAGCGCTGGCCATCACTGGCCGAGCAGACTTGCTGCTCCAGCGACACGCCATTGGCGGTGCCATCGTTCAGCAAGCCCAGGCAATGCCCGCTGCGACGCGACTGCAACTGGAAGTAGCCATCACCGGTATCGACCGGCAACCACTGCTGGTTATCGCCACCGTTGCAGGTCCACTGATGCACGTTGGCGCCTGCACTGGTGGAGTTGCCATCCACATCCAGACATTTACCGGAATGCTCGGCGGTCAGCGTCAGATAACCCGCGCTGGTTGGCGTGGCTTGCCAGCGTTGGTTGGCATTGCCATGACATCCCCAGAGCAAGACATCATCCCCGTCAGCACTGCCGGCGCTTTCCACATCGGCGCAGCGACCGCTGGATTTCGATTGCAACCGACCGGTACCGGTCAGCAACGCCTCCGGGCCTTCCAGTTGCAGAAGGTATGAGGCCAATTGCTGACGCTGCTGAGCGGTCAGGGTTGCCGTGCCACCGTGGCTGCTGGAATCGAGCACGTCTTCCAAGGTGGCGGCCTGACCGTTGTGCAGGTACGGCGCTTTGAACCAGAGACCGAGCAGTGACGGTGTATCGAAACCGACACCGGCCAACGACTGACCGCTGCCCTGACCGGAGTTGGTCTGGATGGTGCCGACATCGTGGCGCTGGCCGTCGGTGAAGTAGTCACCGCTGTGGCAGGAGGCGCAATTCAAACTGTTGAACAGCGCCTCGCCGGCCACACCGTCGGCCGTCAAACTGCCATCGCTGTTGCGGTACGGGCTCGCGGGTGTTTCTGCGAGCGAGGTGACGTAAGCCGCCAGGTCATCCAGGTCTGCATTCAGTCCGGCTTTGGCCGCACCGAGTGGATCGGAGGTGGCGGCAAAGTCGGCCGCCGACAAGAAGCCGCTGCCGCCGAACTCGTTGCGAATATCGTTTTCGAAATCGTGGATTTCGTCGAAGTTCGCCGTCCAGTGCACATTGCCATCGCGCGTGCCAGCGGCGCCGATCAGGCTGCGAGTATTGCGCAGGCCTTCACCGCGATTGGTGAAGTCCCAGACGCGGCCGTCGGAATCGCCATCGATGTGGCAGGACGCGCAGGTCATGTAGCCATCGAGCGCCATGCGGGTGTCGTCGGCGTTGTAGAAGATGCGCTTGCCGTTGAGCACTTGAGCCGACAGCGCTTCGGTGCCGACGGTATCGACCAGCGCCAGCGACGGCGCCAGGAAGTTGGTGCCGTCGATCAGACCCCCGGTGTCGAACACTTCCACGCTGCGGCCCATAAAGTTGTGCACGTAGAGTCGGCGGCCATCGTCACTGATCGCCAGACCTTTTGGGGCGCGATCGGTGATCAGCTGACCCAGGCTGGAACCGGCGTAGGCGTCGAGCAGCTCGACCTTGTTGTTGGCCTGGAGCGCGACGAACACATAGTCACCGAGCGGCGTGAACACCGCGTCGGTCGCCAGGTTGGCGTCGTTGAAATCGAACTGGGCGGCGAAGTCTTCGTCGTGCGTCGCCAGATCGATTTGCGAGACGATGGTGCGCACCGTGCTCTCAAACGTCAGGGCTTCACCGCTTAAGAAAGTGCCGCGACCGGTATTCACTTTCTGCGATGGGATCCAGGCGCGTTCGCCATCGGGCGAGAGGGTGACCGACGCCAGATAGTTCGGATAACCCTGAGAGCGGTCTTCGCCATCGACGGTCGTGGTGTCGTTCTGCAACACGATCACTTCGGCCAGATTCAACCCAGAGGCACTGACCCGCCGCACTTCGCCTTGCGGCTGCACCGGCGATATAAAGCGCGTCACGTAGATGTTCTGACCATCGGCCGACACCGCCAGACCGCGCGGCGTTGCGCCCACATCCAGGCTGTCGAGTTGCGCGCCGGTGCCGGTATCGAGCGACAGCAGTTCGCCGCTGGCTTCCAGGCTGACGTACAGCGCAGAACCCGCCGGATTAAACACCACACCATAGGGCTGCGAACCGCGCGGCAAGTCGACGGTGTTCACCTCGGCGCCACTGCTGCCATCGAGCACGCTCAGGCTGTCGCTGCCCTGGTTGGTTACCCAGACATCGCCGTTATTGGCGATGGCCAACGTCCGCGGTTTTTCACCGACGCTGGTTTCCCAATCCACCTGCAAAGTTGTGGCGTTAATGGCCGTCACGGTTCCGGCATCGGTATTGGCGGTATATATCCGGCCATTGGCCTGCTGAATGCTGGATGCCCGTGTTGGCGCGTTCGCGGTCAGGGTGCGATGCACGGTCTGCAAACGGTTGGCGTTGGCGGTGTCGTTGCTTGCATCGCGCACCGTGACGATCACCGGATAGTGACCGGCGTTGGCATAACTGTGGCTGGCGTTGGCATCGGTGGAGAAACCGCGGCTGTTGCCATCGCCAAAGTCGTAGGCGTATTCCAGCGTGCCGTCGCCGCCTTCGCCGCTGGCTGAAAACTGCACCGGCTGACCGGCTTCAACCGCACCGGGCGCGGGCAATTCGACACTCAACGGCAGAATCAGTTCATCGAACAGGGCGCGTTGTTCAGTGGCGGAGTCGATGAAGGTACCACTCGATACCTGCGCCCAGCTGTTGCCATCGGCGCTGACTTCAACGCGGTAGTTGGCGATGCGTCCATTGGAAGTAGAATCCTGACGCGGCAGATAATCGATGCCACCGAGTTCCCGACCTTCAGCTAATTTCAGAGTAATGTGATGCGGATGCACCGGCTCGGCCGCCTGCCACTCGGTGTGCCAGAACGTGGCCGGGTTGTTGTCGATGGCGTTGAACGCCGAACCGTCTTCACCCGCCAGCTCTTCGCTGTCGACATCGTGCAGGTCCAGATCGGCGACCGAGAGGGCGTTGAGATTACTGTCCAACACCGTCAGTTCGGCAACCGAGGTCCAGGCTTCGCCGTTCACTTCCGAATCGGCAATCAGCTTCACAAAGCAGACTTCATTGCCCACCGCGTTACAGCCCTGCACCGGTTGCAGCGCCGTGAATTCATACAGCGCCGCCCAGGAACCCGGCGGCAGCGAGGTGAAATTCACGCGCATGTATTGCGCCGTGACCGGCGT
Organism: Saccharospirillum sp. MSK14-1; assembly: GCF_003054965.1. Taxonomy (GTDB): domain Bacteria; phylum Pseudomonadota; class Gammaproteobacteria; order Pseudomonadales; family Natronospirillaceae; genus Saccharospirillum. Next base: position 177,420 of record NZ_MIES01000006.1, read on the forward strand.
GAAGGTCAGCGTCTGCTGGATGGTGGTTTCCGGGTTATTGGTGCGGTCGGCGACCTGCGTCCAACTGCTGCCATCGCTGGACACGTCGATGGTGTAGTTGTATTGCTCGCCGCCAAATTCGAAGGTCAGTTGCGCGCCGGAAAATTCGTGCGGCGTGCCGTAATCGACCTGGAACCATTGCGGCACCGAACCATCGCTGGCGGTCCAGCGCGTGCTGTAATCGCCGTCGTTACCGTCGCTGGCCGGGTGACCAGCTTGCGTCGTGCTGGCGCTGGCGGTGCCGCCGCCAATCGGGCAGTTCTCGCTGCAATCGGCTGAGCCGGAACCGTCGCCGGTGGTGAAGGTGGAACTGAACGCCACGTCGGTGGTATTGCCGGACCAGTCGGTAATGCCACCGACCGGCACCACGACTTCATAGGTGGTGTTGGCCTGTAAGGCGGCATCGGGCGTGAAGTTCACAATGTCACCCTGGCCGCTGTACTGACCGGCCAGCGGCACGGTACTGCCCTGCTCGCGCACAATAAAGGTCGTGTTATCGAGCGAGCTGACCAACGCATTGTCAGCCAGCGCCAGACCAATACGGCTTTTTAAACCCTGATTGGTGGCGCCATCGCGCGGGCTCACCTGAGTGACATTGGGGCCGGTCGAATCGGCCGCCGTCTGATGGACGATAAAACCATTGCCGCCACCGTGGTCGTTACCGACGTAGACCAGATTCCCGAACACCGATACCTGTCCGTGGTCGCTGCCACCGCCGACGTTCAGTGACCCGGCGCCGAGCGAAATCGGGTCGACCGGGGTGCTCATATCGATGACGCTGACGTCTTCCTGGTTACCGGAGAAATACCGGTCGCCCTGAGTGGCGCAATACAGCGCTTCGTCGATGCGCAGTTCGTTTTTGCTCAGTTCGACAAATTGCGTCGGGTCGCTGATATCGACCACCTGCATATACGCGGGTGTACCCCGGTTGGTGAACATTACCTGTGAGCCGTTAAAGCAGACGGCGTAGAAGCGCTGACCGGGCGCGTAGGTCGCCAGCAATTGCGGCTGGCCCGGATCGCTGATGTCGATGCTGGCAACGCGGCCGTTGGTGTCCATGCTCGACACCACCATGTGGTTGCCCATCGCAAAAATCGGCCCGATGCGGAAACCGCCGAGCAGCGAAATCGGTGTGCGGCTGACGATTTCCAGATTGTTGATGTCGCTGGTGTCGATCACCGTAATGCCCTGATTGGCATTGGCGACGTACAAATACGGCGCCTGCCAGGTCAGTTGCCAGGAGGTGTTGGTGTAGTCGCCAGCGGCAATGTTAGGAATGTCGAAGGCGGTGACGCGCGTCGGTGGGATGCCCGGACCGATGTCGGTGAAATCCCAGATTTCCACGCCATAGCCGGTGGGAATGGCCACGTAATAACGACCGTTTTGAATGGAAAAACCGGTGCCGTGGTTTTCGCGGAAGTCACCGGTTTCACCGAGAAAATGCGGATCCTGCTGGCCGTTGCTGTAGCCGTTGTAGGCGTTGCCGAAGCTGTAGGTGGAATCGTATTTGCGCGCCACCTGCGTCGGGTTACGCGGATCGGATACATCCAGCACCAGCCAGCCACCGGACGAATGGCCGTGATCGGGCGCAAACATGCCGATGAAATAACCGTTGTACATATAACCCAGATTCAGACCGAACACGGCCGCCGGGTCGTTGGAATTATCGGGAATACCGAGCGAACCATCGACCAGTGAAATGCGCTGGTACAACTCGTTCGCGTTGTAGTTGAGATTGCCCAGCCCCGGCCCGTTCAGAGCAAAGGCAAACGGCACGACGGCCAGCGACAACAGCGCAGCCGACAGCATCCTTCTTATTGTTTTCATTGCGATCTCCTTACCGATCGAACGACGCACGGTTCGTCCGATCGCACTGTGATGAGCGGTCAACCGGCTGAGTTTTTTTATGAGGTCAGTCCGGTCACAACGTGCTGGGCTTCAGAATCGGGCAACCTCCTTAACCGCGCCGGGCTCCTGCCCGTCGCTGACGCTACAAAGAGATTCGGGCAGCCCGCTCCAGGGCACCCGGATGTGGAACAGACCGCCGGCGTCGGGCTCGCGGGCGCGCTGGGCGTCGCTGAGTTCGAAGTGGGCGGTGCACAGAAACAGATCACGCAAGTCCGGCCCGCCGAAGGTGCAGCGGGTGACCTGGGAAACCGGCACATGAATGCGCGTGCTGAGCGTGCCGTCGGGTTCAAAGCGGCTGACACAGCCACCGCCCCAGTGACACACCCAAAGCCCGCCCTGATCGTCGCAGCACAGGCCGTCGGGTTTGCCTTCGTCTTCGGCGAGGGTGGCGAAGATGCGCGCCGGGCCGGGTTCGCCGCTGACCGGGTTGAGGTCGTAGCAGCGCACCTGGCGGTGAAACATATCGACGGCATAGAGGCGTGTGCCATCCGGGCTGGTGGCGATGCCGTTAGCCACAGCAAAACCCTTATCGACGGTGGTGCAAGTCAGGTCGGCATCCACTCGATACAGCGCGCCTTTGGCGCTGGCTAAATCGGTCTCGCACAGACTGCCGGTCCACAACCGACCAGCACGGTCGGCAACGGCATCGTTGAGGCGAACATCGGTTTGGCTGGCGCAGGGATCGAGCAGAAAGGCGGTGGTTTTGAAATCGGCATCGAGCCGATAGAGGCCGCTGCGGCTGGCGGCGATCCAGCCACCGGCATCGGTCGGCACCAGAGCGGTGATGCCGATATCGACCTGATGCACGCTGTGCTGGCCGTTCCCGGGATGGAAACGATGAATGCGATCGCTTTCGATATCAGCCCACACCAGAGTGGCGGATTCGGCGCACCAGATCGGGCTTTCGCCGATCACATCGGCGCACGGCAGCACACAGCGCGGGGCATCTGAAAGGTGTTGGTCGAGCGGTTGGGCGAAGGTCATTAAGCAGGCTCCGCTAGGTTGTTGTTTTTTCGACCAACCTAGCGGGAGCCTGCACTAAAGTCAAAATAATGAGACAGATAATCTCATTATTGAAATATATTTCAGTTTTTCACGCCATCCAGCACCTGACCGAGCTCATTGGCCGCACGTTGCATGGCCGGAATGTGGCTTTTTAATTCGTCCAGCGAGCAGCGAATAACCGGGCCGTGAGCGAACAAACAGGCCACCAGCTCACCGTCGCCGGTACGCACCGGCACCGACACCGCCACCATGCCATCGATGAATTCTTCGTTATCGGTACCGAAGCCTTGCGCCCGGATGCGTTCGAGTTCCGTTGCCAGTTCCGCCGGATCGGTGATGGTATTGCGCGCCCGCTTATCCAACGGCAGATTGCGAATCACCCGCTCACGCGCGGCCTTTGGCAGCAGTGACAAATACAGCTTACCGCTGGCGGTACACCCGATCGGCACTTCGCTGCCCACCGGCAAATGCACCTGCAACGGCCAGTTGGCTTGCACGCGGTCGTAATACAACATGTCGGTGCCGTTGGGGATGGAAATACCGCAGGTTTCGTCCACCTCCCGTGCCAGCCCCTGCAAGATGGCCTGGCGCTGAATTTTCACCTCATTACTGCTGAGCACACCGAGCGCCACTTCCTGCATCGCCGGTCCAGGCACGACATTGCCTTTGAGGTTGATCTGCAAAAAGCCCGCTTCTTCCATCTGCTGCACCAGACGGTGGACCGTGGCTTTGGGGATATCGAGTTCGTCGATCAGGCTCGGCAACGAGGCACCGCGTTCGGCCAGGCTGACGGTTTTCAGGATGTCGAGCACACGCAGGATGGAAGAGCCTTTTTCGCGGCGTTGCGTCATGGGTGGGGTGGGCTCCGTGCCGGTAAATTCGAAGCCGACACTATAACACGCGGCGTCGTGGTTTCGGTCAGCTCGACCCTGGTTCAGTTATTTTTTGTGTCAACATGCAACTGCCCCGCTTTACCCCAGTGGCTGTCGTCATAATCTTGCAGAAAAATCGTCACCGCTTCCGGTGCAATGCCATAGCTGGTAACGAAAGCATCGGTGATTTTTTTAACCAATTCACGCCGTTGTTCCAGCGTACGGCCTGGCGATTGAGCAACCGTCACTACAGGCATAGAAAACTCCTTTCAGATTAAAAATAAAGGCGCATCCCTGCGCCCAAACCTCATCCCTGCTCCGCTCTAAAGGCGGTTTTCAGACAGGCAGTCATTGGCCGAAGCCGTCTTGCGTCGCACTCGAAAATAATTACTTCATCGTCGGCATCACAAACTCGGCCGGTGCCGCGACGTCGCTGTCGGGCCAGCGTGTGGTGATGGTTTTCATGCGCGTGAAGAAACGTACGCCATCCGGGCCGTGCATGTGTAATGGACCAAACAGAGAACGCTTCCAGCCGCCAAAGCAGTGGTAGGCCATGGGCACCGGAATGGGCACGTTCACGCCAATCATGCCGACCTGCACTTCCTCGCCGAAACGGCGCGCGGCTTGTCCATCGCGGGTGAAAATCGCGGTGCCATTACCGTATTCGTGGGCGTTGATCAGTTGCACCGCGCTGTCAAAATCGGGCACGCGTACCACGCACAAAACCGGGCCGAAAATTTCTTCGCGGTAGATGGTCATGTTCGGTTGAACGTGGTCGAACAGACAGCCGCCAATAAAGAAACCGTCTTCGTGTCCGGCGACTGTTAAATCGCGGCCATCGACGACCAAAGCCGCACCCTGCTCGGCGCCGTTGTCGACGTAAGAACGCACCTTGTCGCGATGCTCGCGGGTGATCAGCGGGCCCATATCGTTTTCGTCTTTCACGCCGTAACCGGCGCCGACTTTCAGCGACTCAACGCGTGGTTTGAGTTTTTCGACCAAGGCATCACCCACAGCATCGGTCACCGCCACGGCAACGGAAATCGCCATGCAGCGTTCACCGGCCGCGCCATAAGCCGCGCCCATCAGCGCGCTGACCGCGCCATCGAGATCGGCATCGGGCATCACCACCAGATGGTTTTTCGCACCGCCCAATGCCTGGGCACGTTTGCCATGACGGCTCGCGGTTTCATAAATGTATTCGGCAATGGGCGTGGAACCGACAAAGCTGACCGCCTGAACGCGTTCATCAGTCAGCAATGTATCAACAGCTTCTTTATCGCCATTGACCACATTGAAGACGCCATCCGGCAAACCGGCTTCGCGCAACAATTCGGCCAGCCGCAAGGCAACCGACGGATCTTTCTCCGAGGGTTTCAGCACAAAGGTATTACCGGCGGCGAGCGCGATGGGGAACATCCACATTGGCACCATGGCCGGGAAGTTGAACGGCGAAATACCGACGCAAACACCGAGTGGCATCATCTGACTGTGTGTATCCACACCGGTGCCGACGTTGCGGCTGTATTCGCCTTTCTGGGCATGCGGCATACCGCTGGCGAACTCGACCACTTCCTTGCCGCGCGTTAATTCACCGCGTGCATCCGACAACACCTTGCCGTGCTCGCGACTGATCAGTTCGGCCAGTTCGTCTTCGTGTTCTTCAAGCAAGGCTTTAAAGCGAAACAGCACCCGCGCGCGGGTTAACGCCGCCGCCGTCGACCAGGCGGGGAAAGCCGCGTCGGCCGCCGCGATGGCCTGGCGAGTATCGTCAGCCGAGGCCAGTTGCACTCTGGCTTGTACCTGCCCTGTGGCCGGGTCGTACACATCCGCGTAGCGTTCGCTGGTGCCACTGACGCCCTGATTATTAATAAAGTGTTCGATGGTTTTCATGACAATTCCTTAAGACTGATTCCAAACTGTTTGATAGAGCGTGACGATTTCGTCGGCCGTCGGTACGCGCGGATTGTTGCCCGGCGAACCGGACGCCAGCGCCTGCCCGGCCATCAGTTCCAACTTGCCGAAAAAGTCGCTCTCCTCAATGCCAAAACCGGCTGGCGTCGGCACTTTTAATTCGTCGTTCAGCGCTTTTAATTCGACCAATAATTGGGCGTTGGCGGCGGCATCGCTGTCGCTTGCTGTGGCGATGCCCATGGTGCGCGCACAGGTGGCGTAGCGCGCCTCGGCCGCCGGAATGGACCACTCGGTAATGGCCGGTAACAACATGGCGTTGCTCAAACCGTGCGGCACGTGAAAGTGCGCGCCGATCGGCCGACTCATGCCGTGCACCAGCGCGACCGAGGCATTGGAAAAAGCGACACCGGCGAGTGTTGCGCCAAGCATCATGGCTTCGCGTGCGGGCTTATCGTCGGGGTTGTGATAAACGCGACGCAGGTTCGGCGCGATCAACTCAATGGCGGCGAGCGCCTGCTGATCGCTGAACGGATTCGCCTTCTGACTGACGTAAGCTTCAATGCCGTGCGTCAGCGCATCGATGCCGGTATCGGCCGTTACTCGTGCTGGCGCCGTCATCGACAGTTCGTAATCGATCACCGCCGCGACCGGCATAAAACCCAGGCCCATGCAGAGCATTTTTTCATCGGTTTTGGCATCGGTAATGATGGTGACGCGCGTTGCTTCCGAACCGGTACCGGCGGTGGTTGGAATAGCGATCACCGGCAGGCCGGCGTCGTCGACGATGCGTGGCACTTTGTAGTCGGCCATCTGGCCGCCGTGCTTGCCGAGAATGGCAATGGCCTTGGCGCTGTCGATGGCGGAGCCGCCACCGAGTGCAATCAGCGCATCGAAATCTCCGGCTTTCACTTGCTCGACCGCAGGCAGTAAAGAATCCTCGGTCGGCTCAGCCATGGTGTCGGCAAACACATCGCTGGCGATGTTGGCCGTTGCCAGAATATCTTGCAGCCGCGCCGCGTGGCCGAGCTGCACCATGATCGGATCGGTGATCAGCAGCGGTTTTTTGCAGCCCAGCGTCTGCAACAAGGCCGGTACCTGTTGCACCGCACCAGCGCCGGTTTCCATCAGTCGGGGTAATACAATTCTGTGCGTCATGATCTGACCCTCCTTGCCACCGGCGAACCGGCATCGTTTCGGCGGCTCTGCACCGCTCTCACTGTTAATCGCTAATATATTTTATATTGAGACTTTTTGTATCGTTTTTACAAATTTAAATGTCAGGCCGCACTGAGCCGAACCAACGCTCCAGGCTGGTTCAGCATGGGTAGTCAGGGATTAGTCGGGGGAGTTCAGACCCTGATTAAACTCCGCCATCTGCTGCCACAGCGGTTCCATGGCACGACGTAACTGGCAAAAGAACTGATAACGACGCTCGAAAAACTCGCGCTTATCAGTGCAGGGTTGATAGTGAGCACTCAGTCGTGTCATCTGCGCCGTGCCGTCGGCGTAGTCGGCAAAGCAACCGGCGCCGACGCCTGCGGCGATGGCCGCGCCCAGTGCGCCGGTTTCGCTGCCGTCGGCGGTGTCGATTTCGACATCGAGCACATCGGCAAACAACTGGGCCCAATAATCGCTGCGGGCACCGCCGCCGGTTAAACGCACCGAATCAAACGACACACCGGCGGCACGCAGGCGATCGAGATGCTGGCGATGACCGAACACCACGCCTTCGAACAACGCATAGAGCATGGCGCTGCGATCGTGCCAGCCGGTCACACCGTAAAAACCACCCCGCGCGTGCAACGCCTGGCCGGCGCCATAGAGATAAGGATGAAACAGAGGCAGATCGGCGGGCAGTGATACGTCGGTGAGTTCTTCGGCGATGATCTGATAAACCGAGGCGTCACGATCGCGAGCGCGTTGGCATTCGTCGGCGCAGAATTCGCGGATAAACCACTCCAGATTGGCGGTCGAGGTGGCACTGGATTCAATCGCTAAAAAACGCGTCGCATCGAAGGTGCTGGCCATAAACACCGATCCGGGTTTGGGCGGCTGTTCGACGATCACCTGATTGATGCTCCAGGTACCGGCAATCAACGACGCCTGACCGGTGCGTTCAACACCGCTGCCCAACGCGCTGGCAACCACATCAAACAAACCAGCCACGACCGGCGTGCCCGCAGCCAAGCCAGTGAGTTCAGCGCTGGCGGCGGTGACTTCACCAACCACCTCGGTCGATTGATGCAACGGTGGCAACCAATCATGAGCGTCGTCCAGACCATAGGCGGCGAGCAATTCGTCGGAATAACCGCCCCGGCCAAAATCGATCAGGCCGCAGCCGCTCATATCGCTGAAGTCGCTGGAGCGCGCGCCGGTGAGCCGATGCACGACGGAGTCTTTGCACAGAAAAGCAGTGCCGATGCGTTGATAGAGTTCGGGTTGATGCTGGCACAACCAGCGCAACAACACCGGCGTCTGCGCCGCCCAAATGCCTTGATGGTTCAGCGGCAGAATCGCCGCTTCATCCAGAGCACCACTGGCAACCAGGGCTTCGGCGCGCGTATCCATCGACTGAATGGCTTTGAGCGGCTGGCCGTCACGGTCGAGCAGATACACGCCGTTGCCGTGACCACTGACACCGATGGCGGCAATGGCACCACCACCGACACCGGCTTTCGCCAAGGCACCGGCGATGGCACTCACACAATGTTGCCAATGTTCGTCCATATCGGTTTCGGTAAAACCGGGTGCCGGTTTTTGGGTGCCGACGCTTTGCGCATGCACCGCAATTTCACGACCGTTCAAATCAAACAGCGCGGCTTTTACCACGGTATTGCCGCAATCGATGCCCAGTAATAAAGGCGTCTGGGTTGCCATAACGTGCTCGCTTTCTTGTTGTTGTTTTTTACGATCTTACCAACTTAACCACAACTGGTAGCCGTCGGTTTGGACAGGCCGGTTGGTGGACGTCCCTGGCCATGGACGGCCAGGGTCGAGCCCCCATGGATGGGTTAACGGCGTGCCGCCAACCGGCCTGTTCAAAGCGGCGGCGGGCCATAGCCAGAGAACTCAACCCTGCTGATAAACTCCCATAGCCACATCCGCACTTACACCGTCATGAATCATCGCCATCAAAGCTTTCACCACCCGGCTCGGATCCGGATGCTGATAGATATTACGACCATAGACCATGCCGTGCGCGCCCTGCTTCAGCAGTTGCTCAGCCTTGCCAAAAACAGCCGCCAGGTCTTCCTTACCACCGCCACGAACCAACACCGGGCAGCGCGCCGCTTCAACCACTTCATGAAAATCTTCAGCTTCAGTGGTCGGGTCGGCTTTAATAATGTCAGCGCCCATCTCACGCGCCAGCCGCACCAGGGTGACAATTTTCTCGCGATCGCCATCAACCATATAGCCGCCCCGTCCATCGTGCGGCTGCATCACCAACGGCTCGATCATCAACGGCATACCGACACGGTCACAGGCATTGCGCACCTTACCAATGTTCTTCACACACTGACGAAACAGATCCGGCTCGTCCGGCAGCATAAAGAGATTCACCACCACACAGGCCGCGTCCATTTGCAGCGCTGTGTTGATCGGGTCGTCTTCGTTTTGCAGTACCGCCCACATGCTGCGGTGACGTTCCGGGTTGTAAGGGTTGCCCATATCGGTGCGTAAAACCAAGGCGGGTTTGTCTTTGCCATTGCGGTTTTGCAACAAATCCGCCTGGCCATAATTCATCTGGATCGCATCGGGATTCGCCGCCACTAACTGATCGACGACACCGGCCATATCACTCAGACCATTGAGAAAACTCGGCTCATTGCAGACGCCATGATCAATGGCGACGTCCAGGCATTTACCGTTATTCAGTAAGCGGTTCATCCGAACCTTATGAGTATTAAACATGATGCACTCCTTATGATGCGTCAGGCCGAACGCGAGTTGCGCTCAGCGGGGTTCAGTTGCCAGTCGGCCAGCCCATGCAGGCGGCGAAGCTGGTCGCGGGTGTGTTGCAGCATGGCGTTGCCCTCGGCTTCAGTCAGAGACAAATGCCGGTTTAATAACGCCTGCAATTCGACGAGTAACTCCGGCGTAATGCGACCACCAATGCCAATACCGGTGCGTCGCAAGACCAGATCCAACAAGGTTTGCGTGGCTTCAAATTCGATCAGAAAACCAATCTCACGCTCGCTGTAATTATCCAATGCCCGTAACGCTTGATCGCTGCCCGCAGCAAGATAATCGAGCACCGCTTCGGCGCGGGTGCCATAACGGTCAAACAATTGCGCCAGCCGCGCTGGTGATTCGTTGTAACGTTCCTGCCAGTCATTGAGTAGATTTTGACGGGTCCGATTGTCGCCCGGGTACCGCTGGCCACCACCAATGGCCAGTTCGTCGGTGGTGACGGTTCGCTCATGTTTCAGGTGCTGCAAAACCCGGTCAGCCACCTGTTCACCGAAAGCGCGAAAGGTGGTCCACTTGCCGCCGACCATCGACAAAATCGGAAAAGGTCTTTGCTCGGTTGCTGCACTTTCTCGGCATTGATGATTGCGGCTGATCTGTCCCGTCACCGCCGCATCGCTGCGCGGTAAAGGGCGAATGCCACTGAAGCGATAGAGAATTTGTTGCGGCTCAATGCGAATGTTGGGGAACACATAAGCCAACGATTCGAGAATGTATTTTTCTTCATCCGGCGTGCAATACGGCTCATCCGGCGAGTCCACCGGCAAGTCGGTGGAACCCACCAACACCTGATCCATAAAGGGAAATAAAATACAGACACGACCGTCCGGGGTTTCGTAAAAAATCATATGGTCGCCCGTCGCCGCGCGCAGTTCGTCGTTGGCAACGATCAGATGTGAGCCCTTGGTGCCACCGATAAATTCGCTGGCGCTGTTCATCGCCTCGTTGGTGTGATCAATCCAGGCGCCGCTGGCGTTAATAACCACCTTCGGTTTAAGCGTGGTTTGTGCACCACTGATTTTGTCGATCAGGGTTAATTGATCGCCTTCGGTTTTTGCCAAGGCAACGTAATTCATCGCCAGCGAATTCGTCTCACTGGCTTGGGTATCGAGCACCATTTCCAGCGCCAGACGTTCGGGATAACTGATCCAGGCATCGTAATAGGTCGCGCTGCACACCAACTGATTATTTAACGCCGGCCAGCGTTGCAAAGTTGCCGAGCGCGAACGGAATTTATGACGCGGCAGAATTTGCCGGCGACGGGTATAGAAGTCATACAACCAAAGCCCGGCTTTGATGATAAAAGCACCGCGACGTGACGGTCCGGGTTCGCGACCGAACAGACGGCTAAGCGCCGAACCGACACCGGCGAGCCAGTAGAAAATCGGAATCGTCGTTGGCAGCGGTCGCACATAATGTGGCGCGTTATGCAGCAGGGCATTGCGTTCGGCCAGGGATTCACGCACCAGCGCCGTCTCGCCGGTTTCCAGGTACCGCAACCCGCCGTGAATCATGCGCGACGGTGCAGCGCTGGCGGCGCCACAAAAATCACCCTGATCGATTAACACCACATCAACACCCTGTAACGCCAGTTCGCGATACACACTGATGCCGTTAATGCCGGCGCCAATAACGACGACGTCAGCCATTTCCCTGGCTGCTAATTTTTGCCAAAGCGCGGCCCTGCTATGCTCGTTCATAACCTTAATCTCATCTGCATTTGGTCGATTGGGCGCGCGCCACCGCGCCCATTGGCGTGAGTCCTAGCCGTCGATATCCGACAAGTATCTGGCTCGGGCCGCGTCGATGTGCTCGCAGTCGGCGGCGCTTAATTCAACGTCACCCGCGCGAGCGTTTTCCGATGCCTGCGATGGGTTACGTGCTCCGCACAAGGCGTAGGTGATGCCTGGCTGCTGCAACGTCCAGGCAATGATCAACTGACCGGGCGTGGTGTGATACTGACTGCACAGAGGTTCGATCTCGGCAAAAAAGTCGGCGACCTTTTTACGATTCTCAACACTGAAGCGGGGGTTACTTTTACGCTGATCGTCGCCTTCAAACTGACGCGTTGGCGTCATTCGTCCGCTCAGCAATCCCAGCGCCATGGAGGAATAACTTAAACAGGAAACGTTGTTCGTTTTACAGATCGGCAACAAGGTGGTTTCAATGCCGCGATCGATGGCGGAGTAACACTCCTGAATCGCATCGACCGGACCGTATTTCAGGTATTCATTGAGATCGGATTCGCTGGCGTTACTGATACCGATGGCGCGAATTTTCCCGGCCGCTTTCAGCTCCAGCAACTTGGTCATGGTTGCTTCGATCGGCGTGGTCGGGTCTTGCCAGTGTGTGATGTATAAATCGATGTAATCGGTACGCAGCCGTTTCAAGCTTTGCTCCAGCTCGTATTCAATCGATTCCGGACCGAGGTAACGATTGATCGGCTGTCCATCTTCCTCGACGAAGAAATTGCCTTTGCTGTCATCGTGCCAGGTCATACCGCATTTGGTCGCCAGGATCACCTCATCGCGCCGGCCTTCAATGGCGCGACCGACCAGTTCTTCGGAACGACCCAAGCCATAAGCGGGAGCGGTGTCGATCAGATTAATGCCGCGATCGAGCGATTCATGGATGGCGGCGATGGAGTTGTCATCGTCATGACCACCCCACATCCAGCCACCCATCGCCCAGGTGCCGAGTCCGACAACTGAGGCTTGAATGTCTGTGCTTCCGAGCGTTCTCATCTTCATATTCAGGCTCCTTTCTCCAAACGTTTAAGCACGGCCTTGGTGGTGACTTCGTCGCTGATCAGCGTTTTGAAAAAACGACCGCGCAAAGCCCCGACAATCGGATTCACCTTGCTGGCGGATGCAGCCACCCCAACCGACAGTGGAATATCGCGCAGCTCAGCGAGCGTCAGCGCAACCAGTTTTTCATTGTGTTGATGGCCCACCAATTGGCCTTCAACGTCGAATAAGTGAGCGAATAAATCGCCCGTCGCGCCTTCTTTAATCAAGGCATCGCGGTCGGCGCGACTCATCGAGCGCAGATCGAAGTAGCTCGAATCCTGCGGCACGATGGAACCGATACCGAGCAAGGCGATGTCCGCATGGCGCGCTTTATCGAGCACTTCGCGCGTCTGGCGCATGTCCATTAACATGTTGCGTTCTGCTGCGCTGTCGGCGAACAACGGCGCATGCAATTGCAAAGCGCGACCGCCAAGACGCTCGGCTAACTCCATCGCCAGATGATTCACATCGGTGTAATGCTTGCCCTGAACACCGCCGGTCGCTGGCACGACGGTGACGTCATAGTGGCGTTGCGGATTCAACGCGTGAACAATTTCAGTAATCTGTTTACCGCCACTGATGCACAACACATCGCCATCGCGCAGATGTTGCAGCAGGTAATCGGCGGCGGCACCACCGACGGTACGAGCGACAGTATCCGGGTCGTCCGAATAGGTCGGGCTGACCAACGCTTCGGGAATGCCACTGGCATCGGTGAGCGCTTTTTCCAGTTCAAACAACGACTGGTACGGCGTCTTGATGCTGATTTCCAGATAACCCTCATCGCGCGCCTGACGAATGATGCGATTGACCTTGGCGGTCGACAGCCCCAGCAACTTTGAGATGTCGGATTGATTGCGCTGCTCAATAAAGTGCATCGTCAATATCCGGCTGAACAGTCGCGCCTTGTCGTAATCCACCTTCATCTCCTTCGCCTTAACCTTGTTGCACCGAACGGTTGTGCAGAATGTGGTCGATTGCCACCGCGGCGAGCAGAATCAGACCTTTGATCAGGTCCTGCCAATACACCGAAACGTTCAGCAAAATGAGCGAGCTCGAAACCACCGACAGCAAAGCGATGCCGAGAATGGCGCCGAACACCGTGCCTTCACCGCCCTTTAAAGAAGCGCCGCCAATCACCGCTGCGGCGATGATATTCAGCTCCAGCCCGACACCGAAGTTGGGTGTGGCCGCGCCAAATTTGGACATATAAATAATGCCAGCCAAACCGCACAGCGTTGAGCTTAAAACGGTCACGCCTATTTTAATGCGCTTGGTCCGAATGCCAGAGAATTCCGCCGCCCGTTCGTTACTGCCGGTGTAAAATATTTTTCGGAACGCCGTGGCATTGCGCAGCAGATAATCGGCGATGATCACCACCACAAAGAAAATAATGATTGAAAACGGAACACCCCAAAGCGTGCCCTGCCCAACGAATTTGAATTCCGGTGGCAGCGAAAACAATGAGATCGGCGTGCCTTGGGTGATTACCATCGAAGCGCCCCGGGCAATGCCCATAAAGGCCAGCGTCACAATAAAGTGATGCATGCCGATGCGCGTCACACAGTTACCCATGATCAGACCGATGATGCTGCAAATGCCGATGGATGACAGGCTTGCCAGCCAGGGATTCATACCCAGCACAAACAGCTTGGCCGCCATCACCATGGCCAGACACATCACTGCGCCGACCGATAAATCAATACCGCCAACAATCAGTAACATGGTCATACCGACCACGACGATGCCTTCCGTCGAAAACGACAGCAGCATCGCCTTCATATTGGCCCAGGTCAGAAAATAGGGCGAAGCAAAACTCATCACGATGAACAGGCCGACGATGATCAGAATCAAGGTCAGTTCGCGCATTTTTCGGATGTTGCCAAACAATCCTCGCTTGGTTGGATCGGGTGAAAAACTCGGTGTGTTAGCGGTCATAAAACCACGCTCCTGTGTTGCCGGTTATTATTGTTTTGCACGGCGTTAGGTTGCCGGTTGCACACGAAATTGTGTCGTTGTTTCTGCAGGGCTGTTTTCGATGTTTTGTCCCATACCAGACGCCAATCGGATCAGTCGGTCTTCGTTGATTGCATCCCCACTGACGATGCCGTTATTGCGGCCTTCGCACATCACCATCACGCGGTCACACAGACCGACGATCTCAGGCAATTCCGACGAAATCACAATGACGCCAACGCCCTGACTGGCAAGCTCACGCGTCAGCCGATGGATTTCGGACTTGGCGCCGACATCGATGCCGCGCGTTGGTTCGTCCATAATCACCAACCGTGGTTTGACTGAGAGCATTTTGGCAATGGCGACTTTTTGTTGGTTACCACCACTCAATGACGACACCGGATGCTCAAGCCGTCCGTATTTCAGGTTCAGTCGTTGCGCCAGTTCGGTCGCTTGTTCGCGCTCCAGACGACGGTTAATAAAGCCGTAATTTGACACCTGCTCCAGATCGAGCGCGGCAATGTTTCCGGCGATGGGCAAGTCGAGAAAAACGCCGTTTTCCTTACGGTCTTCCGACAGATAAACAATGCCTAATGCGACACTGTCCTGGTAATTGCGAATCTCGGCAGGCCGCCCTAAAAACGTCAGTTCGCCGCTGGTGCGTTTGTGCAGTCCGCAGATGGCCTTGACCACCTCGCTGCGACCCGCGCCGATTAATCCAGCAATGCCAAAGATCTCTCCGCGATGCACCCGGAAACTGACGTCATTAAAGCGGCGATCATCGGAATAATTCTGCACGTCGAGCAGGACCTCACCGGACTCTGGCAGCGTGCTTAATTTCGGCGGGTAGAGTTCACCCAGTTCCCGGCCGACCATCTTGCCGACGATGGCGTCGGGCGAGGTATCGGCGATGTTTTCGGTGCACACGTATTGGCCGTCGCGCAGTACGGTGATGCGATCGCACTGCTCAAATATTTCCGCCATGCGATGGCTGATATAGATGATGCTGATGCCCTCGGCTTTCAGCTGCTGCATGATGCGGAACAGCGCCTGGGTTTCGCTTTCGGTGAGCGCGGCGGTCGGCTCATCGAAAATTAAAATGTCGCAGTTAAGGGTTAAGGCTTTGGCAATTTCCACCAACTGCTGATTGGAAATACTCAGTTCGTGTAAGCGTGCATCGGGGTCGATATCCGCCAAGGGTTTGATGGCGTCACGGGCGATGCGTCGTATTTCCCGAAAGTTCACAAACCAGCGTTTGCTGGCGTTCAGCATCGGCATGGAAATATTTTCCGCGACCGACACATCCGGGCAAAGTGCAATTTCCTGATGCACCAGACCGATGCCCATTTTTTGGGCGGCTAATGGATCGGCAATTTGGGTTGCTTTTCCGTGCACGCGAATCTCGCCGGCGTCGGGTTGGTGAATGCCGTCGATGATCTTCATCAAGGTCGATTTACCCGCGCCGTTTTCGCCAGCCAGCGCATGAATTTCACCTTTGCGCAAACTGAAGTTAACACCGCGCAGTGCACGGGTAGCGCCAAAGGCTTTTTCGATGCCGATCAATTCCAAGACGGTTTCATCAAAGCGTGTCAAAACCGATCCTCCCCTCTGTTCAAAACAGCGTCCCTGCGGTGCTATGTATCCTTGCGGGATCGGCCTTCATAGTGACCGACCCCTCCGCCCATTACTCGTTAATGCCGCGAGTGCCACGACGTTCGAGGTAATCACCCCAATAGAAGTCGTCGGCGTTGTCGGCGGTGACGATGGAGAAGCCGTTATCGACGAAGGGCACACCCATGGGGTTGAAGCCGCTGCGCAGATAGTCGTTCATCGGATCGATCTGTTCCGGATGCGCCGCCAGGTAGAGCATCATCATGCCCATATAACCCTGGATACCCTGGTTGGGGTTGACCGCACCGAAGATTTCACCCGCTTTGATCATGTCCAGAATCTTGGCGTTGACGTCGGCGTTGAACACCTTGATGCCGCTGTCCAGTTCTTTCGCCGCCTGAGCCGCACCGAGTGCCGAGTTGGCTTCGGGCATAAAGACCGCACCCAGATTCGGGTTGGCTTGTGCCATGGTCAGCACCGCATTGTAGGCGCGGGTCGGATCCTGGTTACTGGCCGCGCGAGCCACCAGTTCCATGTTCGGCCAGTTCGATTCCATGCGTTCAACAAAGGCCGAGATGCGACGGTCGTGATTGTCCTGACCGGGGTTTTCCAGCACCGCGTACTCACCTTCGCCACCCATGGCTTCGGCAATGGTGTCCGCCGCGTAGCGACCTTCCTGATAGTTGTCGGAGGTGATAAACGACACCCGGTCACTGTTCGGTGAGTCGGCCGCGAAGGTCACCACCGGAATGCCCATTTCAGCCGCTCGGTTGATCGGTTCAATAAAGGGGTCGGGGTTCATCGGGTGCAACAAGATACCGGCCGGATCGCGCGCCAGAATCTGCTCGAACGACGCCAGCTGTTTGTTGACGTCGTATTCCGGTGTGCCGGTGTAAACGGTATCGCAACCCATTTGTTCGGCGGCTTGCTTCATCATTTCATAGACCGGAAACCAGTACTCGACGCCGGAAACCATGACGTTCATGTAAAAGGTTTCACCCGGGTCGCAGCGGAAGGGTCCGTGATCGTGGCCCGAGCTGGGCGCTTCTTCAGCCAGCGTCAGGCTGGCAGCGAGGGTCAGTGACAGGCCACACAGACCCCGTTTGAGGATGGACAACTTACTCATCAGCACTCTCCTTATTTTTATAGGTGCATTGAGATTCGTCAGGCGTTGAACAGCACAGGTAGTCGATTACGCCTTGATTTGAAATATATTTCAGTTAAAAGAAATAAATTTCATGAATGGATAGTAATTGCACAATTTTGGGGCTGTCAAAACATTTTTGAGACATTTTGTACCGTTTTCATTAAGTGTTTGATTTTGTTATTGATTTAACGGTGTCTTTTGTCGAACCGAAACGGAAGCACTTTTCGCACCGGGTATCGATCGATTCCCACTCGACGAACCGCCTTGGCTTTCTCCACCGCCGTGACACCCTGACTCTCCGTCCCTATAATCCGGCCCCCTTCCCAGTCGCAGTATGGGCCTGCCGATGTTCCATCGCTTATCGCAATTTTCACCGCTGATCTGGACGGTGATCGGAGGCACCTTTCTGACCCGCCTGACCTATTTCATGGTCTGGCCCTTTATGGCCATCTTGCTCAAAGACCAGTTCGACTTATCCGTGTTCGTCATCGGGCTGATTTTGAGTGGCGCGGCTTTCATCGGCAGTTCATTGAGTTTTGTCGTAGGTAATTTGTCCGACCGCTTCGGCCGCCGGGTGGTGATGATTTCCGGCACACTGACATCAGCCTTCGCGTTCGGCAGCCTGGCGTGGGCTCATCAGTTACCGGTGTATATTGTCTGCATCCTGTTGGTCGGTGCCGGTTACTCGTTGTTGGAGCCGCCGTCGAAAGCGATGATTTCCGATGAAATCAGTGACCCGGAAACTCGCGGTCTGGCTTTTAATCTGCGTTATTATTTTCTCAATATTGGTGCCGCCGCCGGGCCGTTAAGCGGGGTTTATTTTGGCCTGACCGCCCAACAATCGACGTTCAGTTTGGTGATGACGACCTATGTTTTATACGGTTTTGCATTGGCTTATTTCAGCCGTCATCAGCCTCGCATCAGTGACGATCAAAAAGCCGCAGCGGGCTTGGCGAAAGCCTGGATTGTGCTGAAAAAAGACAAGGCGTTTCAGTTATTGGTGATCGCCAACACCCTGATTATGACCTGCTATGGCCAGTTCGAAGCCACTCTGGTTCAGTACCTGGGTTTGGTGCGGCCAGGCGATGCGGTGGGTTTGTATGCGACCTTGGTCATGGTCAATGCCGCGACCATTCTGATCTTTCAATTTCCGATGCTGGCTTTGTTACGTAATGTCCAACTGCACAACCGCATCTATTTTAGCCTGGCGTTATTCGCGCTTGGTTTCAGTGCTTACGCCTGGTTACCGCAACCGCTTGCCATCGCCTGGATACTGGCCACGTTGATCATGAGCGTGGGTGAATCAGTGCTGTTTCCGACCCTGAATATTCAGATCGATGTCATGGCGCCGCATCATCTACGCGGCAGTTATTTTGGTGCCAATGCCATCAGCAGTTTTGGATTTTCGCTGGCGCCCGCCCTGGGTGGTTTAATGCTGGAGCTGCTCGGCCACAACGCCTGGTGGGTAACCGGTGCTCTGGTGTTACTGGCCATGGCGTTGTACTACTTGGCGGTGAAACTGTTACCCGCCCGCCGCCAATGGGTCGCCGAATTGGAAGCCGAAGTACGCGCCGTTGAGAGAGTCGCACAACGATGAAAACCCGACTGGGTAAACGCCTAACGGCGCTGTTCAACGTCATTGCCGATGACTACGACAGCGTTTGGGATCTGTGTTGCGATCACGGCCGGCTCGGCATGGCACTGCTGGAAACCGAACGCACACCGCAAGTGCATTTCGTCGATTGCATCGACAGCATTATGACCGACCTGGCAGCGCGCTTAGAGCACTATGGCGCGCGCAATTACCAGTTACATTGTTGTCCAGCCGAACACGTTGCTTTGCCGGCAAGCGGCAAACATCTGTTGGTGTTGGCCGGGGTCGGCGATGAAGTGACCGTCCGCATCGTGCAACAACTGCACGCTCAAACCACCGATGCCCATATCGATTGGCTGATTTCTCCGGCCAATAACCTGTTTCAGGTGCGGCAGTTTTTGCAGCCAATACTTGGGGTTTTGGATGAAGGCGTGATCGCTGAGAACGGTCGTCTTTATGAATGGTTGTGGGTGCGTTCCGGCGCGCCCAAAACGATTGCTAACCCGGCCCTGTTTTGGAACCCGGACGATGCCGAGCATCGTCGTCATCTCGGCAAATTACTTAAGCACGCGCGCCAGCAGCAGCGTCAGGCGCACAATCCGCAAGCTGACGCCGCGGCCCTCGCTTACGCCCAACTGCTCGAATCGCGCTAACAAAATCTTTACAAACAATCCCCCTTTGCACTGAGTTGGACTGTCCCTATTTACTGCTTTGCCAGCGGATGTCTCGATGAGAGTCCACCGGCAACGGCCACAAGGGCCAACTTATTTATATTGCTTCTCAATGGAGGATATACACCATGACCACGATCGATCTCACCCCCCTGTACCGCAGCACCATCGGCTTTGACCGCATGGCGTCTTTGCTCGACTCTGCCCTGCGCGGCGAACAGTCCAGCGGTGGCGGCTACCCGCCGTACAACATCGAAGTGACTGGCGAAAACCAATACGGCATCACTTTGGCCGTGGCGGGTTTCGAAGAGTCTGAGTTGGACATTCAGGTGGAAAACGGCGTGCTGAGCGTACGCGGCAAGAAAGCCGGCAGTGAAGGCAACGACCAGCGTCGCTTCCTGCACCAAGGCATTGCTTACCGCTCCTTCGAGCGTAAGTTCAACCTGGCGGACCACGTGGAAGTCAAAGGTGCTGAATTGCGCAATGGCTTGCTGACCGTCAGCTTGGTCAAAGAAGTGCCGGAGGCTATGAAGCCGAAGAGCATCGCCATTAACAGCGGTTCCAATACTCTGGAACACAAAGACGAGAAAGCCAAAGTCGCCTGAATCCGCGACTGGATTAGACGTCGCTGTTAAATCAAAAGGCCGGCAATTGCCGGCCTTTTTTGTACTTACCAGTTAGTCAGTTGTACGCAGGGACCATCGAGCGCCGCTGTTTCCAGACTGACGCTGTCAGCTGAGGTGCTGACCGCCAGGTTACGGCTGTTCGCTACCGCCTGCCAGGCATCGGAATCGAGTTGCCAACGCCGGTTCTCCGGTGTGACCTTGCCCAGATACACCCAGGACTGATCCACACCGCCATCGGCCCAAAGATGCAACTCACCTTCCGGCCGGGCACCCAGGCGTTCAGACCACTGGGTTGAAATCCAGGGTGCATCACCGTCCTGGCCTTTGTAACCACTGACCACCAGTGCTACATCACCCTGCCAGCTCAGCGGCGCCATATAGTCGGCAGCGCGCAATTCCGTCGGCTGCCCCAACACCAACGTTAAGGTCACCACCAGCGCCAGAGCCGTGGCCATGCCACCGATCGCACTGGTGCGCCAGATGTCCCACTGGGCCGTTAAGCGCGACCAGAACGATGTCGATGATTGCCCTTGCTGCTGTTTCACATCGGCTTTGACCCGACGTTCAATACGCGTCCAAAGCTCGGCAGGAACAGCCTGCCCGGGATAGGACTGCTGTAACGGTTCGAGATTGGCACACCAGAAATCGACGGCGGTTCGCAACGCCGTATGGCGACGCATCAGTTGTTCGGTGCGGCGCCGAACCCGCGGCGTCATGTCGCCAGCAACGTATTGCGCTGCCAGTTGATCGCACAATTCCGGGTTATCGTAACGGGCAGCGCGTTTCATGCTTCCAGACATTTTTTCAGCTCCTGCAAACCCCGACGAATCCAGGCTTTAATGGTGCCCAGAGGTCGCGCCAAGCGCTCGTGTAATTCCTGATGGCTGTAGCCATAGATATAGGACAGAACGATGGCTTCGCGCGCGTTTTCGTTCAGTTGATCCAGGCATTGATGCACCCCCAGATCGTGGCTTTCCGAAGCCGGCATTTCGACCAGAATGTCGGCACCCGGGTCTTCCGATAAATCTTCGCGTTTGCGTTTATTACTCTTCAACCGATCCAGCGCTGCGTTGCGGGTCATCACCGTCAACCACCCCATCACCGAGCCGCGGCCGCTGTAATCGCCCGCCTGTTGCCAGATTTTCAGGTAGACGTCCTGTAACACGTCGCACGCTTCCTGCTCGTTTTTCAGAATCCGGTTCGCCACCCCCATCAAACGACTGGACGTTGCATCGTAGAGTGACTTTAAGGCGGCATAATCCTGGTGAGCGACGCGGTTCATCACACGCATCATCCAAGCCGAATCAGAGGCATTAGGGGCGGTTTGCTCCAGGGACGAAGATACGGACACGACAACAATCTCGATTGTTTCGGCCAAACGCCCACTGACGTTTTGTGTTGGCCATGGGTGATAAAATTCAGCCCGGCGAATTGACCGGGCTGCTCCTTGAACGCAAACCAGAGTGTTCACGCTGTTTACCTGACTTTCCTTACTTACCGGCCCATCTGGACAACGAACCAGGAACCACCGACTTCATGTCCGGTCACGTCTCCCGGTCTTTCATCGTTCACCCAGTAATACAGGGGCTGACCATCATAAGCCCACTGGCGGCTATCGTCATCCCGTTCGATTACCGTGAACATGCCGCTGTCTTTGGCACGACGACCGGCTTCAAACGGCGGCCAGCTTTGGGCGCAACCACCGTAGCAATTGGATTTGCTGGCGTCATCACGGGTGAAGATGTAGAGCGTCATGCCGTCGTCATCGGTCAGCACGGAGCCTTGAGTGCTGTCGTGAGTATCAACGGGGACATTGTCCGGCAGGTTTTCGGCCAGAACGTTAGCCGTCAGTGCCAGCAAGCTTACCAATACAGTGGTGGTCATCAGTTTTTTCATGGACTTACTCCTTTAGTGGTCAAGATCGTGTCGTTGTTCCCTGAGTAAGACGACCTTGGCACACCGACCGGATGCATAAACCTATTTTTCGAAGTGCGAATCACCCTTCCCATATAAAGGTTATTATTTTAATACCACAAAATCTGTAATTATTATTTAGTATCCATTTAGTGATAATCTAAGTCAGATCAGGCAACCCTGCCGACTATCCTGCCGTGCCAACACCGATTCACTGCAGGGATTCAGTCCAACGCTACGAAAAGATGAAGTCATTATGATGTGGTTCTTTTACCTCTGTTTCGCCCTGCTGGCGATTGGCATAACAGCGGTCTGGTATCAGCGACAGGCCGCGCCCAAACACCTGGCCAAAGCCCAGGAAGCCCTGTCCGATAACTATCTGACCAAAGCCACTCACCACGCGGCTAAAGCCTTTTACCTACCACTGGGCGGTATTTCTGAGCCGCAAGCAAAACAGCTGCTCGGCGCCAGTGAGGTGATAAACAACGTTCTCCACCGCCTCAAACTTGCCCCTGGTGACGACCTGATTCGCTGCATCTCGGTCATGAACGAGGTAATCGATGGCAAAGACACCGAACTGGACGAAGACCTCTATGAGCGGCTGGAGACGTGGCGTGACAAGCTCGACCTGTGTGACGCAGACGAGCTGATCGCACTGCTGACTGATTTACACCCTCCGTTATGGACCGACGATCCGATTCAATCGATGAAGTCCATCGGCGACCCCAGCCTGGCCATACCCATCATCGATGTACCGATCAGTGACATCGAGAATAAGCAGGAAGCGGAATTACAGATTGTCCAGTTTGCCCCGGACCACCGTTTCAACTACACACGGTTTGTTACCGTCAATCTGTCTCGGGTGCTGTACCGGGTACACCGTGCGATGCCAGATCCCTTCCTTTTTGAACTGTGCATCTGCTCGTCAGACGGCAATCCGGAGGTCATCAAACACATGCTGACCTTTATCCAGATGCTGATTAACAACGACGCTTTTTTCACTGAAGACGGTTTGTCTGTCACCGTGCCAGTCACTGACGCTGAAGCGCCTTATGTGTTGTATAAGACGGAACAATTGGGCAAAACCATCGACTACGACGGCCGTGAATTCCCGCTCTATGTGATGGTACCGCTGCGCGATTCCGAAGATTCATGGATGCGTCATTACAACGATAAATACGGCAGCAAAATCGGCTTCAAAATCATGCGCGAATGGATGGAGTACGAAGCTCGGCTGGAACCGGGCAGCGATTTCGATCGCCTCGATCTGGAACGCGCCCCAGTGCTCGCTAAGCGGTTTGATCTGATGCAGACAATGGCCGAAGAAATCGGCATTCAGATTGAAGCCAACCCGGGCAACACCAACTGGTTCAGTGAAACCCAGGATCTGGACTACGCCCGCGTGTTCCAGAACCTGGTCGGCCGCGAAAACCCGGCTGGCAGTGATGATGTCTTCCGCGTCGGTGGTCAGTTGATGGTGCAAGAGCGCTACGACGAGGTGATCGTCCACTATCAGCAACAGCTCAATCAAAACCCATCGACGGAAGACGCAGCGCTTTACCAGGACCAGATCGGCGCAGCCTATTTCTTTAAAGGTGAATACCAGCGCGCGCTCTACCACTACCAACTGGCCGCCGAACACCCGACGTCCGCCAACGACGACAACATCTGGGAAGTGTGCGAGGTACTGATCCAGGAAAGTGGCGATACCACCCTGGCCAGCGCCTATCTGGAGCACTATCCGAACGGCAATCACAGTAAAGCGGCAAAGGCACATTTGCACTGATGCCACATCGACAACGAACGCCGATGGTGTTCAATCAAGCAGTCATCGAGGAGTAGTTATGGAACCCAAGAACACGCCCAACGGAGGCAACGACAACCACAGTCAACAACCGGCTGATCCGGTTCAGACAGCGATCAACACCGGGCAAAACACAGCCACCAGCGCAGAGCAACCGGAAAAGCGTGGCAATGCCGCCAGCCGTTTTGCCAGCGAGATGGCCGATGCGGCCAAGAGCGAAGTCAGCCGCAGCATCAACCGTCAGGTCAACAGTACCAAGCGCGGCATTAAGCGACAGATCACGTCGTTTATCCGTGGTCTGTTTCGCTAAGCGGACAGTCGGGATAAGGCCTGCGTTATCCCGACTGTCTCCCCACCCAAAGCCCCCTTAAACCCGTACCTTTCCGGTCTTTTCTGTGCTGCTGAGTCACTCACACGTCCGACGGGAATGATCGATATCGCACTAAACGAAAAATAACGAATATTTATTTACTAATAACGAACATCAGCGCTACTATGCCATCACTCTCTTTTGATGACAGGAGCGCCCATGCATCGCCCACTCCAAGCGGACCAACCCTGGGACCGCCAGGCACAGCGGCAGGCCATGATCGACGCCGACCTCGATGTACTGATCATCGGTGGCGGCGCCAGCGGGGCGGGGGTGTTGCTGGATGCCCAAAGTCGCGGCCTGAAAGCCGCCCTGATTGAGCGTCAGGACTTCATGGCCGGTACATCCAGTCGCTCCACCAAGCTGATTCACGGTGGCGTGCGGTATCTGGAACAGGCCTTCAAAACGCTCGACATCGGCAAATATCAGCTGGTTCGTGAAGCGCTGGCCGAGCGTAAGCGCATGCTTGCCATGGCGCCACATCTGGCCTGGCCGCTGACCCTGATCACCCCGGTAACATCCTGGATTGGATTGCCCTACTACCGCACAGGTCTTGGGCTTTACGATCTGCTCGCCGGTTCACAACGACTCGGTCGCTCACGC
Source organism: Saccharospirillum sp. MSK14-1 (assembly GCF_003054965.1). Classification (GTDB taxonomy): domain Bacteria; phylum Pseudomonadota; class Gammaproteobacteria; order Pseudomonadales; family Natronospirillaceae; genus Saccharospirillum. The sequence continues at coordinate 202,212 of NZ_MIES01000006.1, forward strand.
ATCGAAAGCAAAAACGAACTGAAACGCGCCTGCCCGGCCATTGACGCGAGCTCACTCAAAGGCGGCGTCAGTTACCAGGATGGTCAGTTTGATGATGCCCGGTTTGGCATCGCCATGATCCGCACAGCCCTCGAGCAAGGCGGTCTGGCACTGAATTACTGCGCTGTCGACGACCTGATTCTGGACGATAACCGCGTCACCGGTGCCCGCTGCCGCGACCAGCTCAGTGGTGATGACTTCGAACTGCGCGCACGCGCGGTGGTGAACTGCACCGGCCCCTGGACCGACCAATTGCGTCAAATGGTCAACCCCGATGCCAAACCCATGATGACGGTCTCCAGCGGCATTCACCTGTTAATCGACCGTGAACTGCTGCCTGATGGACGCGGCATTCTGATTCCCGAAACCGAAGATGGCCGGGTGCTGTTTCTGCTGCCTTGGCTGGGTAAGACCCTGGTTGGCACCACCGATGATCCGGCCGAACTCAGTGATCGTCCACAAGCCAGCCAGGCCGAAATCGATTACCTGCTGCGCCACCTCAATGGCTTGCTGAATGACACCATCAGCGAATCCGATATCAGTGCGACCTTCTCTGGCCTGCGTCCGCTGGTCAGTGATCCGGACGCGGCCGGCACCTCTGGCTTGTCGCGCGATCACGTCATTGTGACCGAGCAAGGACTGACCAGCTTGACCGGTGGCAAGTGGACCACCTGGCGCCGCATGGCAGAAGACTGCATGGATGCCGTCGTGAAAGAAAGCGGCCTGAATGCTGGCCCATGCCGCACCCAATCGCTGCACTTAGCCGGCGCCAATGGCGACCGAGCCGCCACCGAGCAGGCGTTAAAAGAACTGCCCGCCGACATCGCCGATCACCTTTGGCAGGCTTACGGTGATCGCGCAGCTGCCGTGCTTGCACAGGGTTCTGCGCAACGCCTGCTGGACGATGCGCCCTACATTGACGCCGAACTCAGCTGGGCTTTGGACTATGAAGGCGCCTGCCGCGCTGAGGACGTGCTGAATCGACGGCTGCGTGTCGGCATGCTGAACCAGCGCCAGGCCGACGCCATTGGCGAACTGCTGGCCAACCGGCTGGCTGGTTAAGCCTGCGCTTCGCTTCCCAGGCGCGACTGGTTACCATAGGCCACTCATCGTGATGACCGAGTGCCATGACTGACCAAAAACAGGCAATCCTGGATAAAGCCAGTGCACACTGCCAACAACTGGGCGAACGTTTGACGCCGAAGCGCGAGCGACTGCTCGACCTTTTACTGGCGGCAGACGGGCCCAAATCGGCTTACGACCTGATCAGCGATCATCAGGCCGCTTATGGCGAAGCCCCGGCCGCCATGTCGGTGTACCGGATGTTGAACTTCCTGGTCGATGCGGGCCTGGCACACAAGCTGGCCACCACCAACCAGTTCCTCGCCTGTTCGCACATCAGCTGTGAGCACGACCACGAAATCCCCCAATTCCTGATTTGCGATCAATGCCAGGCGGTCGAAGAAGTGGGTATGCAGCGCGCCCTGATGACCGAACTCAAAGCCAGTGCCAGCCAGGTTGGCTTCCAAATGGGCAGCCAGCAGCTGGAAGTGCATGGGCTCTGCGCACGCTGTGCACAAGCCGCTTCAGTTGCCGATTCCTAACCACCAATCGCAGCCAATTCACCGCTTTTAGCGACAATTTCACGATAGCGGACAGATATGCGCCTATGAGAACGGTTTCAGAATTGCAAACGACCGGCTTTTGACTATCTTAGTGGCACGGTACTCGCTGGAGGTGGTTCCAGCGCGGCGAACAGGAGTGACGCTGATGACGCCCGTGGATTGGCTGGCCGACGAAAATGAAGAAGACACCTCGCCAGCCTCCGAGAGTTGGCAAGTTCTTGTCGTCGATGACGAACCCGAAGTGCATGCTGTCACTCGACTGGCATTACGCCGTTTTCGCTTTGAAGATAAGCCGCTCACTGTTCACACCGCTGCCAGCGCCGAAGAAGCGCTCGATATTGTGCGCCAGCTCGGTGACGACCTGGCCATGGCGTTAATTGATGTGGTGATGGAATCCGAACATGCGGGTCTGGATTTGGTGAAAGCCATCCGCGAGGAAGTCGGCAATCATCTGATCCGTCTGATTCTGCGCACCGGCCAACCGGGTTATGCGCCAGAAAGCGAAGTGGTCCGCGATTACGACATCAACGACTACAAAGAAAAAACCGAACTGACCGCGCAAAAATTCCAAACATTGATGTATGGCGGTTTGCGCAACTATCGCGATCTCAAACAGATGCGCGCGTCCGCCACTCAGCACTGAGCTTTCTCTGACGCCTAAAAATTCTCTGGATGCTTGGCTTTCTCAATCGCCGCATCGCGCTCAATCACACCACTTTGCAGCAATTGCGTCAGGCTTTGATCCAGCGTCTGCATACCTTGCTGTGATCCGGTCTGAATGGCGGAGTACATCTGCGCCACCTTATCTTCACGAATCAAGTTCCGAATGGCGGGCGTACCAATCATGATTTCATGCGCCGCCACCCGGCCACCGCCCACTTTCTTCAATAAGGTCTGAGAGACCACCGCCTGCAACGACTCCGACAGCATTGACCGCACCATCGCCTTTTCTTCGCCGGGAAACACATCCACCACCCGGTCGATGCTCTTGGCCGCCGAAGTGGTGTGCAAGGTGGCGAACACTAAATGGCCGGTTTCGGCCGCCGTCAGCGCTAAGCGAATGGTTTCTAAATCGCGCAGCTCACCGACCAGAATAATGTCAGGATCTTCACGCAACGCCGAACGCAATGCATCGGAAAAGCTGTGGGTATCGCGGTGCACTTCGCGCTGGTTCACCAGGCATTTTTTGGCTTCGTGAACAAACTCGATGGGATCTTCAATGGTCAGAATGTGATCGTGTTTGTGCTCGTTGATGTAATCGAGCAACGCTGCCAGTGTGGTGGACTTCCCCGAACCGGTCGGCCCGGTGACCAGCACCAGGCCACGCGGCACCTTGGCAATGCTTTCAAATACCGGCCCCAAACCCAGCTCGGCCATGCTTAAAACCCGAGACGGAATGGTCCGAAACACTGCGCCACAGCCGCGGTTCTGATTAAACGCATTGACCCGAAAACGCGCCACGCCCGGCACTTCAAACGAAAAATCAGTTTCCAGTCGCTGCTCAAACTCTGCCCGCTGCTGCTCTTTCATAATGCTGTGCACCAGCGCCTGAACTTCAGCATTCGACAACGCAGGTCCATTCACCCGACGCATTTCCCCATCCACCCGAATCATCGGTGGCAGGCCCGCCGACAAGTGCAGGTCGGATGCATTCTGTTGGGCGCTGAAGGCCAGAAGTTCAGTCATATCCATGGGCGTATTGGCTTCCTTCAAAAGTAACGGATGGACCAAGAGATCATACTCAGGCGAGTCGAAAACCGGTATGCTGTTGCGCTTTGCAAGGCCGGTGGCAAGCGCTGCCAGCCCTAACGGATAACGACGCCAGTGTAACCGAAGAACGATGTTTTGCGAGCACCGTTCCTGCTTGTCGGAGTGCGACCTTGAGCCCTGAGCAAAGCCCGTTGAACGACCGTTTGGCCAACGTCAACAAACGCATTCAGGCCGCCTGTGACCGGGTCGGCCGATCACCGGACGACGTTACCTTGGTGGCGGTCAGCAAAACCTGGCCGTTGACCGACCTGCAAGCTGCGGTCGCCGCCGGTGTGACCGACCTGGGCGAAAACTACGTTCAGGAAGCGGTCGACAAAGTGCAGCAATGGCAAGGTCCGGCGCCGGTCTGGCATTTTATTGGCCCGTTGCAGTCAAACAAAACACGGCCGGTGGCGGAGCACTTTGATTGGGTACACAGCATCGACCGCCTGAAAATCGCTCAGCGTCTTGCCGACCAGCGCCCGGACCATTTGCCACCGCTGAATGTCTGCATTCAGATCAACATCAGCCAGGATCCTGCCAAAGCGGGCATCGCTGCCGAAGCGCTGCCGAGCTTTGCCGACCAGATCCGCGCACTGCCTCGGCTGCGTCTGGGTGGCATCATGGCCATCACCGCGGCGGATCTGAACGAGAGCGAGCTGCGCCGCCAATTCAAAGAATTGAAAAGCCTCAGCGATACCCTTATTCAACAGCATCCCGATGCGACCGTTTTGTCCATGGGTATGAGCGCTGATTTCGAGGTCGCCATCGAGTGTGGCGCCACGCATGTCCGGGTCGGCAGCGCGATTTTTGGCCAACGCCACTATGCTGAGTAACAGCCACGATCACTAAGGCGCTGGATCGATCATCAATCCGCGTCACGGCCGCAAACACAATGAAGGAGACCAGAATGCAATCAGCCACCATCGGCTTTCTCGGTGCAGGCAATATGGCAGGCGCCATCATTAACGGCATGCTCGCCAGCGGTTTTGCCGCCGAACGCATTCAGATTTGCGACCGCAACGAACCCAAGCGCGCCGATTTTGAACGCAAAGGTCTCATCGCCACCGCCGACCCGGCCGAGCTGGTCGCCGCGTGCGACATCCTCGTGCTGGCAGTCAAGCCACAGGCATTGAAAGCCGTTATTGAGCCGTTAGCTTCAGCGTTTCAGGCGCGTCGTCCGTTAGTCGTCAGCGTTGCGGCTGGCGTGACCGAACACAGCATCAATCGCTGGCTGGGCGGAGATTTCGCCATCGTGCGCACCATGCCCAATACACCGTCACTGGTGATGACCGGTGCCACCGGTCTGTTCGCCAATGATCGAGTCAGCGCCGATGAACGTACTGCCGTGCAACACATTTTCGATGGTATTGGCGCGACACTATGGGTCGATAACGAAGACGAATTACACGCCGTGACCGCCACCAGTGGCAGCGCTCCGGCTTACTTTTTCCGCTTTATGGAAGCCATGCAAAAAGCCGCCGAACACCAAGGTCTGGACGCCGACAGCGCCCGCGCACTGATCGTTCAGACCGCCTTGGGAGCCGCCAAGCTGGTGCAGGAAACCGGTGAAATGCCTGCCGAACTGCGCCGTAAAGTGTGCTCACCCAATGGCACCACCGAACGCGCCATCCGCAGTTTTGAGGCTGACGACCTTGATGCGATGGTGGAGCGAGCCATGCAAGCTTGTCGTGTGCGCTCAATCGAATTATCCGAAGAACTGGCAGACTGAGCCTTACTCGTTGCCAACGACCGAATAAAAGGAGCCCGACACCGTGCTATCCGAAATCGCTGTGCTGATTCTGAAGACCGCCTTCAGTATTGTTTTAATTGCCCTGATCGCCCGCTTTCTGGCGCAAGTCGCCCGCGCCAATACCTACAATCCGCTGGCGCAGACCGTACTGAAGATCACCAACCCCTTTTTGCTGCCAGTGCGCCGTATCATTCCCGGTTTTGCCGGTCTCGATATCGCCGCCCTGGTGTGTGTCTGGCTGGGTCAGCTGGCGCTGGCGATGCTGATTATTCTGGTCAATGGCAATAACCCGGTACCGCACATCACCTCAATGGCTGTGCTTGCTCTGTTAGCCTTAGCCGGCCTACTGATGACGGTTCTGCAATGGAGCATGATCATCGTGGCCATTGGCAGCTGGATCAGCATGGGCCAGCAGAATCCAATGCTCAGTTTCTTGCAGGAACTGGTGGAGCCTTTTGTCGGCCCGTTCCGTCGTTTGAACCTGCAGATCGGCATGCTCGATTTGTCGTACATCATCGCCTTCCTGGTGTTGATCGTTCTGCGTGACTTTATTCTCGGCCGCTTAATCCTTCAGATGACGGGTATTCTCAGCAAAGATGGCATCGCTTATGCCACCGGCGGTTTCATGCCAGTGATTGGCCTGTAAATCATCACGACATGCCCGTGCGCCGACCGCGCCGATTGATTGAATAACGGGCTCGAATGAGCCCAACAGGACATCGCTTCATGCCCACAGAAATACCGGCCGACAGTGTCGGCCTGGTCGAACCCCAGACCGCCTTTTTTGACGAACCGTTGCCGCTGCGCTCCGGTCGTTCTTTGGCGTCTTACCAACTGGTTTATGAAACCTACGGCACGCTCAATGCGGAACGTTCCAATGCCATTCTGATCTGCCATGCGCTGTCGGGTCATCACCATGCCGCCGGTTTTCACAGTCGGGACGACCGCAAACCCGGCTGGTGGGATGCGTGCATCGGGCCGGGCAAAGCCATCGATACCAATCGTTATTTTGTGGTGTCGCTGAATAACCTGGGCGGTTGCCACGGCTCAACCGGCCCCACGGATATTGACCCGGAAACCGGTCGCCGTTACGGCCCGGACTTTCCGATTATGGCAGTGCGCGATTGGGTAAAAAGTCAGGCGCGTTTGGCCGACCGTCTGGGCATTCAGCAATGGCTGGCGGTCATCGGCGGCAGCCTGGGTGGCATGCAGGCGATGCGTTGGTCCATCGACTACCCCGAACGGATGCGCGGCTGTGCGGTCATTGCTTCGGCACCCAAATTATCGGCGCAGAACATTGCCTTTAATGAAGTAGCGCGTCAGGCCATTACCAGCGATCCGGATTTCCACGACGGTCATTATTACCAGCACGATACCTCACCGCGACGCGGACTGATGCTGGCACGGATGCTCGGTCATATTACTTATTTGTCAGAAAGCGGCATGCGTGAAAAATTCGGCCGCGAATTGCGCCAGGGGAAATTGCATTTCAGCTACGACGTCGATTTCGAAGTTGAATCCTATCTGCGTTATCAAGGCGAGAATTTTTCCGACAATTTCGATGCCAATACCTATTTGCTGATGACCAAGGCGCTCGATTATTACGATCCGGCGGGTGACCACGATGGCGATCTGGCGCGCTGTCTGTCACAAAGCCAGTGTCGCTTTTTGGTTACCTCCTTCAGCAGCGACTGGCGCTTCACACCCGCGCGCAGCGAAGAAATTGTGCGTGCCTTGGTGCGCGCGAAAAAGCCCGTCAGTTATCTGGAAATCGAAGCCGACCAGGGCCACGATTCGTTTCTGTTCCCGATCCCCGAATACGTGAAATTGCTGAGCGGTTTTCTGGCCTCACTGAGTACCGAAGGAGCGCCGGCATGAGTCAAATAGAACGGCCCGATTTTGATTTTATCGAACCCTGGATCGAACCCAACAGCCGGGTGCTCGATCTGGGTTGTGGTGATGGCGGTTTGCTGGCGATGCTGCGTGACAATAAAAATGTGCGCGGTTACGGCCTGGAAATCGATACCGATAACATTGTCGAATGCGTCGCGCGTGGCGTCGATGTCATTCATCAGGACCTTGATGCGGGCCTCGACAATTTCGACGACCAGAGTTTCGATACCGTCATCATGACGCAGTCGTTGCAACAAACGACCGCCCCCGATCGCATCGTCGAAGAGATGCTGCGCATTGGCCGCCAGGCGGTGGTGACCTTTCCGAACTTTGGTCATTGGACAACGCGGGCGTATCTGGGTTTTCGCGGCCGTATGCCGGTGTCGGAATCCTTGCCTTACGCCTGGTACGAAACACCCAACATTCACTTCTTTACCTTTCGCGATTTCGAAGTGCTGTGCCGTGAACGCGGCATAAAAATTCGCACCCGAGCGGTGGTGGATCGCAATCACCAGGCCAACTGGAAAATGCGTATGCTGCCAAACTTGCTCGGTGAAATTGCGCTCTACCACATCAGCCGGTGATCACTATGATTCGCTCACTTTTTTTCACTGCCCTGCTCAGCCTGCTCGCGGTCACGGCTGCGGCGGAGCAAAAAGTTGTCTTCAATGGCGACTACGAACTGCATTACATCGTCTTCAATTCAACGATGCTGCAGCCGGAGATCGCACGCCAATACAACCTGCCTCGCGCCGGTCGCAGCGCCATCGTTAACCTGTCGGTCTTACAGCAGCAGGACGACGGTGTGGCTTTGCCGGTCGAAGCGACGGTCAGCCTGAACGTGCGCGACCTGCTCGGCCAGCAACGCACCATTGAGCTGGATGTGGTGCGTGAGCAAAACGCCATCTATCACCTGGGCATTGTGCGCTTGCTCGACCGTGAAATGCTCTGGTTCGACATCACTGTCGAAATACCGGGCGAGCGCGACTACGAATTCAGCTTCAGCAAAGAAATGTGGGAGGAAGACGCATGAGCGCCTGGGTACTGGCTTCGGGTAACGCGGGCAAGCTGCGTGAATTCCGTCAGTTACTGGAACCTCTGTCGATCGACATCCAACCGCAAGGCGAACTGGGTGTCACCGACGCCGACGAAACCGGCCTGAGCTTTATCGAAAACGCCATTCTTAAAGCCCGCCATGCGGCCGCTGCGACCGGTCGACCCGCGCTCGCCGACGATTCCGGCCTGGAAGTGGATGCGTTAAACGGCAAGCCGGGCATTTATTCAGCGCGTTATGCGTTGCGCGCCGGTGGCGAGAAAAGCGACGCTGCCAACATCGAACGGCTGTTGCGCGAACTCGACGGCGTCGCTACCGAACACCGCACCGCTCGCTTTCAATGCGTGCTGGCGGTCATGCGCCACGCGACGGACCCAACCCCGCTGATCGTGCAGCGCAGCTGGGAAGGCCGCATTCTGGAAACGCCATCGGGCAGCGACGGTTTCGGTTACGATCCGGTGTTTTATGTGCCCGAGCTGGGCAAGACCGCCGCCGAACTCGACAAATCCACCAAGAACCAACGCTCGCATCGCGGCCAGGCGCTCGATGCCTTGTTGCCGTTACTGCGCGAACGCTTTGGTCTATGACCCAGGCTGCGACCTTGCCGCCACTGTCGGTCTATGTGCACGTGCCCTGGTGCGTGCGCAAATGCCCCTACTGCGATTTTAATTCCCACGCACTGGACCCAAGCGCCATTCCCGAAGCCGACTATTTAGCGCGCCTGATTGAAGATCTGGAACAGGACGCACCCTTGGCTCAGGGCCGCCCAGTGCATTCGGTGTTCTTTGGCGGCGGCACGCCAAGCCTGCTCAGCGCTGATACCATCGGCGCGATTCTTGAGGCACTGAGCCAAAAACTCGGTCTGGCTGACGATTGTGAAATCACCCTGGAAGCCAACCCCGGCACCATTGATGAGAGCCGCTTTATCGGATTGCGCGCTGCGGGCGTGAACCGGCTGTCGATCGGTGTGCAGAGTTTTCAGGCGCATCAGCTGGAACGGCTGGGCCGAATCCACGATCCCGATCAGGCGGTGCGCGCCATCGAACGTGCGCATCAGGCCGGCTTCGATAACGTCAATATCGACCTGATGCACGGCTTACCCGAGCAAAGCGAAGCCGAGGCACTGGCAGACCTGGATCGCGCCATTGCTTTGAAACCGACGCATCTGAGCTGGTACCAACTGACCATCGAACCCAACACCGAGTTCTACCGCCGCCCACCCGAGCTGCCGGTGGACGATACGCTCTGGGCCATCCAGGAAGCGGGCCAACAACGACTGCGCGACGCCGGTTTCGTTCAGTATGAAGTTTCCGCCTACGCCCGCGATGGCAAAACCTGCCAACACAATCTGAATTACTGGGGTTATGGTGATTATTTAGGCTTGGGGCCCGGTGCCCACGGGAAAATCACGCAGACCGATCCGTTCGAGATTCGCCGCACGCGCAAAACCCGACTGCCGAAAGATTATCTGGACCCGACGCGACTGCTGCTGCGCCAGGAAGAAAAGGTCAGCGCTGAAGACCGGCCATTCGATTATTTCATCAACAGCCTGCGATTGGTCGAGGGCATGCCATTGGCACATTTTGAGGTCGCCACTGGGCTCGATCGCGCTACACTGGAACCCACCCTGAGCCAATTGCAGCAGCAAAATTTATTGACCATCGAGGCCGGACGCTTGCGTACTACACCCCAAGGTTTTCTATACTTGAACAACATTCTTGCCGAGTGGCTGGCATGAGCACGTTAGCGCGCCACCTCTATTCGTTGCTGTTCTATCTAGTGACACCGGCGTTGCTGGTTCGTGTCTGGTTGCGCGGCCGCACCTTACCGGCTTACCGCAAACGTCTGGGCGAGCGCTTTGGTCACTGGCCCAAGGTGCCTGCGGGTGCGCTGTGGGTGCATTCGGTCAGCGTCGGCGAAACCATTGCCGCCAAACCCCTGATCGAACGCTGGCTGGAACGCCATCCGGACATGCCGGTTCTGGTCACAACTATGACACCAACCGGCTCAGAAACCGTGAAAGCGCAATTTGGCGACCGTGTTCATCACGCCTATTTACCCTGGGATTTGCCCCACGTACAACGACGCCTGCTCAAACGCCTGCAACCCCGAGCTTTGGTGATCATCGAAACCGAGTTGTGGCCCAATCTGCTGCACGCCTGTAAACAAGCCAACGTCCCTGTGCTGTTGGCCAATGGTCGGCTATCGCAACGCTCCTTGCGGGGTTATCAACGCCTGAACGCCCTGATCGGCCCCATGATGCGTCAGCTCGATGGTGTGGCGGCTCAATACGCACCGGACGCCGAACGCTTTGGCGAACTGGGCATCGACAGCAAGCGCATTGAAGTGACCGGTTCCATCAAATTCGATTTACCGCTGACCCCTGAATTGCACAGCCGCATCGACACCTATCGTCAGCAACTGTCGGGCCGGCCGGTCTGGGTGGCCGCCAGCACGCATGGCGGTGAAGAAGAAGTGCTTCTGAAAGTCCATCGCGATATCCGCGCCAAATTGCCCGACGCTTTGCTGATTCTGGTGCCCCGCCATCCCGACCGTTTTAACGCCGTCGCCGACCTGCTCGACCGCGACCGCTGGCGCTACAGCCGACGCTCACGCACGGAGCAACCGCGCAAAAATGACGCTGTTTTTCTGGGCGATACCTTAGGGGAATTACTGCTGTTTTATGGCGTGGCGCACGTCTCGGTGATCGGCAACACCTTCAACGAAGGCGGCGGTCACAACCCTATTGAACCGGCGGCGTTGGCCAAACCGATTCTGCTGGGTCCGAGCTTTTTTAACTTCCAATCCATCGTCGATGCCATGCTCAAAGAACACAGCCTGGTGACGGTCGAGCAAACGCATGAACTGACCCAGCGTCTGCTAGGTTTGCTGCAAAGCCAGGATTTACGCGACACCTATGGCCAGCGCGCCTATCTGTTCTTTCAGCAACAACAGGGCGCGCTGCGACGCTTGGAAAACTGGATCGAAAAACACCTGGATCTGGATTCAGACAGCGGTTCCAACAGCGCCTCGCGTGATATACGTCCGCTCAGCACCGGCCATTAACACTACGGCGACCGGTCCGGCCACTCAGCACACAGTGAAGCGCGTCTGGCGCGTAAGGTGATGCCAGTCATAGCGGTGTATGCAAAAAACGCAGCCACAAAAAAAGGCCGCCATGGCGACCTTTTATGAAATTGGGTAAACCGGTAATCGGTTTAGATGACTTCGACGTCAGAGGCCTGAGGACCTTTCTGACCTTCAGTGATGGTGAACTGAACGGCTTGGCCTTCAGCCAGAGTGCGGAAACCGTCACCCTTGATGGCGCTGAAGTGAACGAAAACGTCTTTGCCGCCTTCCACTTCAATAAAGCCGAAGCCTTTGGTTTCGTTAAACCATTTTACTTTGCCAGTCTGTACAGACATTGCTTTCTCCTGGAAAGAGGATGCGATGTATTTCGGACAGCGCTCGAGCCAGAGCAATTCCAGAAAGTCGCTGCCGGTAAAGATAACGTCTTACTTACGCGCAACCTGTTCAGGGAACTTCTCCAGAGAACTACAAAGTCTCACCGGGTCTTGCTTATAAGTATTGCGACAATCTTTTACAAAGCTCACTTTAGCGAAGCCGAATCGGATGTAAAGTACTTTTTGGCGCTTCGAAAAGCGGCCAAAGTCGCGTAACAGCGCCGTTCTCACCTGCTTTCTGAGCGTTGTTCGACAACTATCTGATATTGCTCGTTTTTTCACCAATCCCCGAATCGCGCCCGGCCCAACAGCAGCATGAGGACCGGGCGTGAATTTCTAATGACAGGCGAAAACCGGCGTCACCGTCAGTCCGATTTTTTCGCTCGCTGCTCGTTTTGCACCCGTTTAGCCATCTTGCTGAAGGCCTTATGACGCCGTCGCTGTTGCCAGTTGGTTTCACTGGCCTGCGCCGTTTCGCGCTGCAGTTTGTGATAAGAACGCAAGCGTCTGGCATCCAGTTCCCCCGAGGCCACAGCGGCTTCGATCGCGCAGCCGGCGTCGCCGTGATGCGCGCAATCGCCGAAGCGACATTGCTGCGCCAACGCTTCGATGTCATCGAACACCGCACTGACGCCGTCACTCGCTTCACCCAGGCGCAATTCACGCATGCCCGGCGTATCCATGATCCAGGCGCCCAGTGGCGTGCGTTCCATCTGCCGATGGGTCGTGGTGTGGCGGCCTTTAGCATCGTCTTCGCGAATGGCGGCGGTGGCAAAACGGGCCTCACCAATCAGGCTGTTGGTCAGCGTCGTTTTGCCAACACCGGACGAGCCTACCAGCGCCAGACTCTGACCGCGCATCAGCCAGGGAGACAAGGCATCCGACGCCCAGTCCTGACGGGCATCAAGGCACACCACCGGCAAATCCGAGCGCAGCGATTGCGCCTGATCTCGCAAGGCGTCGGCGTCATGGCTCAAATCCGCCTTGGTCAACACGATCACCGGGTCGACGCCAGCATCCAGCGCTAACGCCAGGTACCGTTCCAGGCGCGACAAATTAAAGTCGGCGTTGCAGGAGGCAACGATCAACAAAGTATCAAGGTTAGCCGCAATTAACTGAGGCTTTGGCTCAGTCCCCGAAGCCGTGCGGCGCAGCAGCGTCTGCCGTTCCAGCAATCGTAGCGGCTGACCCGTGTCGGCATCGAGCCAGAGCCAGTCACCCAGGGTCGGCCGATCTTCGGCCTCCGCGTGCCGAAAGGCACCGCTGATCATCCAGCTGTGCGCGCCCGTTTCATCGAGCCATTCCAGACGATCACGATGCACGGCCGTCACTCGCGCCGGTCGGCCACTGGACAGTTCATCGAGGGTCAGTTGTTGTTGAAATACCGGTCGCCAGCCGAGATCGGTCAGCGTTAATAACTCAGAATTCATGAGGGTTTCCCTTCACGGTGCCAGCATCAAACTGGCATGAACAGGTTACAACCCAGGCGCAGTCGCCCGGATCCATCCGATCCGATTCAGGGCAGGTAAAACTGGAGCGAAGGCTCCACAGGAAGAAGGAGTGCGCTCAGCCTCAACCTGCCACTGGGGCAAGCTCTACAAGGTTCAGGTTCATGAAAAACGCCTCCTCTTTGACGTGGGAACTGGCCGCAGCGCGACCGCTCGGCGCAGTTTGCCGCAGTCGCTACGTCCAATCAATAGGTGAGCGAATCGACACAGGCACTTCACGCAACAGCCACGAGAAATCTCAATCATGTTCGGCGCGAGTACCGCCGAAAGCCATCAAATCATAACCACAACCGTGGGGCGTGTACCTGTCCGCCGCGGCAGTACCCTTCATAGGTCATCCTGCTACACTCGGCAGTCTTCACCCACTGGGAGGGGACGTCTCCCCCCGCTATCGGAGTTTGTTTGGATGAAAGGAATACGTCGCTGTCTGTTGATGGCAAGCATCTTGTTGGCGGCCGCCCCGGCCTGGTCGTTTGATTTCTTTGGTCTGTTCGGCTCGGACGATGCCGATTTGGAACGGTTGCTCGCCAGTGCGCCTGCGGAAACCGCTTGGTTTACCGCCGGCCATTCCGATCTGGACAGCTACCGTTTCGTGCAAGGCGATCCCCTTTATCAAGGCACTCCTTTTAATGCCAATCAGGGTCCGTTGGAAGAGCTGTATGGGTTGGCGGAAGGCTCACCGGGGATGTCCCTGTTGGTCCGGATGTACGAAGACTTTATGGTTCAAATGAGTACCCAGGTCGATTTACCCAGCTATTACGGCATTGAAGTGGGCGACTACTACGCCTTTTATCTCGATGGTCTGATGCCGGTCGTGCGCATGGTCGTCAGTGACCCCCAAACCTTTGTGCAACGCTGGGAAGAGGCAGCAAATGACCTCGAAGCCACCGCCAAAACCCGCCAGATTGCTGGCCTTACTGTACAGCAATGGCGTTTGACACCGGTTCAGGACGACAACCAGATCAACCTGGCGTTAAGTCTCGATGGTGATATCGCTACCCTCACCCTGATCAACGAGTTCGACAGCGACGAGCGTCTGGCGCAACGGTTCGGCCGTGCCAACGCGGACGAATCGCTGCTCGATAGCGACACCTGGGACTCTCTGGGTAAAGAGTATGACTTCGATACTCTGATGCGCGGTTATGTCAGTCTGGCTGAAGTGTCCAAAGCGCTGTTGCACCCCCACACCAGCCTCATGGGCCGCGACCTGCAAGCGCTGATGCCAAGCCAAATGGCTGACCTGAATGCCTCAATCAGCGCCAACTGCGCCGATGAATGGCAAGGCCTGGCGCAGAGCGTTCCGCGTCTGGTGTATGGCATTGAAGACGTGGATGTCAGCGCCGACCGCATCGTGCAAAGCCTGCGCTTTATCCTGGAAATGAATAACCAGAACGTGACCACCGAACTGGCCAAACTGCCCGGGTCACTGCCGGCCTACAGCGCCGATGCCAGCGACAAAATTTTTGCCGTGGCCGCGGGTATCGACCTGAATGCCTTATCACCCGTCATTACCGCCTTGTGGACCGAGTTCTCCAACGCCCGTTTTACCTGCCCGGAACTGGTGGAAATGCAGACCGCACTGCGCAACGGCTTGAATCCGTCCTTTGCCGGCATGATCAACGGGGTGTTGCCTGGCTTTAAAGGTCTGGGTATGGCTGCTTTCAATCTCGAGCCCGACCCTCAATCTCCGACGGGCCTCAGCGGCTCTGCTCTGGTCAGTGCCAGCGCAGACGATCCGGTTAACTTGGCGAACACCCTGCGCGCCAGTGCCGCAGCGTTCTACCCCATTCCGCAAATCCCCACCAATGGTGACCCGGTGGCGGTGCCGATGCCGTTCTGGCCGCAACCGATTTATCTGGCGATCAAAGGTTCGCATCTGGTGGCTTACACCGGTGAAGCGGCCGCACAAGCCGCCGACGATCTCACCGATGAACCCCTGAATCGGAATGGCACCCTCGCCGGTGCGATCAACATGCCGCGTTTCGGCGACGCCATGATCGATGCCATGCCGTACTTTGAACTGCCCATTCAAGGTGACTGTGAAGCCAGCTATTTGTCGATGCTGGCCTTCAGCGATTTACCGGTCGAATACACCTATCGAGAAACCTATACCGAACGTGGCTGGGAAGCCGTGATGAACGGGAAGATTGAAAAAGTCGCCAGTGAGGACTATCAAATCGAACCCGGTCAGTACCAAACCTCTGTCCTCGGCGGCGACTGCCAGTGGTATCCCGACGGCACCGAAACCTTATCCGCCGATGGCAGCGGTCATTATGTGCAAATCGATGAGCAGCAACAATGCGAGCTCTACACGCTGGATTACCAATGGCGCCAGAACGGCAATCAGCTGCTGCAAGACAGCGAATCCGGACAAAGCCGGGATCGCTGTGGCCAGTCGTTATCGTCCGTTGAAGTAGAAGATTACCAATGCACCATCCTCGGCATGAGTGAAGACGGTTTCTACTGCCTCTACGATGCCGGTCTCGACACAGAAATGCTGATGTACTATCGCCGCTGAGTGTCACGTTCAACACGAAAAGCCCCGTTAAAACGGGGCTTTTTTTTGAGCGCGAAAAGACCACAAAGTTACCCACAGAAGCCGTGGACAAGGCTGTGCACAACCTCGGGAGAACTGAGCTCAGCCCCGCTGCACACCCCCCTTTTGAAAACCGTTAAAAAACAAACAGTTAATCGGAGGTTGGCGCGAACGTCACGGTGCTGCCATCGGCGCACAAAATGCTTACCTCACGCGCCGCGCCCTGCTCGTCCAGCCACAGCTGACCCAGCGCGGAACAATTGACCAGAGCACGGCCGTTTTGCCCTTGTGGCAAGCGCGTGCGGATCGACATACGCCGCCGCTTGGTCAGCCAGTTCAGCGGTGATTTCCGGCCATAGAGCCAGCGGTTTAATCGGTCAAACCCGGGCAGCAGAGAATGGGGAAACTCGTTCTTCAGACCGCTGCAGGTGATCTGGGTAATCACCGGTTTGTGCTTGCGCCGACGTAACACCACGTCGTAAACAAAGGAATAATGCACATCGCCACTGAGAATCATAAAGTGGCCCGGCGTTTTACGGTGGCGAAAGATGTTCAGCATAATGTTGGCGGCCCCGCGATGCGCCATCCAGTTTTCCGCATCCACCATCAACGCCTGTCCAAAATAGGTGAACACCCGCTGCACGGTTTCGATCAACTTCACGCCATACACCGGCGCGGCGGATACCATCACCACCGAGTCATGATTCATCAATTCCTGCTGCAATTCGCTCAACGCTTCCCAGTCGAGCAAGCCCGATGGCCGGCTCGGACGTTTTTCCGAAGGCCAGCGATGCGTTCGGGTATCGAGCACCACCAGCTTGGGTTCGGTATCCAGACAGTAATGCCAGTGCTCCCACTGCAACAGTCGGTCAATCAAGGTGTTATGCGCCTGATCGCGCTGTTCAATGCTCACGCCATTGGCAAAGCATTCCGGCACAGCCTCATCGAACAACGGCGCCATCCGCTGCGGTGCGTTACCCCACCCCTGGCACAACAGATAACCAATGATGGCGTTGCCAATAATGCGCCGCGCAAACGGATGACCGTAAGCGGCTTCCTCCCAGGCCTGGGTCAGGTTCCAGTCATCGGTGACGTCATGATCGTCAAAAATCATATAGGTTGGCAGATGCGCCAAGGCCCGTTGCACGGCGGGTAGCGTCTCGACGAATTCGTCCAATGCCTCGCGCTCACGCTGATAATCCTGCGCAAATTCATCGTCGATTGCCGGGGCCTCCAACGACAGTTTCGACCAGGCTAGTGGCGACCAGACCAATACATACATGGCGAGAATTTCCGCCAGGCTCACCAGATGATTGCGCGCTGAGGCATCGGTAAAAATCGGTTTGCGCACACCGGTAAAAAACGCTTCCAATAATTTGCGATTGTCTTTATCGCGCGGCAGCAATTCTGCACGCCGATAATAAAAGTCGGTGTTGCCGTGCAAGTCGGCACTGTTACTCAGTGATCCGCCTTGCCAATGCTCATCAACCAACCCTAAGGCTTCGATTAATTGATGAATCACATTGAGCATGGGGCCTGCCACATCGTCGGCGTATATTTGGTCGCCGGTCAGCATCAGTAAGGCGGGCCGTTGTTCGGGCGTATCCAGCGTATCGGCCAGAACATCATCGGCGCGTGCCAGTGCATCTTTGGACGGGTAATGCGGTTTGCGACAGGAACCGTGGAGCAAGTAATCAAGACGAGGACGACGTACCACCGTTGGCCGTTCTTCACCGTCATACAGCAAATCCGGCATCAACTGAGCCAGGTTGTATTCCTCCTCGCCCTGTTGCAGCCAGAGGTCGTAGCCAAAGCGTTGATCGACCGGTAACGCCTGCACCAGTTCCATCGAAATCAGATTGATCCAGGCATGTTCACCCACCCGCACCGACTGGCAACAATCGGTCAAATCAAACCGCGCAACCGGCTCACCCTCACAGTGCACTTCAGCACGACCCACCGGTGGCTGAGTGGTCACCAGCCACAACACCAATTGCTGAGCGTCCAATCGCCGTACCTGAGGTCCTACCAATAACAACGGCCAGTCATCGATTTTCTGGTTCGCCAACGTACTGCTCCCTTTCCTTCGATTCATCAGTGTCGACCAGCATACAGACAAGCGTCATCGATTGGTCATTCAACTGTCACAGCCTTTGGCAAAACTACGGCATTGCTATCGCTTCGCCCATCCCAACGAAAAAAATACAGGACCTTCGACAATGCACACTCCGCATGATGAAAATAATAAGCCGGTCGAATTCGACCGACTGATCGACCACGCCATCAGCCGCCGTAACCTGATCAAAGCAGGCAGTGCTGCTGGTGCCACGGCCTTCCTGGGCGGTGTTGCGCCCCTGGCCATGGCCGTTTCCGAAGCCACCACATTGATGAGCTTCGACAACATTCCCACCAGCACCGCCGACGATATTTCTCTGCCGCCGGGTTACCGTTATGAAGTGCTGATGTCCTGGGGTGACCCGGTACTGAAAGGCGCTCCGAACTTCGCTCGCGACAACACCGCTGACGATCAAGCCGGCCAGTTCGGTGACAACACCGACGGCATGGAACTGTTCCACCTGACCGACCGCAACGGCAATATGGACCCGGATCGCGCAGTTCTCGCCGTGAACAACGAGTACCTGAACGACGAATATTTCTACACCCACGGTGAAGCCGCCAAGACCGCCGAAGACGTACAGAAAGGCCTGAACGCCCATGGTGTGACCGTCGTCGAATTGCAGCGCAAGCGCAATGGCAACTGGGAATACAAAAAAGGTTCCGACTACAACCGTCGCCTGCACGGTAATGCCGAATTCGAATTAACCGGTCCCGTGGCTGGCACCGATTATGTGAAAACCTCTGCCGATGCGTCCGGTCGTCGCGTCTTCGGTACCTTCAACAACTGTGGCGCCGGTCGTACGCCCTGGGGCACTTACATGACCTGCGAAGAAAACTTCAACGGTTATTTTGGTGCGCCTGAAGGCACCAACCTGAGCGATGCCCATAAGCGGTATGGTCTGAGCGAAAACGGCTCGGGCTACAACTGGTGGCAGCACGAAAGCCGCTTCAACCTGGCGCAAGAACCGAACGAACCGAACCGCTTTGGCTGGATCGTCGAAATCGATCCGACCGATCCCACCTCAACGCCGAAAAAACGCACCGCCATGGGCCGTTTCAAACACGAAAATGCGGCCATGACCATCAACAGCGATGGCCGTGCTGTGGTCTATATGGGCGATGATGAGCGCGGCGAATTCATCTACAAATTTGTCTCACGCGGCACTTACAACCCCGACGATCGCGCCGCCAATATGCGTTTGCTCGAAGAGGGTGATCTGTACGTTGCCAAGTTCAACGAAGACGGCAGCGGCCAATGGATTGAACTGCGTTATAGCGTGAATGGTCTGAATCAGGCCAACGGCTTTGCCGATCAGGCCGACGTTCTGGTTCGCGCCCGTGCAGCGGCGACCCTGGTCGGTGCCACCACCATGGATCGTCCGGAATGGGTAGCCTGCCACCCGTCATCACCGATGGTGTTCTGCACCCTGACCAACAATAAAAACCGCGGCGTTTACGACAACCAGCCGGTCGGTGGCCCGAACCCGCGTGCGGAAAACCACTATGGTCAAATCGTGCGCTGGATGCCGGAAAACCGCGATCACACCTCCGACCGTTTTGGCTGGGATCTGTACGCCGTAGCCGGTAACCCGGCGGTCAAATCCGGCGCCTACGCCGGCAGTGACAACATCACCGAAGAGAACATGTTCAACAGCCCCGACGGTCTGCGTTTCGACGACTTCGGTCGCCTGTGGATTCAGACCGACGGCAACTATTCCAACGAAGGCGACTTCGCCGGTCAGGGCAATAACCAGATGCTGTGCGGCGACCCGGTCACTGGTCATATCCGCCGCTTTATGGTCGGCCCGCAAGGCTGTGAAATTACCGGTCTGAGCTTCTCCAACGACCACCGTGTTGCTCTGGTAGGCATTCAGCATCCGGGTAACGCCTGGCCTAATGCCGGCCGTGACGGCGTACCGCGCTCGTCGATTGTGGCGGTTTACCGCGAAGATGGCGGCGTCATCGGCGCCTGATTGAGTTAACCATAAGAATCGGACTCTCCAACCTCCAACCGTTAAAGCCCCCTTTATGGGGGCTTTTTTTAGGGTTGAAAAACGTCAGCTGAGCTTTGAAAAATCCACCTCGGGCAAGGCTTCAAAGACCGGGCGGGCAAAGTAATAACCCTGAAACAAATCGATACCCAGATCGCGCAAAAAATTAAATTCGGCTTCGGTCTCCACGCCTTCCGCCAGCGTGCGACAACCCAGTTCCTGCAACATGGCGTGAGTGGAACGCACTATGATCTGGCGCTTGGTATCCAGCTCAATACCACGCACCAACCCCATGTCCAGTTTCACAATATCCGGCTGTACTTTGGCCAGCAAGTTCAAGCCCGCATAACCGTCGCCATAATCGTCCAGCGCCGTTTTAAAACCCTGGTGCTGATAGTGCTGCAAAATGTTGACCAGATGATTCTGATCCACCACCCGCTCCACTTCGGTTATTTCAAACAGAATGCGCTCAATCGGGAAATCATTTTCCCGCGCCGCTTCCAAGGTGGTGCGAATGCACAGCTCGGGCCGGTATACCGCATTGGGTAAGAAATTGATACTGAGAATGCCATCCAGCCCCAATTGCGCGGCCAAGGTGATGGCTTTAACGCGGCAGGCTTGGTCAAAACGGTAGCGGTTGTCATCGCTGACACGCTCAATAATGCTGCCCGCTGATTCACCGTTCAGGCCGCGCACCAGCGCTTCGTAACCGAAGACTGTTTTCTTGCGGGTACAAACAATCGGCTGAAACGCCATGGAAAAATCGAAACCGAGCAAGTCGGCAGAGCGGCACTCCTGACAGGCCAACTCGCGAAAATCGACAGGTTTGTTCATAGCAGAAGGTGTCAACACTGTTTTGCTTCAGTGTAGACGGCGGGGGCTGGGCATGCACCCCCGCCGAAGGGTTCTTTACTGTTGCGAGCGGAACGCCCAGCCGGTCATACGCTGCTCAATGAGCACGAAGATGGCGTACATCACCACCCCTTCAAAGGCTAGCGCCAGCAAGCCAGCGAACACCAAAGGCACTTCGAAATTGGCCTGCGCCATCAACATCATATGGCCGAGACCGGAGTTGGCGGCGACGGTTTCGGAAATCACCGAACCAACGAACGCCAGCGTAATCGCCACCTTCAATGAACCAAAGAAATGCGGCATGGCGCCGGGCAAACCGACTTTTAACAAGCGGTCGATTTTCGACGCCCCCAAGGCGCGTAAGACGTCGTCCATTTCCGGTTCGGTGGTGGCTAAACCAGTGGCGACGTTGACCACAATGGGGAAAAACGAAATCAAAAAAGCGGTTAAAATGGCCGGTACCGTACCGATCCCAAACCAGAGTACCAGAATGGGCACCAGCGCCACTTTCGGCACGGAATTAAAGCCCACCATCAGCGGATACAAACCGCGATACAAACGCCGCGACCAACCAATGGCAATGCCCAGAATCAAACCGAACACCACCGCCAGGCCGAAACCTGCGGCGGTGGTCCACAAGGTCTGAATGGAATTAACGACAATGGCACGCTGAAACTCGATACCGGTTTGCACAATCACCGAAGGCGGTGGCAGAAAATACACCGGAATGTTGCTCACACGGCAGATCAGCTCCCACAGTACGAAGAAGGCAACCGTTACCCAGAACGACATCGCTTCTTCACGGCCCAGCCAGCCAAACAGACGCTGACCCCAAGATCGTTTCGACGTTGCACTGCTCATGAAGACGCCTCCTGCAAAGAGCCAATACTGCTGCTGCCATCTTCGGCGCGGGCGCTGCGAATGTGTTCACGCAGCTCATGTACGGCGCTGACAAATTCCGGTTGATAGCGGCTGTCCAGCGTACGCGGGCGCTCGAAATCGATATCGCGTTTGACGATGATTTTGCCCGGGCGGGCGCTCATCACATAGACGGTATTCGACAGATAAACCGCTTCGGTCAGATCGTGCGTCACCAACACGACGGTAAACTTCTGCTGCTGCCACAAGGCTTGCAGCACGTTCCATAATTCTTCACGGGTAAAGGCATCGAGGGCGCCAAAAGGCTCGTCGAGTAACAACAATTTGGGCTCGTGAATCAGCGCGCGACACAACGACGCCCGCTGACGCATACCGCCGGACAACTGCCAGGGGTATTTGTCACCCATGCCTTTCAGGCCGACAGCGGCCAGTAATTCTTCACCGCGACGACGATATTGCGCACGGCGTTTGCGAAAATCTTTTTTCGTCGCCGGTGCCACTTCCAACGGCAACAGCACATTTTCCAGGGTGGTGCGCCAAGGCAACATGATGGCATTTTGAAACGCCATGCCGACCTGAGCACGAGGCCCATTAACGGGTTCGCCATCCAGCATCACACTGCCTTCCTGGGGAATCAGCAACCCGGAGAGCAATTTCATAAAGGTCGATTTACCGCAGCCACTGGGTCCGACGATGGCAGCGAAGTCACCTTCTTCGACCTTAAGGTCGATGCCGTCGAGCACCAGTTGGGTATCGTCCATACCGCCGTAACCCAAACGCAGCGATTGAATGTCGATAAAACTCATAATGGGCCTATGTGTTTACACGGTGAGTATTGTTGTCGAGGTGTTGCAAGCAAAAACCCCGGCACAGCGGCCGGGGTTTGAGGTAACGCTTAGGGCGCAACCATCCGCTCTTCCATGGCGGGCAGGAATTCGTCGGTGAAGATGTCATCGACGCTCGGCTTATTGCTGTACTCGTACGTCAAACCGATTTGATCGATGGCACTGGCCATGCGGTCTTCATCGATATCACCCATGCCGTTTTCCAACACGTAGTCGGTCAGGATGTTATCGGCGATGGTCATTTGCAGACGTTCCAGCTCAACCGCTTCACGCGCAACGGTGTTGTGCTGCAGCACGTACTGAACCGCCGCTTCCGGATCAGCAATGGTGTCGCGCCAGCCGCGCAGGGTGGCACGGATAAAGGCTTCTACCGCTTCCGGGTTTTCCTCAGCAAAGCTCGGGTTGACGATGATGGCGTTGCCGTACAGGTCGAGACCGTAGTCGCTCATCAGCATCACCACGATGTCGTCTTCCGGTGTGCCTTTGGATTTCAGGTTAATGTAGGACGAGAACGAAAAGCCGGTGATGGCATCGACATCGCCCTGCGCCAACATCGGTTCACGCACCGGGAAGCCGACGTTATCGATGGTGACACTGTCTGCATCAATATCGTTCGCCTGCACAAAAATCGGCCACTGAGCATAGGCACCATCGGTGGCCGGAGCACCCAGCGTTTTACCTTCCAGATCCTGCGGCGTTTCCACACCCAGGCTGCGACGCGCAACGATGGCGAATGGCGGCGCATCGTAGGTCATCATGATCGCTTTGACCGGAACATCAGAGCTGTTCTGGTCGCGGAATTTAATCAGGGAGTTCACATCGGCGAAACCCAGCTGGTAAGTCCCAGAGGCAACGCGCGGAATGGCTTCCAGGGAGCCGGAGCCGGAATCGATGCTGACGTTGAGTCCTTCATCTTCGTAATAGCCACGTTCCATGGCCATCAGGTAAGGCGCTGCTGGGCCTTCGAATTTCCAGTCGAGCGCAAAATCAATGTCGGTTGCACTGGCACCGGCTGCAGCCATCAGGCCGGCCAGGCCGCTGAGCCAAGTCCGCTTATTCATGGTAGATCCCCTCATTAGCATCGGTTGTCGTTATGGCGATCGATGCACTGCAAGGGGTAGGCCAGTTTGTTAACAATGTGAACAAATGATCGATTTCACTGCATTAGAGAAACATTTGTTTCATCGTCACCCCAAGTTTCGTGCCTTTTAACAAAACCCGCACAGACAGCCCTGCACCATAAGTGACACACTTCACATACTGGCGCTCTGTTATGGGGCGCTGTACAGTCATTATTCGCGGTGTCGCTTCCAAACGCCTAAGTGTCGCTTCCTGATACGGACCCGTTCACAACGGCACGGCTTTCGCATTCAAGCTATTCCCAGCCTAAGCCGATGACCTACTCACCGGCCGCTACTGTTTTGAGCCCATACGAATGAAAAAACTCTCCCTGACGTTGAAGATAAGCGCACTGGTTTCGGCCCTCATCCTGGCCTTACTGGTGCTCGCCGTTCTCTTCATCTCTAGTTTCAATACCGTTATTTCCAACAGCGAGAAGGATGCTCAGCTGCGTCGACTTAGTGAGAACCTGACTCAGGGATGGGAGACCCTGAATCAGCAATACAACACGGTCACCGAACTGGGGCCTCAGTATTTCGCCAGTGCCATTACTGAAGAAGAACTTCAGGCCGCCATCAATGCGGCGGACGCCACCGAAGCCCAGTTGCGTCAGAGCGTTGAGCAATTAAGCCCCGACCTGATTCGCAGCTGGGATTCGGTGATGATGAGCCAGACCGACCAGTCGCTGGGCGCCTTGGCGACGCAATTCAACAGCGGCCTGGATCAATTGGAAGTCGCCTCAGAAAATGCCGCCACCGCCTGGCTTGGCAAGGCCGCCTGGAACGAGCGCAACGCCATTAAAGCCGCCATGGCTGAAGCTCTGGCACCAGTCGATGCCGTCATTAATCAGATCTCCAGCCAGTACAGCCAGTTGGTCGACTTGCGTTCGGCCAAACTGATTGCTTCTCAGCAGGCCACGGTGCGCGTGCTCATTGCGGCCTTGGCGGTGTTGATTGGTATTGCGGTGGTGGCCGCCGTCTGGACCCTGCGCAAGATCAAACGAGACCTGAAATCCATCGTGCAGGCGACTCAGCGTCTGGCCAGCGGCGATCTCAGCCAGCGCATCGAAGCGCGTGAAGATGGCGATGAAGTGGATGAAGTGATGCTTGCCGTGTCCCAGATGAACACCAAGCTGTCGGACATCGTCGGTTCTGTGATTGAACTGTCGGAACACCTGAAACGCTCCGCCGACGACATCATGGCCGATACCGAAACCCGGTTCCGCGACGCCGAAAACCAACAGCAAAAAATGCACGAACTGGCCACGGCCATTGATGAATTGCACACCGCTTCGGGTCAGGTATCGGAAGCTGCCAGTCAATCGATGTCGGTGTCCGAAGACGCCAAAGAAGCCGCCGACAGTGGCTTTCAGACGGTGCAGCACACCATCAGCGCCATTCAGACATTGGCCACCGAGATTGAGCAATCGGTCAGTGTGATTGAAAAGCTCGACGGCCAGGCTGAAAACATCACCACCATCATCACCTCCATTCAGGCCATTGCCGAACAGACCAACCTGCTGGCATTGAACGCGGCCATCGAGGCGGCACGCGCGGGCGAACAGGGTCGTGGTTTTGCAGTGGTGGCCGATGAGGTGCGCAAACTGGCGCATCGTACGCAGGAATCGACCGAGGAAATTCAACAGACGCTGGAAGAGTTACGCACCGGCAGTCGTGAAGCGGTGACGGTGATCGGCGACAGCCACGCCAAATCGATGGCCACGGTCGATACCGTCGGCGAAGCCGGTCGCATCATTGAGCAATTTGTCGGGGCCGTGGATCAGATTAAAGACTGGACGCTGCAGACATCGGCCGCTGCCGAAGAGCAGGCGGCCACCTTAAATGGCATTTCGGAAACCGTCAGCGACGTAAACCGCATCAGTGAAGACAACGCCAAACGCGCCCGCGTTTCGCTCGGTTCCACCGAAACACTGAACGCGCTCAGCCAGGATCTATTGCAGTCGGTTTCCTTCTTCCGCTTGCAATAAGCCAACCCGGCTAACCGTCATCGGGCTTAAGTTGCAGTGCCGTCCGCCGCTATTTCAATCCGGTTGCGGCCGGCCGCCTTGGCCCGATACAGCAGTTGATCCGCCCGCATCAGCGCATCGCTTAAATCTTCTTCCGGTTTAAAATCCGTCACCCCAAAACTGATGGTCACGGATCGGTCTTGCTTCATAAAATGCTGCTGCGGCATGGACTGATGCAGGCGCTGCAAAATCATCTGCGCCTGGTCCAGCGTGGTGCTGGCAAAAACAATGACAAACTCTTCACCGCCCCAGCGGCATACCAAATCTTCTTCGCGCACCTGATCCAGTAAAAAGGCCGCCACACCGCGCAACACCTCATCGCCCACATCATGGCCCAGCTCATCATTGATCGGTTTAAAGTTATCGATATCGCCCAGTGCAATCACACTGCAGGCCCCGGTCCGGCGTGCTTGAGCGCGCCAGGGATGCAGAAATTCACGCAAGTAACGACGGTTATAGAGTTGCGTCAGTTCATCCCGCGTCGCCAGCTCGACCAGATCGCGACGCTGGCGCTCAAACTGGCGACGAATCATCACCACCGCCAAAATCAGCGGCGCTGCCGCCAGCAACACATTGAGTCCGTACAACCAGCGTGCCCAGAGGGTAAAGCCACCGACGTAACGCGGCTCGGGAAACACCAGATTCAACGTCAGAAATAGAACGATGCAGGCAAACCCCGTCAGGCTCGCCCAGAGTACATGCAGTCTTGAATTGACGATGGCCAGACAGGTGGTTGGCCAAAGATAAAACTGAAAACCGAATTCCAGGCCCAGAAAATACACCGCGGCAATGGAGTAACCGCACAGTTCGGTACAGCCCAGCACCAGGGCCATCAGATGCTCACCACGCGCATTGGCGACAATGGCCGCACTCCACAACAAAGCGCTGATGGCGCTGAAGCCAATCATCGGCCAGAGCTGGTAGGAGTGATACACCCCAATTAACAGCAGATGCACGACCAGCGAGAACAGACTCGACACCTGAATAGCGACAAATTCCAAATAATGGTCTTTGGAAACTCGGTGGGGTTTTTGAAACGTCAGAAACCGGGTTAAACGGTTATCCGATGAAGCGGCATCCATGAGTAAGCGACAATCCAGGCTGTCTGACTAAAACCCCAGTATAGCAAGGCTGCCGCCCGGGGCGACCTTTGAAATGCGGCCAATGACTGTCCGTTTGGGTGCACGCCCAGGCTAGCGATACCGACTTCGACCCCCTACAGTAAGCGCTTGGCGTTCCACACCGGCAACAACAGGAGCCTGACCATGCTTACCGACGACTGGGCCATCGATGTTAAAGGCCTGCGCAAACACTTTGGCAATACCCCGGCGGTGCAGGAATTGGACCTGCAAGTGAGAAGAGGCAGCGTTTTCGGACTGCTCGGGCCGAACGGTGCCGGCAAAACAACGACGGTGCGCATGCTCGCCACCTTGCTGCAACCGGACGCTGGTCACGCCCGCGTATTAGGGCTCGACCTATTGAAAGACAGTCAGGCCATTCGTCAGCGCATCAGTCTGACCGGCCAATTTGCGTCGGTGGACGAAGACCTCAGCGGTCGTGAAAACCTGCGTTTATTAGCGCGTCTGCTGGGTTTTAAAGGCGATGCGGGACGAACCCGCACCGATACATTGCTGGCCAGCTTCGATCTGCTGGACGCCGCCGACAAAGAAGTGAAGCACTATTCCGGAGGCATGCGTCGCCGACTCGATATCGCCGCCTCGCTGATCGTGCCGCCGGAATTGTTGTTCCTCGATGAACCCACCACCGGACTGGACCCGCGCTCGCGCAACCAAGTCTGGGACATCGTCCGCGCACTGGCCGAGGCCGGCACCACCGTGTTGCTGACCACCCAATACCTGGAAGAAGCCGACCAGTTAGCCGAACGCATTGCAGTGATCGACCACGGCCGGGTCATCGCCGAAGGCACCAGCAGTGAACTGAAACAAACCGTGGGCTCGGGCATTTTGCGCGTGCGTTTAGCCGATGCATCCCAACGCCCGGCCGCTGGCGAGTGGCTCAGCCAGCAATTGCAGGCCAGTGTCAGTTTCGACACCGAACCGGCGTCACTGAGTGTGCCCTGCGCCGACACCGCGTTGGCCAGCCAGATGCTGCAAGGCCTTACGGATCAGGGGTTTGTGCTCGCCAGTTTTGGACTGGGCCAACCCAGCCTCGATGAGGTGTTTCTGGCGCTGACCGGCCAGCCTTCCGAGGCTGAAACCACAGAGGATTTGTCCGCATGAGCGAGTCGTTGAATCAAAACACCATCGATGCACCCAACAGTCCCATCCAGCCGGACCTGCACCGGCTGATGCAACAGAGCGCGCCACCCTTGCCCGGCACGCTGTCGAACCTGTCGACCTTTGCTTGGCGCGCCTTGCTGAAAATCAAACACGTCCCGGAACAGCTGTTCGATGTGCTGATTACACCGATCATGTTCACGGTGATGTTCACCTTTCTGTTCGGCGGCGCACTGGCCGGGTCACCGCAGGAATATCTGGTGTTCTTGCTGCCTGGCATTCTGGCGCAGACGGTGGTGTTTACCACCATCTACACCGGCGTGACCTTAAACACCGACATCAGCAAAGGCATCTACGACCGGTTTAAATCGATGCCGATCTGGCGGGCGTCGCCGCTGGTCGGCGCCATGGCGGGCGATGTGATTCGCTACACCGGCTCGTCGGTGATCGTCTTTGCCATCGGCCTGTTGCTGGGCTATCGCCCGGAAGGTGGGGTGTTCTCGGTGGTGCTGGCCATTGTGTTGCTGAACCTCTTCGCCTTTGGCAGCGGCTGGGTGTTCACCACCCTCGGTTTGCTGCTGCGCACACCCGGCGCGGTGATGACTCTGAGCTGGGCGGTGCTGATGCCGGTCACCTTTGCGTCCAACATCTTCGTCGATCCCGCCACCATGCCCGACTGGTTGCAGGCCGCAATCGGCGTGAATCCAGTGGCGCACCTGGTGACCGCGTTGCGCGACATTCTCGCCGGTCAGCCAAGCTGGTCCGGCATTGCTCTGTCGTTGCTGGCGCCCGCTGTATTAACCGCCATCTTCGGCCCGTTAACCATGGTGCTGTATCAGCGCCAGCGCTGAGAGGGTTCAGTCCAGCGGCGTCGTCAGCCGCTGATGTAACCAGGCCGCAATGTCACGAATTTCGGCCATATCGACCGAGTGCTGCATCGGGTAGGTGTGGTACTCCACCGAATAACCGCGCGACTTGAGTATCTCAACGGCCTTGCTGCCGAGGGTTTCCGGCACCACCGGGTCGAGCATGCCGTGGCAGGCCAGCACCGGAATGTTTTTATTGGCATCACTGCTGCGATTGGTCTCGGCGGTGGCGAAATAGGTCGACAAGGTCATCAATCCGCCCAACGGCTCCGGATGACGCAAAGCCGCCTCATAAGCCACCGCTCCGCCCTGAGAAAAACCCGCGATGATGATGCGTCGGCTGTCGATGCCCCGTTCCCGCTCGCGGGCGATAAAGGCATCGACCGCATCGGCCGAGGCTTCCAGTTGGTCAGTGTCGATGGTGCGATCAATATCGATGGCGGTGATGTCGTACCAGGCGGGCATGTGCATGCCACCGTTGACCGTTACCGGAATGGACGGCGCGTGCGGGAAGATGAAACGCACCGCCAGATCGTCCAGTTGCAGCTCGGGTACGATGGGTTCGAAATCGTGGCCATCGGCGCCCAGGCCATGTAGCCAAATCACCGTGGCGGTGGGTTCCGGACGGGTTTGCAATTCGACGGCAGGTAAAAGTGCCATGGTCTACCTTCAACATTCAGACTGTATGAGGGAGTATAAAGATTGCCGCAGTGCGCGCCGAGCCTAATCCACTCGTCGCGATGGTACGTATTGTTTCGACCACTTCATCCCAAGGAGAAGTTTATGAAACCGCTGCAGTTACTCGTTGCCGTCTTTACGCTCTCAATGGCCGTTGTCGTCAGCGCCCGTGCTGAGGTCACCGGCAGCCACTACGACTACACCATCAATGGTGCTGCCTATCAGGGTTATGTCGCCCACAACAGCAACCTGGACGAAAGCCGGGGCACGGTGTTGATCATTCACGACTGGGATGGTCTGACCGACTACGAAGAACGCCGCGCTGATATGCTCGCCAGCCTGGGTTACACCGCCTTCGCCATTGACGTTTATGGCCGCGACAATCGCCCGACGTCGATGCAGGAAAACCAGCAGCGCTCTGGCGAAATGTACGCTGACCGCGCCGCGTTTCAGCGTCGTCTGACCGCAGCGCTGGATGCCGTGGATGACATTCCCGGCGGCACTGATAACGTCGTCGTCATCGGTTACTGCTTCGGTGGTGCGGGCGTGCTGGAACTGGCGCGCACCGGGGCCGAAACAGAAGGGTTTGTTTCCTTCCATGGCGGACTGGGTTTGCCCGAAGGCCAGGACTACAACGACGTTGCCGCCCCCATTCTGATTCAACACGGCTCAGCCGACCCGGTTTCCGGCATGAGCGACGTTGCGGCTTTGCTCGATGCGTTACAGGCCGCTGGCGTTGAACACAATGCCCAGATTCACGGTGGTGCCCGCCACTCTTTCACCGTCTATGGCAGTGGCGACTATGACCTCGATGCCGACCGCGCTTCG
Organism: Saccharospirillum sp. MSK14-1; assembly: GCF_003054965.1. Lineage (GTDB taxonomy): Bacteria > Pseudomonadota > Gammaproteobacteria > Pseudomonadales > Natronospirillaceae > Saccharospirillum. Next base: position 232,272 of record NZ_MIES01000006.1, read on the forward strand.
TGGCAGGCACTGACCGCCTTTTTAGAGGAACGTTTGGACTGATCCATCTCGCTTTTCCCTCTCCGCTCCGGAGAGGGAAAACCACTCAACGATCGAACACGTCCGGATTCACCAGATTGTGTTTGCCGACGTTCAAAATATCCCGCTCGCCACACAGCGCCATCGAGATGTCCAATTCCTTGTGCAGAATGTTCAGCACATCCGTCACACCCTGTTCGCCCGCCGCCCCCAGACCGTACAAAAACGCCCGGCCGATGTAGGTGCTTTTGGCACCCAAGGCGATGGCTTTTAAAATCTGCTGGCCGGTGCGAATGCCTCCGTCAAAATGCACTTCAATGTCGTTGCCAACCGCATCCAGTATCGCCGGTAAGGCTTCGATGCTCGA
>NZ_MIES01000007.1 GCF_003054965.1 Saccharospirillum sp. MSK14-1
CTGATGCCATCTGTCAGGTTTTGAATCCATGATTCATCCTCGTTATATAATTCGCTGAAAAATCACTGCATTGTTTCGATTCCACGCCAGCTTTTCTGGCACCTTGTTTTTTAACAAAAAAAAGGCCTGCATAAAGCAAGCCTTCAAATTACTAACATCAAAGCCTAATTCCGAACGACATAGTCAAAACGAAAGTAGAACCACACATACCTATTATTGAACATCGAACGCTAGAATAGTCCGACATGTGTTTAACTTATATGTTTTAGTTCAATTCGACCAATTCACCAATTGTTAAATAACGCCACCAATTACTGTAGCCATTTTCTGCTTCCGTTAAGGTCATATCATCCCTTAGAAAGAGATGAAATGTCTTAATATCAGTAAATGTGTATGTATCGACAAAACTAATTTCTGATTTTAGAAAAGGCAGTGAATCAACAGTACCGTCAGTAACTGGAATGAATTGATTTGTAAGATATCCAACACGTTCACCCGTCAAAGTATAAAACGAAGCTCTCACATTTTTAACTCGATCGTCATCAATAGCATATTCAATAGTAATTGTTTCGTTTCCGTAGTCTATTGAACTCGTGGCCATGTCAGTGGGTAGTGCAAGCGCTTCAACTCCTCCATTCGTACCGCCCGTATATGCTGGAGAATAAACAAAGCTTACAGCAGTTGAATCTGCTAGGTTTGGTAGTGGAAAATCAAACGATTTACTGACCGAATGTCCTGCGGAGTCTACAACTCGTACTGACCAGCCTTTCAACTCAACAGTATCTGGTAACGATGTTGAGTATCTTCGAACGCCAAAATATCCATTTTCGTTAAATTCATCGTCTGCATAGTCAAATATCTGATACTCCTCACTACTATTTGGGTAGGAGTAAAATATTTCAGTGATGTCACTAAGACCATCCGCGTCACTAACTTTTATACTGAAAAACCGATCAAGACTATGATCTGACGGAAGGCTCTGCCTTGTAAAGAAGCTTGCATCCGCCGCTCTAATATCACCAACAACCCAATCAATGACTGGTTCGCTATTTGAACCACCTGAGTTGCCACAAGACGAGAATAAAACTGCCGACATAACAGTAGCAATGGTAAAAGCACGACTATTCATAATGTATCCCATTTGTTATTTGATTTCATTAGGACAAACAATTTAACGAATGAACGATTCATTCCATCAATCGAAAAACACCTAAACGAATAACATACCAACAAATCTAACAACCTGTCTAAATAAAACAGAACAAAATTGATCTAATTCAGGGCAGAGGGGTTATAAAAGTTAATTGAATTTTAGCTTAGTTGGAGTTTAACTTTAGATTCGATACGCCATCGGTTGAAACTCGCAACCATTAAATATAAACGCGTCAGCAGACTTAAAACAACCGAGTCGGTTATAGGCGGGCACCGAATACGCACTGGCATTAAATTCAATTAAGCGTACATCACTGTGTAAGCGCAAATAATTTTTCGCCTGGTTAAACAATTGCTTGGCGATACCCTGACCCTGAAATTGTTTTGCGACGAACAGGTAATTTCTTCATAGTCTTTGCGCGTCGATTCGACAATTTCCATTTTCATTCTTTCTCAGAATTGCTGAAGTTCCATATTTACTTCGAAATCAGACTTCAGATTGCGCTGGCTAGGCCAAAGCAGAATCAATCAATAACTGCTTCATTTTCTCAGCGGCAACATCGCCGCCATCGTTGCGTTGCCATTCAATATATTTTGAACAAAAGGCGGCAACTTCGGCTGTACCAGTCAACGCTTTTAAATCTTCAGCGGCGCGAACACCAAAGCCGATCGCCAATGGTAAATCAGTGTGTTTCCGAATTCGCGCAACATACTGCTCAAATGCTTCGCCCCATTGGGTTTGCTTGCCGGTGACGCCCATGCGAGAAACGACATAGACCATGCCGCGCGCCG
>NZ_MIES01000008.1 GCF_003054965.1 Saccharospirillum sp. MSK14-1
GCCGATCGTGGTACCGACGCCGGTTTCGGTGCTGAACGTTCGCACGATGTGGCCAGCACTGTCGTCAAACCAATACTCGCCGCTGGCATCTAAAATCACGGAACCCGGGACGACGGGTTCATTTTCCGTTAGGTTGAATTTCCATTTGTACGATGTGCGCGTGATTGTTTCAGTCTCGGCGACTGGCGTTTCGGAATCATAAACATATCTGACGACGATATCCTGTGCGGCGATTTCTTCGGTCGTCGTAGTCGTTAGCACGATGGTTTGATTCTCGGTGTTGTAGCTGTTGTTCATTGTCGACATGTTTAGACTTCCCACCGTTCTTTGGTTTTTTTCTTATCGCTTAAAATGGCGGTACCGGTAATTGATGCCGCCCCGGTTGCATAGTTAATGGTTCCCACGGCTTCCATGGTGGTTAGGTCAAAACATAGGTTGCCGTCGCCGTCATCGAAAAACTGCAAAGAGGTTTCCTTGTATTCGACGAGATCGGACTCAAACAGGCGCTTTGCTTTCCGCTTGAATCGGGTCTTTAGCGTGAAGTTGACCGTGCCGGGCTTGATGCCTGCGGGTAGTGCAAAGGTGACGTTAGCGCGGTTGGTATTGGCTGCGATCGCTATAGTCGATGATTGTTTTTGCGCTGGCGGGTTGTAGGTGTAGGTAATATTCCAGTCGGTGCCGCTGTCCGGGTTTGCGTTGTCTATTCTGACCTGTCCCATTTCATACGCTACGCCCCCGGCGGAATCGCCTATCAATGCCCCGGCGCCATTATCGGTCGCGGTTTTTGTCACGCTGCCTTGTGTCCAGGTAACGGCTATTGTTCCCGGCGTAATGTCCTTTTGTTTTAGGTTGAGAACGGTCGGCGTGTTACCGACGAATGACTCGGCTTCCCCGGCGTCGAAGTCGTCGACGTCTGTCCAGCGATAAAAAACCACGCTGTTTGCGTCGGGCTGTGCGTTTAGGGTGACGGCGACGGAACCGGTTTCGTAATTGATCTGGCCCGATCCGGTACCGAGTAAATTGCCGGTGCCGTCATCGTGAATCGTGTACCACTTGTTTAAATACTGGTAACTCAATTGGAACGATCGCCGGGCCGGTTTTGCTTCTAACTGCAATACGTAGGTGAAATTCCGGTTATTGTCGCTGATATGAATCGACCCGGTGTGTGGTATGTACGTTCGCACGGCTGCCGGCGTGTAGGTGATTGTTTGATTGCTTGATTTGTAGCTGTTTTCTAATAGCTGAATGACGCCGTTAACGTAGTCGATCTGTACCTGCTCGAAGGCGATCACTGAGGCGTCGGCGCGTTCTAGTCGCTCGTTTTTGTCTTTAAATTCGTGACCGCTACTCGTTAGCGTAATTGATCCGGGCAAGATGCCAGTCGGAAAATACAAAACATTATTTGTCGTATTGAATTTGAGTGATATTGGTGTGCCGGTTGGGATAAATGTATCGATTAAACCGGCTGGCTTTTGATCAATAAGCGCGGTTTCGCTCGATGCTGTCGGAATGATGGGCGAAAACGTTTCTTTGACGTTAATGCTGGTCGCTCCGGCGGCGATCGCTTCGGTTAACTGTGAAGTGCCGTAATACTTCGACGATACGCTCGGGTTGGTGTCGTGAACAAAAGTTAGCTGCGTTTTCCAAGGATGCGGGTCAATGTTCGGGTAGTCGCGTTCTAATTCGGTCGACAATTCGATGATCCATTGACGAACCGGAAACGTTTTAACGCCGATGTTTTGCCCGATGGTTTGGGTATAGGTAAAAACTTCGTTTGTTTCGGTGACGTCGGTCACTTTCACAAACTGGCGTGTTGTTATGTCTTCGCCGATTTGCAGCATGTAGGTTTCACCACTGGCGGGGGCGCTAACGGATCCATTACCGGAAAAGCAGATAATCGATTGCTGCCCTTTGTTCTGGTTACCACGCAACTTGATACCGGTTCGCGCTCCGGCCATGGTGAATGCTTCGACTCGCTGGCGGCTGTTCTTTCGTTCGTCGTAAAAATCCTCTGTTGTGAATAACAGACCGCTAACGTTTGGGTCTTTGGGCTGTGCCGAAATGATGGCGTGAGCGTCGAGGTATAAATCGGCGGTGGCGGTGTCGATTTTTAAAAACGCCTTTCTCATGGATACGTTGCCATAGGTTCGGTTTATGCGGCTGGCGTCTTCGAATAGGTTGTTGATTTCACCGTCGATAACAGGAAGGCCGGTCATTGAACCGCCGCCGTCGTCGTTGTCGGTTAGTCTCTCGGGCTGCATCAATTTAACGTCGGTTTTAGTTATTGCCATGGGGGTTCCTACGGTTGAGCCGGCTCAATGGTTAGCAGACGAATAGTGGTTTCATATTGCCAATCGCTCGGAGCGTTGGTTGATGGGAATACGGGCCGGGCTTCAACGCCTGCGCCTTGGGATCGATTAAAAATGACGGCGTGAGTCGTGCCGTCGTCGAGAGTTAAGGCCATTTCTAGCGCCGGCTGTGCTTCTTTCAGCTTTAGGGCTTCTATGGCTGATTTCGGTAGCCAGGAATTAGTAAGGGTTATGGGTTGCCCGTATTGCTTCGCCCCTTCCTGCACGATTAGACCGCCGGTTAAGCTGCGCTCGCTTTCCTGCTGAACGGATGACCAAAGGTATTGGTCTGTCCATAAAAGGTTTGTAATGTCAATGTCGTCTAGTGTCATTCCGTCGTACTCAGTTGGGCTTCAGCTAAATAATCGAGCAGTGCTTCCACATCGCCCGGGTCACCGGTCAAACTCGCGGTTTGTCCATTGGGTAGGCGTAAATCCACTCGTTGACCTGGCGTTTCTTTTTGAGCCGGTTGCGGTGTTGAACTTGATGACTTTGCAGCATTGGTTTCTTCGATTTGTTTCTGGCGAGCAGCATCATCGTCTTTGCGCTGTTGTTCTTTTTCACGCTGTATCTGTTCAAGTACACGTAATGCTTCGGTGTAACTGGCGGCAGCTTCTGCATTGCCAGCGGCACGTGCCTGATCGATAGCCGCTTGCAGTTCGGCTTTCTTTTCCTGGTACTGGCGTTCTTCGATAGCGGCAGTGTTACCCTGAAGGCGGTCGAGTTCGTTCTGCAGATTACTGAGAGTATTGGCGGCGCTGTCATTCAGGCTTTCCATTTCCCGACGCGCATTGGCAATGCTTTGTTCCAGGTTTCTCAGGTCGGTATTGTCGAGAAGGTTGAATCGATTGGTTGCGGTTTCGGCGGCTCGAATGAGTTCGTTGCCGGTCAAGTCACCTGAGTTGATGGCGTCTTCGAGTTCGAGGTAGGCGAGTTTCTGCTGATTAAACGCAAGGACCGCTTCATTCTTGGCAATGCCGATTTGACTGACAAATTGGTTGAGACCCGTCGTATCCATACCTCGGGTCAGCATGTCCGTCTGGCCATTGATGATGGCTTGCTGAGCTTGTTGAATACCTTCCTTCAACTGATCAACATCGTTCAAAACCGGTTGAATCTCTAAGCCCATTTTGCCGGCAAAAATGTTCGCAGTTTGTTGGCTGAGTTGAGCGAGTTCTTCAGCCGTTGAACTTAAATACTCGCCGACCATACGTGCCAGTTCAGCAGCTTTGTTAGCGCTGGTTTCGAGGGCTTCCGATGTAGCGTCTGCCTGTATCTCTGTTTCTTTTAAACCGTCCGTCGCCGTGTTCGCTGCAGCATTAATTCGTTGTCCCGCTTCTTCACCTGAATCAGCGGTCTCACTCAATGCTTCCTTAACTTTTTCACCGGCTACCAGCCCTTCATCACCGGCACTTTTTAATTCTTCGTTCAGCTGCTTGATGGCCTCTGTGTCGTCGGTGCTGTTGAGGGCAGACTGATAGGCTTCGAGGATTTTCTCTGATGCAATGTCGGCTTCGGTACCGGTTTGTCGAATGACTTCAACCACTGCCTGAAAGTCTTTAACCGCTTGAGTGCCAGCCGCATCAATACCGGTTTCGAGTTCTTCGAAGCTCAGACCAAGTCGACCCAGCTCATCTTCTAGGCCCACTTTGATAATTGTACTTAGTGCCCTGGCTTTATCTTCAGCATTGCTGAACGTGGCATTGATGACGGTTTCCAATTCACGCAGTCGATTTATATCGAGATCACCAGTGATGTCTCCGAGCGCCTGCTTTAGATCATCGGACAATTCGGTTCCGGTCTGTTCGATATCCTTAAGTAGGGCGTTAAAGGTTCGCAAATCATCCATATTGGATAGGTTTAAACTGCTACCGACGGTCTTTAATGCATCGGCTGTACTCAATCCGCTGTCACGCAATTCGTGAAAATGATCAACGGCCTGTTGAGCTTCAACGCTGATTCCGTTACGCATAGCCTTGGCGACATACTCATTTGCATCTGTCAGTTCCTTCAGTGCCGATTTATGCCCGTTATAGAGTTCTATGGCGCGTTTAGTTTCTGTGCTGAGTTCGTCGCCAAGCTCTTTCTGAACATCAGCTTGTTTAACTTTGAGCGCCAGGTACTGCTGAATAGAGGTGAGTTTTTGTTCATAGGACGCTCGTTCTTCTGCACTCAGTTTTTTTAACTGTTCGGATGACAGATATTCCATGTCGCGGACAGTACCGAGGGCTTCAGCTTCCTGTCGATACGCTGCCGCTAGGTTGTAGCTAACATTGAGATATTCCGCTTTTGACTGGGCAAGTCGTTGTTCGGCAGCTTCTAGACCGACAATCTTTTCGGTTATCGCTTCAATGCCGTTGTAAGCTATTTTAAATCCGATTAAGGATAGGGTAATCGGAATCACGGAAGGGAGCCCACGCAATACCGTCCCCAGCTTTCTAATTTTTTGACCGCTGAGCTCTGCGTCCATTTGGGTTTGACGGAACCGTAGGCCGAGTTCACCTAGTTTGCCGGACATAGCTCCAATTCCACCCAACACTTTGCTGCTGACAAAAAGGCTTCCTAACAGCGCTAATTGATTTTTGAACTGAATCAGCAGTGATCCGGCAGTCTTAACGGATTCCCCAAAGGCAACCATTGTATTGCTAATCTGCTGTGCCCATTTACTGAGTGTACCGTCCCGTTTGAGTTCTTGAATTCGAGACAACAATCCGGATAAGGAATCTTTTACCGAATCGAGAATACCGGCTTCAGCAATTTCATTTAGGAATGAAGTCCACTCGTCTTTGAGGTTGCTGACGTAGCCGGACATGGTGCTCATGTTGGCGGCCGCGGCGCCCGAATTAGCATCCCCCATGGTTTGTAAAACCCGAGAAATGACATCCTGAGTCAGTTTACCTTCACTGGCCATTTTGGATATTTCAGCGGTCGACTTGCCCAACGTCTTGGCCAATAGTGATTGGATCGGAACAGTCTTTTCGATCAGCTGATTCATTTCTTCAGCTTGCAGTTTGCCTTTCGAAAACGCCTGACCGAATGCGAGGACAATACCCTGCAGGTTTTCATAGCTACCGCCGACAGCTTCGTTCTGGTCGACGATCGCCTGCAGTGAGCCATCCATTGGATCAAGCCCGAATGCTTTGAGCTTTGCGAATTGCTCGGTCACCTGTTCGAGTTGTAATGGTGTGTTAGAAGTGAATTCTTTAATCCAGTCCAGCGCGTCTGACGCTTTTTCGCTGCTGCCAGTTAAGGCGGTCAACTGTTTGTCGAGTTTTTCGAACTGGTCGCCAGTTCGCAAGACACTGGTCGCAATATTGCCGAGTTGACGAAGTCCGACAAAGGCGGCAACCAATCCTCCAACCCGTTTCGTTAAGCGCGTCAGGCTGGATTCAGTTTTAGCTGCAGAGATTTCTGTCTGGTTGCGGAGTGAAGAGATCTGTCGTTCTGTTTCCGCATAGGCCCGTGATAGTTCGGAGGCTGATAACTTCCCGGATTTCTTTAATGTTGCAAAGTGTTTTCGAACGGCTGTAATTTGGCGTTCAATTTCCTTATCGGGAATGAATTTTAACTTGTCACGCGCTCCAGCCTCTGCCTTTAATTTGTTGTAGCTTCGAACCAGGTCGCCCATCTCCTGATCGACATCGTCCAATGCAGTGACACTTTGTTCCGCCTGTCGGGCAAGCTCTTTAAACGCCTTAATATCCGGTGAGTTTTCGCCCATGTCCTTAAGCGTTTTATTAAACAGGGTATGGAACTGACGTATGTTTTTTGCACCCGCGGTGGCATCTAAACCGAGCTTTAATGAATAAAGACGTTCATCAGACATAGTGAGTTTTCTTCAGATAAAAGGGAAAAGAGTGGGGCGAAAGCCCCGAGCCAATTAGTTGGTGAAGGTCACCTTGGCGTATTTAGACTTACCAGCAGCTACGATCGATGTATCTGAGAGCAGATCGAATTCAAGCGGCAACTCGGCGAAGTCATCACCCAGCCAATCCATTCCTGAAGCCGGACTGAACTTAAGACGATGAATTACAATGTGGACGGCCTTGCCCGAGTTAGCTTCATTCAGGCCATCGAAATGCAATTCGTATTCTTTACCTGAATTGGTCAGCATTTCTACGACATCGGATCCAAGCGATGTGTAGGACAACTTCACTCCCTGATCATCGATACCGCCACCAGCGATTACAATGATGCCGCCGTTGCTCACTTCGTAGTCGGTGCCTACTGTTAATTCAGTGTCAGCTGAGTCTTTAACAGTAAGGGGTACTGATTTATCACAAGGAAATTCAAACGGAATGAATTCGCCACCGATACCCGCGCTGGTATGCAACTCATCGACAACGGACACATTCGCAACTTTTGAAATGTCCGCTCGTAAAGCCAGGGCAAGGTTGCGTGAGTTGATGGTGTTTGTAGTCAGATTACCAGTGGCACCGGTAATACGGGCTACAGAGTCCGCTACTCCACCACCGGGGTTTTGATGGTCGGGTAGGGTTTTCTTGTCTTCTTCAAACGCGAAATTTAATGCAGAGCAGTTACCTACCGGTAATAGTGGATCTGCGGTACCACGTTCACGAAGGTAGATTCGGCCGCTGCCAAGGTATGAAACAATATCCATAAGATTCTCCTGATTACTCTATGAAGGTGGCAGTCAGCTGGAATACAGCGCTGGACTGCGGTTGTTGCTCGATAAATAAATTGAAATTCACATCACTGGCACTGAGCCTTGCGTCTGCGAACCCCGGCTGTTGTTGGGCCAATCCGAGTGCGTTGAATGTTTCCCGAAGTAAAAGAGTTAAAGCGTCTTCAGCATCGATCTGGTCGATGATGATTTCGATTGACCAACTCCGGCTGTACTTAATTCTGGGAGTGCTGATCTGCTCAATACGTTCGTTTTTGGGCTCCATAATCAGCACCGGATACACTGGGTTGTTAATCCAATCCGACGGCTTACCGCTATATACACTAAGATTTGGAATTGACTTGAGAGTCGTGATTAATGACTGGCGAATTTGTATCGCGGGATTGTTCATCGCTGATTCATTGCCTCGCTTAATGTATCTTCGAAATGTGCGGTCAGTTTTAAATAGATCTGATCTTCAAGGTCTGAGTGCGTCTCAACAAAATCATGAAACAACATCGCCGGGCTATAACTCAGTGCCGGTTTAGCTGTAGTGAGCTGTTTGGATTTTGTACGTGTTCTAAGTCCATTGGCTGAGCTGCCTTCAGCTTTTTGGTTTACGAAACCAATGGCTGTTTTAGTCTTCTGAAAGCCGGTAACGTTTATCCTGCCACGCGTTGCGTTGGACCCAACTTGCTCAATGGATACCTGAGTAAATGAATTGGCATACAGGCGTTGACCAGACGGTCGGACGAAGGCATAAGGTTTATTCTGTTTGGCTCTTACAATCTTTGTCATTGATCGTACAAGCGCTTTTTTCGGCCCGAGTTTGGCGACTTCGTTTACGAATAAAGTACGCAACCAGGTTGCAGTCTTGTTTGCAGCTCTCGGTGCTGATTCTCGTATTTCAGAATCAAAAGCGTTGAGGTATTTGCCCAGTCTATTGAGTTGACTGGTGTCGATCGTAAAGCCGCTCATGACGCAACCAGTTGCCAACGCACACCGTCATCTATGCCAGGTGCAATCCCCTCGACTAGATATCGTTCACTGCCAATCTGTAGCTGATCTCCGGATTGCGGTTGTGCTCCAGAAAACTGACACTGAAGTACTTCTATTCGGTGGCGTGTTTCTGCAACTCGGCCAACTTCACCGATGTATTCAACATTACGTTCGACGAAAGCGATTATCGAAAATGGTGCACCAATTGATGGGGTGAATGTACTTGGTTGGCCTGAGTATTCGGAGCAGACAGATTCAAATGCGTGGCGGACTTTTTCGCTTGGCCCCGTCCAGCTGACACGGCAAAGACGGCCGTTGAATGAAACCCAAGAGTCAGGTTCAATCGGAGGTAGGTTGCGGTGGCGCAGTACCACCGGCTCCGACAACTCCAAGCCTTCCGGTAACGCTGATCTACCGGGTACAGACTGGATAACTTCAACCCAGTGGCTCCGTTGTGTGTCTTCTTTACTGGTAACGGTAACCAGATGATTTAGACGACCAGCTCGCATCAGACTTCACCGTACCAGCGATGAGGACCCCAAAGGTAGTCCAAAGTGCGGCTGAAAGAGGACACTATGGTACCCGTTACTTCGTATTCACGATTCGCATACAGACTTGCAGCAATCATTAAAATACCCGCTCGTATACCTTCGGTTGTGACCATGGCATTGACTGGCGCATCTGCGTCAGCATCCAGAGCAGTTTGATCCGAATAGAGTTTTCGATTGAGGTCAGCTTCTGCAGCATCAGTTGCCGCTTTCGCCAGTATCATCAAGAGATCATCTTCGACGATATGTTCTACCGGCAGGCGACACTGATGCTTTAGCTCGTCAAGAGTGATGAGCATCAGTCGGTATCCTGCTCCGATTTCGAATCGGTATTCGGTTCAGAAACTTTTTTCCCGCCGGCAATGGCTTTTTCATTGTCATCAACAATGCCTTGCTTCTTCAGTGACTGAGCAATGTCGGTTGGAAGAGCGTAGACAAACCCACATTTAAGTTTGTATGACGCGTTGTCGACGAGCGCCAGAACTGGAGTCGTTTCGGCGGTGTCTGTTTTTGGTTTGTTGTTTGCTGCCATGTTTTTTCTCCGTAGTTAAAACGAAAAAGCCCCGGTGAATGCCAGGGCTTTTGTTGTGTTTTCAGTATTCTGTAAATTGATAACTTATACGGACCTATCAGTAACATTTACTCTAAAAGAATAATTCGAATTTTAAATATTAAAAAAATGGTCATCAATGGTTGTGTTTCCAAATTTCAACTAACAAATTTGTAGTAACTTTAGTCTCATTAATACCTCATGATTTATCAATGATAAATCTGCCCCATTTAGGTGTTTAAAGATGCATATAATGCTTGCGTCTACTTTTATTGAGTATTAGATAATGAGAAATAGCACAGCGAGAAAAATGTTTCACACTACTAGCCCTATAACTAGTTCCGGTGAAAACTACTTAAAAGTGGTTCTAAGATTTGTTGTTAAAATTTTGAATTGTTATTTCACCAAAGACGAGAAATTAAGTTCTAATAGAAGATTTTTTAAATTTTTTTGCTTAATTAATTTATTTTTATTCTTAAACTTATTTTTTGAATATACCTATAAAACTGAAGCGGAAAAAATGCATGTTGATAAAACTTTATCTATATCATCATGCATGTTCGCAGAAACAAATGAGTTTTGTTTTAGTTTTAATTATGAGGCTGAATTCTGATAGTGCTTAACTGCACCACCGATATCCATGTGATTACCACCCGATCGCATGAAGGCCAGGAAACCAACCTGGCCATATTCCATGTAGGCGGAATCATCAAAGCGCAGCAATACCATTTGCATAACATCGCGGATGACATATTTTGAAAAATCACCGAACAGAATCGATTTGGCGCTTGGTGCCATTTCCGGCATATCCTGATTAATGGTGTATGGGTTGCCATCAATCAGGTCGGGTTCGCCAATGTCGTAGCCAGGCATCCAGATTGGTTTTGAGGTGCTCGGGTCTTTCAGTTTCTTCAGGGCCTTCAGCGTTTGGTCATGGAACATCCAGCCGGCTTTGCCGCCTTTGCGATAGGCCGGATCGACCGAGTGTTTCAGGTCAAGCAGGTCGTCTGTGGAGACCGTGGTGGTCTGACCAGAGGTGCCAATTTTTCCAGACAGTGATGCGGTAACAATTCCTTCGGGTTGCGCTGTGCCTGAGCCTACGGTGTAGTACTCATTGGTGGAGCGACCCAGTCGTTCAACAATCAGATTACGAATGAAGGCTTCCAGATCGATCACGCTGTCCTGCAGAAGTTCAATCGGTACGGTGATGACTTTTGAGCTGAACTTATAAGCGAACAACGACTTGGTACCAAATGTCGGATCTGATTTGGAAACCTTTTGACTTTCTGGAACCAGTTCACCTTTGTCCGAAGTTGAATCCGAGGTTGGGTAGGGCAGTTCGGTACCGCGCTCCGTCGGGATAACGGTGGCGACTTCGCGCATACCGCCATACTCTTTTAACGCAGTAAGGACGGTTTTGGCATAATCGTTGGGTGCCAGATAGCCACCTTCGGCACCGGTGCCGGTACCCAGAGCATTCTGAATCTCACGTCGACGCGTTGCGACAAATTGCAGCTGCTCCTGGTTCAGACCATTTCGTCCGCCGCGCAACCAGGCATCAAAGACATCTTTTTCCTGATGCTGTTTATATTCCGCTTCGTCGGTGCTGATTCCGTCACGCTCGGCACGATTCTTAATGTTTGATTTTTCAGATGCTTCTACGTCCATGACCTTTTGGAAACGTTCAATCTGCGCATCAATGTTGCTGATCTCCTGTTCCAGAGCAGAGTACTGACTTTGATGTTCGTCTTTCCATTCAGCGGTATTTTCTACCAGCTGACGCAATGTTTTTGCGTTTGCAGCGCGCTGTTCCCGCAGTTCTTGAATCGATTTCATGGGTTGTTCCTCATTTGATAGGCATAAAAAAACCGCCATTTGGCGGTTTGGTTTTTAGCGGGAACCCGCTAACTGGCGATTGCGTCGAGCATATCGATTCGGCGCAATAGTTTTTCTTTATGAGCTTTGATCTGCTGATCATTTTGGTGCTGTTTTTTGATTTCAGTCAGATTGGCCGGTGCGTTGGCGTAAGCCGATAAATCCCAATCGTTTTGATTCTCGGGGTCTTCTTCTTCTTCGAATACCCGATCGATAAATCCGTGCTCTTTGGCTTCGGCAGCAGTGAACCAGGTTTCACTGTCCATCCATTGTTTAATTTGCTGATTTTCAACACCGGTTTTACGTTGATAATCTTTGGCAATTGAATCGTCTACTTTGCTGAGCATGTCGGCCAGTTCGATAAAGTCATTGGCGTTGCCCATGCCCAACGTCCAGGCATTGTGGATCATGAAAAAGGCACCGTCGGCCATTTCAACTTCATTGGCTCCCAGTGCCACATAGGTTGCTGCAGATGCAGCCAGTCCATCGATGTGAGCGATGATTTTGGCTGAATGCTGTTTAAGAGCGACTTGCATTGCACGTGCTTCGAACACATCGCCACCGGGAGAGTTGATGCGCAGGTGAATCGTATCTGCTTCGATTTCGTTAAGTGTTTTTGCAAAGTCTTCGGCCGTTACGCCATACCATCCGCCGATCGCATCGTATAAATAGACGGTGCTGACGCCTTCGCTGTTATGAACACGTATACCGGCCCGAGTTTTTGTTCGGTTATCTGCAAACAGATTCTGCAGTTTATTCATGAGTTTTTGTCTGGGCATTTTTCTGGCTCCATTCGACTAATTTTTCACCGCCATCCACCGGCGGCAAGTTCTGCAATTTCCGAACTTCGTTGACTGTCATATAACCGGGACCAGCCGAACCGCCCAGAGCTTTGCCGTAGTATTCAGATTGCGCTTTTGAATCGCCGCGCATGAGGCCATCCACTGTGTACTCAGCGAAATAGGGTTCATTAGGGCCACCTCGACGAAACAGTTTTCGTTTGAGTTCCTTTTCGATGCCATCGAGATGTGGCTTCAACGTGTATTTCACGAATCCAATCCCCATGGATTCAACACCGGTCCCCCAACTGGAGGTCTTATCCGTTTCACCAATCATGAAAGGTGGGACACCAAATATTCGGGAAATATCGATTACCTGGAATTGACGTGATGCCAGAAGCTGAGCATCTTCCGCATTGATGGATAATTCTTTGACACTCAGCCCTTGAGGTAAAATTGCAGGCTTATGGCGTTGTTGGCCACTGTGTCGTTCAATCCATGAGGCTCGTAATTGGCGGATAGTATCGTCGGTCAGTTTCTGGTCGGCCATGATCGCGAAATCCGGACGCGCACCGTTTAGAAAAAACTGACTGCTGAAATCTGACGTTGCTAATGCCAGGCCGACAGCATCTCTTGCGGCTGACTTCAGCGGCGACAAGCTGCGTTCACCGTCAAACCCTAAACCGGAGAAGTGAAGAACGTCATCCTGGTGTAACCAAAACGGTTCACCTTCGTTCGGGAAGACCCAGTAAATCAGGTAACCATCACGCTTTTCTGTGACAACCGATCGTGGATCTAGAGGGATCAGTGCTTTGACCTGAGCCCCTTTGCGTTCAATGGCAGCAAAGCCATCGCCGTGCAGTAGTTTACTTTTAATGATGTATTGCCAGAATGATGTCGCAAGCCAGATCGGGTGGCTTTCAGTATTGAGTAACCAGGTGTATTCGTGATCGGTTTTCTCTCGGCCTTTTTCAGTGTTTTGATAAATGGGTAAAGGCAGTCCTGAGATCGCGCCACAAATCAGGCGAACACAAGCGTAGACTGCGCCAACACTCATGGCTGTTTTTTCGTTTACCGCTGCGCCGGCGGCCGATGTAATTCCGTTAGTGAGAACATCAAAAGCTTCAGCATCATTGAGTGACCAATTTTGAATGTTAGCCAACTCATGTTGAACATCTATGACCTGTTGTTCTAACTGTTTAGTGGTTCGATTGAAGGGCCACATCAGAGTAAAATTATCTCCGGTTGAGAGTCGGCTTCAGCACCGGCCATTATACGGCCAATGGCCATAATGAGGGCGACCGCGCCATCTATTTTGCTGTCAGTGTGTTCTTTTATCGGGCGCATAACGTCGTCATTTCCTGGAATGTATTTGGCGACCACATTCATGATTGAATCCGTCATCACCGGGTTACCATCGTGATGAAACCGACCACTGTTGATCGCTGCCTCGAGTTCTTTCATACCGTCACTCATGTTGGTGTAGTTCTGCGTAATGGTGACCGGCGTTAAACCTTCGTCGTCCAGGTGATGGGCGAGGTTAGTAGCGCCATGTGGATCTATAGGGCATTCGATGACCTGACCAATTTTGTTGGCCTCCATACAGGCCGTGAGTATTTCGCGAAAATCAATTTCGGCACCTTCGGTTGGATTCAGGTGGCCAGAGTTAACCCACTTCTGATATTTCTCAGCCAGTCGGCGATTGTCATTATCAAAAACAGTGTCTTCTGGTACCCAGAACTGGGGTGAAATACTGAAGTAATGTCGCTTTCCATCGACGTCTCGCCAGAACAATCTTGCCATGCTGTTGAGGTCGAGTTTACGCGCAAGGTCGAGACCTAATACGCAGTCATTGCCTTCAAACTCTTCCAGGTCGAGCGTATCGTCTTCGCAGCTTTTCCAGCGTTCCATGTTGAAGAAAGCGACCTTAGAGCTGACCCAGATGTTCAGATGTTTTGTTTTAAACGTATTAACAAAGCGAGGGTTGTTCTTCGCCCGTAGCTGTTGACTGATCAGGTAATCTTCCTGAACAGACACACCTAAGTTTGGGTTAGCCTTTCTTAATACCCCGGGATCAGTCCAGTCATCACCTTCATCGATGGTGTAGATAACGCCGAATATTTCATCGTTCGGTGTAGTGCCTTCGAGCATGTCGATGACTTCGCGACGTTTGTCGAAGCAGGGGCCATCAACGTTGTAGCCAGCGGTTGTAATGGTCCAAATCAATGGCTGACTGCGAGCTCCCATACCTGTGAGCATTGTCGTATATAGCGCATCATTCTGGTGTTCATGGTATTCATCGACAATGGCACAACTCGGGCTTTGACCGTCACCTGGATTTCCGATTAAAGGTTCAAATCTGGCGCCATCTTCAGGGCGGTTGAGATTCGATGCGTTAATCTGAATTCCAAAGTGAGCCTGCATATCCGGTGATCGTGAACACATCAGACGAGCGGGGCGAAATACCTCCCAGGCCTGCTTCTCTGTAGATGCGCCTGAATAAACTTCAGCGCCAAATTCACCGTCGGCAGCGAACGCAAAAACACCGACGCCAGCAGAGATTGCAGACTTTCCATTTTTCCGAGGGACCTCAGTGTAGACTTCCCGAAAGCGACGCTTTTTGGTTTTCTTAACGACCCATCCAAAGGCACATGAAATTATAAAAAGCTGCCAGGGTTCCAATGTAATGAGCATGCGTTTCTGTGCCCATTCGCCTTTGGTGTGCGGCAAGTATTGAATGAACTTGCAGGCTTTCTCCGCCTTAGTTCGATCAAAGCGGTAATTGTATTTCTTGTTTTTCTCCTGTGCGAGATCAGTTAAATGCCGTTGGCATGCCAGCTTGATAAACCTGCAGGTAACGATTCGACCGGCCACAACATCGCGAGCATATTTGTTCGCCTTGTTAACATTGTGGAACGCGGCCATTTAGTCGAATTCAGCCCAACGGTTTTGTCCGACAGATTTGTCTTTGCCTGCAATATTCTGACGGCTTGCCGGGTCCAGTCCTAGCTTTGAACCAAATACGTTCATCTGACGAGCCGCTTCATTTTGTACCATGGCTGATGGATTACGTGACGGCATTCCGGTGTTGAAGTTCATGATGGTCAGGCCGTTATCGTCGAGATCACTTTGTGCTTCCCAGTATCTGGAGAACGCTTTGCAATACAGCATCAGTACATCTTTGTCGGTTGTCTTCAGTACCCCGGCCTTATCCAGTGAACCGGCGAGTTCATTCCATTTACCAACGGCGACCGGGTCGTTTTCGATTTCTTCCGGAGGGCGGATATGCTTTAGCTGATCGAACTCGGGTTCATTTGCATTCATCCGATCTTTACGAGCAGTACCGCCGACCACCTTCAGAGCTGAGGGTTTTTTATGTCTGCCCATATGTGCCTAAATCTCCCAAAAACAAAAATGTGTTTTTTGACATTAAAAAAATTTGACTGCGGGGACCATCGAACGTTTAAAGGCTCTGAACTTTTGACCCGCCGCCGTTGCGTTCAGCGATGGTCTTGGCTTTGTGGCAAGGATTACAAAGCGATTGCAGGTTAGTTGGATGGTCGGTACCACCATTCGCTTTAGACGTGATGTGATCAACGTCAGTGGCTGCAGTGATGATTCCGTTTCGCATACATTCTTGGCATAGGTAGTCATCTCGAATCAATATTTCGATGCGTAATCGACGCCATTCTTTGCCGTAACCTTCTTTGTTTGCATTGGTGTGCTGGTGGCTTCGTCGCCAGCCTGTAGCCAACGCAATATGATCATCACAATAACCATGCTTGTTTCGATGCCGTGTAGTACAACCACGAGCTCGACACGGCTGTTGTGGTCTACGAGGCATTCGATGTTCTACCGTTTCAATAGGTTGAGAATGGAAGACGGTTGCTGGCCGGCAGCAACCTGTTTGTCTTGGCTGCGCTTAGATACATTGATGCCCAACACGGCCAGTGCAATGCCCCACATCGGGGTAAGTGCTGTCACAGCGTTGATGATATTGGCCGCATTATTTGGAGCAGCCACCATGGCGTAAGCGATTGCACTGGCTTGTACCACCCAAGTTAACGCAACGGCATAGCCAAACATTGGGCGCCAGCGTCGAACAAACGGGTCTGATGCAGCAGCCTCTGCGCGCATGGTTTGATTCACTTGAGATAAACGAGCAGTTTCCGCTTCAAGTTGTAGGCGCTGCATTTGTTCTGCGTGATTAGTTTCTACCTGGCGTAGTTTCAATACCGCATCGGGGTCAGATTCAATCGCATTAGCCACGGCATCAGGTGTTGCTTCAACACCTAATGCTGAAGCAATTAAACCACCGACCGCTCCACCAGCAGGGCCACCTAATAGAGAGCCTGCAACCGGTGCGACTTTACCCACTGTCTTTTTTAGAAAGCTCCAGTTCATTGGATGAAGTTCCTTGTGTTGCGGAGTTGTTGAGGCTTTTTTGCTGAAGTGGTCCACCAGCTTTGTACATCAAAGTTCGGACAGGTCTTTCGAGAATCTAATTGGTAGTGGCCAACGACTTGAGCGTTTGGATATATAAGGAGATATTCATTTACCAATTTTGTGAGTGAATAAAACTGCGCATCAGTAAATACATCACGACCAATTAAACAGATGCCAATGGAATCTGAATTATCTCCAATGCCATCACCGTCAAAGTCTTGAACATGAGCACCTTGCCAATAAGGCGGGCGACCGTGTTGAATTTCACCAGAGCGAGTGATGACTTCGTTGTATCCGATACCATCCCAGCCTTTTTCTTTATGCCATCGATGAATGTCTGCAGCGGAAACGTCACGCTCATTTGGAGAGTCGCTGCAATGGATAGCGATGAATTTAATATTCATTGGCCTTGGCTCTCAATGATGCGATCGAGCTTCGCGTTTATGTCGCGAAGGTCTTGCCGGATATCGGATCGATATGTATCAAACCGGCTGTTGGTATCGTTGATGGATTCAGACAAATATTGAATAGCCTGAGCATTGGAAGCAACACGCTGATCAACAGCCGAACCCCAGCTAAACGCTGAAACAGCAATGAGCAGAGTTGTTAGGATGTGACCCACGCTGACACTCTTATCAACATGCCAATGTCGTCGATCAGATGTTTCAGCTGTGTCCACGTTTCCTCCAGGCATAAAAAAGCCCGGCGGTTAGCCAGGCTTTTTGGAATCTTTGGGCACTTCGCCCACATTGGGGACTGGTATAACAGATTTGGTGCCGTGGTCAAATACTAGTCACAAAAGTATTTTTCGTTTTGCCAGTTCTATTCAATTACGAATGCGAAATAAAACGAAAAAGCTGGAATCCGATGATTATTAGTGAACCCGCAATTCCTATTAGTGACAAATATTTCGATATGATATTGAACAATTAAATCTCCTAGTTTAATTTTGCACGGCTTTTCGAGAGCCTATTTACCATATTTTGAATTTCAATTACACCGGTTTCATGTTGCTTGGCTAAATCTAACATGGCGCGGTGAACCATCCAGGCGGCAGACACGTCGTAGCCTAATGCTTCAACATCGGCTAAAACATATTCAACAGGGTTTTCGAATTTACTGTTAAAGAAATCAGATATTGAAACATCTTTCACCCAGCTGCCAGCAGCGGGGTAGTCACGCAATCGGTGGGTTTCAAACTGTGCTTTGATATCAGATTTTTGGATGTTGGCGGCTTCGAGTTCTCGGCGGGCTTTTGCTAACTCAAACTCCAGGTGATCGACTTGGTTGGATAGGGCTTTTTCTCGAGTCGTTTCTACTTTGGGCTTGAGCATTTGAAACAGGTCGAACATGGCTTACATCCTTACAGTTAACATGATGAATCAGTGTTCAACAAATAACCTAAAGAACCTGAACAGAACCTTAACAAAGAACTTCAAAAAGAGGCTAAATACATTTTTTCCGTTTTTGAAAGGCGTCTTCGAATTCCTTTAGATAGTGACTGTTTCCAAAAGCACATTTATGATAGTTCAGACTTGCTTCAAATATAGAGCCAATCAGTTCTCCGTTACCTCTAAATTTCAAATGCTCGAAAAATCTGAAATCGGTAAGTAAATTTCTATATTTAAAAAATAAATCATCTTCTGAGGTAGTAGAACAGCGTAATAACAAAACCTTTAGTGCGTCTTGAGATATAGAAGCTCGTACGATATTTGTATATCTTTTCATGTGGTTTTTGACATCCATTTCGTAGTCTTCTCTGATTCTATAAAGTTGCCAATCCCTTGGTAGGTTTTCATTAACAAATTTTAAAATCTGATATAAAAATATAAAGTATTGATCTTGACCTCTGTCAAACTGGTAGTTTAGTTTGTTTCTCAATACCTCAGTATCTATGACTTTAAGATAATCGATTTCATTCAATAATAGCGAAAATGAACTTCGCTCTCGCTGGTTGGTTAAAATATTGATTGATTCTTCAATTTTCTGCAGGTGACTTAACATCGAATAAAATGTATTTTCAAATTTTTGAATCTCTGTAAATTGAACTTGCTCTTTTAAAGCATTAGCTGATTCCTTTTGAGCTTCAGTAGATTTAACCAATTCAATTCTTGTTAATTGAATTTCTTGACGTTGGAAGTAGATTGTTACTAGTAATGCAATGAAGCTGAGAAATCCGAGAATTGGATTTAATGTGCCGCCAAAGAAATCTCCAAATTGTGCCCACTTTTCATGGTCCAATGTGATTTCTCCGGGGAAGCTATACCTATACTGGAGAACTATCAGTAGTATTGGTAGAGCTGAAAGAATACCAATTACCCATAGGAATAATTGAAGGTTGGGTAAATTTTTTCGATTTTTATTTCTTACTTTCATTTTCATGTAGTATTTAGTCGCTAAAAGATAGAGATTTAATTAACACTGAACTATTTAATATATATTAGCAATTTGAATTTCCATCTTCTAAGTGGTGCTGTACAACAGCCGGCAACATGTCTGCGAATTGAATTCTTTTAACTGCAGAGCTATCTTTCGGAGTCGTTCTTAGATGTAAAGGGGTATTAGCTGAAAGAGTATAAGTATTATTCATGATGGTTTTATTAGGGATCTTGGCAGGCTCAAATATGAACCTGCCTCCCTAGGTCATTCAAATAGAACAACCCCGCACTTCTCGTCTTGACTCGAGGAGTACTGGACCGTCAAGTAAGTGCATTTTGGTCTGCAAATATGCGTGAAACTAAAATAACACTAGATCCTTATAATTTAATTTAGCATTAATTAATGAAAATTTGAATCATCGGTGTTCGCAATTTAGGTAGGCATGGCAAAGAATAGTGTAAAAAGTAAGTCATGGACTAATAGTTTATTAGATGGATACCGAAGGTCTAAATACAGTATCCTTTTTCTTTTATTGTTCTAAAGTGGTGTTATACCTTATATGTTTGTTATAAATAATTAAGTAGGATTTAAAATGTACCCAGCAGGAACGACTCTCAGAATCGATTTAGGAGCTTTTTCTCATTACGGTATCGCGGATGGAAATGGCGCCGTCATACATAATTCCAAAAAGAGACTCAAAATAACGCGCGAATCATACGATGAGTTTTCTGGTGGAAGAGAAATACTCAGTAGCAACATTACTGGATCTAAACCTGAAACAGCTGTTTTGATGGCGGAAAGATATATTGGTATGCCTTACGATTTGTTTGCTTCGAATTGTGAGCATTTTGTTCGATTAGTTCATGGTTTGGAAAAAGAAAGCGTTCAGATTCAGAAATATCTGCTGGTTCTTTTGGGTGCTGGAATTGCCGCAACTAGCGATAACAATGCCTTAAAAGCAGCTGGTGGTGCCTTATCCATTGCTACACTTCTAACCCCGAGTGAGAAAAGTCCATATAAAAATGCGGCAGTTTTTTCTCTAATTACTGCGGGTCTTGTCGTTTTAGCAGGGTAATTTAATTTAAATGTTTTGCCATTTACATCCGAATTGCTACCCAGACGGCAGTCTGTGCTTTGTCTAGTTTCGTACGATATGTTCGTTCACTGATTCCCAATTGTTTGTGGGTGCGAGTGCAGTCATTTCCACTGTCTTCATAGTGGGCGTGACCATATTTTGGGTGGGCTCGGTATTCGGCTCTTATAACATCTGCGGCTGTTTGATCAATCTTGGCCAGTGCTGATATCGCTCGTTCAATTTCCATTTCTCGGTCGTCACTGACCACCGGCGTCCGATCGCTTTTAATAGATTCAGAGAAGCCTGGTGCAACGGGTGAATAGTTGAGTCCGGCAATGGAATAGCAGCCGATCGCCCAACGAGCCCATTCTTCCAAACGATTTTCCAGATAGTCATTCTTCTTCAAGTTTCAGTCCCCATAGCCACCTTGACCAAATTTCGCACGTTCTCGAGTAAGTTCTTTGGGGTACACGGCTTCCTGCAATTCAGATGCGATTTGCTGATCGATTAATGGTTGGAGCTTGTTTATACGATTGCTGAGGATTTCGACCTTCTGGCTGAGCTGGTTAATTATCTGGTCTTTCGCCTGTAGGTACTTAATTGCAATGCGTAGTGCGTCATGATCGTTAAACATCAGGTCATATTCTGTTTCGGCATCGGGATTAATCAACTGCAGTCCACCACACATCGAGCACAGTAAGGGCGCTCGCTGTGGTTCAAGGCCGGTGGCTTTACAGTGACCACAGGGTGCAGTGTTCAGATAACCTGTTGGAGTCGATAGCTTCATTCAGACGACCGGTTTAATTCGAGCTTTGCGAGTTAGCTGGCGAATATAGAGATTCCCAAAAAATGCCGCGCTGCGAGTGTCTTTGTTGCTTTCACCTGTCCAACCCAGCATCGTCTGTAACGCCCGTTTGCCTTGTTCGGCATCCATTGTTCCCCAATTATCTGGAGTGGGTTTAATTGGCGTGTATGCTTTCTTGTGCCAGGTCATAAACGTCATGATATGCCTAGCGGTTGCTTTAACCAGGCCGACGCTTTGAGCCATCTTCAGCGTTACCGATTGACTGGGGTGTTTGTTGCGGGCGTAAATGAATTTGTTTGCCTCCACATTTTCAATAACATAATGGGCGTCTGTTACCTGTATATAGTCCACCAGCGTTGGTAGATTCATCATCGTTAGCTCAGTTAACTTTCCATTGGTGAAAACAGCCACGCCACTGGCATCGGTACCGGGATCAATTGCCACGATCCGTTCATTCATATCAATACTCCATCAGGTCGTATTGAAACTCTTTTTCGATCTGGTTAATTTCCTTCTGCAGATCCAGGCTTCGACGTTTGGCATTGAATTCGATGGCTGCCTTACTGTTTGCTTTTTTGGTTTTCTCACAAGAAGCGCATTCGTCATTCTTTGACATCCGGATCTTTGATCCACATTCAGGGCAGCCTATGTCAGCGACATATTCGCCAATACTTAAACAGCCTGTTTTGTTGAAATTCGGGTTGATTTTGGGTTGCTTCATAGTCGTAAAGTCCTTACCAGTCCGTGCTCATCACATCACGAAGTTTTGCTCTGATGCGTTCACGGTTCGTTTGAGGATTGAGGTCTGTCACAGATAAGCATTCATTGCGTAGGGCTTCGTGTTGAGCGGCCAGGTCCGGATCTTCATCCTCCCAGCGTCGTCTACTGAGCCAGGCTTCCGGATAAATAGGGCATTGGCCCGTCTGGACCTTTAGATCACGTTGAGCTCTTTCAATGGCCGCACCGACGATGATCTGTAGAAATAACTCCCGATTGAGTTCAGCTGCAAACAGTTTGCCTTTCGGCGTCCAGGATATGTTTAACCAGGCATCCGCGGCCCTGGCACGGTCTTTCTTGTAGTTGAAGGTTTCCCAGAATTCATCGAAGTTTAATAGGTTTTCACCATGGAGCTTTCGACCTTTGGCAGTTATGTATTCCTTGGGGTAGGGATTGTTGGTTTCTTGAATCGAAGTTTGATCAATATCGGATTCAAATTTTGAGTTTCGCGTTTCCGGCTCGTCAGAGTCGGTTGCGCAAAGTGTTTTAGATTCATCTTGGTAATTAGTATTACTGGTATAATCATCTGTCGGAAATTTTTCCGAGGTAGGGTCGGATATTTTTCCGACGTCCAATGAATTATTTTCCGCGTTCGGGATATTTATCCCGTCGTTGGATTTATCTCCATTACTCGGATTATTTTCCGTAGGTCGGATATTTTTCCGTGTTGTGGATTTTCCTTCAGTCGCCGGAAGTTTTGATCGATTCCATTCCTGACCTTTTTCCGTCAGCCGAACAAGCGTTCTCTTACCCAAGCTGGTGACTTCAATTAAGTCTTTCTTTTCGAGGGATTTCAGATGACGCCAGGCCGTATCAGGTTTGTCTGTTGCGATAGGCAGTTCACTGCAAATCTTGGATTTACTAAGGTGGTACCAAACACCGCCGTCGAGCGAGACCGTATTAGCCCAGCTCATAGCGTCATAGACCACCGCAAATATTGCGGCCTGTGGAAGATTCAATTCCCATTCAAAAGCCTTCACCTGATTGATAACGAGCGTATAAAGCATGTTACTCATAGCGAGCCTTTTCTAAGCAATACCGTGGTTTTAATGCGGACAATCATTTTCAGGCTAGTGCGATCCATTACCTCATCGATATCAATGAGCCCTTTGAGTTTTAAAACGAGAAGATGTTGAAGGCCGGTGTGCGGGCTGCCTGCCACCAGCGGAGAAAAGTCCGCAATTGCCTGACCATCGATATACCACCAGCAATTGCCCTTAAACTCAGTGCTGGCTACTGACTTGTATTTTATAAGCTGGTGGACGACTGAAAGGGCAGAGGCCTGCTGTAGTGTTAGCCCCATTCTGTAGGCTTTTACAACATCAACCCGGATAAATTCGCGTGTGTTAGCTGGTGGGTTAAAGCTGGGATGGTCTACTGGCAAGGTTTCTATTCGTTGTTCAGATCGCATGGAATACTCCTTGAATTGCCACTACTGGTTGTCTGTACAAAGTGTTTATACGGCTTTTAGAATTCTCTACAGATGTCACACTGTTGCTGTGATTCATTTGAAGAGAACCCAAGCCGAATACTCAATTAACTCGCTTTCTGGTGTTCTTGGGTTGGGGGAAATACATCGTCGAGGGTGCAGGGAACGCCGGCGGAGTTGAGAGCCGAGACTAGAATTCGGCAATCAGTGAGGCCTGGTTTTCGATTTCCAGATTCATAATGACTAATGCGTCGTTGGCCATCGGAAAAGCCAGCGATTGCGGCTAACTGAAATTGAGAAATGCCTGCTTTTAGTCGGTAGCTTTTAAGTAGTGAGTTCATATCTACTCTTAAAAAAGAACGTATCGGGCTATTTAACAGTACATAACGTACTTATGCAAGTAGAACGTTTTGGCTTTTAATAGAACAAATATGCATATTTAATTGGATTGCTATGAATACCGTCGGTGAGCGAATCAAAGCAGCGCGAATCAAAGCTGGTTTAAGTCAGGGTGACCTAGCGTTTAAATGCGGCTGGGAAAACGGGCAGAAAAGAATCTCAAATTACGAAAGTGGTTATCGAGAGCCTGGCTTCTCCGAAGTATCAAAAATTTCAAGAGTTTTGGGTTTGAACGCTGCTTGGCTAGCGTTCGGAGGTGAAGAAGACCAAATAAATCAAGTTAATGCAGCTTTAAGTGTTGGTGACGATATTGTATTTCCGCTTTTCACCGAAAAGGAAGTAGTTTTAGGTGCCAACAAAGGTCATCTAAATATTACTGAAGAAAATCAGATAAAAATTGCTAAGAGTAGTCTAACAAACCTTCGTGTGGATCCTCAAAGTGTTGTGTGTATTAGAATCTCTGGGAATTCAATGTCTCCAGTTATACCTGATGGTGCGATAATAGGGGTTGATTCTGAGTCAGTTTCAATTAAAGATGGAGATATTTACGCTGTTCAAAATGGCGCCCTAATTCAAGTAAGAGTCGCTTATAGATTGCCTGATGGCTTCCGATTTAAGTCGTTTAATGAAGCAGAATATCCTATTGAAAGCGTTAAAGGTGAAGAGGCAAATGCGATAAAAGTTTTAGGTAGGGTGTTTTGGTATTCGGTATTGAGGTAGCAAATGGATTCAGTAGAAGATCCCAATTTCCAAAAAATGAAGTTGATTGTTAATTTAGGGAAGCACGTTGTTACTTATGTTGCCATAGTGGCCTGTGTTTTCATGGCTTTCATGTCAATAAAGGAACTGTCAGGTAAGGAAACTAATGCTGCTATTGATGTGAATTTTTCTGCTGAGGCTAGTTTAAACGGGGGCGGTGATGAAACTGACTCATTAGTTGCTGTTGTAGAAAGTAGTTTTTCCTCTGAAAAGCTATTTTTAGATAGATACCGTTATGACGAATTACTTACTTATGGCGTATTATTTTCTACAATAATTGTGCTATACATATTATATAGGAGAGAGAAGTGGCTCCGTTTGACCAAAACTGAGGCTTTAAGTGCCCAAATAAAGTTTCTTGAAGACAGATTTGATCCTGAGCGAAGTAGTAGCGAGTTAACTATTCGAGGGGAGACTAATCCTGAGGACCTTTAATGTATGATCATTAATCCGTTTTTTTATATTGCTTTGGCAGCTTTTGTTTACTTGATGTTTAAAGTTTGGCCAGATCATGTAGTAGATTATTATAGAGATAAGATTTTCACTGAACGAGATAAGATGTTTAGAAGGGCAGTAGAGGGAGAGTTTTCTTTTGATGACCCTAAATATCAATATGCAAGAGCAGTTTTAAACTCTTTATTACGTTATGCGCATGAATTTGATTTTTATGCTGTATTTTGGGGTATGAAAAAAGCGCATATTCGTAAAGTTAATAAACAACCTCCGGTGAATCTCTTGTTTTTACCAGAGTCTTCAGAATCTGAAGATGAAGTTGCTAATTCCCATGAATTAAACGTATTTATTATGCGAGGGATATTTTTAATGACTAAGTTGTTAATTTTAAGGCAGCCATTATTCTTACCCGTATTCTTATTATTAGCGGTTTTTTATTGGGCGAAGAACGGATTCCATGAAATTAGAAGATCTACAATCAACTCAAAAATAGAAAGAAATATCGCAAATGGTTTGTATTGCTAGATATTTAACGATTACTTAACTAAGCCCGCATACTAGCGGGCTTTTTTGTGTCTGAAAAACGGTAATAGACCCTTCAGAAAAAAGAACATTATGTGCTTGACAGAACATATTGGGCTATAGCACTATCAGTCCATATCGTTCTAAATGGTACGAATATGACACCATCCACACAGATAAATGCACTTCCATTAGCTCCAAAAGAGCTTCTTTATCTTTCTGGTCGAGCACATGGAATGAGCAACAAAGAGGTCGCTCGAGAATACGGCGTTTCTCATCGGACCGTTGAAGGGGCGATGCGTAATATCCTGTATAAACTTAATGCTCGTAAGATTACCGAAGCCGTGTTTAAAGCCACCAGCGAAGGGTTGTTATGCGTGGTAATAACTTTCGCAACATTGGTAACAGTCTCTTTGGCAAATGATCAGCCTTTTCGAAAACCTTCCGGTCAGACACGTTCATCTATTAATTACCGGATTCGTATAGGCAGAAATGGCTATGTCTAAATTAATAAGTCGAGTCAGACCACGCCAATCTAATCCTAATCGCATTTGCACAACTCAAGCGATTTTAGACCACCAGCAGTTATTGATCTGGCGAGCAAAATGGTTAGATGACAAAGGCGAACAAGCAACTATTAGCGATCTACTCGATGAATTGGAAAAAGTAATCGATGAGTACAATCGCTCAATGAAGATGAGGGTCGTCGGATGAGTAAGTACTTATTATTAACTCTGACTGAATTAGGTAGCAAGATTTGGAGGTCGATTTAATGGATCAATTAATGAGCATTAGGGAATTTATTGAATTGCGTTACACGCCTGGTAGCGCACCTCAAATCAGAACTGTCCAGGATCGTATTAAACGAGGTGAAATACCTGGTGTTAAAGATGGTAAAAACTGGATGGTTAACATCACCGAATTGAGCCAGAGTAATCGTCCGGCTACAAATGACGTCGACGATATTGTTGATCTGATATGTTCGGGTAAAAAGAAAAGCGGCTTAAAGGTAGTAGGGTAGATGGCACCGAAAAAGCGATTGGGTATAAACAAAGACTTACCCCCTTACTTGTATCCGCAAGGTGAGCGTTACTGGGTTTATAAAAATCCAAAGACGGGTGAGCGAACTGGGTTTACTGCTACTCGTGAAAAGGCGATAGAAGTCGCTGTCCGAGCAAATAGGCGATTGATGATGCTGGCAGATCCACTGCAGAAGATTCTTGATCCGAAAGGCAACACTATAGATGCACTCTGTACAAGGTATCAAAAAGAGAGGCAACATCAGCTTGAGCTGGCAGAAAGCTCTCTGCAAAACGAGAACTATAGAATCAGCCGAATTTCATCTGAGTTAGGTGTTCTTCAAGTAACCGATATCGATGTTCAAGTACTATCCGAATGGCTTGATTCTAATTTCAAAGGTTCACCGTATGTTAAACATCGTGGAACGCTAAGCAAGTTGTTTGAGTTTGCGATCGCAAAGGGTCTCTATAAAGGTAGCAACCCTGCAGCGGCAACCTTAACTGCACCAAAGCAAGATACCAAAGTTCTGCGGCGACCACTTAAGAAAGAATGGTTTGATGCTATACGAAGAGAAGCGCCAGAATGGTTGCAGCTCATGATGGACTTTGCCCTCATTACGATACAGCGCCGCGGTGATCTGCTAGATATGCGTTTTGATGATATTGAGGAAGCGCCGTCGGGAGATAATTATCTGAAGATTGTCCAGCAGAAAACTGAGAAGCACGGCGAAAGGGCATTTCTCCGAATTAAAATAGGGCGTGAGCTTGATGAGCAGATACGTAAAGCGAGGCAAATGATGCCGGTATCACCTTATATTATTCACCACCAGCCAAAACGCAAAGTAAGAAGTAAGGACAAAAAGCACTGGACTCAAATACGCGGCGATTATGTCGGCAAGCAGTTTGAGAAGTTACGGGATGTTGTTCCTGAAATTAACGCTATGCCGACAGAGGAAAAGCCGACCTTCCATGGAATCAGAGCGTTGGGAGGTGCCCTTTATCTGCAGTCGGGGTATTCCGATGAATATGTCAATCTGCTCATGGGCCATACAACGATGAAAATGACAGACCACTATACCGACCAGCACATTATCTGGACCGATTGCGCAGCAGAGTTGTCGCTGTGAATACTGTATGAATATACATAATTGTTGACATCTTCTAAGTTTAATTTAGTATCGGCGGGAATAAAAATGGAAATAATTTCAAATAGGTCACCCAGATTGGATACGATACAAAAACTACATGAAATCAGCGAATTTCTAAGTGAAGAGCAGATCGCTGAGGCGCTCGATATTACAGTTAAAACCCTTAAGAACTGGTTGAAAGATGGATCTGTTGTTAAAGAAAAACAGGTTGAGGGCGGCCTTCAACAGTTACTTCACAGTATTAAGTTTCCACCTGTAAGTATTCGCTCAAAGTTTACTTATATCGACCTGTTCGCGGGAATTGGGGGGATTCGAAGAGGGTTTGACAAGATTGGTGGTCATTGTGTCTTCACATCTGAATGGGACAAGTTTTCTCAGAAGACCTATCGAGCCAATTTTAAAGATAATCACCCGATCGTAGGTAATATCAGTAAGGTTGAGACCTCGCTGATCCCTAACCATGATGTTCTGTTAGCAGGTTTTCCATGTCAGCCTTTTTCGCTAGCCGGTGTCTCCAAAAAGAACTCACTAGGTAGAAAGCATGGTTTCGAGGATGAGACTCAAGGGACGCTTTTCTTTGACGTAGCCCGGATCATAAAGGACAAGCAGCCAAAAGCCTTTCTTCTCGAGAATGTGAAGAATTTGGCAAGTCACGACAAAGGCAAAACAATGGAGATCATCCGTCGGACTCTTGAGGAAGAGTTGGGGTATAAAGTTCACTATAAAATTATCAGTGCAGATGGTTTTGTGCCACAAAAGCGTCAGCGAATCTTTATGGTAGGGTTTCGTGAAGATACTGATTTTACATGGGATGATTTTAACCTTCCTGAGCCTGGCAGCGTGACGATGAAGGCTGTACTTCATCCGGAAAACGGCACTGAGAAGCCTGAAAGTCCTTTTACTGAAGGTGAAGATGCTAAGGTGGCTGAGGATTTTATAATCACGCAGAAACTTTGGAAGTATCTTCGTGATTACAAGAAAAAGCACGAAGCTGCAGGAAATGGTTTTGGTTTCGGTCTTGTTACAGAGAATGATATCGCACGAACGCTTTCGGCTCGATATCATAAAGACGGTTCTGAGATTCTTGTCAGCAGAGGCGGAAGAAAGAACCCAAGACGTTTGACACCAAGAGAGTGTGCTCGATTGATGGGGTATCCTGAAAGCCACCTAATTCCAGTTTCCAATACTCAGGCTTATCGACAGTTTGGGAACTCGGTTGTAGTGCCGGTAATTGAAGAAATCTCGCGAATTATGGAACCACATATTTTGAGCCTAATGGAGCAGGCTAAGCATCACGAGCCTGAGCAGAGGGAGCTTTGGGAGACCGCCTAACTAAAGATCAAAGAAGCCGCAATATGGCGGCTATAAAGTCCAAAGATACCAAGCCTGAGATGCAGGTCAGGCGATTCCTTCACGGGCTTGGTTTTCGATATTCTCTTCACCGAAAAGACCTCCCTGGTAAGCCAGACATTGTCCTCCCAAAGTACAAAACACTTATCTTTATACATGGCTGTTTTTGGCATCACCATCCTGGCTGCAAATATGCCTACACTCCCAAATCACGAACCGACTACTGGCTGGAAAAATTCCAAAAGAATACCGCCCGGGATCAGATTGTAACTAATCAACTTGGCAAACTAGGTTGGCGTGTGATAATTATATGGGAATGTGAAGTGAACAATGGTCGATATAAAGACTGGATTATTGAAAAAATAGTCAAAAAGATTTCTTAGTTTCACTTTGTTTGTATCTTTATTTTGTATGAAAGGTTGATGATGGACTTTTCCGATTGGCTTGCCGAAGTATCTTCACAAGAGTATCGAATCTATATTAAAAGGCTATCTGCTAACGATACAGGTGCATCAGGAGGCCACCAAGTAGGTATCTATTTTCCTAAATCTGTATTAGGTGACATTTTCCCCTCTTTGACTCCAGATAAGATTCAACCGGACAGTTTTTTCAAAGCAACGGTTGAGTCACATGATTTACCAGAGCAAACGCTTAGAGCCATTTACTATAATCAGAAAACACGTAATGAAAAGAGAATTACTCGTTGGAAAGACGGAGTACATTATAGCCCACTACAAGATCATGAAAGTACAGGTTCCATTGCTGTATTTGCTTTTGAAGCTGACGGAGCCAGTGATTGCCAGTATTTGAGAGTTTGGGTATGTAGGCATCTCGGGGAAGAGCAATTATTAGAAAGCATGATTGGAAATGTTGAGCCAGGCGAAGTTATTTATGAAAATGGCCAAACCATATTTAGTGGGCCTTTGTTTAGGCAGCCACTCAATGAAGAGTCGTATCCCAAAGAATGGAATACTAATTTTCCTACTGGAAAAGAAATTGTAGATTACTTGTTTTCAAAAGGCTTCTATTCCGAATTATCCCCAGACAAAAGGATTCTAAAGCGGAGAGTTAAAGAATTTGACTTGTTTAAATCCGTCGAAGCATCTCACGTGATACCGGTTATTAGAAACGGTTTTCATGATGTAGATGAATTCATTTTCTTAGCAAATTCAATCCTAAATCGAAGGAAATCTCGTTCAGGAAGGTCGTTGGAGCTTCACCTTGAGAATATTTTTAAGGAAGAAGGGTTGGTCAACTTTGGAACTCAATGTGTGACTGAGGGAAATAAAAAACCAGATTTTCTTTTTCCAAACTGCAGTGCTTACCATGATCAAGAATTCCCATCTGAAAAGCTTCGAATGCTGGCTGTTAAGACAACGGTTAAGGATCGTTGGCGACAGGTTCTAAATGAAGCATCAAAAATAAATGTAATACATCTGTTTACTCTTCAAGAAGGTGTATCTTTAAATCAATTTAAGGAAATGCGGAGCGAAAACGTGAAGCTAGTTGTTCCTAATGGAAAAAATAATAAAAAATTTCATGAGGATATTAGGGAACATCTAATGTCACTCGATGAATTTATCAATGAAACTGGAAGGGAATATGACGGATTTAACTCTAGATGAATACAAAATCTTTATAGATTTACTTGCTACAGGTGTCCACCATGACTTAGTTAGGAAGAAATCTGATAAAAAAAAGATACGTCCATACGCTTCAACTGCATTTGACGATGCCGTTCACAATAGGCTTGTATCGTTAATCGGTGAATATGAATATGTGAAGGGAAACAAAAACCGATTTCCTGAAAATAAGATACACCCAGGCGGTTGGTTTATTCCGTATCAAGATAAGGAAAATCCAATAAATTCTGAAGGTTGTTTCTTGTTTTTTTGTGAAGCAATTGATGAAGAAGTAGACAAATACCTAAAGACGATTAAAAAGTTCTATTTAGGAAATATATTTGTACTAAGAAGTAGAGACGTTGAATTTAAATCTTACAGCATTGAAGAAATATCAAGTTTAGTTTCATGTTATCAATTTGTAGATGGGAATTATATTCATTTCAATTTAGAAGATGTATTTCAGGGATATACTAAAAAGAAGTTATATAAAAAAGAAGTGCTGACGGATGGGCAGTATAATCATTTAGTGGAAATGCATGGTGTATTTAAAGCTTATAGGAAGGAAATGTTGCATTCATTTTTTGAGAGGTTGATTATCGATCATTACATGTTTGCACAGTATAAGCGTGGTACTCTCAGCGACATCGATTTCGTGTTATGGGCTAAAAACAAGCCTTACTATATAGACGTCAAGCGTAAGTATGCAGATGAGAATTCCCACTTTGGAATAAATGAAAAACACCTTCCATTTTTTATGCATTTAGAAGAGTCATCTGAAGGCGAGTCTGCATATGTTGTTGTTGTGTATGACAAAGAGACAGGTAAGACAATCGATATAAAGCGAACGCCTATGCGAAATTTCTTTGAAAGTAGTTATAGAGCTGGAGGGGCTGGTGGATACCAAGTTACCGATCTCAGGACTAAAGGTGTTCCTAGCTCTGAAATGAAAAGTATATATGAGAGTTAGGACAGCGTAAGTTAAATCCCTTAGTTTAAAAGGCATAGTTTAGAAGTAACTATTAAAGCACACTTACCTAGCAAAGCATGATTCAGATAATAACTTGTATAGGTAAGTGTGTTTTTTTAAGGAGCTTGTAATGAAATATATCGCAATGATAAATAAACCTGATTTAGAGAAAGAGCTATTTTGTTTAGGTGAAACGCCAGAGGTTGCACTAAAGAATATTGTGTTAGAGAACAGAAAGCTGTTTGGAAGTATTGTAGGTAAAAAGATAAAAGTTGAAATATTCAACACTTTGTACGACGTAGAGCCGGTTGAACGGAATGATTTGCCGGAGCTTGATGTTTTATTAGGAGAGCGATATGGACATGAGTGGGTGAATTCTTATTTTTGCGAAACTACAAACAAAATTCGATTTAATACTACAAATGTATCGCTTCCTAACATTTGATGTACCCAAACCTATCTCGATATTTAAAGTGAAATGTCTGATTCTTTAATTAAAGTGTACTGTTACAAGTCTGAATACTGTATATACAAATCAGGGGTGGCATCGGGAGAGTCTTATGGTGTGGGCGCTAGGGCTGATTCAGCAGGCATAGAGCGCTACTGTATATTCAAAAAATACTCAAAATGTATTCAAAACGCTGAATCGAAGACACAAAAAAGGCGCTTGTAAGCGCCTGATTTGTAAGGAGAATTCTGGTAGGACTATCCAGATTTGAACTGGAGACCTCTGCCATGTCAATATTGATGTGGTTTTTCCCTAAGTTATTGATATTTAAGAATAAATGCCTTTAGTCTGGTATGTATTTCACAGCAATTTACGTATTGAAATGCAGCTTCAAGTTGTTTCAGAAACCTGTGTTTACTTGGCTATACTGACCGGTTTAAATATATGCCGAGTATAGCTATATACGGACTTAAGGGTCCGGATTATTCATGAAGACATAAGATGAATTCTGATTGTTAAGCTATTGTTTTAGCGGTAGTAAGTAATAATTCTGAAATACTAAAAAAGTACCAATTGGACATGAATATGTTCGAAATTTTTTCTCTATTTAGAATAAAGGAAGTTAAGCAAATTTGCTCTTAAATTGAAATTTGTAAACCGGTTGAGCTTGATATTCAAACTCGTATTAATCGACAATTACCACCTACCAAAACATCAACACCTATGCCAGAAGTAAAGGCACCTAAGAAGGAAGAAGCTAAGGTTGAGAAAAAGGGATTAGAAGGCGAGTGAAGCAATCATTCCTAAATTAATTAATACGTGGCGGGTGAAAGAACTCGTTAACAAAAGTTCTCTCACCCTATGCATTAAAGATTAGCTAATCACTTGCTAAATCTTTATGAGGGAGGATTTGATTTGACCGAACATTCACTGAATAGTTTTGAACGCAAGGTTGCAACTTTCACCTCTATTGGTGTGATAGCACTATTGGTTTTTCTTTTGATTAGAAACCAAGAGTTTGCTGATCCAAATTTAGTCGTAATTGCAAGGATATTAATGTCCCTGGCAGTCGCTGTAATTGGAGCAACTATACCGGGCTTCCTTAATTTAGATTGGAACCTTAAAGGCTTGGTTGTTCGAGCAGGAGGTGCATTAGCCCTATTTGTTTTGACTTTCATTTCCACACCTAAAGTTATACAGGTTGAGAAGGGAACGATTGAGGAAGACGAAATAAGTCCCTTAGTGCAGCCAGCTCTTATTTCAATGCAGAAATTAATAAGTTTTATTGTACCTGCAGTGAACGCAGAAGAAATAGCTGCAAGTCCCGTATATGTTAGATCCGCACTTAAGGGAGTGAGCGAAGCTCAGCGCTCTGATTATGACATTATTTTATCTAACAACTCAGATGAACAAATACTTCTAACAAGTTTCAGAGTCAAATGGATTTATATTAGGGGCCCCTTTAGTTCAGTTAATTACGGCGCAGCAATAAAACCAATTGCTCAATATTCATTGCCACTGTTTATAGATCCTGATAACGCTAAAATTCTTTGTAGAAGAAAACAAGCGATGTACCCTCCGATTTTAATGCCACCTAGAAATGAAAGTGGCCCCAGTATCACAAACGTTAGAATTGAAATGTTATATAGTTTTGAAGGAAGCAGGATCGATTGGCATCCATCAACTCCTTGGGACGTATACTATAAGGTGGAAATAATTGATGAAAAAGACAGAGTTATTGAGGTACTGAGCCAATCATGGAATGAGGGTTCGCTTGAGGCTCCATTCGAGAGCATTATTCTAAATATTGCTCCAGACAATATATCAGAAAAAGAGATGTTGGAGATTTGTGACGGCAAAAAGAGCTAAACAGCGTTGTTAACCTTTAGCAATCATAGATGTCTTACGTGTGCTGCATTATCCAATTGTAGATCGTAGACAATTCACTTCTAGTCACCTGCAAATCGTTTCGCTAAAAACATTGATCGCAAACAGGCTAGAACTTAAACCTTGCTTGTAGCGTTAGTGTAATTACTGATGGCAGTTACAGCTAACTAGCCACTTCCTTGTAAATATTGTCTGGTTTTTAGCTAACTTATTGATTATTAAGCATATTAATTTTCAGATCGTAGTGCTATTTTTGTCGTGTTTGTTTATCATTGTCATTTAGATGATAACCTATATAGTAACAACTTAAAGTAAGAAGTGGAGGGCATGAGCACTTGGCTCAGAAATGCTCTTTAAAATAGAGACATAAAAGGAAAGTAGGTTTAATACAGTGTTTGGAATTATAATGTTCTTTATTGGACTTCTTGTTGGTATTACAGGTGGATATATCATCGGTAATAAGGTAGCAATTCGTAATGGTAAAGTAGATTCGAAATATGAAGCTGCTTTGGAATTAAGAAGTGCATTTTATCCAACAATCCTGAAATTAAAACATGGGGATGAACCTTCATTTATAGTTGCTAAAGATTTCAAAAACCATCAACTTGCCGCTATCGAGTTTTCAAATTTTTTAAGTGGTGGGGAATTAGAAAGTTATTTGAATTCATTAACAGATTACAATCATTGGTACAAAACAATGTGTACTATGTCACCTGAAGGTATTCTTCAAAAAGACTCTGATTCTGAGTATTTGGTGGAAAAAGAAAAAGATCCAATTCACTTAATCAAGGTTATACTTGATCATGCGGATGTTTAATTATATTAAAAGTAATCTTTTCATTTTAAGTGGCACCTATTAGCAGTTTTAAATTTTCTATATTTCAATTACCACGCTTGATAAATCCGGCACCTCATACTCAAGCTGTCCATCTTTCAT
Source organism: Saccharospirillum sp. MSK14-1 (assembly GCF_003054965.1). GTDB lineage: Bacteria > Pseudomonadota > Gammaproteobacteria > Pseudomonadales > Natronospirillaceae > Saccharospirillum. The sequence goes on from NZ_MIES01000008.1 coordinate 34,149, forward strand.
AATAGCTTTCTTCCCACCGGCAACTGTTTCTCCAACAACAGTAATCTGCTCACCACCTCTTAGTTGGACCGTGCTTGTTCCGTCGCCGTTGTTGCTGATAACTTTTACAACTGTTCGTCCTTTCCCTTGCAGCAATCCTTTGAATTTTAGCCATGGGTTACGTGTTGCCATTTTATGCGTTCCTCTCAATGGTCACGTTCTGATAAACCGCTGCGCCGCCGCTTTGGGCTACGCTGATGCTGTTGCTTAATACCAAGCCGATATAGTCCTGCTGTGCGTCGTTGTGTAGCACTTTTAGCAATTGGCCGGGCAACAAAACACCGGGGACCGCTTGGCTCTCTGGAATAATAATACTGAGTGTTTCAATGACTTTGTTCCCGGTTGCGGCCAGTTCGTTTCGCCCTCTGGCGATGGCTGGCTGTGTGTCGGTAATTAGGTCGTCGAATATGTCCGGCATTGGATTCGTGCCGCCTGACCCGGTTCTTTGTACTTCGACGCTAACGCCTTGCTCAACGCCCGAGACAAAACACGCATTAAATTCCTGCCCCGGTTCATATTTCCCGCTGCGTGATCGAATCATTCCGGCGTAGACGTTCGCGTCTGGTGCGGCGGTGTCCCAATGCCAGGGGGCGACTTTATAGCGCGGTTGCACCTTCCATTTGTCCTGTGCCTGATCCGGTATCAGAACACCTCCGGCGGCGGTGACGATTTGCGCGACTACCTGCGCGGGGGTTTTGTCTTGATAACGCAGGGCGCCTATTGGGATCGGCCAGTCGGGGAGGGCGTCGTCGCCGGTCGTTGACCAATCCAAACTAAAGCCGGTGTTTTCGAGTGCTTTATTCGCGGCCTGTGCTGCTGTCGTTGCTGCGGTGTTGGTTGCTGTGCCGATCGGCGCAAATGGTGCGGCCATGTACTGCGTTCGGCTGGTGCCGCTGATCTTGAATTTTTTGGTCGGGAATCGCTCGTCGCTGGTGTAGCGATCGATCGCAAATATCCATTGATGACCGTTTATCCTAACGCTGATGTCTTTCATGCCGTTGGCGTCGGGTTGCACTAATGCGAGCGTTCCTTCCCCGAATAGGTTGCCGCTGAATTTCCACGCAAGCGAATCTATATCGAGGCCGATACTGACGCCGTTAATATCCAGCGGTGTACTGGTTGCAAGGTCGATAATTTGAAGTGTGTTCATGGTTAGATATACCGTTCTGATTGTAGGTACTGGGGCGGGATCGTTGGGTTCCTGTTCGTTTTCTTCAACGGGATAGGTTAGGTTCCAGTTTCGCCAGCTTGTATCGCCTGCGCCCCACGGTAGGCGCCATCGACTGTCGCGTGGTGTTGCTTGTCGTGCGGTAAGCTCGGTCGCTTGGTCGTGCGGAACGATCGGGCGTTTTGGTTTTTCCCATCCAAAATTGAGCGCGACGGCGTTCCATTCTGTCGGCGTGTACGGTTCGCCGAATGTCGCCAGGCTCAAAAGTAACGGGCCACGGTCTGCGTTAATGATCCGCTGCAGGGCGATCGAGTCGTCGTATAGATTCCCGAATTGATCAACGTGAAAATAAGTAATCGCTTGCAAAATATCGGTGTAGGCGCTGACGACCAAAAACGAGGCTTTAAAGCCGCGGTTATCCTTCACCGTTCCCGGTTGCCATTGCGCCGTTTGCACTCGGTCGTGTGCGTTCGATTCACGGTATGGAATCAAAAGGTTTTGTTGGGTTGGTTGCCCGTAGTCCCACACCTGACCGGATTCATGGTCGGCTACTTTTGACTCGTTGAATCGTGCCGATATTTCCAGCGGTGCCGGGATGGCCTGTTCAAAACTGGCTCGGGCCGAATGATCGCGCACGATGGCCGTTCCAAGAGGGCCAAGGATCGCAAAATCGGCGCTGTTCGCTCTGTTGATTGGCGCTGCCCAGGTTCGCGTAACGGTTGGCCGTACCCATGGCAACGGGACTAAGCCCACTGCCAGGGTGAAATCCAACACAATGTCTAGTGTCGGTTCTGGTCGATAGTGTTTGCCTAAAAGATTGAGGTCTATCGTGTCGAAATTTTCTGGCCGATAACTCATTCTACTGGGCGCTCTTTTTTAAGCGGCTCCCAATTCGGAAACATGGAATCGATCGTTGGCGGTAGGTTTGTAAATAGGTCTTTATCAAATACGAAACTAGACGATCCATTCTCTCGAACGCTTATGGCTGGCATCCAAGGTAATGCCGGGTTTGAAGGTGTTAAATTTAAAAAGCCGCCTTTACTTGCTGCGCCGACGTAGAAGTGAATTTCATTACTCGCCGCTCTAAAAATGACTGTTACTATGTCACCCGCTGCCATGGTGAGTATCGCGTCTTCACTGGAGCTGGTTAGATTGAAGTAGGTTCTACCTTTTGCCCAGTTTCCAATGCTGTCTTTTGTGGCTGCATTGTTTTGTCCTAGATATAAATCCTCGGTGAATATCTTGTTGGTGATGCCGATCAATTGATCATCGCTTGCGGTGATTTGTACCTGCCAAACAATGAACCGTGTATCGTTCGGTTGAATTGGCGCGTCGACATAAAAGTTTGAATTGTTGAGGGTGCCATCGTCGCCAACCGATAGGCCAACCGCTAACGCCTGCTGGCTGCCAACCATTGCGATTGCTTCTGACGGATAAACAAGTAACTCTCTGGTCAGTACTTCGCCCTGAATTGGACCGCTCGCAACGGGCCGATAAAACGGTCGCGGATTCCAGGTGACGCCGCCATCGATAACGGCCTCGTTAGTTGACCATGTTGGTTCGTTTTCATCGGTCACGCCTGCGGCTGTCGCTTCATAAACGTAACCGTTTGGAATCGTCGGGTGAACGATTGTCCCGGCATTGATCGCCGTTATTCTCGCCCAGCTTTCCCCGTAATAGTCCATTGACATTGCGATAACTGGCCCGTCCCAATCGGGATAGGTAATATCGAACAAGCCATCACTTTGACTCATGGTTTCGGCTATGACTTGACGCCCTGCGGGGTCGTCTTTAATGATCAAAATCGGACGCCCAGCCGGTGCGCCTTCGACCGCAACAGTACCGGCAACTTTTGCCGTTATACCCGAGCCACCACTTGCGGTCCCGGAATTATCGACGGCCACGATCGTTACTTCGACGTCGTTTTCTACGTCGAGCCGGGTGCATATATAGGCTTTCGTCAAATCACTTTTCGGGCTGTATAACTGCAGGAATGGAACGTCCCTTGTGTAATGTTCAAAAAGCGTGAATGTAGTGTCACCCGGTCGAATTGTTTTAAGAAAAGTACCGCTAATCATTCCGGCCAGGGTTGCGCCATTTATCGCTAACAGATTGATCGTACCGTCGACGGGCGGGGCGTCATCGATAACATTAAGCGCGTATTCTCTTTTTGGTATTTCTGGCAGTTGAAACTCGCTGGCTTGGTCGTCTGTAAAAAATCCCATAATTACACCCAATCGGCCGGGTTCATGGATACAAAATACCCACGGGTGCTATTGGATTGAAGGTTGACGCATAGGACGTCATATCCATCCAGGTTAAGGATCGGCTGCCCTTCGTTTTGTATGCCCAGCCTTTCATAAGCGTAATAGTGGATTGCGTCGTAACTGGTCGTCTGTACGCATTGACGCCAACCGCAGGCTTTTCCGAAAAAGTAAGAAAAATTTGACGGGTCGGGGTTGGCCGCGCCTTTGTAATACAGATAACAGGGAGTATGGGGAATGTACGCGTTATGCGGGCTAAACATACTTTGGCTACAGTTTCGGGCGCTCATTGCCATCTGATCGGTTGATTGTAATGCGTCGCCAAATGGATTGGTTAGCGCAAGCAACCAGACTAAGTTAACGGAATTGGCACCTGACCCGGAAATGTAGTTGTTTCTATTCGTGTAATTTTGAGCCATTACGACAAAATTGCCCACCGCATCGCGGGGCTGGTGTACGTTATGAACCGCCCCGGCGTAAAGATGCATATAGGTGTTTGGGAGGTTGAGCGAACTGCTATCAGGATTGGTTAGCAACCAAAAAATGAACGTTTTATCGGTTGCGACTAGCCGCCACCCGTAGGTACTCGTTAAGTCTACTTGGTTGATGCTTGCGTTGGTTAGGTAGGCAACGTAAGTCTGTAAACTTTGGTTGGTGTTGTCGGGTGTGAAATCGGCGTTGTAATCGGTTCGTGAGCCGACGCCTATACTGTGACAGGCCGGGTCTGCTCCGTCGTGATAGGCGTTGCCGACGCCGTACTGACTGACGGATTCGTGAATAACATAGGTGACAGAACCGGTTGACGTCGAAATAACTTCGATGATGCCGTTACCATTTCCGAATGCGGCCCGCTCTTTTTCCGGTGTCATGTCCCAGTTTTCCAGTGTCCAACCTGCGCCCGGTTTGCTGCCGTATCCGTCTACCAGGCAGGCGCGTAATATATCGAGAAAGTTAACTGCCGAGTTATAATTCGCATTGGCTCGGGTTGGGTTGGGGGCGCTTTCATCCATCCATTGATAAAGTGTTGGTGTTGCCATTAGTTGTGATCCCCTCGTAATTCAATTTTTAGCTGATCGTCTGTTTCGGTGGCTTGGCCGGGTAAAATGGTTCGGATTAACCAAAGCGGTGCGGCGGCGGCGTCACTGTCAAAAAACACGCAATTGCCAGGGTTCCAGCCGGCGCCCCAGCCATCGGCTTTAAATGTGAAATAGGGGGTACCTGTCTGCGGGTTGACGGGTGAAAAGTCGACGACGGTTGTTCCGCTGGCGACGAGTCCTCGTTCCTCGCTGTATAAGCTGAAATTGGTGGTCGAGGTAAATTTGATCATCCAGCGATCGGGTACGGACCCGGAATTATCGATCGCAATCGGGTAGGCAATGTCGTTGTATTGCGCGTCGGTATCGATCCCGGTGTTGCCATAACCAATATCGGTAGTGTAACTGACTAGGTTCTTAATTCGTGCCTGTAAATGGCCCAGATAGACCGCTGACGCGACCCAACTATCGGCGGGGTAATCGTGGGCGACGGGTTGGGCTAACGTCAGTTGCCCGTCGATTCTCGCCTCTGAACAGAGCGCCATGTCATCGATGCGATGCACAAAAAATAATGGCCCAGTGAGTGCGTTGTCGCTGTCGTCGACGGCGCTAAATGGTGATGCAAGTGTCGCGGTACCGGTGGCCTTGTCGATGGTGACTTGATCGGCTTTTAATCGTGTGCCGGCGCTGTCTTCGATCCATGCGTCGTGCAACTTCTCGCGGCCTGCATCGATGACCATTGCGTCAACGGGGCTGATGATTTCGTCTTTCTGGGTGTGCGTCAAAACCAAAATATCGGCATCCCTGAAAATTGGGACGCGACCGTCGGCGGGTAGTCGAACCGGGTCTAAACCTAAAATGCTCGATTGCAACGGAATACTTTTGAACGAAACGGCATTGTAAAAAAGTGAACTCGCCAACATCGGCACGGCAAATTTAATCGAGACTAAACCGTCGCTCAAATGGACGTTATTGTCGCCCCCGGTGACGGCGTTTCCGGTCATGTCGCCGTCGCCGCTTTCGGCTGCGGTGTAGTCGGTGCCATCGATGCCCTTAGCTCGAATGGTGAAGCCGGACGGGCGTAGTGGGCTGTTGACGGTTCGGAAGGTGACGCCGTTTAGAATATTGAACTCTTCGCCGATCAAAACAGAAATCGGGATGATTAAGGCGGTCGGCGGTCTGCCGGTGTAGTCGCTGATTTCGATTTTGCCGTTTGTATAATCGATGGT
>NZ_MIES01000009.1 GCF_003054965.1 Saccharospirillum sp. MSK14-1
GCCAAAGGTAGCTGTCAGATTGGGGGTATCGCCTCAACCAATGCCGGCGGCAGCAATGTCTTGCTAAACGGCATGGCGCGCGACAATATTCTCGGCATTGAAGCCGTGCTTGCCGATGGCCGCATTGTTAATTCGACAAACGTTCTGCTCAAAAACAATACCGGATACGACCTGAAGCAACTGTTTATCGGCAGTGAGGGAACTCTGGCTGTCATAACCCGGCTAAACCTTAAACTCGGTTATCTGCCACCGGCGAAACACAGCGCCCTGCTCGCCGTCAGCAACTTTGAGCATTGCCTAACGATCAAGCAACAATTACAACGGCAACTCAACGACCAGCTGTCTGCATTTGAAGTTATGTGGCAAGACTTTTATGAAAAGTCGATTAAGAGCGATTATATCGAACGAAAACCGCTGCCTGCCGGGCATCCTTATTACGTCATCGTGGAATACAACTCTGGGGCGAACCCCGCGTTTGAGGATATTTTCATGACTGCACTGAATGACCTGCTCGAACAGGGTCTTGCTGACGATGTGGTCATCGCTCAAAACAGCACTGAACAAAAGAACCTATGGGCAATCCGCGAAAACATCGAACCTTTCCGCAGCGATGGCAACATGGTTGCCTTTGATATCAGCATGCCGACAAAACACATGACCGCCTATGTCGACCGTATTCGCCAAACAATGACGGCTGAAAAGTTGCAGCTGACACCATACTTTTTTGGCCACATTGGCGACTGCAACCTGCATATAATTTTCACTTTGCCTGAGTCTTCATCGATAACGGCGGACGACCTCGATGCCATTGTATACGACAATTTAAGTGGCTTAAGCGGTTCGATTTCGGCCGAACATGGCATAGGAAAAGACCGGCTGAAATATCTGCCGCTGAGTCGATCAGAAATTGAAATAGAACTCATGCGCACAATAAAGCGGACGATGGATTCTGAACTTATTTTGAATCCCGGTAAAATTATCGAATGCTGAAAATTAGCAATAAAACGAGTTTTATAAATTTTTAATCATAGATATTCCGGTGCCGAACCGAAGCTTAATATCTCGCGCAAAGGCAATGGAAACTTCTATGCATGATTATTATTCTCATTTAAAAAAATAAAAATCAATGCCGGAATTTTCGATTTTAAAATTGGCGGGAATTTTTAAATTCATAAAATAATTCCCCTCGGCTTATGCTAATTTTTTTTACTAAGTTTTTTTTAATAAAATATTTGAACTAAAAACATTGCGAAATATCGCTTAATGCAACCAGCCGTGTTCACGACAAAACACTTAAGAAACAATGGATTAATCGCAAATTTTTATTCATAAAATTAAAAGCAGACTTGTCTGTGAAATATTTATTTACAGCAAAAAAAAATTTTCTCGACCAAATACTCCTTTAGACTTTTCTAAAATAAGTTCTATATTGTGCTCACCTACTATAAAAAAGATAAAAGGTGCGCCATGAAACATCCACTGAGATTTATCATCCTCACTCTAATGATCATTCCATTTTCGCTTGCAGATGATCACCGACTGCCTATCGATCAAAATGTAGATCAAATCACGGTACAAACCGAAGACGGCCCGGTCACAATCGTTCGCACGAAAAACGATATGCAATTAATCGGCGGCGTACTTCAGCCGTTAATTCCTATTCCCGGAGTTCACCCCATGGGCGAGCTCGACGTACTCGCAGCCTTGAACGATGACAGCTTCGTTGTCGTCGACATGCGCACGATTGAATGGCGTGTTAAGTCGACGATTCCCGGCAGTGTTCACATTCCTTACACCGAAGTCGCTATGCGTTTAGATGAACTCGGTTGTACTGGCGCATCTGGAGCGTGGGATTGCAGTAACGCCAAAAAGATTGTCGCTTTCTGCAACGGTCCGGCCTGTGCACAAAGCCCTTTGGCGATAAAAGCAATGGATCGGG
>NZ_MIES01000010.1 GCF_003054965.1 Saccharospirillum sp. MSK14-1
AATAGTATTCACCGGCCTACGCCCAGGTGAAAAACTATATGAAGAACTCCTGATAGGCGAAAATGTGACGGGTACCGGGCACCCCAAAATCATGATGGCGAATGAGTACTTTATAAGTTCTGATGCGATCAAACAGGCGCTTACCGAGCTGAAAGTAGCTGAAAATAAAATGGACTATGCAGCAGGTAGAGCTATTTTGTTACGCGTTGTACCTGAGTTTGAGCCTGCGTCTAAAATAGTCGACTTTTTGGCATTAGGGCGGGATTAATTTCGACATGATCTCCAATTCGTTTTTGAAACACTTTAAGGTCGTCGGTTTGTTATTGATTATTTAGTCTCTAAGCCTTCCCCATATGAGTAGACACTTAATTGCTTAAAGTCAAAATAGTTGAGCTAACCTTCAAACTTGACGCTAAAGCAATCGACATAGCCGAAGTCTTTGGTTTGCATCCAATGATGCTATATCGGTGGCGGCAGGAGTACCGTGAAGGGAAATTAAAATATTTCCCAAACCGAAGAGTGAGCATGTCATTGAACCAAAAATCATCTCCCCCACCGAGTAAAAAAGAAATCAGCGATAACGAACGGCTGAAGAAAGAGAATGAGCGCTTAAAGAAGGAAAATGAACTTCTAAAAAAGTGGCAACGGTATCTAGCGCAAGTAAGGCAGAACGATTCGGATTCATAGCCGAACATGGAGCTGCCTTAGGCATTAGATACCTATGCGATTGGTTACTCGTGTCACGATCCGGCTACTACAAATGGCGACATCGGCCAGAGAGCTCCCGTGCCGCTAAAGCTCGCGCATTAGGTATTAAAATCGAGCAGGTCTTTTATCAGCATGATACGAACTATGGCAGCCCTCGTGTCTGCGAGGCGCTTCGGGCAAAAGGATATAAAGTTAACCACAAGGCTGTAGAGCGCATCATGAGGGAGATGGGCCTGGTGGGTAAGGCCGCTCGTATATACAGGCAAAAAGCTGCCCCAAAACGGTTTTACGCCAAGTTGCCAAACCTTCGTCTTGAGCTGGGATCCCCGACAGAAATCAATCAACAATGGGTTGGAGACCTAACCTATCTCAAGGTAGGAAAAGAGTATCAATACTTAGCTGTTGTACTGGACTTGTACTCAAGACGCGTCATCGGCTGGTCACTTGGTGACAATAAATCAGCAGAACTTACGCGGGAAGCTATACGTCAGGCAATACGTTATCGGAAGCTTAAAGATGGCCTCATATTCCATACGGATCGAGGCCCAGAATATGGGGCCTACTTAATCCAAGATGAATTGAAGCGTCATGGCATTACGTCAAGCATGAATCGTCCAAAATACGTCACTGACAATGCGCATATGGAATCATTTTTCCAGAGTTTAAAGACAGAAAAGTACCACGGTGAACATTACCAATCTAAGTCAGAATTAAGAATTGCATTAGGCGACTACATGATGAACTATTACAACAAAAAACGGATGCACTCAGCGTTAGGCTATGTAAGTCCGAATAAACATGAAATTTTGAATAGTTGAGCGTGTCTATTTTTAGGGGGGAGCTCGCCCCAAAACAACGACGTTATGAATAATTAGGAATTTAGATGGAACTAAATCTTCGAGTAAAACCCTTTTACATACTGCTTATTTTTGGGCCTCCAGTATTCGTACTACTCAACTGGTACCTAGA
>NZ_MIES01000011.1 GCF_003054965.1 Saccharospirillum sp. MSK14-1
CAGTAACAGAAGTGGTCGAACAAATACTGCCTTATACGAAATTTATGGATGCCAGTGGTGGTGGTGTGACCGTAACCGGTGGTGAACCGGTATTGCAGGCACCATTTGTCGGTTTACTGTTTCAGCGTCTACGACAACATGGAATTCATACCTGTTTAGATACCAATGGCTATGTTGGCGTCTACAGTGACGAAGTTAAGTTAATGATCGACGAAAGTGATTTAATAATGGTCGACATTAAACACATCAACGATATTAAACATCATTTACTTGTCGGTGTTTCGAATCAACGCACATTACGTTTTGTTCGCCACCTGGCCGATATTGGCAAAAAAACACGGGTCCGTTATGTTGTTGTACCCGGCTATTCTGATGATATCGAAGATGTACATGCGCTCGCGCAGTTTTTAGCGCCAATGGAAAACATAGAGCAACTGGAATTACTGCCCTATCACAACCTCGGTACACACAAATGGAAAGCGCTGGGCTTGGAATACCCACTCGAAGGAATGGAACCACCGACGGTTGAAGTAATGGATGAGATTCAACAGATATTCGAAAGCTACGGCTTATCCATCATTCGCTAGTAGAATTATTTTTTAGTTAATTTTAAAAATCGAATCAAGACCGTTTCAACAAACCATCCTGTTCCAGCACACAAATGATTACGTCAGTCATCATTTGTGCTCTGCCAACTTCGACACCTTGGTTAAAAATTGACTGCATAGCACTGTCGTGTTCCTCTAACTGATATTCATGATGCTGCATTGCAGCTTCATCCAGCGCCGCATAGAGTCGATTAAAACGTGCTAAACGCTCGTCGGTAATGTCAATACGTATGCCAAAGCGTTCATTTAACTGATCGATCACATCGACCAAACCTGTGCTGACACCCGCTGCTTTTGCTTTGGCTTCAGCCAGGTTAATGATTTTAGTTTTCTCCATAGTTTCTCCTAACCTATCTTTTGCAATTACAGCATCAATTTATAGACGCCGAATAATAACGTTCACCTTGTCGATGCAAGACGGAAAAAATCTGATCATCGATTTTCCCTTCCTCCGCCAGCAAAGACATAATTGTTAAAATCTCGCTTAAGTTTAACCGCCCACGATAAGGTCTATCTTGCGACAACGCCTGAAAAATATCGGCTATAGCCACAATTCTGGAAGGTTTATCAAGCATTGCCGATGATTTACAGTACGGATAGCCACTGCCGTCTAATC
>NZ_MIES01000012.1 GCF_003054965.1 Saccharospirillum sp. MSK14-1
CCGGTCAGGTCGGCAATGATCACTTCGGACAATTCATTAAACAGGCACTCGAAGACTACAACGTCGACACGTCAAATATGTCATTACATGACACTGCAAAAACGGCGTTGGCTTTTGTCTTTTTAGATGCGGATGGCGAACGTAGTTTCGAATTTTTCCGTCATCAAACCGCCGATATGTTGCTCACTCCTATTGATGTCAAAGACAAGTGGTTCATGGGCGCTTCACTATTCCATTTCTGTTCGAACACACTGACAGAAGCGACAATTGCTGAAACAACACAAACAGCCATTGAAAAAGCACAGAAGCAGGGCTGCGTTGTCAGTTTCGATGTCAATCTGAGACACAACCTGTGGCCAAACGGTCAGGCCGATGTTGAACGGGTAAAAGCCTGTTTCAATCACGTCGATATTTTAAAAGTGTCGAAAGAAGAACTCGATTATCTGGAGCCGGAAGGTGAAGTTGCTTTTGTTAAAGCGGCTATTGCCCAGGGTGTTAAAACCATTTTAATCACAGATGGTGGCAATCCGATAAAGGTATTAGCAAGTGGTATCTATTCAGAAATTACGCCACCAAAAACAACGGTGGTTGATACGACTGCTGCCGGTGACGCATTTACCGGTGGCTTTCTCTTTGCGTTGGCTGAACAG
>NZ_MIES01000013.1 GCF_003054965.1 Saccharospirillum sp. MSK14-1
ATGCTTAAAGTTGCAGGTAACCGAATTAATCCGCTAGAGATTGAAGAGGTTGTTAATGAATTAGAATTCGTTCTCGAATCAGCGGTTATTGGCGAGGCAGATGAAATCTTTGGCCAGAGGGTGATTTGTTTTGTAGTAGGCATGAGGTCAGCTGAAAATGAATTACGTATAAAAAAACATTGCAGCGATGTTTTATCAGATTATAAAGTGCCACGAAAACTATTTTGGCTTGAAGAAATACCAAAAACCGCCAGTGGAAAAATTCAGAGATATCGGTTAACGAAAGAAATGGAGTCGCAACATGGATGATAAAAGGGAATTAGATCCTGAATTAAATATTAATTTTGAATTAGAAGTGGATAATATTTCTCGTTTTATACGAGAGTCTTTGGCGAGCAAGCTACATCGCCGTGGCTTGGTAGTAGGGATGTCTGGTGGTATAGACAGTTCCGTTTGTGCCGCCTTGGCTGTAAAAGCGATTGGTGCAAAAAAGGTTTTTGGCATATTGATGCCTGAACACGATTCTTCCGGATCAAGTACTGATTTAGGCGGAATACTAGCGGAGCATCTCGGTATTGAATATGTGACTGAAAATATTTCCAGTTCTCTGGAGGCAATTGGTTGCTATTCTCGAAGAGATGAAGCGATACGAGATGTAATACCCTATTATGATGAAACTTGGAAAAGTAAAATTGCGATTTCTGATTCAAAAGGTCATGAAATTAACCATTTTTCAATAGTTGCCCAGGACGCAGAAGGAAACGAATGTCGCCAAACTCTACCGTTAAAATCATATCTTCAAATAGTTGCCGCTACTAATTTTAAACAGCGTTTAAGAAAGACCATGGAGTATTATTATGCAGATCAAAAAAATTATGCTGTAGTAGGTACGCCAAATCGACTCGAATATGACCAAGGTTTTTTCGTGAAAAATGGTGATGGTTCTGCAGATATCAAACCGATCGCACACCTATATAAAACACAAGTATATGCATTGGCAAGGTACTTAGAATTACCTGATTCAATTTGTAGTTCAATACCAACAACGGATACGTATAGCCTGAGTCAAGGCCAGGATGAGTTCTACTTTTCTTTACCTTATCCGCAGATGGATATAGCTTTGCTTTACTTTAATCAATCCCGACCGGCAAAAGACTTGGCAAAAAAGTTAAATTTCAGCGAAAGTGAAGCCATCAATATTTATCGAGATATAGTTCGAAAGCGAAGAACGACGGAGTACTTGCATATGAAGCCTCTAACTTTATTTGAGTAGGCTTGATATGGAACGACAGAAAAGTATTGTAAGGCGTTTTTATAATCAATTTAAACCGTCCTTTGAACACGATGTTTTTGGTAAGCATAAAAAAGTCTTAAAATCGTTTCATCAAAATATTTATCCCAGCGGATCTTATCAACAGAGTTCGAAATTTTATAACTGGCTATACGGATCCGGTGACTACGGTGTTTATACCTATTGTGTTCAAGAAGGTGAAGTTGTTGGTCATCAAGGCTCTTTAAGTATTTGCTTCAATGTCGCAGGTAAAAAGCTAACGGCCGCATATGCCTTCGATTTGCATGTCGATCCTGCATGGAGACTAAAAGGTCTGGCGGTTGCACTGACAGGCAGTTTAATAACTAAGCATGAACTTACGATTGGAATAGGGATCTCCGATGAGGCTAAAGCCATGTATCAACGAATCGGTTGGGTCGACATGGGGGAGTTGAGTTATTACCTGTTATTCTTGCAAGCAAAATCTATCCCGGTGAAAGCGGAAGATAGTAGGTTCAGAACTTTACTAAAATATGTTTGGATAGCGTCAACTGTTGTGTTGCTTCGAATTGAGAATGCATTGCAAAAAAAAATAAAATTGACCAGTTTCTTAGTTTTTACTGCTGCTATGGCAGAATTTATTAATCGGCAAAGGGAAATGAATTACTCGATTTCACAAGAATTAGACTATTTAAATTGGCGCTATGATTCTACAAAGTATCTGAAATATTTTTTAAACAGCGATGATGGTGAAATAAATGGAATTCTAATTATCAGAGACGAGTATTTTTCAACCGGAATGCGAGTTTGGAGTATTTGTGAGTTCGTACCTACAATAGACAAGTCCAGAACCCTATTAGACGGTTTAATTCAATTAGCACTTGCAAATGGAGTTCATAAAATTGTCTTTAACGGCTTAGATAAGAACCTCGAAGCTAATTTACGTAAGCGACACTTTGTTCGCAGGGAATATGGTGGCCGTTTTATGTTTTATTGTGAAGATGAGGAAATCAAACAATTGCTGCAGGACAAGAAGAATTGGGTCGTAAGTGGGTCATCCAGTGATATGGATTTTTATGCGTTATTCCACTAAAAGTTACCATTTTTAAACTTAATGGATATATTCTTAATATGTTATTTTAATTATCTATTTTAGTGTGTCTATTC
>NZ_MIES01000014.1 GCF_003054965.1 Saccharospirillum sp. MSK14-1
TGTAAAGCCAGAAGGCGGCTATATTGATTTTGTTCTGTACTATTTTGCTGCCAGCCAGCCAACACTTCTTTTGCTGAAATATATTTACCTTGCAGCAGTAACGCTTCAGCCAGTGGCAATCGGGTTAGCTCTTCATTACCCGCTACGCTTTTAAGTATTTCTTCGGCCTGATTTGGGCTGCCAATCGAGGTCAACAGGTTCGCATAGCGAACCACGAAAGGGCCGCTGTTCGGTTGTGCCTGGAGCGCATTTCTCATTTCTATTAAGGCTGCGCGATACTGGCCCTGTTGTTCATAGGCCTGACTTCGTTCGACGAATTCATTTGCCTTGTTTACATCTGTATTATTTGAGCAACCTACCAATAATAATGCTGTCAATATGGCAGTAATTGTATTTATAGTTGTTGTTTTCATGTTTTACTCACGAGTGGCTGCTTTCAATGGAAAGGTTATATTTACGCATCATGTCGTAGAGCGTTGGCCGCGTTACGCCGAGCAGTTTTGCAGCGGCAGAAATATTTTGCTGACTCAGTTCGAGTGCTGAATAGATCGCTTCTACTTCGGCAATTCGCCTGGCTTCTTTCAAGTTAATTACCGAAGGTTTAGCTTTGGTTTGCGGTAAGGCGAGGTCCTCAACCTGGATAACGTTGTTTTCTGCCAGTACGACAGCTCGCTTAATTTTATTTTCAACTTCACGAATGTTTCCCGGCCAGTCATAGGATTCCATTGCGTTAATCGCGTCATCACTGAAGGAAAGCTGTTTAGTCGACATTTGTTTGGCGTATCGCTTCAATAAATGATTAGCAATTAAAATGACATCATTACCGCGCGCTCTGAGTGGCGGTATTTCAACGATAATTTCTCCTACCCGGTAATACAGATCTTCTCGGAAAGTTCCTTCCTTAACCATTGCTTCCAGGTTCTTATTGGTCGCACAGACCACTCTGAGATTGACTTTTATTTCTTTACGGCCACCAACTCGCTCTATCGATCGTTCCTGTAAAAAACGCAATAGTTTTGCCTGCAGAGCCAATGGCATATCACCGATTTCATCCAGAAATAGGGTGCCGCCTTTAGCCTGCTCGACTTTTCCGATTGTGGTGCTGACCGCTCCGGTAAAAGCACCTTTTTCATGGCCGAACAGTTCGCTTTCCATTAAGTTTTCAGGGACAGCAGCACAGTTTATGGCAACAAAAGGGTTATCTTTCTCGTCGCTGCTGTTATGGATCGCTCGAGCCAGAACTTCTTTACCAGTACCACTTTCCCCGATCAGCGTGGCAGTAACATTGGTTTGTGCAATTTTTTCGATCATCCGGCAGATATTGCGCATGGGTTGGTTTGCAGTCACCACACCAGAAACCGGTTCTGAAAGCTGATTGTTGAGTTTATTTTCTGCTTCCAGCGTGAAAATTTTGTAAGCCTGATTAACGACATGATCTAAAACGTCAGTATCGACAGGTTTAAAATAGAAATCGTAGGCACCAACTTCAATGGCCTTGAGGGCATTGCGGTGTTCATTTTTCCCGGTTAAGACAATTATTTTACTCTGCGGCGAAAGGTTGAGTATTTCCTGTATGCACCGGAAACCTTCAGATACGCCTTCTTCATCGGGCGGTAAGCCTAAATCTTGGATAATGATGTTGGGTTGATAGAGCCTTACCGCGGTAATTGCTTCCTGCAAATTACTGGCAGTCGCAATCGTGGTGTCGAATTCATCAAAGTGCCACTTTAATTGACTCTGTAAACCTTCATCATCTTCGATGATTAGAATAGTTTTTTCTAACATTTCCATGTCTATGTTCTCCCTTAGTTAAACGTAATATCGAAGCGCGTTCCTTGTCCTTCTTTGCTCTGTACGTTTAACAATGCACCTAAGTGCTCTATGTACGACTTGGTTAGGTAAGCACCGATGCCTACGCCGTTTTCTGTTTTTGTTGTTGAAAAAGGTCTGAATAGTTCGTCATCGATAAAGCTGGGGCTCATGCCTAATCCATCGTCTTCAACTCTAAGTTGCGG
>NZ_MIES01000015.1 GCF_003054965.1 Saccharospirillum sp. MSK14-1
CCGGAACAACCTAAAATCGCGATCAGTGTAGCCATGATCAGGACAATAATCAGGTCTGACCAATCGAAATGCATACCTGTAAAAAGAGCTATAACAACACAGAGAGTGACCCCAGGGTGACTGATTAGCGAACGCAATTTTAAAGACATACGATGAATAATTATTGCTAGAATTGAACCGATGACCATCTCAGAAATACACCGTACTAGACCAAGAATGCCGGTAACATCAAGTTCATATTCGGTAATATTGCTAACTATATAAATAAACAGAATGGAACATACGGTAAGAGTCAGCGAAATAGTGAAATGGTTTTTTGATGCAATAATTAAAATAATGGGAAACAAAAGATAGGAAAACCATTCAATGCTGATAGACCACGAAGGATGATTCCATGACGTATGTAAATAATCGAACTGAATGCCCTGAAGCAAGAACAGATTTCTCATTAAATCTGGAAAGGAATTCGGAGAGTTCAAGAACTCCCCGTTATTCTGGTATTTGACGACTTCTATTATTAAAAACAAAACTAAAATAACAAAATGCAAAGGGTATATTCGAGCAAAGCGAGCGAGAACAAAGTTCTTTATATCGTATGGTTGCAACGTCAGCCTGTTATGATATCGAATCGTTAGGACAAATCCGCTGAGTAGAAAAAACATATCTACCCATAAGTAACTTTGACTAACATAGTTAGTCAAACCTGTAACACGAACGCCTAGATCAGGTGAAATTGATAGAAAGAAATGATGAATGACAATTGAAATTGCGGCTATGCCCCGCAGCGATGTTAGTTCATTTATTTTACTAATATTCATCGCTAGATTTCCTTATTGGTAAACACTATTCTACAAACTTATTTTTGGTGTTTATCTTTGAGAATGATTGGTCGGTATTCAATATAGGAAAGCAAAGGATTATAAATAAAAAGGAAGACCAGTGCTATGGAGAATCGCATTATCGATGTTGGCAAAGAAAACAATAAATTGTTTAACCAGCAGTCATTTAAGTTTAAACATAACTTATCCACAGAAAGTGAATTGCAGTTAGGTGAGCTAAAAAAACTCATTCTGAGATTGCCAGAAGAACAGGTTTACGCAAGTTCGAGTAAGGTTAAAATTACCGCCAATTTAGATAATGCTCACAAAGATCATGGCATTAACATGGCACTGGAAACAGCAATGGATGAATTTGAGACATCCGATTCCTTTGTTATGGTAAGAAGTCCTGAAGTTGATAATAAGCTTTCAAAAGTATTTGGCGAAGTTAAAGCTGAGATCGATCAATTCGCTAAATTGTTGCGAACTGATATAACCGATTCTACTTTATACTTATTTTTAGCTTCACCAAAAAGTATAACGCCATACCATATCGACAGATATTCTACTTTTCTATTTCAGCTGCAAGGTGAAAAAAACGTTTCAACCTGGGCGCCATGGAACAAGAACATGATTGACGACGTAGAGCTGGAAAAGTTCTTTGCAAAATCTCACA
>NZ_MIES01000016.1 GCF_003054965.1 Saccharospirillum sp. MSK14-1
GGCTCGGTAATTCATTCTTTCAAAACCAAAAAGCCTGTAATTAAGTTTGTTTTTGAAACAAATAAATCTAAGCAGTTCTTGCCTCTGTGCATTTAGCGTCCACACTATCTAAAGTGATACTGTTGACCATGAATATTTGTATAACACAGTATCGTTTGAATTCGTTGCAGATCTTCAAACGAGTGTTCTGGAAGTCAGCGGGAAAAAGGAGAACGCCAATTAGTAATTACGCTAATTAAGGAGATTCAACATGACGTTTAAATTCAATTGTATTTCATTCTTCAGCACGCACTTACTTTTCTTTTCTCTATGCTCTCTGAGTTTTTCCGCCGACTGTGATCTTATTTACGATGAATTCGACAGCCTAATGAATAAAAAATTTCTGATAAATCCGGAACAGTTTGTTTCCGTTAAATCGCACCGCTTATCGAGAAATGACTATAACGATCAACAAAAGGGCATATTCATGCTGTCACCAGAGAGACAAGAATTGGGTGTGGCTATAATTCATACGAATAGAAATACCTGGGGTAAAATACTGTTTACCTGGACAGGCAGAGATAACCCTATATTAGTCATCAAAGAACTGGTCCTGTTTGGGCGTGTTCAAGATGGTTTCCGTCAAACTCAAAAAACAGATCTTAAAGTTTCTTCATCAAATACATTAGATTTAGATACCGGCCGAAGCGGTGGTGAAGGTGCTGATCTATGGTTTCATAATGTTAATGGCCGTGAAATGTACATCGAAGCAATTAATGGCGCTACATTAAAATTTCCAATGGAATCGCTGTGCAAAACCACAACACCAACATTCACTGCATTAAAACCAGCCAAACCAGTTTTAGGGCAGCTTCAGATTGCTGCTTCGAATACCGAAGGCGAAATACCGCCACAATCTAAACATATAGTAGCTCGTAACTTAACAGCAGATGGGCATGTGCTGCTGACCTATTCAGATGGAAGTAAATTAGAGCTTTTTGACGGAGGGCAGACACGAATTTCACCCGATGGATCGAAACAACCGATGTTTTTTAGTACAGCATTGCCAGCTGCATTTCCAGTCGATCCACCGGACGTGAACGAAGCCTACTGGTTAGAAATCCATCGCTCTGAACTATTGGACATCATTAAAACTTTAGTGACAGATGCGGCGACTGTAGATTCCTTAATAGAGGTTTTTGACGTAAGTGAAAACCTCTATGAAAGTATTAATACTCGCTCAGTCCTTATTCAACGTTTAGTGACGCCTTAATCCAGTCATCTAATTATCGAACAGTTTTTCTATAAAAAATGAGAGGCTATAAATGAATTGGAAACGAACAAATTTCATCAGATTATTAGCTACTGTTTTGATTTTTGCTATGACCACAAATTTAAATGCAAATGATGAAACAGAAAACAATGTATTAACCCCAAATGACAAAGCTGCCGAACTGCTTGCAGAGGCACATTCTGCAGGCAAATCCTCCGCAGCTATCGATGACCCTGCTCGCCCTCAGGCTTTACCGAGCAATCAGGTGAGTAGTGAGACTAAACAATCATACGAAAAGGCGCTCCGCGATTACTATCATTATCGTAGCGTTGGCTTAGAACATCGTCAGTCGGTATTTCAATGGCAATTGTTCAGCGCGAAG
>NZ_MIES01000017.1 GCF_003054965.1 Saccharospirillum sp. MSK14-1
ATGAGAATAAAGGGAGGGAGATATGCCCCAGTCTTATCGGCGACTGAGGCGCAGCCACGAACCAAAACACTAGGTAAAGGTTCATCCAGTTCCGAAGAACTTGACTGCATTATGGTAACCAATTCCCCAAAAATCAAGCTCTATGTAAGGCTTAAACATTGTTGAAACGCCTAAAAACCAAATCCCGTTGGCGGTCATCGATCTGGAGATACGGAAAGGCTACCAGTGTTTTAGGGGCTGTATCTGGCCAAAATTCAGCCGACTCTAGCGAGTCGAACCAAGGAAGTTTTTTAGGAAGTACGCAATTTGAAGTCACCTTTGACGCAGATGTAAACATTGGCCTGTAAAGAATATCGTCGCAGAAAAGGATTTGAGCTTCAGGGTTGAAGAGGTGAATCGCTTGGAACTCAGTAGTTTGTTAACAACTTTATTGTTGCATTTTTTGGGGTGAATATGGCCAGATGAGCGAAAAGTTAACAACTTTATTATTTTTAGTAAAAAAGCCCTCTAAGAAAATCAATAACTTAGAGGGCTATTTGTTAACAACTTTATTGTTCACCAACAGTAGCTTTTACAGTATTTGGATGACCTAGATGGCTCATGACGAACGAATCCAGATACTAACATCAGCTGAAGAAACTGAGTTATATGGCCCACCAAGCTTTTCTACATCAGAACAACGTTTCCTATTCTCTTTTAACGACATTGAACTGAACCGCATTAATCGACAGCAGTCACGGCAAACGCGCTGCATATTTGCCGTTCTTTTAGGTTACTTTAAGTGTCGTCCAATCCCGTTCAATCCTAGCTATCACGAAGTGAAACACGATGTTCGGTACATCGCTGAACATGTGTTGCCCGGTCGGGGGTTACGTCCGTTTAATCTCGATGCAAAGGCCATAACGCGCATCTATCAGAAAATCTTTGAGCTTGAAGGCTATCAGAGATACTCAACCCGAAAGCACCACCAATGGTTATACAATTATTTATTTGAGCAGACGGAAAGTTGGGCGGCACCTCGACCGCTCTTCGATGCAGCCATCGAGTATCTGGCCTTTAACAAAATTGCCATTCCAGCCTACAGCACACTACAGAAAATTATCAGCCAGGTGCTCGTACAACATCAGAAAACAGTTCATAACAAGCTGGCTTTAGAGTGTAGCGATGGGTTGAGCGAAATGTTGGTCAACCTGTTGCTTGGTGAACAGTCGTTTACTTTGCAGCATCTACGGCAAAGCGCTCGTAATTTTACCGGTACTGAACTGGAAAAAGAGCTGGCGGTCTACCACCATCTTCACCCATGGATAAACGATGTTACCCGGGTGTTGGAGAGTCTTAGCCTGTCTCAAGCCAATCTGCATTATTATGCTGGACGGGTCGATTACTACGGCGCCAAACTTAAGCGCCAGAACCCGTTGAACCAACAGCTGTACCTACTGAGTTACTTGCAGGGCCGTTACCAGCAATGCTTAGAGCGCATTGCCGATGGCTTCATCCATCATATACGTCAAGTCAAAGCCCGCGCTAAAGCCATGGCCAAAGAGCAGATCTATCAAGACTGGCAGAAAGCTGCACGCAATGTAGGCAAGGCAGCGGACGTGTTGGAACTATTTTTAGATGATGACATTGCACCCGAAACTCGCTTCCAAACGATACAGGCACAAGCCTTCAATGTACTGAGTGCTCAGGATCTGAGCTCAGTCTGCCGGTATTTGGGTAACCAGAAGCAATCGGCGGACGAAGCTTTTTGGCAGCACTTAGATCGAGAATCGTCGTTGCGCACCGGTTTGTTACGATCGTTATTCTGTTGTTTACGCATTGAAGGCGCAGATCCAACACAGCGCCTGGCTCGGGTCTTGGATCAAGCTCGACTGGACTTGACGGCAAACCACAAACTGAGCGGAAGTTGTTTGGATCGGCGATTGCCGCCTAAACACACTCGCCCATTATTGCTCAACAAGGATGGATCTATTAACAAAGCTCGGTATGAATGGTTCCTATATCTTCAGGTACCAGATCGACTGCACGGGCAGCTGTTGCTGCCGGATGTCATCAAGTACCGCGCACTAGATGCGGACCTTGTATCGACTCAGCGTTGGAAGCGAGAAAAGAAAACGCTAGTTGAAGCCACACTGCAGCCTAAATTGATGGTAGAGCCTTCATCGCTGATACCGAAAATGGCAACTGAATTATCCCTGCGCCTGCATGAGGTCAGTCACTATCTGGAAAAGACCGATGATCGCGATGTAATCCTCAAAAACAAAGGCGGAAAACGTCAGTGGCGATTACCGACAGGCAACAAGCAGCAGTTGGTTAATAACACCTTCTTTGAACAGATGCACTCTGTTGAAATTGCCGACGTACTGCGGGTTGTGGACCGGGATACAGGGTTCATTGATGACTTTGAACATGTCCTGGGGATGAGTTCTAAAAGTCGAATGTTTGAGGTGGACCTGTTAGCAATCCTGATTGCCAATGCTACAAACCAAGGGATCTACGGTATAGCTGAAATCTCGGATCGAAGTTATGAACAGCTGCGAACCATCCAAGCGAACTACCTGCGTCTGGAAACCCTGAACGCCGCGAATGATCGCATCAACAACGCCACGGCAAAGTTACCGATCTTCAAGCACTACTACATC
>NZ_MIES01000018.1 GCF_003054965.1 Saccharospirillum sp. MSK14-1
GTGCAGTATTGGCTTCAATGGGGATCGGAGCGAATGATATTCAAAAAAACTTATCCGACTTATCGGGAGGTGAAATCATCAAACTGCTTTTATCCAAAATGCTTTTAGGAAAATATAATATTTTGCTTATGGATGAACCAGGAAACTATCTTGACCTAAAAAGTATTGCCGCATTAGAAACAATGATGAAGTCCTATGCAGGAACTATTATCTTCGTATCTCATGACAAGCAATTGGTCGATAATATTGCTGACATTATCTACGAGATCAAAGACCACAAAATCATCAAGACTTTTGAGAGAGATTGTTAATGATAGCCAATCTAATCCGAACATTAATTATTGAACTCTTTAAAGGAAATTAAAAATGACAATTCAAGATATTCAATCACTTGCTGAAGCACACGGCTTGTTGCTTACGGACAAAATGAATTTCAATGAAATGGGCATTGATTTTAAGGTCGTTTTTGCTCTTGATACAAAGGGGCAACAATGGTTGCTGCGTATTCCTCGTCGTGATGGCATGAGGGAACAAATCAAGAAAGAAAAACGCATTTTAGAATTGGTAAAAAAACATCTTTCTGTAGAGGTTCCTGATTGGAGAATTTCATCTACAGAATTAGTGGCTTATCCCATACTTAAAGATAATCCTGTTTTAAATTTGGATGCTGAAACCTATGAAATAATTTGGAATATGGACAAAGATAGCCCGAAATACATAACATCTTTGGCAAAAACCTTATTTGAAATCCATAGTATTCCTGAAAAAGAAGTTCGGGAAAATGATTTGAAAATTATGAAACCTTCAGATTTAAGACCTGAAATAGCAAACAATTTGCAGTTAGTAAAATCTGAAATTGGTATAAGTGAGCAATTGGAAACCCGCTACAGAAAATGGTTGGATAATGATGTTCTATGGGCAGATTTCACCCAATTTATACATGGCGATTTATATGCTGGGCATGTACTAGCTTCAAAGGATGGAGCTGTTTCAGGCGTTATTGATTGGTCAACAGCCCATATAGATGACCCAGCGATTGATTTTGCTGGGCATGTAACTTTGTTTGGAGAAGAAAGCCTCAAAACTCTAATCATCGAGTATGAAAAACTAGGGGGTAAAGTTTGGAATAAACTATATGAACAGACTTTAGAAAGAGCAGCGGCCTCTCCTTTGATGTATGGTTTATTTGCCTTAGAAACTCAAAATGAAAGCCTTATCGTT
>NZ_MIES01000019.1 GCF_003054965.1 Saccharospirillum sp. MSK14-1
TGAAGCGTTTATTGCGGCGTCCAGCTTAATCCAGGAGCAGCTGCTGACTGAAAACGCCAAGAAGTCGGCTGAAATTGATGAGCTTCAGGCCTTTGTTAACCGTTTTTCAGCAAACGCATCGAAAGCCAAGCAGGCATCTTCCCGTGCTAAAAAAATGGACAAAATTAAGCTGGATGAAGTAAAGCGTTCAAGTCGCCAGCATCCGTCTATTACGCTGAAGCAAGATAAAAAACTGCATCGTCAGGCATTGATACTTGAAGAGTTGGCGCATGGCTTCGATGGTGAAACCCTCTTTCAAGGCGGCAACTTGATTCTAGAAGCCGGCGCGAAGCTAGCGGTGATCGGCGAGAACGGTGCTGGTAAAACCACTTTTTTACGTTGCTTGTTAAATCATTACCAGGTCAGTGCCGGTGTCGTTAAGTGGGCTGAAAATGCCGTGATTGGCTATTGTCCGCAGGACAGCAGCGCCGACTTTGATAACGACCTGACACTCTTTGATTGGATGGCGCAATGGCGCTTACCAAAGCACGATGATCTGATGATTCGGGCAATGCTGGGTCGGCTGCTATTTACAGCAGACGACTTTAATAAAAAAGCAAAAGTCTGTTCGGGTGGTGAAAAAAACCGGTTGTTGTTCGGTAAGTTGATGATGCAGGATCTCAATGTACTCATCATGGACGAACCAACCAACCACATGGATATGGAATCAATCGAAGCACTGAATAATGCATTGAAAGAATTCGATGGCACACTGATATTTGTCAGTCACGACCGTGAGTTTGTCTCTTCATTGGCAACGCGTGTCATTGAAGTCACCGACAAAAAACTTGTCAGCTTTCAAGGCAGCTATGAAGAGTACCTGGCAAGTCAAAATCCGGGGCGATCTCAAGTCGCCTGATATGAGTATAACAACTGCCGCAATGGGTGAAAATAAATGTCAGGGTCTGGGTGATCCTGATTTTACTTTTGCGGTTCACATCGGCAACAGACCTCCGATGCCGGAATTCGATCACCTTGATGGGCTGCGTGAAGTGTCTCCAGGTGACATTGCCCGCATTGTCAAAGCGACAGGCAATCATTGGCGTAAAATATTTAATATCTACGCCAAGTTGATATTTGAATTGAATTCTGGCCAACAAGGTTCCTGGCAGGATTTTCGTGATCAACAGCTGCTGCAAAAAGGCAGTGCATTAGCGTTGCTGTTTTCTAAACCCAACCTGTTACCCGATGATAAAAATATCATTCAGATAATTACCGGTAAAACCTATGCCGAAGAATTGGGCTTGCTGAGTAAGACCGTTGAAGTGCAGGCGGGTTTTTTTGTTGTTGAAGATTCAAAAATAATTATCACGCCGTACTTCGACTATCGGCAGCTTTCTAATCAAAAAATTACTCGTCTTGTGTCGTTGATTCAATCACTTCCAAATTAAATTACTCGTTTGTTAACCATGTCTTCGTTTAACTGTGTATCCTTATTTTCAGTTAACTGGTATTTTGAAAGTCGTCCTAATGTAACGCATAGGTTTAACTTCTAATTTATTTAGATGTTCATCACAGTTATTACTATGTTGCTTGAAACTGATTTGGTTTTATTCACATACTCCCACTGCTTTTTAAAAAGTAGACGTTTTTGTTAAAACTATTGGTCAAAGGAATCGACTAATGAAAAAAACATTTCCAATTGCTTGTGCGGCGCTTATGCTTTTTGGCTGCGTAAATGATACAACTGATTCGGTATACCCATTTTCAATGTCATTAAAAACAACAAATGCCTGCGGTATTTCTGAATCTGTTAATCAATATGAAATTTTGCATTATGATTCAGATGGACAACTCATTTCTCGGTTCCAGCCAGATGAGTTTGGTGCCGTTTCGGCAAGATTCACAAGAAAATATGAAACCCTAGCAATAGTTGAGCAGAGAGAATATCAATTAAATGTCATGGTTTTCGTTGATATGCCTGTCAACGAATATGGCGATTGGTGGTATAAAACGAACTCATCAGATGGCTGCGACTGCGAGCAATATGATATTACTGTTCGACCGGGGAGTGGATCAGCTCGGCATTTGAATTTCTCTGCTCCTGCAGCAGTCGCTAGTGTTGAGAGTGCTGTATATAATAATGTTAACGTGTGTAAACAGCCGGATTCAATCGAACCGTTACTGGTCGCCTATGCAAATGATAGTGATACCGAATCGTTAAATTATTTTGTTAGCGAGTCTATTGATGCATTGGCTAATGAAGATAATGAGGTTGAAATTCTTGTTACGGACCCTGGTCGGTTAATCTCTGTGGCTACACCTGAGAATGTCTCCGGCGCTTTTTACTATTCCACAGGTGAGATGAATTTATTTAAAACGGACTATACCTATAGTCCTAATGTGCTTGATCATGAGCGAGTAGAGCCAATTCAGTTTGTCGCAAGAAAACAGTTTGGTATGAATTATCCTCTTCGTAATTGGACCGTTAAATTGCCCATGTCACGCGATACGACGTTGATAAATATCGAAGAGCCACTTGCGGATTATGAACAGCTACTAGGTTTATTGGAAAAATCACAAACTCAATATGATTTTTCTGAACAAAAAGTACAAGATCTTCTAGTCGTCCGCTATGGAATGGATAGGGATGGTGGCTGGGATGAATGGACTTTTGTTTTACCATCAAAAGGAAACCTTAAAACAAACTATGATTTGCCCGACGACTATCCTGGCAAGCAAGGTGAAAGTTATCGCAGTCATCGGTTTTTTGAAGAATTTTCTTTGTACAATGTTAAATATACTGACGTCGAAGAAGTGCAAGCTAATCCAGAAATACTTAAAAAGCTATTAGGCGGAAATCCAATAGCTACGTCCTTTGCATATGAAGTAGAAGAGACGTTTTATATAAATTATAAATGAACAGACGGGTGCTCTTGCTTTTCAGAGGATAGCGTCATCGCGCTTAATGTAGAAAGCCGAAAGCTATCCGGAGCTGATCGAGCAAAGAAATGGCTGTAACAGAAAAATACTGTCATAG
>NZ_MIES01000020.1 GCF_003054965.1 Saccharospirillum sp. MSK14-1
TCTTCCGGGGCGTTATCGATGCCGTCAAACGCCATCGCTGAACCTGTACCCCATACGTCGTGACAAACGCGAGTCAGCGCTGCCGTCAGAGTGGTCTTACCGTGGTCAACGTGACCAATGGTGCCCACGTTGACGTGGGGCTTGCTACGTTCAAAAGTCGCCTTGGACATGGTGTCAGCCTCTCACCAGGATGCTCATGCACAAAAGGCAGCCGCCAGCGCGCCTGCCTTTTGCAACCAAAATGGTGCTCACGATGAGATTTGAACTCATGACCTCTCCATTACCAATGGAGTGCTCTACCACTGAGCTACGCGAGCCTAACTACTTTTATGACCGAAGCCATAACAATTGGAGCGGGTAGCGGGAATCGAACCCGCATCATTAGCTTGGAAGGCTAAGGTTCTACCGTTGAACTATACCCGCAGCTTCCCCCAGAAGGAGGAAATGGTGGAGGGGGACGGATTCGAACCATCGAAGCATAAAGCGGCAGATTTACAGTCTGCTCCCTTTGACCACTCGGGAACCCCTCCAAGCGGGCGCAGAGTTTGCACCAAGCCCCAGAACCTGTCAACTCTGAACGAAAAGCTTTTTTCAATCAGAACAAGAACTTAGACGCCGGTACGACCCTGGCAAAACCTCTTGCCTTGCAAGAGAGCGCGCATCTTATTGATTCTATTTGGCGATTGCAACACTGCTGTTCGATCAGCAACCGTAGCGCTGAAATTCGACGCCTTCGAATCGATCAAGAATCGACTCCAGCGCACTGTCCGATAACAGTCGCGCGGCATCGGCGGCGATATTTAAATCTCTCACTTCGCGTAACCGCTCAAACTCTTCAATGCGCGCATCAATGCCCGCCTCAACCAGAGCAGCGCGGCGGTTTTCAGCGTTACTGCTGGATGAAAACAAGCCCAGAGAGATACCACCTTCGAGGCGGCCTTGATTGATCAGAAAACTTTCAACGTCGTCGGCCTGCAATTGCGCCAGCCGTTCGCGCGCACGCGCGGTCGATTCAAACGGACCCAACACCACCCAGTGATCGGTGCGGGTGACTTCAGAGCGAATTTGTTCTTCGGCAGGCACTTCCAGTGCAGTCAGCCGAGCCTGAATGACTCGACTGTCTTCAACCGAACCAATACCGCGAATCAAAATGCATTGCGCAGGCTGACCCGCATTGTCGCGCTGACGACCGGACTGGGTCAGTCGAGCGCGAGTGGCTTCATCCAAACCCAGGTTATTCAATTGCGCCAGAGGTTCTGTCAGAGCATCATCGACCGCTTCTTGCTGCTGCCAATACAGCCAACCCCCAAAGGCCAGATTCAGTACCACCAACGTCAAAATAATCGCTTTCATTTCAACGACGCCCGGTAATCAGAATCGGCGATCAAAGTCATCATTCCCTCAAATATCAAATGCGGATCGTGCTCGCCAGGCCAGCGAGATAGCGTGCGTAATGCGGGGGCATCGCCGCCCGTCCAGACCACATCGTGCGGCGCCACGGGAAACCGTTCGACCGCATCATTCACGGCGCCCACCAACGCCAACACCGAGCCATTGGCAATGCATTCCACGGTATTCTGCCCAGCGTTTAGACCGCCGGGGTCGGTCACCGGCGGCAGAGCGAATGTATCATCAACCAGCGCTCGACGCATCAGACTCAGGCCCGGCAGGATATAGCCGCCACGGTGCTCGCGGTCGGCGTCGATCAGGTCGATGGTCAAGGCGGTACCCGCATCCACTACCACCGTTGGCCGACCTCGATCCAGCACTGCCAACATGGCCAGCCAACGATCCACACCCAACTGCTGCGGCTGCGCATACGCCAGACGCAACCCCTGCTGACGATCCTTAACCGCCAGCGACAGCACCGGCACACCCTCAGCGGTTAATGCCTGCGCCAGCTCCAAGCCCAGTTGCGACACACTGGCAACGACCACCTCTGATGGCTGCAATCGGCGCACACAGTCCAGCACCTCAGCCTGATCATTCAGCCGACCGCTGTGTTGCGCACACCAAAATTTGCACGAGGAATTACCGCAATCGAGTAATAAAGGTGTGCTCACCATCGCACCGACACCTCACCACCATTAACACTGAAGCGCTCACCATCAGCCGATTCCACCACCAACTGCCCGGCATCATCCACACCACGAGCCACCACCGTTTCCGTGCGCTGAGCTCGCAACAAACGAACTGTGCGATTACGAATGCAATCGTATTGCCCCCATTCTTCGAGCAACTCATTCACACCACGGTCGGTCTGCACCTGCACAAAAACATCGTACAGCTGATTGACGATGGCGATTAATAACGTATTTCGATCCAGCGACCCCGGCACCACATCAGCCAACGCCACCGCTGGCTGATCCAGGCCATCCGGTTTGCACGAAACGTTCAAACCCAAACCAATCGCCAACACGGGATGATCCTGTGGGTTGCCCTGCAACTCGCACAAGATGCCACCCAACTTAGCGTCTTCTATATAAAGGTCATTTGGCCATTTCAATGCCACCGGCACCGATAATTGCGAGCGCAAGGCGCGAACGGTTGCCACTCCGGCAACCAGGCTTGCCGCGTACAGCGCCCGGCTGGGCAAATCGGCCCGTAAAGCGATCGACACCATCAAATTCGAGGCAGGAGGACTGCGCCACACCCGACCTCGTCGACCCCGCCCCTGATATTGATACTCCGCTGCACAGATCGACCATTGCCCCGGCGCCGGTTTTTGCTCCATCACCCAGCGGTTGGTTGAATCCAGATCGGTCTGAATATCGAGCACATGCAACACAGAGCGTAGCGACGCACTAAGACCGGCAAAAATACGCTCCCGATCCAACAAACTGATCGGTTCTGCCAGCCGGTATCCACGACCTTTCACGACATGGATATCCACCCCCAGCTCACGCATTTGCGTCACCCAGGCAGCCACCGTCGGACGAGTGACACCCAAGCTATCGGCCAGCGCCGTTCCCGATTGGAACTGATCGTGACGCAGCAGTGGTAATAAACGAAACAGCGATTTCATGACCCAACCCTTAATCAGTCACGCTATTTTGCCTGAATCGCAACATCCCTGCTCCCTGTACCGGTGATTTTAATTTTGTTCATAAAGAAACCGTACAGCGATTCAAAAAGCGTCATATCAGGCCGATACAGTGATCTCTTCACCGCAACAAACGGACTGTACGGTCCCATTACTTCATCGCCGTTGGGAGGCATTGAGCCGGATGTTACGAATGACGCTTCGCGGGCAGTTTATCGCTGCCATTGCGTTACCCTGTTTGGTTTTAATTCTGGTCAGTCTGGCCGGTTTTTATGGCATGGTCAGTATTCAGAATCAGGCCCGGGCACTGGCCCAGAACACCAGCCTGCCGTTGCGTGCCTTGGCAGAAGTGAACTCGCGCATTCCACGCATGCGGGTCGGTTTCGATATGATGCTGCTGCAGGAAGTGCCCGGTATGCAAGACGCCAAAGGGGTTACCACACGCATCCAGGAAGCCCGCAATGAAGACATTGTGGAAATGGAGCAAGCCCTGCAAACCGCGCTGAATGCTCAGGCAACACCTGAAGCCCGCACCCAGGTACAAGGTCTGGTCGATCAATTCAGCAACGTAAAACGCTCGGTACTTGAACCGATGCTCACGGCACTGGAACGCAACAATCTCGATCGAGCCTACGACATTTACCGCAACCAATACGCCCCGGCCTACGGTGAAATGCGCGCGGGCGTGAATCAGGTGCTCGACTATCTCGTTGATCAAGCACAGCAGCTCCATGAAACCAGCGAAGCCCACTTCCGGTTCGCGCAATTGGAAATGCTGGTCTTGGTGGTCGCTGCATTACTGGCCACCATCCTCGTTTCGGCGATCATGTTGCGCCGTCTGAGTCGCCGTGTTGTTCAGTTGCAAAGCCACATTGCGCAGTCGGCCGCCAATCTGGATTTAAGCAGCGCACTGGACCTGCGCGGTCGTGACGAACTGGCCGGCATTGCCAACGACTTTAATCAGTTTGTCAGTAAAATTCGCAGCGCCATCGAAGCGGTCGCCGACAACTCACGTAAGCTGTCACAAACCGCCAGCGAAGTCGCATCCAAAGCTCAGCTGACTCACGATAACTGCACCAATGAACGCGACCGCTCCATGCAGATGGCGACTGCCATTAATGAAATGGGCGCCACCGTCGAGAACATTGCCCAGAACGCCTCAGAAGCCGCAGACTCTGCCAAGAAAGCCAACGATCAATCGGTCGAAGGCGCGCGCATTGTGGCCAACGCTCGCCAAGGTGTGGGTCAGCTGTCGACTGAAATCGACAAAGTCAGCGAGGTGATCGGTTCACTGGCCGAACACACCGAATCCATCGGTGGCATTCTGGAAACCATTCGCGGCATTTCCGAACAGACCAACCTCTTGGCCTTAAACGCTGCCATTGAAGCGGCCCGTGCCGGAGAACAGGGGCGCGGTTTCGCCGTGGTGGCCGACGAAGTTCGCAATTTGGCCAATCGTTCGGCTGCCTCCACCGACGAAATACAGACCATGATCGATCAACTGCAAGAGCAAGCCGGCAAGAGTGTCGAGGCCATGCAGGACAGCAAAACCCACAGTCAGGCTGTACGTGAACAGGCCGACTCCGCCAACCAATCGCTGGGCAGCATTACCGACTTTGTCAGCAGCATCAGTGACATCACGTTGCAGGTGGCGACAGCAACGGAAGAGCAGTCAACGGTTGTGGCCGAACTGAGTCGCGATGTGGAAAGCATCAATACGCTGACCACCGAGACAGCCGATATCGCTGACCAACTGACCGGCTCCAGCCGTCAGCTGAATGAGTTGTCACAACTGCTGAATCAGTTGGTGCGGCAGTTTAAGCTGTAACAATCCGCATAAAAAAAGCCCGTGGTGAGCCATCACCACGGGCTTTTTTTATTGGGCGGTTTATTTACGCGCCAGCGGCCATTCGCAACGATGCTTTGTGTCGTTCATCCATGCGACGCGATACAAACCAAGACCCCAGCGCCACCATCGAGACAATGCCGATGATGATCGTCGCCAAGGCATTCACCTTGGGCGTCACGCCCAACTTCACCGAACTGAAGACTTCAATCGGCAAGGTTGTCGCACCCGGGCCGGTGACGAAACTGGCAATCACCACATCATCCAACGACAGCGTAAACGACAACAACCAGGCCGACAGAATAGACGGTGCAATGATGGGCAAGGTCACTTTAAAGAAAGCGGTCAGCGGCGGCGCACCCAAATCGAGTGCGGCTTCTTCCAGGCTCTGATCCATCTCACGCAAACGCGAACTGATCACCACCGTGGAATAGGCAATGCAGAAGGTAGTGTGCGCAATCCACACGGTCAGCAAACCCCGATGCGGTGGCCAGCCAATGGTTTGCGCCGCCGCCACGAACAGCAACAGCATCGACAAACCGATCACCACATCGGGCATGACCAGCGGCGCGGTGATCATTCCAGAAAACAGCGTACGACCTTTAAAGCGGGTGTAACGCACCATCACCACCGACGCCAGCAAGCCAATTAATACAGCGGCGGTTGCGGCATAGAAGGCCACTTGAAACGAGCGCCAGACAGCGGTCATCAACTGTTCGTCGCGAAACAGTTCGCCATACCATTTGGTCGACCAACCGGCCCAAACGGTGACTAATCGCGATGAGTTAAAGGAATAAACAATCAACACCAGCATCGGCGCATACAAAAAGACGATGCCCAACCAGAAGCACAACGTACTGAGACTGAAACGGCGACGGCTCATGAGTTCAGCTCCTTACTCTGGTAACGGTGGAACAGGATGATCGGCACGATCAAAATCAGAATCATCAATACCGCCAGCGCCGAAGCCACCGGCCAGTCACGGTTATTGAAAAACTCCTGCCATAAGACTTTACCGATCATCACCGTCTCGGCACCGCCAAGCAGTTCAGGAATCACGTATTCACCGACCACGGGAATAAACACCAGCATGGAGCCGGCGATGATGCCGTTCTTCGACAGCGGCAAGGTGATGCGGAAAAAGGTCGTCCACTTGCGCGCGCCTAAGTCATTGGCGGCTTCGAGCAAGGTCGGATCGTGTTTCACCAGGTTGGCGTAGAGCGGCAAAATCATAAAGGGCAGATAGGCGTAGACCACGCCGATATAAACCGCGAAGTCGGTGTTCAGCATCTGAATCGGATCGCCAATGACCCCCAGCCACATCAAAAACGAATTAATGATACCGCTGTTGCTCAGCAACCCCATCCAGGCGTAGACGCGAATCAAAAAGGACGTCCAGGAAGGCAGCAGAATCAGCAACAATAACGTGGCCTGAACCCGGGCCGGTGCTTTGGCAATGGCGTACGCCATCGGGTAGCCCACCAACAAACACAGCACCGTAGAATTAAACGCGATGCGAATCGAATTCCAGTAGGCGTGAATATAAATATCGTCACTGAATAACCATAAATAGGAATCCAGATTCAGCCGAATGGTCAGCGCGTTGTTCACCCATTCGAACATGGCGCTGTAGGGAGGAATAGCCAGCTCAGCCGTGGCAAAGGAAATCTTGGCGACGATGATAAAAGGCAGCAGGAAAAACACCAGCAGCCAGGCATAAGGCACCGAGATTACCCAACGACGACCACCTGGCAATCGGCTCAGATCGAGCTTGCGCAGTTTGAGGTCACTCATGGGCGAATCACCACGCCGCTGTCGTCCGACCAATGAATATAGACTTCGTCATCCCAGGTCGGGCGTTCAGCACGACGTTCGGTGTTGGCCAGAAAACACTGCACGATTTTGCCGCTCGGCAAACGCACGTGATACACCGAATGACCACCGAGATAAGCGATGTCGTGCACGATGCCGGACGACCAGTTGGTATCACCTTCAGGTTGTTGCAGCGATAACCAGGTTTTCTCCGGACGCAGCGCGTACAGCATGGCGAGATCTTCAGCACTCGAGCTGACACCGTGGCCGATATAAATTTCGCGCTCCAGGTCAGCGCAATGCAGCCGCATATGGTCACCTTCGTCAGCGATGATTTCGCCTTCGAACAGATTCACCGAACCGATAAATTCCGCCACCATCCGATTGACCGGGCTTTCATAAACGTCGACCGGCGAACCGACCTGCTGGATGTAGCCTTCATCCATAATGGCGATGCGGTCGGCCATGGTCATGGCCTCTTCCTGATCGTGCGTCACCATCACACAGGTCACGCCGACATTTTCCAGAATATCGACCACTTCCAGCTGCATTTCGGTACGCAGTTTTTTATCCAGCGCGCCCATGGGTTCATCGAGCAGCAACAGCTTGGGTTGCTTCGCCAGGCTGCGCGCCAGTGCCACCCGCTGTCGCTGACCGCCGGATAATTGATGCGGTTTACGGCGCGCATATTTTTCCATATGCACCAGCTTGAGCATGCGCTGCACGCGCTCGGCGATCACGTCTCTGGCCAGTTTGTCCTGACGCAAACCAAAGGCGACATTCTGCTCCACCGTCATATGCGGAAACAGCGCGTAGGACTGAAACATCATATTGATCTGACGCTGGTACGGCGGCTGCCAGGTGATGTCTTCGCCATCGAGAATGATGCGACCTTCGGTCGGCACTTCGAAGCCGGCCATCATGCGCAGCAGCGTGGATTTACCGGAGCCGGATGCGCCCAGCAAGGCGAAGATTTCGCCTTTGCGGATATCCAGACTGACGTTGTCGACCGCCAGAGCGTCGTCAAAATATTTGCTGATGCCCTCAATACTCAACAGCGTTTCACTGCCACGCTGCTGGTGTTCCATCTCGTTTTGCTGGCGACGCGCGCCCGCCGATATTGCCATCTGCTGCCCCCTTCGATGGTCAGGCCAATTGGGTGTTGTGGTTTTTTTATTGAGATCTGCGATCGGCTTGCCGCAAACGTCCTGTCACCAAGGCGCTTGCGGCAAGGGCCGGGATAGACCCGGCCCCGTCAAAATCAGCTGCCTGATTTCAGACGTGTCCAACTGCGCGTCATCAGACGCTGAGTGGAATTAGAGAGCACTTCGAACGAGAACAGCTCGGTGCCTTCTTCCGGATAAATGCCCGGGTTGTTGAGGATTTCTTCATCGATGTAAGGCTTGGCGGCTTCAACCGGGCTGCCATACCAGACGTAGTTCGTCAGGTCAGCGGCCGGCTGCGGCTGCAGCATGTAGTTGATGAAGGCATGAGCGGCTTCGGCATTACGGGAATCCGCCGGAATCACCATCATGTCGGCCCACAACGGCGCACCTTCACGCGGAATGTAGTAGTCGACCGTCACATCATTTTCAGCTTCTTCGGCACGTGCCATGGCCTGGAACACATCGCCGGACCAACCGATGGAGATACAGACGTCACCATTGGCCAAGTCGGTGATGTAACGCGAGCTGTGGAAGTACTGAACGTAAGGACGTACCGCTTCGAGTTTTTCAGTGGCCGCGGCGTAGTCGTCCGGGTTTTCACTGTTCGGATCCATGCCCATGTATTGCAGAACATTGGCGTACACTTCATCCGGAGAGTCCAGCATGGTGATGCCGCACTCAGCCAGCTTCGAGGCGTATTCCGGCTCAAACACCAGCGCCCAGGAACCGACTGGTGCGTCGTCGCCGAGAATTTCCTGAATCTTGTCGACGTTGTAACCAATGCCGGTGGTACCCAACTGCCACGGCACACCGTACTCGTTACCCGGATCGTAGCTGGCCAGGCTGGCCATGACGTCCGCATTCAGATTGCCCCAGTTCGGGATCAGCGACTTATCCAGTTTCTGATAAGCACCGGCCTGAATCTGACGCGCCATATAGTCGGTGGTCGGCATCACCAGATCGTAACCAGACTGACCCGACAACACCTTGGCTTCCAGGATGTCATTGGAATCGTAGACGTCATAGACGGTGTCGATGCCGGTTTCGGCGGTGAAGTTTTCCAGCGTGTCTTCGGCGATGTAGTCCGACCAGTTGTAGATGCGAACCACTCGGTCTTCGGCCAAGGCCGCGCCAGCCACGGATGCCGCCAGGGCGGTCAGTGCGACGGTTTTGCTCAATGTCTTCATTGGTGGGAACTCCCCTGCAGTATCATTATGCGGCCGACCCGGTATGGGTGTGCGGCCAACAGCGCCAATCATCGACCAGTCAGTCACTGCCCTAGAGCGCGGCGAGCGTATTATCCAACGCTTGCCGGGTCTTGGCGACCAGTTCGTCGATTTCAGCGCGATGGATAACAAGCGGTGGCGACATCAACATCGTGTCGCCGGTTGCGCGCAGAATGAGCCCTTCTTCGAGAGCTTTATCCCGGCACACCGTACCCGTTTGTCCTTCGTCAGCGTAGCGACGTCGGCTGGCCTTATCTTGCACCAGTTCGACCGCGCCTAACATACCAACACCGCGAACCTCACCCACCAGGGGGTGGTCCGCCAATGTCCGCAACTGTGATTGCATATAGGGAGCGGTTTCTGCCTTGACCCGATCGATGATGCCCTCGGTACGCAAAATCCGCAGATTCTCCAAAGCCACGGCCGCACTGACCGGATGCCCCGAATAGGTAAAACCATGGTGGAACTCACCACCACTTTTCAAGACCTCAGCGACGCCATCCGACACCATCACCCCGCCAATCGGCAAATAACCCGATGACAGACCTTTGGCGATGGGCATCAGGTCCGCTTCGATATCAAACGTATCGCAGCCAAACCATTCGCCGGTGCGACCAAAACCACAGATCACTTCATCGGCCACCAGCAAAATATTGTACTGCCGCACGATGCGCTGAATTTCCGGCCAATAGGTCGCGGGTGGAATGATGATGCCACCGGCACCCTGAATCGGTTCGGCAATAAAGGCGGCCACATTGTCGGCGCCCAGTTCGAGAATCTTCTCTTCCAGCGCCTGCGCTGCTACCAGGCCAAATTCATCGGGACTCAGGTCTCCGCCTTCACCAAACCAATACGGCTGACGAATATGCGCCACGCCAGTGATCGGTAAATCACCCTGAGCGTGCATGGGTTTCATACCACCGAGACTGGCACCGGCCACGGTGGAACCGTGATAGCCATTGTGGCGACCGATGATGGTTTTTTTGCTCGGCTGACCTTTGATGTCCCAATAACGGCGCACCATCCGAAACACGGTATCGTTGGCTTCGCTGCCGCTGTTGGTAAAGAACGTATGGTTGATGTGTGGCGGCGCTATGTCGGCAAGGGCCGCGGACAATTCAGTGACCGGCGGCGTCGCCGTTTTAAAGAACAGGTTGTAGTAAGGCAGCTCGCTCATCTGTCGGCGCGCCGCCTCAACCAATTCCTGTCGGCCATAACCCAGATTCACACACCACAAACCAGCAAAAGCATCCAAATAGGCTCTGCCATTGCTGTCCCAAACCGTCACGCCCGAGGCTTTGGTGATGATGCGCGCGCCTTCGTTTGCAATGGCGCCACTGTCTCCAAACGGATGCAGATGATGATCGGCATCCTGTTGCTGCCAGTGCGCGGTGGGGTCAGAGCTCTGGGTCATCTGCCTCTCCCGGTCACACAGCCGATAACAGGAACTCGCGTTCCCAGGAACTGATCACGCGTTTAAAGCCTTCCTGTTCCGCCCAGCGCGTGGCGATAAAACCATCGACAAACTGAGCGCCAAGAATCTCCCGCACGGTGTCGTTGGACGACATCATGTCGAGCGCCGCTTCCAGGTTAAAAGGCACATCCGGATCGGCTTCGGCACCGGCACGGCCGGCCATGGGTTTGCGCGGTTTGAGATCTTCGATCATACCCAGATAACCACAGGCCAGGTTGGCCGCCAGCGCCAGGTAAGGATTGGTGTCGGAACCGGGCAGACGGTTTTCCACGCGTCGCGCTTCCGGCGGTGCATTGGGCACACGCAGGCCACAGGTGCGGTTCTCTTCGCCCCATTCGATGTTCACCGGCGCGTTGCCATCGGCGCCCGGCAAGTAGCGCCGGTAGGAATTCACGTTGGGCGCGAACATCGGCATCATAAAAGGAATGTAGGTCTGTAAACCGGCGATGTAATTCAAAAAGCGCGGCGAGGCTGAACCGTCTTTATTGGAAAACAGATTCTGGCCGGTTTTGATGTCGATCAGCGACTGGTGAATGTGCATCGAACTGCCCGGTTCACCGGTGATCGGCTTGGCCATAAAGGTGGCGCCAATTTTGTGCTTCAGTGCCGCTTCGCGCACGGTACGCTTAAACACAAACACCTGATCGGCCAGCGTCATCGCTTCACCATGACGGAAGTTGAATTCCATCTGGGCGGTGCCTTCTTCGTGAATCAGGGTGTCGATGTCCAGCTCCATCGCCTCACACCAATCGTAGATGTCGTCGATGATCGGATCGAATTCGTTGGCCGCATCGATGGAGAACGACTGGCGACCACTTTCCTTACGGCCGGAACGACCAATCGGCGGTTCCAGCGGCAAGTCCGGATCGGTGCAGCGCTGAGTCAGATAAAACTCCACTTCCGGCGCCACAATCGGCTTCCAACCCTGCTCTTCATAAAGCGCGAGAATTTTGCGCAACACCGCGCGCGGCGACAGGCTGATCATATTGCCCATCGAATCGTAACAATCGTGAATCACCTGAGCGGTAGGCTCTTCCGCCCAGGGCACAATAAAACAGGCGCGCTCATCCGGGCGCAGTAACATGTCGATGTCGGCGGGGTCGAGCAGGTTGTAGTAGGCGTCGTCGTCGGGATAATCGCCGGTGGCGGTTTGCAGCAGAACGCTTTCGGGCAGGCGAATGCCGCCTTCATTAATGAACTTACTGGTGGGCTGAATTTTTCCGCGGGCGATGCCGGTCTGGTCGGGGGTCACGCATTCCACTTCGGTAATGCGATTGTCTTTCAGCCACTTAATCAGGTTTTCCATACGTTTCCGTTCAGTTATCGCGCCTAAAACGGGGCGTCACCGTACGGCCTCAAGGCGTTGTTGGGTCATGGTCCGCCAACGCACCGAAAGCGTTGGTCAGGCTGCTCAATTATAGGAGCGAGCGGGCATTCAGGCACCGAAATTTAATGGGTGCCGAAAACGGCGTTCGCGTGCAGGTCTTAGCGGCCATGTATAATATTTAAAACACTTACCCCGCCCATTCATGCCCATAAAACCTAGTGTTGTCAAATATTCTAATCACGCACTTGAGCTCCAGGCACAAATGGGGTTAGCTTGATGGCTGCCATTCCAAGACGCGATATCCGGGCACATTTTCGTGCCCTTGGATACCAAGGAGACCCAGCGTGACCCATCCTCTGCTGCACACCCAAAGCTACATCAACGGCCAATGGAGCAGTGCCGCCTCGGGACGCCAATACGAGGTGATCAATCCGGCCACCGGCGAAACACTCGCCCAACTCGCCGATTGCGGCCAGGACGATGCCAGCGCCGCCATCGAAGCCGCCCATGCCGCGTTCGGGGACTGGAAACAACAGACCGCCAAAGCCCGCGCCCAGATTCTGCGCCGCTGGTTCGATCTGATCATGCAACATCAGGACAGCCTGGCTGAATTGATGACACTGGAATGCGGCAAACCGCTGGCCGAATCCAAAGGCGAGGTCGCGTACGGCGCGTCCTTTATTGAATGGTTTGCTGAAGAAGGCAAACGCGCCTACGGCGATGCCATTCCCACTCACGCCAGCGATAAACGCGTCTTCGCCATTAAACAACCGGTCGGCGTCTGCACCGCCATTACGCCGTGGAATTTCCCGCTGGCGATGATCGGCCGTAAGGTCGGGCCTGCTCTGGCCGCCGGCTGCACCATGGTGGTCAAACCGGCCGAAGCCACGCCCTTTACCGCGCTTGCCTTGGCGCAGTTGGGTGAAGAAGCCGGCTTACCCGCCGGTGTCTTTAACGTCGTCACCGCCAGCAACGGCAAAGCCGTCGGCGAAGTGCTGAGCACTCATCCGCTGGTGCGTAAAATCAGCTTCACCGGTTCCACGCCGGTCGGTAAACAACTGATCAAACAGGCCGCCGACAGCGTTAAAAAAGTGTCGATGGAACTCGGCGGCAACGCGCCCTTTATTGTCTTTGATGACGCCGATCTCGATGCCGCCGTCGAAGGCGCCATCGCCTCCAAATACCGCAACACCGGCCAGACCTGCGTTTGCGTGAATCGCTTTATTGTTCAGGCGGGCATTCACGACCAATTCGCCGCCAAACTGGCCGAACGCTCCAAGCAATTAAAAGTCGGCAATGGTTTGGACGACGGTGTGCAGCAAGGCCCGCTGATCAACGACGCTGGTCTGGAGAAAGTTGAAACCCTGCTGAAAGACGCCACCGATAACGGCGCCAAAGTGCTCACCGGCGGTCAGCGTCACAGCCTGGGTGGCAACTTCTTTGAACCGACGGTACTGACCGGCATCACACCCAAGATGCGCATCAGTCAGGAAGAAATATTTGGCCCATTGGCGGCCATTAGCGTCTTTAATACAGAAGACGAAGCCATCGCCATGGCCAACGACACGCCCTTTGGTCTGGCCTCCTATTTCTACAGCGGCAATCTGGCACGCATCTGGCGCGTGGCCGAAGCACTGGAATACGGCATGGTCGGCATCAACGAAGGCCTGATCTCTACCGAGATCGCACCTTTCGGTGGCGTTAAAGAATCGGGTCTGGGCCGCGAAGGCAGCCACTATGGCCTCGACGAATACCTGGAGATCAAGTATCTCTGCCTGGGCGGTCTGGATCGCTGACCGCTACTTTTACTGAGACAACATCATGCCCCACTCTGAAATCGCCGCCTTTCTCGACCAGCATCCCGACATCACCACCGTCGAGCTGCTGGTCAGTGACTTAAACGGCGTTATCCGCGGCAAGCGCATCGAACGTGACTTGCTGGAAAAAGTGTTCACCGAAGGCTTCAGCCTGCCCGGTTCCGTGATGGCGCTGGACGCCACCGGCACCACCGTTGAAGAAACCGGCCTCGGCGCCGAAGACGGCGATCGCGACCGCCTCTGCCTGCCGGTTCCCGGTTCATTGGCGCCCGTTCCCTGGCAAGGCGACGACCGCGCCCAGGCACTGTTTTGCATGTTCGAGACCGACGGCGAAACCCCCTTCGCCATGGACCCGCGCCAGGTGTTAGCCAGCGTCATCGAGCGCTTCAAGCAGCTGGGTTACACACCGGGTATCGCGGTCGAGCTGGAGTTCTACTTAATCGACACCGAACGAGACGCCAATGGCGGCCTGCAACCCCCCGTGTCGCCAACCTCGGGCCGGCGCATGAGTTCCAAGCAGGTTTACTCGATGGACGACCTCGACGAGTACGACTTCTTTATTCGCGATGTGATCGACACCGCCCACGCCCAGAACATCC
Organism: Saccharospirillum sp. MSK14-1; assembly: GCF_003054965.1. GTDB lineage: Bacteria > Pseudomonadota > Gammaproteobacteria > Pseudomonadales > Natronospirillaceae > Saccharospirillum. The sequence goes on from NZ_MIES01000020.1 coordinate 14,311, forward strand.
CGGCCGACACCGTCATTACCGAATACGCGCCGGGCCAGTTTGAGGTCAACCTGCACCACTGCGACGACCCGATGAAAGCCGCCGATGATGCCGTGTTGCTCAAACGGGTGATCGCTCAGGTCGCCCGCAAGTGGGAAATGGAAGCCACCTTTATGGCCAAGCCCTACATCGAAGAAGCGGGCAGCGGCATGCACATTCATTTAAGCCTGATGGATGCTGACGGCAACAACATCTTCGCCAGCGAAGATCCCGAGCAAAATGACTTTATGCGCTGGGCCATGGGCGGCCTGATCGCCATGGCCGACGGCGTACAAGCTTTGCTGTGTCCGTCGATCAACTCTTACCGGCGCCTGTCACCCGATGCCTTCGCGCCCACCTCCAAAACCTGGGGCTACGACAACCGCACCCTGGCGCTGCGCATTCCTTCCGGCAGCATCGAAGCGACCCGCGTGGAGCACCGTTTCAGCGGCGCCGATGCGAATCCGTATCTGGCGGTGGCAGCGGTGCTGGCTGGCGTTACCGAAGGTTTGCAAAACCGCACCGAACCACCAGAACCGGTCACCGGCAATGCCTACGATCAGGAACACCCGGTCATCGCCGACAACCCACGCGATGCGTTGCGCGCCATGGACAAAGATCCGCGCGTTAACACCTGGTTCGGTGAAGACTTCATCGACATGTACCGCATCTGCAAATGGAGCGAAGTACGGCTGTTTGAACATCAGGTGACGCCGTTGGAATATGAGTTGCTGTTGCCCTATGTTTGATTGGACGGAAGACGTTTGAGGGGCCACAAGGGCCGGGAAACGCTTAACGGAAGACGCTTAAAAAATCACAAGACAAGCGCCAAAACCGGCCCTAAAATGCGCCGCCCTTTAGGCACTCAACCCTTTTAAAACCGGAGAACATGCCGATGCGCCAGGTCACCGTAGCCGCCACCCAGATGAGCTGTGGTTGGGACGTCGACGCCAACATTGCCAAGGCCGACCAACTGGTTCGCCAGGCCGCCAGTCAGGGTGCGCAAATCATCCTGATTCAGGAGTTGTTTGAGCGCTGCTATTTCTGCCAGAAACAGAAAGAAGCCTATCTGCATTTCGCCACGCCGATGGCGGAGAACCCGGCCATCGCGCACTTCCAGAAAGTCGCCGCTGAATTAAAAGTCGTATTGCCGATCAGTTTTTATGAGCGTGCCAACAACGCCTACTACAACTCCGTTGCCATCATCGATGCCGACGGCAGCAACCTAGGTATTTACCGCAAGACCCACATTCCTGACGGCCCGGGTTACTCGGAAAAATTCTATTTCACGCCCGGCGATACCGGCTTCAAAGTCTGGGACACCGCCTACGCACGCATTGGCGTCGGCATTTGCTGGGATCAGTGGTTTCCGGAAACCGCGCGTTCCATGGCACTGATGGGCGCCGAACTGCTGTTCTACCCGACCGCCATCGGCAGCGAACCACAAGACAGTGGCATCGATTCACGCGACCACTGGCAGCGCACTCAACAGGGTCACGCCGCCGCCAACTTAACGCCCTACATCGCCAGCAACCGCACTGGCGTGGAAACCGAAGGCGAGCAATCGATCACCTTCTATGGTTCCTCTTTTATTGCCAACGAACTGGGTGAAAAAGTTGCCGAATTCGGCCGCGAGGAAGAAGGCGTTTTGGTGCACACTTTCGATCTGGATGACGTTGCTGCCACGCGTCACGCCTGGGGTGTTTTCCGCGACCGCCGCCCAGATCTGTACAGCCCGTTATTGACTAAGGACGGAGGCAACTGAGGTGCCGTTTCCGCTCGCCAGCACACCGCACGCCGATGGTTTCTATATGCCCGCCGAATGGCATCCGCACAGCCAGACCTGGATGCTGTGGCCGGAACGCCCGGACAACTGGCGCTACGGCGCCAAACCCGCCCAACGTGCCTACACCGCTGTCGCCGAAGCCATCGCCCGTTTTGAACCAGTCACCATGGGCGTATCGGCCGACCAATACGAAAACGCCTGCGCCCGGCTGAGCGAAAAAATCCGCGTCGTCGAACTGTCGAGCAACGACGCCTGGGTGCGCGACACCGGCCCGACGTTCGTCATCGACGTCCAAGGCAACCTGCGCGCCAACGACTGGGAATTTAACGCCTGGGGCGGTTTGACCGGCGGGCTTTATCAGCCCTGGAATCGCGACGATCAGGTGGCACAGAAAATCTGCAACATGGAACGCATCGAACGTTACCGCACCGATGGGTTTGTGCTCGAAGGCGGTGCCATTCATGTTGATGGCGAAGGCACCTTATTAACCACAGAAGAGTGTCTGCTGAACGTTAATCGCAACCCGCATTTAAGCCGCGGCGACATCGAACAGAAGCTGCGCGACCACCTCGGCATCGATAAAGTTCTGTGGTTACCCGAAGGCATCTTCAACGACGAGACCAACGGCCACATCGACAACATCGCCTGCTTTATCGAACCGGGCCATGTGGTGCTCGCCTGGACCGACGATGAATCCGACCCGCAATACAAACGCAGCCGTACGGCATTGGAATACTTGCAAAGCCAGCGCGACGCCCGGGACCGTAAACTGAAAGTCACCAAGCTGCCGCTGCCACAACCGCTGATCCAAACCGATGACGAAGCCGACGGCATCGACCAGGCCGCCAAAGCCTGGCCCCGTCGCGCCGGCGAACGCATGGCGGCCAGCTACGTGAATTTCCTGCTGGTTAATGGCGGTTTGATTCTGCCCGCCTTCGGAGATGCCATGGATGAACGAGCGGCGAACATCCTGACGGATCTGTGCCCGAACCGGGAAATTGTGCCGGTGGCGAGTCGGGAAATTTTATTGGGTGGTGGCAATATTCATTGTATTACGCAGCAGCAGCCTTTGGCCTAAAAGCGGGGTGGCCTACATAACCGCTAGAACGTGGACAGATGTGCCATGGCGCCATCCTTCTCGGGACTGGCCTGTGGTACTGTTCTGATTCCTTTCGTCACCCACACAACACCATGACGTTCTTCCTCCATCTACGCGCCACCTTTCGATATTTCCGCGAGCATTGGCTCAAATTGCTGTGCATCAATGTCGTCATTCGATTCATCACCATTGGCGCTGTTGTCGCCGTTGAGCAATTCTCGAGAGAGGGCACTGCGATCGTTAATTTGACGCTCTTAGTCGGGTGGGTCGGCATTATCTGGGTCGCTACGGCCACCATTTATTACATCAATGCCAGTACTGACGGGCGTAAAATCTCCCCATTCTCAGCCATTCACCGAGGTATGGCACCCATCACTCCGGTGTTTGTTCTGCAAATGCTGCTGTTCATCACAACGCTCATTTTATTGCCCTTCATTTATGAGGGCCTATCAAACCTAAAAGAAGTATGGGCCCATAACATCGTCTATGGACTGTTATTTTTTCTGGGCGCGCGTTTAGTGTTGTTGGCAACAATGGACACGGTGATCCGCCAATCGGGGGTCATGGAGGCCCTTCGCTCTGCCTGGAAAAACAGCCGGGGTTCCGTCTGGATACTGATGTTCGCACATTTCATTTTCTTAGCCGCCTTAGTCGGCTCGTTCGCAGTTTCCTTCTTTTTGATCCCCTCATCCTGGAATTCCGGTCTATTCGATATCCGTTTTTATCTGCTGGCCTTGTTAATGATCAGTACGCCATTTTTGACCGTTGTTCCGCTATATATTTTCGTCTTCCAAGTTTACACCCACAGCCCATTTCAACCGTCGACACCAGAGTTGTCATCGGCCAATTCCGATCCAGGCTAATACTTAGCAGATTCAGAAATCGAGTCGAGCCTGGCTATTTAAAACTCACCCTCGCAACCCAGACGAGGAGGACACATGCCCAACGACAAAAACACCTTCAATATGGCCGACTACCTACTGACGCCACACGACGTCTACGCCTTCCTGAACGAAGCGCTGCAAACCAAGGACGTCAGTTTTATTGCCAGTGCGTTTGGCATCGTTGCCGAATCCAAAGGTGTCGAAATCATCGCCCAACATACCCACCTCAATTGCGCCCAGCTATGTCGGGCGGTCAGCGAACAAAGCGAACCAACGCTGGCGTCGGTGCTGGTGTCGCTGGAGGCTTTGCAAGCAGAGCTGTCTCTCGATACCCACGGCCACTGAGCCGGGCACCGACGTAAACGCACCGGGCTGCACTTCACTTACTGCCCGGCTGTGATACTGTTTTGCCACCTCAACCAATAACGATGCCCATGCTGTATTCATTTCTGCGCGACACCATCCGATTTTTCGGCCACCACTGGATTCCGTTGACCGTCATCACCGCCAGCCTGGGGTTGGTGTTTGAACTGTTGGTCATGCTCAGCTGGCCGCAAACCGCGCCTGACGAACTTGTTTTTCCCTGGTTTTCTTACCTGCTGCAATGGCTAGGTTCGATTTGGACCATGGCGGCGGTGATTCTCTATCTCGACCACGCCCTGGGTGGGCAATATCTGTCGCCGGTCAATGCTTGGCAAAAAGCCCTGGCTTTCGTATTACCACTGGCGGGTTTGCAAATACTGATTGCCATCGGCATCTCCATTGGCTTTGTATTTCTGATCGTTCCCGGCATTTATCTGGGCATTAAGCTGGCCCTGAGCAGCTTTTATCTGGTGCTCGACCGGCAGTCCATTGGTACCGCCATGCAATCGGCCTGGCGCGGCAGCGACGGGTATGGCTGGACATTGCTTGGCGGCTACCTGCTGTTTTACGGCGTCATTATGCTGCTGATGCAAACCATCACTTACACCCTCACAGCGGAGACCGGTGGCTATGGCCCGATCGAGGTCTTTATCGGTGTGCTGTTTAAACCGCTCACCGCGCTGATCATCATCTTCGGTTTCCGCGTCTATTCCGACAGCAACCAATCGAGCTAAAACCTTGATCTGCGCCCTAGCGCCCGGCCAAAAGGGTGCTAGAGTAACGCGCTGAAAGTTGGCTTGGTTCTGCCGCGCCAGCGTCGTGTTTTCGTTCTGGCTCGAGTACCGCCATGCGCTCCATTCTGCTGTCCATTACTGCCCTGTTTTTTGGTCTGGCTCTGTTGCTGATGGGCAACAGTCTGCTCAGTACTCTGCTGGTCATTCGCGGTGTCAGCGAAGGGTTCTCCGAGCAATTTCTCGGCCTGCTGTCATCGAGCTATTACCTCGGCGCCCTGCTCGGCACCTGGTTTGCCGGGCGTATGATCCGGCAGATGGGTCACATCCGCTGTTTCACCTTCTGCGCAGCGTTGTTGTCGTGCGGCACCGTTCTCTATGTACTGCTGCTCTCTCCGGTGGCCTGGATGATCATTCGTCTGCTCACCGGCTTCGGCGTCTTTGTGCTCTTTACCGTCATCGAAAGCTGGCTCAACGGCCAGACACCCGACGAATACCGCAGCCGCATTTTCTCGCTCTACATGGTGGTGCAGATGTTGGCCGCCGCCGCTGCCCAGCAGTTTTTGCACCTCGACAGCGCCGATGCCTTCACCCTCTTTGCCATTGCGGCTGTGCTCGCTTCGGCCGCGGTGATGCCGGTGTCCTGGACGCGTCTGCAACAACCGAACGTGGCGTTGGACATGCCTAAGATGGACCTGCCCCGCCTGATTGAATCGGCACCCGTGGCAGTGACCGCCGTGGTGATTTCCGGTTTAACGCTGGGTCCGTTCTGGGGGTTATCACCTTTGTTCGCGGCAAGCCTGGGTTACAGCGAAAGCCAGGTGGCGATCTTTATTTCACTGGCGGTTTTGGGGGGCGCGGCCATTCAATACCCGGTCGGTCGGCTGTCCGATCTGATCGATCGGCGACTGGTTATTTTGGGTGTATTGGCCGCCACGTCACTGATCAGTCTGGCGTTAGTGGCCGTTGCTTATCTGTTGCCATCGCATCTGTGGTTAGTCGTTATCCTGGCGATGCTGTTTGTCGGTCTGGCACTGGCGGTATACCCGATCGGTGTGGCGCATTTGGTGGACCACATTCATAAGGATCATCTGGTCGCTGGCTCCAGCGGCCTTTTGCTGCTCTATGGTCTGGGTTCTTTTATTGGCCCGGCGCTGGCCGGCGTCGGTTTGCAGCAGCTGGGTGGCCAGTCGTTACCGGGATTCTTTGCACTGGTTACCTTGCTGGCGTTGCTGGTCGTCGCCTGGCAATTGCGCCAGTCCAGGGTGGTGGAAAAACCGACCGATTACGAAGGTCACTTCGTGGCGATGGTACGCACCGGCCCCAACGTATTGCCGCTGCACCCGGATTCGGAAGAGGAAATTGAGCCGCCGGAAGAGCGGCGGCATGAGCCTCGCCCGGACGCACCGGACGACGCCACACCCATCGACTAGCGAAAAAACTAACTTTTGGGTTTTTTGCGATAGGAATGTTCAATCATGGCGCGCACCAGATCGCGCCAGGTGAGAATACCCATCGGCTGCTGAGAGCTGTTAACCACCGGCACGCATGACAAACCTTTGTCATGCATCAACCGCACGGCCTCAATGATCGGCGCTTCGGGCGAAACGGTGATCGGGTCACGCGTCATCAGCTCATAAGCGCGCTTGATCATGGTGTGCGTATCGCGCAGTTCTTCTTCGTATTTTCCCACGAACGGCGACAAGGCTTTGAGCACATCGCGATCGGAAATAATACCGACCAGCTTGCCGTGTTCGGTAACCAGCACGTGATGAAAGTGGTGTTCTTCGAACAGCTCGCGAATGCTCGCCAGGGTGTGTTCGGTGCCCACTTTCACCGGATTGGGAGTCATAAAATCGCTGACGCTCATGCTGTCTTCCTTAATGCTGATGAATGGCCTATCGCTGGCGCGCCAGCCAGCGGTCGAGTTGATTGGCAAACGCCTGGCGGTCACTTTGGTTAAACGCCGCCGGGCCACCGGTCTGGATACCACTGCTGCGCATCGTATCGAGAAAGTCGCGCATGTTCAGCCGGCCTTTGATGTTGTCCTTGGTAAAGGCTTCACCGCGCGGACTCAGCGCCAAACCGCCCGCATCGATCACCTCCGCAGCCAGCGGAATGTCAGCGGTAATCACCAGATCCCCCGGCTGAACACGTTGCACAATCTCGTTATCGGCCACATCAAATCCAGACGCCACCTGCACACTGCGGATGTGTTTTGACGGCGGTGTGCGCATCGGCTGGTTGGCCACCAGCACCAGTTCCGTCTCAGTGCGCTCAGCGGCGCGAAACAAAATTTCTTTCACCACGCCCGGACAGGCGTCGGCATCGACCCAGATCGTCATTGTTTGTCTCATCGGTTAACCGCCGCCAGTCTAGCATGACCGGCGACAACGGTTTAAAAGCCGCCGCACAGCACCATCTTAGCCGAACCTGAATTCGCTCAATGAAAGGAGCCTGCCATGAGCCGTCATTTTGAAACTGCCCCCGGCCTGAACGAAGAACGCGACCCGGCCACTCACGACTTTGTGTTTAACCAGACCATGCTGCGCATCAAAGACCCGGCGGTCACGCTCGATTTCTACACTCGGGTGATGGGCATGACGCTGGTGAAAAAGCTCGATTTCGACGCGATGAATTTCTCACTCTACTTCTTAGCCGCCATCAAACCGGATGAGTTGAGCGACTGGTCCGACGATAACCAAACCCGCACCGCCCAAACCTTCGGTCGCCCGGCCATGCTGGAATTAACGCACAACTGGGGTACCGAGAACGACGCCGACTTCCATTACCACAACGGCAACGACCAGCCACAGGGGTTCGGACACATTGGCTTTGCCGTACCGGATTTAGACGCCGCCTGCGCGCGTTTTGATGAACTGGGCGTCGAGTACGTCAAACGCCCGGAAGACGGCAAGATGAACGATCTGGCCTTTATCAAAGACCCGGACGGCTACTGGATTGAAATCTTCGCACCAGAGCGCATTGCCGGGGCGTTTTAACCCGTTACAGGCCCAGCTTATCGCGCAGGCCGTAATAGAGCGCGCCCACCGCCGTGTAGGGCGCGCGCAGCAGTCGGCCACCCGGGAACGGAAAGTGTTTTAGCGCGCTGAAGGCGTCGAAACGTTCGGCCTGGCCGCGCAACGCTTCGGCAATGAGTTTGCCCGCCAGATGTGTGGTGGTGACACCGTGACCGCTGTAACCCTGAGCGTAATAGATGTTGTCACCGATGCGGCCGAACTGCGGCAGGCGGCTCATGGTGAGCAGGAAATCGCCGCCCCAGGCGTAGTCAAATTTCACGCCTTTCAGTTGCGGGAAAGTGCTTTCCAGATGCGGCCGTAAGAAGTTTTCGATGGAGCGTGGATCGCCACCGCCGTAGGTCACACCACCGCCGTAGAGCAACCGGAAATCGCCGGTGATGCGGTAATAATCGAGCTTGTAATTACAGTCTTCGACGCACTGCAATTGCGGGATCAGTTCACGCGCTTTGGCTTCACCGAGCACTTCGGTGGTGACAATTTGCGTGCCACAGGGCATCGATTTCGCCGCCAGTTCCGGCACCAGATTACCCAGGTAAGCATTGCCGGCGACCATAATATAGTTCGCCGTTACCTGGCCTTGGTCGGTGTGTACAACCGGCTTTTCACCGCGGTCGATGCGGATCACCTTTGAGTCTTCAAAAATCTGGCCACCGTGGCTTTCAATCGCCGCCGCTTCACCGAGTGCCAGATTCAGCGGATGGATATGACCACCGCGCTGGTCCAGCAAACCGCCAATGTAACGGTCAGATTTCAGGTAATCACCGAGCGAGCCCTGATCCAGCAAACTCATCTCGTCGTTGCCATACCGCGCCCACAACGCTTTCTGCTCCGTCAGTTCATGCATCTGACGTTTGTTAAACGCGACGAATAATCCACCGGGTTTGTAGTCACAATCGATCTGATATTGCGCGATGCGCTGGCGAATAATGTCAGCGCCTTCGAACGCCATTGAGCCGAGCATCTTCGCCATGTCATGACCGTAATGACGCTCGATCACATCCAGATCACGGCTGTAACTGTTGACCAGCTGGCCACCGTTACGGCCGCTGGCGCCGAAGCCAATGCGCGCCGCTTCCAGCACCACCACCTTGAAACCGGCTTCGGCCAGATGCAGTGCCGTTGATAACCCGGTAAAGCCCGCGCCAATAACACACACATCAGCGTCGATCGATTCCGTCAGCGGTGCCCGGTCCGGTGCCGCATTGGCCGTGGCCGCGTAATAAGAACCGGTGTGTTCGATGCGTTCAGCCATCTTCAAAACTCTCCTGCAAGAGCACTGTTTGCGTTGTGAATTGTCGTGCCTCTATGCTTGCCAAGGTTAACGGCAATGGAGACAACGATGACCGACACCAACCTGGACAACCCACTCACCCTGCAATTGGGTCATGAGCAACTGGTCATCCGACGACGCTACGAAGTGCTGAGTATTGTTAACGACTTCCTTATCGCCATCTGGTTTTTTGTCGGCAGTGTTTTGTTTCTGTTTCCCAGCCAGGAAACGCTGGCGGTCTGGTTCTTTATCGTCGGCAGTTTTCAGTTTTTAATCCGGCCAACCCTGCGGCTGGCCAGCCACATCCACCTGCAACGTATTCCATCCAGCCAATGGAATAACTGACTCTGGCTCAGTCCAGCGTCGGCATCACAAATTCGGCACCCAGGTCGCCTTCGGGCCAGCGCGCGGTGACCGCTTTGCGCTTGGTGTAGAAGCGCACACCTTCCATGCCATGAACGTGATTGCTGCCAAACAATGACCGCTTCCAGCCACCAAAAGCGTGGAAAGCCATCGGCACCGGGATGGGCACATTCACACCGACCATACCGACCTGAATATCGCGCACAAACTGGCGCGCCACACCGCCGCTGCGGGTGTAAATGGACGTGCCATTGCCAAACTCATGAGCGTTGATCAGTTTCACGGCACTGACGTAATCGGGCACGCGCACCACGCACAGAACCGGGCCAAAAATTTCTTCGCGGTAGATGGTCATGTCCGCCGTCACCTGATCGAACAGACAGCCGCCAATAAAGTAACCGTTCTCGCAACCGGCGACTTGCAAGCCACGACCGTCGACGACCAATTGCGCGCCTTCGGCCACGCCTTTATCGACGTAGCCGGTCACTTTCTGCAAATGCGCTTCGCTGACCAGCGGTCCCATATCCAGACCTTTTTCAGCGCCGTTACCGATTTTTAATTCGCGTGTTTTGGCGGCCAGTTTTTCCACCAGCTCGTCGGCAACGTCACCCACCGCAACTGCGACGGAAATCGCCATACAACGCTCACCGGCCGACCCGTAAGCCGCACCCATCAATGCATTCACCGCGCCATCCAGATCGGCATCGGGCATCACGACCAAGTGGTTTTTGGCGCCGCCCAAAGCCTGCACCCGTTTGCCGTGTTCGCTGGCGGTGCGATAGATGTATTCGGCAATGGGTGTGGATCCAACAAAGCTCACGGCCTGGACGTGCGGGTTCACCAACAATTCATCGACGGCTTCTTTATCGCCATTGACCACATTCATCACGCCGTCGGGCAAGCCGGCTTCTTTGAGCCAGTCGGCGACCAGCAACGCCGCACTCGGGTCTTTTTCCGAGGGCTTCATCACAAAGGTGTTGCCGCAAGCAATGGCCACCGGCCACATCCACATCGGTACCATGGCCGGGAAGTTAAAGGGCGAAATACCGGCGACCACACCGAGCGGTTGATTAACCGACCAGGCATCAACACCACGACCAACCTGTTCGGTGATTTCGCCTTTCAATAAATGCGGAATACCACAGGCAAACTCGACCACTTCCATGCCGCGAATCACTTCACCGCGGGCGTCTTCAAACACCTTACCGTGCTCGGCGCTGATTACCCGCGCCAGCTCATCGAGGCGTTCATCGAGCAGCATTTTGAAGCGAAATAAAATTCGCGCCCGATTCAGGGGGGAGGTTTCCATCCAGTCGGGCAAGGCTGCGCGTGCGGCGTCGACGGCCTGTTGCACCTCGGCTTTCGACGCCAGCGAAACCTGAGCCGTTTGTTCACCCAAGGCCGGGTTAAACACCGGCCCCTGACGGTTGGATGCGCCGGTGTGCTGGCCGCCAATAAAGTGATTGATCTGTTGCATAACAAACTCCTCGATTCGGTGTCAGCCAACGCTCTGGATGGCAGTGCGGATGGCACTGATGATTTGGTCGATCTGGTCTTCGCTGATGATCAGCGGCGGCGACAGCGCCAGCGTATCGCCAGTGCAGCGGGTCAGCACATTGCCTTGCCAGTAACAGTGATGGAACACATCGTAGCCGCGCGCGCCCACAGCGCCATCGCGCGGATGCAATTCAATGCCACCGACCAGACCGATGTTGCGAATGTCTTTCACCACATCCAGGTCATTCAGGCTGTGCAACGCATCCTGGAAGCGCACTTCCAGTTCCAGTGCGCGCTGGAACAAACCTTCAGCTTCGTAAATATCGAGCGTCGCCAGACCAGCAGCCGCCGCCACCGGATGACCGGAATAGGTGTAGCCGTGGAACAGCTCGATGGTCGCATCGGATCCGTTCATAAAGGCATCGTGAATAAAGTCGGCGGCAAACACCGCGCCCATCGGCACAGAGCCGTTGGTCAGGCCTTTGGCGGTGGTCATTAAATCGGGCGTCACACCAAAACGCGTCGCAGCAAAGGCTTCGCCAACGCGACCGAAACCGGTAATGACTTCATCGAAAATCAGCAGAATGCCATGCTGTTGGGTCAGCTCGCGCAGGCGTTTCAAATAACCCACTGGCGGCAACACCACACCGGCCGACCCGGCGACCGGTTCGACAATAACCGCGGCGATGGTGTCGGCGCCGTAAAGGTCGATCATGCGTTGCAGGTCTTCGGCCAAATCGACACCGGCTTCCGGCAAACCCCGGCTGAAGGCATTTTCCGGCAGCAGCGTATGACGCAAGTGCGCCACATTGGGCAGACCAGGACCAAAGGCGCGCTTGTTATTCACCAGGCCGCCCACCGAAATGCCACCGAAACCAACGCCGTGATAACCCTTCTCGCGGCCGATCAAACGGGTGCGCTGACCGTCGCCCTTGGCGCGGTGATAGGCGAGCGCAATCTTCAGGGCGGTATCGACCGATTCGGAACCGGAGTTGGTGAAGAACACCTTGTTCATACCTTCGGGCGTGTACTGCACCAGACGCTCGGCCAGCTCGAACGGTGCCGGGTGGCCCATCTGAAACGTCGGGCCGTAATCAAGAGTGCTGATTTGTTTATGCACCGCGGAGGAAATAGACTCACGACCGTGACCGGCGTTCACACACCACAGGCCCGCGGTGCCGTCGAGCAGAGTACGACCGTCTTCAGTGGTGTAGTGCATGCCTTCGGCCGCTACCAGCAGGCGCGGTTCGGCCTTGAATTGGCGATTGGCGGTGAAGGGCATCCAGAAGGCATCGGTATTAACAGACATGGCAGCCTCGCTATGGCAATGAGGTGAAACATCGGCTTGCTCGAAATCGGCATCGCGACGTTTGTTATTTTGAACATGTCGCGCCAGTGTATGCCAAAGATTCACGGCCGCCAACCACCGCATAGGTTGATTCTGTCTGAGCCGAGCTGCACCAAAAGCGCGCCTCAACAAGCGTTCAATATATTGAAAGTTCACAAGGCAGTGGAGTAAGGTGGCAGCATTCAAATGCCATTGCCGAGGCCGCCATGACCACCCAAACGCTTGCATACTGGACCCAAGAGGCCGCCACTCTGAAACCCGAAGGCCGCGCCTATATTGATGGCGAATACAGCGATGCGCTGTCGGGCGAAACGTTCGAATCACGCAGCCCCATCGACAACCGTCTGCTGGCCAATGTCGCCGCCTGCAACGCCGCCGATGCCGACCGCGCCGTCGTCGCCGCCCGCACAGCCTTCGATGGTGGTGAGTGGTCACAACTGCCACCGGCCAAACGCAAATCGGTGCTGCTGCGTTTTGCGGAACTGATCAAAGCGCATGGCGACGAACTGGCGCTGCTCGACACCCTCGATATGGGCAAGCCGATTGGCGATTCCACCAGCGTCGATATTCCCGCCACGGTGCGCTCCATTCAATGGTCGGCCGAAGCCATCGACAAGCTGTACGACGAGATTGCCCCAACGGCGCACGATGAACTCGGCCTGGTGACGCGCGAACCGGTCGGTGTGGTCGCCGCCATCGTGCCGTGGAATTTCCCGATGATCATGGCCAGCTGGAAGATCGGTCCGGCGCTGGCGATGGGCAATTCGGTCATTCTGAAACCCTCGGAAAAATCGCCATTGAGCGCCATTCGACTGGCCGCGCTTGCCACCGAAGCCGGCATTCCCAAAGGCGTGTTCAACGTGCTGCCCGGCTTCGGCCATACCGTCGGCAAAGCGCTGGCGCTGCATATGGACGTCGATACGCTGGTATTTACCGGCTCCACCGGCGTCGCCAAACAGCTGATGGTGTACTCGGGCGAGTCCAACTTAAAACGCATCTGGAGCGAAGCCGGCGGTAAGTCACCGAACGTTGTTTTCGCCGATGCGCCCGATCTGGACGCCGCCGCTGCGGCCGCCGCCGAAGGCATCTGCTTTAACCAGGGCGAAGTCTGCACCGCCGGTTCGCGCTTGCTGGTTGAAGCCAGCATCGCCGATGAATTTATGGAGAAGGTGCGCGCTGCCATCGCCACCTGGAAACCCGGCAACCCGCTCGACCCGGCCACCAACGTTGGCGCCATTGTCGATGAAGCCCAATTGCAGCGCGTACAAAGCTACATCGCTGCCGGCCACGAAGGCGGCGCCCGCCTGACCGCCGGTGGCGAACGCCTGAACGCCGTCGACGGCGGCTTCTTTGTCGAGCCGACGGTGTTTGAAGACGTCACCGCCGACATGCGCATCGCCCAGGAAGAGATCTTCGGCCCGGTGCTGTCGGTGATTCGCTTCAACGACGAAGACGAAGCACTGCGCATCGCCAACGACAGCGTTTATGGTTTGGCGGCCGCCGTCTGGACCGCCAACCTCAGCCGCGCCCATCGCTTTGCCAAAGGCCTGCGCGCCGGCTCGATTTGGGTCAACCAGTGGGACGCTGGGGACATGACGGCGCCCTTCGGCGGTTATAAACAGTCGGGCAATGGCCGCGATAAATCGCTGCATGCGTTCGATAAGTACTCGGAGATTAAGGCGACCTGGATAAAGCTGTAAGCGCTGTAGGCTGCGCTTGCAGCGGGAGACGCTGGACGGGAGACACTTAAAACCCGCTGCATTAAAACCTTCAAACGGCTGCCAATTCGGCGGCCGTTCCTGGTTAAAAAACGCACACAAAAATTAATAAAAACAAACGCTTAATGCGATCTGCGTCATTGCGCATTGGTGGTCGGTCGATTATTTTGCGCCGCTTTAAAATCTGGAGTGCCGCCGATGAGCCAGTTCGACAAAGAGATTTTTATTGTTGTCGATCCCGCTGACCCCAGCAGTTTTGAGGACGCTCTGCGTCAGTACCGGCTGCTGCTCGATAGCGACGAGGCCTTCGACAAAGGCAACCAGCGCCTGCTCAATGTCGAATTTGTGCACCCCGACGGCAGCCGTCTGCAGCCTGCGGACGCGGGCAAGCAGCTACCGCAACTGGAACGGGCCGTACAACGCATCCGCCAGCAGGCATTACCCACATCCATCAGCGACGGCCAACCGATCTATCTCAGCGAAGCGCTGTTGTTTGCGGCGGCGCTGAACTACCCGGAACTGAAACCGGCGCTGCACCAGACGTCGCTGTTTATCCTCGACTACGCCCGCCGTCGCAACGACAGCGCCGATATGAATGTCGACGATGAGTTTCTGTTCGGTCTGGAAGCGCTCTACCTGCTGGCGCTGGACGACCCGGCACAACTGTGGCGTTTCACCAGCTTTATCATTCCCTACTGGGACAACGAACATCACCGCCTGGCCGACGGTCTGATGCTGCCGTTTCTGCAACAGCACGGCTGGGACGACAACCTGCTGCGCGCCTATCTGTGGTGCGACAACCCCGGCTTCCGCAGCCGTTTTCACTTAAACGAGGAAGCTCAGCCTGAAGCCGAATCGCTCTATCAGGTGCTGCAAAACGACGCCCAGCGCTACCAGCAGTTCCGCGAGCAACTGCATGAACGCCTGATGGAACGGCCGCTGCTGGCCTACCACGGCGAACAGAGCTACGACGACACCGAACCGGTACTGAGCTTTTACCAAAGCCTGGACGCCGACTGGCCGGTCGAGGTGGAGCGCGACGACGACGAAGCATGGCTCGATGAGGTGAACCAACAGCCTTTCCAAAGCGGCACGCTGGAAAGCGAAGCCATGGCGCTGGAACAACAGATCGAAAGCGCCAACGTCGATGAAGATCCACTCGTCGTCATCGCTCTGGCGCATATGGAAGACGAAGCGGACGACATTAACGACGAGCCGCCCAGACGCCAGACCCCGGCCGAACAAATGGCCGCCCTGAACGACCGCGCAAAAGCGCGCAGCTTCAGCGACTGGCTGGGCGGGTTGGATCGCTACGACATCGAACCGCATTCGTGTCGCCTGCCGGACGAACTGGCCGATCAGTTTCCGCAGGTGCTCAACCCCGACCGCTGGCCGGTGCGACCGGGCACGCTCTACTACGCCTGGCACAGCTATCAGCGACCGGAAGTCGCAGCCGATACCCGGCGTTTGCTGTTTAACTGGATCGAGCAAAACCTGATGCCCAGCCTGTGCGACACCCTGGCGCAGGCGTGCCGCGACGGCCAACTCGACGAGTCGGTGCGCCAATACATTCTGGCAGGCAGCGGCAGCGATCACGCCAGCGCCCGCGATTGGTTAGCGCAGCACCTGAGTAACGATGCCGGCACGCTGGGCGATCGCATCTCCAATAACCAGCCCGGCTATTCGCTGTTCTTCCAGCGCAACGGCTTCCAGGCCGGCGCCATGCTGCTGTTCCAACTTCAGGTGGCGCAGCAGCAGAACCAGATTTCCGCAACGGAATTGCTTGAGTCTGTGCAGCGTCTGTGGCGTTTATTGCTCGATCTGGCACCGCAACGGATGCTGCGCAAAACCTTGCGCATCCACAGCCAATACCCGCTGCTGCATGGCATCGACGACGAGGTGCTGGAGCACCAGCTGTACCAGCAACTGGAAGCTTGCGGCGTCGATGAAGCGCAACTGGCAGTGTTCGAGGTGATCTCGGATCAGCGCGTCAGTCATTACCGACCGGCGCATCCGCGTTTCTGGCAGCGCTACATCGCCAAACTCGATCACTTCGCCGAGGTCGAGCTGAACGGCGGCGGCATGTTGGCAGCCCATGCGCGCAAGCAATATCTGGCCTTTCTCGACGCCCTGCAGCGTCGCGAAGACTGCGACCGCATCCAGTTCTGCATCGACCTGCAAAGCCGACATGCCGCCACCGACCCGGGCAACGAACTGCATCTGCCGGACTGGCTGGACAGCGATTTCGAACAGGCGCTGACGCATTACCTGATCGACCATTCGGTGGTGGACGACAACCTCGACTGGGACGAGATCTACCCGGCGCGGCAAAAAGTCGGGCTGGAAACCGCCCAGCGAGTACTCGCTTACCTGAACGAGCCGGCCGATAACCCAGACCGCAGCGAACTGCAGCACTTCCTGGCTAAACATCTGGCGCAGGACCTCAGTTCACGCACCAACACCGAAACGCTGCTCGGCCCGCAATATTATCTGTGGACGCTGCTCGATGAACGGCGCAGCAATCGACTGGTCACGCTGATGCTCAACCACGGTCGGCGCGGCCTGAAACTGCTGGAACGGCAGCCGATGGAACCGGCCTATGTGGCCGCGCAAATCACCAGTGGCAACGTCGAGATGGAACAGCGCTGGTCGCATCCGGTGATGGGCCACGACAGCATTCGCGACCCGGATGTCTCGGCCCAACTGCAGAGCGACACCGCCGCCTGGGTACTGGGGAAAATCGACCATCTGGATATCCCGCCGGCCATGCGCGTGGCTCTGGCGGTCGACTATGACGTTTTTCCGTATCTATCGGACTGGGCCAGCAAAGACGCCTTCCCGCCGCTCGATAAAGTGCTCAACGCCAAAAACCGCCAGCGCCTGGTCAGTTGGCTGGCAGAAGATGCCGAGCGTCACCGTCCCGGCCTGGAAAGCCTGAAGTCCGATCGTTCCCGCGCCGTGGGCGCTGTGGTAGCGCGTGCCTTTAATGCCCTGCTGGGCCGTTCTTAATTCGGAGGTTTTATGTCTGAAAATACCCTGACGCTCAGCGCCGCCGCGCTCGACTACATTGGCCCGCAGCAGGTTCGCATCACACGCCAGGGCGACAGCGCGCCCGAACTGGTCGCCCAGTACGAACTGATCGGCACCGAAGACGCCGACATTCACCTGCTCGACTGGCTCGATGCGCAGCGTTTTATCGCCGTCTGCCGCGACGGTTCGATCTATATCGCCAATGCCGAAGGCGGGACTGAAGGCAACGGTTATATTCACACCCTGGAACCGACGCTGAAACAAAACTTCGGTGGCGATCTGGGCGTCTGTCTCGATGCCAACCGTCAGCGCTTGTGGATGGCTGGCCGGATGCGGCTGCCCGGCATCCGTGGCCCTCACCTGATCAGCTTCAACCTGCCGGACCTAGCCGACGGTCCGCGACTGGCGCTGGACGCCCCGGACGAGTTGCGCTTCGAGTACGAGATGCTGACGCTGCGCGCCGATGGCAAGTTCGCGCTCTATGCGCGCAACGACAAAGACGGCTACAAATTCCGCGACCATCAATTGCTGATCATCGATCCGGATAACGAGCAAGCCGACTGGCTCGAACTCGATTCCAAACCGACACCGGAATCAGTCAGCGTCCGTCGCAGCCAGTTTCTGTTTAAAGAAGCTGGCTGGCTGGTGCAGTCGGCGGCCAATGAAGTGGTTGCCCAAGGCGAAGGCGACGAGCGTCGTTTTCAGGCCGGCGTCACCGCCATCAATCTGAATCAGCCGGACGCCAGCTGGCGGTTGCCGCTGCGCTGGCTCGACCCGGCCATGATCGATCTCGACGACGACGCCTGCGACGATTTAGCGGCGCTGGCCTCCGGCGAACTCAGCTCGCAATACAACGACAGCTGGCAGGATTTTCTCAACACCCTGACCGGCGTCTGGATCGACCCCAACCAGCCAGAGCACTTCTGGCTGGCGTGGCTCGATGGCCGTGTTTTAAAAATCAGCCAGGACGGCCAGGCTGTTTCACCACTCTACAAACTGGGTCGTTTGGTTAACGGCGAAGTCAAAGCGCTGTTCAGCGACGCCGAAGTCGTCGCCTTGCTGCCCGCGCCGGCCGGTGAACTGCGGTTGTCGATCGGCGAATTCGAAGACGCCAGAACCTGGCAGGCGCAGCTCGACCAGATACAAGACGACTGGCTGATCTGTTCGCCCTATCAACCCGCCGCGCTGCAACTGGAGGCACAACGCCAGGCCATTCCTGCCGCCAGCGGCCGCATCGAAATCGCCAGCAGCGATCTGGAAAGCGACGCTGGCCAGATTGCCGCGCTGCAACAACTGCTGACGCTGATGCCCGCCATCGGCGCGCAACTCGCTCAGCAAAACCAGCCGCGTTGCTACTTTGCGTTCAGCGACAGCCTCGGCCGTCGGCAAAGCGAAGCCCAGTTTTTCCCTTACGCCGGCCACGCCGACAGCGATGGCCAGAATGGTCGTGAGCTGTCGCAGGCCATTTTGAACGCCCTGCTTGACTGGCCGTTATCGACCGAGCAATGGCAAAATCTGCGCGCCAATATCGACCCGGAACAACCGCTCGACCGCAAGAGCGTACTCGGCGATCTGGCCATCTGCCTGGCCTACAAAGCCGAAGAGCTGCCGCTGCTGGCGCGTTATTTCCAGCACGCCAATACCAATCTGGAACAAGCCGACCCGCTGCACCTTAACCAGACGCTGCCGCTGATCCGCGAACAACACGACGGCAGCAGCGAACTGGCTGAATTTTTAGCCGCCGTGCCCGCGCCTTACAACGACAGCGATGCCCGCGCCGACGTGCGCGATCCTTACGACGACTGGTGATCCGACGATGCAAAATTTCTTTGCGCTACAAGCCAACCACCTGCTCTACGCCGACTGCGAAAACGGCGCGCCGCGTCTGTACTTATTACAAGCCGGCAACAACCTGAAAGAATGGCAACTGCGCTGGACCACAGCGCTCGATAAAGCCAGTGGCAGCATCGCCCTGACACAGCCGTTTCATGGCGTCGAAGGCCAGCAACACAGCCGCGTTGCTTACGATATTAATGGCTGTTTTTATCTGCTCGATACGCAGCGTCAGCAAACCACCTTTGTGCATCATTATCAGCGCCAGTATTGCCACGCTGTGGTGCTCAGCGACGGCAAAACGCTTGCCGTGTTGTCGGAGAAAAGCCACAACGATGACCAGCTCGATCTGTGGCAATTCGAAGGCGATGAACTGACCTTCAGCCAGACGCTGAAACTCGAATTCGCCGACGACGACATCGACGAAGACGAAGTCGGCCCCTACCCGTTCTACGACATTAAGTTCACCGATCCGCTCTTTGCCGGACCGGACAACAGCCTGATTGTCGCCTGCGCCGGCGACTACCGGCACAGCGACGACCAATGGAGGCCGGCGCAATTTGGGCTGCGCCTGAGCATCGATCGCGACGCCGGTGTGGCCTGGGAATACGAACACAATCTCGACGCGCCACCGGAAGACTGGAGCCACAACAGCGGCCGCGTTGCAGTCGAAACTCACAGCGGTTTATTGGCATTGCCGACCATGAAAATTTACGTCGATGCCGACGGCCGCTGGCTGAGTCAGATCGATCTGATCGACAGCACCCAGTTCGGCAGCGGCAACAACGCCCTGGTACAGCGCTTAACGGTGCGCGCTTTCAGCCCGGATGAACTGGACGACATCAGCGACCCGAACAATGATGAACACCGCCAGGAATTTCTCGCACGCATCAGCGCACTGCATTTTGCCGACAGCAAGGTCTGGGTGGTCTATAGCGATGGCTCGGTACGCGGTCTGAGTGTCGACGGCCAATGGCGTTCGCCGCTCTTTGGTGCCGCTGAAAAAACCGACGCCAATAAACGCCGCCACTTTTTTCTCGAACGCGGTCTGGTGCAATGGCCCAGCGCCGAACAACCGGCTTTTGTGTTCGACGACTGGCATCACCGGCACTGGCTATCGCTCGATCAAAACGCCATAGCGCGGCTCACGGGCGACAGCGCCGGCCTCGATGACTGGTGCCTGCTGCCCGATGACCAGCAGTACTGGGAAGACGGCTGGGAAGCCAGCGCCGAACAGGAAATAGACCTGGCCCTGGTCGGCCGCACCGTGCTCGACGTCTTTAACCTCAATAGCGATGTGGGCGTCGGCTTCGCGCTGAAACGCCTGGTCGTCAAATGCGAAGACATCGCTGAACTGTGTCACGGCAACCGACTGATCATTGCGCTGAGCGACGGCAAACAGGTGTGGAACGAGGAGCGCTTTTTTGCGCGCGCCATTGACGTAAAAGACGGCGCCGCTCAGATGGCGGAAATTCTCGAACACTTTATCGACTATCCCGACGCCGATAACTGCTTCGGTGAAGGCGATAAACCGGCACTGGCCGACTGTGCGCTCCAACTGGGCTTAAGCGACGCCCGCTGGCTGCCGTTAATCAGCCGCTACCTGAACGCCATCGACCCCGATCACGAAGCCTTTTTTGCCAGTGAAGGGATTTTCCTGTTGGAAGAACGCCACGGCGACAGCGAGCAGTGGGATGAGTTCTATCAGTCACTACCCGCTCCGATTGGCCCCGATGAAGACTGGGAAGACGAAGGTTACTTCAGTGGCCCCCAACGCAGCGACGAAGAAATCCGCGCTGGCATTCCGGCTGAGTTACTCAGTCAGCTAGCCGATATGAAGCAGCGTGCGCTTGAGCACTGGCAACAAAAACTCGATTCCATTGCCAGCGCCGATTCGGCCGATGCCATTGGCACCTTGCTCGATGACTGGCTGATCGAAAGCCATAACACCAAACGCGATCCGGACATCGGCAGTTTCGAATACAACCACCTGGACGACTGGCTGAAATCGGGCGAACAAAAGGCGCTGGAAGCGCAGTTATATAGCTACCTGCAACACCCGATCGAAGCGCTCGCCATCAGCGAAACGGATCTGCCCGACGTCACCATCAGCGAGTATCTCGATGCCCTGTTCAACCGTGCCGCCGAACTGCAAGCCTGGCCGCAAATCGAAGGCTACCTGCGCGCCCAGATCGACTGGCTGATTAAGATAGACAACGGCAATGGCTGGTACGAAGACGACACGCCTTACGGCAATTACGCTGCCGAAGCGCTGCTGCGCCACAGTGACGAATACGGCCCGCTCTATGCCGAATACCTCGCCTCCCTGACGCTGGCGGTGCCGGAAGAAACCGTCGGTGAATTCCTGCGTGAACTCATTCCGCAACGCGGCATCAACGACCACACCTACCCGGTAATACTGGCGAGACTGACGCACGCCGCCGACCAGTGGGGACGCGATGATTTCTTCACCTGGAGCGAGCAACTGAACATTGCTCAATGGCTGACCGATAACAACAAGGTCGAGGAATTTTTCGCGGCGGTGCAGGAAGATTTTTCCCGCTACAGTAATGACGAAGACGACATCGCCGACGACGTTAACGAAGTACGCGAAGCGCTGGGGTTTGATAGCTGAGCCGGGTTAACCGGCGTCAGCGTTCGAGCAGCGATTTCAACGCGGCCAGATCACGTTCAATGGCCGCTTTGTCATCCTGAAATTCGCTGTCGGTCATGGCCGGGCGGCGCATCAGGGTGAACACAAACTCGCTGCCCGTACCGTTGGCGAACACCCGCATCGGGTTCAACACCACTTCGCCGTTATCGAGTTCGACCTGATGATCCATCACGCCCAGGGTATTGTCGGGCGTGAATCGGACCCGGGCCGTGCCGAAGGGTGCTTCCGCAATCCACACTTCGCCGTCACGCTCCAGTTGCGCTTGCGCCAGACCCGCCGCCCACTGCGGCAAATTTTCCGGATTTCCCGCAAAGGCATAAACCGCTTCGGGTTTGGCATCAATGTAGATGCTCAGGTGTTCGACTGGGTTCATTAGCTGAGTTCCATGGTTGATCGGGTCGTCATTGTGACAGCGCCCTTGGTTAAAGCACATCCTTCAAGCGGTGATACAACATCCCCAGCGCCAGCAACGGCGAACGAAAACGCGGGCCGCCGGGGAAGGTGATGTGTTTGACCTTCTCCAGCAAATCCAGACGCCCGCTTTCAGCGTGAATGCTTTCGGCAATCACCCGGGCCGCCAGGTGAGTGACGTTGACGCCGTGGCCGGAATAAGCCTGGGCGTAGTAGATGTTGGGTTGCAGTCGGCCCACCTGGGGGAAGCGGTTGGCGCCGATGCCGATCATGCCGCCCCACTGGTAGTCGATGCGCACGTCTTTTAAATAGGGGAACACTCGCTCCAGATGCGGTTTCAGCACCGCTTCGATGGAATGCGGGTCGCGCCCGGAATAGTTGCACAGACCGCCGAACAGCAGGCGGTTGTCGGCCGACAGCCGGTAATAATCGAGCGCTACATTCATGTCGCAGACCGCGTGATTCCCCGGCAACACGCGTTTGGCCGTGGCGTCATCGAGAGGCTCGGTCGCCATCACATAGCTGCCCGCAGGCAGCACTTTCCCGGCCAGCGTCTTGTTCAGACCGGCAACATACGCATTGCCACACAGCACCAGCCGCTGCGCGGTCACCTCACCCAATTCGGTTTTGATGCGCACCGGTTCGCCTTCAACCATCTCGGTCACGGCGCTGCGTTCAAAAATCCGCACACCCAGATCGGCCGCAGCTCTGGCTTCGCCGGTCACCAGATTCAGCGGATGCAGATGACCACTGCCGTGATCGACCACGCCGCCCAGATAACGATCCGAACCAACCACCTCGCCCAGACGCTCCGGCGGAACCAACTCAAATTGATCACCCAGCGACGTCTTTTTCAGAGCCTCAACGTCGGCCTGAAGTTCACGCCAATGCCGGGGCCGGTTGGCGACATCGGCATACCCCCAGCGCAGATCACAATCGATGCCATAGCGTTCAATGCGCTGGGCCACAATAGCGAGCGCCTCGCTGCCCATGGCTTCCACTTCCGCCATGCCACTGTCGCCCAGGGCTTTGCGGAACGGCGCTAAACCATGACCGATGCCGCGCACCAACTGACCACCATTGCGACCGGACGCCCCCCAACCAATGCGATGCGCCTCCAGCAGCACCACGTTGTAGCCGCGCTCGGCCAGTTCCAGCGCGGTATTCACGCCACTGAAACCACCACCGACGACGCAGACATCGGCCTGAATCGATTCCGTCAGTTGCGGATAGCGTTGGTCGTAGCGGGCGGTATCAACGTAATAGGAGGCCGGATGATCCGGGCCATGGGTGCGGGGATTCAACATCGTGGTCATGGGTTCAACTGTTAATTATACTGGGCAATTGTTTGGTATTTTTGACATAGCGACCGGCGCTTTGCAAGCCATAACCACCGTGGCTTCTGGGCTTGCATCGTGAGGGTCGGTAGCGTTTGATAGTCTGTAAAAAATAATGAAACCCCCTGGAGGGATGCACCCTTGGATGTAGGCGAACGACTCAAAGCCATTCGTGAACAACATGGATTATCGCAGCGGGAGCTGGCCAAGCGCGCCGGCGTCACCAACAGCACCATTTCCATGATCGAAAAAAACAGCGTCAGCCCCAGCGTCAGTTCGCTGAAAAAGGTGCTGCAGGGCATCCCCATGTCGCTGGTCGAATTCTTCGCTGAAGACAGCGACAACGAATCCACCCAACCGGTGGTCTATGCGCCGGACGATCTGCTCGATCTGTCGGTCAACGACGTCCAGCTGAAGCTGGTCGGCCGCGCCTTCGGCAAACGCGCTCTGGCGTTTATGATCGAAACCTACGAACCCGGTGCTGACACCGGCGCCGACCTTTATGTGCACGAAGGCGAAGAAGCCGGACTGGTGGTGCGCGGTGCCTTTGAGTTGACGGTTGGCAGCGAGGTCTACCAGTTGAGCAAAGGCGACAGCTACTACTTCGATTCCACCCGACCGCACCGTTTCCGCAACCCCTACGACGAACCCTGTCAGATCATCTCAGCCACCACGCCGGCGAATTTCTAACCCCCTCCCGGTTACCGTCGACAGTGAAGCCGCCGGTTTTGGTCTAGACTGCCGATTCCAAGATGACGTTAACGGAAGCCGCCTTATGTCCGTTCATCGCTGGAGTCTGTCGCTGTTGCTGGTGGTCTTTGCCAGCCTGACCGCGGCCGATCAGTTCAATGTCCGGCTCGATCCGCTTTTCGCCCGACTGCAACGCGCGCCCGACGCCACCACCTCGGCCATGATCGAACAACAAATCTGGCGCGCCTGGAGCGAAGCGCCCAACGACGAAGCCGGTCTGCTGATGCGTCGCGGTACCGCCGCGCTGCGCGCCGGTCAGTTGGAAACCGCCTTGAGTAATTTCGATGCGTTGATCGACGTCGAACCCGACTTCGCCGAAGCCTGGAACAAACGCGCCACCGTGCATTACCTGCTGGGTAACTACCAGCAATCAATCGCCGACATCGACCAAACGCTAGCATTAGAACCGCGTCACTTTGGCGCCTTGTCCGGCCTCGGCGCCATTTTCGCGCAGCTGGAACAACCCAACGCCGCCATTCGCGCCTTTGAAGCCGTGCTGGAAATCTACCCGCAATCAAACAGCAGTAAACGCAGCATCGAACGACTGGAAGCCAACCTCCAAGGTCGCGTGCTCTAGCAACACTGGACGCAAGCGCGGTGGAACGGCAAGAATGAACACCTCTTTCCTGCCACTGGAGCCACCATGAACGCGGTTGAACATCGCCCCGACGAACAGCTATTCATCCTCTCACTGGACGATGGTCAGGGTCATCTGCGCTATCAGATCAACGGCCAGGACATCGACTTCACCTCCACCTATGTGCCCGGCAACTGGCGCGGTCGCGGACTGGCCCGAAAGCTGGTCGACGCCGGTTTAGGCTGGGCACGGCAGGAAGGATTGAACATCCACGCCAGCTGCTGGTACGTCCAGAAAGTGCTCGAGCGCGGCGGATAACGTCGTTTCTCACCTTGGTGAAAATCTTTGAACCCAGGCGTCAATTTCCTTCGCTTTGATCACGACAGCAGGCGCGCATACTGAGCCCCGTATTCGAACTTTTCGTTCACATTGTCCAGTGAGGAAACTGACATGACTAAAGTACTGGTGCTCTACTACTCCATGTATGGCCATATGGAAACCATGGCCAAAGCCGTTGCCGAAGGTGCCAAAAGCGCTGGCGACGTTGACGTAACCATCAAGCGCGTCCCGGAAACCATGGGCGCTGAAGCGCTGGCGGCCATCGGTGCCAAAACCGACTTCGAACATCCGGTTGCCAGCGTTGATGAACTGGCCGATTACGACGCCATCATCTTCGGCAGCCCGACTCGTTTCGGCAACATGACCGGCCAAATGCGCACCTTCCTCGACCAGACCGGCGGTCTGTGGGCACAAGGCAAACTGGTGGGCAAAGTGGGTTCTGTATTCACCTCCACCGGCACTCAGCACGGCGGTCACGAAACCACCATCACCTCGTTCCACACCACCTTGCTGCACCAAGGCATGGTCATCGTTGGCGTGCCTTACACCT
The DNA here is from genome assembly GCF_003054965.1 of Saccharospirillum sp. MSK14-1. Taxonomy (GTDB): domain Bacteria; phylum Pseudomonadota; class Gammaproteobacteria; order Pseudomonadales; family Natronospirillaceae; genus Saccharospirillum. Next base: position 39,930 of record NZ_MIES01000020.1, read on the forward strand.
GTCCTGGCCTGACCTATATGGACGACATCACCGGTGGCAGCCCTTACGGTGCCGGCACCCTGGCCGGTGGCGACGGCAGCCGTCAGCCGAGCGAGAACGAACTGGACATCGCCCGCTTCCAAGGCCAGCACGTCGCTGAAACCGCCAAGAAACAAGCGGCTTAAGCCAAACGATTGTACGCCACCCGCCGGTGCGTTTTCCCTCTTTTAGCCCGGCGGCCTTCAGCGCAGTAACCCCGCTTCGGCGGGGTTTTTTTCGTTCAGTCGTTTTGAATCAACATCACGCCAGCACCGGTATTGGAAATCGGTGCGTGGTAAGACCGGTGCAGTTCGGTCAGCTTGCCCGGCAGCGCACCGCGCATCGCCAGCCACATGGCCAGTTCCACGCCTTGTGAACCGGCGATTTTCAGCAGATCGCCATTGGAGTAACGCGTTAGCGCTTCCGGGTTCGGCACCAGCTGATCCATGCAGTAGTGGTCAAATTCGTGGTTAATGTAACCAGCGCGCTCACCATCGAGTTGGTGCGACAAACCACCGGTCCCGAACATCACCACCTTCTTATCGCCCGACCAGGATTCCACCGCCCGGCCAATAGCCTGACCCAGGGCAAAGCTGCGTGACGGTTTCGGCATGGGGTGACGTTCGCAGTTAATGGCCACCGGAATCACCTGAATATGCTGGTAATCGTGGCCTGGGTACATCAGCGACAGCGGAACCGTCAAACCGTGGTCGACACGCATTTCCTGACAAACAGTCGGGTCGAAGTCGTCTTCAATCAGACTGTTCACGATGTGCCACGACAAATCCGTTTCACCGGTAATGGGCGGAATGGGCTTGATGCCCCAGCCTTCGTCGGCGTTGTGATACTCACGGGCGGTGCCAATGGCAAAGGTCGGTTTGCGGTCGAGGAAAAACTCCAGACCGTGATCGTTGTAGAACACGATGGCAATGTCGGGCTTTTGTTCATTCAGCCATTGTCGAACCGGCGGATAAGCGGCGAAAAATTCTTTCCAATAGGGTTCGTTTTCCAGGCCTTTGTCCATCGCAACACCGATGGCCGGAATATGGCTGGTGGTAATACCGCCGATGATCTTACTCATAATCATACTCTCCAAAACGACGGTTACCGCCATCAACCAGCATGGCTTTAAATTCGTCGGTGCTCATCCCGGTTTGCAAACCACCGACATCCTGCACACCCAAACCCAGTACACCGGCGAATTTCGCCAGGTAATAAATCGAACCACCCAGCGCCTGCAGTTTGAGCACATCGCGCTTCAGCAGCGCCTCTTTTTGCTCAGCACTCAGACCAAAACGGTCGCAATAAGCGCTTTCATCTGCCTGAAAGGCCTCGCGCGCAGCGGCTTCATTAAAGGAATAACACAGCTTATTCAGGGCATAACCCTGCGTCGCCATAGGGCCATCAAAGACCTGAGTACCCGGCGGAGAATGAGGAATCGACATAGCAAGGCTCCTTTTTGTTTTCAGCATCACAGACTAGAGCAGTCCGGAACGTTCAAACTGACGCAAGTCATCTGATCGGGCGCTTGACTGGGAACAGGGCGTTCATCTGCCGGGACGTTTTACGAATCTCGCTGATCGGGATGTAAAAAAATACCAATCGGCCAATGTTAGACTACGCTGAAATAGGCCTCAGGAGAGGGGTGCGGTGTTTTTTGCCAAGTAACAATCAAGAAGGAGGTTGTGGTTGATGAGTGAGTCGAACCTGCCAACACTGGACCAGGATGCAAAACGGTTATTAACGTTGGTATTGGTGCCTATCACCCTGCTGTTTATTTTTCTTGGCTACAGCATCGAACATGAACGCGAAGAACAACAAAAAGCCGCTTTTGACGAATTACAAATTCGCGAACTGGCTGAAACACGCGCACTGCTGAACGCTGCATTAAACCAACCCATCCAGCACCTCATCGGTACCGTTGCCAATCCCTTCGTTTTGCAAGCCATGTCCAGTGGCAACCCGGTTGAGCGCAACCGTGCCCTGGCCGCGAGCTTGAGTGGCGTCGCGCTGCGCAATCGCGACTACATGCAACTGCGCTGGATACTGCCTGACGGCGACGAAGCCTTACGCGTCGATGTCGACCGGGAAACTGGCAACATTACCCAATCGCCCAATGACGAATTGCAGAACAAAGCCGATCGCTACTATCACCAACTCGCCATCTCGTCGCAGCCTTACGAGGTCGCCATTACAGACGCCGATTTAAACGTTGAGTTTGGTGAAATTGAGCGCCCGCTGCGGCCCACCATCCGATACAGCTTGCGCCTGCCCGTTGTTAATGATGTTGATCTGGGTTACCTGATTTTTAATCTGGAACTCAGCACCCTGCTCGAAACCGTCCATCGCTTTCAGTCCGAAAACCGTCTTTATCTGGCCGATTCCCAAGGTCAGTGGCTATTGCACGATCGCCAGGAATGGCTGTGGGGTTCGCAATTAGGCAGCGATATCACCATTGGCCAAACTTACCCCGAACTTTGGGAGAGCCTGAACAATAGCCAGGGTGCTGACAACCTCGCTGAGTTACCCTCGGGTAAATGGCGGTGGTCGAAATTGATGATCGGCAACGACAGCGAAGCCGTTATCGCCAGCACCGAATTATGGGTCATGGCCGTGGTGCCGCGCAGTGCGTTGAACGCCGCCGCCAGCGGTAACCTGCGCTATTTTCTGTTAGTCAGCGGCGCCTTGTTATTGGCCCTGGCTGCATTCAGCACAGTGATGTATCAAACCCAAAAACGCGCCACCCAATTGCGCCGCGACAATGCTGATGTGACTCAGGAACTCGACGCCAGCCTGACCTTTCAGCAAACCCTGAACAATGTATTGCCCGCCCTGGTGATTTACTGGAATCGTGACGAACAATGCGAATACGTCAACGAAACCTTCGAGCGTTGGTTCAAAGTACCCAGCTCCGAGCTGCTCGGTAAATATTTCAATGAAGCGCTTGAAGGCGATGACTACCAACTGTGCTACCCCTTGCTAACACGGGCAATGGAGGGTGACAAAACCACCTTTGAGCGCACCGTTATCGATGGCGAAAATCGCACGCAACATCTGCACACAACTTACGTGCCCCACATCAAACCGGACCCGGCCAACAGCCAGCGGTCGATGATCAACGGTGTGATTTCCATCAGCACCGATCTCACAGAAATCATTCAGGCGCGCAAAGATGTCGAAGCACTGAACCAGGCGCTGGCCGAACGCACCCGCCAGGCCGAAGCTACTGCGGCGACCAAAAGCCACTTTCTGGCCAATATGAGCCATGAAATTCGCACACCGATGAACGCCATCATCGGGCTGTTGGATATCATTCGCGATACTGAACTGAACATTCAGCAACACGACTACATCAACAATGCCCGGGCGTCGGCCAAATCATTGCTGCATGTGCTCAACGACATTCTTGACCTGTCGAAACTTGAGGCGGGAAAATTAACCATCAACTATGAATCCTTCGATGTGGAGCGGCTGTTTAACAATACCGTTAAATTATTCGATTCCGCCTTCTATAAAAAAGACGTCGAACTCTTGGTCTGGGTTGATCCGCGCATACCGCGCCGATTAAAAGGCGACCCGCATCGTTTGAACCAGGTGTTGAATAATCTGGTCGGCAACGCCCTTAAATTCACTCGCCAAGGCGAGGTTATCTTATCCGTCACCCTGGCCAGCAAAGATGCCCTAAATGCGCATCTGATTTATTCCGTCAAAGACAGCGGCATCGGCATTCCTGAAGAGAAACAGCAGAGTATTTTCGAATACTTCAACCAGGCCGATAACGACACCACTCGCGAATTCGGCGGCACTGGGCTGGGCTTAAGTATCTGTCGGACGCTGGTGCAACTCATGGACGGCACCATTGGTGTCAGCAGCACCGAAAACAAAGGCAGTGAATTCTATTTCGAGTTGGATCATGAAGTGGTTGAAGAGGCAATCCAGCGTCCACCCCGAATGAAACAGGTACTAGTGGTCGATAGCAGCAGAGCCTCTGTGAATATGACCAAAGCCTACCTCGAAAGCTGGAACATAAAAGCCGATACCGCCCTGACCCTGGAAGAAGGATTAGCGGCGGTGAACCAGGACGACAAAGATTACGACGCCATCTTGGTCGACTGGCAACTCAATGAAGATTCCGGCCTGGAACTCATTAACGCCGTGCGCAATGACGATGAGACACCACCACTCACAGTTTTAACGACCAACCAAGCCCCTTACGATCTGCTCAATGACATCAAAGCTCAAGATATCCATGACGTCCCTCTGCTGAAAAAACCCTTCACCTCCTCAGCGCTCTACGATGTCCTCGCCCGCCTGGATAGCAACAGCGCTGACAGCGAGTTGACTCAGGATGAAGACGATCAAGCGCGCATGAAAGACCAGGCCAAGCAGCTGAGTGATAAACGCATCTTGATGGTCGAAGACAATGCGTTGAATCAGGAAATTGCCCGTACCTTACTGGCCAATCTGGGCATTTCTTTAGAGGTGTGTGACAGCGGTGAAACAGCATTGGCGTTGGTGCACGATAACGAATACGACGCCATCCTGATGGACCTGCATATGCCGGAGATGGATGGCTTCGAAACCACCCGCCGTATCCGCGAAATGCTTGGACCTGAACTGCCAATCATCGCGCTCAGTGCCGCTGTGATGGAAGACGATATCGCTCAGGCCAAGGGCGCGGGCATGGACGACCATGTGGCCAAACCTATCGATCTGGTACAGCTGGTCGATACGCTGTACCACTGGTTGCTAGTCTCGCCGGAAACGCAACCGACAGAAGCCGGACCCATCGCCAATACTCAATCGGAATCCGGCGTCGACCTGGAAAGTCTCTTCGACCAGATGGGCGAAAATACCGACGAAGTCATGCGTCGTTTTCAAGGGCAGGAAGCCGCTGTCCTACATTTGCTGTTGGGTTTTGCGCGCAATTATCAGGACTTCAGTAAACAGCTCAACCAGGCCGCCGAGGCGGATGACGTTCAAACGGTCAAACGGATGCTACACACCATTAAAGGAACCTCTGGCAGTCTGGGTCTATTGCAACTCAGCGAGGCCGCCCAGTCACTGGAACAAAGGGTTAAATCACAATGGCCGGTCCCACTCGACAGCATCAAGCAACCGCTGGAGCAAACCTTATCGGCTCTAAAACCGTTATCGCTGAACAACTTACCCCAAACTGCCGTCAATGCAGAAGACAGCCCGGCGTTGCTCAATGAGGTTGATGCCATTTTGTCGCGGTCACGAGTTGTTTCCGATGAACTCTTGATGCAATTACGCGGGCTTGCCTCGTCTGGTGCCATGGCGAGCCGCTATCAACAGTTACTCGAGCAGATTGACCAGTTCGACTACACCAATGCCCGCAGCACCATCAAAAAGATCAAGGAGCGCAGCGATGTTTAATCACGACACGCCGGATGCCCGCATTCTGATTATTGAAGACGATCCGTTGATCATCCATTCCATCCTGCCCACCCTGAATGAATGCGGCGAAACGCTCATCGCCACCAATGGTGAGCAGGCACTGAACCTGGCACAGGAACAACCCAACCTGATCCTGCTCGACCTGAACTTGCCTGACATGCATGGACTGGAACTGATTCGTTTATTGCGCCATCAATTACACGCCTCCAATATTCCCCTGGTGGTTCTGACTGCCAGCCATGACGCCGATACCGAGGTGCGTTGCCTGCAAGCCGGTGCCAGCGATTTTTTGCGCAAACCCATTTCTCTGCCGGTGTTACAGGCGCGATTGCGATCGCACCTGGAACTGCAACAAAAAACTCAATTGCTGATTAACCTCGCCAGCCTTGATCCACTGACCGGCCTGGCCAACCGGCGCACCTTCGATTCGGTCTATGAACGTTACTGGTCACTGCACTACCGACAAAAAGCCCCTATGTCATTGCTGTTCGGCGACCTGGATCATTTCAAAGCCGTAAATGATACCTTCGGCCACGACGGCGGCGATCATTGCCTGATTGAAATGGCGCGGGTTCTGACCGCCACAGCCAAACGCCCATCCGATTTGGTGTGTCGTTACGGCGGCGAAGAATTCGTGGTTCTGTTGCCCAATACGCCGTATAAATTTGCACTGCAACTGGCCAAGAAGGCACAGTCGCTGTTGGCCAATACGAAGATTACCTTTAACGATCAAGACATCCATCTGACCGCCAGTTGGGGAATGGCCACAACGGTTCCAGAGCATTCTCAAATCAGCCACGATCTGATCCAACGGGCTGACCAATATTTGTACCAGGCCAAGGCCGAAGGCAGGAACCGAGTCATCAGCGAAGGAGAGGGCACATGAACACCGACATCAGCGCCACCTTGCAGCCTCTTATTCTGTTAGTGGACGACGAACCAGACAACCTTAAGGTGTTGGCCGATACGTTAAAGTTTGATTATCGCGTGGCCGTTGTCACCAGTGCAGAACAGGCGCTGCGTTACCTGGAAAACGAAGCCCGCCCGAATCTGATTTTGCTCGATATCGTCATGCCCGGCATGGACGGCTATGCCCTCTGTCAGGTACTGAAAAACAGCGTCGACTGGCGCGAAATTCCGGTGATGTTTATCACCGCTAAAACCGATGCTGCCTCCGAAGAAGCGGGCTTTCAGCTGGGCGCTATCGATTACATCCATAAGCCGTTCAATCGCTCCGTGGTCCTGTCACGCATCCGCTCCCATTTGTCGGTTCATGGCATGATGGGACGCATCATGGAACGCGCGTCGCAACTGGAAGAGCGCATCGGTAATGTCGATCTGGGGCACAGCAGTCTGGTGCCTGACCCTGATGCGCACATTGCCGATTTGTTGTTGCAATCGGTCTTTACCCAGGCCATGGAAGCCGTGGTCATTACCGACGCCCTGGGCACCATCGAAGCCATCAATCCGGCGTACAGTCGCATTACCGGTTTGAAAGACGACGAAGTACTGCGCAAAGGGCCGGAATACTTGCGCCAGCATTTCAAACGCATGGAGTTCGATCACCACATATGGACGTCACTGAAGCAGGAAGGTCATTGGCGCGGTGAATTAATGAACCGTCGCAAAGACGGCTCCAGTTATCCGGAGTTACGCACCATCAGCAGCATTCGCGGCTCGGACAATAAAGTGAAATATTATGTCTCGGTGTTCAGTGACATTACTTCGGTTAAAGAAACCGAATTCACCATCGATTTTCTCACCTGGTACGACCCCTTAACCAAATTGCCCAACCGGGCATTCTTTCTGGATCGCCTCGACGCCACCTTGAAAGCCTGCCGGCGCAACAACCGCATGTCGGCGATCCTCTTCCTCGATATCAATCAGTTCAAACAGATCAACGATTCACTCGGCATTCCCGTCGGCGATGAAGTGCTGGTTCAGTTTGCCAACAAACTGCAAGACCTGGCCTCTCACTTTGATTTTCTGTCGCGCATGGACAGCGATGAGTTCGCCTTTCTGTTACCCGCCTTGCAAGTCGCCGATGGTGACTCGGAATCGTTAACACAGGCCATTTCGCTACTGGTGGAAAACATTCTCTGGCACACGGGTGAACCCTTGCTGGTGAATGACAACAGCATCGACATCAGCACCACTATTGGCGTTAGCCTGTTGCCGCACAGTGAAAAAGAATCGGCGTTTGATGCTCTGCGTAACGCTAAAACTGCCCATCATCGCGCTAAAGAAGTGGATCATGCACAGGTGGTGTTTTTTGAAACGCCGATGGGCGACGCCGTGATGGAAAATTTCCAGCTCGGTCAGGCATTGAAATCCGCCATCGAAAACAACGAGCTATGCGTTTATCTGCAAACCCAGCACGATCATCAAGGCAAGGTGGTCGGGGCCGAAGCCCTGGTTCGCTGGCAACACCCGGAGCGCGGACTGGTACCACCCGATCAGTTTTTACCCCTGGCCGCGCAGTTGGGGTTAATGCCCGACATCGACCGCTGGGTGATTCAAAAGTCACTCGCTTATTTAAAAGCATTACCCCTGCTGCCAGACGATCCGTTCCGGCTGGCGGTGAACGTGACGTCCGATCACTTTGCGCGTCCGGATTTCGTAACATTCATTTCTAACGCCATCGACGAAGCCAATATTCCCGGTCAGCATCTGGTGATTGAGATGACCGAAAGCGTGATGATTCAAGACAAAGACGAGGTCATTAACAAAATTCTGCGCCTGAACGGCCTGGGCGTGGAAGTGTCGATCGACGACTTCGGCACCGGCTATTCCAGCCTCAGCTACCTGCAAACGCTGCCCATCTCCGAGCTTAAAATCGACCGGTCATTCAGTGCCGACATTACCCCCGGTTCTGCCGGTGCGATCATTGTTGACCTGATCTATCTGTTGGCGAAAAAGCTCGGTCTGCGCACGGTCATCGAAGGCGTCGAAAACGAAGCACAACTGAAATTGCTGGCACACTATCCGGAAGCCAATCTGCAAGGCTATTACTTCAGCCGCCCCACGCCGGGAGATGAATGGCTGGCGAATTACCAGCACTGATCAGGCCATATCGCTGTGCGCCTGCTGGCGAATGATATCGGCCATCTGGCGCGTTGCCGGGCGGTTCATCGTCGCCTTATTCCACAGTAATCCCGGTGTGCGTACCGGTGTTGGGTTTTCCAATGCCACGGCAACCAACCCCGGCTCCCCCGCCAAAGCATTCGCTGACACAATGCTCGCCAAACCCGTTTGGCGCACCAATTCCACCATGGGTGATATGGCGTTCATTTCGGCCACCACCTGAGGCGTGGCACCGGCGGCCATAAAACATTCATCGAGTAACTGACGGGTGGAAAAATTCGGCGTTAATAACGCCAGCGGCAGCCCGTTCAGTTCACCCATCCGCACGCGTTTGCGTTTAGCCAAGGCGTGATCCGGCGCGACGATCAGTTTCAGTTCTTCATTAAAGAGCGGCTCAAACCACAGCCCACGCGGTACGGCCGGGCGGTACGACACGCCCAAATCCAGACTGCCATTTTCCAGACCCACGGCAATCGACGCGCCCGATAATTCCTCCACCACCATTTTGACGCGCGGGAAGCGTTGCATGAACGCCGCCAGACACTGAGGAATCAGCTGGACGTTAAAGCTGTGCGTCGCCGCTATACGCAATTCCCCGGTCAGTTCATCCGGCACATTTTTCAACGAGGCCACGATGCCATCCACCTGACCGACAATGGGGTTGATCTGATCCACAAAGGCACGGCCCGACTCGGTGATGGTCACGCGCTTGCCGTGGCGGTGAAACAGCTGCACGCCCAGTTCGTCTTCCAGCTGGCGAATCTGGTGCGACAGAGTCGACTGCGTGACATGCACCCGCTGCGCCGCCCGAGTGAAGTTCTGCACCTCAGCCAACGCCAGGCAATACCGTAAGTGTCGCAGTTCCATTCCCATCCCCTGTTCTTTTTATTATCGATGATATCGATCGTTTTTAACGATATTTATCATTTTTATAAATCATAAAGGGCGCTTAGGGTAGGTTCAAAATAAAAACAGCGCAGGAACCGAACCATGAAAATCGGACGCGAAACCACCCCACGTAGCGCCATCTGCATTTCCAACGCCGAGCGCATTGTCGTGCGCGGCCAGGATCTGTGTGACGACCTGATCGGCCATACCAGCTTCTCCGACTACTTCCATCTGCTGCTCACCGGAAAACAACCGACCGACGCCGCCCGTGCGGTACTCGATGCCACCCTGGTCGCCATTGCCGAGCATGGTTTCGTACCGTCCGTGCAGGCCAGCCGCATGACCTTTGCCGCCGCACCCGATGCGCTGCAAGGCGCGGTGGCGGCCGGTATTCTCGGTTGCGGCCCAGTCATTCTCGGCGCGTCGGAGAATGCGGGCCGACTGTTTAAAGACATTGAACAACGCCAGCAGAACGGCACCGACCTGGCTCAGGCCGCTCTTGATGCTGTCCAGGCGTTACGCGCCGAACGTCAGCCCATTCCCGGCTATGGCCACCCGCAACACAAAGCCCGTGACCCACGCGTTGAGGCCTTGTTCCGGGTGGCGCGCAAGGCCGGTGCGGACACTCGCTTTATCGACATGGCCGAGGCCGTCGAAGCCGCCATTCCCAACGTCATCGGCAAAGACCTCAAGCTCAATGTATCCGCCGCCATTCCCGCGGTACTGCTGGGGGTCGACTTCCCGGTCCGTGCGTTGCGCGGCGTACCGATTTTGGCACGCACCGCGAGCCTGATTGCGCATCTCAACGAAGAAGCCGACCAGCCGGCCGGTTTCGCGCTGTCGTACCAGGCGACCGAACACTACGAATACACCGGCACCGTGCCGGCCGACTTCCAGCGCTGAACCTGAGGATACTGCGGCCATGAGTAAGGTATTGGACGGCATTACCGTCATCGAACAAGGCACCTTTATCACCGGACCCGCCGCCAGCATGTTGCTGGCCGATCTGGGCGCCAACGTCATTAAAGTAGAGCGGCCGGGCAGCGGCGACCCGTTTCGCGCCTTTAAAGGCGGCTTGTACAGCCCGCATTACCAGACGTACAACCGCAACAAACGCTCCATCGCGCTGGACACCAAAGACGACAGCGACCGCGCCATCTTTGACGACCTGATCCGCAACGCCGATGTCTACATTCAGAATTTTCGTCCCGGCGCCGCCGACCGGCTGGGTGCCGGTGAAGAACGCCTGCGCGAGTTGAACCCTCAGCTGGTCTATTGCGCCATCAGCGGCTTTGGTCAGGACGGTCCAGCGGCGCAGCGCCCCAGTTACGATACCGTTGCCCAGGCTGCCAGCGGTTTTCTGAACTTGTTGATCAATCCGGAAAACCCGCGCGTTGTGGGTCCGGCCATGGCCGATTCGCTGTCCGGCTTTTACGCCGCCTACGGCATTCTGGGCGCGCTGTTCGAACGCAGCCGCACCGGCGTCGGTCGTCGTGTCGATGTGTCAATGCTCGAAGCCATGTGCCATTTCAACCTCGATGCCTTCACCCATTATTTTTCCGAAGGCGAAATCATGGGGCCTTACAGCCGGCCACAGGTATCGCAGTCGTATGTGATGGAATGCAGCGACGGTCACTGGGTGGCGCTGCACATGTCGTCGCCGGAGAAATTCTGGCAAGGCCTGGCACGCGCCATCGGTTATCCGGAATTGCTCGAAGACGACCGTTTTAGCAGCCGCGAACGCCGCATCGACAACCAGGAAGCGATGATCGAGGTGTTACAAGGCATCTTCCGCCAACAACCACGCGATGAGTGGTGCGCCCGGTTACTGGCCGAAGACGTGCCCCACGCACCCATGTATAACGCCAGCGAAGCGCTCAACGACCCTCAGGCCAAACACCTGCAACTGGAAATTAAGACAGAGCATCCTGCCGGTGGAACCTTTCGCTCGGTACGCTCACCCATTAGTTACGACGGCCAGCGGCCACTGCAGATGAGCGCGCCGCCCTTGCTCGATCAACACCGCCAGGAAATTCTGGACGAACTGAATAACAAACAACTCAACAAAAAGTAAAACCGCTGAATCAACGGCATCCAGAACACAACAAAAACGGAGCCCGATCATGTTCGATTTACCCGCAAAAGAAGACATCTTCTGTCACGGTATTCCGTCAACGCCCGACGATATTACCGACATCGTTTTACGCGCCATGGGCCGCACCGAAAATCCACGCCTGCGTGAGATTCTCGAAGCGTTGGTGCGTCATCTGCACGCCTTCGGTCGGGAGGTCAAACTTTCCGACGAAGAATTTATGATGGCCATTAACGCCGTCACCCGTTTGGGTCATCTGACCAAAGATCGTCACAACGAAACCATGGTCATGTCCGACGCGCTCGGCTTTTCCACCCTGGTGATGATCCTCAATCAAAACCGCCAGGCGGACCAAATGTCGCCGGCGCTGCTCGGTCCGTTTTACAGCCGCAAAGACCCTGAATACCCCCTGGGCACCAACATCAATCGCGCCGACCCCAAACCGAGCGATATTCCGCTCTTTGTTTCCGGGCAGGTGCAGAGCGTGAATGGCCAGCCGCTGGCCAATGCGCTGGTGGAAGTCTGGCACGCCTCACCCGAAGGTCTGTACGAAAACCAGGACCCGGACCAGCCGTATTTAAACCTGCGCGGAAAATTCCGCACCGACGCCGATGGTCGCTTCCATTTCCGCACCATCCGCCCCGCCAGCTATCCCATTCCGACCCACGGCATCGTCGGTGAAATGCTGGCGGCCCAGAACCGCCATCCGTTCCGGGCGGCGCACCTGCACTTCACCGTGTCAGCGCCCGATCACAGCACGCTGGTGACGCAGATTTTCCCCGCTGACGATCGCTTTATCGAATCCGACTGTGTGTTCGGCGTCACCTGTGCCGACCTCGCCGTGCCGTTCCCCATTCACGATGACGGCAAGGCACCGGCCGAGGACGTCAGCGGTCAGTACAGCACGCTGGAATTGATTTTCGACTTATCGGAAGGCGAATCGCGCTTGCCGAAATCGCCCATCGACTGAGGATCGGACGCCTCAAATCACTCTGTACAACAACAAAACCGAAAGAGAGATTGCTATGAAACCGAACCATCACCCCATTGCCCGCCGGTTCGCCGGCATCACCTTAGGGCTGACCGCCAGCGCCCTGGCATCACTGCCGCTGGCGAGCCAGGCCGAAGAAACCATTCGTCTGACCGTGGGTTCCAGTCACCCGACCACCATTCCCTGGGTGGGCATGATTCCGGGCGTTTTTATCCCCGAAGTGGATCGCATTCTGGCGGCCGATGGTCGCTATAAAATCCAGTGGACCGAAGCGTATGCCGGTCAGCTCTACGGCGCCAACGCCACCTTAACCTCGGTGCGCGATGGCATTGCCGATATGGGCTGGGTGTTCAGTTATCTGGAAGGCTCGCGCATGCCGCTCAGTCAGATCAGTGCGTACACGCCGTTCACCACGGGCGACCCGATCTTGATGCTCGATGTGATGAACGACCTGGTGCGTTCCGAACCGGCACTGGCCAGTGAATGGACCGACAACGGCGTGGTCTTTCTCGGCGCGACGGCCTCCGATACCTACGATCTGTACACCAACTTCCCGGTCGACAGCCTCGATGATTTCAACGGACGACGCATCTCCGCTCCCGGTGTGTTGGGTGTCTGGCTAAACCCGGTCGATGCCACCCCAGTCGATGGCACGCTGGCCAGCTACTACACCGATATTCAAACCGGCGTCTCCGAAGGTGTGGTCAGCCTGGCCACCGGTATTCTGCCAGCGCGGGTTTACGAGGTAGCGCCTTACATCACCAAAGTGAATATGGGCGTGGTGTTCTCCGGCGGCCTCGGCTTCAACCAAGACCGTTTCGACAGCCTGCCTGAGGTGGTTCAAGACGCCTTAATGGAAGCAGGCTCGGTGTATTCCAAAGCACACGGCAGCGACCTGGCTTCACGCTATGACAACGCGCTCGAAGAAATGCTTATTCTCGGCGCCGATCAGAACCCGCCGGTGCAGGTGTTTGAATTGTCGCCCGAGCAACGTCAGTCCTGGATCGATGGCATGCCCGACCTCGCCGATCAGTGGGTTGAACGCAACGAAGCGCGTGGACTGCCCGCCTCAGAATTGCTCAGTACCTATATGAACGCCATGCGTGAGCGCGGTTTTGAACCCGCACGCGCCTGGGATCAGGAATAACCGGTACGCGCATTTCCCTGCAACCGAACCCGGCCGTGCCGGGTTCGCACCGAGGAGCCTGACTGTGACTCTTTCGACCTGGCTTAAAGGCCCGACCCAACGACAAAGCTGGTTTGGTGCCCTCACCGATGGCCTGAACGCCGTTGGCTCTGTGCTGATTTTCGCCATCATGGCGCTGATCTGCGCGGATGTGCTGGCGCGCAATTTTTTCAATCACCCCATCAGTGGCGTCGCCGAACTGGTATCGGCGTCCATCGTCATGATCGTTTTTTTTCAACTGGCCAGCGCCTTACGTCACGGCCGCATGGCGCAGGCGGACATCTTTATCGCCGGTTTTTCGCGCCAATTCCCGCGTCTGGGTCATGCCCTAAAAACCATTTTTTATCTGCTGGGCGCGGCCATGCTCGCCATCATTTTCGACGGCACATTGCCGGTTTTTCTCAACGCCGTTGACCGCCAATTATTCATGGGCGTGGAGGGCGTATTCACCTTTCCGATCTGGCCCATTCGTCTGGTCGTGCTGTTCTGCGCCGCCGTGACTGTGCTGCAATATATCTTGCTGGCGGTGCGTGAAATCGGCCGGATCTTTCAACCAGTGACCCACACTGAGGAGAACGCCGAATGAGTGGTTTGGAAATCGGCGCCATCGCCATTGTGGCCATGCTGGTCTTGATTTATATCGGTTTGCACATCGCTATCGCGTTGATGAGCGTTTCGTTCGTGGCCATCGCTGCCTTACGCGGGCCGGAACTCGCCACTCGGATGGTCAGCGCCGCGGCAAACGATTCGCTGAGCAGTTATCTCTACGGCGTGGTGCCTTTATTTGTGTTGATGGGATTGCTGGTGGTGATCTCTGGCATCGGCCGCGACACCTTCGATGTGTTCCAACATTTTCTGCGCAAACTGCGCGGCGGCCTGGGCATTGCCACCGTCGGCGCCAACGGCGTTTTTGCGTCCATCACCGGCGTATCCATTGCTTCGGCGGCGGTGTTCACTAAGGTCGCCGTACCGGAAATGCGTCGCCATGGTTACACGCCCCGTTTTTCGGTCGGCGTTGTCGCGGGCAGTTCGGTATTGGGCATGTTGATTCCGCCATCACTGCTGATGATCGTCTACGGCGTATTGGCTGAGCAATCGGTCGGGCGGATGTTCATCGCCGGTATCGTGCCGGGCATTTTGTTGGCGCTGGGCTTTATCGCCACCATCGTTTTAATTGCCTGGCTGCGGCCAGCGTTTATGGAGCAGCCCAACTACAGCAACGCCGATTTAGATCACGACCAACCCAGCCCCGGTCAGCTGATGGCCAAACTGGTACCGATTCTGCTGCTCATGGTGCTCGTGCTCGGCGGCCTGTATTCCGGCTTTTTCACCCCCACCGAAGCCGGTGCCGTGGGTGCCAGCGGTGCGTTGGTTCTGGCATTGGTCAAGCGGCGCTTAAGCTGGCGCTCTTTCTACGGCGTACTCAGTGAAACCGGCCATGTCGCCGTGTCCATTTTATTTCTGATTCTGGCCGCTTCGCTGTACAGCCGCATGCTGGCACTGACCGGTCTGCCTATGAACATTGCTCAGTGGGTGACCGGTTTGGAGCTGGGCGTTTACCAGTTTTTAGTGGTGTATTTGCTGGTCATTATCTTGATGGGTTGCATCATCGATTCGGTGTCGATCATGTTGATTGTGTTGCCCATCGTCTTACCCATTGCCCAGTTTTTTAACCTCGATCTGATCTGGTTTGGGGTCATTACCGTCATCGCCGTGGAAATTGGGTTGGTCACACCGCCGTTCGGTATTTCGGTGTATACCGTCAAAGCCAGCCTGAATGACGACAGCGTTCCGATCCAGGAAATTTTCAAAGGCGTGATGCCGTTCTTTTTTGCCATGTTGGTGGGTCTCGCGGTGCTGACGGCCTTTCCGTCACTGTCGACCACCCTGGCCTACTTGTACTGAGGACCTGTCATGAACCATTCGGACACCCGCGCTCTGCCAACGGCCAGCCTTGAACAACTGTTCCATCAGGGGCGCTCGTTTTCTTACTGGCAAGATAGAGCCGTGCCCGATGCATTATTGCGCGACCTTTATCAGCTGGTTTGCCTGGGGCCGACCAGTAAAAACTGCAGTCCGCTCCGGTTGGTTTTTCTACGCACGGAACACGCCAAACAAACCCTGTTACCGGCGTTAGCATCGGGCAATGTGGCCAAGGTGGAAGCCGCTCCAGTCACTGCCATTCTGGCTTACGATCGTCGCTTTCACGATCAACTGCCAACACTGTTTCCACACGCTCAGGCAGCGCGTAACGACTTTGTCGGTAACGAGCCGCTGCGTGAAGAAACGGCGTTGCGGAATGCCAGCTTGCAAGGCGGTTATTTCATTATGGCGGCACGCGCCTTAGGTCTCGACTGCGGCCCGCTGTCCGGCTTCGATAACGATGCCGTTGATCGACTGTTTTTCAGTGACAGCGCCCACCACGCTTATCGCAGTAATTTTTTATGCAATCTCGGCTACGGCGATCGATCACAACTGCATGACCGTTTGCCACGATTGTCGTTTGAAGACTGCTGCCAACTGTTGTGAGGCCAATAAACAAAACCATAAACATTCATAGATCCACCAGTGGTCCAAAGGTGAAGTTCAGTCACTAAGGAGCGACGCCAATAAGTTCAGAGCGAGGTGGAAAGCCGCAGGAATAGCATCGCTATTTCAAAGTTTGACAACGAAGCGCTGGATTTATTGGCAAAGTGAACAGTGCCCGAATTTCGCGTTTGGACCACAACAAAACAACAACAAGAGGGTTATCCCATGTGTCGTCTCTGTGATCATCGCAATCAAGCCCATGGCGCCGATAGCCGGCGTGACTTTCTGAAAATGGCCGCCGGTGGTGGCGATGCGCCTTTGCTCGCGCCCGGTGCAACCTCAGCCACAGTCGGGCAAGCGCAAGCGCTGCCACAAGGCGTCGGTGATACTGGGCGCCGCACATTGATTCGCGGCGGTTCCGTGTTAAGCATGGACGACAGCATTGGCGATTTTCCGGTGGGCGATGTACTGCTCGAAGGCAGCCGCATTGTCGAGGTCGCAGCACACATCGATGCACCCGATGCCGCCGTTATCGATGCCACTGGCAAAATTGTCATGCCCGGTTTTATCGATACCCATCATCACCAGTTTGAAACCGCGCTGCGTTCATTTCTGGTGAACGGCATTCTGATCAATGATGGCCAACCGCACAGCGAACAAAACTATTACGAAACTATTTTGCAATCACTGTCGTTGCAATACCGCACCGAGGACGTCTACATCAACGAACTCTTTGGCGGTTTGTCACAGCTCGATACCGGTGTCACCAGTGTGATGGACGTAAGCCAGATTCACCATTCACCGGAACATTCCGACTCGGCCATTCAGGCACTGAGAGACACCGGCCGCCGCGCTGTATTCGGCTACTTTGAAGGCTGGGGCGACGATGCCCGCTACCCCGAAGATGCACGCCGCATTCGCAAAGAGCATTTCAGTTCCGACGATCAACTGACCACCATGATCATGGGTGGTGAAATTTATTTGCCCGGCTATGAAAACGCCTGGCGTGTGGGTCGTGAACTGGGTCTGCCCATCGCCTTGCATGTGGTCGGTACCTTCGGCATGGCACCCACGTTCGATCAGCTCGCCAGCGCGGGTGAATTTGGCCCGGACAATATTTTTATTCACATGACCGGCATGAGCGATATGGCCTGGCAAAAAGCCGCTGACGCCGGTGCCCATGTTTCGCTGTCGGTGCCGATTGAAATGACCATGCGTCATGGCATGCCACCGATTCAAAAATGCCTCGACCTGGGTTTGCAGCCGTCGTTATCAACGGATGTGGAATGCACCATGACCGCTGATCCGTTCACCCAGATGCGCTCAACGTTAACGCTGCAACGCGCTTTTATTAACGAAGCGGCCCTCGCCGGGGAAGAAAATTTACCAGCCTTGTTAACCGCACGTGACTGCCTGCGATTTGCCACCATCGAAGGCGCGCGTGGCTTAAAACTTGACCATAAAGTCGGTTCTTTAACCCCCGGCAAAGACGCCGATATTATTTTGCTCGATGCACAAGCCATGAATGTTGCGCCATTAAATAATGTACCCGGCGCTGTGGTGTCGCTGATGGATCGCAGCAACGTCGATACCGTATTGGTAGCGGGTAAACTTCGGAAATGGCAAGGCCGCCTGTTAAACGTCGACATTGAACATCTGCGCGCGGGTCTGGAAAACAGTCGCGATCATGTATTCGCGTCCGCCGGCATTGAGGTCGACCTGTTCCGATCCTGAAAGTTGTGCGGTCAGGCGTAGCAATTCGACAAAAAAAAGCGGAGGATGCCATTCAAGCTATTTTTATTGCCACTCGGATCAGTGAATGAAACAGTGGGTTGTATCACTATTCGTCATCCTTGCGCTGGCCGCTAAAGCCGATACGTTCAGCTTTGCGATAAACGATTTTCCACCCTTCGTTGATCGCAACGCCGAAGGCTTTGGTCTTGGGCCGCGCATTGTCCGTGCGGCTCTGGCCACCCAATCGCACGATGCTAACTTCATTTTTGTACCCTGGCCGCGCGCCTACCGCATGGCTCAGGAAGGTCAGATCGACGGCACCTTTCCCTGGACCAATCAAGGCGACCGCGCCGACCACTTTGCGCTCTCTGAACCCGTCTTTGAACACCAGTTCAGTCTGATATTCGCACCGGGCGAGGAACGTCACTGGCAGGAATTTTCCGATCTTGATGGGCTGCGATTCGGCAACGTGGTCGGTTACGAAATCGCTGTCGATTTTTATCAATGGATTGAACAAAGCGGACAATCATTGGAAGTGGTGAACAGCGAGGAACTGTTGTTCCGCATGCTGGCTTACGGACGGTTTGATGTCGCTGCTTTCGATCAGGTTGCCGCCCGGGCTTACATCCGGGAGTTACACACAAAACTGCCCAGCGTGTCGGAATTGGTTATAGATGACCGCACTATTGGGCAAAGTGATACGGTGGTTTTAATGCCGTTGGACTCTTCACGTACGCAACGATTACAACGCGCGCTCGCCACTGGCTTGGCCACCATCCGGGCCAACGGCATTTATGCGCAGATCATGGCGGACTACAGCACCGATTAATCGGCCTTTCGTTCGCTGCTCAAGTCATTCAGCGTCGATGACAAAGCGCCCAGTAATTCCTGGTTTTTGCTCACCACCTGGTTAATTTCGCTGGCCGATTCTCCCGCTTTTGCCGCCAGCGATCGCACTTCATCGGCCACCACCGCAAAACCACGGCCCGCTTCACCGGCACGCGCTGCTTCAATGGCCGCGTTCAAGGCCAACAAGTTGGTTTGTTCGGCAATACCATTAATGCTCGACACCATGCGATTGATGTTTTCACCCGATTGCAACAACTCGCCCATCACCGCTTCGCTGGTTTGCACCACCTTCATGCGTTCACTGATGTCGGTGCCGTACAGAATCACTTTGGTGACATCGCCCTGGCTGTCGCGCATGGCGGTAAAGGTGGCACCAATGCCCACCTGCTGTTGGTCAACCGAAACCACAATGTCGAGCTTAACGCTCTGGCCGTCCAATAATGTTTGGCGCTGTTGGTCGTCAAGATAGTTTTCCCAGGACGACAACGCCTTCTCCAGAGCCTCGCGCTGCAAACCCCGGCTTTGTTGCAGGTAATCGTTCAATGCCTGCAACCGGCCATCGCGCGACCATTCAATCAACACATTGGTTTCGTTGATCACCGCAAAGCGCGTTTGTGCTTCCAGTGCTTTCACTTTGACATCGGTAATATCGGCCATGATCACCACAAATCCGACGTGCGCTTTGCTCTGCGGATCGAACACCGGGTTCACCGTCGCCGAGACCCAGATGGGTGAATCGTCACTGCGGTGTACTTCCACTTCCTCGTAAAAGGGTCGGCGTGCATCCAGCTCGCCACGAATGCGGTCACGCGTCACCGGGCTGGTATTGGCACCGGCTAAAATCTCACTGGGTTTGCGATCTAACGTCTCATGCGCGCTGTAGCCGGTCATCCGGTTAAAGCCCGGGTTCACATACAGAATGCGGTGCTGAGCGTCGGTAATCATCACCGCGTTATCGGTTTCATCGGCCACCAGCGATAGCAACCGGAACTGCTCACGCTTACGCACTTCAGCGGTAATGTCGTTGGCAAACTTGATGACTTTCACCACCCGGTTTTGGGCATCACGAATCGGGTTATAGGTGGCGTGAATCCAGACATCAGAGCCATCTTTGGTAATACGTTTAAATTCCGCCGTTTTATGCTCGCCTTGACGCAAAGATTCCCAAAACGCTCGGTAATCAGCGCTGTCGGCTTCGGTTTTATCAACAAACAAACGGTGATGCTGACCCTGGATTTCCGACAGCCGATAACCCATTAACTGCAGAAAATTATCGTTGGCGTTAACAATGGTGCCGTCGAGTTTAAATTCGATAACCGCTTGAACCTGACGGATCGCATCCAGCTGCGATTTTGCCTCCGCTTTGGCAGCAACCTGAGCGGTAACATCGGTCGCGAATTTAATAATGCGCTGCACCTTACCGCCGCGTACCACCGGCGTGTAGGTGGCGCGAATCCAGACTTCGGTGCCGTCTTTGGCAACGCGGTTAAAGGTGGCGGTTTTCGCCTCGCCTGCGGCCAGGTCGGCCCAGAACGTTTTATAGTCGGCACTGGCAGCCATGCCAGATTCAACGAACAGACGATGGTGCTTACCGACGACTTCTTCGAGTCGGTAACCCATTAAATCGAGAAACAGCGGATTGGCCGTAATAATCGTGCCGTCAGGCTTAAACTGAATAACCGCCTGAGAACTGTTAATGGCCTTTAAGACTGCATCTGCATCAGAGGTGATACCGAACTTCATTCGCCAGGTTCCTAGTTAGAACATTAGAAAAATCAAATACGCGTGGCAGTCTAGTTCAGACCATTATTCCAACCAGTACTTTTTTGTTCGATTTCTATACGGAGGGCCAAAGCGCCTCACACGGGCTTCTCCGGCGAGGCGCTCAAGCAGGAAATTACACTTGGTAACCTTTCACGATGGCATCCAGATCCTGAACGGCCTTCGACAACTGTTGGCTGTAATCGCGCGCCGACCGGGTACCGGTCGCCGTTTCACTGGAAACGGTCACGATGCGTTGCATGTTCTCGTTAATGGTTTCCGACACCGAATTCTGCTCTTCGGCGGCGCTGGCAATTTGAGCGTTCTGACCGTTGATGGTGTTTACCGCCGCCAACACACTTTGCAACGCCGTTTCCACTTCGTGCGCTTCAGACACGGTGTCGTTGCTGCTGCCACGAATCGACTCAATCATGCGTGCCACTTCGCTGGAACCGCTCTGCAAACGGGTGACGATGGTTTCAATCTCTTCGGTCGATTGCTGACTGCGGCTGGCCAACTGACGCACTTCATCGGCCACCACCGCAAAGCCTCGGCCGGCTTCACCGGCGCGCGCCGCCTCAATGGCCGCGTTCAGAGCCAGCAGGTTGGTCTGCTCGGCCACTTCGCGAATCACATCGAGCACCGCACCAATGGCGTCCGATTCCTTGCTCAGGTTTTGCGTGGCCGCCACGCCTTCGCTGACGCGATCGGCCATACCATCAATCACCGCAATGGCCCGGCCCAGTTTCGACTGCGCATCTTCGGTCTGCTGCTGCGCATCGTTGGCCGCCGCGGCGGCATCGTTGGCCGAACGTGCCACTTCCTGAGACGCTGCGGCCATTTCGTTAATGGCGGCCGCGGCCTGATCGCTTTCTTCTTGCTGGCTGATCACCCCGGTTTCGGTCTGGCTCAAAATGGCATCAAGCTTGGAGACCGACCCGTTGATATCGCCGGATGAGCGGTGAATCTGTTGCACCAGCGCCGTCACCTGATCGGCAAAGGCGTTAAAGCTGTGGCTTAGGTCGCCAATTTCGTCGCGGCTGCTGATCTCGATGCGCTGGGTTAAATCGCCATCGCCATTGGCAATGTCGTTCATGGCATGCACCACACGGTGCAGCGGGTTACTGATGCCCCGTGCCACCACCAGCGCCACCACGGCAATGCCCAACACGGCCAACACGGCGGCCGTCAACGAAATACCGGTGGCCCGAGTCAGGTGGCCCTGCACTTCATCGCGGGCGACGTTCAACTGCGCTTCCAGGCCATCGATATAAAAGCCGGTGCCAATCACCCAGTTCCAGTCCGGCAGATAAATCGCCTTGCTGATTTTTGGCGCCGGTACGCCTTCAGAATTGTTCCACCAGTAACGCGTTACGTCTTCGGAACCGGCGGTGGCTTTATCGACCATCGACTTGGAAAAACGCACGCCATTAACGTCTTCCAGATTGGCGTGGTTCTGGCCATCGAGCGCGGAGTTCGCGCCATGCGCCAGCATGTTTACCTTGTCGTCCATCACGAAGAAATACCCCGGCGCGCCGGAGTCGATGTAACGCAGCTTGCGCAGAATATTCAGCGCGCGTTCCTGGCGCTGGGATTCACTGCCCGACACATTACCTTCGTACAGATCGACAATGGCGGTGCGCGCCAGCGACAAATAGCTGTCCAGCTGAGCGCCATAGGTTTGCGACAGCGTCTGCTCAAAAGCACCGACCGATTCAGTGCCCATTTTGGACGCCTGACGCAGGTTAATGGCCGTCAGCAGCGCCGCCACCAAGACCAAAGGCACAATCGCCAGCACCAAAATGCGGGCGCGAATATTCAAAGACATCCGTTACTCCTTTACACATTGAATATCCACCAGACACAGCCATTCCCGTTCGGCGACACACCGTCGCCGAAAATCAGTCATACCGGGCATGATGGAGTCAGGGTGATCCCTGTTGTTATCACTTGAGTTATCACTTGAATGTTTGCTTGCGAAGCAAGGCGAAGGTCGATTGTTTTTTAATCAACCCGACCGCCGGTCATCATCGATTCATGTCGGCCGAAGTCAACGAACCTTAATCGCCCAATCCGACCAAAACGCCAACCGGAACATCGGTCGATTTAACGTTAATCGTCAAATTACCGGCTTATGGCGCTCTGTAAGCGTTTACAGAATGGCTATAAGGCCCGTATAGAAACGTGTGCTAATAGAGAACGTCGCCGGTTTTACTACCCAAGATGGCGATAATTTCGCCAATATACCGACGCTGATTTTTGCTGAACGCAGCGTCCCAGCCGCGCTTTTTTGGGGGGAGGACGTTAATCCAAATGGAAACGGGTGACGCTGTTTTGCAGCTCGCTGGCCAGTTTCGCCAAACCGGCGCTGGCTACGCTGATTTCCTGCACCGCGGTTTCGGTTTCCGACGCCATCGAGGAAATGCGCGCCACGTGTGACGTTACCTCCGAGGCCACCGACGATTGCTCTTCCGAGGCACTGGCGATTTGCAGCGTAATATCCACAATTTGCTGCACTTCTTTGAGCGTATCGCGCAAGCGCTGGGCAGCCTCGGTGGACCGCTCGGCAATGGTCTGGGCGGAAGCGCTGCAATCGTCGGTGAGGGTGGCGGCTTCCTTCGACGACACCAGCAACGAATCGACGGTGTTGGCAATCTCGTCGGTTGCCGACTGAGTATTCTGCGCCAAACTGCGCACTTCGTCGGCCACCACCGCAAAGCCACGGCCATGTTCACCGGCCCGCGCCGCTTCGATGGCCGCGTTCAACGCCAGCAAGTTGGTTTGTTCGGCCACGCCTTTAATGGTTTCCAGAATGGCGTCGACGCCTTTCATTTCTTCACGCAACGCCTGAATGCGCGCGTTGGCATCGCGCAGGTCGTTGGACATCTGGTTAATGTCGCCCGACATCTGCACCACATCATCCACGCCCTGATTCACTGCCTGGTGCGTGGTTTTTGCCACCTCGGCGGATTCG
Organism: Saccharospirillum sp. MSK14-1; assembly: GCF_003054965.1. Taxonomy (GTDB): domain Bacteria; phylum Pseudomonadota; class Gammaproteobacteria; order Pseudomonadales; family Natronospirillaceae; genus Saccharospirillum. Next base: position 63,457 of record NZ_MIES01000020.1, read on the forward strand.
TTGGTGTTGCGCGTCACCTCATTGATGGCGCTGCTCATCTGTTCAATGGCGGTGGCCACCTGCTCGGTTTGCTCGTTCTGGCGATTCACGTTTTCCAGGGTGTGATCGGTAATGGCCGTCAGTTGTTGAGCCGATGACGCCTGCTGATCAGCCGCTTCAATGATGTGCTGCACCAACGAACGCAGGCCGTTCACCATCTCCTGCATGGAGCGATACACACCGCTGGTGGCCTCGTGGTTATCGTCGTGCAGCCGCAAATCGCCGTCGGCAATGGCAACCGCCACGCGTTGCAAATCGGCCGGTTCGCGACCCAGGGGTTTCAAAATACTGCGCGCGGTATAGAGCGCGATGCCGACCACAATCACCACTAAAACAGCCACGATGATCGCCGCGCTGACCAGCAATTGGTTCGCCGGTGCAAAGGCTTCCGCCTGATCTTGCTCGGCCACCAAAACCCAATCCAAACCGGCAATCGTTATGGGCGCGTAGGTGGATAACACCGTGCCGCCGCTGTAGTCGGTGCCGATCAGACTGCCGGTTTCTCCGCTCAAACCCGCGCGCACTGCGTCGGTATCCACACGGCCGGTTTCGGGGTGACGGAACGACATTTCCACGCTGTGATGGTCCGGGTCCATCACCGAATCAGAACGCATCAGGCCATCGCTGCCCACCAAATAGGTTTCACCGGTTTGGCCCAAGCCCGCGCGCTCTTGCATGATGCTGCCGAGCCGGTCGAGCGGGAATTTCAATGCCAGTACGCCCACGCGCTCATTATTCTCAAACACCGGCACCGCCAGAAACCCCGCCGGGGCATCGTAGGACGGCCGGTAAATACTGAAGTCGACCAGCACTGCATCGTCTTCAAAGGGTGCCTCCAATGCCAAACGGAACGCTTCAGCCAAACCCGAATCGGCATAGGGGCCATCGACCAGAGAGGTCGCAAAATCGACTTCTTTGAACACCGAATAAACGATGTCGCCACCGTTGTTGATCAGAAAAATATCGTAAAAGCCAAAGCGCTGTAGAAAATCGCGGAAATAGGGGTGCCACTGCATGTGCGCCTGGTCATAACCGAAAAAGGTTCTTGGCGCCGTCATTTCGTCTTTACTGCCTACCTCATTCGGGTTCTCGATGATGTAGGCGTATTGCATGGCCAACGCACTGAGGCTTAATGGCTCAACTAAGTCATTGGCTTCAATTTGCGCCTCCGGGTGAGCATCAACTACCCGTGGCACAAATTCCTGCTCGTAATACGGCAGCACGCGAGAACGCAACGACGATTGCGACCGGCCCGATTCGCGCGCGTACAACCGGTAACCTTCTTCGAAATCGACCATCGCATCGACCACCGCCTGACTGCGCGCCAGGCTCGAGGTCTGGTCAACAATGGTGGTGAGGTAACGCTCCACGGCTGCGCGCTTAATGGCCCGTACCGATTCCAGCTGCGCAAACGCCTGGCTTTCCAGGGCGGTTCGGGCATCTCGGGTGCTCAAAATGGCCAACAGCATGACGGGCAATAACCCCACGCCGAGCAGGGTTAACATCAGACGTCGCTTGAGCGTCATTCTCGCGCTCCTTTTTATGGTTATCAGCCCTTAAAAGTAGTCACGCCATGGCTTTTCCGCCATTTCAAAAGCGGACAGAAATGCACCTTTTCCGACCCACCCAACCTTGACCCACATCAAAACGCACCGGGCCGGAAGGCGGCACACTGCCGCCATTCCATCATCGACACACAGAAGCCGGTCCGCTTGCCATGCAACTCGCCCTCTACGAAAAATACGATCTGCGCCTGCCCCGTTACACCAGCTACCCCACCGCCCCGCATTTTCACTCGGGCATCCAGGGTGAGCAGTTCGCTCGCTGGCTGGGCGAGCTGGACCCGGCGCAACCGCTGTCGCTCTACCTGCACGTACCCTATTGCGAAAAAATGTGCTGGTTCTGCGGCTGCAATACGCAGATCACCCATCGCTACCAACCGGTCAGCCAATACGTCGATTTACTGCTCGAAGAAATTGATCAGCGCCTGTCACTGCTGCCCCACGGCCAACGCTTTAACGTGGCCCATCTGCACTTTGGCGGCGGCAGCCCAACCATTCTTTCGGCCAGCGACTTAAACCGCATCATGGAATTACTGCGCAGCCGGCTCGACATTCTGCCCACCGCCGAAGTCGCGCTGGAAATGGACCCGCGCACCTCCACCGACGCCTTTATCGACGCCATGGCCGCCAACGGTTTCAACCGTGCCAGCATCGGCATTCAAGACTTTAACCCCGCCGTGCAAAAGGCCGTAAACCGCGAACAAAGCCTCGAAGACGTCGCCGACATCATCAACAAACTGCGCGCCAAAGGCATTAACGGCATCAACGTCGACCTGATGTACGGCCTGCCCAACCAGAGCGTCGAAACGCTCATCAACACCGTCGACCAAACCATCGGCCTGCGGCCCGACCGCCTGTCGATATTTGGCTACGCCCATGTGCCCTGGATGAAGAAACACCAGCAAGTGATCGCCACCGACACCCTGCCGGACGTCGAAGAACGCTGGGCGCAATACGAAGCCATTCAAAACCAACTGGCCGCCCACGGCTACCAAGCCATCGGCCTCGACCACTTCGCCCACCGCAACGACAGCCTCGCCATCGCCCAACGCAATGGCGAACTGCACCGAAACTTCCAAGGCTACACCACCGACAACGCCGAAGCCCTCATCGCCTTCGGCCCCTCGGCCATTTCATCGTTACCGCAAGGCTACGCCCAAAACCTCACCGGCGTCGGCGACTGGCGCAAAGCCATCGCCCAAGGCAACAGCGCCCTCGCCAAAGGCGTCGCCGTCGATGCCGAAGACACCCTGCGCCGCGACATCATCAACCGCCTGATGTGTGACCTATCGGTCGACCTAAGCGACCTCTGCGCCCAACACCAAACCTTCCCCGACCGGTTCTTACCGGAACTCGACCGAATCCGCGCCATGACCGGCGACGGCATTGTGGAAGTAAACGGCTGGAACATTCAGCTAACCGAAACCGGACGGCCTTTGGTCAGAGCCGTGTGTGCGGCGTTTGATGGGTATCTGGAAGCGAATGCGCAGAGGCATTCGGCGGCGGTTTAAAGAACGAGCCGCACCATTCGGTTAGTGTCTTATAAGTTGTTGTATTGGCGGGCGTTTTATTTGGGATCACCTGATTCTGGATTTCTCCCGCCAACCTTTCCAAGCAATTCTCTTCCCAAAAGCGGACACAAACGCGCCTGTCTTTCTTGAAGCCCATCACAGATCGGGGGCATCCTGTCGGGACTGCTGTATGCGGTTACAACCTGAGGGATTGGTGTGCCTTGTAGCTGGCTGGGCGGTAGCGTGTTTGAGGTCCTAACTGTACTAAAGAGAAAGGCAATATTACACAAAAATGACACTCGCCATATTTTATACTCCTGTGCGTCCGGGATCTTGTGTTCTTTTAGTTTAATGGAGGAAAAATGAAGAAAATTGACCTTCACATGCACACGGTCCCTACAATTAGTGATGGCCACTTTGATTTTTCGCTGGAGAAATTAAAGGAATATGTCAAATCAGCTGAACTTGACGCCATAGCGATAACTAATCATGATTTTTTCGACTTGGAGCAATTCAGAAAAATTGATAGTGAGCTTGACTGTGTAATATTCCCGGGCATTGAAATTAACTTAACCACAGGGCACCTTCTTCTAATCTCCGAAAATCAGAACCTAGAAGAATTTAAAATCAAAACTCAGGGTGTAACTGACAAAATTAAAAATACCGGAGATTCTATTAGCGTAGATGAACTGATTACTATCTTTGGTGACTTAAACAAATACCTACTAATCCCCCACTATGAAAAAAAGCCAGCCATATCAAGAAGCACACTATCGAAAATAATAAAATACATATCTGCCGGTGAGGTTGACAGCCCAAAAAAATTCATTCGTCTGGCAAAAGACAATAAAGAAATAACACCAGTTATATTTAGTGACGTCCGAATTCGCGAAGGCATCAAAAAATTCCCCACTAAACATACATACGTCGATTGCGGGAAAATCACATTAAAATCTTTAAAACATAGTCTTCGCGACAAAAATAAGGTGGCGCTATCAAGGACAGAGGGCAATTCGCTTTTTCAAATTTTTGATGACGGACAAAAATTATCCACTGGCCTTAATATTATCCTCGGAGCTCGGTCATCAGGAAAAACAGAAACACTGACTCAGATCAACAAGGACTGTGAAAATGTAAAGTACATTCCTCAATTCTCTCTTGTTCAGAGAGATGATGCTAATTACGAAAAGGAATTCAATGAAGATATTGCTCGCAAGAAGAGTGTATTTGCCGACAAACACCTAACTCCATTCAAGAAGGTTCTAGATGAAATACTAAACATCGATATTAGGATCAATGAAAGAAAGACTGATGAGTATCTATCAACGCTCTTAAAGTCAGCTGATGAAGCGGAGAAGCGAGATGCATTTTCTAAATCAGCACTGTTTAATGAAACTAACTTTGAAGTTACTAAAGACAATGGACTTAGTGAACTTATAGGAGCTGTTCGAAAATTAATAGACAACATTGAATATAGAGGAATCATTGATAAGCATATTGAAGTTAGTCACTTAAAGTCTCTAGCTATAGAGTTAATAGAGCTTCTTTGGGACAAAGCATATGAAAGAAAGAAGAAAGTATGGGTCAATGACATAGTAAAAGATGTTAAAGGCAAGCTGCATTTAAGAACATCAGCAACACAAGTTAAAGATATCGATCTATACACAGTCATGATGGAGAATGAAAAAGTCTCTAAATTCAACCAAATTGCAAAGCTATTACAGACTGAGAAGATAATATTTCAGGAAAATATCCAGGAGTTCAAAGTAATATGCAAGCAACGAGCCTTTAATGGAGCTGGTGAAATCTTACGAGTAAGTGGACAGCGAGCTGGGTTTAGCGATGCCTACAAAGAATACGACTTCCCATATAAATATCTTATCGCATTAAAAGAGAATGGAGCTTGGACCCCATCTGAGTTTTATAAGTATTTTGCATGTATTGAGTATGAAATACTCAATAAAGACGGATTCAAGGTTTCCGGTGGCGAAAGATCAGAATTTCGTCTTCTACAAGAAATTAAAGATGCTCAAAATTTTGACTACCTTTTGATAGACGAACCTGAATCTTCGTTTGATAACATTTTCTTGAAAAGCGAAGCCAATCAGATGCTGAAGCAGATTGCCAAGACCATGCCAGTAGTCGTTGTAACACATAACAGTACAGTGGGTGCGTCAATTAATGCCGATTATGTAGTTTATACATCCAAAGAGATAGAAGGAAATAACATTATATATAGAAGATATTCTGGCCATCCATCTGATACAGATCTACGTTCTACTGACGGAAAATCAATCAGTAATTTTCATGTAACTATGAATGCATTAGAAGCTGGCGAAGATGCCTATTTAGATAGAAGGGAAGGATATGAAAACATTAAAAATTGAGAATAGCCAAGGGTACTTTCTGACAGATATAGGAGAATACGAGACTATCGACAAGATTGATAAAACAACTCTGTTAAAATTAGTCAACTTAGCTCTTGGCGATAGTTTTGAGATTGACGAGTACAATGAAGAAAAATTAAAAAATCAAGCACACCAAATCATTTATAAAAGCATTAGCGAAAAGCTAAATGACCTCCATAATAAAAGAGGTCAATTTCATGATGAGTCAGAACGTTTATTCCAAGATGAATATGAAAAATACAAAAATGTTTCAGGCTAGCATCGGCTAACCAGACGGCCACCATTAAACTGGCTAATGGAAAATGCAAGTGCCCCAGTAGTGTTGAAATCAATCAAAAATGGACAGGTAACAGCGAACCCAATAGCTAATTTAAGGTCAGGAGTTCTATCTAGAAAAGTAGGACGCAACTAAAGATCATAAAATTTTGCCCTTGGCTTAATCATATCTAGCGATTCCAATAAATAAACAGTGTTTAGATCTTGGCTATATATTAGCTGACACTCTTGGGCTAGAGTGAGTGTCCATTTTTTCTACATTAATGATTGGAAACCAATTAGGTATTTTGATATATGGACTCAAATATAGTTTCGGCAATAATAGGTGCATTCGCAACTGTTATTGCCGTAGTTGTAGCTTGGCTCCTCCAAACTAGCAACAACAAGAAGAGTGCCCCAAAAAAGCTGACTACAAAGCCAAAAGGAACAACAGAGTCTCCAGCGAATACATTTTCACGTAGATACTTAGACAACCCTAGCCATTATCGTTTCATCAAAGCACTACCTGTGATGAGAAAGGCAGTCATGGAAAATGCCCGGGAGGGGTGGGATACAGGTATAACAACGGATATGCGCCAAGCAAGTTATGACGTCATAGATTTTCTGGAGTATGCGTGGCTAGTGATAGCAAGATTTTATCCTGATAAACACTGGGCTAATCAGGATGCAGAATCCTATATACGTCAATACATCACTGACAGGTTCACTTTTCATTGGTCAAAGCACGAGCCGAATGGACCAGGATCGGGCGGCACAATTGTAGGAGTACAGGCAGGCGGAGATGTTATTTCTGATTTGGAAAACCTAATTACAGATACCGTTTCGGCACTCTCTATCCAAGGAGATTTTGACTTCCTTGCCTGGAAAGATGAATGGCTAAACAAAAGCAGCTCCTAACAAATATCCTATATTATTAGGGAATATTAATGGCACTAATTTTTGAGGGAAATGCTAATAGCGACAGTATTTTTTTTAAACACCACTCCTTGGTTACATTCTATTTAGTTCAAGCCGAAAGATACGCTGACATTTCTGTGAATAACCATACCGATGGCGTGCTTCAATCAGATTCAATTGTAGCAATTGTTTTCGCCTCAATGTGTATTGAGGCTTTCGTAAATGAAATGGCGGAGGATTTATTCAAAAACACGGATCTGGAAGACTTTTCTTTTCTAAGGAATAGGTTCAAAAAGTCAGGGAAGTCGTCATCACTCACAAAGAAGGTAGCACTTATTTTCCAGGAAGCTTTCGATATTAAAGTGAAACAGTCACTTCTTTCTTCAGTTGAAGACTTGGTCAGACTTAGAAATAAACTCATTCATTATAAGCTGACAGATACCGCCACAAGATTCATCTTGCCGCCGCTCAGTCAAACGGAAGGAGAGGACGGGCAGAGAATGTCGACAGTTGATTTCTCGAAAACGCCTAAAAAGATCATCCCCCCATTCGTACAGACTGTTACTGGGGAAGCTGCCGATAGGAGCGCTAGGGCTGCAAAATCTGTACTCTCATTTTGGAATGAATGCGTTAAAAGTAAGCAGGGTGCCGATCACTAGAACTGGTATCGCACAGCCCATTTAGAGACTAGCACCTCACCCAACTTCCCCAAGGCCTCATATGACAAAACGAAGTAAAAAAGCTCTATGCTCTTGCCGCCTTCAGTCTGCTACTCTCTTTGTGGTCTCTAACACTCCTAAGTAATCACAATCTGCTATTCAGTGCTTTTTCAGTTGCAGGTGCTGTTGGGGCAATTGACATGTTCTTCAATACGCGGATCGGTGGCGCTCTGTTTTTAATTTTTTACCTGCCGCAAACCGTCCGCTTATATACTGAAACATGGTATTACATATTCAGTCCCGGTTTACATTTTTCTATCACGGCGCGATCAGAGGACCTATTCAACCCAGGTCCTGGTTTTGCTATTAACCTATTGGCGGTAGCCATGTTAGTTGCTACTTATTTTTTCTGCTTTAAAGCATCAAGAAGAACTGAACAGGAAACCCACAGTAGTAAAAATGGACTACCAGAACATTCTTCACAGCAGTACTTTAATCAGACACCAATCAATACAGAAAACAGTAGCTCTATGATAGTCGAAGAAATATCCAAGATAGAGATTCTTGAAAACGGCGAAATGTACCTTGTACTTTCCAGTGGTGGGAAAGAGGAATATCACAACATATATCGTGAAGCAGCCGAGGTATATTGGGACAGAGAGCGTAAAGCCTTCAAAGCACCAACGCCTAGAAAGTGGAGTCATGTTGACTGGTATAAGCATATTGTTTCGGTGGCCGCTTCAGGCCTAAGACTCTCTCTTCAAGTATCAGATAATACCATTTGGGTGAATGTACCTGAGCCGACGAAGTCAGAGATATTAGGCTTAATAAAGTGATCTAAGGTGCTAACAGGACGCCCACTCTAAGAGAGGCTTAAGGTGGATGTCCTATTAACTGCTATTAACTGAACCGACGGTCAGACTTTCTCGGTTGATTCATAGTCTCCCGCTTACCGCATAAAAGCTCACCCTTCCATCCATTACGGTGGTAACACCTTGTTGAACAACCCTTACGGAATGTGGAAGCTTGAGGCCTGTTGAAGAACACTCCCAAAGCATTCAATGTTTGGTTAGCTCGTCACTATTCCAGGGCAGCCCAATACTTTCTAGTCAGGCATAGGTTTCATACCAGAGATTCATGAAGGAGGCTCAAATGCTCGTACTACATAAAATTTCGCTCGGTCAGGAAGAGTGCAAGTTCGAACCGTTAGGCAATGGCATCTATGAACTTTTGTTCGAACATTGCGTTTCGAAACTGGATCTCAGCGAATTCGACTTTGGCCTTAAAAGTAAAATCAAGGCTACTAGCTACTGGGCAGAAACAGGAGAGGAAGTGAAGGATACAGTGACCTTTCGAAAAGAAGTGGAATCGCCTAATTTTCCAAGTTCAGAAGGCTTTCGTGTTTTAGAAATTTCCTGGGATTCAGGTGGTGCAATCGACAATGGGTATCTCATACTAACTGAAGCCAACGCCAGTTCCGCTGAGTAGAAAGCCAAAGAATGAAAACCACCACCCTCCTTGCAACCATCATCCTCATTTCCGGCTGTACCATCTCTGCCAGAAACCATCATTTTGAGTTGCAACCCAACAGCGCATCAAGCTACGACAGCTTTAGCAACATCTGGTGTTATACGCCTGAGGACATTGAATCGGTACAGGTTTGCTCTCGTCCCTATCGAAGAACCTCCAAGTATATTGGCATCATCATTCCCATTATTCCGCAGTTAAACAGAAACTCACGGCTCGCTTACGACGTTGTACGGTCGCGTAAAGTTCAGTTTAAAAACCTGAGTCCCTCTGCGTCTGTTGTTCTGTCCGATTTGAATGGCATTCAACTTTGTAGCGGCCAGTATTCGTCGGAGTGCGTCACGACAGGTTCTTTATCAGTAGACAGTATGAGTTCGGTCTGGCTTAAAATTCCAGCGGGAGAAACGCATCCGTTTACAATGCATGTAGGGTCGAGTGAGCATAGGGTAACACTGGTAGAGTTCACCGATTCCCGCTGGCATTTAGTGTCGGTGTAGATCGAAGGGCGCGACTGACGAAAGCAGCCAATAACACATTGCAATATAGGCCTGTGAAAACACACCCATGAAATACCCATCCATTAAAGTCGCTTTCTATTTCTCGCTCTGCCCACTCTATGTGTCGGTTTCAGCGAGTGTGCTCATGTCGATGTTCCCCATATTCATTGCCCCCAAAGAAACACTGCCCTTGACCATCAAGATGGCGGCCCTCGGATTCGTCTACTTTATACCGGCGCTGCTGTTGGGGGTGATGTACTCACTGCTCAAAATCAAAAAGACCCTCGCTGGTGTAGCCTTTGTTTCCGTGTGTGGTGGGTTGGGTGCTTCCTGCTGGTCAGTCTGGGTACTTCGGTTGGGTGGAGGGCTGCACACGTTCACGAGTTTTGAGTTCCTTACCGGTCCGGATCTAATGTATGGCGTTCTGACCTCTTTCATTGTCGGTTTGTGCGTTTTACCCAGTCGTGGCCGCCTGTCCGAAAACGATCAACAAAGCACAGAAGAGACCCTACCGTTGTAATCACCCCCAAATAACCCTCCGTTCAAACGCTTAATTTACAACTCACCACCCACATACAAACGATTTTTCAAACCATCGGTTGAGATGATGGCCATTCCTTTAAGCAAGGCGATGCAAGGAATGCTCATCATGACCTCTCTGAATTCCCTTCACTCCCCTCGGTTTGCGTTACTGGCAAGCCTGCTGGCTGGCTTGCTGGTTTTGGCGGGCTGTAATTCTGAAAGTGGTCCGTCGCGGACGGGTGCCGAGGGTACTCCCCCGCCAACGCTGATCCCCCCGGAACCGCAAAACCAGTTGTTCGGCTGGATTGGCGCAGACTCCTCCGACTTAGAAATAGAACTGATCCGCGACGAACCCGCCGAGTTCTACGCCACCAGCGATCCAAACTGCGATTACGATGCGTCCGGAATTTGCGCCACCCCCGAAACCGTCACCGACGGCTCTATCATTATTGAAGATACCCACGCCACTCTTTCCCAAACCGGCTATTACCAATTACGCCAGGGCAACCAAACCGCCAATACCCGGATATCGACCGAGTTTTTCTCAGCCCGAAGTGCCCATGCAATGGCGGTGTTTAACAATCAGCTATGGGTGATTGGAGGGCAGGATGATGGCGGTCAAACTCTCAATGACGTCTGGTCTTCTTCCGATGGCGTCAGTTGGCGCCAACGTACAGAGGCGGCAGAGTTTGTGCCTCGTCAGCCAGGCGATGCTGTGGTGTTTAACGAACTGCTATGGCTGTTCAGTGGGTGGGATAACGGCAGACCTGTAGAAGATATCTGGGTATCGGATAACGGCACCACCTGGGTACGGAAGGATACACCGCAAACCTTTAACGATTACTACGGCGGTCGCGTCGTTGTGTTTGATGCAGGTCTTGGCGAGCAACTTTGGCGCGTTGGTGCAACCCACAGGAACGATGGGTCACGAAACAATGTTTTGGTCTCCAGCAACGGAATCGATTGGGAGGTGCTCACCAACGACGCGGCTTTTGGCGATCACGATGGCGAGCTGGTGGTGTTCGATGCCGGCGATGGCCAAGGCCGGCAATTGTGGCGGGTCGGTGGAGAAAACCAACCCGATACCATCTGGGCCTCCAGCGACGGCATCGTCTGGAAAAAAATCACCAGCAGCGCAGGCTTTGGGGCTCGCTATGCGACAGAGGTTGTTGCCTTTGATGATGGACAGGGCGAACAGCTTTGGCTCATTGGGGGTTATGACTATCAGTATAACTCGGAAAATGATGCATGGGCATTCAAAGATGTATGGGTATCCAAAGATGGTAAGCGCTGGACCCAAAAAACACCCGACGCTGGCTTCCCTGCCCGATACGGACATCAAGCCGTGGTCTTCAACGCGGGCACTGGCAATCGTATTTGGTTAACCGCTGGAGACAATAATGATGGCATTTATTATTCAGACGTATGGTCATCCGGCAACGGCGCTGATTGGCAGTCGCACAATGTGATGAGTCTATACCCTGATAGTTCGGTCAATCATCAGCTGTTAACGTACGATGATGGCACTGGCGCTCAGCTGTGGTTGTTTACCAACAATACGATTTTTACTTCTACCCAGGGTTTGAAATGGAACCTGAGAAACGACAACCCCGCTTATGGAAAGTTACGCCATGACTCTCAAGTCGTTGCGTTCAATGATGGGCAAGGGGAGCGATTGTGGCTGGTTGGCGGAAACATGCTTGGGCGTTACGACGCCAAACTCTGGGCATCACGTGATGGCCTGCGCTGGGAAAAAATTACGCCTAAGGGCAATGGCTTTAGCGCGGCTCGTAAAGGGCACCAGCTGCTGGTGTTTAACAACGGCGTGCGCGATCAGCTGATGTTGATTGGCGGTGTTAATGCTACCAGTAAGCACAACGATGTCTGGGTATCGACCAACGGCATCGACTGGGAACAAATTGCAACGGGTGAGCGATTCAGCCCAAGGCACGGCCATCAGGTGGTGGCGTTTGGCGATGGGCTCTGGTTGTTTGGCGGTACAGATGACAACGGCATTCAGGGCGATATCTGGTTTTCGGCAGACGGTAAAACCTGGGAGAAAAAAGCGGGCGATGCCTATGGCGCACGCACCGAGCATCAGGTGGTGCCCTATAACGATGGTGTGAGTACAAAGCTGATCATGATTGGCGGTTACGGTAGCGACGCAGAAAACAAAAACGACGTCTGGACCTCGCCCAATGGCACAGACTGGACTCAGTACGAGCACCCCATGCCATTCACCGCCCGCAGCACCCACCAAGTGGCCCCGTATTTCGACCCCATCGGTAAAAAATACAGCCTGTTGCTGGTCGGCGGCGGGAGCAATAGACCAAGCGAGTACTCTACCCCTGCTCCAGACCCCGTATGGCGCTCCACCACCCATGGCGCCAGTTGGGAAATGGGGGTGAAGGTGCCATTCCATTTCCAACCCAACCCGATTGACGATGAATGAACGGTGCTTGCATCGTTAAACAGGGCGCCGATGGCGCCCTGTTTATGGTTGGCCTGTTAACTGGCCCGTGAACAAAGGGGGTTCGGTTAACCCCCGCTAATAATCCGCTTCAAAGCCATGCCCTCGAAAGCCCCAATACCGTAACCACTTTGCCAGCGAGAACAGGATGTGCGCATTCTGCGCTGCCGATGTATCGGCGGCGTCGACACTCTTCAGGTGTTCAACATAAGCGACGCCTTCTTTTAACGCATAGGTTTTCGCAAGGGTTTGAATGTCTTCTGCCAGTAGCAGCGCGTCTTCGGCCAGGGTGTTTTGGTATAAGCGGTCAAGGTTCGATACCCCAACTAGTTCCGAGCAATCTTCAACGACGAACTGCCCTCTGAAGCTGTGTATGGCCGCCATGTTCAAGCCAGAGTTCGAATAGACCGGTATGCCATCACACGGCTTGGTAAGCCTGGGCACATACACGCCGTGGTGCTTTTGAAGGTATTCTTCTTCGGTTTGGTCCGCGATGCCTTCTTTTCGGTAGTGCTCCCGCAACCAATCGGTGGCTTGTTGATCCACCCCGACTCTCGGTGTTTCCAAGGTGTCATAGGGTGATATTTGAACATCAAACCACCGGTTCATTTTTTGTTGCCGTTCTTCGCCGGTTAACTGGGGGATTTCATGGAACAGGCGGTTAAATTCTTGTTCCATTCCCGGTTTGGGTTTTCCTAACGCGTTTAAATCCAGGCCCATCGTTTTTACACCTTAGCGACGCTTACGCTCTGGCCACTTTTTTGTACGACTTGTGCGACGTTACTGGCCTTCCGGTGGCTCCCATAATTCTACCTTGTTGCCTTCCGGGTCCATCACCCAGCCAAACTTGCCGTATTCAGACTCTTCCGTCTGGTCCATCACCTGGCAACCTTCTGCGCGCAGTTGTTGTAACAGGGCGTGCAAGTCGGCCACTCGGTAGTTGATCATAAAACCCGATTGACTGGGTGCGAAATAGCGGCCGTCGCTAACGGACCAGGTGGTCGTTCCGGCGCTGGGCGTGCCGTTCTCGTCAGCCCAGCGAAACACCGTGCCACCCCAGCTTTGAACGTCGATGCCCAGGTGGGTTTTATACCAATCACCCAAGGCTTGCGGATCGTTGGCCCGAAAAAACACACCGCCTATACCGGTTACCCGTTTCATCACAGCGCCCTCCTTTTGGCGAGTGCAATGTTCAGCGTCATTACCATAGCCAATGGTTCTGCTTAGGTCGATTGCCAGGTTTCAGACTGGGTTTTCAGGATACGTTGCCGCTGTGGCTTTTATTCGAAAAGCGAAACACGATAGACAAGCGAGAATGGAACACACGAAAAGCAAAGCCTCATCACGCCACACAACAAGCTTTAGCGACATAATGGTTCAATCAAGGCCGGGCTAACACCCGATCCATCTGTACCGCCTGCCTACAATCGCACTGAGGGAAACCATGCATTACTCACTGAAAGCTGTCGTAAGAAATACCTGCCTGATGCTTCCGGCGCTCTGCTCTTTCGTTGCCCGGGCCGACACCCTTGATGCCGTTGTTGGGCGTTATGAAAGCGCTCAACCTATGGCGTGCGAACTAACAATTGAGCTCAGAGAAAAAGACGGCCGCGGTATCTACACCCTGACCACAACCAGCCGTGCGGTCACGGGTTACTTTCAGTTGGAGAATGATGGGATTATTTTTTCGGAACTGTTTGCATCCGACACCAATGCCAGCGAACCCCAGGCAGTGACCGCCGTGCTGGAGGAAGGCTCGTTGCTGATTCAGAACTATGGCAACAGCATGAACCCCTATACCGTCTTTGGGGAATGCGCGCCCAAGTACCTGATGCTGGACAGAATCAGCGCTGAGTAGCACTGTACCGGCTGAAACAGTACGGAACAGAGGGCTGAACCATGATTCAATTCACCGGCGGTTGTTTGTGCCAAGCCATTCGTTATGAAACAACGGGTGAGCCGTTAAACCAGCGAATCTGTCATTGCCGGCTGTGCCAGAAAGCCATTGGTGCGGCCTTTAATGCACGCGTGCTGATGCGCATTGACGATGTGGCCATGACCGGCCCGGTGAGCATTTACCGCTCCTCCGAAACACTGGAGCGAGGCTTCTGTTCACACTGCGGCGCCAGCGTGTTTTCCCGGCGCGCAGCGGCCGGGGTTATGGGCCTTACCGTTGGCAGCCTGGACGACCCATCGCTGTTCAAACCGGATATGCACTTTTGGGTGTCGTCCAAACAGGGCTGGGTCACGCTTTCCGATGGGTTGCCGCAATACCCGGAAGGGGCGCCGGTGGTATAAAGCAACGCCCTGCTCGTTGTTAATGTTGTTTAAGCCCGGCCAGGTTAGCGCCAGACGCCACTGAATCAACTCGCCAACGGTATGAAGACTGTTTATTCTTCAATCAAAGATAGCTAACAACAGCCCAGCCAGCGCACTTCGTCTTGATGGCCCAGGCTGCCTGAATGGACCTGCACGGTGAAACAGAAGGAACCGACATGAAGCAACATAAACGCGCCCTCGTGGCTGTGGTTGTTCTCTCTCTATTAGTGCTCTGTGAGCCCGCCTTTGCCGGACCGGGCGGGAAAATAGCCAGCGCTGCGTTCGAGTCGTTTTGGGGCCGCATTGGGCTTTTTATCCTGACGATTATTTTTCTCCCGTTAATCATTTATGTCTCCATGCGGGAGAAACTTGCAGAGCGACGGACCCAAAAAGATCTGCGCTTTATGTCGATGCACAGTCCCGATTTTGAATGGTTGAAAATACAGGAACGGTTAAAGGACTGTTTTTTCCGCATTCACTCCAGCTGGGACGACGAAGATCTATCCAGCGCCGCAGAATGGATGACAGACTGGTACTGGCAGAATCAACAATTGGTGCATCTGGAACGCTGGAAAAAAGAGGGTCTTAAGAATGTATGCGATGTGAAGAAAATTTCGAACATCAGACCTTTGTTATTTGTGCACCGGAATCGCGGCCAGGAACATGAAGATTCCATGGTTGTGATTGCCGTTAGAGCCAAGATGAAAGACTACCTGCAAAAAACAGACACAGGAAAAGTCGTCGAAGGCAGCAAGCGATACAAAGAAGTCAGTACCGTCTGGTCTCTTACGCTGAACGACGGTCAATGGCGGGTTTCCAACATCGATGCGGGCAGCATGTCGCTGGCTTACGCAAAAATTGTGAAGGACTTGCCGGACATCCAATCCACGCTTATTTCTGGTTCGCGTGTTTAGATACAACCCCAGGACAGGGCTGCGACTGAGTGTTCTCTGTACGCAGCCTGCCTGGCTCACAAAAAAACCATAACTGACGCCTCCTTTCATAGATAACCATACCGGCTGTTTCTATAATGGCTCATCTATTCGTTACTGCTGACAATGGTTCTATGAGCGACATAACCGTTCAGGTCATCCACTTCGAACAACAACTCACCTTACCCAAAAGCGAGTTCGAGCTTGTCGATCACGACGGCCTCAGACTGACGCTGAAACACGCCAGTGGCCAATACTGCCAACCCGGCCTGTACTATCGCCCACTCAACGCCAACAACGAAAAATTGGGCGACTACAGCCTGCACGAATTCCAGATGCTGTTATTCGAATGCTATGAAGGCGGCCACACACCTGTCGCCTGGCGCGATGTTCGTGAGGAAGACGATCATCTGATGATTCAATCCCGTTACCAGATACGCCATGACGATGAGCAAGGCCAACTGTCTGGCCTGACGTTCAGTTACCATCAGGAAGATGACGTGGTGTATCACTATCGGGTTGAAAATGCTCTGCACACCATCGAGCTTCCCTCATTCGACCTCCCGCCTTTAGAGATTCCCGTAACGGGTGAATTGACCTCTCGGGTTGAGCACGTAACGTTGGGCGAGCTGGTTTAATGCTGAGTGACTGGTTGAGACTATGAGATTCAAGTACTTTCGTGACCCAGACAACTTCGCTCATAAAATAGAAGAATCGCTCGCTTGCTCTATCTGCAATACAGAGGGACATTGGTTTGACGCTGCCAGCTTTTATGGAGTGCATGAGATTGCGTGCATCTGTGATAGATGCTTAGCAGCAGGGAAGCTTGAGCCCTTGGGCATTGCCACCAATGAAGCCCTTGGCAGCAATACGGAAGACTTAAAGACCATCATTCACAGAACGCCGCCATTACCAACTTGGCAAGATCAGATTTGGCCAATAATGAATGGCGAATACTGTGTGTTTGAAAAAATTGCTTCTAAGACAGATTTCGATAATAAGGCAGCTTTTACCGGCGCATTTTCAAAAGAAGATCAAACATCAACCGACCTGGATTGGCTATGGAATAAGCTGCCGGAAGAGCCTGTCGCTAATCTGGCGCAGGGAAATTTCACCGTCTCAGTGTACTTATTTAGCTGCCATGGTATTCAATTGTGTACGTGGGATATGGCTTGAGCCTATAGACTTAATTAGAACTAGGATGACAAAACGCTCCTGCCAACATATCGAACCTGCGTTAACTCTTCTGTTGAACGAAGGTGCTGTCTTTTCTGGTATAAGCCCGGGTGGCGGTGAATATCGTTTTATTCATGAACTGGGCAAAGGTCCGCATCCCGCTAGAAACTCATCGTTAACGCCCTTGGGTAACGTCACCATATAATTTTTTCCAGTTTAAATCAGTCAATTATAATAATAGAGACAGAAGCACATAAAATATGCTGCATAGATTTAGATTTCATTCCGCAGTATTTATCTAGGTTTCAACACACCATAGGATTTCGGGCGTAGCCGATGTAGGGTGGCTATCTGAGTTATAACAAGGAGTCATCGAATGACACCTAAAACACTCTTTGCCGTTCTTCTTCTGTCACTGTCGAGCCTGACCTTTGCAGGCCCACTCCAAGATATTTTCCCGCGAGTCTGCGAGCCGGGTGTGTACGATCAACCCGACGGAGACTTCGCTCTCTATGTTTTCTGTGATGATGCCGCGGGCACCAATGTCGCTGCCTTTGTTAAAGACTATGGCCGCTACGTCAGGCCACCCTATCGCGAAGCCGAACGCTTCTGGCAGGACGCCAGCTGGGGAACGGATGTACTGGGTTTTTTCTGGGTTCCGAATCGCAATGAGCTGTTGATTAAGACATCGCCGATCTACGGCACCGGCACTTTGTACTTGCTGGAACTGGAATCTCAGACTTCAAAAGCGCTCTATGAATCCAGCGATGAATTCTGTGTCACGAACATAAACGTCGGCGTCAACGCCGTTGATTCGTTTGAAGTGAGTGATTGCAGTGAAGCGGGTGAGACCCTCGTTATTCAATGAGGGCTTAGTCGTCCTCTTTCGGAAAACACCGCCCCTGCTTTAAATCACTCCATTAAAGTTACCAACCGTTGTCGAATTCACGCCCCGCCAATCGACTAGCCTATAGCAACCCCAATCACCCTAGCTCACTGTAGGCACCCGCTCATGACGAACGACAAACCGGTAAAAGGCCCGGCGTCTTACTTTCCGTCCATTGAGGCGAAATACGGCTTTCCGATACAGCATTGGCTCGACTTGCTCGCCACCCAGACAGAACTGAAGCATATGGAAATGGTGGCCTGGCTGAAGAGCGAACACCAGATGGGTCACGGCCATGCGAATGCGCTGGTGGCTTACTTTCGCAACCAGAACGGTGTCTGACTCACCTTCATCCACGCGAGGTACAACTGCCATGTCTAAAGTCACTCCGTTTTTGATGTTTAACGACCAGCTCGAAGCCGCGATTGCCTTCTATACGGCGACCTTTCCGGATTCGCAAATCACCAATATTGCCCGTACCGGCAGCGACGGTCCGATTACCTCGGCTGAGTTTGTTGTGGGTGGTCAGTCGTTTAAAGGTTACAACGGCGGGCCATACTTTGAGTTTTCTCAGGGCTTTTCGTTGTATGTCGATTGCGACGATCAACTCGAAGTCGATACTTATTGGAATGCGCTCACCGAAGCCGGTGCCACGCCTTTGCAGTGCGGTTGGATTACCGATCCATTCGGTGTGACCTGGCAGGTTGTACCCAGGCGGTTTATGGAACTGATCGCAGACGACAACCCGAAGAAAGTTCAGGCGGTGATGGATGCCATGATGCCCATGGTGAAGCTCGATATTGCAGCACTGGAAGCGGCTTACGCTCAGGCGTAACCAGGCTCTCTATTCCGCCAGGTTATGATACTGCCCTTTGAAGTACAGCAGCGGTGCTGTTGCACCCCTGGCCGGGTTCAGTGCTTTGACTTCACCGATGACAATGCGGTGATCGCCAGCATCGTGTTCGGCGTGAATGTCGCAATCGAGCCAATGCAGGCTGCCATCAATCAGTGGGTTACCCAGTGGTGAGGTTTGCCATTGCACGCCGCGCCATTTGTCGTCACCACGCCGGGCAAACTGATTGGAAATGGCCGCTTGATCGTTCGCAAGAATGTTTACGGCAAAGCGTCCGGCTTTGCGGATTTTTGGATAACTGAGCGAGCGGGCCATGACGCTGAACGAGACCAGGGGCGGTTCCATCGACACGCTGTAAAACGACTGGCAGGTGAAGCCAACCGGTTCGTCGTTGAACTGCGAAGTAATGACGGTAATGCCTGAGGCAAAGTGCCCCAGCGCATCGCGAAACTGCAATGGCTCAATCGCGCTGCTGAGCAGGGTCATGGTGGCTCCTGAATCGTTCGCCTGAGTTGAAATGGAACGACGGCCGCCGGTGATCCGACGACCGTCTGTTGGCTCGCTCTGTCGTGACGGCTTAACGAGTGAGCTCTTGACGAACGATGGCGGCACCGGCGCTTAAGGCTTCCAGCTTGCCGCGCGCAACCTGACGGGGCAGCGGCGTCATGCCGCAGTTGGTGCAGGGGCAGAGTTTGTCGGCGTCGACGAACTGCAGTGCTTTTCGCAATGTTGCGGCCACTTCCTCCGGCGTTTCGACGGTGTTGGAAGCAACATCAATGGCACCGACCATCACTTTTTTGCCGCGAATCAATTCGATTAAATCCATCGGAACGCGCGAGTTCTGGCATTCCAATGAGACGATATCGATGCTCGACGCCTGCAGTTTCGGGAAAATTTCTTCGTACTGCCGCCACTCCGAACCGAGCGTTTTTTTCCAATCGGTATTGGCTTTAATGCCGTAGCCGTAGCAGATGTGAACGCCGGTTTCGCACTCCAGCCCTTCGATGGCTTTTTCCAGTGTGGCGATGCCCCAGTCGTTCACTTCATCGAAGAAGACATTAAACGCCGGTTCGTCGAACTGAATGATGTCCACTCCGGCGGCGGCCAGTTCTTTGGCTTCCTGATTAAGAATTTTGGCGAATTCCCAGGCCAGTTTTTCGCGACTTTTGTAGTGACCGTCGTAGAGCGTGTCGATCATCGTCATCGGGCCTGGCAGCGCCCACTTGATGGGTTGGTCGGTTTGCTGACGCAGAAATTTAGCGTCTTCAACAAACACCGGTTTTTGCCGACTGACCGCGCCGACAACGGACGGTACGCTGGCGTCGTAACGGTCGCGGATTCGCACCGTTTCACGCTTTTCAAAATCGACGCCATCGAGGTGTTCAATAAAGGTGGTCACAAAGTGCTGGCGCGTTTGCTCGCCATCGCTGACGATGTCGATGCCCGCACGCTGCTGTTCGTGCAGCGAGATTTTCAGCGCATCGCGTTTACCATCCACCAGTTCATCGCCTTCCAGTTTCCAGGGTGACCAGAGTTTTTCAGGCTCAGCCAGCCAGGACGGTTTCGGCAAACTGCCGGCGGTGGACGTGGGTAACAGTTGTTTTATTGTCATGCTGGTTTTAGTCCTGGTTAATCAAGCAACGCGCTGTGCGGCCCATGAATCGAGAATGCGTTGATAGGGTTTAATAAAGTGCTCTTCGGCAAACTTGCCCTGCTTCACCGCTAACTGACTGCGTTCTTCGCGGTCGTACACAATTTGCGTGACCGAATAATCCTGATACTTCAGGCTCGGCTGATAGGTTTGCGCCGCCGTGGAATTGGCGTTGTAGATTTCCGGGCGATAAATCTTCTGGAACGATTCCATGGTGCTGATGGTGCTGATCAGTTCCAGGTCGGTGTAGTCGGTAAGCAGGTCGCCGCAGAAATAAAAGGCCAGCGGTGCCTGACTGTTCGGCGGCATAAAGTAACGCACCTTCATGCCCATTTTGCGGAAGTACTCATCGGTTAACGAATACTCATCCTGCTTGTATTCCACGCCTAACACCGGGTGCTGGTTGTCGGTGCGGTGGTAGGTTTTGGTGGTGGAAACGCTCAGACAAATGACCGGCTGTTTGCTGAAGTTTTCTTTATAAACGGTTGATCGTAAGAACGACTGGAACATCTTGCCGTGCAGGTCGCCAAAGTTTTCCGGCACGCTGAACTGTGGTTTGTCTTTATTATGCTCCAGCAGCAACACGCTGAAATCGTAGTCGCGCACGTAGGATGAAAAGTTGTTACCCACCACGCCTTCAATACGGGTATTGGTTTGGTGATCCACGATGTTGGTTTTCAGCACTTCCATGGTCGGGAAGGTTTCGCCATTGCCTTCCACGTCGATGTCGATGGAAATGATGTCCAGCTCAACCGAGTAGCGATCGGCGGTTGGGTTATCCCAATGCGCCAGGGCGTTGAAGCGGTTGTTGATCATGCGCAGCGTATTTTTCAGGTTTTCCTCGCGACGCTCGCCTCGGGCCAGGTTGGCAAAGTTGGTGGTCATGCGGGTGCTGTCCGCCGGTTGATAATCTTCATCGAAACGAAGGCTCTTGATGAGGAATCCAAATTCACTGTTCATTGACATAGCCATCCTGATGCGGTGTTTGAGCGGTGAAGGCTTGCCCGATCGTCGTCCTGACCCATTTGATTGAGCGGCGCTTGGGCGGGTGCCTTCAAGAATGAGAGCAGTCTAGGGGCTGCGGATGTTGAATAAAAGCGAGTAAATATCACGACATTATTAGTTTCATTCATAATTCTGACGGTGTTGCTTTGGCGGACAGAAAGACGGCCTTTCTGGGTGACTGACCGGCAGTGCCAGCATTGATTGGCACTCACGCGGCCAGTGCAGTAACTTGGCGATACTTTTAAAAGCAGTCCCGACGGTGAGTCGGCGCTCATTAACCGCAACCCCATTGAGAGACGCCGCCATGGCACACGGAACACTGTATGGTCTGATCGGAAAACTGATGGTGCAGCCAGGCCAGCGCGAGGCGTTATCGGAGATCTTGCTGGATGGCATCGCCGGCATGCCCGGTTGCCTGAGCTACGTCGTGGCGAACGATTCCAGCGATGACGATGCCCTGTGGGTAACCGAAGTCTGGGAAAGCCAGGAAGCGCATCGGGATTCATTGAATTTGGAATCGGTGCAAAAGGCCATCGCCAAAGGCAAACCCTTAATCGCCGGTTTCGGTGAACGCTTTGAAACACAGCCGCTGGGTGGCACCGGCCTGTAAATGAGCGGCGCGATCGCGTGCAGACTCAACGACCCTTCTTTAAATGCAATCTGATTAACGAGGCCATACCGTGCCAGACTCAACACAACCCACGGAAAGAAAACACGAAATTGAACCCAGCTTTGAGTTCTGCTGGACGCTTGCTTGGCGACTGATCCTGCTGAGCCTTCTTATCGGCGCGTTGCCATTTGTGCTCGTCAATCTGTGCCTGGGCATTGTTGTCACCGCTTTTCCGGCCATACTGTCTGCCATTGTGCTGATCGCTGGCAATGTGCTGATTCTGATAATGGCTTTGACCGTGGCGCTGAAAATTCTGCTCAGCAAGACGCATAAAAATGCTTATATTCGGTTTTATACGGAAGGTGTTTGATAGACCTTTTGGATAAATGGGACAGATGGCCATCTGGATGAGCGCTGTGATCTGAATAAATCAGCGGCGCTTTCCAACCAGTCCAACGCCTGCTATTTCCAGAAATGTCCCTTTTAACTTCAGCCGGTTAAATCGATCTCTCATTACTTCAATAAGATCGCTGCCATTGCTCGTGACAAAGTAGTTAGACAAGTCAGTGATGCGGGCGCTGATGTTATCGCCCCACGGTGGCTTCGCATCCAGGTTATAAATGTCCCAAATTACATCTTTTGGTTTGAACGACTTGAGCTCTTCCTGTATTGAATCGAGCTCGACTATCGCTGCGTCAACATGAGCTGCATCCAGCTGGCCTTGGAAAAGCTCGTTCATAATAACGGGGAACCGCGAACCCCAGCCATCCGATTCCAACCGGTAGCTCACCGTTGAGAAGAAGGCATGCAAAAAATCAGCACTTCCAATTTCAGTATTAATACTGCCAATCTTAAGACCTACACTCACTTAGTACGCCCTCCTCTTTTTTGTGTATATTGGCTTTACTAATTTATATTCGTAGCCTTAGGCCAGTTACAGACTGGTTAACTATTCAGATAGATCTTTCGGTGCGTTGTACGAAAAATTAAAAGGCGTCATTTTTCTAGGGGTTAAAACGTACTCCTATTCTCGCCCAAAACCCCAATTACCTTTCACGGCAACTGGCACTTCAATACCAACGTTCAGCGATGACGCATCATAATCTTCGTTATTCAGTTGATACCTCTGGTGCCAGTAACCCAGGTAGAACACAAACCAACCGGCGCGAAGTGAATAGCCCGGTTGTGTTTCAAAGTCGTCATCACGTTCCTGGCTGCCAGCCATGCGGTAGTGCGCAGAGAATGGATAAACGGCACCGGCTTCGATAAAAAAACCACACCCCAGGGTGCTGAATAAGGCGCAGTCGTTAGTATAACGAAGGCCCAGTTCTAACGGATACGCCAGTTTGGAATAGCGGCCATCATCGCCTTCACCCAACACCGTTTTTACACCCAGTCGAGAGTGCAACGTTAACCGGCCATTGATGGGCCACTCGGGCAGTTGCGCCGCCACCCCGCCCGAAAAATAAAGCCCATCACCCAGGTCAATATCCCGACTGGGTTCTCCTGAACGCTCAATGCTGTCCCAGCGGTCGCCACCGGTGTGAGATTCCAACCCCAGCGTCACGGCCAGCGGCCAATCAGCGAGGGCCACCGTGGGCAGCGACAGCGCAATGAGTGCGAGCAGTTGTTTCATACCGAGCCTTTGAATACTTGTTAGTGAGGCCGTCGGTAGTTTAGCTGAGTTTCTGACGCGAGTCGGCTTGTTGGTCGTTCACACCGTCGCGTCCATGACCGGGTTTTATACATAAAAATCCCGGCTCGGAGCCGGGATAGGACATGCCATTTCACGGCAAAGAACTTACTGCGCTTTGGTTTTAACCTTCGGCCAGGCAAAGGCAATGGACAGCAATGCTGCCAACGCCAAGACCCAGTTGTAACGCACTTCGGTGACCAGCGCTAACGGTGAAACACCGGCCAGCGATGCCGCCAGTAAAATCTGCGCGCCATAGGGCAGCAAGCCTTGTATTACGCAGGAGAAAATATCCAACAAGCTGGCACTGCGACGCGGGTCGACGTTGTAGCGTTGTGCCAGCTCCTTCGCGACCGAACCGTTGATCAGAATGGCAACGGTGTTGTTGGCGGTACACAGGTTGGTCAGCGCGACCGAGGCACTGATGCTGAGTTCGCCAGCGCGGCGCGAATCGGGTTTGGCACCCAGAGTGCGACTCACCCATTCGATGCGACCGATCAACCAACCCAGACCGCCTTCGCGCTTCATGAGCGCCGCCAGGCCACCAATCAGCAACGACAGAATCAGAATTTCCTGCATGCCGCTGTAGCCGTCATAAATGTTGGCCGACCAGGTGGCGACGCTGAAACCATCGACACTGGCCAGACCAATCACGCCGGATAGCAACACACCACTGAACAACACCAGAAAGACATTCACCCCGGCCACGGCCAACCCCAAAACGAGCAGATAGGGCAGCATTTTAATCAGGTCGGCTTCGGGTAAATCGCCCAACTGAGCGCGGCCGCTCAGCACGAATAACCAGACCAAAGTAACCAGTGCGGCAGGCAGCGCAATCTTAAAATTCATGCGGAATTTATCGCGCATGTCGCAACCCTGAGTGCGGGTGGCGGCAATGGTGGTATCGGAAATGATCGACAGGTTATCGCCGAACATGGCGCCGCCGACCACAGTACCGACGGTCAGTAATAATGGCAGTTCAGTCGCACCCGCCACGCCAATCGCCAACGGCGCAATGGCCGAAATGGTGCCCATGGAGGTTCCCATGGCGGTGGCAACAAAGGCTGTGACCACAAACAAACCCGGCAGAATCAATGCAGGCGGCACCACACTGAGCGCCCAGTTAACGGTGGCATCCACACCACCAATAGCGGCCGTCACGCTGGCAAAGGCACCGGCGAGCAGGTAGATCAGCACCATGGTGATGATGGTGTGATCGGCCACGCCCGCCACAAAGGCATCGAGCCGTTCGCTGAAACGCCCGTGCGCCAGCAACAACGCCAGCGCAATGGCGGGCAGAATCGCCACCGGCGCACTGATTTGATAGAAGGGCATTTCAACGCCCTGCGCCTGATACCAAAGACCACTGCCGACAAAAAGCAGCAGGAACAACAATAAAGGCACTAGCGCCAACGGAGATCGAGACAACGTCATGATTTCTGGTTTCACTGTGATAGAACGCTTATTAGAAAGGTGTTAAAAGAGCCGGGTTCAACCGAGCGCGGATAATAAAGACTTCAACACCCAAGCTCCAATAACAATAGTGTCTGCCCTCTGGTTTGTCTGGAATAAGGCAATCAGCGCTGCAACACAACCTCCGAGAAATCCACCCAACCATTGGCAAGCAGATCGGTCATGCTGACGCTGTCGGCATAGTTCAGCCGTTGCTGCACATGGAAAATCGGTTGATACACGGCCTTATCAATCAACTTTTTTTCGAGCTGCTGATACGCGGGTAATCGCTGCGCTTCATCTAACGGATAAAGTTTTGTGAGCTGCTGTTGCAACCACTGACGTTGCTTTGCGGTCAGGTTCGATTGCAGATTCAAACTGCTGAGTAACCAATCGAGCCAGGCCAGGTCAACATCCTCTTCAAAAACCTCACCGGAAATCACCATATCGGCCTGCGCAAAACTGGTACTGCGATTGAATTCCGGGAACGGTAATACCTTCAACTGACAGGCAATACCCAGTTGCTGAAAGCCGCTTTGCAAGTGCTGCGCATACTCGATGTGGTTGTTTAACTGATAGGTGAGCAACTGCAACGGAGCCAGGCGATTCGTTAACAACTGAGCCGCCTGCTGGGCACGCTCACTATCGATAACCGCAAGCGCCGCTGGGGCTGACATCATGCCATTCGCACCGGCAAAACCCTCACGGAACTGTGCCGGTAACGCCAACGCCCGGACGATTGTCATCAGCGCTTGGCGTTGCTTCAGGCTGTGGCCCCATGGACGATTAGCGTTAACAGTCACATATTCACAACCGCGCTCCCACTGCACTTTGCTTTCGTAGTCTCGCTTACTTTTGGCTTGTTGCGCGAGCGGATGAAACAAGTGGCTATTAGCGGCGAAATCTTTAGCGTTGTCGCCAACGTTCCATACTTCGATGCCATCCACCCATGGCCGGTAACCGTGGTAGTGCGACGACACTCGCAACAGCGTGCGCCATTGAGTTTGCTCCACCAACTGAAACGGCCCGCTGCCAATAACGCGACCGGCATCGATTTGCGTAATACCCATGGGTCCGTTGGCTAATAGTTTGGGCAGCAAGTTAGCAGCGCTTTGACTGCGCACCGAAAAGCGATAGTCGTCGTGAATATCGATACCATCAATCAACTGATAGAGGTTGCAGTAATGTTCGCTGTGGTCGAGCAAGCGGTGCAGATGATCAGCAATACTCTGTGCCAAGATCGGCGCGCCGTTGTGAAAGCGTAAATCCTTACGCAAGGTGATGTTCAGCGCATCGCCAACCCGCTCAAAGCGCTGTGCCAGATCACCAAGGTAACGGCCGCTGTTCACATCCCACTTCAGCACCTTGGCATACAGAGAATTCGCCAAATGGCTTTCGGTCCGGCGGGTAATGTTGATCGGATCGAGGTCGTGAGTCGCCCGATAAAACGGAATTTGCAGCACATCTCCGGCTGCCGATGGTGTTGCATAACGCTGCAAATAATTAGCAAGAAACGCTTGGCGCTGCGACGGTGTCACCAGGGTTAAGGCTGCTTCTATTTTACCTTCCGCCAACCAACTTTGGGCTTGGCTGGCGAGCATCGGCTCTATGTCTTGCAACATGGTGATGCTGGGTAAACGCCCCCGCCCCGCCGCTGGCTGCCAATAAATCACGCCTTCGGCGCTGAGTTTTTTGACCAGCAGTTGAGCGTTGCGCCGGGTACAGCCGATGGCGTTTGTCAGCCGATCCAGCGGCATGGCTGTGGGCTCGCCAACAGCCAGCTCGGTGTTTAGGTAGACCAGCGCCTTCCAGTAATACATAAAGGTGAAATCCCGGATTTATCTTTCTATTTTTCTTCATCTTTTAACGAAGACAATGGAAAACCCAATCCACTTCGAAAGCAACCTTTATGCAGTCCATCACCGAAGACCGGCCTAAACTGTGGACCAACCCCACCTTTTTCACGCTGTTTTCCAGCGCTATGTTCGTGGCCTTTGGCCAGCAAATCTACAACCTGGCATTGCCGCTGCTGGTCTACGACCTGACGCAATCGTCGCAGATGATGGGTTGGATGCGAGCCACCGAGTTCCTGCCCAACTTATTGCTGGCACTGTTTATTGGCGTCTGGGTCGATCGTTTCGAGAAGAAACACTGGTCGCAGGCTATGCTCGCCGGCCAGATTGTCACCATTATGGTGTCTTACGCAGCAGTCAGTTGGTTGTCACAACCGCTGTGGCTATTGTTCCCCTGCGCTTTCTTGATGACCGCTTTTAATTACGGTTATAGCAATGCCCGTATGGCGATCCTGAAACTGGCACTGCCGCAAAGCCAACAGAACATCGCCACCGCGCGCATGAGCTCGCTCTATAGTTTGATGGAAACCGTCGGGCCGGTGTTGTCGGGTGCCTTGCTGTTGTTCTCGCAATTGCATCAGGCGTTTTTGTTGTTGGCGCTGATCTGGCTGCTGGCGTTTTGGCAACTCAACCGACTCGATATTGCTTCGGTAAAAGCAGAACAGACTGCCTCGCTGCGCCATGCCTTGGCCGAAGGTTGGCGGGTTTTTATTCAGGACCGGCGCATGGTGCTGATTACCCTGGCGGTGATGGTCATTAACACCACCGATTCGGTGTTCTGGATTCAGGCTATCTTCTTCGCCAAAGACCGCCTGGCACTGAGCGCCATCGAAGTCGGCTATATGGTCGCCGCCTCGGGTGTTGGTGGTGTGATCGCAGCCTTTATCGCCGATAAAATACGCCGCCGTTTTGGGTTGGGCCTGCTGCTGATTGCCAGCATAGCGCTGTCAGCTTTGTGCTTTGCCGGGCCGGTGTTGTGGCCTTCCGCCATCGGATTAATGGCAACCTTCTTCTTGCTGTCTTTGGTCGGTTTATTCAGCAACATCTGCATTTGGAGTTATCGCCAGGAAGCGTTTTCTCAACAACATCTGGGGCGCATTGCCGGCATCACTGGATCACTGTTTAAACTGCTGATGCCGATTGGCCTGGCGACCTCGGGTTATTGGGTCGCCCGCTACGGTATTGGCCCGGTGTTTTATGGCTGCTTGGCCGTCCAGTTGGGGGTGGCGGTGTTGTTGCTGATGAGTCGGGTGCGGAGTATTAAGTAGTGCCATCGTCGATCACCCATTGCCGCCTGAGATCCCGGTTCAAGGCCGGGACGATGGGGTGAGTGGAACCCGAACCGATGAGGTCGATACTCTGGGTCAGCATCCTGCGGGTTGGTTTAATGGCTTTGCGCTAATAAGACGGCAAAGCCCGATATGGATGCTTGAATATAATGCGCGCTATGCTGCGCTACTGTCATACCATCCCCTTCATAGGAGCGGCATATGCAAACCTGGATCGCTTTCTTTCGTGGCATCAATGTCGGTGGTCGTAACAGCCTGCCGATGAAACAGCTCAAAGCACTATTGACGGAACTGGGCGCACAGAACATCCGCACCTATATTCAAAGCGGCAATGCCGTCTTCGAGCATCCGGCTGGCGACGCCACTGATTTAGCCGAACAGATCGGCCTGGCCGTGCAACAGGCTCACGGATTTAAACCCGAGATACTGCTGTTAACACAGACCGAACTGGAAGCCGCTATTGCTGCCAACCCATATCCACAGGCTAAAGACGAACCCAAAAGCGTGCAGCTGTTTTTTCTTGCAACGCCTGCTGTGGATCCCAGATTAAATGAGCTGGCTGAACTCAAGAGCAACAGCGAAGATTTCACGCTGATTGATCAGGTATTTTACCTGTTCGCGCCCGATGGAATTGGCCGCTCAAAGTTGGCAGAACGGGTAGAGCGGAAATTAGGGGTCGCAACAACCGCACGCAATTGGCGAACTGTGACCAAGGTAGTTGAGCTGCTGGGTTAACAACATCCATTAACGCCGCTGCGGTTGCGAAGAATGAGAACAAAAAGACGTGCGCCTTGCTGCTAACGCCCTGAGCTTTCACCATCAATGTGTCAGTCATTTTATCAATGTCGATTTACCCGTTTGCGGTTCGACTAGCCTGTGTCAATGCCGACGGCAAAGCCTAAACACGGGAGCAATCACCCTGTTCAAAGCCACGCCCTTGCTGAGTTTCAATAACCTGCCCGAGGTTGTTATGGACGCTACGATAACCACGCTAAAGCTCGCCGTTGCGCTGCTTGAGCATGCCTACAACCAAGCCTGATGGTTGCTGCACCAACCTATTAACCTGTCATTACCTTAGCCGGAGAGCTGGATATGGGACTTTTAACCTTTAGCATTAACCTCACGCTGGATGGTTGCGTCGACCATTTAGAAGGCATTGCCAACGATGAAACGCACGCCTATTTCACCCAGATGATGGACGACAGCGGCGCTATGTTATGGGGCCGAATCACCTACGAGATGATGGAAAGCTACTGGCCGGCAGTGGCGCGTGGCGAAATTGAAGCATCGCCAGCGATACACGAATGGGCCGTAAAACTGGAACAGCAACCTAAGTATGTGGTTTCCAAAACGCGTTCAGACTTTCCCTGGTCCAACAGTCACCACATCAGCGGCGACCTGGCTTCCGGCGTACAAAAGCTGAAAGACGCAACTCCGGCCGGGGTACTCATTGGCAGCGGTCAGCTGGCGACAGAACTGGACCGGCTGGATTTGATTGATGAGTACAAATTTCTAATCCATCCCAGGATAGCCGGGCATGGTCCGACGCTATACCAGAACGGTCTGCCCAGTACGCGAAAGTTACAACTGGTTTCAACACAATCACTGAGTAGTGGCGTTATAGCGGTACACTACCGGCGCGAGTGAACTTGATGGCCGCTAAAAGGTGCAGGCACTATTCTCTGCAAATTAAAAATGAGATCCCGGCTTGTCATTAAGATGACCGTCGTAACACCAGCCTCTAAGCCGCACTGCTTTGACTCTGACTGCGATACGCACCACTGAAATACTGTTCAGCAATCGCCTGATGCAGTTCGTTAAAACTGATCTGCAATTCATCCACAAAGTCGTGCAGTGAGTCCGGTTCGTAGGCCAGTGACACCAGGTTGGCGTTGATCAGTAATGACAGGGTTTTATCAACCAGCGCCTGGGCTTCGTCGTGGCCGGGCAGGTCTTCCAACTCATAGGAGAGCTGTCCTAAACAGGACGCCACTGAGCGGGGGAAGTATTCGTCTTGCAACAGGAAGCGCAGCACGTCCGGACCTTTCACACGCAGCCGCACTTGCTGGCGGTACATCTGATAACCGGTCAGGGATTTCAGTACGCTCATCCATTGCAGGCCTTCAAAAGGCGTGAGGTCGTCGGTGTTGCGTGGCAACAAATTGGCCGAGCGAACGTCGATGATGCGTGTGGTCATGTCGCCGCGTTCGAGGTTGCGGCCGAGCATCAGGAAGGTGTGCACCTGGGTGTGGCTGAGCGAGCCTTCAATTACGCCATTGATGGTTTGGCAGCTTCGGATAACGCGCTTCATGATGGCATCGCGCTTGCGCGAGGTGATGCCGTTTTCGGCCTGGCGATGCATGTCGAGATAAAGCGTGTTCAGTTCTTCCCAAATTTCTCGCGGTAAAATATCGCGGGTCGTGCGCAGGTTTTCGCGCGCGGCGTCGAGGGATGAGATGATGGAGCCGGGGTAGTGTTGGTCGACGCATAAAAAGTTCAGGACGTTATCGGCGCTGCGGGTGTCGTAATGTTCGTCGAATATCTCTTCGGCGCCACTGATGACCACCAGCGAGTCCCAATCCAGACGCGTGGTGCGCGGAAAATCCAGCAAGAGATTGCTGGTCACGTTGATTAAACGGGCGGTGTCTTCGGCGCGTTCCAAATAACGCGCTAACCAGTAAATGTTTTCAGCCACACGAGACAGCATAAGCCTTCTCCTTTAGCCGGGCGTCAGCGCCGACGTTATTTTAAATCCACAATCCAGGTGTCTTTACTGCCACCGCCCTGGGACGAGTTCACCACCAGCGACCCTTTATTCAACGCTACCCGCGTTAAGCCACCAGTGGTCACTTCGGTGCTGTTTTTTCCGGATAAAATAAACGGCCGTAAATCAACATGGCGCGGCTCCAGCCGGTCTTCAATCAGCGTGGGGGTGGTCGATAAATTCAGCGTCGGTTGCGCCATGTAATTACGCGGGTTGGCTTTAATCAGTTCGGCAAAAGCGGCGCGTTCTTTTTTGGTCGCGTGCGGGCCGACCAGCATGCCGTAACCACCCGATTCGTTGGCCGGTTTCACCACCAGTTTGTCGAGGTTATCGAGCACGTATTTGCGGTCGTCATCGCGCATGCATAAATAACTGGGCACGTTGGCGAGCAGCGGTTCTTCGCTGAGGTAGTAGCGGATGATCTCGGGCACGAAGGCGTAGACCACTTTGTCGTCCGCCACGCCCGCACCCGGTGCGTTGACTAACGCCACCTTGCCGTTGCGCCAGGCGCGCATCAACCCCGGTACGCCCAGGGCCGATTCGGGGTTGAAGACTTCCGGGTCGAGAAAAAGATCGTCGACGCGGCGGTAAATCACATCAACGCGTTTTAAACCATCGACGGTGAGCATGTGCACCACGTCGTCGTCATCGACCACTAAGTCGGTGCCTTCCACCAGTTCCACGCCCATTTGCTGCGCTAAATAGGAGTGCTCGAAATAGGCGGAGTTGTAGATGCCCGGCGTCATCACCACCACTTGCGGGTCGTCGCCGGGGCGCGGCGACATCGATACCAGCATGTCGTAGAGCTGGCCGGTGTAGTCGTCGACCGGCTGGATGCGTCCGGTCTGAAACAGTTCGGGCAGAATGCGTTTGGTGACGTTGCGATTTTCCAGCATGTAGGAGACGCCGGAGGGCACGCGCAAATTGTCTTCCAGCACATAGAGCGTGCCGTCTTTGTCGCGCACGATGTCAGAACCGCAGATGTGCGCCCAGATGTTATTCGGCGGATTAATGCCGACGCATTGCTTGCGGAAATTAACCGATTGCGCGAGCACTTCGGCCGGTAATATTTTGTCTTTGATGATGCGTTGATCGTGGTACAGATCGTCGATAAACAGATTCAACGCTTGCACGCGCTGCTTTAAACCAGCTTCGGTTTTTTGCCATTCATCCAATGGAATGATGCGCGGCACAATGTCGAATGGCCAGGCGCGGTCGATCATGCTGCCTTCGGAATAGACGGTGAAGGTGATGCCCATCACCTGAATGGCGACCTCGGCGGCGTTCTTTAATTCGGCCAGTTCCCGGCCACCCAGTTCGGACAGATAATCGCACAGCATGGATGCTGCCGGGTGGGGTTCACCAGGGCGAGCCAGCAGTTCATCGTAGAAGCCATCGCAGGCGTATTCGGACCACTGTATTTTGCTCATAGACCACTCTCCTGTGTCCGGACCGCCGGGCAATGCCAGCGGCCGTTCATGTCCGGTTTGGTGAAAAACTTCGAACCGGTTCCTGATGTAGAGCAAGAGCTGCGCCAGTTCGTTCGGTGTTAAATCCCGTTCGAGTGCTGATGAATCACCGAATGAACCATCGATAACTTATCGATCACCGTTGTCGATAAATTAAAAGGATACACATCATCGTAGCCCATGCTGTGGTTGAGGCTGTTCATCGTTGTGGTTAACGGTAACCACTGAGCGATGAGTTGATCAAATGAGAGCTTTTGGTAAGGGTCGTCGTGCAGGTTCACTTCCGCGCTGGACGTCGCCGAACCACGCGGCATCGTGGTCAGACCATATTCGTAGGCGGTTTCCAGCGTATCGACCATGTGCAGATAATGCGCCCAGGTTTCGGCCCAGTCTTCCCAGGGATGTGAGCTGGCATAGGCGCTGATGTAGTGTTGCTGCCAGCCTTGGCGGGGTCCTTGCTGGTAGTGGCGCTGCAACGCCTGGGCATAATTGTCACGCTCATCGCCAAAGCGGCGCCGGAAATCCTCTTGCCAGTCACCGTTGCTGATCAGTTGCTGCCAGTAATAATGGCCCACTTCGTGCCGAAAATGCCCCAAAATAGTGCGGTATGGTTCGGCCATCTGGCGGCGCGTGGCTTCGCGTACCACAGGATCGGCCTCGGCAAGATTGAGCGTAATCACACCATCGAGATGGCCGGTCATAATGCGTTCGCTGTCGCCAAGAGGGGCGTCGGCCATAAACCGAAACCCCAGACCGTTGTCGGGGTCTAGCTGACGCGTTACCAACGGCAGGTGCAGTCGGAACAGGCTGTAGATGAGCCGCTGCTTTTCCGCTTCCATATCGGCCCAGAGCGTCACATTGCCAGACACGCTGAGATCGGGAATGACCAACGTCATACGACACGACAAGCAGTATTGATCATCGCTTTGGGCAGGTACCAGCCAGTTGCATATTCCTGACTCGCGGTTAATACAGGGTCGAAACGCATCGGAAGTCATCGAACGCAGAGACAGCGTATAAGGGTCGAACCCCTGAGGCGTGTCGCAATGCACGCAATGGGTGTTTTCAAAATAGAGCCGCTGACCACAGCATTCGCAGTGAAACAATCGCATCTTATTCTCAGTCGGATGACGCTGATTTATCAGCTATCATGAGGACCTGAACGGCGCTAATACAAGCACTTTCAACGCCGGGAACGATCAGCCATCCACAGAATCAGACGTTGAGCGGAAACCAACCAGCCATGCCCAGTCCGACCTTGACCCACAGCCTGTCGGAAAGTTTGCTCGCCCATTATCAGCAACGGCGCAACGAACCGAACGACACCTATGACGATCTGGTCAACGCCGCGGGCAAA
Source organism: Saccharospirillum sp. MSK14-1 (assembly GCF_003054965.1). GTDB lineage: Bacteria > Pseudomonadota > Gammaproteobacteria > Pseudomonadales > Natronospirillaceae > Saccharospirillum. The sequence continues at coordinate 97,134 of NZ_MIES01000020.1, forward strand.
GTGCGCTCGCGCTGGCAGCCATTGATTGAAGAATTCAACGAGCTGGGGTTGGACGGTTTTCAGCAGATGGCGCTCGAAGCGCAGAATTTGCTGTATGAAAACGGCGTCACCTTTAACGCCTATGAAGACGACGTGCGCAAAATGCGCTCCTGGCAACTCGACCCCATTCCTTATGTGATTACCCCGCAAAGCTGGGACATTCTCGAAGCCGGCCTGCAACAACGTGCCCGCTTGCTGGAACGGCTGGTGGCCGATCTGTATGGCGAACGCCGTGTGATTCGCGATGGCATTTTGCCGGCCGAGCTGGTGTTCAGTCACCCAGGCTGGCTGTTTGCCGCCGCCGATAACAGCAGCGATGCCGACCGGCCGCAGGTGTTGTTTCAGGGCATGGACGTGATGCGCGACCACCATGGCCAGTGGCGCGTATTGGGCGACTGGACCCAGGCCAGTTCGGGCGTCGGTTATGCACTGGAAAACCGGGTGGTGTTGGCGCGTGCACTGTCACGCCTGTACCGCGATGCGCCCTTGCATCGGCTGGCGGGCTTTCTGCAAAATTTTCATCGCTGCCTGGCCGAACTGGCGCGACCCAATCGCGATGCACCCAACATCGTTTTATTAACGCCCGGACCGGGCAGTCCCGGTTATTTTGAACACGCCTGGCTGGCCAACTACATGAATTTTTCGTTGGTGGAAGGCAGCGATTTGGTGGTGCGCGATGGCCGCGTCGCCATGCGAACGTTGGGCGGTTTGAAAACCGTCGACGTGATTGTCCGCCAGATTACCGATCCGTGGTGCGACCCACTGGAATTGCGGGGCGATTCGCTGCTCGGCGTGCCCGGTTTAATGCAGGCGGCGCGACGCGGTGAAGTGGCCATTGCCAATGGGCTGGGGGTGGGCGTGCTCGAACACCCGGCACTGGCCGCGTTTTTACCGGCGCTGTGTCGCCATCTGCTGGGCGAGCCATTAAAGCTGGCGGGCCGCCCATTGTTGTGGTGTGGGTTGCCACAGGCCCGCGACGCCGTATTGGGTGATTTAACACCGTGGCGCATTCGCGATGTGCGCGATGCCGAACGGGTGATTCAGCCCGAACATATGGACGATGCTGAGCTCGAACAATTGCGTCAAACCATGACCGATGCGCCGCATTTTTTTGTCGCCGAACAGCCGCTGATTTCCGCCACCTCCCCCAGCTACGATCAGCAAAATAACAGCATTCTACCCAAGCCTGTGTGCCTGCGTTTCTTTGCGCTGGCCGACCCGGGCGATGATGCCAACTCAACGCAACGTCATCGCATTATGCCCGGCGGTTTGGCCTGGGTGGCGGAACCGGGCACGGCACCGATGGACAGCCAAACGGTAAAAGACATCTGGGTGTTATCGCCCGTGGTGCAGCCGCACGTCAGCTTGCTGCAACGCGCGCAGTCGAGCTTATTGGTCACTCGCGATGGTTCCGATTTGCCCAGCCGTGTAGCCGAAAATCTGTTCTGGATTGGTCGTTATGGTGAGCGGCTTGATAACCGTTCACGCCTGGTGCGTGAAAGCATGGTGTGTCTGGTGGAGCAAGGCCAGTGGCAGCTCAACGACACCCTGTTGCCCGACTTATTCACGGCGTTAAAACTGCCACTGCCCAGCGACGTGAACCCCTATCAGGAACCGGAAACAGAAGACCCGGCCGGTGCCATTCGACAGTTCAGTGCGCTGCGTTCGGCGCTGCTCGATGTTGCCCGTACCGAAGGCGATATTCCCTGGCTGTTTCATTCACTGCTGCACAACGGCCGCGCCGTTCGTGATCATCTGGGCGACGATGCCTGGCGCACGCTCAACACCTTGCGCCAAAGAGTGCACACCCTGCCAACGCTGCAAGGCGCCAGCGCGGCGCAGCACAGTCTGGAAGAAATCATTACGCTGGTGGCGGCGGTATTCGGCTTATGCAACGAAACCATGCCGCATCATTTTGGCTGGCGATTCATGGACATTGGCCGCATCACCGAACGCTGCATCGCCAGTGTCGAATTATTAAAACTGTCGATGATTCATGCTCAAAACCCAGGCCCTGAATTGTGGGAACGGGTGCTGTCGGCGACCGACAATTTAACCGTTTACCGGCGTCGGTATCGCTCGCAACTGTACCCGACGGCGATTCTCGATTTGCTGTTGTTCGATGAAACCAACCCGCGCTCCATCGGCTACATGCTCGGCCGTTTGCAACGTCAGATTGAGCAACTGCCGCACCCGGAAAACACGCCGTTTCGCCCGCGCGAAATACGCTTAATCATTCAGGCGAACAGTCATTTGCATCTGGTCGATCTGGACAGCCTGAGCGATCTGGAACAAAGCGCCGACGCACGCCAGGCCTTAGAAACCTTATTGAACGACGTGGTCGCACCGCTGTATGCACTCACCGAAGCGATTTCCAACAGCTACTTCAGCCATGCCGAACAACCCAAGCAACTGGTCACGGTGCAAGGAAACGGCTAGTGAAATATCAATTACGCCACACCACGCGCTACCGCTACAGCAGTGCCGTCACGCTCAGCCAGAACGAAGCGCGATTGTTGCCGCGCAACCTCGACTGGCAACGCTGCACACAAACCCGGCTGACCATTACACCGGCGCCCCAACGCCAACACGAACGGCGCGATTTTTTTGGCAATCGCGTCGCCTATTTTGCCATTCAGGATATTCACGACACGCTGGAAGTGACGGCTCACAGCCTGGTAACAACCGAAGCCAGACCAGTACCCGAAGGCGACGCCTGCACGACCCGCTGGGAAGCGGCGGTTGAACAATTAACGCCGCAAAGTCAGGTCAGTGAGAGCAACGATGCCGACAGCCAGGAAGCTCGATTATTCACGCTCGATTCACCCTTTGTGCATCACAGCCTGGAGCTGAAACAGTTCGCGCTGGAATCCTTCACCGCACAACGGCCACTGCTCGAAGCAATACTCGATTTTAACCAACGCATTTTTACTGACTTTCAATACGACCCTGGCTTCAGCACGCTGGCAACGCCGGTCGCTGAGGTGCTGCAACAGAAAAAAGGCGTCTGTCAGGACTTCGCTCATCTCGCCATCGGCGCGCTGCGTTCCATTGGCTTACCCGCACGCTACGTCAGCGGCTACCTGGAAACCCTGCCACCGCCGGGCCAGCAAAAACTCGTCGGCGCCGACGCCAGCCACGCCTGGCTGAGTGTTTTTATGCCCGGCTGGGGCTGGCTCGACATCGACCCAACTAATGGCAGCCTGCCGGACGAGCGCTATTTAACGCTGGGCTGGGGACGTGACTACGGCGACGTGACGCCGTTGAAAGGCGTGATGAATGGGGGTGGGGCGCATGAGTTGCAGGTTGAGGTGGATGTAACAGCGGTAACTTAAACCGTCACCCAACTCTCTTACCCACGTTTTCCTGACCCGAAGCAAAGCCCCGCCGCCAACGGACTTTTTATAAATGCTTCAGAAATGTCGGCTGAGGGTTGCCGTTACGCCATAGAAATCACCGGACTCATCGGCAAAGGAGCCCGGCCCTGAGTCGAACCCCTCTCCAATCCAATCGGTCTCAATTCTGCCCAGGTAGGTGCTTTCAACGCCCAATGACCAATCCGTTAACAAACGATAGGCAATACCGAAGCGGACCGTGGGGGTTAACGAGAAGCCGGTGGTATGGCGACTGTTGTTATCATTGCCAGCATCGTTCTCATAGGACTGATTTATTGCATAACTCAGGTGCGTGATTCCGCCTTTGGCATAGAGATCTAAACCCTCCATCAATGGCCAAATTCCAACCAGCATGGTTGAGAAATACCCGGACAGGTTGAGGGTGAAATCATGGTTGTATCCGGCAAAGCTGTCGCTTTCAGCATACTCACTGAGGCCAATGCCCACTTTGCTTTCCCAGCCAAAATAGGGGGTGTACCGCCACCCTGCCCCGACCGATACAACCGGCGCAGCAGAATCAAATAACAGGGAAACGCTGTCTGAAGCGAATTCGATCGCTTCAACGCTTGCACTCAGATAAGCGCCTTCTGCCTGCGCGGAAACCGTGAACGTCGATGAGATCAAACCAAGAGGAAGTGCCAGTAAGAGTCGCTTCACGGAACTGCATTATCCCAGGTTGAAGGTCATGCGAATTTAGGTAATCGCCTCATGGCATTCAACTGAAATTATCTTTTGCGTGTCACATCTGTCCGTACGTGGTTGGGTGAACTAAAACGCTTAGGGGATTTTTTGATGTATGAAAAAACGCACAGGGCGGCTCGGTCTGTGCCCGAGAGGATGGGCTCGGTTTCCATGCTGTTCGCATGGAACCCCCCGCTGCGCCGCGCCTTCGGCGGCCGACGCACACGGAGGTGCTAATGCTGCGGAGGCCATGGAAGGCCGGGAGCAGTGCCAAACGCCTTTGGCGTTTTATCGAACCTGACTGAGGTATTGTTCGCATCGTCCTGATGCTCACCCTTCGGGCTTCGCGCAAAGCTGTTCCCGACAGCTTTGTCGTCCGACTCGGGTGGGCGGACATAAAAAAAGCCCCGCACAGGGCGGGGCTAGTTAGGCGCCCGAGAGGATGGGCTCGCTTCCACGCTTTGGCGTGGAACCGCCCGCTTCGCGGCGCCTTCGGCGGCCTCAAATGCCTTTGGCATTTGATCGAACCTGACTGAGGTTCTCGTCCGACTCGGGACGAGCGAACATAAAAAAAGCCCCGCACAGGGCGGGGCTAGTTAGGCGCCCGAGAGGATGGGCTCGCTTCCACGCTTTGGCGTGGAACCGCCCGCTTCGCGGCGCCTTTGGCGGCCTCAAATGCCTTTGGCATTTGATCGAACCTGACTGAGGTTCTCGTCCGACTCGGGTGGGCGGACATAAAAAAAGCCCCGCACAGGGCGGGGCTTTTTTTATGTTTGGCCCGCCCGAGAGGATTCGAACCTCAGACCTCTGCCTCCGGAGGGCAGCGCTCTATCCAGCTGAGCTACGGGCGGATAACTTTTCGGACTGGCCAACATTATCCCCTTCCCACACCCTCTGGCTTGTCCGTTAGAGGATGGTTCCAGCTCTTTGCCTTCGGAGGGCAGCGCTCTATCCAGCTGCACCCTGCGGGCATAAAAGCGACGGGCGGATAACGTTTGAACAAACCGGGTCTTGCTTGAGCCTCGTCTTCTGGTCTGTTCAGTCGAAGACCGGGCTTCATCCACCGAGACGATAGTGCCTCGACGACTGGCGCGCAGTATACAGATTCGCCGGTTCAAGTCCAGATTCGCCGCCATATCAAGGGGTTAGCCCATTTGACGCCCGGCTAGTGGGTGGCGATGAAGTGGCGGACGGCGTCGATGAAGGCTTTGGAGGCGGGTTCGCGACCCAGGAGCAGGTGGCCGTCGCTGTCGAGGCGGTGGAATTTGGCGCCGGGAATGGCGGCGGCGAGGTCGCGACCGGTCTGGATTGGAATGCGTTGGTCGCCCTCGGAATGCAGCACCAGGGTGGGTACCTGAACCTGTGAGAGCAGGTGGCGCACGTCGATGTCGCCGAACACCGACAAGAAGCGGGCCGCGTTTTCCGGTGATGCGGTACGGCGTTGAAAGTCGTTGAACCAGTCCAGTTCAGCTTTGTCGGCGCTGGGCATAAAGGTTGATGAAAATATCTGCCGATAGGCGGGGTTGTCTTGTCCCCAGCCTGCTTCGGTCAGGGTGATGATGGCTTCGCGCTCGCGAATTACACGGTCGCTGGCGTTAATGCGCCAACCGGCCGGGTAGCCGCCAAAAAGCACCAGGTGTGAGACCCGCTCCGGGTGTTTTACGGCGTAGGCAATGGAAACCGCCGCGCCCTGGGAGATGCCCAGCAGCGCAAAACGGTCGACTCCACTGGCCTCAACGATGGTTTCCAGGTCGGTCACGAAGGCGTCGAACGACAGGTCGTTGGCGTGCCAATCGGACAGGCCATTGCCGCGCTCGTCGTAGCGCACAACGTAATGATTCAGCGCTAAACGACGAAACAACGGGCTCCAGATCGGCGAGTGCCAATCGTGCTCCAAGTGGCTCAGCCAGTTGGCGGCTTTGATGATGGGGTAGCCGGAGCCGACCGCCGCGTACGCCAACCGAACACCATCCTTGGCGGTGCACAGGTGAATGCGTTGATGCGCCAGCAGTTCCCGTTCGGGGGTGCGATAAACAAAGGCGCCGGATGAATTGTCCGCTTGGGTGCGCGTCTTCGACGACCAGGCGATGCCCGCCTCCAGAAACCGTTGGCTCAGCTCGGTCGACAACCAGCCCAGCTCCCAGGAATCACCCAATTGTTCGAGCAGCGTGAGCACCGCCGTCGCTGCGCAGGTATTGAGCGGTTCCAACGCCAGCCATTCACGGGCCCATTCCAGTTGTTCCGCCCAGTCCAAATGGGGCTCACTCGCCAGTCGGGCTAACAGCTGGCTGCGCAGTAGTTGCACCTCATCGCGTTCGGCTTGCAGCCATTGCTGAAACAGCGGCTGGTCTGGTAAGTCGAGACCTTTAAGCAGCGGCCGTTTTAACGCCCGGTTGATGCCTTTCAATGCCTGAGCTGAGGTGGCGGGATCGGACACCTTGGCGGCCAGATTGCGAATGTCGATGTCGAGATCCGGATCGTTCAATTGCACCCGCTCGCGATCGGCCCAGAGGCGCTCGTGGTCGACGTCATTCACCACCGACCGGATTTTGCTCAACGACCAGCGCAGCGTGGCTCGGGGATCATCGGCGTTTTCCCAGAACAGCTCGCACAACCAGTCACGGCGGTGCATTCGGCCGGTCAGCATCAGATAGACCAAAACGGCGCGGGTGCGCTTGGACGCAGGCAGCGGCACCGCCTGATCGTGATTAAACACGATCAGTTCACCGAGCGTCTGTAATGAAAGGCTCACCGTGTTGGCTTCCTGAGCGAGAGGTGAATAACAACGACGCCATGACCGTTTGAAGCTGACATCGACCGGCCCGCATTTAATGCCCATTTCGATCTAATTAAACGATTGAAAGCGCTATTGATGATCAAAGGGCGATAATTTTGCCAAGTTTGTCACACTTTATCCTCGATGAATCGCTTTGATTCAAACGCTTATTCAAACGATATGGACGCACACTGTCCTCACTCTGAACCGAGCCCTATGGCTCAACCACCCACTCAATCAACCACAGCAACGTCACACGGACGTTTGAATAGCAGGACAATAAAAACATGGAAGCGCCAACCTTTTTCACGATCATCGTTAAATGCCTGGTTCTGTTGGCATTGGCCATGACGTTTGTACGAACGCTGGGCCATCAACCCAAACCTCAGCGCCAACCCTGGTGGCAACAACGAGCGCGTCGGGAGTCGCGCACGCTGGTAGCGCCACGACTGGATGTGCAGTTCACGTCCTCACAGCAACTGAGCTTCGAGTGGCACGACGTCACCGGTGCCACCCATTACCAATTGCTGGAGCGTCCGGGCCCGAACTCTGTGTTTCAGCCGGTCGGTGCGGTCATTTCGGCCGGTCGTGAAAAACGCACCATTAATCGTCCCCTGCACGCCCGGCTCAATACTCAGTATGTATTGCGGGCTTTCAGCGCCAACGGCTTTGCCGATTCCGCGGCGCTGTCGGTTGGTGAACGGTTGATGGTGAAGCTGAATTATCTGCAACAGAACAACATCGACCCGACGGCCTACTTTGGTTTTTCAGTGACTCAAAGCGCGGGTGGCCGCACGCTGATCATTGCTGACTCCGATCAGGCCAGCCTCGGCGCTACCGACAGCCACTGTGCCGCCTATGTGTTTCTGCGCGATATGAAAGGTCAATGGAACAAGCTGGCTTATATGCGTGGCGACAAAGCCAATGAACAGTCGGACGATCTGTCCAGCTGTGAACCCTATATTGAAGCGCCAGAACTGAGCCCGGCCGAATCGCCGATACTGCCATCTCCCTGGCGCAAACGCCGCGGTTTTCGAGTGGTGCCGAGCTGGCAAGATGCCGCCCGCAACCTGCGCTGGATGAACTTCAACTCCCCCTAGATCGCTGCGCGGTTTAGGCATCGGGTCATCTGCGCGGATGACCCGACGCTCTGGGTCGGCCTAAAGGCCGGCCACTTTTTCTAAGGTTGCCAACGGCACCCAGCCCGCCTCGCCCGAGGCACGCACCACCCACCCCCACTCGTTTAATTCACGCTGCAACGTCAGTCGTTCGCCCACCTCGGTGGTGAGTTCCCAGGCGGTGTAATTCTCGGTCGCTTGCGCCTGGACCCCATCGGCTTCAACCCTCATCAGTGCCAGCGGTGCCCAGCCCTGATTGCCGTCGGGTGTGGTGGTCCAGACCCAGCCGGGGTATTCGTCGTCGCGCCGACCCAGTTGCAGCGGTTCACCCTGGCGAAAGCGGATGGGGTTGGGGTAGTGGCTGTGATGAACGCTGAGAACGCGGCACTGAGTCATGAGGCTTGGTTGAACAGCAGACGATTGGAGAACGGATCGATCACTTCAAAGCAGCGATCGCCCCAGGGCGCGGTTTCGATGGCGGGTTTGCTGTAGGCGTAGTGGCGCTGGCTGATGGCGTGAAACAAAGCATCCAGCTGATCGGTTTGGATGAACACTTTGGCGCCGGGTGAACAGTCGCCGGAATGTTCACTCAGGTGCAGCACCAGCTCGCCGGTGGAAACCTGGCAATACAACGGCAGGCCCGGTTCGTGACGATGCTGCCAGTCGACGTTCATGCCCAGAAAGTCGCGATAAAACGCCAGGGCTTTGTCGACATCAAAGATGCGCAGAATTGGAATGACTTTAAACATCGGACGGGTTCCTCCCGGCGATTTCCAGACACGCCGCTCAGCCTACCAAAGCCAATCGCCTTAGGTTCAAAAAAGCTTCATTTGCTCGTCAGTCGATGGTCACAGCGCTTTGACATCCTCGCCCTTGCACACGTGTGCACATCCGTTGAAGACAACAACACCATAAAGAGGACGATGCCATGACTTTCCCCAATGCCCGTGCCTGGCTTGGCCTGGGTTTAATCTCCTGTATTGCGTCTGTGGCCAGTGCGGCGGTGCCGTCGGCCGAGGGGCTGTCCGATAACCTGGCGTACGACCAGGCCTATTGGTCTCGCCCGCATAACCCTTACGAAACCGCACAGTTTTCCAACCTGCTCGATGTACTCAACCGCGGTAACCGCGTGGTTGAACTCGATGTCTGGGAATCCGGCGGTCAGTTGGTGGTGAAACACAACGGCACCGATGGCGACTACGCCAACAACTGCAACGGCGGTTCCGGCGGCAGCTTTGCCGACTGCCTGAACGATCTGGTGAGTTGGAGCAACAGCCATCCGAACCACCTGCCGATCACGCTGCAAATCGACCTAAAAGCCGGCTTGTTGTTCGGCTGGGACAGCGGCGCGCGCAGTCAGCTGAACACTCAGCTGTCACAAACCCTCGGCAGTCGTATCTTCACGCCCGAAGAGCTGCGTCAGTCCACCGGCAACAGCAGTCTGCGTCTGGGTGTTTTGAATCATGGCTGGCCGAGCATCGGCAGTTTGCGCGGCCAGTTTCTGGTGATGTTGACCGGCGGCCCGATCAGCCAGAAGAACCAGACCCAACGCGCCTACGTCGAACAGTTCGGTAGCCAGGCGCAGGCGTTGATCTGCCCGCAGGCGGAAGACCCGATCTACTTCGACGCCTACGGCAGTGCCAAGGATTTCAGCGGTTACGCAGCCAATAACTGGGTGGTGTGTGGCAATACTGAAAACCTCAAGTACTGGTCACAAACGGTGGAAGCCTCGGCGCTGAATCGTCAGGTGATCAACCTCTGGTCGTCCGATAATCACCACTTCGATGCCTATCACAACGCCTACATTGCGGTGGCGTCCGGTGCTTCGATGATCAGCCGTGAAACGCTCGACACTTACGGCAACCGCCTCCCGCTGAACGGCGAACGCCGCTCCCTTCCCAACCGCTTCCGCTTGCAGGCCGAACACAGTGGTCAGTGCCTGGATGTCGAAGGCGCCAGCTACGCCGACGGTGCTGACATTCACCAGTGGAACTGCCACGACGGTGTGAATCAGGTGTTCCGTTACAGCGATGAAACTCAGCTGCGCACCGTTGGCAACGAAGCCTTTTGCTTCGACATCGACGGCGGTCAGTCGGTTGCCGGTAAAGGGCTGCATCTGTGGGATTGCGACGGTGGCGACAGCGAGAAATGGCGTCTGACCACCCATGGCGAACTGGTCGGCATGGGCAATCGCTGCGCCGCCGTACCGGGCAACAGCCAGCAAAACGGCACGCAGGCGGAACTGGCCAATTGCAGCGGCGGCGCGAACCAGCGTTTCAACCTGCTGCCGTACTGACGTTCATTAAAGCTTCACAGGGCTGTTACTGAACCGTCACAGCCCGCCCTTAGCGTTGCACACGTGTGCAATTTCAAAACTGACTGACTCCCAACGGAGAACATCATGAAACCTATCACTGCTTTTTCTACCACCCTGCTGGCTGGCGCCATGGCGCTGACCGGTGTGGTTCAAGCGGCCGATCTGGTCATCGCTGGCCGTGACGGCGGCTATGGCGACGCCTTGCAAGCCGGCGTCGACGCCTATGAAGCGGCGCATCCGGGCACCGACATTGAACTGCTGAAACTGCCCTACGGCTCGCTCTATGAAAAACTGGTCATCGGCATGCGCGAAGGCGATTCCAGCTTCGATCTGGTGATGATCGACGACACCTGGGCGCCGGAATTTATGAGCAACAACTGGCTCGCCGCCTTGAACGAAGACGCCGTCAGCCAGGACTTCATTCCGTCGCTGACCGACATCTCCCGTTACCCGGTCGGCCAAGGCCCGCTGTACTCGCTGCCGGTTGTAGGCAACGTGGCGATGTTCGCCTACCGCTCTGACTTGATGGACGAACCGCAAAGCTGGGACGACGTTTTTCGCTCAGCCCAGAACCTGAAAACCAATGACCGCGCCGGTGTGGTTTTCCGTGGCACGCAAGGCAACCCCATCGTCACCGGCTTCTTGCCCATGCTGTGGGCTTACGGCGGCCATATCGTCGATAAAGACGGCAACATTGCGCTGAACAGCCCGGCCACTGTCGAAGCGATTGAAGCCTTCGTCAGCCTGCGCGACGTTGCTCCGACGGGCGTTGAAGTCTACAACTCCGGCGAAGTGCGCGACGCCATCCAACAAGGCAAAGCCGCCATGGCCATTGAAGTCTGGCCGTCCTGGGTACCGTCGATGGACGACCCGGCAGTCAGCCAGGTGGTCGGTCAGGTCAACATCGTGCCGCCGCCGGGCCAGGTGAATGAATCGACACCGATGCTCGGCGTTTGGCAGATGGGCGTTTCCACTCACGCCGAACACGCGGATTTGGCCGAAGACTTCCTGGCGTTTTTCACCAGCGCCGACTTCCAGCGTCAGCTGACGCTCGAAAAAGGCCTGCCGCCGACGCGCACCAGCGTTTATCTGGATGATGACGTCGTTGCGCAATACCGCTGGTACCCCAACCAACTCAACGCCCTGCGCCAAGGCACCGCCCGCCCACGCGTGCAGGACTGGCAGCAGCTGGAATCGATCCTCGGTGACTACCTGCAACTGGCTCTGCTGGGCCGCCTGAGCGCCGAACAAGCGGCCGAGCAGGCGCATGAACGGATGGTGGCTTCGCGGTAAATAACCTCACCGCAACCGCACCACAACCTGAGGTGCGACGTCGGTACTGTTGATCGCGGGTAGTCCGAGGCATGGATGCCGAGGCCTAGGTCCCAGGGATGGGTTCACGCCGACCCGCGATCAACAGTACCGGCGGCGCACCGCCTCACCCCCCACAAAAACCCAAAAAAACAGGCCACCCATGTTCCGATCCCACTGGCACCCTTTGTTGTTGCTGTCACCGGCGCTGGTGCTGCTGGCTTTGCTCACGCTCTACCCCATCGGTTACAGCCTGATGCTGGCCTTCACCAACACCCAATACGGCGGCCCGATGACCTTCGTCGGCCTCGATAATTTCCGCGACTTATTCAGCGACTGGTTTTTTAATCAGGCCACACGCAACACCATCGTTTTTACACTCGCCGCATCCCTCACCCAGGTCGGTTTAGGCTTGCTGTTAGCGCTGCTGTTTCATCAGCCGTTTCGCGGTCGTGCCTGGCTGTTGCCACTGTGTATTTACCCGATGATGTTATCGACGCTGGTGTGTTCATCCATCTGGAAGGCCTGGCTGCATTACGATTTCGGCTGGCTGAACAACTTCTTCGACGTGCTCGGCATTGCCCGCGTCAGTTGGCTATCCGATCCGCAAACCGCACTCGCCGCCATCGTGCTGGTCGACACCTGGCAATGGACACCGCTGGCGTTCCTATTATTGCTCGCCGGTCTGCAAGCCATACCGCCCGACATCGAAGAAGCCGCCACGCTGGAAGGCGCAACGTCCTGGCAACGTTTCTGGCATGTACGGCTGCCGTTAGTACGCGCGCCGCTGTTTTTAGCGCTGCTGTTGCGGTCCATCGACGCCTTTAAATTGTTCGACAAAAACTACGTCTTAACCGGTGGTGGCCCGGCGTATTCCACCGAGACGTTATCGCTGCTTGCCTATAAACAAGGCTTTAAATTTTTTCACCTGGGTACCGCCAGCGCTATCGCCGTCGTGATGCTGATCATCGCTTTGGTGTTGAGTCTGGCCTATGCCTGGCAAGTGATGCGGAGACCGCATTAATGACTCGTTTGCTTCGCCCGCTCGGCGTTACCTTAGCGGTGCTGTTTTTCACCTTGCCAACGCTGTGGATGCTCGGCACCGCCTTCAAACCGGCGGCTGAATACATTGGCACCAGTCTGGTTTTCTGGCCGAGTCAGCCGACTTTTTCTCACTTTATTCAGTTGTTTGATGAAGGTGTATTACGGCGTTTATTCAATACACTGGTAGTTTCGATTGGCACCACAGCGGTATCACTGAGCGTCGGTTTTATTTCCGCTTATGCACTGGTTCGGTACCGCTTCCCGGCCAGGCTCGACCATGCGTTTTTATTGCTGGTTTTGTTGATTAAAACCCTGCCACCGATCGTCGTTGCCATTCCGCTGTATCGTGTACTGAATGCGCTGAATTTACTCGACTCGCATTTAGGTTTAATGCTCAGTTATCAGGTGTATACCCTGCCGTTTTGCATCTGGATGCTGCTCAGTTTTGTACGCCAGATTCCGATTGATTTAGAAGAAGCCGCCTCACTGGAAGGCGCGGGTTTAGTGCAACGCTTACTGCGCGTCGTCGTACCGTTGGCAGCACCCGGTCTGGTCGCAACATTGATCTTCGCCATGCTGCTAGCGTGGAATGAATTTCTGTTCGCGCTGTTGTTTATTCAGACACCGAGCCAATTCACCTTACCGTTATACATCGCCACCTTCACCACCGAAAACCAAACTTTTTGGGGGCCGCTTATGGCGATTGGTGCGCTCAGTTCGTTGCCGGTTTTATTGTTGGCGGGGTATCTGCAAAAACATTTATTGCGTGGCTTTGCGATGAGTCCGCAGTGAACGGTAAGTAACACCGAGATCCCGGCTCAAGGTCGGGATGACAATGTCGGCACAAAACGAGTGATTGCTGACGGCTTGGCTTTCGGCAGGCGTCGGTCGCCAGGGTGGTCCGACACATCGGGGGCGGCCATCGACTTATACAGATGTACTTACAGCATACTGCCGAAAGCCAAGCCGTCAGTAAGCACGTACGCAGGCACAAACAAGGAAATAGAATGAAGATCGACGTTATCGGCGTGGGCGCCGCTTACGAACCTAAGGGCGTTAATGCGTCGTTATTATTGGAAGAAGAGGGCTTTCAATGTTTGATCGACTGCGGGCCGACCGTGCCACCGGCATTATGGCGACGCAAGCTTGACCCGGAAGCGATATCAGCGCTCTATTTTACGCATTGTCATCCCGATCATTGCCTGGGGCTAACGACGCTGATCAACCACTGGCAACATTGCCAGCGCAAACGACCGCTGCTGATTGTCGCCCAGCGCGCGCAGTGGGCCCGGCTGCAAAATCTCAGTTATTTTGGTCACTGGCCAGACGACGACCCGGGGTTTTCCATACAGTGGGTCGACAGTGCCGACCTCGATGCGCTCGGTCCGTGGCGGATGGCCACCGCGACCAGCCGGCACTCGGTGCCAAACCGGTCATTGTGGTTGCGCGGTGCCCAAGGCAGTTTGTTTTACAGTGGCGATGGTCGTCCCAGCCGACACAACAAAAGCCTGCTCGCCAACGCCGATATTGTGTTTCAGGAATGTGAAGTCAGTCAGGCACTCTCGCGGTTATCGCATCACGGCGATTGGCCGCTGTGTCAGGAACTGGAGCGCAAAACCGGCAGCCTGTTGTGCCCGTACCACATTGGTCCCGATCATCAGACACAGATCCGCCAGGAAGCCACGGCCATGACCGACATTTATGTACCGCGCGACGGCGATTGCCTGCGTCTTAAAGGGGGCCGCTGGCAGATTGAAAACTCGGGGAGTCAGCCTTGAAAACATCCGCGGACCAACGCCCACGCACCGTCACCGCCTCGGATGTCGCACGCCGCGCCGGCGTCTCCCGATCGGCCGTCTCGCGCGCCTTCACCCCCGAAGCGAGTATTCACCCCCGCACCCGCGAACAGGTGTTGGCGGTGGCTCGCGAACTCGGTTACCGGCCCAATGCCTTGGCGCGTTCCCTGGTGAAATCGAAACAGGGACCCTCGTCAGGATTAATTGCCGTGGTGATGGGTGAATTCGACAATCCTTTCCAGCCGCATTTTTTCAGCCAGTTAACGCAAGCGCTGCAAGCGCAAGGGCGGGTCGCCATGTTGGTGATGCCCGATGCCCAGGGCAGCCTGGATGACGCTTTGGAACGACTGATTGCCTATCAGGTTGAAGGCGCCATCATCGCCGCCGGTTCACTGTCACCCGAAGCCACCAATGCCTTTCTGGCGCTGGGTACGCCGGCGGTGTTGCTGGGCCGAGAAGACCCACGCGGGCGGGTGTCGGCGATTCTCACCGATAACCGCGCCGTCGGTGAACGCGCCGCCGATTACCTGCTCCGTCAACAGCGAAAAGCACCGGCGTTTATCGGCGGCCGCGCCGACGGGCAAGCCTCACATGAACGCCAACAGGGGTTTATCGAGACACTGAGCCGAACAGGTTTCAACACGGTTCCTTGTTTGAGCAACCCTGACTACAGCTATGCCAGTGGTTATCGCGCCGCCCAACAATTGCTGCGCGATCACCCCGACACCGACGCCCTGTTTTGCGCCTGCGATGCACTGGCACTCGGTGCCATGGATGCCTTGCGTGCGGCGGGAAAAACCAGCCCGGAACAGTTCAGTTTGATCGGCTGTGATGACGTACCGCAGGCGGCCTGGCCGGGCTACCAGCTGACCACGCTGGCGCAACCGGTGCAGCAATTGGTGACTCAGGCACTGGATCACCTGATCACCTCCATTGCCAGCCAGCGCACCGACTCGCCGGAAGTGCTGCGGCTGACGCCGGAGTTTGTACAACGCCAAAGCTGAAGTGACTCAGTGATGGGCAGGAGGGTGCAGTCGTAATACCGGCTCGCCGTTGCCACGGGTTTGTTCCGTTACGCCCTGGTGATTGATGGTGGCGGTCAGTCGGCGCCGAATACTCGAAAACCGCGACGACGTGACCACATCCATTGCCTGCTCCAACTGCAATTGAACGCGCCAAAAACCCAGCCGCTCCGGCTGAACGGACCGCACCGAGGCGCGAAACGTCTGGCCCGAATAACAGCCCGTCACCGTACTGCCAGCAACAACCGGTGACTGCTGTTTGTTCAGCTGCGCGCTGAGCGTATTCCAGTCGCGATAGCCATAATTATGGGCGATTAATTCCAGCGACTGACTGTGGCTGACGGCCACGCCCTGCTCAGCCATCAACTGACGCAAGCGTTTCGCCTGCGCCTTATTTTCCGCCAGCGTCGGCAAGGGTTCGTTCATAACCGACTGGCCTGAAACACACCCCGGCGCAGACCCAGCCGGCGTTCAGTCTGCGCGAGCACCACCAGGGCGATCACCAACATCGAGCCTTCGGCAGTGGGCATTGCCAGCCAGATGCCACGTTCACCGAGCAGTAACGGCAACATCAGCAATAGTGGCAGGGTCAGCAAGTATGGCCGCGTCAAACTGAACAGAGCGGCGCGTGTGGCGTCGCCGAGCGACTGAAAATAAGCGCCCAGCATCAGCATCGGGCCGGAGAGAAAATACAACGCCACCATCACCGGCAAAATGCGTGCAACTTCCGCGACAACAAGCGGATCATCGACGAATAACCGACCGATCGGTGCGGCGAAAAACACCAGCGTTAATTCGACCAGCACGCCATAACAAAGCGCTACGCTTAAGCCCAGCCGCAAGGCATCATCGCTGCGCTGCCACAACTGAGCGCCATGATTGTGACCACAGATGGTTTGTAAGGCGTGCGACAACCCCAGCATCGGCATAAAGCACAGCGTCATTAAGCGAGTGACGATGCCGTACGCCGATACCGTGGCGGCATAATTCGGCGTGTCCTGCGCATTCAACGACGCAATGATGGTCGCTGAAATCAGCGCCATGCCAAAAAAAGACAGACTCGATGGCGCCCCGAGCTTGAGAATATCGCGCCAACGGTGCAGCCATTCGTCCAGGCGCTGAAAACCGGCGTGCCATTGCCATTGCAGCCGGGTACCGCCGCGTAAGCGCAAGCCAAAAATCAACAGTAACGCCAAGCACTGAGCCGCCGCGGTGCCGTATGCCGAGCCGGCCACACCCAACTCAAACACAACAATCAACACGAAGTTGAACAGCATGTTCGACAGCGTCACCACCAGCCCCATCATCGCCATCCAGCCGGCACGGCCTTCGTTTCGCAGAGCATCGCCCTGCACACCGAGGCTGAACATGAGCGGAGACGTGAACACGATGATGCGCAAATAGATCTGCGCCATCTGCGACAGTTCCGTCCGGCCCTGGGCGGCGGCCTGGGTAAAGCTGCCACCCCAGAGCAGATAGAGCGCCATCAGCACCAGGCTGGTCAGCAGCGCCAACCCTTGGGCGGCCACAAAAACACCCTGCGCCTGTTCGGTACGGCCGGCGCCTAAATGCCGGGCCAACAGGCTCGACATACCGGCCGAAATCAGCGTCGACAAGGCCACCATCAACATAAAGGCCGGGAACACCAGGGTAACGGCGCCCAGCGCATCCGCGCCGACAAAGACACCGAGAAACCAAGCATCCACCACCGTCAGCAGGCCATTCATGAGCATGATGGCGATGATCGGCAGGGCAGTTCGGGCAAAGAGGGACGTCAGGTCGTCGTGCAAAAACGACGCACCGGAACGAGCATTGGAAGCGGTCACGGCAGTTACTCCACGCGCTGGCATTCTGTGTTCGTAAACAGGAGAGATGGGGCTCGCGTTACCACCTTCGCGAACAGAATGCGCAGGGGGAGGAACATCGAAGAAGGCAGAACTTCACCAGAGCGTTAACGCCTGCGAGCGGCCGGTGTCTGCAACCGAAGCGCTACCTTAGGCAGCGGCTGCGGCGCTGTCAATGCGGATCAATCCGGGTCGAACTGCGCGGCCCAGACGGCGAGGTCTTTGGCCACCGTTTTACCGTGTTCGCCGAGAAACTTTAAAAACCGCGGCGCATTGGCCGTGACGATACGGGTCTGCGGGAAACCCAAGGCTTCAGCCTGGGCAATGGCCTGATCGAACTCACCGACGGTGAAGGCCACGTGCGAATCGGACCCGAAAGAAACTTTCCAGTCGAGCCGGTCGATCATCTCCAGAATGTGACGGCAATGCGGCTCACTGCCGATGCGCGAATGGGTGAACGAGGAGTTATTGATTTCCAGCAGCACGTTGTTGTCTTTGGCGGCGCGAATCACTTCTTCCACATCAATCGGATAATTCGGGTTGCCCGGGTGACCGATGATCTGGCAATGGCCACTGGCAATCGTATTCACCATGGCTCGGGTGTTGGTCGCTTCGTCGGACGGTGTGAACACCGGTTCGTGGAAACTGGCGATGGCGAAATCGAGAAAGCCGTGCAGCTTGTCGGGAATATCGACGCCGCCGTCAGGCTCAAGAATGTTGGCTTCAATGCCACGCAGCATGGCGACGTTTTCAACCACACGCGGAATCACCTTCATATTGCCAAAGTGCCAGTAATGAGCGCCGTCGGGCATGGTCGGGGCGTGATCGGTGATGCTGAACAGTTGCAGGCCTTTTTCCCGGGCGATGCGGAAGTAATCGTGCACGGTGCTGTAGGCGTGATCGGACGCGACGGTGTGGGCGTGGGTGTCGGTGAGTATGCGCATGGACATTCCTGAAGCGATGCAAAACACCAGCCTACCACAGCGCGATGACAGGCTGGTGTCGTCAGTCGTGGCGCAACGCCCGGATACGCGCGGTGGTTTCCTGCAGAATCTGAGTCACTTCGCGTTGGCCGGCGGCGTCCAGATCGAGGCATTCGCGCAGCGCGGCTTTTAAATCCTGGCGCGCCGCTAATTGCTCATACGCCAGCGGCAGGCCCGATTCATCGGAATCCACGGCCTGGCTGATGGAGGCGCGCAGCTTGCGATACTTGCGCCCGGTCGATTCCAGCCGCCAGCGTACCCGCTCAGCGGCTTCGCTGTGTTCGGCCAGCAAGGCCCGGCCCCGGTCGCTGATGCGATGGTGTTTGCGCCGTCCTTCGCGCAGCAATTCCACCGCACCCTGCTCAACCAATTCGGCCAGACGCGGATACATCATCCCTGGGCTCGGCCGGTAGAAACCGGCGGTCAGGCGTTCAATGCGATCGGCCAGTTCAGTGCCGTAACTTTCCTGCTCACTGAGCAACACCAGGATCAACAGCCGCAGATCGGTGGCGCTGAGCTTGCGCGTCGCCGGCATCCCCGCGGCCAGATAGCCGCCGTCGGTGGTCGGGTTGGTGGTGGGCGAAACCAATGATGTATTTCCTTAAACAGAACGAAAGTGGGCACTCACTCAGCACGCAGACTAAGTGAATGCCCCCAAGGGGGCAACGCCTTAGAAGGCGATGTCGATGCCCAGATTCAAGCGCCGACCATCCAACACCCGGCCGTGATCTTCGGCGTTGATGTCGGCGTCGAGCAGGTTATAAACGCCACCGCGCAAGGCGACCGTCGGGCGCAGACGATAATGCACACCGGCGTCGACCAGGGTGTAACCCTCGAACGCTTCACTCAGCCCGCCTTTCGCCTGCACCTGCTCGGCCTCGCCCTGATAGCGGGCATTGCCCCACAGCCGGGTGTTGTCGGTCGCCTGCCAGTTCAGGTCCAGGTTAGCGCGATGACGCGGCTGATCGTTCAGGGCATTGCCGGCGTTGTCACCGGATTCCTGTTCGCTGTCGGTGAAGGTGTAACCGGCTTGCAGGTCCAGGCCGGCGAACAGCGGCGTGTCGAGCGTCAGCTCCACACCGCGAATCCAGGCTTCATCAACGTTCTGATATTCGAAGATTTTTTCGTAGTCATAACCCTGATAAACACAGCTGCCATCCGGGCCGGTGACGCGGTCACAGATCAGCGGTTTTTCGATCTTGTCGCTGTAGTCGGTGTAAAACAGTGTCACCCCGGCAATAGCCCCGTTACGACCGCTCCAGTAAGTCGCCAGTTCATAGCTGAGGCTGCTTTCAGCGTTCAGATCGGAGTTACCGATGTCCGCCCCATCAACGGAGCCGCCACCGCCGCCTTCCACCCAGTCGGAATCGCCCTGTTTCAGATCGGGCGTGCGATAGCCGGCGCTGACACCGCCTTTGAAGGTCAGCCGTTCGGTGGCTTCAAACACGGCGTAGCCGCGTGGCACCAGTTCGCCGCCGTAGTTTTCATCCTGCACCCAGCGCGCACCCGCGGTCAGTGACAGACGGTCGGTCATCAGCCATTCGTCTTCCATAAAGGCTGCCGCGTCCCAGCGTTCCAGTTCGGCCTTGCCGATGGCGCGCTCGGGGTTGTCGGTCTGTTGCAGTCGGTATTGACCGCCCAGCGTCAGCAGATGCGCACCCAGCGGCACCAAGGTCGAGCTGTTCACGGTGGTGCGACGATAGCTGGCATTTTGCGTCTGGTTATCGAGTTCAGCGTTCTGCACGTAGCTGCGTGTGCGCAGGCCACCGGCCCAGTTCAGTTCGTGGTTCAGTGACTGATAAAGACGCTGGGTTTGCAGTTCCCGGTCGGAACCGCTGAGCTCCGCATGGGCAAAAGTATCCTGGGTTGCGACGCCCGCTTCGATGCCCAGACTCTGACGTTCGCTGATGGTCCAGTCCAGCGCCGCACTTAGGTCGCGGCGCTGGAATTCGGCGTAGCCGCCGTCGATGGCGTCTTCGTCGCGGTTAAAGAAACCGCCTCGAATCGTTGCGGCCAGGCGATCTTCCAACAAGGGGCCGCTCATCTGGAATTGCGCCTGGTGGCGGTCACCGGCGTCATCGTTTTGCTGAGACATGCGATCGAGCGAGACGCTGCCGGACCACTGTTCCGGTGTCGGTTTGGTGATGATGTTGACCACGCCACCCAGCGCCGCCGAACCGTACAGCGACGACATCGGGCCGCGAATCACTTCAATGCGTTCGATGGCGCTGACCGGCGGCAACCAGCCAAACTCGGCGCCGGAACCGAAGCCGTTGTAGTAACCCTGTTGCGAGCCCTGAGGCACGCCATCGACCAGAATCAGGGTGTATTGCGGGTCGAGACCGCGAATGGAGATTTCGCCGGTGCCGCCCTTGCC
This sequence comes from Saccharospirillum sp. MSK14-1, assembly GCF_003054965.1. Classification (GTDB taxonomy): domain Bacteria; phylum Pseudomonadota; class Gammaproteobacteria; order Pseudomonadales; family Natronospirillaceae; genus Saccharospirillum. Next base: position 117,837 of record NZ_MIES01000020.1, read on the forward strand.
GGTCGAACCTTCCGGCACATAGAGACCGGGCACCGAGCGAATGGCTTCGGAAATGTCGCGATAGGACCCTTGTTCGAGTTCTTCGCGCGTGATGACCGAAATACTGGCTGGTGCCACCACGCTGTCTTTGGCTTCGCCCGAGGCACTGGCCGTTACCGTGACCGGAGCCAGGGAATTGTCTTCTGCGACCGCCAGGCCGGACAGCGCTATCGCCGCCGTCAGCGCCAGGCGTTTGTATCGTACGATATTCATAATGCAAAACTCCTTACGGAATCTGGGTTGAAAAGGTTGGGAATTCAGTCGCGGCGATAACGGCTGATGCTGATTTCGCCTTTACCAAGCCGGACAACACGGCTGGTATAACGCTCCGGTTGCGCCAGGATGCGGCTGCGGAAGTTTTCCGGGTCGTCATCGAAATGGTCGAGGTTGTCGGCGACGATCACGGCGCCGTCGATCAGTTGCGGCCGCAGCAATTCCAGCACCGGCCAATAAAGGCTTTTGTCGCCGTCGAGAAACACCAGGTCCACGGCGTCAGGAACGTCCGCAAGGGTTTCGAGCGCATCCCCCAGACGGATTTCAACACGATGCGCCAAACCGGCGTCTTCGAGGTTGCTCAAGGCGTGATCGCGTTTGTTTTCATAGTATTCGCTGCCGATCACCCGGCCATCGTTCTCTTCCGCTGCGGCCGCCAGGTAGAGAGTGGAAATGCCGAAGGACGAACCGAATTCAACGATGTTTCGGGCGCCGGCGGTCCGCGCCAGCATATACAGCAAAGCGCCCTCACCCGGACCGACGGCCAGGTAACGGTGCTGGAAAAACTCGGCCTCGCGGAAGTCCCGGCGTACCCGGGGTGCCGGGGCCGATGAGGCGGCCGCCCGCGCGGTGCGCTGGGCTTGGGCGGCCTGATGTTCGCGGTCTAATACCGCGCGTACGCTGGGTTGATCCAGGGTGTCCATCTCGTCTCCTTAAGGGGCGGTTACAACCACCGGGCAGCCGCGTTCGGGGTGCGTCATCACCGCCACGCGCTGCCGATAAACGGTTTCCAGGCGCTGGCTTTCCAGCACCTCCCAGGGCGTGCCTTCGGCGACCAGACGGCCGTTCTCCAGCAACGCCAGACGGTCGGCATGCGCCGCCGCCAGGTTCAGATCGTGCATCACCGCCACCACACAATGGCCTTGGCGGGCCCAGGCCGCAGAGCGCTGCAACAGTTGCTCCTGATGCCGTAAATCGAGTGCGGCGGTAGGTTCGTCGAGCAGCACAATGGGCGTTTGCTGAACGCGGATGCGGGCAAAGGTGGTGCGCGCCTGTTCGCCGCCGGACAGCGTCATGGCGTTGCGGTCGGCGAGATCGGTGATTTCCACCTGGGCCATGGCGTCAGCCACGCGTTGTTCGTCTTCATCCGGCGGCAGGTCGCGCAGCGCATGGCCCATATGCACGACATCGCGCACCCGATAAGCGAAATGCAGCATGCTGTCCTGCGGCATCACCGCGCGGCGCGCAGCCAGTTCACGCGCCGACAGCCGGGTCGGTTCGACGTCATCGAGCAGCACCCGACCGGCGCTGGGTACGCGGTCGCCGGCCATCAGACTCAGCAGCGTGGATTTACCGGCACCGTTGGGGCCGATCAGTGCGGTGACCGATCCGGCCGGGCAGTCCAGACTGACGTTGTCGAGCAAACGGCGGCCATCGATGTCGAGCGATACCTGTTCCAAGCGCAGCATGATCACAGCCTCCCCGCCCGGCCCTGGCGCGCAATCAGCCAGAGGAAAAAGGGGCCACCGATGGTGGCCGTCAAAATGCCGATGGGAATCTCATTCGGCGGATCCAGTGAGCGGGCGCCCAGGTCGGCCAGCATCAGCAGCAAGCCACCGCCGAGCGCCGATAACGGCAGCAGATGACGATGGCCGGGGCCGACCAGCGTGCGAATCAAATGCGGAATCACCAGACCGACAAAACCGATGGTGCCGGTAAAGGCGACGGCGGCAGCGGTGAGCAACGCGGTCAGCGCAATCAAGCCAAGGCGCAGGCGTGGCACATCGACACCGGCGTGTTGCGCCTGACGCTCGCCCAATGCCAGCAAATCGAGCTGCACCGCCTGACGCCGCAGCAGCCAGACACCGATTACGACGATGGGCGCGATGGTCATCACCGGCACCCAGTGCACGCTGCCCAGCGAGCCCATCGACCAGAACATCAGTTGCTCCAGCTGTTCGACGCTGGCCAGGTAAGTCAGATACCCGGTCACCGCGCCGCAGACGGCATTGATGGCGATACCGATCAACAACAGCCGGGCGTTATCACCCGGATGGCTGGACGGCCGCGCCAGCAAGTAAATCAGCCAGGTGGTAGCAAAACCGCTAACAAAGGCACCCGCCGGCAAGGTCCAGGAACCCAGGGTATTGATCTGCAAGACGATGATGGCCACCGCACCCAGAGAGGCCCCGGAACTGACGCCGACAATGCCCGGGTCGGCCAGCGGATTGCCAAACAAACCCTGCATGGCAGCACCGGCAGTGGCGAGGGCCGCACCGACCAACAACGCCATGACGGCGCGCGGCAAGCGCAGCTCCCAGACGACAGCCTGAGCGACCACATCCGAACCCGAATCCTGCCAGGGTGCCAGCAATGCCGAGCCGACTTGCGCCAGCGACAGGGGCACCACGCCAACGGCCACAGTAATGCCCAGCGCCAACACAATCAGCAGCCCAAACAGCGCATAGGCCAGGGGTGACAGGCCAGTGCGACGCATCAAACCAAGCGCCAGTGTCATTGTCCGGCCTCAGTCACAGCCGTCGGATAGAGCGCGCGCGCCAGCGCCAAAGTGGCCTCACCGGAGCTGTCGGCGTCGAACTTGATGGCGGCGTGATCGAGCACCACCAGGCGCTGATTCAGCGCCGCCGGGGTGTAGGCCAAGCCAGGCACCCGCTCAAAGACGCCATCGCGGCCGCCCAGCGCCGGCAACTCCAGATTGGAAACCACCACCACCTCAGGTGCCATCTGGATAACACCCTCGGCACTGAGCGACTGATATCGTTCCAGCCCGGCCTCGGCGCCGACATTAATTCCTCCGGCGCGCTCGATCAGGCCATGCGCTGAGGTGCCGGCACCCGCGCCCGTCACGCTGCCGCTGGAACCGGCGCCGCCACTGGAAACATGCAGCACTCGCAGGGGTTCACGTTCAGCAACACGCGCTTCGGCCTGGGCATAATCCAGCAGAATGCTGTCAATCAATGGCTGGGCCTGGGACTCCGTAGCGGTCAGTTCTGCCAGCCGCTGGATGCGCTCAATCGCCGGCAAAGTCCGTTCAATCACCACCGTTGGAATATTCAGACGTTGGGCATGTTGCTGCAGATCGGCTTCGCGCGCAGGGTTGCTGATAATGAGCCAGTCCGGACGCAGGGCGATCAGACTTTCGGCAGAAACCGTCCGATGAAAACGCTCCGCCTGCAGCAGGCGACCTTCAAGCGTTGGGTCCAAGGGCGCCAGCACCACCTGATCGGCCACACCGAGCGCATCCAGAATGCTGGCATGACCCGCATCCAACACCACCAAACGATCGGCCAGCACGGCACTGCCCGAGCAGACGGCCAGCAACGCCAAAGCCGCCCATCGACGAGCAAGCTGCCGGCTACTGTGGCTAAGACTGAACATGAAGGCTCCTGTCATTGATCTTGAGTTATTTATCTTACGATAAATTAAATGATAATTACTATCAACAAGATTGGCATTAACCACCTCTTACCCGTGGTTAGACGTAGCAAGATGTAACCAAAGGTCTACTTGACCGTTTTTTGGTCTAAATTAACCATCAACTGGCCCTATTGCTGACGTTCTGACCAAAAAACAAACAAAAATACAATCAACCAGTGGTCGATGGGTGTCACTTCTGTCCACCTCACTCATACTCCAGAAAACAACAAAATAAATGGAGATCTTTAGCATGAAGCTGTCACTCAGAGCTTTGTTGTACGGTATTGCGGTATTGCCGGTTGTCGCTTTGGCGATAGCAGGCATGGGCACTCAATACCTGGGTAATAAAACGCTGCAGGAGCACACCGCAGAGCACATCCACAACGCCGTTATTGATATTGAAAGCCAGCGGCTGAAAACCATCATGGATTCGGTCGAAGGCCTGCTCCAACCCTACCTCGAACAGCCCGGTTTGCGTGGCCGCGACGCGGCGATGGAAATGCTCGGCAACTACAGCTTTGACGAGGGTGACGGCTATATTTTTGGCTACGATGGCGAAGGCGTTCGTCTGCTGCACCCCGGTGGTGGTATTGGTAATAACTACTACAACCTCCAGGACGACAACGGCACTTACCTGATTAAAGGTCTGATCGACGCGGCCAAAGCCGGAACCGGCTATTTCACCTACTTGTTCCCGCGTCCGGGCGGGGACATTGCCGAACCCAAATACTCGTACGCCATCTGGGTTGAGCAGTGGAATCTGATGCTCGGCACCGGCTTTTACATCGACTCGGCCGAATCACTGACCGGCGCCATTCGTGGCACCATTGTCGATGAAGGCCGGGACATGATGTCGACCTCCGCCATTGTGATGGGCGTGGGCACTTTGTTGATTCTGGGGCTGATCACCCTATTGGTTCGCGGCATTTACCGAGCGCTCGACGCCCTCGGTGGCGCCGTTAAACGACTGGCATCGGGCCAGGGTGACTTAACCACCGAACTGCCGCGCAGTGGCATCGATGTATTCAACGAACTGGCGCAGGATTTCAACACCTTCCTCGGTCAATTACGCAACGACATTCGTCAGTTGAATCAGGACGTGAGCACCATCAGCCAGGTCTCTGATCAAGGCACCGAATCGGCAACATTGATGGCGCGTGAAAGTAACGACCAGGCTGAATCGGTGTACTCCAACGCCACCGCGGTTGAAGAGCTGGCGGCCACCGCTGCCGACATTGCCAACCACTCGGAAGAAACCCGCAGCCGTTCGGAAACCGCACAGGAACAAATGCAGGGCATCAACGAACAGTCGGTAGCGACCCAGGCCACCTTGGGTGAACTGGATGCGCTGTCGCAGTCGGTGGAAGAATCCATCAACGGTCTGGACCAGGAAATTCAAAGCATTTCGCGCACCTTGGATGAGATCAACGGCATTTCTGAGCAGACCAATTTGCTGGCGTTAAACGCGGCCATTGAAGCGGCTCGTGCGGGCGAACACGGTCGGGGTTTCTCGGTTGTCGCCGACGAAGTTCGTCAGCTGGCGCAACGCACGCAAACCAGCACCGACGACGTCAGCACCATTCTGGAACGGCTCAATAGCATGGCGAAAGAGACCGTCGAGAAGATGCAGTTGTCGCGCACGCAGCGCGAGGAAACCCTGGCGGCCATGGCGCGCATTGAAAACATGGTGACCGACGCCAGCGAGCAGATGAATGCACTGGTCGAAATGAACCATCAGATTGCCACCAGCGCAACGGAACAGTCATCGGTCACAACCGAGATGTCCGCCCGCACCGCCATGGTGGCCGAAGCGTCTGAGAAGGTGAAAGCCAAAGCCACCGAAGTGCAGGATGTGATGAGCCAATTGAAAACCGTGGCGACCCGCATCGATCAAATCGCCCGGAAATTCCAGGTCGATTAAACGCAAAAACGCCATCCCGACGCCCTGCCGGGATGGCGTTTTATGGCTTAAGCGTCTTTGCGATCGTCGCGCACTGACGACAACGGACCGTCCAGACTCAACCCCAATTCCTCACCCAGCTTGCGTAACGCCGGCAGCTGTACCGCCATGCTCAGAATGGCGTCCAGGGCCTGATGACTGGCGGAACGCTCGCCCACCCGATTGCCCTCGGCACCCAGTGGCTGTCCCAGGCCGGAAATCTGGTGAATCTTAATCGACTCAATTTTCTCCGCCGGTTTGACCATTTCACTGATGGCCTTGGGCAACGCATCCAAACGTGCCTGCTCGGTTTTCAGAGCCATCAAGCTGTCGCTCATGCCGTTCTCTGCTTGCACCAACGCGCGCCGACCTTCGGCTTCCGCTTCCAGTTCGGCCTGCAAAGCACGCGCGCTGGCAATGCGTGCTGCCGCGGCTTCTTCAGCTTTCAATGCAGCCACGCGTTTGCCGCGTTCGGCTTCACCCACGGCTTTGTCCGTCGCGACCTTTTCTTGAGCGGCCACCGCCTGCGCTTCGATACCATCCAGCCGGATACGCGCCTGGCGTTCGGCTTCGCGCTGGCTGTGCAAATCGATATCGCGTTGCAACGTGGCTTCGGTAATGGCGCGCTCCATCTCAATCCGGCTGGCGGCAATGGTGCGTTCACTGTCCGCTTTGCGTGCAGCGATGTCGGCCAGTTGCGCGGCTTTTAGCAACTCGATTTGCTGCGTCTGTTCGATGCGCGCTTTCTCTTCTTCCAGATCCAGATCGAGCTTTCGCTTCGCCAGCGTCAGCGCCGACTGACGCACCGCCATTTCAGCATCGGCATCGATGTCGGCGCGTTCCTTTTTCGAACGCGCGATCAGCTCTGACAATTTGCGCATACCGGCGGCGTTGAAGGCGTTGTTTTCGTCAAGGTCGGTAAAGGGCGTTTGGTCCATATCGGTCAGCGACACACTTTCCAACATCAGACCGTTGCCTTCGAGTGTGGTCTCCAACGCCGACTTTACCTCGAGTACAAAGTCACTGCGTTTTTCGTGCAGATCATCCAGGCTGTAGCGTGCCGCCACCGCGCGCAACGCATCCACCAGCTTGCCTTCAATTAAATCGCGCAGGCGCGCGGCATCGAAGGTGCGGTTGCCTAACGTCTGTGCCGCTCGGCTCACCGCCGCCCGTTCGCTGCGCACGGCCACGTAAAATTCCACGCCGACGTCGACGCGCAATTTATCCTGAGTGATCAAGGACGCATTACCGCTGCGCTTCACTTCCAGGCGCAACGTCTGCATGTTCACTCGAGTGACGTTATTGAAATACGGCACCGCCAGCAGACCCGCATCGAGCACGACTTTGCGTCCACCAAAACCGGTCCGCACTAACGCCACTTCACTGGTCCCGCGTTGATAAAAACGCGCCAGAATGGCGATGACAATAGCCAGGACGACCAGCGTCACCAGCACCCAAATCAAAGAATTAGCCATGCGGATTCTCCCACTGAGTTTGGCTTGTTGTTATTCATTATTGTCGACATCAGTTAGAAAACCGGCGGGAAGGGCCGGCCGCCGCGATCCATGGTGATCCAGCGCGTTTGCGAAAACGTCTCCAGCGACCAGCGGCCACCGTGATTCCCCAAACCGGACGCCTTCATGCCACCAAAAGGTACGTGCGGTTCGTCGTTTACAGAACTGCAATTGATGTGACACGAACCGGTTTGCAGTTGCCGCGCCATCGCCAGTGCGCGTTCTTCATCGGCGCTGATGATGCCGGACGACAAACCGTATTCGGTGTCGTTGGCAATGCGGATGGCTTCGGCATCGGATGAGAACGGAATCACCGGCACCACCGGGCCAAACGTTTCGTCGCGGTAGAGTGTCATCTCGGGCGTGACCCCGGTGAGGATGGTCGGTTCCACAAAGCGCTCGTGTACCCGACCGCCGAGCCAGACTTTAGCCCCTTTGGCGACGGCGTCATCGATCTGGCTTTTCACTCGCTGCGCCTGACGGTCGTTGATCAGTGGACCAATAACCGCATCCGTATCGGCGGTGTCACCCATTTTCAAACGGGCCGCTCGCTCAACAAAACGACGCAGAAATTCATCGAAAATGTCTTCGTGCACCAAGACCTTTTCCACCGACATGCAGATCTGCCCCTGGTGCATAAAGCTGCCGAAATTGGCGGCACCCAGTGCGCGTTCCATATCGGCATCGGCACGGATGATCAGCGAATCTTTGCCGCCCAGTTCGACACAGGCTTTCTTTAAATGTGCGCCGGCTTTAGCGGCGATGGACCGGCCAACCGGGGTCGAACCGGTAAAAGAAATGCCTTTAATCGACGGATTTTCAATGAGTTCATCACCCACCGCCGCTACCGATTCACGCGAGCACGTAACGACGTTCAGAACACCCGGCGGCACTCCCGCTTCTTCAAACAATTCGGCAAACAACAGCCCCCCAACGTAGGGCGTATCTTCGGACGGCTTCAGCACAATGGTGTTACCGAACGCGCACGGAAACGCCAGGCCGCGCGAAGTCAAAATTAACGGCATATTCCACGGACTGATCACCCCGACCACGCCCATTGGCTGACGAACCGCCAGGCTCACCTTGTTGTGTTCGGACGGCAACACTTCGCCAATGGCGGAATAATTCAACGCCGCAGCGGCACGGAAAACCCCAGCGGTATATCCCACTTCAAACTGGCCTTTGCCGAACCAGCCACCGCCTTCCTGTTGTACGGCTTTAACAATCTCCGGGCGGCGTTTTTCAAACAGCTCAGCCACGTTCAACATATAGGCGGAGCGTTCGGTGTAGGGGCGTTCGGACCAGTCATGAAATGCTTCCTGAGCCGCAGCAATGGCTGCTCGTGTATCGCTGATGCTGGCGTCAAACGGCTGCGCCCAAAGCTCGCCATTGGAAGGATTCACGTCGTCGAAACGACGGTCGCTCGGTCGCCACTGGCCACCGATATACTGACCTTTAATTGGAAACACGGATTGAGTTGGCATGGTATTCGAAAACATAGTCACCTCTGTTCGGATGATTCGTTCGCCGCCTGACGCGCCGATTGTTCAAACCGCGCCAGCATGTCATCGAGTGCGCTGCCGGTTTGCGTTTGGCTGTCGGTGGCTTTGGGACGTTCGGTTTGCGTCGGACTGAGCCAACTTTCACGCTGTTTCAGTTCGGCATTGCGGACCCAGTCAGCCAGATTAACGCCGGCCAGCTGATCGGCACTTTGCGGCGTTTGTCGATCCAGTCCTGCTAATCGCTGGCGGGTATTTTCAACGGCCGGGGCACTGAGTTTAGCGGCGACCGGTTGCTCGGTTTTTGGCACCTCGGCACTGGCCGAACCGCCTAAATAGGCTTGACGCACAGCGGGATCACTCAGCAGATTTTGCGCGCTGTCTTCGGCGGTAATGCGCCCGGTTTCGAGCAGGTAACCTCGGTCGGCAATGCCCAGACTTTGCTTCGCATTTTGTTCGACCAGCAAAATACCCAGTCCGGTTTCACGAACTTTTTTCAGCGTCTTAAACACCTCGCTGGCGAGCAATGGCGATAGACCCAGCGAGGGTTCGTCGAGCATTAAAATGTCCGGCGCCGACATCAGCGCCCGGCCGATGGCCACCATCTGTTGTTCACCACCGCTCATAGTGCGGGCAATTTGCTGGCGACGTTCAATCAGCTTGGGAAACAACTGATAGACCAGGTCGCGTTGTTCGCTTTCACGCACACGGGCGTGAGCCGCATGAGCGCCCAGTGTCAGGTTTTCTTCCACACTCAGATCGCCAAAGATACCGCGACCTTCCGGCACCAAGGCCAGGCCAGACGACACCACCTGATGCGCCCGGAAACCGGAGGTCGCCACACCGCCGATGCTGACGGAACCGCTTTGCCGTTCCACCAGCCCGGCAATGGTGCTAAGCAATGACGACTTACCCGCACCATTGGCGCCCAGAATGACGACGATCTCGCCGGGTTCGACTTCGATCGATACGTTGTCCAGCGCCTGGTGTTTGCCGTAGGCAACACTGACGTTCTGCACCACGAGCCCCTGGGTTGAGTTATTCATAATCTTCTCCCAAATAGGCTTCGATCACCTGAGGATCGGACAACACCTGGGCGGGCGAGCCTTCGGCAATTTTGACGCCGCTGCTCATGACCACGCAGCGATCGCACAGGCTGCGAATGGCGTCCATGACATGCTCCACCAAAATAATGGTGCGACCTTCATCACGCAGCGACCGGATGAGTTCAATACCGGTTTGCAGCTCGGTTGGGTTCAAACCCGCCAGCCATTCATCCAGTAAAATTACGGTCGGATTGGCCGCCAAAGCGCGCGCCAACTCGACACGTTTCTGATCAATGTAGGTGAGGTTGCTCATCGGTTGTTCGGCCGCGTCAGCCAAGCCAACACGCTCCAGCTGGCGCTGAGAATAAACCCGCAACGCCTGCCCCCAAAGCCGTTTATGACCGAAGGTCGCGCCAGCCATAACGTTCTCCAAAACGGTCATCGCAGGAATCACCCGCACTAACTGGAAAGTGCGCGCGACCCCGGCGCGGGCAATTTTTCGCGGCGGTAATTCACTGAGCAGGGTGTCACCCATCATGACGTAACCGCCGGTGACCGGCAGCGCGCCACTGATCAAGTTCATCATGGTGGTTTTACCCGAACCGTTGGGGCCGATCAGGCCGACCACTTCTTGTTCGTGCACCTCAAAGCTGACGTCGTTGACCGCAATTAACCCACCGAATTTTTTGGTGGCCTGCCGCACTTCCAGAGCGATGCGTTTATCCATGATCCACCTCCTGATTGGCGCGCAGTTTGCGGTGCCAGCTTTCCATCACACCGGCAATGCCATTGGGGATGTAAAACACCACCGCCAAAAAGGCGAGGCCCATTAACAAGGTGGTTTGTTCGGGGAAATTTGCCGCAATGAATTCCCACACCAGTGCAAAGGGAATGGCGCCCATAAGCGGCCCCCATAACCGATGTAAGCCGCCCAGCAACGCCATAATGGCCACCATAAAAGACAGCTGCGGATTAAACGCCATGGCCGGTTCGATGTAGACGAAACGCGGCGCCAGAATGGCCCCTACCACCGCAGCCACCGCACCGGACACCATAAACAACGCGATCTTGGCACCGGCCACATGAATGCCCGAATGCTTTGCCACCGTTTCATCGCCACCGATGATGCGAATGGCGAATCCCAGTCGCGACCGCTGAATCAACCAGCCGACAAAAAACACGATGAGCGTGAGCGCCAATAACTGCCAGTAAATGTGGGCTTCGGTGATGTCGGTAAACACATACTTACCGCGTGACCCGCCGAAATTGTTTTGCAGCCAGGTCACCACCTGGCGAATCAATTCGGCCAGACCCAGCGTGAAAATCACGAAATACACACCCGACAATCGCAACGTTGCCCAGCCCACCAGAGCGGCTAATACCGCACCGGCTAACGCGGCTATTAACAGCAACAACGGGTAAGGCACGGCTTCGATGCCCATCGCCAGAATGTAGGTACCCACGCCGTAAAAAGCGGCCGTGGCCAGTGAGATGTAATGCGTCGGACCGGAGAACAACGCCCAGGAAGTTGCCAAGGCAATGTACATGGTCATCGGTACGATCAACGACAACCAACCACCGGCATCGGGCAGCGCCGGCACCCAGGCGAGGACACCATAAACCGCCAGCACCAACAGCCAGCGCAGCGTGCTTTGATTCATGACTGAGACCTCCCGAACAAACCCTGCGGACGGAACAGCAGAATCAATAAAAAGAGCACGTAAGCTGCCGCGAGCGTCAGCCCCGGATCGATCAGTCGGGCAACCAGGGTTTCGGTAATGCCCAACACCAAAGCGGCCACCACTGCGCCGCGAATATCGCCGACACCGCCCATGATGACGATGATCAGCGCCTTCAGCGTGAAGACGATACCGATGGAGGCGTCAAAGGTTAAAAAGGTGCTCAGCACCAGACCGCCGGTTGCGGCAACGGCGCCGCCCAGGGCAAAGGCAAAGGCCGAGGTTTTTTCGACATCGATGGCGACCAGACTGGCGGCTTTCGGGTCAACCGAAATCGCTCGCAATGCCAGACCGGAGCGCGTGTGGTTTAGCCAGATCCACAAGGCACCGCAAATCAATACCGCCATTGCAAAGGCCAGTACTCGGTTCTGGCCGTAACGCGAATCGAAGAGTTCAACCGGCACCGATAAAAAGCTGTAATTAAAAAACTGGCCGCCGAAAATCCACAAAAAAATACCGACCAGCGTGAAGCTCAAACCAAAGGTCGCGAGAATGGAATCCACCTCCAGCTGGCCCCGGTTTTTGGCGCGACGGACCAAGGGTCGCAACAGGAATTGATAGATCAGCCAGTTGGCTATAAAGCCGCCGGGGACGACCACCAACAAAGCCCAATACGGATTCAGCGCCTGAGCGGTGGCAAACCAGAAAGCGGCAAAAGCGCCGGCCACCAGCATTTCACCCAGGGCGAGATTCATGATGCGGGCCACACCGTATTGCAACGACAGCCCCACTGCGATGATGGCGTACACGCCACCGAGCAGTATCCCGGTAATCAGAATTTGCATGACAACACTTACCCAAAGAACGACCTGAAGAACGACGAACCGAAACGCGGGCGATGCCATGGCTGACTTCGCCCGCAGTTACTGTCAGTCGATTGGCTCAGCTTCACCATCCATGCCCTGGGTGGAGCCCAGACCATAGAACTGGCCGCCCTGCCATTGACCCACCGTCCAGTAGTTTTCGATCTGCTGGTCGACGAAATCCCAGTCGCCCATCACGGTGTCAAAGGTGTTGTTCTTGACGTAATCGATAATGGCATCGTGATCCAGACCGACCTCTGCGACAGCTTGCTGCATGACCTGCAAGGAGGCGTACATCACCGCACTGGCCCAGTAGTCCGGCTCCTGACCAGTCACCTCAATGTGGGCTTCGCGGTAGGCCACAAAATCAGGATTTACCGGGTTCACCCCACCAACGCCGTATACACCGTTGATGCTGTCGCCGAAGCGGTTGCGGTAGGCCGGGAAAGCGTTAGCCACGGCGGTGTAGAACAGATCCACCTGCTCATCCAAACCGGCGACCTGTGCTTGCTCGGTCAGCGCGAAGGTGTCCGGCGGATAGGAAAAGGCGACGAACAAGTCCGGCTCGGCGTCCATGGCCGAATTGATGATCGGCGAAACATCCTGAATGGTCGGCGGGTAAGAGGTTTCGTAGACGATGTTAAAACCTTCGTCTTCGAAGACCGTTTTCGCGGCTTTCGCCAGCTCAATACCAAAGGCATCGGCCACGTTGACCAAGGCCAACCGGTTGCCCAGTTCACCGTCGGCTTTCATATCGGCGGCCAGTTTGGCGATGCCCTGAGCGATCGGCGTGGTGGCACCCAGCGTGAAGAACACACCGTCGTAGCGATCGGTCAGCGCATCGGTCTGGTCGGTAATGGCGGTCACGTTCAGCATCGGATAACCGAGGCGATCAAAGATCGGCGCCGCAGCTAAGGCCATACCGGTGCCGTAAGGCGGGATGATTAAATCGGCATCGTCATTGTTCGCCAGCCGCTGTACCGCACGAATGGTTTCGGAGGGGTCGGTGCGGTCATCGTATTCGATGATCTCGACCGGACGACGCAAACCATCGGGCAACAGCAAGCCGCCGGCGTCATTAACCTGGGTGCTCCACAACTGCACGTTCGGCCAGTAAGTGACCGCCGCGCCACCGGCGAGCGGGCCGGTTTTCGGAGCCACCGCTCCAATGCGGATCGGGTCTTCGGCCTGGGCACTCAGCGCCAGGCTGCCAGCCAGGGTGATGACACCCAGCGTTTTCGACATCCATTGCAATCTCATTGCCTTTACCTCTCTTATTGTTATGGCAGGTTTTCTTCTTGTTGTTGGCCACGTCGGGCGAGGCCTGTCTCGACAAACACTCGGGTCTGCCGTTTTGAAAATCGGCGTTCAAGCGGACGCACTTCGCCTGGCCCGGTACGCTCAGGCGACCGGGGTTCATGATTCCTTGGGTGCGAAATGCGCGTTCAACGAATCCTAGAACGGATAGTGACGCTCGCTCATCTGATTGGTGATCCAACGCAGCTCGGTAAACTCATCGATGGCGGCTTTGCTGCCAAAGCGGCCGTAACCGCTGTCTTTAACGCCACCGAAGGGCATCTGTGCCTGATCCTGCACCGTCGGGCTGTTGATGTGACAAATGCCGCTGTCGATGCGCCCGGCCACCGCCAAAGCGCGGTTGAAGTCGCGGCTGAACACCGCCGCTGACAAGCCGTAGCGGCTGTCATTCGCCAGGCGGATAGCATCCTCTTCGTCCTGAGCGCGCAAAACAGAGAGCACTGGGCCAAAGGATTCCTCGCTGTATATCTGCATCGAGGAGGTGACCTGGTCGAGTAAGGTGGCGTCCATTAACACCGAATCCGAGCGACCACCGGCCAGTACCTCAGCCCCCTTACGTGCCGCATCGTCAATCAGGCGATTGAGTCGTTCCAGCGCCGCCTCATTCACCACGCTGCCAAGAATGGTGTTCCCGGCTTCCGGCTTGCCCGCGGTGATGGTGCGCGCCTTTTCGGCCAGTTTGGTGACCAATTTGTCAGCGATACCGGGCGTGACGATTAAGCGCTCGGTCGACATACAGATCTGGCCCTGGTTCATGTAAGCACCAAAGGCCGCCGCGTTCACAGCGGCATCGACGTCGGCGTCATCGAGCACCACCATCGGCGCTTTACCACCGAGTTCGAGCAAGGCGGGTTTGAGGTTGTCGGCGCACAATCCGGCAATGATGCGGCCCACACGTGTTGAACCGGTGAAGTTCACACGCCGTACCGCCGGGTGCTCGATCAGCGCTTTAACAATCTCCGGCGCGTCTTCGGGCGCATTGGTGACCATGTTCAGCGTGCCGTCGGGCAACCCCGCTTCGATCAACGCCTGAGCAATCAGCTGGTGCGTTGCCGGGCAAATTTCCGACGCTTTGAAGACCACCGAATTGCCACAGGCCAACGGCATGGCGACCGATCGCACACCCAGAATAATGGGCGCGTTCCAGGGCGCGATGCCCAGCACCACACCCACTGGCTGGCGCATGCCCATGGCCATCATGCCGGCTTCATCAGACGGAATGATGGCGCCGTCGATCTGAGTGGTCATGCCAGCCGCCTCACGCAGCATCGAGGACGCCAGGTGGATGTTGAACCCACCCCACATGCCCGTGCCGCCCATTTCGGCCATAACCCGTTGCCCCGCTTCGTCGGCCAGCGCGGCCAGATTATCAGCGGCTTTCAACAACACGGTGCGGCGTTCGCCTGGCGTCTTTTGCGACCAGATGGGAAAAGCAGTGGCAGCGGCGTCAGCGGCCGCCCGGGCATCGGCAACCGACGCCGCGGCCGCGGTGGTAACAACGTCACCCGATATGGGATTGCGAACCTGGTAACTGCGATTGTTCTGCGCGTCGACCGGCTTACCAGCCAGCCACATGGGCACTTCGTACATGACACTGTCCTCGACGGATTTTTATCGTTGTATGTCGACTCTGGCGCTTACGGTAGAGAAAAGCGTTGGACAGTAAAACGCTTTTGTATGGTACTTTTACGACGAAAAATTGCACTTTATGCCATATCGATTGGTCAATATATGAACCAAGACGCATTGTCACAGCCCATTCAACGCCATCTCGATGTCATCGATGTGGCCTATCCGCGTTCCGATTTAAGTTGGACCGCACCGCGCCAGGAATGGCGGCATTTTGCCCAATGCATACTGTTGAAATCAGGCTCCGCTCTGGCGCAGTTCAAAGGCGCCAAGCTGCCGCTGAAAGCGCCCGCGCTGGCCTGGTTGCCGGCGGGCATGATGGTGCAGGCGCGATTTGCAGCGGGCAGCCAGGGGATGTTGTTGTCGATTTCAGAAGACTGGTTAATTCCCGCCGTGACCGGTCGCCTCGACCCCGACCTGCCTTACCGGGTCCTGGCCGACACGGTTCATGCCACCCAACCGGAAGATGCCGGATTTTGGGCGCTCATTGAGCCCTGTTTCGCGACCATTCGAGCCGAACTTCAACAAAGCGATATCGGCGCCCGCTCTGTTGTCGCAGCCCAACTGACCACCTTGCTGACTCATCTGCACCGCCTGGATACCGATCGGCCACCCCACCCGGCGTCCGGCGAAACCCGATCCGTGGTCTATCAACGTTTTCTGCAATTGGTGGAACTGCACTTTCGCGAACACTGGAAAGTGCTGGATTACGCCGCCAGCATGGGCGTTACCGAACGTCGCCTGGAAGCAGCGACACAGCGCGATGCCGGTCAATCACCCAGTCGGCTGATTCAACGCAAACTGCTCAGCGAAGCCTGCCAGCGACTGGCGCATTCGCCGTTGTCGGTGGCTGAAGTTGCCTACGGCTTGGGTTTTCGTGACCCCGCCTATTTCAATCGCTTTTTCAAACGTCAGATCGGCGCCGCACCCGGTGCCTGGCGACGGGAAATGCGGGCTAAGGAATTTCACGACGACACCACCTTTGCCGCCTGGCCATAACCACAGCGGCGCCGACCAGCGTCGAGGTCAGTGTGTGCTGAAACGATTCAAACAGAAAACAACGACAGGTTTAGGACGAGCACAACCAGAGACAGCAGAACCATCAACGCCCACCAGCCGACGGCTGGATACACCAAGCAACGAAACACCCTGCTACTGAGTTCGTTCTTTCGGAGTTCCGCGATCAGCGCGGGCACGGCCGACACCATGGCGGCAGCTAAAAGTAATGTGCCCGAGAGGAACCCTTCATCGGCGGGTTGCAGGCGGGGCAAGGCGATGGCAGCCATCACCAGTGCCAGGCTGACCAGCTGAAACCCCCAGGCCAGGATCAGCCAAAAACGCGTCATAAAAAGGCGAAAAATGGCAAGGTCGATACCAGAGTGACCGCGATCAGGCCCGCCAGAATCAACAGGGAGGCCAACGGATTCGCCACCAGCCGCTGCCAGATGGAAGGCACTTCGCCAGCCTGCTGCGCTGCATTATATTCACCACGCAGTCGCGCCTGCCGTTCCTGCTGATAGGCCTCGATCACCGCTCGCGCTTCCGCTTTGCGGCTGTCGTCGATCAACCAGATGCCCGGCATGGAAATGCGCCAGCGACCGGCGCTGGTTTCATAGGTTTCAAAGCCCTGCTCATCGAGCAGTTGGCGCACATCGTCAGCTTCATCGTCAGGGACGTTGTGCAATCGGAATATCAGTTTGGCCATGGCGGTCTCTTGTTCGGCTTGTCAGTGGACGGCGGCGGGCCTATGGTACTCGCCCCGACCGACAGGACCCAGCCCATGTTGTTTTATGGCAGCTCAGACATTGTCACCGAACTGGAATGCCGGCCCCTGGCTAATGGTGAACCCACCGAGCGCGTGCACCTTAAAGGTGGGCCGGTGCTGGTGTTGAGCCAGGGCGCCGTAGCGCTATACAAGGATGCCGCTTCGCCCGATGATCCCTTGGGCAACGGTTTGCTGGCGTTGGTCGAGCTGGATGACGCGCACCGGTTAGCGCCTGCGGGCGAACGCTTTGTGACCGAGCATAAGGCGGGATTTATTGGCCTGGCCGATGGTCAGGCGTTGCTGATCACGCCGGCGGCCATCGTCTTGTACGCCAACCGTGACGACGCCCTGCGTAATCAAAACGCCCGGGCGCGACTGAATTTTGAATAAATCGCATCACGTCTTTAGTGCTATGATGCACCCTTGCTAACTGACTGATTCACAGCGAGAACCCATGCCTACTTTCGACATCGTATCTGAAACCGACGAAGTCGCTCTGCGTCATGCCGTCGATAACGCCAACCGCGAACTGGCTACCCGCTTTGACTTCCGCGGCGTAGAAGCCAGCATTGAACAAAACGGTCTGGAAGTGACGCTGAAAACCGAATCCGATTTTCAGGTTCGTCAGCTGGAAGATCTGTTTCGTAAAGCCTGCACCAAGCACAACGTCAGCGCAGCGGGCGCTGATATCGATGACGAGCCGGTGCATTCCGGTAAGACGTTTGCGCTAACGCTGACTTTTAAGCAAGGCATTGATCAGCCCACGGCGAAGAAGATTGTTAAGCTCATCAAAGACGCCAAACTGAAAGTACAGGCATCGATTCAGGGTGATCAGGTTCGGGTAAACGGCAAGAAGCGCGACGACCTGCAACAAGCCATCGCATTGCTGAAAGACTCCGATATTGACCTGCCATTGCAGTTCAATAATTTCCGCGACTGAACCGCTGTTTCCGTCCGGTCGTTGGCACCGACATCAATCGGTGCAAATGACCGGCGCGGTCTCTTCCAGCCCCATCAATTCAAAATAATTCTGCCCCAGTGCAATGTTGCGAAAGGCGTCGTCATCCAGAAACTGGTTGATGTAGCTGTTGGTTTCGAGCGCGCGTTCGTATTGTGAATAACCGGTGTTTTCTGAGGCGACGATGTCGGTTCCGGTCAGTACTCGTTGCGAATGCTGGTTGAGAAAATCGACGTAAAACGGACGGCGTGTTGGCTCAGAAAAGTAATAGTCGTAGAGCACGCTCCAGGAAATATCGACCCAAAGATTCGGATGAGTTGCCATCATCTCGCTGAGAATTCGGGTGTGCTGGCGCGGCTCCATATCGCGTTGTTCACGTGACATGCCCAGGTGCATCCAGACAATGATGTTGTCGGGGTAACGTTCCAGCACCGCTTGCATCAGAGGCAGGTATTTCAGTGGGTCCTGGTCATTGCCAAAATCCGAATGCAACGCCAATGGCATATTGCGTTCACGCAGCCGCGCCATAAAAGGTGCCCAGGCGTCGATGTCCTCCAAGGTGGCGGGTTCATGCCCCCAGGTAAACAGCGCCTGTTTAACCACATTGGCTTCACCCATCCATTGGAAAAAACCCGGAAATTCGGCGTCTAAAATGTCCATGCGATTCACGATGGTTTCCGGATGCTGCAGATCAGGAAAGGTCATCGATAAGGTCAGCCCGACGTTACGCGACGGATGATCGGCCATGTTTTTGGCGTTGATAAAATCATTTTTCATCGTCGGCATGATGGTGTTGACGTCACAACGCCCGCCATAAAAACAGCCCCAGTCCTGAATACGCGTCTGTCCGATGCCATAGACATTGGCGTATTGAATGCCGGCACGCTCCAGATAACCGATTAATTCTTCATGTGGCAGCGACGGGCCGCTGAAGGGCTGAAAATGCAAATGACTGTCGACCACAAACCGATGCGATTGTTCAGAACGGTCGAAACATTGAGCGGCCTGGGTGCTGGCGGTAACCGCGGTCAGACCTAATACCAGCCAGCGCAAGGTGAGCGTCATTGCCTCTCTCCAACGGCAGAAATGATGACCCAGTGTAACCAAGATCGTGCTTTGGCGGCAGGCTTTACAAGCCTCACCAAAGCGCACTGGCAAGCGTCCGCTTTTTCTCCAATACTGACGCTTCACGCCGACGGATGACTGAGATGCAAGCACATCGTTTTTGGGACCGCATCGCGAATAAATACTATCAACAGCCGGTACCGAGCGAGGCCGACTATCAACGCAAATTGACGCTGATGCGTGAGCACTTCAACGCCGACAGTGAGGTGGTGGAATTCGGCTGTGGCACTGGCACTACGGCGGTGACACAAGCCCCCTTTGTTAAACGACTGCGTGCTGTCGATATCTCCGAGCGCATGTTGGCCATTGCACATCAGCAAGCGGCCGACGCCCACGTCAACAACGTGGAGTTTACCCGCGGCACCTTGTTTGATCTGAACCTGGCCGACAACAGTGTCGACGTTGTCATGGGTATGAGCATTCTGCATTTGTTGCCCAATCGGGAAGAGACACTGGTGGAGGTGCATCGCATTCTGAAACCCGGCGGACAATTTATCAGCAGTACGGCCTGCGTCGGTGAGAAGATGGCGTGGATACGTTATCTGGCGCCCATCGGGCAAAAACTGGGCTTATTGCCGGTGCTGAAAGTGTTCACCATGGATGCGTTACGCCAGGACCTTCGCACGGCCGGCTTTTACCTGGACCAAGACTGGGTGCCCGACAGTTCCCCCATGGTGCTGTTTTCGGTGGCGACCAAAACCGGATCGCCACCGGCCGGTTAGTGATTGGCCGCAATAGGCGGGTGACTGATGCCGCTGCCCATGTTCGATTTGAAATAGTTATTTAGCTGCCACTGATCCGCCGATTTTGAAAACGAATACACCGCGCCAGAGCCGAGCGCCATGCTCGGATGATAGTCCTTGCCGTTCTCATTTAAGCCTGCATCTTCAGCCGCCACACCAACCACCAGGGTGCGTCCGTTGGCGCTCAGGCTGAGCGCATTGCCGAACTGGTCCTTAGCCATTGGTGCGCTGGCTTTTAAATAGGCCGTTTGTTTCCAGTGTGTTTCGCGCCGGTCAAAGACATAGACCGCACCCGCCTGAAGCGCGCTGTTGTCATGTTTACCGCCCGCGCTGTCTTCCCATTGTGCGCTGACTGCCAATGATTTGCCGTCGGCGCTTAACTGCAATTGGCTGCCAAAGCCGTCGTTTTGTTCGCCATTATCTGCTTTGAGATAGGCCTGCTGCTGCCATTGACCGGCGATGAAATCAAACAAATAAACCGCGCCTGCGTTGGTGGCGCTGTTGTCTTGCCCGCCTTGAATTGCGCCAGGTAATCCGGCCTCGCCTTGAGCGCTGACCGCCAGATGCGTGCCGTCGGCACTGAGGCTGACGGCGTTGCCAAAGTTGTCACGCTCGTCACTGTAGTGCGCTGTGAGTTGGCTTTGGGGTTGCCACTGACCCTGGTGGTGCTGAAACAGATACACCACGCCAGTGTTGTGCAGACGTTTGGGTTTTCCATCCACCGTCACTGACCCATCGTGTTGACTGGCCCCGATTGCCAACATCTTTCCGTGCGCGCTGAGACTCAACGCCTGTCCAAAATTTTCCATGGATTCTGTGGTGGGCGCTTTCAGCAATGCCTGTTGTTGCCAGCCGTTACGGTGCCAGCCAAACAGATAAACCGCCCCAGTGTTGTGGCCGGTGTTGTCATCCGGCATGGCGTCACGAGTGCTGTCTTCACCGGGTGCTGTCACTGCCAGGGTGCGGCCATCGGCACTGAGTGTCAGTACCGATCCAAAGCCGTCAAAGCTGTCGGCATTGCTGGCTTTGAGTTGCGTTTCGAAGTGCCAGTGCTGCTGCTTGCGTCGATACAGATAGACCGAGCCCTGGTTGACGCCTTTGCCATAGGCAGCGACGTCATCCAGCTCATCGGTCTGGGAAGCACCGACGGCCAGCACCGAACCATCGGCGCTGAGGCTAAGTCCACTGCCGAAGCGGTCTTCCAACTGACTGTCTTTGGCTTTCAGGAATCCCTGCCGGATCCAACGACCATCGGCTTTGTGATACAGATAAACCGCGCCGGAATTAAGGGCTTTGTTGTTGAATTCATCGCCATTGAATCCACGTGCGTCGCTGTCTTCGCCCGGCGCACTAACCGCCAAGGTGTTGCCATCCGCACTGATCGCTATGGCGGTGCCAAAGGCATCGCCGACCGTGGTCTGTACATCCGGCGCAGGCGGCACAATTCGATCGGTGTCCGCCAGCGCTGTCGTCTGCACTGGCGGCATCGCCGACGATGTTGAATCACAGCCCCCGATCGCAGCCGTGACCAACAGCATTAATGTGAAGCGCCAGGAAGGCGTTAAAAACAATGGGGATCGCATGGGCTTAATCCTGTGCCTGTATTAATGACCGTCATGGTCTCAGGCAAGCGCTGAATTAAGCGTTGTAAAATACGTGGTAATTTTGAGCTATCGTTGTATTAACCGATGATTCGCCATCAAAACGTCGACTAGAAAAGATGAATCGTGCAGCAGCTCTAGCTGCGTGGCGACGGTTCCATCAATGCCTGAAGTAACGCCCGGCCTTCTGGCCAGTCATCCAAACCACTGTCGTGATTGATGTGTCCGCAGTCGCCAAGATTCACTAAGTGACTGCCCCACTGGGTGGCACATTGTTCGGCAAAAGCCGGCTTGGCATAGGGATCGTTGGTACTCATCACCACCGTACTTGGAAACGGCAGCCATTGCGCTGGCACCGGATTAAAACCACGGACGCTGGCCGGAAACTGGTCGCCATTGGGGTCTGGTGGCGCAACCAGCAAGGCTCCCTGGACCTGAGTTAATGGATGCTCGGCGGCCCAAAAAGCAACCGTCAGACACCCCAGGCTGTGTGCCACCAGCCACAATTGTCGGTCGGCATTACGCTGCACCGCGCCCTCCAGCGCTGCCACCCAGGCGGTGCGTTCAGCGTGAATCCAGTCGGTTTGCTCAACCCGTTCAAAGTGCGTGTCCTGCTGCCAGCGACTTTGCCAATGCTGTGGGCCGGAGTCTCCGTAACCAGGAAGGATCAGGCAATGTGGCGTCATAGTCAGGCCTCAGAGTTGGGTCGGACCGTTATTGTCCGTTTGGCTGGGGCAGATGCAAGGCACGGCTGCAGTTAACGGTCGCTGAGTGAACCGGGCTGCCAGACATCTGCCTGGTCGGTCTCTTCGAGAAACCGGGCAGTAATGGCGTCGGTCTCACCACTGACGTGCATGTTTGCGAGCACATCGGCCAACGGCTGAGCCAGATCGGCATGCCGACGGTGTAAGTAGTGATGCAAGGTAAAAGGCGCCACTGCGTTTTCAAGCACCTTTAACTGTGACCAATCGGCATCTTCAAACGGATCGATGCCCTCAATGTTTGAGACCACCAGAATGTCCACCCGATTGCGCAGCAGCATCGGCAAGAATTGTTTGGCATCCGCAATGGTAGTGACCTGCATGCCCGCAGTCGCACGCTCGGCAATCACCACACCGCGTCGAATAGCAATGCGTTGATCTGCCAGCGCGACCGGGTCCCAATGGGTCAGATTTGAATTCCGGGTGACCGCTCGCAACTCACCGCGCAACAGCGGATAGGGCACTTGAACCAGTTCGGGGTAGCGGCCATCCAAGGCGGCGATGCGCATCATGTCCGCATCGGCTTCGCCGTTAATCGCCATGACCAGCGCTCGATTAGCCGGTAAGCGAACGATGTTGATGCGCCAACCCAGCTTGGCGTAAGCCGCCGTCATAATGCGACCGGCCAGTTCTGCACTGGGAATACCAGTGATCGACATAACATTAAGTTCTGGGGTTGTTTCGGCCTGACTGCCGGGAACCAATGCTGCACTGCCCAGCAACAAAAACCCAGCCAGCACGAGCCTGAGGCGCTTCATCCCATCTCCCTGGAATCTGCCTAGATCTGAAACCCAGTCTAGACGAAGTCGGAGATTTCGAGAGCCGCCTTCTGTAAAGGTCAGCCGGCCTGATCGACGCGTTCCATCAACGCGTTAATAAAGCCTTCGCGATCCATCGGTGAGACTAAAAACGTGCGTCCGGTGGTGCGAATTTTAACGCGTCGCAATGACAAGGCCGGTGCGGCGGTGGGGTCATAACTGAGTTGCGCACTGACAATTTCTTCATAGCGAAGCCGCCAGTTGAGCAGCCCTGAACGAATGCTCAATCGATCCGGCTCCAGGCGGTATTCGCACGGCCACAACAGCAATGCCATGACCATCACCACTAACAATTCCAGCAGCACGGCCAACGCGAACCCCAAGGTCGGCACCAGGCTGAGCAAACTGAGGATAAAAGCGCCGGCCAACACCAGCACCAACCAGAGATCCACCCGTGAACGATAACTCATCAGTCGACTCCTTATTCAGCAACGTCAGGCACAGTGCGTTGCGCAGCTGCCCGCAATTCGGGAATGGACGGCAAGATGGCATTGAAGAAAATACGATCGACCACGGATGCCTCGGGATTGTTGTAATAACCCGCCGTCATCACCGCCACCAGGTCAAACTGTGGCGCGATAAATAACGTCTGACCACCATTCCCCCGGGCGGCAATGATGCGCACTGGCTGCAAGCCGTAATCGACCTCGTGCAACCACCAGAGAAAGCCATAGTCGGTACCATCGACCTGCATCTGTGGTGTGGTGGCTTCGGCGATCCAGTTCGGATTCATTAAACGCTCACCCTGCCATTGGCCCTGCTGCAAAATCAGCTGACCTATTTTGACCAGCGCCTGAGGTGTCATCAGCAAATGACCGCCCGTGTCGATTTGGCGATCACCATCAAAGCGCGCCCATCGAACATTGCGAATGCCCAGCGGCGACAATAAGCGTTGCTGCGCGTACTGATCGACCGGCAGACCGGTCGCTTCGCTGATCACCCGACCGAGTGCAACGACACCGCCCGTGCAGTACGCGCTGTACTGGCCCGGTGGTGCAACGCTCTCCAGCGCCAGAAAATACGCCACCCAATCGCGCTGGCGGTACATGCGATCCTCCTGACCGCGGGACTGCCCATCGCGATCGTCACAGTCGAGACCGGACGACATCGTCAGCAGGTGCCGAAGGCTGATGCCGCCTTTATTCTCAACCTGTGGATAGGCCTCGCCCAGATAACCCATCATGGGCTGATCAACATTCAATACAGCGCCGTCATCCACCGCCATACCGGTCAGCAACGACGTGATGCTCTTGGTCACCGAACGTAAGTCATGCGGCGTGTTGGCAGCGTAACCGTTGTAATAACGCTCGTATACCAACTGCCCCTGGCGAGCCACCAGCACCGAATGCAGCTGGTGATCCTCGACCTGCGCCAGATCGGCATCCAGCTGCTGCAGATAATCGTCCACCATACCCACGTCGGCCGGAGTGGCGCTGGGCAACGGATCATCCTCAGCAATAGGAAGCGGTGGCGCGTTCGACGCGCAGGCACTGAGCAACACCATGGCCAGCGCCGCAATCTGAGGTTTCCAGGGCACAATAACGTTCCTTCGGTTATATCAGTAGGACTCATCGCCAGGCGACGGCACGGCAATGACACTGTGCGGTGGCAACACAGCCGACGCCCTAATTGGCAGCAAAGCGGCTAGTTTGGCGTATGCCATGACGCATGACCAGAGACTGCAAATCGGTTGACACTGTCAACTATGACGCGCACAATCCGCCGCGAATAGTTTTGATAAGCGTTCTCATTTATGTCGACACGGCTCAGCGAAAGCCTTCACCAGCTGATGCATGCTTACCGCTCGCAACTGCGCGACACGATTCGCCGTGCGGGTATCGACTGGCCCGTCACGCATATCCGGGTGCTGAAAGGCATTGCTCATCAACCCGGCTGTACGGCTCGGGAAATTGCTGGTGCCATGCGTGCTGACAAAGCGCAAATTACCCGCGCACTCGGTGAATTGCGTGATGCGCAGTTAATCGAAAGTCAGCACAACCCGAACGACCGTCGCAGCCAACTGTTGCAGCTGACGGCCACGGGACGGGCGCTGCGTTTGCAGTTGGAACACGCCGAAGAAGCAGCGGTTGCCCGTTTGACCGACACCTTGAACGCCGACGATCTCACTCAATTTATGTCACTGGCGCAGCGCATGATTACCAATGTGTCACCCGCCAGTTCACCCCAGGAGAGCTCAGCCATGCCTGCACCTGCCCAACGACAACTGGAAGTTATCCGCACGACGGATGTCAGCCCTCATATGAAGCGCGTTACTTTAGGCGGACTGAAAGCAACGGATTTTCCGACCGACCAGGCCAGCGCCTATTTCAAGTTTCTGTTTCCGCGCGAAGGCCACGACAAACCCTTGATGCGCACCTACACCATTCGTCACCAACGCGACGATGAAATCGACGTTGATTTCGCACTGCACGAACCGGCCGGTTTGGCATCGCACTGGGCACAAACCGTCCAGCCCGGTGAGCGCATTGATATCCGCGGTCCGGGTCCGAAAAAGATGGTTAATTTTGAGGCAGACTGGTTTTTACTGGTCGGCGATATGACATCGCTGCCGGCCATCAGCGTCAATCTGGAGCAGTTGCCGGACAACGCTCAAGGACATGTTGTGCTGGAAGTGACCGACAACAGCGACATTCAGCCGTTGCAACATCCGCCTGGCGTGAAACTGCACTGGGTCATCGCCCCCAGCGCCGACCCCAGCGGACAGCGCTTGGTAGATGCAGTGAAACAACTGCCCTGGTTAACGGGAACGCCGTCGGTTTGGGCGGCCTGTGAATTCAATTCCATGCGCGCGTTGCGTCAGCACTTTCGCGAAACAGCCGAGATTCCCAAGAGCCATTTTTATATTTCCAGCTACTGGAAAATGGGCGTTAACGAAGACGACCACAAAACCGTTAAACGCCAAGACACCGAGCAATGGGAACAAAGCGACGGCAACGCCGCTCAATAAGAACGACGGTTCGCTAGCGGCTGAGGAAATCGAGCATCGTTTCGGTGAACACCTGCGCTGCCGGTTCCCGGCCGAACATAATGTGGTTCTGGCTTTCCAAACCGAGAAACTCAGCCTTGGCGACGGCCGTGGCGATGGCCCGACTGGAACTGACGGGAATAGCCCGGTCGCCGAGCGAATGAGCGACCAGAGTCGGTGCCTGAACCTTCGCCAGATGCTCGGTGACATCGGTTTCCCCCACCAGATACAAAATGCGTCGGGCCATGTCCTGAGTGGTGATATCGCGCAGATAGTTGGCAAACCAATTCAACTCACTGATGTTGGTATTGGGCATCAGCAACACCGCCAACAAGCGAATCACAATGGGGTCGTCTTTGTCCCAGCCCACCATGCTCATATCGATCATGGCTTTGGTTTCGCGCGCCGACTCCAAAGAGCGATTGCGCCAACCTACCGGGAAACCACCGAGCAACACCAAATGACTGACCCGCTCGGGATGACGGGCGGCGTATTCGATAGCCACCGACGCCCCTTGCGAAATACCAAACAGAGCAAAACGATCCAGTTGATTGGCATCGACCACGGTCTCCAGATCGCTGACCCAGTCATCGTGCGTAAACCGGCCGATGTCTCGATCCGACAACCCGCACCCTCGCTGGTCATACCGCACCAGCCGATGATTTTGCTCCAAGTCTCGATAGAGCGAACTGTAGGTGGGCGCATCCCAGTCTTGCGTCAAACTGGTGATCCAATGTCCCGCTTGAACCACGGTCGGTCCAGACCCCGTCGACAGATGGGCCAACCGAACGCCATCGGGGGCGGTACAAAACTGTATGGTCTGTCGCGATGCAAATTCTTTCCGGCGCTTCGGAATATCCTGCTTAGCCGCTTCTTGAGCGGCCCGGATAACGGCAGGATCAACCCACTCAACGCCCGCATTTTGGAAGCGTTGGGCGAGTTGCGTGCGCATAGACTGCCACTCAGGCTCTAACCCCAACGTCTCAAGCAGTGTCAATAAATGTCGGGCGGCTTTCGTGTTATAGCTGTCCATGGATTCCCAGGCGCGCGCCCAATGCAATTGTTCATGCTGATTGTATTGAGGGTGCTGTGCCAGCAACGACAACACGCGCAGACGCAATTTCTTAACCGCCAGACGCTCATTGCTCAGCCACTGCTGATACAGCTCCTGATCCGCCAGATCCAAACCATCCAATAAAGGCTCTTGCAGCTTCAGACGCATGCTTTCCAGTTCGTGAGTGGACAGCTGACCCTCATCAAGCTGGGACGCCATAATACGAACATCCACGGCGATATCATCCGACACCAAGGACACACGCTCTCGATCCGCAGCCAATCGCTCTTGATCAGCCTGATTGACCAGTCCACGAATTTTGCTCAGCGACCACCGCAGTGCGCCTCTGGGGTCATCCGGTAATTTCCAGAACACCTCACACAGACGTTCTCGGCGATGGGTTCGAGCAGTCATCACCAGATAAGCAAGCAGGGCTCGTGTCCGTTTGGACGAGGGTAATGCCAGGGTTTGGCCATCCCGGGTAATACTTAATTCACCCAGGGTATTAACAATCAAGTTCACGCTGAATTTCCTACGCACATACAATGCGATTTATCAATTCGACCGTTTCAATCATTCAATAGGTAATCCATTGAAAACGATCACGCAAAATTTTGTGTTTTTAGCACGAATTATCCGGAAATCAGCCCTGATTTTTTGAATAAAATTGATGCTTATAGTGTCGAAACCGATACAGGTCGATCGGTTTTTTTGTTCGTTATATCCTTTCAAAACTACTTGGTTTTATTTCAAACAACAAACTTATCTCACCATTGGCTATCATGATCGGACCACTCTTACTGCGTTTGAAAGCCACTCCCACAGCACTGAACCCTGCCCAAAACCGGGTGAAAATCACAGACTGTAGTCGTGTTCGACCCTGGCAATCCGCACCCGAAAATCACGGTACCATTGATCTCGACCTAATTGCTGCGCCTGACGGTGCTGCGTCTGTTGCTTCCAAGTTCGAATCGATTCCAGACTTGACCAGTACGATACTGTGATGCCAATTTCGCTTCGGGCAGACTCTACGCCGAGGAACCCCGGCTGTTGTTCTGCCAACGTTATCATCTGTTCGGCCATGACTTCATAGCCTGAGACGTCATCACTTAATTCGGACGAAAATATCACGGCGTAATAAGGTGGCTTCGGCGTATTAGCGAACATGATTTTTTAATATACCTTGTGCATCATTCATCGGTTTCGGTTGAACGTTATCGACTTAGCCTGGCCTGCTAAGTTACCAACAAATTATCGAACAGCGGTTCAATTAATTATTGGCAATAAAATCCCGAACGGCTTTGACAAATGCCTGCGAAGCAGCTTCACGCCCTAAGAGCAAATGACCATCACTTTCCAAGCCAACAAATTCCGCGTGCGGTATAGCCGCAGCAATATCACGACCAACACTGACGGGAATTCGCTGATCACCCAGAGAATGAATTACCAGGGTTGGAACCTGAACCTGGGCCAGCTGCTCACGGACATCAATATCGCCAAAGACCGACAAAAACCGTGCTGCGTTCTCCGGTGATGTGGTCAGCCGTTGAAATTCATTAAACCAGGCCAACTCCTGAGCGCTGGCACTCGGCATAAAAGTCGAGGAAAAAATCTGTCGATAAGCCGGATTATCCTGGCCCCAACCCGCCTCGGTCAGGGTAATGATGGCTTCGCGTTCACGCCGGGTAATTTCGGTTGCATCAACACGCCAACCGGTGGCATAGCCACCAAATAGAATCAGGTGGCTGACTCGCTCTGGGTACTTGACCGCATAGGCGATGGAAACCGCCGCGCCTTGTGAAATGCCCATCAACGCAAATCGATCAACACCACTGGCATCGACCACGGTTTCCAGATCGGTCACAAACGCATCGAACGAAAGTTCGCCGACCAACCAGTCCGACAACCCATTGCCTCGCTCGTCATAACGAACGAACCGATGGTCTCGGGCTAACTCTCGAAACAAGGGGCTCCAGATGGGCGCATCCCAGTCGTGCTCTAAATGGCTTAACCAGTTTGCCGCTTTCACAATAGGCGTCCCATTGCCGACTGACGCATAGGCAATTCGCACACCATCGGCGGCGGCACAAAACTGAATCTTCTGTCTGGCCAGTAATTCGCGCTCAGTCACATCAGGATTAACCGCGGGATCTGCCTTAGAAACCTGATCCGGTAACTTGAGAGACCAGGGAATACCGGCGTTGCGAAAGCGCTGGGTTAATTGAGTGGCGGTCTTAGCAAAGGTTTCCGAGTCGCCAGACACCTGCAACAGCTCCAACAACCGATGCGCTGCCTGTGTAGAAAAGGGATCTAATTCGGACCAACTGAGTGCCCAGTCCAACTGCACAGTGACGTCAATGTCGTCGTGATGGGCCAGACGACCGGCGATCTTAGCACGCAACCGTGTGACTTCCTGTCGCTCGGCATTCAGCCATTGCTGGAAAATCTCCTGATTCGCCAAGTCCAGACCATCCAGCAATGGCTCTTGTAATTGACGGTCGATGTCTATCAGAGCATCAATGGTCAGCCCTGGCTCTTCCAACCGTTGGGCCAGACAACGGACGTCAATCTCAATATCCGCCGTCAACAGAGCAACCCGCTCGCGGTCAGCGGCCAGACGCTCTACGTCTGACTGGTTGACCAGACGACGGATCTTACTGAGCGACCAACGCAACGCGCCCCGAGGGTCATCAGGTAACTTCCAGAACACCTCGCACAAACGATCGCGCCGGTGAGGCCGGGCAGTCATCGCCAGATAGGCCAGCAGGGCACGGGTTCGTTTTGATGACGGCAAGGCGACCGGCTGGTCATCCCAGGCAATACTAAACTCACCCAGGGTCTGCAAAGTCAGTTTCACGGTGTCCGTTTTCCAAGGGTCAGCGAGTAAGTAAAAAGTTGAACCAGACGTGGTTTTTTAACATTTCGTCACAAATACCACGATTTTTCACACGATAAGATCGAAATTTTCTCGTTTTTCAAACGATTATTCAAACGATCATACCCTATATTCCCGCCCATCGAGCTGGTGCGGCCGATTCCTTCCATTACGCCTTGTGCCAGCAGGACGCCTTCAACCAACCGGGAATCTCAGGACCCTGCGCTCATGAACCAGCTCAGTATCATCGAATACATTTGGCTTGACGGCTATGAACCTTCGCCGGGTTTGAGAAGCAAAGCCCGTATTCTGTCCTTGGGAGATTCGCCTACCGTTGACGACCTGCCGCGCTGGTCCTTCGATGGCACTCTGACAGCCCAAGCCGACAGCCACGACCATGATTGCGTTCTTTCTCCCGTTCGTCTTTATGCCGATCCATTGCGAGGGCAGGGGCACTATTTAGTATTGTGCGAAGTCCTGGACGCTGGCGGTTGCACACACATCTCTAATAAGCGTGCCCCGTTCAGGGCACTGATGGACGATACCTATAACGATCTCGATCCGTGGGTCGGTTTCGAGCAGCCTTATCACTTCACTCGAAAAGGCAGCACCGAGCCAACACCGGCTGATGATAAATCGGCGTATTGCAGTGTTGCCTCACGCTCCTTCGATACCTGCTCCGTCGTGGAAGCACACGCTCGGGCCTGCCTGGAGGCTGGCCTGTTGTTTTACGGTATGAACTCGGAGTCCACTCACAATAACTGGCGTTTTCAAATGGGACCTCGTGGCGTTGCCGGCGACGTCTGTGACGCTCTCAAAACGTCCGATGATTTATGGATGGCTCGCTTTTTGTTGGCACGTCTGGCTGAGCAAGCCGGTCTCGATGTGCATTACCATTTTGAGCAAGGCTATGCACACCTCCATACCAGCTTCTCGACACGCTACACACGGGATCCGCGTTGTGGCCTCAATGCCATCCAGGCGGTTTCGTACTTACTCGACAACAGCTCACAGCGACAACCCCACAGTTACCACTGCCAGCCTGATATAGGTTGGCATTTCAGTGCCGGTATTACCCAACGCACGGCGGCTGTTCGCATTCCACCTTCGGTCGTGCAGCAAGGTTGCGGGTATTTAGTCGATCACCGTCCTTGCGCCGATGCCGACCCCTATGAATTAGCTAACTACTTAGTCGGACTCATGCTGGCAGATGACCTCGACGGTCACCTGGATCGCACGGCTTGATGCGATTGCGTCATCCATTTCATGACCGATCCGAGAAAGCATTTAAAAAAATTATTTTTCCGTGCATCCAGGTTCAACACCTGCGTCGTCTGGATGACTGTTAAAGCCAATGAGCAAATGCCTGTTACCCAAAAGGGCCACTCTTTGAAGGCGATTACGTTACCGGAGGGTCATCGGTACTTAGCCAGGGACTCCGTTTTTAAAACAGCGCACTGCGCTCAGTAATTTTATGAAAAGGGACGAGAAAAAATGAAAGCGACTACTTTTGGAGCTGCCATGACTCTGGCCGTTATTACGGCCGCCGGTTGTGCAACCGATGCTTATGGCAACAACCATCAGTTCACCCAAGAAGTCAGCACCAGCCAGGGTACTGTCCTGGCCAATCGTGATGGCATGACGCTCTACACGTTCATCAACGACGCTCCTGAAGTTTCAAACTGCAACGGTGGCTGCGCCGATAACTGGCCTCCGTTTACTGCGGCCGCTACGGCTTCTGCTGAGGACGATTTCGACATCATTGATCGTAACGATGGTAGCCAGCAGTGGACCTACAAAGGTCGTCCTCTATACACCTGGGTTGGCGATCGCAAAGAAGGCGATACCAATGGTCACGGCGTCGGCAACGTCTGGTTCGTTGCACAGCCTTAAGAGTCGGGGATAGGGCCGGGAAGGGACTCCCGCGACAAGGACGTCTTTCGGGTGGGGTTCAAGAGCAGGGAATATGCGATTGGGCCCCACCACCTCTATCTGAAGCATTCACCAGCATCCCAGTTTTTATTGAGACCCCACCATGAGTTACTCCGATTATCTCCTGCTGCTGTCAAAAGTCGCAGCTCTGCTTATCTTCTTTGCAGTTACTTTGATGCTAGTAAACAAAGGGAAAAAGAAACGGCAGATAACATCACCGCAGCCAATAAACACGGCCACCTTAATGACACCGGCAGTGCCAAAAATTAATCTGCGTTTTTCGTCTGCACGCAACCTGCGCTTTCAATGGCGCGACGTCGACGGTGCCAGCCACTATCAGTTACTGGAACGCATCGATGGCCAAGCAGAATTTAAGCTAGTAGGGCCCTACATCTTACCGGGCAGGGAGTCTTTAGTATGGACAACGCCGTTATACTGCCGACTCAATGCTCAGTATGTACTCAGAGCATTCAATGAGCAGGGTTTTACTGATTCACCCCTGATTTCAGTGTCTACTGAACTCACCGAAACGATCAACTATTTAAAGTCCACTGACATTGAAATCTGCGAATATTTCGGTTTTGCCGTTCACCTAAATGACCGTAATAATATTCTGGCCATTGCTGAGGACGACTTTAGTTCAGCGCATCCAAAGAAACACGGAACTACCGCATCCAGCTATACAGGTGCGGCCTTTATTTTCCGCCGAATAGACTCCGGGCAGTGGGCACAGTCAGCTTATGTAAACGCCCTGGCTAAAGCAGACGTCTGTGATGACGATGACAATCATTCTTCGGACCTCCAAATAGGTTCGACGTCATCGATAAAAGATGGCATCGACACAAAGAAACAGGCGCTGTCTGGTCCGGCACCAGAGATTTTCTTTCGTCAATTGGGCTGGATCAGCGCCAAATAAATCAACTGTCGATTTTTTTGGTTGCTGGTTCAGTAGGTTCCTACAGCCAAAGTCCCAGCGACTCAGCCTGAGCACTGGGACTTTATTGAGCACGACCTCAGAATCAGGCCTTTAATGCGTCGCGGATGCTTTCCTCAATCGGCGTGGTTGCTCGACCGATTAAGTGACTGAGATCCCCCGAATCGCCAAAGAGATCACCCTGAGCGGCACCGCCTTCCGAGTCAGCCAGCATGACAGCAAGCCCTTCTGGCAGGCCCACTTTCAATAACAGCGCCTGATAATCATCCTGGCTCAGGTTGTTATAGACAACGGCTTTCCCACTTTGTCTGGCCAGCTCAGCGGCATACTCACTCAAGCTAAAAGCGGCATCGCCTGACAGTTCATACACGTTGCCTGCCTGCGGCTGATCCGACGTCAACACTGCCACTGCAGCCGCTGCGAAATCGGCGCGCGAAGCACTGGCAATGCGACCTTCACCGGCACACCCATAGAGAGCGCCCTGATCAATGGTCATCGCTGCTGTTCCGGTGTAGTTCTCA
The DNA here is from genome assembly GCF_003054965.1 of Saccharospirillum sp. MSK14-1. Lineage (GTDB taxonomy): Bacteria > Pseudomonadota > Gammaproteobacteria > Pseudomonadales > Natronospirillaceae > Saccharospirillum. The sequence goes on from NZ_MIES01000020.1 coordinate 151,086, forward strand.
CTGTACCAACCGTTCCTTAACAGGACGCTCGGAACACTGCTGGACTGCAGGGCTGCTTCGGTCGCCCGGTGCTCCTGCGCCAGCATCAAACTGGATCGATCGGCGTGCAGAATGCTGGTGTACGCCAGCAAGGAAACACCCACTTGAGCGGCGGCATCGATGACGGCCTGATGCTGAGGCGCGCGTTTTCCCACTTCACTGCCCGAGATCAACAGCAGCTTTTCAACCCCCTCTAATGCGGCAGGAAGGGTTGCAGGATCATCGTAGTCGGCAAAACGAACCATCACGCCTTGATCCGCATATGCGGCCAGCGCCTCTGGCTTACGAGCCAGTGCAACAATGTAATTGGCTGCGGTGGTTTGCAGCAGTTGATCAAGTACTAAGCGTCCCAATTGGCCGCTGGCACCGGTTATGGCAATCATCGTTATCTCCTCATAGTGACTGGTCATCCAGTGGCAATGAGATTAGACTAACCACTAACTTTTAGTAAGTACCAACCAAAAGGTTAGTATTATGAGCACCCAACAGGAACATCCCTGGCGCAGCTTGAGTGCCACTTTGGCCCGTGGTGATATTTTTGCCAGCCAGTGCCCCTCCCGTCCCGTTCTTCAGCATCTGACCAGTCGATGGGGGGTTATCGTTTTAGCTGCCCTGTTGGCACAGCCCAGCCATCGATTCAGTCAATTGCGACGGATGATCGGAGGTATCAGTGAGAAAATGCTGGCCCAGACTCTACAAAACCTCGAACGCGATGGCTTTGTTAAGAGAACCATGCATCCGGTTTTACCGCCGCATGTGGACTACAGTTTGACCCACCTCGGACGGGAAAGTGCATTGCTGGTTACTCAGCTAGCGGATTTCGTCGAAAACCGCATTGAAGAAGTCACCGAACACCAAAAGCAATACGATCAAAACAAAGGCGAACCCTGGAACTTTGCCAAATAATCGGTGCTTTATAATGCCGATATTGATTAATTAACGACTCAGATAGCTTGAATAATATGGTTATCCATACGCTTAGAATATGACACCCAGCCAGCCATAAATCATGCATAAGACGGTCTACATCCAACGTATTTGGGTCAATAAAAGACCCTCCTACGACGTCGAGAAAAACGTCAATCCATTGAGATAGCCAGCTTATAGCCACGCTGAATTAAGAAAATATAATCCACTGATCACGTCACTTTATTAAGAAAATATTGACTTAGTCATTGCAAAAAATAATTCATGTAGTTCAGAATAGGCATCGTGATTCGGCTTCCATACGACTGTCTGCCAGATCACCCTTCCAACTATCCCGACTCATTTTCCTGCACGTCGTTGCACACCAACGCAATCTATCTTGTTGCCGTTTGACTCAGCGTTTGAACGAACGTGGTAATTCGTTTCTTACGTTTGAAATTTGAACGGGCAATGGGTGCATTTACATTCGATGAATCAGGAAGCTGGACAATGACACTATCGATCAAGACCTTGGGTGATCTGGCCATCAGTAACGATGGTATCCCCGTGGCCCTGCCGCCCTCCAAAAGAACCCGAGCACTTCTCGCTTACCTCGCGGTGACGGCACGACCTCACCGCCGGGACCGGCTGTGCGAGGTGTTCTGGAAACTTCCAGACGACCCGCGCAGCACCTTGCGCTGGTCATTAAGCAAGATCCGGCAAATCGTCAATGTACCCGATAAAGAACGACTGGTCTCCGATAGAGAACGCGCTTCACTGCTGACTTACGACATTTCCATCGACATTCGTGACATCGAAATGAAAGCAAACGATCCGTTTATATCGCCTACAGAGCTGGAAAATCTAACGATACGACTGCAAGAAACCTTTCTCGATGGGCTAGACCTTCCCGGCCAGGATCTGTTTCAACAGTGGCTTACTGCCCAGCGTAGAATGGCGGCCCAGTTGAGAGCGAAAGTCATGTCCCGGCTTTCAAATCATCCGGAACTAACGGCGTCAAAGCAATTGCTGTGGGCTCGCAAATGGGAGGAGTTAGAACCCTACAATCCGTCGGCGGCGACCCGATTAATAACACTTCTGGAATCGATTGGCATGGCTCAGGAACTGAGCACAACATCGATTAAATTAACCAAACGGTTTCACACGGCCGGAATTCAGTGGTCCCCCAAAAAACGGTCGGAAAACAACGCGCGTTCTACCGTCACCGAGATAGGAAACCCTCAAGATTATTCGTTAGCCCGGCGGCAAAAAATTCAGTTCTGCACAACAGAAGACAGTGTTCGCATTGCCTATGCCTCTGTCGGCAACGGACCTGCCATCGTGAAAGCAGCCAATTGGCTGAATCACCTGGAGCATGACTGGGATGCGCCCATCTGGAGTCCTTTATTTCGAGACTTAGCGTCAGACCATCGCTTTATTCGCTATGACGAACGTGGTTGCGGGTTATCGGATTGGAGCGTTGCAGACCTCTCCTTCCCGGCTTTTATTAAAGATTTGGAAGCGGTTGTGGGTGCCTGTGGCGTTAACCGGTTTGCGCTGTTAGGCATTTCACAAGGTGCGGCACTTTCAATCGCCTATGCCGTCGCACACCCTGACAAAGTCAGCCATCTGATTTTGTTTGGCGGCTACGCCAAAGGTTATGGACTGAGCAACAACGCAATGTTGAAACGCGAAAGAGAAGCGGTTGTTACCTTAACCGAAATGGGATGGTCACGTGACAACCCGGCTTATCGTCAAATTTTTTCGTCCACGTTTATGCCCAGTGCCAGTAGCAGCGAAGCGGCTTGGTTTAATGACTTCCAAAAAACCAGCACGTCTCCTAAGAATGCAGCCCGTTTCATGTCCATATTCGACCACATCAACGTTCAGGATTTATTGCCAATGGTAGCCGTGCCAACGCTTGTCATCCACTCCAGGGACGACCAGCGAGTATCGGTTAACGATGGGCTCGATCTGGCGGCCAACATTCCGAACGCCGAATTTGTCGGCCTGAACAGTGACAGTCATTCGCTACTGGGAAGGGAACCCGCCTCGACGGATTTTCTTCAAGCGGTGCGTGACTTTATTGCCCGACACTAAACGGTGCTACAGCCAACAGAATCAACAACGTTGCTCGAGCAGTCGATTTTCGAATGGTGATACAGGCTTCTCACCAAACCTCTGAGTGACACCGCTCAACGGCAGGTAGATATATGGATTTTCTCAAACGATTGAATGTTATTTGGATAAATATTCAAAAAATACAACGGTTTTTACCACGATCAATCAAACGTCGATGGTTCATAATTTTTGTCGCTGGTAATGGACTCGCCCTCCAGCTAGGGAAGCTGAGGCACGGAGGCCTGGCAAGGATGCCATTTTTACCTGAAACAGAAAACGCTAAAGCGATTCCGCAAGAACCGCCTATTCACCCTCACTTTCAATGTTCTCCATCTACTGGCAACGAAAGTGAGGGTTTTTTTTTGCAACCACGCAATCCATAAAAAAAGCAGCCGAAGCTGCTTTTTAATGCGATAACGCGCTTACAATGCTGCAGTGTCAATCTACCGAACTGATCACTTAGCTCACCAACCTGACGATATACAGCAAAATCACCGCACCGACCGTGGCCGTGACAATAGAACCCAGTAGATTCCAGGTGGTAAAGCCAAGCAAACTGAACGCGAAACCGCCGATAAACGAACCGACCACTCCGACGACAATGTTGCCAAGAATGCCAAAGCCTGCGCCTTGAGTAATTTGTCCTGCCAGCCAACCCGCCAGGGCACCAATTAATAAGAAAATAATCACATTCATCAATGTCTCTCCTTCGTGTTATGTCACGGTAAAACCATTAATGCACTAAGACGTGGTTCTGTTCGGCGAAATTACAAGGGCTGTAAATTTGAACGAACACACACTTCCTCGACATAACACCAAAGGCGCATGATGCGCCTAGAGTTTAAAACCATCCAAAACAGACTGAATTTCCCCGGACTGACGCGTCAGTTCATCAGCGGCCTGATCAATTTTCTGCGAGTTACCGGTATTTTCTTTTGAATAATCAGCAATGGATTGCAAGTTCTCATTGATGCCCGACACCACCTGACTTTGCTCTTCTGTAGCCGTCGCGATCTGGGTACTGATGTCGTTAATCTCTTGCATGTACGTCTGAATTTTCTGAAACGCCTGAGTCGTTTCACTGACGTCCGAGACCGTTTCCTGACCGAGTTCGGTACCCCGGTTCATGGATTCGACCGTCTGATTCACGCCAGCCTGCAATCGCTCGATGCGTTCTTGAATATCTTCCGTCGACTGTTGAGTTTTACTGGCCAATGAACGAACTTCATCCGCAACAACGGCAAAGCCTCGCCCTTGCTCACCTGCACGCGCCGCTTCAATCGCTGCGTTAAGCGCCAGCAAATTGGTCTGTTCTGCAATACCTTTAATCACTTCCAAAACGCCGGCGATATTTTCCGCTTCATCCGCCAAGTTATGGGTCGCACTTGAAGCATCGTTCAGACCGTGCATCAAAGTTTGCATCCGTTGGTTGGCCTGTTCCGCCCGCTCTGTACCATCACGAACACTGTCCAGCGCTTCATTAGCGCTCACAGCACCGCGTTCTGCGTTACTGGCAATTTCCCGAGCGGAACCATGGAGCTGCTCAACGGCTGTCACCACTTGGTCCATGGATTCTTCTTGTTGCTGGGCCAGATGGATGTTGCTGCGACTGGCGGAATTCATGGTGTGGCCGCTGTCCAGTAACTGGCGATTAACGCGAGTCACCCGGGCCATAGAGTGATGCAGTTTTTCCATCAGATGATTGAAGTGCTCAGCCAATTGACCCACTTCATCGCGCTGGCTCAGGGTCAACCGCGCGGTTAAATCACCTTCACCGGAAGCCAGATCGCTGAGTCGATCACGCAGGTGAATGATCGGCCGAGACAGCGACCTCGGCAGCAAGACGCCAATCGCCAATATGACCACCAACGCCAGCAGCAGCTGGATCAGAAAGGCATAGATGGTGTTGTCACCCTGAGCAATAGCGCTGTCACCCTGCGCTTGGGCTTCTGCGTTCACCTGTCGCGCCAAATCATCGACCAGCGTATTGGCCGCAGAAAACGCCGCTTCACCGTCAGTAATACTGATCTGATAGGCCACTGAAGCTAAGCCGTCGGTGGCCAGTTCTAATATTTCGGTGGAATGAGATTCCCATTCATCAACCGATGCCAGAATGCCGTCTAGTAATTCCTGGTTTTCCGGAGAGGTGAGCAACCCACGCAACCGGTCGATTTCCTCTCGGGTAAAGGAAATGCCATTTTGCTGCTGGTCTCGATAGGCATCCATTTGATCTCGCGGGGTACCCCAGTTCCCCCCCTGGATATAATCACGCTGTGCCACCAGCGCCCGGTATAAATTCGATTTGATGTCAGCCAGCGCCAATTGCGCTGGTTGATAACGGCTGATTAGAGTTTCTGAACTGGCATTAAGTGCCAGCATGCTTTGAATCCCTCCAACCGTCATGACCAAGGTCATCAACAAGATCAGCGCCAAGGGCAGGCGGACCTTATTGGCGATCGACAGATTTCTGAGCCAAGTCATGGGAATGTCCTGCTGCGACATGAATGAGAGTGTCCGAGCTTCAGTCCCTGGAGCAGCGGTACAGGCAGTTTATCGTGTAAACGTCTAGGAAGTAATCGGCCCAGACGGGAAGGAATCGAGCCAAACAGCGTTCCAAGTGGTAGACGCTATGTTCCTTATTGGTGGTGGCGCGAACAATGCCTGAACAGAGCAGCATGCCCGGCGAAAGCGGGCTAGACTGATACGGATTCGTATCGTTTACGCGTTAACGGTTTTATTGAGGCACAGTGTATTGATGGCAGCTTGGAGTAAGCAGGCATTAGCGTGGCTATTGGGTTTGGCATTGTCAGGCCCGGTGCTCGCTGGTCATCAATTGTCGGCAGACATGCCCAGTCGTTGGCTTACCGAACCGGATGCCACCTGGGTTGCCGATCCCAGTTTAGGGCCGGAACAGGCTTGGCTGGCACTGTCGGCCGCCGATAACACCACCACCCCACCGGGCTTGACCGGGAAAGCCGTCTGGTTGTTGTTTGATATTGAGAACACGGACGAGGGTCTGCAACGCTATTACTTATCGAATGAGAACGTCATTCTGGCAGAACTGGACCTGTACCTGCTGAGTCCCGACGGGGACATTCTGGAAACACTGCCGTTAGGTCGCAATCAGCCCAACTACGCTCGCCTAGCCGCCGATGAACGATTCAATGCTCCAATATTGCTGGAAGGCCAACAACACTACCACCTCATGGCCCGGCTCAAGTCCGATACACCCATTGCGCTGGCCGTTCGCATTACCCCCGATATTCGTTGGGAATCCTTGCAACGCAAACACTTTGCCATCGACTGGTCGATGTTTGCGGTTCTGGCAACCTTGCTGGCCTTTAATTTGGTTTTATTGTTTGGCCGACTCGACTCAACCCAAGGCTGGTTAGTCAGTTTTCATGCTCTGCTCATTCTTTATGTCGGCTCGCTGCAAGGCTTTGGCTATCAATTTTTACCCGCTTCGATGGTTTCCTGGTTCAGCAATCACATCCTGGCGCTGAACTTCATCATTCAATTACTGCTGTACCGCTTTGCGTTGGCTTTTCTGAGTCAAGGTGACCCGGCGCCGCCCAAGACAATACGGTTTCGCTATGGCATCCCGTTCATTCAGTTGATTGGCGTCGCCGCCTCACTGACCTGGCCAGATCGCGTGGTTCTACCCTTTTATATCCTCGCGCAGTTATTGGTTGTTGTGCCGGTTTTTTGGTTTGCCTGGCGCCAGGAGCGTGCGGGTTATCACCCGGCTCGTCTGCTGATTGCTGCGCTTTTTGTGCAGGTTGTTGGTGGGTCAGTCGGCACTCTGGCGTACTCTGGTCTGTGGCCCGTCTCCGACTTGGCGCTCAACGCTTTTTTCATTTCAGCGCTGTTAGAGTTGTTATTGATGGCGTTTGCCGTTGCTGCGCGCCTGAGGTTCTTAGAAGAACGACAGCACATCTTACTGCTCACCGATACGGCCACCGGCTTACCCGGCCGGCCATATATCGACCAAGAACTCTCCGAGCATTGGCAAAAACTCTGTAACGACGCGTCAGAACCTGTCGTGCTGCTGGTGCAATTGAACGGCTTTCGGACCTTACTGCAACTACTCGGTCCGGGCCTGGTACAGCGACTCAGCGTCCAAGCCATGCAGTATTGGAATCAAGGTCTTAATCAGCTGCCAGGGGTTGAGCGTTTACCCGGCTATCGTCATGCCTCTTTGGCTGTGTTCTCCCACGACAGCTTTCTGGTTCTCGTTGACCAACAACGCCAGCCCGACCTAAAAGCACGATTGGCCGCCTTAAGCCATTTGGATTTAGAAGTGGACGGGCAGTCCTTTGAACTGGAAAGCCAAGTGGCCTGTTTTCATGTCGGTTCTCAACCGGAAGCGTTAGACGAAATTCTACGGCGCTTGAACGTCGCCTTAGTGAGCGGTCACCAGCAGGGAATACCCTTTCAATCCTATAGCCTGGAACAAGATACCGTCTTTCAACGCCGAATTGGCCTGGCCCAAGCGCTGCCACAGGCGTTGCAGGCAGGTGAGCTGAGTTGCCATGTGCAACCAGTGATCGATTTAAACACGGGCGAGGTGACCGGCGGTGAAATCCTGTTGCGCTGGAAAAGCCCGGTTTTCGGGGATGTATCACCGGCTGAATTCATTCCGTTGGCTGAACAGATGAACCGGGTTTCCGCGTTAACCCGCTATGTGTTGGCGGAAGTCGACCGTTGGCAATCCGATCCACAATCACCCAGCTGGCCGTTGTCGGTTAATTTATCCGTGCTGGATTTGATCGCTGAGGTCGACGGCAGAGATTTAATTTCCTGCTTGGATGACATCGGGCTCTCACCCAGTCGACTGAAAGTCGAAATCACCGAAACCATGGTGATGGAACAAACCGATCGCTGCCTGGATACGTTGGAGCGACTGAGGGCGTTGGGATGCCTGCTTTCCATCGACGATTTCGGCACTGGCTATTCATCTCTGGCTTACTTATCACGCATCAAACCGGATGAAATCAAAATTGACCGCGCCTTCGTCCGCGCTCTGAGCATGTCTCAAACGGACCAACACATTGTGACGGCCATCGTCCAACTCGCCCGGACTTTGGGTGCGTTGATCGTGGCCGAAGGGGTGGAAGATGAACACACCCTGTCATTGTGCCGTGAACTGGGTTGCCACCGCGCCCAAGGCTATCTGATTGCCCGCCCCATGCCATTGCACCAGCTGCACGGCTGGCTGCAACAAGCTGCGTCCATCAAGCTGCCTCAATGGCAATAGCGAACCGGCCAAGCCTGATTACTAACACCGATGGACAGGTTGTCTGATAACGCCAGCCTGAAGTTGCCGCTGACCCGAAAGCTGGCGGTGTCCACGGTGAAGTCGACACTGTCTTCCGCTCTGGCAACGCCGGGACGGAAAGGCTCAACCCAGGACGGCTGATACGATTCCCAAAGCGTCACCTTGACCGGTATTTGGCCAGCCAGGTCCGCCTCGGCCCGCGCATTTATTTGGCGCATCAAGGTGGCCAGCGGCAGTTGTATTTCGGTTTCATCCTGCGCTAACGACAAATCCAGCGTCCAATATTCAGCGCCGCAATAGGCGGTGAAAGACCAGCCACGAACCCGTTCAGTCTGACCGGCCACGGCTAAGGACAACTCATCGCTGCGATCAAATACTTGACCGGCGATTTGCGCCTGCCCATTGAGGGTGACCGGCTCGGTCAACGGTAACGTCATTTGCGCCACGCTCGGCAGAATGAGCTGATAAGGCCCAAAATCCGGTTCCAGCTGGGCGCCATAATCGCCCTCTTCAATGCCAGGCTTTAACCGCACGACTTCGCCGCCAGCGGTAATCACCTCCAAGCCGTTACTGTCGGCATTCACGCGACGGCTCCACATTCCCGCCCGCAATTGGGTACGCAGGTCAACGGTATCGGGCTGATGCCGATACTCAACTTTGATATCCAGATCGGCCGGGTCTACTTCCTGAATAGGAACCGCACTACAGCCGGCTAACAGGAGAATCACAACAGTAATTAAGGTTGGCTTAAACATGATCAACACTGACTGCCCTATGAATCGACCGTCAGTATAAAGAAAACCACAGCGCTACACAGTGACCGCTTCTGCCTTTAGCATGCCGTTATTCGCGAATAAGGATACCTCATGCTGACGAATGGTCCCGACCAAGGTACAACCCTCGTGCTCGCCCATGGTGCTGGCGCCGCTATGGACTCCGATTTTATGAACCAATTGGCCGAAGGTTTAGGCCAGGAAGGCATTCGAGTGCTTCGTTTTGAATTTCCCTATATGGCACAACGGCGTGAAACCGGCACCAAACGCCCACCGGATCGAGCCCCCAAGCTGCTCAGTCACTTCCAAGATGTGCTCAGCGAGTTGGACACACCGCGGGTGTTTATCGGCGGTAAATCCATGGGAGGCCGTATGGCAACCTTGCTGGCAGCGGAGCTAGAGGTTGCCGGTGTTTGTGTTTATGGCTACCCCTTTCACCCACCCGGCAAGCCGGAAAAACAGCGCCTGGATCATCTGCCAGAGGTTCGCTGTCCGGTATTGATCTGTCAGGGCGAGCGCGATGCATTGGGCAATCGCAATGAGGTGGAAGGTTATCGTTTGCCGAGCCACATTGACGTGCATTGGTTGCCCGATGGCGATCACAGTCTTAAACCGCGCAAGGCCAGCGGACTGACTCACACGGACAACCTGGACAGTGCCATCCAGCGAACGCGTGCCTTTATCGATCAATATTCAGCACTTTAACGCTGATCTAAGCGACCACATTGGGCTCTATTCTTTTCTGGTCGACGCGCCGCTGGTATTCTTGCACCTGTCTCGACGCCGTCGCATCTGTGCTCCCTGACCATCCTCACTGAGATGGTCCTCTCTGGCCCGGACCGCAACCGGACCGATGTCGGGGCCTCAAGGCCTTATGAGGCCATAAATTCTCGGGCCGTGATCGCACGGCCACCTCCAACAGGAGTTTCCTATGAACATTGCTGACCAATGCGTTGTTTCCATCCATTACGAAGTTAAGGATGAAGACGGCGTCGTCGTCGATTCCTCCGAAGGTCGCGAGCCGCTGGTCTATCTGCATGGCCACCGCAATATCATCCCAGGCTTGGAAAACGCGCTGGCTGGCTTGGCTGTTGGCGACAATTTTGACGTCACCGTATCGCCTGAAGAAGCCTATGGCGAACACCAGGATGGTTTGGTTCAGTCTGTACCGAAAGAAGCCTTCCAGGGTGTGGAGAAGGTTGAAGAAGGCATGGTTTTCACCGCTCAGACTGAAAACGGCCCGCTGCAAGTCACCGTGACTCAGGTGGCTGACGAACAGGTCACCGTCGATGGCAACCACCCGCTGGCTGGCAAAGCACTGAGCTTCAAAGGTTCCGTTGAGGAAGTCCGTGAAGCATCAGCGGAAGAGCTTGAACATGGACATGTTCATTCCGGCGACGATCACGACCACTGATCGAAACCCAACAAGGCGCCGCCAGGCGCCTTGACAACCTTGAGACCTTAGGGTCAATCTCACCGCTGAAGATTGATCTGCGTTCCTTCCATCAGCGGGAGATTCAATCGTGAAAGTCTGGCCTATGGCAGTGCCCAGCGATGCGCAGCTGCAAGAGCTCGCCACTCGCATCATGTTGTGGGCGCTTCTGCTGGTCTATCTCCTCTACGCTGCGTTATTACGCCTGACCGACACCCATCCGATGATGGCCCTGTTTCCTGTGTTCTGTGCCGGGCTTCATCTTCTGGGCATCATTGGCTTTTATCTGGGCAAAACGCTGTTTGCATCCGTCTGGATGACCTTGGTGGTGCTGCTCGACATCACCATCATCAATCTTTATGGCTTCAATGACAGCCAAGGTGCCGAATACTATTTCATCATGGTACCTGCGCTGATTTTTATGGTGCTGCCTCCGCAGCAACGCGAATGGCAAATCAGCCTGCTCACCTTGACGCTGGCGTTACTCAGCCTGTGTTTTATTCTGCCTGAGCCGACCGATCCCTGGCTGATCATTTCTGCTGAGCAGATTCATCGATTCAAATGGCTCGACCTGGTTGTTTGCCTGTTGTGCATGGCCATTACCTGCCGATTCTTTATTCACCGACTGTTACAACAACGGGCGCAGCTGGAACGGTTAGCGCTGATCGACACCTTGACGGGTTTACCGAACCGTCATGGTTTGATGCAACAATTGGCCGGCTGGTTTAACGAAGGCCGTCCGTTTTCGGTTTTTCTGGTCGATATTGACGACTACCCTGAAATCAGTCGCCGCTTGGGTCAGGATGCCGGTGATCAGCTGATCCGCAAGCTGGTGCAACGTTTGCGTACCGAAACCAACGCCAACCTTTTTGTAGGCCGGTTCACTGAGCACCAATTAATGCTCGCCAGCGATGCCGTCATTCAGCCCGCCGGTATTACGGAACTGGCGCTACAGATACACGACTCATCCACACGGCTGGCGTTCGATCTGGGTGGTCACAACGAGCGAATTCAAGTCAGTATCGGAGCAACCCTGGCCAGCGCCAATGAACTACCACCGAGCTTATTGCAGCGCCTAACATCTGCCCTGCAAAAAGCCCGCAGCCTAACACCCAAAGTCCATTTGATATTGGCCGATCCCACCATGACTTCGGCAGAAGTTGCCAGCCATTCCGATGTACAGTTGGCGCCGCCTTATTGAGTAATAACTTGATTATTTATTCACGCCGAATATTGGCTTTAGCCGCATTAACAGCAATGGTATGGCTGCTGTTTTTTGCCGATGGCAAAGGTCTGGTCATGGACTGGCTGGAAGCGCGTGGACTTTCGACAACCTGGGTTATCGTGCTGACCGCAGCCATCTACGCGCTGGCGCTGGCCATACCTTTTGTACCCGCAGTCGAAATGGGCTGGATGGTCATGGCAGCCTTGGGCACCCCGGGTATTGTTGCGATCTGGATGGCAACCCCAGTGGGCTTACTGGTCGCTTTTGTCTTAGGGCAAAACCTGCGTGACTGGCCGGTCATTCAGCGATTGCAGCAGCGTTTGGATGAGGCGTTTCAATCGGCCGATGACGACCGCATCCGTTCACGCCTGCTGCGTTTTTCCGAGCGCTATCTGGTCGCACACCCTTATTGGGTACTGGTGGTATTGGTGAATTTACCCGGCAATTGGATGATCGGCGGCGGCGGTGGCATTGGTTTACTGGCTGGCGCATCCGGCCTGTATCACCCAGTGCGATTTTTCTTGATTTTATTTCCGGCAACCGGGGTTGTGTCCGTCGCCATGCTGCTGGGAATATACGGCCGTACTGTGTTGTAACCGCCACCAATTTTACAGCAACGGACTGGCCAGCTGCGCCAGGTTTTCCAACACGCGCTTGTGAACTTTCCGTTTACGCCATTCTTTAAGATCCAGGCGATGACTGGACGCGAGATAGCGATCAATCACCAGTCGCATATCAGCGTAAAAAGCCGGATCATCAACCACCAAGGTGGCTTCAAAATTCAGCCACAGCGACCGCATATCCAGATTCACCGAACCGACCAGCACCAGGTGATCATCAATGATGACGCTTTTGGTGTGCAGCATCCCACCGGTAAAGCGTCGAATTTCGACACCGCTGTGCAACAGATCATCAAAGAAAGACCGACCCGCATACTGAGCCAAACGGCTGTCGATGCGGCGTGGTATCAGCAAGGTGACGGTCAATCCACGCCGGGCTGCCGATTTTAGCGCCAATAACAACGCTTCTTCCGGCACGAAATACGGCGTACTGATAAAGACTTCCTGGCGGGCGTTATGAATGGCCGTTACCAACACCTGCAACAGAATATCTTCTTCAAAGGCAGGGCCTGTTGGCAGGAACTGCATCAGGCTGCCGCCGGCCTGGGTTTGTTGCGGCCAGCTTAACGCCGGTTCTAACCGCACACCGGTTTCCATTTCCCAATCAAAGATCAGACTGCCCTGAATAATGGCTGCGATCGGTCCTTCCAAACGGACCTGTAAATCCACCCAGGGACCAAAACCGGAATCTTTTTTGAACCAGCGCGGATCGGCCAGATTCATTGAGCCGTTATAGGCAACACGATTGTCGATGCTAACCAGTTTTCGATGCTGACGAAGGTCCATGCGTTGCATAAACATGCGCAATACATTGGCGTGTAGAACATCCAGAACGTCAATACCGGCGGCTCTAATGGACTGGCATCGTTTGCTGGATAAAAATTTATTTGAACCGACACTGTCGAGCAGCAAATACACAGCAACGCCTCGTGACTGTGCAGCCACGAGTGCATTCAACACTTCCGCCACTCGGCCACGATCTTCCAGAATATAAAACTCCATGAAGATCCATTCTTGAGCCTGCTCAATATCGGCCAATAAGGCATCAAAAACTGCGTCGGCAGTATCGAGCGTACGCCAGTGATTGCCTTCCAGCGCCGGCATACCAAGACTGCCTCGAGTCAGTTCCATGACCGGTCGTAAGGGTGAGTTTATCGGTGCGGAAATATCCTGACGGACACTGACGTCTTCCAGCCACTGGTTATAAAAACGGAACTGCGTGCGGGCGCGGCCTGCTCGTAATCGCCCCAAATACCGCTCGCCAAATAAGGCGTAAAGACTGATCCCAAGTAAGGGCAAGGCGTAGATCAGCAACAGCCAGGCCAGGGTGACACCAACGGTCCGACGGCGCATAAGAATGCGCAGACTCAAACCAATCAGCGCGGCCGCATAGAGCCACAGGCCTAGAGTAATTATCCAGTGCATGATTTTCTTCTAAGTGGAATTAGGTCAAGCCTGCCGTCTAAGCGCGACCAGTACAAGGCCGGTATCAGGTGGACAGGACACCTGGGTTAATCGGCACCAAAGCGCGCGATGGTCGACCGTTTCATAACCCAGTGCATGAGGCGCATCGGAATATGACGCAATAGCATGACGATCAGACGGTAGTTCCAACCCGGAATGCTGACAATACGACCACGCTGCACATCACGCCAGGACTTGCGCACCACACGCTCGGGGCTCCAGGCCCGCAGTATGCCAGTGCTGCGATAAAATTTTTCCGGAGCAATTCCCAATTTTTCATGGAAGTCAGTCACGGTAAAACCCGGGCTTAACGCCTGAACGCTCAAACCCTGGCGGCCATAGCCCAGCGCCAATGTCTCAGAAAATGAACGAATAAAGGCTTTGGTCGGACCATAAAGGGCGGTATGTGGGGTCGGCAGCCAGGACGCGACCGAGGCGACATTAATGAGGGTGCCTTTTTGCGCCAATAGCAATGGCAATGCTGCGTGCGATAGCTCACAAGTGGCTTGCACATGTACGTCCAGCAAAGCCTTTTGCTCTGCCCAACTGACGTCACCATAAAGACCGTCTTTGCTATAACCCGCGTTGTTGATCAAAACATCCAGTCGGGGCAAGGAGGCAATACGCTGAACCAGTGCCTCACGCTCGGAGGCTACCGATAGATCGGTCAGCATAGGCTCAGCGGATACCGCATATTGCGTTGTCAGCTTGTCGCAAACGGCGGTTAATTGTCGTTCACGCCGCCCAATCAGTATCAAGTTGTAACCCGATTCAGCCAGCAGCGCCGCATAAGCTGCGCCAATGCCTGACGTACCACCGGTAATCAGTGCCAACGGCTGCGTCATTGTTGTTGTCTCCCTGATGGACTCTTTCGGCATCTTGCCAGAGGCGCTCTGGCTGTGCAGCCGCTATCGGCTGCTCTATACTGCGCCGCCCAGTCTGATTCCGGTGCTGTTATGACTGCACACGCCTGGCCCGGCTTTCGTTGGTCGCATTTAATACGCCTGACTGAAGCTTTGCTGAATGAACCCAGTTGGCCATCGACCGATCGCTGGCTGGCTGAGCGTTTTCGTGCCGAGCCAAAGTTCGGTCGTAAAGATCGTGCTTTTTACAGTGACGCTTTCTTTCGTTTGTCTCGGCAGGCAGCGGTTCCCGTATTTTTGCACCAGTGCTGGCAAGGTGAAGCAACGGAACCCTCGGCTGACCAACTTTGGCCCTACCTCACACAGATGTCGCCCGCCGATATCTGGAGCTGGTTCGTGTTGCTCGACGGCGCCGACAACCAACTGCCACGCGAAATTACCGATGGTCCACAACGCCGGGCCTGGTTGGATTCTCTCAGCGACCAACAGCGCGATACGGTTCAACAATTGGAAGAGGGTTGGCTGTCCGAATGGACCCCTTGGTTGGCCGAAAGAGCGGCAACGAGCGACTGGAGTGAAGCCGATCAGGCCAATTGGCTGGCGTTGCAGAACAAACGCCCGCCGTTATGGCTGCGACTGGCCCATGGCCATGAAGATCAAGCACAAGCGAGCTTAATCGCAGAGGGCTTTGAATGCCTGGACCGTGACAATCAAGCCCTGGCGCTAGCCGCACGGCCAGGACTAGAGCGCTCTCAGGCTTGGCAGGCAGGCTGGATCGAGATTCAGGATAAAGCCAGCCAGGCGGTGGCAACAGCAGTCGCCTTGCAAAGTGGTGAGCGTTGTTGGGATGTTTGCGCTGGCGCTGGTGGAAAGGCGTTAGCGTTACTCGATGCAGCGCAACCGAGTGGACAAGTGTTAGCCACCGACATTCGCCCTGGGGCCTTAAAGCAATGCCTACACCGTGCTGCTCGACTGGCGTTGAATGGCCTGAACACCGCCATTCTGGATGGCACAACTGACCTGCCCGAGACAGCACCTTTTGATGCCGTTCTAGTGGATGCCCCCTGTACCGGAGCAGGTACCTGGCGACGCAGCCCCGATGCGCGCTGGCGCTTAACGAGTGCGCGGCTGGCCGAGCTGAACGACATTCAGGATGCCTTGCTCAGTCGTACCAGCAACGCCGTCAAACGTGGCGGTCGTTTAATTTACGCAACCTGCAGTTGGCTGGTCGCCGAAAATGAGGACCGGGTTAATCACTTCCTGGCGGAACATCCTCAGTTCGAACGGATCGAACAACGGCTGCTGGGTGCACCTCATGAAGATGCGGACACCCTCTTTGTTGCTGTGATGCGGCGCCGCTGAAGCGAGCCTGCTGCGGTTACCATCAGCCTTGGTATACTGACTCCACATATCTCGATTTGGAGTTGTATGACACGCCATCTTCCTCTGATCGGTCTGATGCTGGTGCTGCTGTTAGCACTGGCGACCGGGCTGAACACCTATCCTACAACGCCTAAAGCGCCAGACTTCACGACCTTCTCTGAAGGTGACGAACGCAAGAACGCCTTCTTCGCGTATTTCGAACAACTGATCGATGCGGAAAACGAAGCCATTCTCTCCAGCCGAGAAAAGCTTACTGAGATCATCGCCAATGACCAAGCCCGTTGGGTTGACCGACTCTGGTTGGCGTCCCTTGCAAACCGCTATGAATTAGATGATTTTGAATCCAGCAATGTTGAACACTGGAATGCCTTATTAATTCATGTCGACATTGTGCCGCCGTCACTGGCTCTGGCTCAGGCCGCTAACGAAAGCGCCTGGGGAACATCGCGTTTTGCCCGTGAAGGAAATAATTATTTTGGTCAGTGGTGCTATTCGCGCGGCTGCGGACTGGTACCGGAAGCACGCGATGACGACGCCAGCCATGAAGTCGCCCGGTTTTCGTCAGCACGACAATCCGTTCGTCGCTACGTGAACAACATCAATACCCACTATGCCTATGCTGAATTGCGTGAACGACGCGCTCAATTGCGTGCAGCAGATGAACCCGTTACTGGCTTGGCTCTGGCACCGACTTTGATCAATTACTCGCAACGTGGTCAGGCGTATGTCGATGAACTCGACGCGATAATTCGTTTCAATGAGCTGACGGCCTATGACGGTTAATGTGCGCGTCATGCTAGTATCTGAACAGTTATCCAGCGGTATCAGAGTGAGTCAAACAGCATGTTAGAAGTCCCCCAGATCGATAGCCTCAGTCGTATTTTGCCCGAAGAACCCCTGCTTATGATGGGCGCGGGTCCGGTTCCTATTCCTGGGCCTGTCGCTGCGGCTAATGGCATTGTGATCAATCATCTGGGTGAATCGATGGCGCGCATCATCGACCAGGTAAAACGCATGGGGCGCTATATTTTTCAAACCGA
Organism: Saccharospirillum sp. MSK14-1; assembly: GCF_003054965.1. Classification (GTDB taxonomy): domain Bacteria; phylum Pseudomonadota; class Gammaproteobacteria; order Pseudomonadales; family Natronospirillaceae; genus Saccharospirillum. Next base: position 168,230 of record NZ_MIES01000020.1, read on the forward strand.
ATCGCCTTGGCTGATGGGCGTTGCCGGACCGGGATCAGCGGCCATGGAAATGGCCGTGGCCAACCTGGTCTGGCCGGGTACTCGTGTTTTGAGTGTGCGTAATGGCTTTTTCAGTCATCGTCTGGCTGAAATGTCTCGTCGCGCGGGCGGTGAGGTTGAAGAACTGGAAGTTGAGGACGGGCAGGGCGCCGATCCAGAGCAAATACGCCAAGTGCTAGAACGATTCCGCCCCGCGGTCATGACCCTGGTTCAAGGTGAAACCTCGAATACGACTCACAATACCGATTTACCGCGCATCGCCCAACTGGCTCACGAATACGATTGCCTGATTATTGTCGATGCCGTTTGCACGCTCTCAACCATGCCGTTGGAAATGGACAACTGGAACATCGACGCGGTCATTACTGGCGGTCAGAAAGGCCTCAGTTCCATTCCTGGCGTTTCCTTGGTGGCATTTTCAGAGCGCGCCTGGGCCCGTATTTCCGATCGTCCTATGCCGATGCCGCATTGGACACTGGATGCCACTCTGGCTACCCAGTTCTGGCACCGCGCTTCCTATCACTATACCGCTCCGGTCTCCGGCTTATTGGCGTTGCATGAAGCCATGCGACTGGTCTGTGAAGAGACACTGGAGCGTCGCTTTGAACGCCATGCAACCAGTAGTCGTGCATTGCAGGCCGGTATCGAAGCGTTAGGGCTAAACCTCTATGTTAAACGGCCAGCACGATTGAATTCGGTGGTGGGCATTAAGCTGCCCATCGGCCTGGATGCCAAGCCAGTATGTGATCATATTTCTCAGCATTACCGCGTAGAAATCGCCGGTTCATTCGGACCACCCATCGTCCGTATCGGTCAAATGGGTGAACAATGCCGTGTTCACAACCTGTTCCGGACGCTACATGCTCTGGGCTCTACTTTTAACGATCTGGGTCAGTCCCTGGATGTCCCTTCCGGTATGGCGGAATTGGAAAACCAATTGCAACGACATTCGCCGGAATAAACAGTTAAAAGACGCAGGGAAAACAACAATAAGGAGTCCCGATGACCGTTCAAGTCCGCATATCGCCAAGCCATTACGTCTGGATCCTGTTACCGGCTGCGATCTCCAGTTGGTTATTGATTGAGCTGTTACTCTTCGTTGTCCAACAACCCGTTTCAACAGTCACCGCTGTTCACGCCAGTGCAGCACTGATTGCCGTGATATTAGGCGCAGTGGCGCTCAGCAGCCGAAAAGGGTGCCTGCTTCATCGTGTGAGCGGCTACTGCTGGGTCGCGCTGTTAACCGGTGTAGCGATTTCGTCTTTTTGGCTGCGCACCGTGCACTGGTTCCCTGGCGGCTTTGGTCCCATTCATATCCTCAGCGTTTACACGCTGATCTGTCTGGTCAGTGGTGTCACGGCTGCACGCCGACATCGTGTGAAAACGCATCGTTCAATTATGCTGTTGACCCATTGGGGACTGCTAGGTGCCGGGGTTTTTACGTTATTGCCCCATCGTTTGATGGGCGTTATTGCCTGGGGCGGATAGCACAATAACTTAACTTTTAGAGGCAGGGAGCGACTCATGAAAGTACTCAGCTTACGGTATTGCACCATCAGCCAGGAATCTGAAGCGTTATTCCAGTTCTATCAGGCATTAGGGCTAACCCCCAAAACTGATTCAGAGTCCGATGCTCAACAAGGCGGTATTTTTCTCGCTGGGGACAGTTGGATTGAAGTCTGGCCCGACGGTGAGGGAATGCCCGCTGGCACCATGCTGCAACTGGTTGTTGATGACGCCGATGCTTTTGCAGCGCGCGCCAAAGAGCAAGGTCTTAATCCTCAAGGGCCAATGGAAGCTCACGGAGAAAAAATCTATTTCGTTGAAGGGCCGGGCGGCTTTCCAGTTTCATTCCAATCCACAGTCAGTGGCCACTGATTCTTCATCCTAAATTTCAGTCGAACCGCCGAGCCATCTCTGACCGGGGGTTCGCAGACGATGACCCGGGCGGCGTTCCGCTGGGCGGCATCCCGCTGGGCGGCACTCCGCTACTCGTAGAGGAGGTCATCGTGGTGCCTGTGTTGCAGACAATAAAAAACCCCGAACCATCTCTGGTCCGGGGTGGTATTAAAAGCTTGACGATGACCTACTCTCACATGGGGAAGCCCCACACTACCATCGGCGAGGCTGCGTTTCACGACTGAGTTCGGCAAGGAGTCAGGTGGTTCCACAGCTCTATGGTCGTCAAGCAAACTGGTTGGTGGTTGTCGTTTTTACGAAGCTCACTTTCCGTGGCTTC
>NZ_MIES01000021.1 GCF_003054965.1 Saccharospirillum sp. MSK14-1
GAATGAAGCTCAAGGAATAGCCAAATTAGTTGAAGAGCTTATGGGTTTATCCGAACTCGGTACGAAACCTGAAATTATAGTTATAGATGACGGCTCAGATGACAATACAGGTTCAGTTGCATCCGGTGCAGGGGCTCATGTTATTAGACATCCTTATTCGCGAGGCAACGGTGCCGCAATTAAAACGGGTATTCGCAATGCAAAAGGAGATTTTTTAATCATGATGGATGCTGATGGCCAACATTTACCATCAGAAATCCCAAAATTAATTGCTGAACTCGATGAAAATATAGACATGGTGATAGGCGCAAGGCGTCGCGAAAGCCAATCGACTATATGGCGACACTTTGCAAATGGGCTCTACAACAAATTAGCCTCATTTTTAGTTGAGAAAAAGATAGATGACTTAACATCAGGTTTTAGAATCGTCGATCGTAAAAAGGCCCTTTCTCTCGTCAATTTACTTCCGAACTACTTTTCTTACCCAACCACACTATGTATGAGCTTTTTTAAACTAGGATACGGCGTTAAGTTTGTAAGTGTTAACGTTAAGAAAAACGAAGGCAAAAGCCACATTCGACCATTAAAAGATGGCATACGATTTATTACTATTATTTTTAAGATCATCGGGCTCTATTCCCCACTTAGAGTTTTCCTGCCAACGGCGTTATTCTTTTTTGTACTCGGCATGGGCCGTTACGCTTTCACTTTTATAACCGACGGCACTTTTACTAATATGTCTGCAATGCTCTTATCAACTTCAGTCATGGTATTTTTAATGGGTTTGATATCTGAGCAAATATCAACATTAATTTACGCTAGAAATTGAGCGCATCAATAAAATGCTAATTAACCAGAAAATTGAAATTGTCATCGGTACGAAAGCGCAACTAGTTAAAATGGCACCTATAATGCTAACCTTGGATAAGATGAACATACGTTATCTATTTACGTTAACTGGCCAACATGAAAACACAATTGATCAGTTAGTATCTTCTTTTGGTTTAAAAAAACCAGACAACCAACTAATACCCAATAGAGAAACAGACAACCCCATAAAATTATTTAAATGGTTTTACTTAATACTAAAAACCATTTTACTAACTAAAAACAAAAATAATGTGCACATTGTTTTAGTTCATGGAGATACTCTATCCACTCTAATTGGCGCAATTTACGCCAAAAAAATCGGAGCTAAACTGGGCCACGTTGAGGCTGGATTGCGATCTTTTAATTTAACCAACCCGTTTCCAGAAGAGATTATTAGAATTTTAGTTTCAAGACTCACTGACTACCACTACGCACCTGGTAACTGGGCAGTCAGTAATCTAATAAAATATAAAACGGAAAAAATAAACACCGTATTAAATAGCATCATCGATTCCATCAACATTGCCACCAAATCCAATTCACCATCATCAGATCAGAAAAAAAAATATGGCGTTGCCTCCATTCACAGATTTGAAAATCTAAATAAAAGAAAGCGATTGTGTTTTATTATTGATTCAATAATTAAGCACAGTCGAGACATAGAAATAATCTTTGTCTTACACCCGGTCACTAAAGAAAAGTTAATAAAAACTAAACTTTTTAGAAAATTACAAGAAGCACCAGGGATCTCACTAATAGACCGGATGTCCTATATAGAGTTCTCAAAACTATTAGTTAACGCAAGATTTCTTATAACCGATGGAGGTAGTAACCAAGAAGAAGCATTTTACATGGGACTTCCTTGCTTACTGATGCGAGCTGCAACTGAGAGAACAGAAGGAATTGATAATGGTGTAGTGCTATCAGAATTTAATCAAAATAAAGTTGATCAATTTTTACAGCACTACAAATCCAGGACCTGGAAATTAAAACCGATACCCGAAATATCACCAAGCGACATAATTTGCAATCACTTATCTACTAAAATTCAAATGACAAAAAAATAGGCGTTTAGAAAAACACAACACAGAAGTCATCCAAAACAATTTATTTTGGATGACTAATATAAACTTGGTAGCTCTATTTCTTATAACTTTAAACCTACCATTTTTGCTAAATTTTTTAATACTAATTAAAGACCCGCTATAATAAACAGCCCTGAAATAAACAACACTATTCTCGATCAGTCGATTTGGTTAAGCTAATGCAAAAAACAGTCATAGGCGGCGGCCAAGATCCAAATTTTCCGCTCTTCACATATGATTTAATTCGATGCAGCACTGATGGCCCGACCCAAGGTAACAGACGAGGGTTAATATCTCTAGCTGTAAGAGTAGTGAAATTATTGGAATCTAAAAATCGTGAATCCAGATTATTTAAAATATGGCCATCTAGACTAAATCTTTTAGCCAATGCATTTAGTAAATTTATTGATTTATCGATATCTATTTCTCTCGATCCATCAAGCGATACATCAAAAGTGACAACAAGTTCGCCGCCAGGCTTTATGACACGATAAAACTCATCAATTATAGACTCAAAATTGTCTGTATGTTCCAAAACAGAAATACAATATATTAAATCAAACTGATCCTTCTCATAGGGAAGGCATCGCAAATCGCTTGCCGTGAAATTAACCTTACTATCTTGGCGATTATTAATTTCATCATAAACTGCAGATAATTTTTGATCGTAGTCGCAACAATAAACATCGGCAGATTTAAATTTCGCATTTAGAAAAAATGAAAAAAAAGTAACACCAGAACCAGCATCCAAAATCAATGAATTACCATTATCTTCTACTTTTTTACTCACGTTACTATATACAAACGGATATTCCCATTGGCGACTCCACTGGTGTAGCGGGTCACCGACCCATCGGCTAATATAGTCCTTTAAGGCTGATTCATTTTCCTGCAAAAATTTTCCAGAGTATGCCTGCAATTCTAGAAATTGCTTAGAACTTAATGCCTCAGTGTAATCCCGTGCAGATGGGATACCGTTATAATATATCTTTTTCACTTTCCCTCTCTCTTGAAAATCTACAAAAGCCCTTACATAATTACTAATAGTAACTTTTTTTACCAATATAATATTTTTGGGCTAACTTAACCATTTCCGAATAAGTAACCAACAGAATAATATTGACACATCACCAATCATTAGCAACATCCTGAAGCCTACAAGCGCGACCATCATCGTTGATAGACTTGTAGATGTATCCAAAAGTAAAAAAACACCTTCTGTCACTGCCACTCCTTGCGGAGCAAAAAACGCCAAATTACCAACTGCCCATGACAAAAGGTAATTGACCATATTTTCAATGAGTATTAAACCGGGCGTATTAAAAATAGAAAACCAACAACCAAACAACATTGCAACATTGACCCAATGTAAAACAATGCTTACCAATACATTTCGTTTCCCTGTTGCACCATAATTGAACATCAATATGGCCGTGAAAAAAATGGCTGTATAAATAATGATAACTTCTACATAACCAATTTTGGGGGCAAACACCAAGTTTAAAAAAAATAGCCCAATCGCAACCACAGTGGAAACCAACGCAGGCAACAAAACTTCAAATAATGTTGTTAAAGCTAGCAATCGATTTTCAACGCCCTTACTCCGCAAATGTAAAACTCGGCTCGCCATATGCCAAATACCACCTGGGAGATACTTTAAAGGGATCATCTCAACAGTGAGCCTAAAAACATCTTGCCTAGTCACTTTATTTTTTGAAGCGATC
>NZ_MIES01000022.1 GCF_003054965.1 Saccharospirillum sp. MSK14-1
GAAACCTATTTGCTCGAGCGCGGAGAAGAGCAAATAGGTTTCAATCCTGCGGTACAACATTACGTATGGATCTAAGTCATCGAGCGATAATTGCATACGATAAATATCGTCTTTAAAACTGTGTGCCAGACTGTTTATTTCTGGAAACTGACGAGCATAAATTTCCAGCAGCATAAGCTTTAAAACAGATTTGTATGGCGAGTCGATTGCTTTATAAATTTGCCACATACCGGCACCAATAAACTCGCCAGCGGGCAGATTTTTAATGCCACCAAAATCGGTGCAGCTGTTTTCATTCAAATAGCCCTGTTGATAAAGCTGCTGCAGTGTTTGCTCATAGTCATGCTCAGCTGAGGTTGGCACTAACCACCAGGCAGGTATGTTTCCGGCAATAACCTGGGCCGTTCGATAGAATTCGTCCAGCAATAAAACATGTTGCGTTGATCCGCAATGTTCACCGGTTAAAGAATGCTGCTCGCCGCCTTGAAAGCGATGAGCGTTCATCAGAAAAAAATGCACCTCGAGATTAAAGTCATCAGCCCATTTTGTTATTCGCTCAGACTTTTCCTGCAATAACTGAATCTGGCGATCAGAAAGATGGGATTCGTAACAAACCCAGATGTCTAAATCAGAGCTAGTTGACTGGCCAATGCTGCCACTGGAGCCCATTAAATATAGAGCGGATAATTGAGGTTTAATTAGATGAAGGCGCGTGTTTATTTGCCCTCGGGTTATCGATTGCGCGGTTCGTAATAAACTTTCAGACGGGTGGTAATGCGCAATTGTGGAAGGTGTCTCTTCATTATCGACAAAGCCAGGCAAGCTCTCATGATTTACGTGGAATAATAATGGCAACAGGTCAAAACATTGTTGTTGCTTGCGCTGCAATCCTTCACGAACACGGTTGATACGTCCTTCATTGACTATGCTAAATCGTTGCGTTGCCTGTTGCACATGGGCTGCAGAAGCATTTGAGGTTTGAATGAATCCGCTTTTATTGCTCTGAGAACTGTCTTGGCTCATGAATGCTGTTTCTTGTTAACTTATTAAATGATGATACAAAATGATTTAGTTCTTATTTTCTGCTTCAATGCTAGAGTTAGAACTGCATATATAATAATTTCAAAGCAGCTAGACCGGCATTTGTTTGAACATCACATAATTAGAAGCAGAGCTTTAATACTGTTAAGTTTTAGGGTGTTGTAAGCGTAGCTCAGATTCCAGTTAAACGCGCAGTAATACTTTGTTACAGTAGGACAAGCTCAGCCGAGTTAGCATAGCCGTACTGCCCAAACCGGTACGTTCAAGTTGTCTAAG
>NZ_MIES01000023.1 GCF_003054965.1 Saccharospirillum sp. MSK14-1
TCTTCCGGGGCGTTATCGATGCCGTCAAACGCCATCGCTGAACCTGTACCCCATACGTCGTGACAAACGCGAGTCAGCGCTGCCGTCAGAGTGGTCTTACCGTGGTCAACGTGACCAATGGTGCCCACGTTGACGTGGGGCTTGCTACGTTCAAAAGTCGCCTTGGACATGGTGTCTTTCCTCTTTGTTTAGCCCTAACGGATCAAGACTTCTTAACAATTTCTTCGACGATGTTCATCGGTGCTTCCGCATAACCTTTGAATTCCATGACGTAGGACGCACGGCCCTGAGACATAGAACGCAGGTCGGTCGCGTAACCGAACATTTCAGACAACGGCACGTCGGCATTGATGACTTTGCCCGACGGGCTGTCTTCCATACCGCTAACGGTACCGCGGCGACGGTTCAAGTCGCCCATGACGTCACCCATATAATCTTCGGGGGTCACGACCTCGACTTTCATCATCGGTTCCAGCAGTGCCGGATTCGCCTTGTCCTTCAACTGTTTGACCGCCATAGAAGCAGCCACTTTAAACGCCATCTCGTTCGAGTCCACCTCGTGGTAGGAACCATCGTACAGCGTTGCCTTCATACCCAGCAGCGGATAGCCGGCGAGAATACCGTTCTTCATCTGCTCCTGAATACCTTTCTCTACCGCCGGAATGTATTCCTTCGGTACAGAACCACCAACGATCTCGTTGACGAATTCCAGCTTCTCAGCGTCACCGTCTTCAGCCGGCTCGAAGCGGATCATGACGTGACCGTACTGACCGCGACCACCAGACTGCTTGGCGAATTTAGAGTCGATTTCGCAAGCCTGACGAACACGCTCACGGTATGCCACCTGAGGTGCACCCACATTGGCTTCAACTTTAAATTCACGCTTCATACGGTCGACGATGATGTCGAGGTGCAATTCACCCTGGCCACCGATAATGGTCTGACCGGTTTCTTCGTCGGTACGAACGGTGAAAGACGGATCTTCCTGAGCCAGTTTGCCCAGAGCGATACCCATCTTCTCCTGGTCGGCTTTAGACTTCGGCTCAACCGCTACGTGAATAACGGGATCCGGGAAGTCCATGCGCTCCAGCGTAATCGGATGACTCGGATCACACAGGGTGTCACCGGTGGTGACGTCCTTCATGCCGATCAGCGCCGCGATATCGCCGGCCAGTACTTCTTTGATTTCTTCACGGCTGTTGGAGTGCATCTGCACCATACGACCAACACGCTCGCGCTTGCTCTTGACCGAGTTCATCACCTGGTCGCCGCTCTTCAATACACCGCCATAAACGCGGATGAAGGTCAGCGTACCAACGAAGGGGTCAGTGGCAATTTTGAAAGCCAGCGCCGAGAACGGAGCGTCATCGTCAACCTTAACGGCTTCGACGGTTTCGCCATCGTCCAGCACACCTTCAATACGCTTCACCTGAGTCGGTGACGGCATATATTCGATGACACTGTCGAGAACAGCCTGTACGCCCTTGTTCTTAAAGGCAGAGCCACAGTGAGTCAGAACGATCTCGCCAGCCATGGTACGTTCACGCAGACCGGTTTTGATGTCGTCTTCTGACAACGTCTCGGACTCCATGTACTTTTCCATGAGGTCATCGTTGGCTTCAGCAGCAGCTTCAACCATCTGGATACGGAACTCTTCGGCTTTCTCTTGGAGCTCGGCAGGAATGTCGCCGTACTCGAAGGTCATGCCCATGTCTTCTTCGTTCCAGATGATGGCCTTCATCTTGATCAGGTCGACCACACCGGTGAAGTTGTCTTCTGCGCCGATCGGAATCTGGATCGGTACCGGGTTCGCGCCCAGACGTTCTTTCATCTGCGCGACAACGCGGTAGAAGTCAGCACCAGCACGGTCCATCTTGTTGACGAATACCATGCGCGGTACTTCATAACGGTTGGCCTGACGCCAAACGGTTTCAGTCTGCGGTTGCACACCAGAAGAGGCACACAGCACAACAACAGCACCGTCGAGCACACGCAGGGAACGCTCTACTTCAATGGTGAAGTCAACGTGTCCGGGAGTGTCGATGATGTTGACGCGGTGCTCGTCGAACTGCTGAGACATGCCGCTCCAGAAACAGGTGGTAGCAGCAGAAGTAATGGTGATACCACGCTCCTGCTCCTGCTCCATCCAGTCCATGGTGGCAGCACCGTCGTGTACTTCACCGATCTTGTGAGACAGACCGGTGTAGAAAAGGATTCGCTCTGTAGTCGTCGTTTTACCGGCGTCTACGTGGGCTACGATACCGATGTTGCGGTAGCGAGCCAAAGGCGTTTTACGAGCCACGATTCAATCTCCTTAGATTGAAGAATTTAGCACAGGCTTAGAAACGGTAATGAGAGAAGGCACGGTTGGCTTCGGCCATGCGGTGCACGTCTTCACGCTTCTTGATCGCCGCGCCCTTGCCTTCGGAAGCATCGAGCAGTTCGCCGGCCAGTCGCTGGCGCATGGATTTTTCACCACGCTTGCGAGAGGCGTCGACCAACCAGCGCATAGCCAGCGCTTCACGACGAGACGGACGGACTTCAACGGGGACCTGGTAGGTAGCACCACCAACACGGCGGGACTTCACTTCTACCATCGGCGCGATGGACTCCAGAGCCTGCTCAAACAATGAGATCGGGTCCTGGTCGGATTTTTTCTCTTTCACGATGTCCAGCGCACCATAAACGATGCGTTCAGCGACGGATTTTTTACCGTCGTACATGACGTGGTTCATGAACTTGGCCAGCTGTGTGTTTCCGAATTTCGGATCTGGCAATACTTCGCGCTTTGCAGCGACGCGTCTTCTTGGCATTGGATAAGCCCTATCTATAGAGGTCTTCAGGTGAACCCGGAATGAGCAGCTCCGACAACGCGGATCGGCAGCACCCGGCCTTACTCTTACCTTAAGACAATAATGTTAAACAACTCAGCCCTTAGGCTTCTTGGTGCCGTACTTGGAACGGCCTTGCTTACGGTTGGCAACACCAGAGGTGTCGAGTGAACCGCGCACTGTGTGGTAACGCACACCCGGCAGATCTTTAACACGGCCGCCGCGAATCAAAACAACGGAGTGTTCCTGCAGGTTGTGGCCTTCACCACCGATGTAGGAAGACACCTCAAAACCGTTGGTCAGACGCACACGACAGACTTTACGCAGCGCTGAGTTCGGCTTCTTCGGTGTGGTGGTGTATACGCGAGCGCACACACCGCGACGCTGTGGGCAGCCTTCCAGAGCCCGAACGTCGCTGGCGACCGCTTTCCGCTTACGCGGTTTGCGGACGAGCTGGTTAATTGTAGCCATCTAAGCCTCTCTAAAAGTTCACTTCTCATTACACGACAGCACCCGACTGGCGGACCAGTCGGGTTCTGTTGGGAGCGCGAATTCTATGTATCGCGCAATTCTTAGTCAACCGGTTAACGCTTGACGCTCAACGGGAGGCGCTGAACGCTGCTCAGCGACTCTCGTCTCCCGTACGGCGTTAAGCGTTACTTGTTCAACGCCTGACTCAGTGCTGCTTCGATATCTTCAGCACTCTTCGACGGACGTTCACCAGTACGCTCAAGACGCTTGGCCTTGCGATCGGCGTGGTACGCCAGACCGGTACCGGCCGGTATCAGTCGACCAACCACAACGTTTTCTTTCAGGCCGCGCAGGTAATCGCGCTTGCCAGTGACCGCACCTTCGGTCAGTACTCGAGTGGTTTCCTGGAAGGAAGCCGCCGAGATGAAAGATTCCGTTGCCAGCGATGCCTTGGTGATACCCAGCAAGATGCGCTCATAACGAGCACCCTGCTTATTATCAGCCTCGACTTCTTCGTTGGCAGACAACAGCTGGTTGAATTCGACTTGATCACCCTTGATGAAGTCGGTGTCACCGTTATCCAGAATCGTCGCTTTGCGCAGCATCTGACGCACAATCACTTCGATATGCTTGTCGTTGATGGTTACGCCCTGCAGACGGTAAACCTCCTGGATTTCGTTAACGATGTAACGCGCCAGCGGCTCAACACCACGCACACGCAAGATGTCGTGCGGGTTCATCGGGCCGTCGGAGATGACTTCACCTTTCTCGACCTGCTCACCTTCGAAGACGTTCAACTGACGCCATTTCGGAATCAGCTCTTCGTATCCATCGGAGCCATCGGTCGGGGTGATCATCAGACGCTTCTTGCCCTTGGTTTCTTTACCGAAACCAACGGTGCCGGAGATTTCCGCCAGAATGGCCGGTTCTTTCGGCTTACGCGCTTCGAACAAGTCAGCAACACGCGGCAGACCACCGGTGATGTCTCGGTTACCGGAAGATTCCTGCGGAATCCGCGCGATAACGTCACCGATCGCCACTTCCTCACCATCGCCCAGGCTCAAGAAAGCGCCGTCAGGCAGCAGGTACTGAACCGGCTGGTTGGTGTTACCGATCATGATGTCGTTGCCGTCTTTATCGAGCAGCTTGATCATCGGGCGGATTTCCTTACCGGCCGAGTTACGCTGGCCCTGAGGAATCACTTCGATGGTACCGACACCGGTCAGCTCATCGATCTTACGGTTAGTGGTAATACCTTCATCCATACCGATGAAAGCGACCTTACCGTTGGATTCGGTGATGATCGGGTGAGTGTGCGGATCCCACTTGGCGACAATCTGACCGGACTCGACGTTAGCACCATCCTTAACGCTGATAATGGCACCGTAAGGCAGCTTGTAACGCTCACGCTCACGACCGTGTTCGTCGGACACCGCCAGCACACCGGAACGGCTAACCGCAATCAAATCACCGTCTTCACGGGTTACGGTTTTCAGGTTGTGCAGAGTGACCGTACCACCGTGTTTGATCTGAACCGAGTCGATCGCGGTTGAGCTGGATGCGGCACCACCAATGTGGAAGGTACGCATGGTCAGCTGAGTACCGGGCTCACCGATGGACTGAGCGGCAATAATACCGACCGCTTCACCGATGTTAACGCGGTGACCACGAGCCAAGTCACGACCGTAGCACTGGGCACACAGACCGTGGCGAGTTTCACAGGTGATACCGGAACGGATCTTAACCTGGTCCACACCCCACTCATCGAACTTATCAACCCAGGCTTCATCCAGCATGGTACCAGCCGGAATCAGGGTTTCCTGGGTGCTCGGATCGATAACGTCGGTTGCGACAACACGACCCAGAACCTGTTCACCCAAACCCAGAACGACGTCGCCGCCTTCAATGATCGGTTCAACGATCAGACCGTCTTCAGTACCGCAATCTTCTTCGGTGATCACCACGTCCTGAGAGACGTCTACCAGACGACGCGTCAGGTAACCGGAGTTCGCCGTTTTCAAAGCGGTGTCGGCCAGACCCTTACGAGCACCGTGGGTAGAGATAAAGTACTCACCCACCGACAGACCTTCACGGAAGTTCGCCTTAATCGGGTTTTCAATAATGGAGCCATCCGGCTTCGCCATCAGACCGCGCATACCGGCCAGCTGACGAATCTGTGCCGGGCTACCCCGGGCACCGGAGTCGGCCATGATGAAGACCGAGTTGAAGGAGTCTTGCTCAACTTCATTACCGTCTTTATCGGTAACCAGCTCTTTGGAGATGCCTTCCATCATGGCGCGGGCAATCTGATCGTTCGCACGTGACCAGATGTCCACCACCTTGTTGTATTTCTCGCCCTGGGTGACCAGACCGGCGGCAAACTGCTCTTCGATTTCCTGCACATCGGCTTCGGCTTTGCCCAGAATGTCGAGCTTGGCCTTGGGAATAACGAAGTCGTTCACACCGATGGACGAACCAGACTTGGTCGCATAGGCAAAGCCCATGTACATGATCTGGTCAGCGAACACCACGGTCTCTTTCAGACCGACGCGACGGTATGCCGCATCCAGCAAACCACTGATGGCTTTCTTCTTCATCGCCTGGTTGAACAGCTCGAACGGCAGGCCGTCCGGCGCGATGGCGAACAAAATGGCACGACCCACGGTGGTGTCGACCAGAGAAGTGGTTTCCTCACGCTCACCGGCGTCAGTGAAAGCCACTTCCTTAACACGCACACGCACCTTGGCTTGCAGTGCGACTTCGCCAGCGCCGTAAGCGCGATGCACTTCTTCGATGTTCGCCAGAACCATGCCTTCGCCTTTGGCGCCGACACGCTCACGCGTCATGTAGTACAGGCCCAGGACCACGTCCTGAGACGGTACGATGATCGGCTCGCCACTGGCCGGAGACAGGACGTTGTTGGTCGACATCATCAACGCACGAGCTTCGAGCTGAGCTTCCAGAGTCAGCGGTACGTGAACCGCCATCTGGTCACCGTCAAAGTCGGCGTTATAGGCAGCACACACCAGCGGGTGCAGCTGAATGGCTTTACCTTCAATCAGTACCGGCTCAAACGCCTGGATGCCCAGACGGTGCAAGGTCGGTGCGCGGTTCAGCATGACCGGGTGTTCGCGAATCACTTCGTCCAGGATGTCCCAGACGACGGCTTCTTCGCGCTCAACCATCTTCTTGGCGGCCTTGATGGTGGTCGCCAGACCACGCAGTTCCAGCTTGGAGAAGATGAACGGCTTGAACAGTTCCAACGCCATTTTCTTCGGCAGACCGCACTGATGCAGGCGCAAGGTCGGGCCCACCACGATGACCGAACGGCCAGAGTAGTCAACGCGCTTACCGAGCAGGTTCTGACGGAAACGACCCTGCTTACCTTTAATAAAGTCAGCCAGCGATTTCAGCGGACGACGGTTAGAGCCAGTGATGGCCCGACCGCGACGGCCGTTATCGAGCAGCGCATCTACAGACTCTTGCAGCATGCGCTTTTCGTTGCGCACGATGATGTCCGGTGCAGCCAGCTCGAGCAGGCGCTTCAAACGGTTGTTCCGGTTGATCACGCGGCGATACAGATCGTTCAGGTCGGACGTCGCGAAACGACCACCGTCCAGCGGTACCAACGGACGCAGATCCGGCGGCAGAACCGGCAGGACAGTCATCACCATCCAGATCGGGTTGTTGCCGGACTTATGGAACGCTTCCAGCAGCTTGAGGCGCTTGGACAGCTTCTTGATCTTGGTTTCGGAATTGGTCGCCGGAATCTCTTCACGCAACTGATTCACTTCGGCTTCCAGGTCGATGCTGCCCAGCAAACGCTGAACCGCTTCGGCACCCATACGGGCGTCGAAGTCATCGCCGAATTCCTCGATCGCTTCGTAGTACTCTTCGTCGGTCAGCAACTGACCTTTTTCCAGACTGGTCAAGCCCGGATCGATCACGACAAAGCTCTCGTAGTAGAGGATGCGCTCGATATCACGCAGCGTCATATCCAGCATCAGACCGATGCGGGACGGCAATGATTTCAGGAACCAGATGTGCGCAACCGGCGCTGCCAGTTCGATATGGCCCATGCGCTCACGACGCACCTTGGCCTGAGTCACCTCAACGCCGCACTTCTCACAGATCACACCGCGGTGCTTGAGACGCTTGTACTTACCGCACAGGCACTCGTAGTCCTTCATTGGACCAAAGATGCGCGAGCAGAACAGACCATCACGTTCGGGCTTGAACGTCCGGTAGTTGATGGTTTCCGGCTTCTTAACCTCGCCAAAAGACCAGGACCGGATCATCTCCGGTGAGGCCAGGCCAATGCGGATGGAATCAAACTCTTCCGCCTGGCCCTGTGATTTCAACAGATTCAGCAAATCTTTCATCATTCAGCTCCGAAAGGAGTGGCTTCAGGTGACCTCAGCCACCCAATCTTCAAAGAGTCGCCCCGGCCCGAAGGCCGGGGCGGCTATCACTCTTCGTTTTCCAGTTCCATGTCGATACCCAGCGAACGGATCTCTTTGACCAGTACGTTGAAGGACTCCGGCATACCGGGCTCCATACGGTGGTCACCGTCGACGATGTTTTTATACATCTTCGTACGGCCGTTCACGTCGTCCGACTTAACGGTCAACATTTCCTGCAGGGTGTAAGCGGCGCCGTAAGCTTCCAGCGCCCAGACTTCCATCTCACCGAAACGCTGACCACCGAACTGCGCCTTACCACCCAGCGGCTGCTGGGTAACCAGGCTGTACGACCCGGTAGAACGGGCGTGCATCTTGTCTTCGACCAGGTGGTTCAGCTTCAGCATGTACATGTAGCCGACCGTGGTCTTGTTCTCGAAGGCTTCGCCGGTACGACCATCCCACAGTTGGATTTGGCCGCTGTCGTCGTAACCCGCCAGACGCAACAGTTCTTTGACTTCAGCTTCTTTGGCACCGTCGAATACCGGCGTTGCGAAAGGAACACCGCCACGCAGGTTTTTGGCCAGGTCCATGATTTCGTCATCACTGAAGTCGTCCAGGGTTTCCTTACGGATACCACGGCCAGACTGGTTGTAGATTTCATCGAGGAAGCCACGAACGTCAGCAACCGATTTCTGGTCACGGATCATTTCGTTGATGCGATCGCCCAAACCTTTGGCGGCCGCACCCAAGTGCGTCTCGAGAATCTGACCGACGTTCATCCGCGACGGTACGCCGAGCGGGTTGAGCACGATATCGACCGGCTCACCGTTTTCGTCGTAAGGCATGTCCTCAATCGGCTTAATCACCGAGATCACACCTTTGTTACCGTGACGACCGGCCATTTTGTCACCCGGCTGGATCTTACGCTTGATGGCCACGTAGCACTTGACCACCTTGAGTACGCCCGGTTGCAGGTCGTCGCCGCTTTGCAGCTTGCCTTTCTTGTCTTCGAAGCGCGCTTCCTGGTCCGCCTTACGCTCAGCCAGCTGAGCTTCGGCTTTCTCCAGCATGTCAGCCAGAGCTTCGTCTTGCATGCGCAGCTTGAACCAGTCTTCACGAGGCAGCTCGGCGAGGAAGTCCTCAGCCAGCTTGTCGCCTTTCTTCAGACCAGCGCCGCCAGCAACAGCCTGACCCACCAGAGCGGCCTGCAGACGTTCGAAGATGGCGTCTTCGACGATGCGGTACTCGGCTTTCAGATCCTTGCGGTATTCTTCCAGCGCGATGCGCTCGATTTCTTTAGAACGCTCGTCACGCTCGATACCGTCACGGGTGAACACCTGAACGTCAATCACGGTCCCCGTGGTGCCGCCTTTAACGCGCAATGAGGTGTCTTTCACGTCGGACGCTTTCTCACCAAAGATGGCGCGCAGCAGCTTCTCTTCTGGCGTCAGCTGAGTCTCGCTCTTCGGCGTGACCTTACCGACCAGAATGTCGCCCGGACCCACTTCAGCACCGATGTATACGATGCCGGACTCGTCAAGCTTGTTCAGAGCCGCTTCACCGACGTTGGGGATGTCGGCGGTAATCTCTTCGGCACCCAGCTTGGTGTCACGAGCAATACAGGTCAGTTCCTGGATGTGAATCGAGGTGAACCGGTCTTCCTGAACCACTTTTTCAGAGATCAGGATGGAGTCCTCAAAGTTGTAACCATTCCAGGGCATGAAGGCGATGCGCATGTTCTGACCCAGCGCCAGCTCACCCATATCGACCGACGGACCGTCAGCCAGTACATCACCGCGCGCAATGGTTTCGCCCTGATGGACGATGGAGCGCTGGTTGATGCTGGTGTTCTGGTTAGAGCGGGTGTACTTGGTCAGGTTATAGATGTCGACGCCGGCATCGCTGGCTTCGATTTCATCCGGGTTCACCTTGACCACGATGCGCGACGCATCGACGTACTCAACGTAACCACCACGCTTGGCAACCACACAGACACCGGAGTCGATCGCGACGTTGCGCTCAATACCAGTACCGACCAAGGGCTTGTCCGCACGCAGAGTCGGCACGGCCTGACGCTGCATGTTGGAACCCATCAAGGCGCGGTTGGCATCATCATGCTCCAGGAACGGAACCAGAGCCGCCGCCACAGACACGACCTGACGCGGTGATACGTCCATCATGTTGACGTTGGCACGCGGCGCCATGGTGAATTCGTTCTGATGACGCACCTGCACGAATTCGCCTTCGATGTTGCCATTGTCGTCCAGTGGCACGTTGGCCTGAGCGATCACGTGCTTGGCTTCGTCGATGGCCGACAGGTACACAATCTCGTCCGTCACTTTGCCGTCTTCAACTTTACGGTACGGCGTTTCCAGGAAGCCGTAGCTGTTGGTGCGAGCGTAAGTGGACAGCGAGTTGATCAGACCAATGTTCGGGCCTTCTGGCGTCTCAATGGGGCAGACACGACCGTAATGCGTCGGGTGAACGTCACGCACTTCGAAGCCGGCGCGCTCACGGGTCAGACCACCTGGGCCCAACGCAGAGACACGACGCTTGTTAGTGACGCCCGACAGCGGGTTGTTCTGATCCATAAACTGAGACAGCTGGCTGGAACCAAAGAATTCTTTGATCGCAGCGGCAACCGGCTTGGCATTAACCAGGTCCTGCGGCATCAAGCCTTCGGATTCGGCCATGGACAGACGCTCACGGACAGCGCGTTCAACACGCACCAGACCAACGCGGAACTGGTTCTCGGCCATTTCACCGACCGAACGCACACGGCGGTTACCCAGGTGGTCGATGTCATCGACGTTGCCCTGACCGTTACGAATGTCGATCAGTGTTTTCAGTACGCAGACGATGTCTTCGTTGCTCAGCGTGCCTTCACCGATCTCATCATCGATGCCCAGACGACGGTTGAACTTCATGCGGCCAACACCCGACAGATCGTAGCGCTCACTGGAGAAGAACAGGTTCTGGAACAGAGTCTCAGCAGACTCTTTCGTCGGCGGCTCGCCCGGACGCATCATGCGATAGATTTCGACCAGCGCTTCCAGCGGTGTGCTGGTCGGGTCGTTACGCAGCGTGTCAGAAATATAAGGACCGCAATCCAGGTCGTTGGTGTAGAGCAGATCCAATTGCTTGATCTTCAGCTCACGCACCTTGGCCAGCACTTCCAACGTGACTTCATCATTACCGGCAGCAAAAATTTCACCGCTGGTCGGATCAACGAGGTCGGTTGCCAGTGCCTTGCCCAGCAGGTATTCGTCCGGCACCTGAACGGTTTTAACACCGGATTTTTCCAACTGACGAATATGGCGTGCAGTAATACGGCGGCCTTCTTCAAGGATGACTGTGCCGTCTTTGTCTTTGATCTCAAACTGTGCGGTTTCACCGCGCAGATGATCGGCTACGATCTTCAGTTCGAACTGATCTTTAACCAGTTTGAATTCAGAACGATCGAAGAAACGGTCGAGAATTTCCTGGTTGGTGTAACCCAGGGCGCGCAGCAGAATGGTCGCCGGCAATTTACGACGACGGTCAATACGCACATAGACCTGATCTTTCGGATCGAACTCGAAGTCGAGCCAGGAACCACGGTAAGGAATCACCCGGGCGCTGTAGAGCAGCTTGCCAGAGGAGTGAGTTTTACCCTTGTCGTGATCGAAGAACACACCCGGTGAACGGTGCAGCTGGGAAACAACAACACGTTCGGTACCGTTGATGATAAAGGTACCGTTGTCAGTCATCAGGGGCATTTCGCCCATGTAGACTTCCTGCTCCTTGATGTCCTTGATCGCCTTGCTCGGTGATTCCTTATCATAAATGATCAGACGCACCTTAACGCGCAACGGCGCTGCGTAGGTCACGCCACGAAGTTGGCATTCCTTGACGTCAAAGACCGGGACGCCCAGCTTGTAGCTGACGTATTCCAGAGCGGCATTGCCAGAGTAGCTGACAATTGGAAAGACGGATTTGAAGGCTGCGTGCAGGCCAGTGTCCTGTCGCTCGCCCGCCTCAGATTCGGCTTGTAGAAAGTTGCGATAAGAATCCAGCTGAATCGCCAGCAGGTATGGAATATCCATAACCGGCTGCAATTTACTGAAATCCTTACGAATGCGCTTTTTCTCGGTGTAAGAGTATGCCATCAGCAATCCCCAGCTTGTTCACCAACGGTGGGTCTGAGCGGTCACACCCGCATTACGGGTGCTTGTCGGTACAGCGGTGACTGCCAGACGGCAACAGTCACCCCGAATGTCGTCGCTTCCTGCGCTCTCTGGGTTAACAGAGATCCGGTTTTCCTAACGGTCTGGACGCGCCAGGCCGTTTACGAAACAGTCGCGTCAATATCACTTTTGTTCCAAAGACGCGAAAAGGCCGGCGGCCCATGGCCGCCAGCCCTAACAGCTGAGAGTCTCAACTGCCAATACGGTAAGTCAAGCTTACTTGACTTCGACAGTCGCGCCAGCTTCTTCCAGCTTGGCTTTGATGTCGTCCGCTTCGTCTTTGCTAGCGCCTTCTTTGATCGGAGCCGGAGCGCCGTCAACCAGACCCTTAGCTTCTTTCAGACCCAGACCAGTGATTTCACGAACCACTTTAATGACGTTTACTTTCTTCTCACCAGCAGAAGCCAGGATAACGTCGAATTCAGTCTGTTCAGCACCACCAGCGTCGCCGCCAGCAGCCGGGCCTGCAGCAACGGCAACAGCCGCTTGAGCAGAAACGCCAAACTTCTCTTCCATTGCTTCAACCAAAGCAACAACATCCATCACAGACATTTCTGAGATGGCATTCAAGATATCTTCATTGGACAGTGCCATGATCCTAATCTCCAAAATCTAAAAACAGTATAAAGAGTTCAAGCTGCCTGTCTTAGGCGGCTTTCTTCTTGTCGGCAACAGCCGCCACAACACGGGTAACAGAGGACGGAACTTCGTTGAGCGTGCGAACCAGTTTGGTAACCGGTGCCAACGTAACGTTGGCCAGCAAGCCCAGCGCTTCTTCGCGCGTCGGCAGTTTTGCCAGACGATCGATTTGATCCGCACCCATCAGTTCACCACCAACGGACAGCGCTTTAACTTCGAAAGCATCGATTTCTTTAGCGAAATCTTTGAACAGTCGAGCCGCAGCACCCGGGTCTTCCATTGAGAAGGCCAGCAGAGAAGGACCAGTCAGAACGGGGTTAACCGCACTGTAATCAGTACCTTCAAACGCACGCTTGGCCAAAGAGTTTTTAACCACACGCACGAAAATTTTCTGCTCACGGGCCTGCTTACGCAGGTTGTCCATGTCTGCCACAGTGACGCCGCGGGCATCCGCAATCACCAGAGACAGCGCTTTGGCGGCAACTTCATTTACCTCGGTGACAATGGCTTTCTTGTCTGCGAGATTCAGTGCCACTTTCTTTCTCCTGGATATGAGCTCTTCTGAGCCCGTTACCATCGAAGGCCCTAAGGCCTTGGTTTGCGATCCCTAAAGGAATCAACGGTGGTAGGATCCAGCCCAATAAAACCGAATCGGGGTCCACCGTCTGCGTAGGAAATTAAGGCTGCGGCACTTCAACGGCTCATAAAGCCTCAGCACCGCAACCACCTACGGTCTTTGACAATTCCCGCCTCACCGAAGTGCGACGGGAACCCCAAAGTTCTTGCACCGAACCAGCCTGACGACCGGTTCGTCTTATTTAGATGCTCAAAGAGCCCTGATCGATCACGATGCCCGGACCCATGGTCGAAGACAGCGCGATTTTCTTCAGATAAACGCCTTTAGCGGTCGACGGCTTCAGCTTCTTCAGATCAGCGATCAGTGCTTCCGCGTTCTCTTTAATGGCTTGCGGCTCGAAAGCCACCTTGCCGATAGACGCGTGAATGATGCCGTTCTTGTCAGTTCGGAAACGTGCCTGACCGGATTTGGCGTTTTTGACCGCAGTCGCAACGTCCGGAGTCACAGTACCGACTTTCGGGTTCGGCATCAGGCCGCGAGGACCCAGCACCTGACCCAGCTGACCAACAACACGCATCGCGTCCGGAGAGGCGATCACCACGCCGAAATCCAGATCGCCGCCTTTGATTTGCTCAGCCAGATCTTCCATACCAACCGCGTCAGCACCGGCTTCTTTAGCCGCTTCAACGCCAGCACCCTGAGTGAAGACCGCTACGCGAACTTCTTTACCGGTACCATTTGGCAGGACAGTAGAACCACGAACGTTCTGGTCAGATTTACGCGCATCAATACCCAGATTGACGGCGATATCGACAGATTCGGAGAACTTAACCGTAGACAGCTCTTTCAGCAGGGCAACGGCTTCTTCAATGCTGTAAGCATGAGTCGCATCGACTTTTTCACGCTGCAGCTTGATACGCTTGCTCAACTTAGCCATTACTCAACTCCCTCAACATTCAGACCCATGCTACGAGCGCTGCCAGCAATGGTGCGAACAGCAGCGTCCATGTCGGCCGCAGTCAGATCGGGATCTTTGGCCTTGGCGATGTCTTCGAGCTGAGCACGAGTGACCTTGCCAACTTTTTCAGTATTCGGACGACCAGAACCGCTCTTAATACCAGCAGCCTTCTTCAGCAGAATGGCAGCAGGCGGGGTTTTGGTGATGAACGTGAAGCTGCGGTCACTGTAGACAGTGATGACCACAGGAATCGGCAGACCCGGCTCCATGCTCTGCGTTTCAGCGTTAAACGCCTTACAGAATTCCATGATGTTAACGCCATGCTGACCCAGCGCCGGACCGACCGGTGGGCTTGGGTTGGCTTGACCTGCCTTCACTTGCAGCTTGATATAAGCTTGGACTTTCTTGGCCATAATAACCTCTCTTGTGGGTGCAAACGCCGTCAGGCTCCCCGGTGGTTACAGACGACAAAGCCCCGAGACTTCAATAGCCCCGAGGCATCTGCCTTCCGCTGTGAATCAGCTCTTTTCGACCTGGGTAAATTCCAGCTCGACCGGCGTGGCACGACCAAAGATCGATACCGACACTTGCAAGCGATTCTTTTCGTAATTCACTTTTTCGACAGTGCCGTTGAAATCAGCAAACGGACCATCGGTAACCCGGACCACTTCGCCCGGCTCGTAAATGGTTTTCTGAGTGGGCTTTTCAACCCCATCCTGGACGCGCTGCAAAATGCCATCGGCTTCACGCTGCGTCAGTGGCGCTGGCTTCTCGGCCGTCCCACCGATAAAACCCATCACCCGCGGCGTTTCTTTCACCAGGTGCCAGGTTTCTTCGTCCATTTCCATCTCGACCAGAACATAGCCAGGATAGAATTTGCGCTCACTCTTGCGCTTCTTGCCATCGCGCATTTCCACGACGGACTCAGTCGGCACCAGGATGTCGCCAAAGCGATCCTGCATGCCATGCAATTCAACTTGTTCCTGCAGGGAGCTGGCGACGCGCTTTTCAAAACCGGAATAGGCGTGCACCACGTACCAACGCTTGCTCACTTGGATCTCCTTAACCGATGACCGCAGATACCGCCCAACCCAGCAGGGAGTCGATACCCCAGAGGATCAGCGCTACCAAAAGGACCACACCGATCACAACCAGAGTGGTTTGCACCGTTTCCTGACGCGTTGGCCAGACCACTTTGCGCACTTCGGTCCAGGCTTCTTTACGCAGACGATTAACATGACGGCCACGCGCCGTAGTCAGAGCAATACCGACTGCAACCAGCGAACCCGCGACAACACCAATCACCCGCAACAGCAGCGACTCATCGCCAAAATAGAAGTTGCCGCCAATCACGGCCACAACCAGAGCGGCAACCAGAACCCACTTAATGGCATCCAGAGCTGTATTCTGCGACTCAACTTGAGCGTTCATGCGACAAGCAACCTTAAATCCGGGCGTACCCACAACGGATACCGAAACAAGTAAATGGCAGGCCAGGAGGGACTCGAACCCCCAACCCCCGGTTTTGGAGACCGGTGCTCTACCAATTGAACTACTGGCCTGTAAATCAACCGGGCGGCGGATTCTATGTCAATCGCCGTCCGGATTCAAGAACTCATAAGAGGGAGACGCTTAACGGGAGGCGAAAGACGCTAATTAGCGTTATGCATCTCCCGTCAAGCGTCCGGCAGGGGGCGGCTAGCCGCCCCTCAGATCATTCAATGATCTTGGCTACAACGCCGGCGCCAACGGTACGGCCACCTTCGCGGATGGCGAAGCGCAGACCTTCGTCCATGGCGATCGGAGCGATCAAAGTCACGTCCATCTTGACGTTATCGCCTGGCATAACCATCTCTACGCCTTCCGGCAGTTCACACGCACCGGTTACGTCCGTAGTACGGAAGTAGAACTGCGGGCGATAGCCTTTGAAGAACGGCGTGTGACGGCCACCTTCGTCTTTAGACAGAACGTAGACTTCGGCTTCGAACTTGGTGTGCGGGGTGATAGAACCCGGAACCGCCAAAACCTGACCACGTTCAACTTCGTCACGCTTGGTGCCACGCAGCAGCGCGCCGATGTTCTCACCCGCACGACCTTCGTCGAGCAGCTTACGGAACATTTCAACACCGGTAACGGTTGTCTTGGTGGTGTCTTTGATACCGACGATTTCAACTTCTTCGCCAGACTTAACGATGCCGCGCTCAACACGACCAGTCACAACCGTACCGCGACCAGAGATGGAGAAAACGTCTTCGATCGGCATCAGGAACGGCTGATCGATCGCACGCTCCGG
>NZ_MIES01000024.1 GCF_003054965.1 Saccharospirillum sp. MSK14-1
TGACGAAAATCCTTCAGCTTTTTTATTCATAAAAGAAACCATAAGCCTAGTCAAACAACATAGTCTAAAAATAACCAAATTCAATGAAGTAAAATATAGGTGGTTTGCATATTTGAAGGGTGTAGCAAAAGGGTATTTTACTCAACGCTCACTATGACATGGATTTAGATACCCTGAGAAAGACCTTCATCTAGATTACAAGAAGTCAATAAAAAGGGTTTTAGATTCTCTTGGATGAAATCGTGTGCGTACCCCTGATTTAAATATCAAAGGGTGATATTAGGATATCGCTGGTATAGTAAATTAAGTATGGCTCAAAAATTCTTTTAATTATTTGTCGATATAAAATTTCGGTTTGATATTTCCTATTGCTATCAAAATAGTGTAATTCAAATCTACTCGTCCGATTAATAGCTGACATCAAACAAACGATAGTGGCAACATTCGTCCTTCCAGGTCGTTTAATCTGATCGCTGACCTAATATCTATTGCTGCCCTCGGGCTGCACGATTGTACACAGTAACGGTTCATAATAACCGGCGGTGATTAACTGCTCGGACGCCACCGCAATTTTAGATTTTGCAAAGACGTATTTTCCGTGCGGTTGCATAGTTTGGTAGGCTTATTTTTGATTGTTTAGTTTCTTTTTCTTTGCAACATAACCTAATGGATAGGCAATAAAAGTTATCAATGAAAATAATAGCGGCATTAACCAGAATTGGGAAAAATTAAATATTCTGTTTTTCGATTTATCTTGATTATGTATTAAAACAGATACGTCATCTCCAATGTCGGAGACACACCACTCCCTCTTGCTCCATTTAAAGTTGCCTTTAACCTCAGTATTAGATTCGGTTATTGCAACGGGCCCAAAAGATAAGCGACTGTTACTACCGCTGTTCCTATGCGAGTAACACCTTACTATCGTTGCGGGTTCTATAGATGAATTTAAAATGACAGAAGCCCTGTCATATATAAGCCATAATGTGATGGGGATAGGTGTAAAAAAAGCAATAATGAAGGTGCCGCCAATCGAGTAACCTATTATTTTTGAAATCATATTTCCTCCTGGGCATTACACCCGCCGCCGCAGCAGGTTAAAAATGAACGCCAGTGAGTTTTTAGTGATCTTGCCCCGACAAGATGTACTTATTAGGAGGACTAGCATCTTAGTGTAGGAAACTTTTAATAGTGTTAATGATTTGGGGGTGCAAATCATCATAGATGGTTTCCATTAAATCATGAATCTCATAGCTCCTAAACTGCATATCAAAATCGTCTTCACAAAAACGCGGGTTCTGCTTTGGCGAGAACATTCCACTGTCAATACGAACTATGCGCCGATGCTTTGATACATTTGCTATGTGTTCAAGTTCTTTGTAGGAATTTGATGTGAGTAACACCCTAATCTCACTAACACCATTGTTATATTTCTTTGATAATGGCCCATTCTCAAAAGTCTTCCAGGTTATAAAACGCGATTCCGAATCCTTATTAACTTCAATGAGTAAATTTAATAGATATGGAACCGACTCAATCAATGCATGAAGGGAACGGAAAAATGCAAAACAATTTGCTTCAAATGCAATTCTAAAATATTGCGGATTCAGTATTTCATCATCTACCAATTTCCCACCCATAGCATCAAGATGGAGTTGATGCTGCTTATGAAATTGTTCGTAGTGATACCTACAGTAATCGTCTTGATATACAAGACTTCTAAAAGCGACTTCAAAACGAGACTTGCGTTTAGCATCCAAATTCGGATTTAGCGACTTTCGCAAGTCTGCAATTGTAAGCACCTTTAAACTCCTAACGCCTCGTTCACCGGCTTGTCCGGTGCAACGCTTTATTAACTAAATTGCTCTAAGGTTTACATAGAGTCGAAATACCGGGTTAGTAAATTCGTATATACCCTGCCCTTCTGGGATACGACGGATTACAGCTCCAAATTTCTTATCAAGCAACCTGGGAAGGTTCTGGTCAAGATAATCTACGTCAAACTCTTCAGCGTCTTTACGGACATCTTTTAGAAATATTCTTCCAACGTCTTCATGGAAAAGAGTTTTCTCTTCCGGTTGTTCTGCCAAAAGGTGCAATAGCATTTGTCGTGCCTCGGAGGTGCCTATTGCTCTTTGGTATGAGCTTTCCAGAGTTGGGAAAGCAACGCCGCCTTTAATTTCTTCCAGAACGCGGTTATATACGTGCAAATTTATAGATTTAAGACCAAGTTGAGATGCTTTACTAACACAAGACTTGCCAATCATTTGAATAAAATATGGATATCCTTGAGATACTCGTACTATTTCATCTTTTACAGCGTCGTCTATTGCTAGCTCATCTTTGAATAGCTCTTCAGCTTTATTTAGAATATTTCTG
>NZ_MIES01000025.1 GCF_003054965.1 Saccharospirillum sp. MSK14-1
TCTGGTATTCGATCGAATACCAGATAATTGATTGCAAAGGCTCCTTTAATTTCCGATTTCTCTTCCGGCTTATCCGACTTATTAGAAAAGAACGTATATCGCATATTCAAGCACACCTATTAGGCTCAAATGTTTATGCCTCGCTTGCCGGATTAGTATCAGGCGTTCCTGTTACGTGTACTTTTCACGGTCACGTTGATATTTCCAATACAGAGCGGTTTAAAAAACTAAAGTTCTATTTCATAGGAAAGGCTTCAGAACATATTGTTGCCGTGACAGAAGAATTGAGCTTTAAAATAAGACATGAAAATTCAATTCTAAAAGGAAAAGAAGTTTCGGTTATACCTAATGGCATTGATACTTCCGATCTAAAAAAAATACAGATAAGAAAACTTCCTAATGGACAAGATGAAACTATAATTTTCGGCTGTTTAGGAAATATACGTGAAGCAAAGAATTATTTTCTGGCCGTGGATTTTATAAAAGCTCTAACAGATAACAATGTCAACGCAAAACTTATTATTGCTGGCGATGATACAAAGCTATTGGCAAAAATACTTAAAAGCTATATTAATACGGCTGGAATGAATTCTAATATAGATTTTCCGGGTTTCATTCATAATATCAAGATGTTTTTTGAAGAAATCGATATTTTCTTAATGACTTCGTCAAGTGAAGGTCATCCACTATCTATTACGCAAGCTATGTCATCTGGAAAGCCTATTTTAACTACACCTAGTGGAGTAGAGAAAATTTTATCAGGGTTGAAGAGTGCTTTTATCTCACAGGACCATGACCCAGAGTTTCTAATGCAAAAATTTATAACTTTGAGGGATCTACCACCAGAAATGCTTTGCCACGTGTTGGATGTAACGAGACATGTTGTGAATAAAAAATACAGCTTAGAAAGCATGACCAGTGCATACATTATCGGTTACAGAGAAAAATAATGGAAGATTGGAAGTTTAGAGAGAACAGTCTTGACCTTATCAGATTAATTGCTGCAAGCCAGGTAATGATCTTACATTCTTTTGAATTCACTATGAGTGAGTTAACAAATAATTTATTTTTTGAGGTTATAAAGCTATTCCCAGGAGTCCCGATCTTCTTTTTTATAAGTGGATATTTAATTAGTAAATCATATGAACGATCTCCAAGTTTAATGGACTATTTTAGAAATAGAGTTTTAAGAATATTCCCTGCACTTATACTTTGTGTTCTCGTTAATATAATAATGATTGGCTATACAGGGTATTTCAGCCTTGTTGATGCGAGTCCATTCGAAATAGTTAAACTATTTTTAGCCAAATCTACATTTCTCCAGTTTTATAATCCTGATTTCATGCGAGGTTTCGGAGATGGCGTTTTAAATGGGAGTCTATGGACGATATGTGTGGAACTTCAATTTTATCTAGTGGTACCTATTTTTTATAATATTTTCAAACTTAAGGAAAGACACGGGAGTATTATCCTAATAATACTTTTAATAATATTTATAGTGGCAAATAGATATTTATACATAAGCAGAGAATTGATGTCGGAAACGTTAGCTTGGAAACTATATAGAGTTAGTTTTATACCTTGGTTCTATATGTTTCTTTTTGGAGTATTAGTACAGCGCAATTTTGAGATATTTAAAAAATATATTTCTATATTACCACCAATGACAATTCTATTTTTTTACATATTAGTATCTTTTGGTCTTTCCAAATCAGGGCTTCAATATGGTAATAGTATTCCGCCTTATGTTTATTTTCCATTAGCAATATTGATTCTTAGGTTGGGCTATTTTAAACCGGAATTCACTAATAAACTACTAAAAGGTAATGACTTTTCTTATGGTATTTATATATGGCATATGCCATTTATAAATCAAATTCTATATCTAAATTTTGAGATTGAGGTTGACCAGGTTATATGGATTATATTGTTATCGTTTTTGGTTGCTATATTGTCTTGGTTTATAATTGAAAAACGTATGCTTAAATTGAAGCATTTCACCATGACATTGGGATATAAAAAATGATCTCGATTCTACAGCAGAAAATGCTTAATACCTTTGGAAGTAAGAAAGGCTTTATAAAACACATATACTATCATTTTGCATATTTAATCGGATTTGAATTTGGTTCTAGGATCAAGTTTGTTGGTAATGTTGAAAGGCTTGTTTTTGTATGTAAAGGAAATATATGTAGAAGCGCTTTTGCTGAACTAATTACCCGAACAAAGTATGACATACCAGTTGCTTCCTTTGGGTTGGAAACAAATAGCGGATATGTTTCTGAGCTAAATAATTTCTTGGAAGTCGTTTACGAATGTGGATTTGATTTATCTAAACACAGAACTACTTCTATCGAAGATTTTAAAATATTTGAAGGGGATTTGTTTATTTGCATGGAACCCAAGCAAAGCTTAGTGCTGCAAAAAAAAATCCCTAAAGCCAATGTAACACTCCTTGGTTTATACGGTATGAACAAAAGGCCATACTTACATGACCCATATTCCGCTAGTAAGGGATATTCAATTAATTGTATTAATTTCATAGAAAAATCAATAGAAAATCTGACAAAAAGCTTAAGTGTTAAAAATAAATGAAATATATATATATAGACATTAAATCGCTATATTTCTCGTTTAAGCATCAAGACTTACCGTTCTACTTTGCATGTGGTTACATTATTTTCACCTATCTTAGGCCGCAAGCTATTTATCCTTTTTTGGATTTTTTGCCATGGACTCAGATTTGCATACTAGCAGGGATATTCTTTTCAGTTCTGAGGAAAGAGTTTTCATTTGGTTCAGTTAACATTCTAATGCTCGCTTTTCTCGTTATAGTGCAATTATCGGTTATTTACTCACTTTATCCTGACATATCTACATCTAAAAGAGATGTAATATTCATATGGTTTGTCGAAGTCTTGTTCTTTGTAAACTGTATAAAAAATGCTAACCAACTTAAGTTAATCTTAATCCTTTTTTTTATCACGATGTTTAAAATGAGCCTGTTTGGAGCGAGAACATGGGTAGGCCGTGGATTTGGGTTTACTAAGTGGGGCATCGCTGGTCCATCCGGGTTCTTTGCTAATTCTGGTGAGTTTTCTCTGTTAATGGCAATTGTTGCTGTAATGTCTATTGGCTTTCTAATAGGGTTCAATAAGCAAAAATCTATTTACATATTGTTACCCATAACAGCAACCATGACAGTCTTAGGGGCTAGTTCTCGTGGTAGCCAGATTGCAATTATAATTGGGCTTATTTATCTAGTGATTTTATATCGTATGGTCAATTTTAAGTACCTTATAACTTTTGCATTTGTGGGTTATGTAGGTATTAGTTTAATGCCCGAAGAACAAGTATCTCGATTCCGTGATATGGGTTCTGACAATACATCACAATCTAGGCTGGATTACTGGGAAGCAGGCTGGGATATGATGAAAGACTATCC
>NZ_MIES01000026.1 GCF_003054965.1 Saccharospirillum sp. MSK14-1
GCTATCCCCAACTACCGGGCAGATTCCTACGCGTTACTCACCCGTCCGCCGCTCGACGCCTCCTAGCAAGCTAGGATCGTTTCCGCTCGACTTGCATGTGTTAGGCCTGCCGCCAGCGTTCAATCTGAGCCATGATCAAACTCTTCAGTTTAAAGTCTGGCAAACCATCCGAAGACAATCCGCCTTTACTCATGACTCGTTCGCAAGCTGAAACTCCCTAAAGAGTTTCAACGCCTCTCAGAATTTTCTGACAGGTCACTTGTCGATCGAGTTTGCCTCGAAAGGCATATAGGTCGACCCACAAGCGCCCACACGAATTACTTGATTCCAATACTGTTAAAGATCAACGAGCCGCGCTGTTGGCGCTCGTTTAAGCGAGGCGCGTATTCTACGCCTGCGCCGCACCCTGTCAACTCTAATTTGCAAAATTCGTTTAGGAATCAGCTTGTTAGCGGCGCGCTCTTCGAAGACTCGAACAGCGCTTCAGGATGGCTGTCGGTGACAGCGGAGGCGCATTATAGAGATGGACTTGGTGCTGTCAAGGACGCGATTGCGCTTATTTCACCACTTTCAAAGATGGCTTTTTGGCGCCACTGTCTTTCTGACCTTTCAGGTCTTCCGGAGCTGAGGGTGGCGGCTCGGTTGGTTCTTCGATATCGAAGCCCATACCCTGGCCATTTTCTTTGGCAAAAATGGCCATGACCGCTCCCATCGGCACCCGGATCAAGGTCGGAACCCCACCGAAACGCGCACTGAATTCGATCCAACGGTTATCGATGGCCAGCTCACGCACCGCTGTCGGTGAAACATTGAGCGTTATCTGACCGTCACGAACAAACTGCACCGGCACTTCCACGCCAGGGTAGTCTGCCGCAACAACCAAATAGGGGGTGCAGTCATTATCCAGCACCCACTGATGGATGGCTCGAACCATGTAAGGCTTGTTCGAAGTCATCTCACTCATGATCAGTCCCGCATTTCCTGTTCAATCTCAGACAGACTGACCTGGAAAGATTCACGCGCAAACAAACGCTCCATGTATTGCAGCATGCTCTTGCATTGCTTCTCTGGCAGTTCGATACCCAGCGCCGGCAGGCGCCACAGAATCGGGGCAACACAGCAGTCGACCAGCGTAAACTCTTCATTCATGAAGTAATCGTACTGCTGGAAAACCGGCTCCATGGCGATCAGGTTTTCACGCAATTCTTTGCGCGCCTTCGTCACACTATCTTTGCTCTTAGCCGCAACGATGGCATCAACTTTGTCACACCATTCACGCTGAATCTGAGCGATGTATTGGCGGCTACTGGCACGAGCCACCGGATAGACGGGCAACAACGGGGGATGTGGAAAACGCTCGTCGAGGTACTCCATCATCACATAATGTTCGTACAAGACCAGATCACGATCGTGCAAAACAGGCAGAGTATTGTAAGGGTTGATGTCCAACACCTCTTCAGGAATGTCTTCCGGGTCGACATCTTTGATGTCAACTGACACACCTTTTTCAGCCAGAACGATGCGAACACGATGGCTATATTGGCTGGCTGGATCAGAATAAAAGGTCATGGAAGAACGCTTGGCAACAACGCCCATCAGGTACTCTCCTCGATGCTAAAAACACCCTAGTGAAGACAAAACAAGCGCGGACAAGCCGCGCTTTGCAATCAATAACTTTTTAACGAAGGCTGGAATTAATGGATGTCTTTCCAGAGCTCGCGATACAACAGCTGAGCAATCACCAGGAAGACGGCCAGGAAAGCAAACACCATCCAGCCGATGCGTTCGCGGTCTTTTTTGAACGGCTCTCCAGTGTATTCCAGGAAGTTAACCAGATCGTAAACCGCTTCGTCATATTCAGACTGGTTCATCGATCCTTCAACTTCGTAGTGCTCACATCCACCTTCGGTGATGGTCTGGCCAGTCAGCGGATCAAAACGCTTATCGCTGACGGGATGCGGCGCTTCAGCACATAAACCCTGCAGCTCCATCAATACGTGCGGCATGCCGACGTTATTAAAGCGGACGTTATTGACACCCATTGGACGGCTTTCATCTTTATAGAAACCACGCAAATAGGTGTATAACCAATCCGGACCACGAACACGAGCAACAAGCGTCAAATCAGGCGGGGCAGAACCGAACCAGGCTTTACCATCGTCTTCGCTCATGGAGTTCTCCATCAGCGAACCAAAACTTGCGTCAGTAAAGACCAAGTTCTCCATCAAAATATCTTCAGGAATATCCAGATCCGTAGCCATCCGATTATAGCGAGCATGCTCCAGCGAGTGACAACCCATACAGTAGTTCATGTACAACTGGGCACCGCGCTGCAATGACGGCTTGTTAGTGACGTCTGTTTTGATGTGGTCAAGAAACAGATCTTCGCCACCAGCCGACAGGGCCATCATTGGCAACAAGCCAACAAAGAGAGACAACAAAATTTTCTTCATCATTCTGGCACCCTCTCCGGCACAGGCTTTGTCGACTCCCAACGCGTATAAAACGGCATCAGAAGGAAAAAGGCGAAATAGATTACAGCAAAGAAGCGAGCCAGCCATGTGTTCTTAACATCAGCCTCCATGCCGCCAAGAGCAGACAGGGCAATAAAGGATAAAGCAAACAGAATAACGGCTATTTTGCTGTACCAACCTTTATACCGCCAAGAACGGACCGGGCTTCGGTCCAGCCAAGGCAGGATAAACAACAGAGCTATGGCCGCGCCCATGGCAACAACACCTAACAACTTATCAGGCACCGCTCTCAAGATGGAGTAGAAAGCACCGTAATACCAGGTTGGTGCGATATGCTCAGGTGTCTTCAAAGGATTAGCTGCTTCGAAGTTCGCGTGTTCCAGGAAGTAACCGCCACCTTCTGGGAAAAAGAAGAGCACACCACAGAAAACGAACAAGAAGATTATAATCATCGGAAGCTTGCCGATGGTGAAGTAAGGATGGAACGGAATCCCATCCAAAGGACGACCCTTGTCATCCATATGCTTCTTGATATCGATACCGTCAGGGTTATTCGAACCCACCTCATGCAGCGCCAGTACGTGCAATACCACCAGCAAAACCAGCACTAATGGCACCGCAATGACATGCAACGCAAAGAAACGATTCAGGGTAATACCCGAGATCAGGAAGTCACCGCGAATCCATTCAGTCAACCCATCACCGATGACGGGAATAGCACCAAACAGGGAGATGATTACCTGGGCACCCCAATAGGACATTTGCCCCCATGGCAAAACATATCCCATGAAACCCTCAGCCATCATCGCCAAGTAGACGAACATACCAAACACCCAAATCAGTTCCCGTGGTTTTTGGTACGAGCCATACATAATGCCCCGGAACATGTGCAGGTATACGACGATAAAAAAGAAGGAAGCTCCCGTAGAGTGCATATAACGGATTATCCACCCAGAGCCACCTGCCAAATCACGCATGCCGGCTTCAACAGCATGAAAAGCTTCAGCCGTGCTTGGAACATAAATCATGGTTAGCCAAATCCCAGTCAAAATTTGATTGACCAGCATCAACATGGCTAAAAGACCAAACACATACCACCAGTTCAAATTTTTGGGGGCATAGTACTTGGACATGTGTTTTTCATAGGCACTGGTAACCGGTAAACGCCGGTCAATCCACTGCATTACAGCGGGCTTACTAGTACTCATCAGGCGGCCTCCTCACCAACAGTCAAAACGGTGCCATCAATGCGATGGGGCGGCACCACCAGATTGGTCGGCGCTGGCACACCACGGAATACGCGACCCGCCAGATCGAAGCGAGAGCCATGACAAGGACAGAAGAACCCACCCATCCAGTTTTCATCAAACGGCTGAGGCTCTACTTCTGGACGAAACTGTGGCGAACAGCCCAAGTGTGTACAGACGCCTTCGAGCACCAGCAGATCGTCCGAAAGCGAGCGCAAGATGTTTTGCGCATATTCCGGCTGCTGCGAAGCAACTTCAGACTGAGGATCAGACAGACGGCTCATGAACGCATCTTGTTGCAGGTTTTCAATCATGGTCTCAGTGCGACGCACGACGAAAATAGGCTTTCCTCGCCACTCTACAGTCCGTATCTCACCGGCTTCCAGCGTACCAATATCGACGCTCACGGGCGCGCCAACGGCTTTGGCTTTCTCACTGGGGTACCAGGATTTGACGAAAGGGGTTGCGACTCCCACTGCACCCGCAGCGCCCATGGCACCTGCGGCAATGTAGAGAAAGCGGCGCCGACCCTGATTTACGCCGTCTTGCGTCATTATTAGGTCCTCTGTCTGAAGGTAGTGTAGTACTGGGCAGATGCCACAAAATGGAGGGAATACTAAAGAATTACGCCTTCTGTGACAAGAAAACCCTTCGCCGAACAAGGGTATACAAAAGCCGCATAAACATTGCTGCAGCCCCCGTCAGGCGCTGGCTGCAAACAAAAACGCCCGGCATGAGCCGGGCGCTTGTACAGTCCACCAACGCGATTAACGCTTGGAGTACTGAGGACGCTTACGCGCTTTGTGCAGACCGATTTTCTTACGCTCGACCATACGGGCGTCGCGAGTTACGTAACCCGCAGCACGCAGCGGCTTGCGCAGATTTTCGTCATAAGCGATCAGAGCACGAGTAATGCCGTGGCGAATCGCACCGGCCTGACCGTTGGCACCGCCACCGGAAACGCTGATAACAACGTCGAACTTATCGGTCATTTCGACCAGTTCCAGCGGCTGACGCACGATCATGCGTGATGTTTCGCGGCCGAAGTACTCTTCCAGCGAACGCTTGTTGATGCGAATGTCGCCGTTGCCGGGGCGCAGGTATACGCGCGCGGCAGAGGTTTTGCGGCGACCGGTACCGTAGTTTTGCTGAATGGCTGTCATGATGCTCCCCGTTAAATCTTCAGTTCTTTCGGCTGCTGAGCAGTATGCGGATGTTCAGTACCGGCATACACCTTCAGCTTCTTCAGCATGGTCCGACCCAGCGGTGTGCGGGGGATCATACCTTTAACGGCCAACTCGATGATTTGCTCAGGCTTGTGATCAACCATCTTGTTGAAGCTCATGGACTTCAGGCCACCCGGATAACCAGTGTGACGGTAATACATCTTCTGGCTCGCTTTACGACCGGTCACAGCCACTTTCTCAGCGTTGACCACGACGATGTAATCGCCAGTGTCGACGTTCGGCGTGAACTCGGCTTTGTGCTTACCGCGCAGACGACGAGCAATTTCTGTGGCCAAACGGCCCAAGGTCAGACCGTCAGCGTCGACAACGTACCAGTCGCGCTTCACTTCTGCCGGTTTTGCTACAAATGTTTTCATCTTAGTCTCTTAACTCCGCCATGTAAGTGGGGGCTCAGGGGAAGTTAATCCAGAATGAGGGCGCGGATCATATATAAGATGCAGGACTGGAGCAAGCCTTTTTAGCGGGCCAAATCCAGTTTTCACCGATAGCGTTCAGGCGCTTGCATCTGCGACAAGCCATAACCCAAAGCGCCCATGCAACAGCAGGCCGTAAACAGCAAGCCAAAGGTGGCTCCATTAATGCCCGGTGCGGTGATATCGGGGACGCCAAAGCGACTGACGCCCCAAAAATAGGCCAGGCTCGAAAACAGGAAAGTCAGAATGAGCATCACGACCACCAGATAACCTTTGGCATCGTAAGCCGACACTCGCCCATCACTCACCAGGGACTGCAAACCCAGGACCGCAGCGCTACCGCCGCCTGCGTTAATCAGCAACAACCCCAGTAAATAGACGATCATGCATCTTCCTCCAAACTTTCTCGTTTAAGCCGACACTCAGTGTTCGCGCGTTTTACGGAAACCGATCTCCGGGTGCCGCTCCTGCGCCATCTGCAAATTCACCATGGTCGGGGCGATGTACGTCAGGTTATCGCCGCCATCCAGTGCCAGGTTGTCATGGGCTTTATCACGGAACTGCTCAAGCTGACGCTCGTCCGGCGCTTCCACCCAGCGCGCGGTAGCAACACTGATGGGTTCGTAGACCGCCTCGACTTTATATTCGCTTTTCAAACGCTGTGCCACGACATCAAACTGTAGCAGACCCACGGCACCGACAATCAAATCATTGTTTTTCAGTGGGCGGAATACTTGCACCGCACCTTCTTCAGACAACTGTAGCAAACCCTTCTGCAGCTGTTTGGCTTTGAGCGGATCTTTTAGTCGAATGCGGCGAAACAATTCCGGTGCAAAGTTGGGAATGCCGCTGAACTTAATCTCTTCACCCTGAGTGAAGGTATCGCCAATCTGAATGGTGCCATGATTGTGCAGGCCGATGATATCGCCGGCCCAAGCTTCTTCGACAGCCGCCCGATCGCCCGCCAGGAATGTCAGCGCATCGGAAACGCGCACGTCACGGCCGAGCCGGACCTGACGCATCTTCATGCCTTTTTCGTACTTTCCGGACACAATACGCAAGAAGGCAACACGGTCGCGATGGTTCGGATCCATATTCGCCTGAATCTTGAACACAAATCCTGAGAAAGCGTCTTCCTCGGCAGTGACTTCACGTTGGTCAGTCGCACGCGGCTGCGGTGTTGGTGCCCACTGAATCAGGCCATCGAGCATATGGTCCACGCCAAAGTTACCCAGCGCCGTGCCGAAATACACCGGTGTCAGCTGACCCGCCAGAAACTCTTCCAAATCGAAAGGGTTCGCTGCCGCTTTGAGCAATTCAATTTCATCGCGCAGTTCATCGGCATACCCATCCAAGGCGGCATCCAACTCCGGATTATCGAGCCCTTTGATCACCCGACGTTCAGTGATGGTATGACCAAAACCGCTTTGGTAAAGAATGACTTCGTCGTTCAGCAGATGGTAGACACCTTTAAATTGCTTACCTTGCCCGATAGGCCAAGTAATTGGCGCACAGCTGATCTTAAGAATGTTTTCGACTTCATCCATCAGCTCGATGGGGTCGCGAATATCGCGGTCGAGCTTATTCATAAACGTCAGCACAGGCGTTTCGCGCATGCGTGCGACGTCCATCAGCTTAATGGTGCGATCCTCCACACCCTTGGCCGCATCAATCACCATCAAACAGGAGTCGACCGCCGTTAAGGTGCGATAGGTGTCTTCTGAGAAGTCTTCGTGCCCGGGTGTATCCAGCAGATTGACCAGCTTGTCGTGATAAGGGAACTGCATCACCGAGGTGGTAATGGAAATACCCCGGTCTTTTTCCATTTCCATCCAGTCGGACTTGGCATGCTGGCCCGATTTTTTACCCTTAACAGTGCCTGCCGTCTGCAACGCCTGTCCGAACAACAGCACCTTTTCAGTGATGGTGGTTTTACCCGCATCGGGGTGGGAGATGATGGCGAAGGTGTGGCGTTTGCCCACTTCGCTGGCAATTTTTGTGTCTGTCATTGAATAAACCTGTCATGCCGTAACGACCGGAGCCGTTCAATTTGCCCAACCAGAATCCTGGCGGGACTCAGCCAGAAACCTGAGACTCATAAAAGTTGCGAACGTTGGGCTACATGGCTCACCTGCGGGTCGTAACGGGGCGGTCTGCTCTGAGTTTGGGCAGAACCGGGAATCGTGTGGTAATGCAGCCGGCATTATAATGATCAGCGGCCAATATTCGACCACCGCAATGCCTAACCAGCGATCTTGCGGACACACCACTCCAGTGGCCCGGTACGAAAACGGCGTAACCAGAACACACTGACAACAACAGCCGCACAGCAAAACACCAGCGCGGCCAACCAGGAACACTCAACACCTTGCCCGCCCAGAAGCCCCAATGCCTCCAAGGACCCCATACCGACAATAACGTGCGCTACGTAGAGGGTCAGAGACAGCCGGCCCGTAGCCGATAAGGCGTTTATCCACATCGCTCCGGGCTTGCGCAATGCCAACGCAATACACACCAGCAGTACCGCGGTGGCCGAGGCCGACGCGCTCAAAACGTACTGCGGTAGAGGCGGCATCATGTCGATCGAGGTCAACACCGCCAAATCGCTGCTGGGTGTGGCCGCAAATTGATCACGCACCCAGACGCCGAGCCCCCAGAAACTGCCTTCAACCATGGCCAAGACGATAACGGCGCCGATCAGTAATCGACGCCGGATGCGGGCATCGGTTAAATCACGGCGACCCAGCCACATTCCCCACAATAAAAATGCCAGCCAAGGCAGGACGGGATGAAATCCATTAAAAAACAATCGACGAATCATCCCCAGGGGCAACCAGCTATCTTGATAGGTCAAAGATGACCAGTCCCAACCGGCCTCATAATCGAACATCAGCAACAACAGCGAGAACGCCAAGATAACCACCGCCGCCAGCCACAACAGCGCGCGATCAGACCACACCAGAACCCAGGCGGCGAAGACAAAATACAGGCCGTAATAATGCAGAATATCGGCCGGCCAAATAGCGGTGTACGCCGAGCCAACCACGAAAAGCAGCAACCCTCTGCGCACGACACCTCGGCGCTGCTGACGGACAACACCAAACTCGGCGTGCCCACGAGCGTGAGCGGTCATCAAGCTGATGCCAATGCCCGCCAGCACCACGAACAGCGCTGACGCACGCCCCTCAAATAACAAGGCCAGGCTCAGTAACCAGTCTCGACCGTGATCGGCGCCCATAACCAGCCGGAAGTTAACCACCACCATGCCAAACAGTGCCAGCGCCCGGGCGACATCCAGTCCTTCAATGCGTTGTGTCACTATCGATCACTCCTGTTGGGTCCGTTCGACCATTCATGTCACCAAAGCCAGGCTCCAATCACATCGCATGGTTTATAGCTATCACTCAGCCAGTCTGTTTGAGCGCATACACCAACGCTGCAGCGATCGCGTTTAACCATCGGCCATCATAACCTTCGACCGATACTTTTCGACCGCTGCGCGCCCCTCTTACGGTTGTGGTCGTAAAAAATGACTGGGCGGTCGTTTGAGTTGTTTGCGGAACGCGCTTGAGAACGCTGAGGGGCTGTCATAACCCAGCTCATAGGCTACGACGCTGACCCGAGTACCTGACATCAATCGCTCCATCGCCGCCAACACCAAGGCTCGGTTGCACCAGTCAATCAGGCTGAGGCCGGTTTGCTGTCGGAACAAACGGGTGAGTGACCGCCGACTCAACCCCACCTGATCACACCAGTTATTTAACCGGACACCCGCCTGCGGTCGCTGCGCATACGCCTCACACCGTGCACGCAATGCTGGGTGAGCCGGCAGTGGCAGTGAAAATGGCATCGACTGGAGTTGCTGTATTTCCAGCATCAACAACTGATGCAGCAACCGATCGCGCTCTGTTTGCTGCGCTTGGGCACTGAGCACAATCGATTCCTTGAACAGGCTGACCAACAACTCGGTTGCCGCAAACACCTCACACTGCGTCGGCATGATGGCCGCGGCCTGCGGCTCTACATAGAGGTTGATCAGATGCACCCGGTCGCTGATCAGCACCGAATGCTCCACGCCTGGCGGTATCCACAGCGTGCATTGCGGTGGCATAACCCAGGCGCCCTGGTCCGTTTCCACGCGTACCAAGCCATTTTCAGCAAACAATAACTGGCCACGACGATGGCGGTGCGGAGCAAACACATCCTGAGGCTGACACCATTCGCCCTTAGTAAAGAGGTCACGGACAGGTGTGGTCATAACGATGGCCCAATTGATAAAGAAAATGACCCTATTGCATATTCAGGCCAACTGCCAGTCTGGCGCATGCTGCTTAAACTGACAGGAGAGCCGTATGACCACCCCCACTGTGTTATCCCGAACCACCGAACGCACCCTAATCACCGGCCTCAGCCTGTGCCATTTGCTGAACGACCTGGTGCAATCCGTTTTGCTGGCCATCTACCCGCTGCTGAAAACCGACTTTTCGCTCAGCTACACCCAACTGGGTTTGCTGTCGCTGAGTTATCAGTTGACGGCTTCCTTGATGCAGCCGCTGATCGGAAGCTGGGCTGATCGCTATCGGCTGTCTGCATTACTGCCGCTGGGCATGCTGTGCACTCTGGCTGGCCTGCTGACGCTGGCCTTCGCGCCGCATTACACGGGCCTGCTAACAGCCAGCCTGATGCTTGGACTGGGTTCGGCCGTGTTTCACCCTGAAGCCGCACGGCTGGTTCGGTTGAGCAGCGCCCACAAACCCGGACTGGCACAGTCACTGTTTCAATTTGGCGGTAACTTAGGCGCAGCCCTGGGTCCTCTGTTGGTGGTTGCTCTGGTATTGCCGATTGGCCGTTCGCAGATCAGTTGGTTTGCTGTGCTCACACTGGCAGCTCTGCTATTGATACTGCGCCTGGCACCCTGGCAACGCCAACCCAAGACGACACACCCCCCCAGCCGAAACCGGGCATCACTGAATCGACAACAACGCTGTGGCCTGGCATTACTGTTTGGGTTGATGCTCGTGAAATGGCTTTATCTGGCCTGTTTCAGCAACTTCTACTTGTTCTACCTGATGCACCGTTTTGTACTGGATCAGAACCTGGCGCAAATTGGCCTGTTCCTGTTTCTGGCGGCGGTTGCCAGCGGCACCATCGTCGGCGGCTGGGCCAGTGATCACCTGGGTGGGCGCAGCGTTATCCTGGCGTCGTTTGTGCTCGCATTGCCATTCAGCCTTGCCGCTACCAGCGGTTACTTGCCACTGGCATTACCGGCCGCCGTGCTCTCCGGTGCGATTTTGGCATCCGCCTTTCCGGTCATGGTGGTGTACGCTCAGGATCTGATTCCCAACCGGGTTGGCGCCGTTTCCGGCTTGCTGTTTGGATTGGCGTTCGGTCTGGGCGGAATTGGCGCGGCGGCGCTAGGCGTGGCGGTGGATCACTTTTCCTTGCACAGCGTGTTTTGGGTTTGCAGTCTATTGCCGCTGATCGGTGTGCTGGCTTACTGGTTGCCGCCGATCGCTCAAGAGGGGCGCGATTTATGCGCTGAACCGGTAAACTGAGCGCTTTCCACGAACCTCAGTCTCAGCCTTTATGCCGCACGAAAAAGACACCATCTACGCCAGCGACCACGGCCAGGTCGCTGATTTCCGCTTTGATGAGCAGGTCGCCCGCGTCTTCCCGGACATGATCAAACGCTCGGTGCCCGGTTACAGCCATATCATCGCCATGATTGGCGTACTGGCTGAGCAGTATGCCCAGCCGGACAGCCAGCTGTACGATCTCGGTTCGTCGCTGGGGGCCGCCAGCCTCGCGATGCGGCATCGCGTTCACACGCCCGGTGCGCGCATTATTGCGGTGGATAACAGCCAAGCGATGCTCGATCGCAGCCGCGATTTTCTCGACAGTGAAGATTTACCCACACCCGTGCACACTCTTTGCGCCGATATCACCAACCTGACGCTCGAGCGCGCTTCGTTCGTAGTCCTGAATTTCACGCTGCAATTTGTTCCACTGGAAGAACGTCAGGCGACACTGCAACGCATTTACGATGGCATGCTGCCCGGTGGTGCTTTGGTGTTGTCGGAAAAACTGCGCTTCGAAGATCCGGTACAGGAACAATTGCTCGGGCAGCATCACCACGATTTTAAACGCGCCAATGGTTACAGCGATTTGGAAATCAGTCAGAAACGTCAGGCCATTGAACGGGTGCTATTACCGGAAAGCGCTGACGATCATTTAAACCGTTTGCACAGCGTTGGATTTCAGGTGGCAACACTCTGGTACCAGAGTTTTAATTTCGCTTCTTTCCTGGCCATCAAATGATTGATTACCGTCCTTTTATTGAGTGTTTATCCAATACCTCCCTTGCTCATTGGCAAGCGCCATTAAGCGAACAAATGGCACAATTATTTGCCAACTTAAACGACGGGAATTTGCCACGATTTTTGCAGCAACTCGATAAGCTACCGAATATTGATCACTTAAAAATCAACCTGGATCGAGTCGCTGCTAGTACCGAGCAACCGCTAACACAAGATCAATCAGAATCACTCAATGAGGCATTGCGCGGTTTGATTCCCTGGCGCAAAGGTCCCTTCCAATTATTCGACACTTTTATCGATTCTGAATGGCGTTGCGACCTGAAGTGGGCGCGTGTTGCGCCACATTTAAGCGATTTAAAAAATCGTACCGTTTTGGATGTCGGCAGTGGCAATGGCTACTATGGCTGGCGCATGAAAGCAGCGGGCGCACGACTGGTGGCGGGCATTGATCCGTCCTGGTTGTCGGTCGTTCAACACCTGGCCATTAACCGTTATTTTAATGACCCCAGCCACACTGTTTTGCCACTGACACTGGAACAGTTAACTCCCAATTTGGAAGCCTTTGATACGGCATTTTCCATGGGGGTTCTGTACCATCGACGTTCACCCTTGGATCACCTCAGCGAGCTCCGTGCTGCTTTGCGACCCGGCGGAGAACTGCTGTTGGAAACTCTGGTGATTGACGGCGGTGAACGTGAAGCCTTGGTACCACCCGGGCGTTATGCCCGCATGAATAACGTTTGGTTTTTGCCCTCGCCTCAAGCGTTGGCACTGTGGTTAGAGAAGGTAGGCTTTGAAGACGTTCACATTGTTGATGTCACTCATACAACGACAGAAGAGCAACGCAATACCGACTGGAAACCCGGTCAATCACTGGCCGATTATCTGGATCAAGACGACCCTAACTTAACCATTGAAGGACTCCCCGCACCGCTGCGCGCGGTGTTGATCGCCCGCAAACCGGACGACCAACAACGTTTACGTCGCTATCAGCTTTAAGAATAATTAACGCAATACCTTAGCCGTAGCTTCAATTTCAATCAGCAAATCCGGCTCGGCTAAAGAAGCCACACCAATACCGGTTAACGCGGGTCGATGTTCGCCAA
The DNA here is from genome assembly GCF_003054965.1 of Saccharospirillum sp. MSK14-1. Lineage (GTDB taxonomy): Bacteria > Pseudomonadota > Gammaproteobacteria > Pseudomonadales > Natronospirillaceae > Saccharospirillum. Next base: position 12,805 of record NZ_MIES01000026.1, read on the forward strand.
AATATTTGGGCAACAAGGGCGCAATGGAAGGCAAGTGATCGGCTACTTCGCCGCGCACATAGATGCGTAATTGCAGCACACCTTTGACCCCTGAGCCAGCTGCTTCCAGGGCAATGACTAGATTCGCCAGAGCGGCGTCCGTCTGCTCAGCGATGCCGTCGTGCAAGCGCCGACTGTTGCTGTCCCAGTCCACTTGGCCAGAAACAAATATAAGACCGGTATCGGTATCAACCGTGGCTTGCGATAAGCCGACCGGTGTACCGTCGTAGAGGTGTTCGGGGTTGATCATTTCAATGGACATGGCAGCGCTCTCGGTGCAATTGATTGAGCGCGCATCTTATGCAGCGCGGCCAGGCCCAACCATCAATCACGCCTTGTATCCGATACAAGCACGCTCAAAAGTAAGTCTGCATCCATGTCAAAACCCGCCTCAATAATGGATCGGAAGCGGCGCTTGGATGGTAAGCAGCAACCACTTCATAGCCGGGAGGCAACGGCTGTAATGGCAATTCATAAATTCCCTCTAAACGCGGCAATCGACGTGGCAGAAACGCAACCAATGCCGCCTGTTGCAGCGCCCGTTGCGCCATATAAAAACTGGGCACGCTGAGCACAACGCGTCGCTTAATATCGCGCCGTTCAAACCAGTCCTGCGCCGAACCTTTAAAATCGGCGGTTCCGGGTGAGGTCACGACAAAATCTAAACCCACCAGTTGAGACAAACTCAAAGCGGTATTATCGGGCACAGAGTGATGCGCGGAATACAGTCGATATTCTTCAGTAAAGAGTGCACGTGATTCCAAACCTTCCGGCACATAGGCTGACGTCGTTAATGCCAGATCGATGTCACCTTGTTGCATCCGACGAGTCAGAGACTGAGCTTCAATATTGATCAGTTTCAGTCGAACGTTGGGTGCCCATTCGCGCAATTCGGCTAACAGCGGTAACGCAATGAGTTGCTGTGTGTAGTCAGTCGCAGAAATCACCAGCGCGCGATCCAATTCGTTCAACGCTTGCTGGCCCGGTAACGGAATTGCCTGCACCGCCGCCAAAACGTGCTGCAATTGCGCTTCAATCGAGCGGGCATAGTGGGTGGGCGCCATACCCTGACCGGAGCGAACAAACAAAGGGTCGCCCAGCAGTTCGCGCAAACGATTCAGCTGTTGGCTCACGGCCTGCTGCGACAGACTCAAGTGTTCGGCAGTCGCCGAGATCGAACCGGTCTGCAGCAGAACAGCCAGCGTCCGCACTTGTTTGAGTTCCAGCTTTTCAATCATGTCGAACCCACCTATTGGGACCCGCATTGTTACCCAAGCATTCTGTAACGCAAAAAAAAAGCGACCCGAAGGTCGCTTTTTAACTGCATCAGTCTGGCATCACTTCAGGCGTTTGGATTCCCGCAGTGTGCGCAACTGGGCAGCGGCCCGCGCCAGGTCGGCTGCGACCTGTGCAAACTCCGCTTCGGCCATCTTATCGGCGATGGCTTGTTCGGCGTCCTGCTTGGCTTTTGCCGCTGCGGCTTCGTCGATGTCGTGCGCGCGCAAAGCGGTATCAGCGAGAATGGTCACCACGTCCGGCTGGACTTCCAGGAAGCCTCCAGAAACGTAGTACACCTCTTCACTGCCGTTTTGCAGCGTCAGCTTGACCGGCGCCGGATTCAGGCGGGTCAGCAAGGGCGCGTGCTTGGGTTTGATACCCAGCTCGCCCTGCTCGCCTTCACAGACGATGGTCTCGACCAGCCCTTCGAAGATTTTCTCTTCGGCGCTGACGATATCGCAATGAACAGTCATGGCCATAGCTACCTCCGCCCTGATTAGCCTTTGCTACGGGCGTTGTGTGCTTCCATTACTTCGTCGATCGAACCCTTCATGTAGAAGTCCTGCTCGGCGACCTCATCGTATTCACCGTCCAGGATGCCCTGGAAACCACGGATGGTTTCTTTCAGTGATACGTATTTACCTGGAGCACCTGTGAAGACTTCCGCCACGTGGAACGGCTGAGACAGGAAACGTTCGATCTTACGAGCGCGCGCTACCGTCAGTTTGTCTTCATCAGACAGTTCGTCCATACCCAGGATGGCGATGATGTCCTTCAGCTCTTTGTACTTCTGCAGCACGCCCTGAACGCCACGGGCACAGTCATAGTGCTCACCGCCGACGACCAGTGGGTCGAGCTGACGAGAGGTAGAAGCCAGAGGATCAACCGCTGGGTAGATACCCAAAGCAGCGATGTCACGGCTCAACATGACCGTTGCGTCCAAGTGGGCGAAGGTGGTCGCCGGAGACGGGTCAGTCGGGTCATCCGCCGGTACGTACACTGCCTGAACGGAGGTAATGGAACCGGTCTTAGTGGAGGTAATACGCTCCTGAAGAACGCCCATTTCTTCCGCCAATGTCGGCTGGTAGCCCACCGCAGACGGCATACGGCCGAGCAGTGCTGATACTTCGGTACCGGCCAGGGTGTAACGGTAGATGTTATCGACGAACAACAGAACATCACGACCTTCGTCACGGAACTGCTCGGCCATGGTCAGGCCGGTCAGCGCCACACGCAGACGGTTACCGGGCGGCTCGTTCATCTGGCCGTAAACCATGGCTACTTTCGATTCCGCCAGGTTGTCCAGTTTGATAACGCCGGCATCACTCATTTCGTGATAGAAGTCGTTACCTTCACGAGTCCGCTCACCCACACCGGCGAAAACAGACAGGCCGGAGTGTTCGATGGCGATGTTGTTGATCAACTCAAGCATGTTGACCGTTTTACCCACACCGGCACCACCGAACAGACCGACTTTACCGCCCTTAGCGAACGGGCAGATCAGGTCGATGACCTTGATGCCGGTTTCCAGCAGCTCGGTGTTCTGTGATTGCTCAGCGTAGCTCGGAGCATCACGGTGAATGGTGGCGTGTTCTTGCGAACCAATGTCACCGCGTTCATCGATGGGTTCACCGAGAACGTTCATGATGCGACCCAGAGTGGCCGTGCCGACCGGTACGCTGATCGCTTCACCGGTATTGTCTACTGCCAAACCACGTTTCACACCTTCGGTGCTGCCCATGGCAATGGCCCGGACAATGCCGTCGCCCAGCTGCTGCTGAACTTCGAGTGTCAGGCCAACTTCATTTACTTTCAGAGCGTCATAGATCTTGGGGACGTTATCGCGCGGGAATTCCACGTCGACAACGGCGCCGATGATCTGGGTGATACGTCCGCTACTCATCTTCTGTATCCTCTCAAAACCGTGTTATTGCACCGCGGAAGCGCCGCCGACAATTTCAGCGATTTCCTGAGTAATCGCTGCCTGACGCGCCTTGTTGTATTCCATATTGAGACTTTCGATCAGATCCTCAGCATTATCACTGGCGCTCTTCATTGCCATCATGCGTGCGGCCTGTTCACAAGCAAAGTTCTCCACTACGCCCTGATAAACCACCGATTCGACGTAGCGAACCATCAGGTGGTCGAGCAGTGACTCAGCGTCTGGCTCGTATAAATAGTCCCAAGTATGGCGGCGCGCGCTTTCGTCTTCGGCCGCTTCCAGGGGCAACAGCTGTTCAAGGACCGGCTTCTGTACCATGGTGTTCACGAATTCATTGAACACCAGATACAGACGATCGATCTTGCCCTCGTTGTAATCGTCCAGCATGACCTTGACGCCGCCGATCAGATCGCTCACAGAAGGCTTATCACCCAGCTGTGACATCGAAGCTGCGACATCGAAGCCGCGACCTTTGAAGAAACCGGTGCCTTTACTGCCGATGGCACTGATTTGCACTGATGCGCCTTTGTCTTGCCAGGCATTGGCTTGCTGAATCACCTGTTTGAACAGGTTGGCATTCAGACCACCACACATGCCTCGGTCCGTGGAGACCACGATGAAACCCACACGCTTGACGTCACGCTCAACCAAATAAGGGTGGCGATATTCCGCGTTGGCGTTGGCCAAATGGCCGATCACCGCGCGGATTTTGTCCGCATAGGGCTTACTGGCATCCATCCGATCCTGGGCTTTACGCTTCTTACTCGCCGCAACCATTTCCATGGCCGAGGTGATTTTCTGCGTGTTCTTAAAGCCCGCTATCTTTGTCCGTATCTCTTTTCCGGCTGCCATAGCATTGCCTCAGTTCAGTCGGCCACCTGAGGTGGCCGGTGAATTACCAGGTCTGGGTCGCCTTGAATTTCTCCACGGCGTCCTTCAGCGATTGGGCAATCTCATCGTTGTAGTTGCCCGAGTCGTTGATCTGTTTCATCAGATCAGCGTGTTCGCTGTTCATGTAGGCATGCAGGGCCGCTTCGAAACGTCCGACTTCGCTGACTTCCAGCGCTTTCAGATGACCTTCGTTGGCGGCATAGACGGAAACAGCCATTTCAGCGACCGTCAGCGGCGCGTACTGACCTTGCTTCATCAGCTCGGTGACGCGAACACCATGGTCCAGCTGGGCTTTGGTGGCTTCATCCAAGTCCGATGCGAACTGGGAGAATGCCGCCAGTTCACGGTACTGAGCCAGAGCGGTACGAATACCACCGGCCAGTTTCTTGATGATCTTGGTCTGAGCCGAACCACCTACACGAGAGACCGAGATACCGGCGTTCATCGCCGGACGAATGCCGGAGTTGAACAGGTCGGTTTCCAGGAAGATCTGACCGTCGGTAATGGAGATCACGTTGGTCGGTACGAACGCAGAAACGTCACCACCCTGGGTTTCGATGATCGGCAGCGCAGTCAATGAACCGGTCTGGCCTTTCACTTTACCGTCGGTGAATTTTTCAACGTAGTCAGCGTTAACGCGAGCCGCACGTTCCAGCAGACGGGAGTGCAGATAGAAAACGTCACCCGGGAATGCTTCACGGCCCGGCGGACGACGCAGCAACAGGGAAATCTGACGATAAGCCACTGCCTGCTTGGACAGATCATCATAGATGATCAGCGCGTCTTCACCGCGATCGCGGAAGTATTCACCCATGGTGCAACCGGCGTACGGAGCCAGGAACTGCATGGACGCAGGTTCTGAAGCCGTGGCTGCAACGATGGTGGTGTATTCCATCGCGCCGTGTTCTTCCAGCTTGCGTACCACGTTGGCAACGGTCGATTGCTTCTGACCAACCGCCACGTAGACACACTTAATGCCAGAGTTTTTCTGAGCGATGATGGAGTCAACGGCCAGAGCGGTTTTACCGGTCTGACGGTCGCCAATGATCAACTCACGCTGACCACGGCCGATCGGCACCATGGCGTCGACGGCTTTGTAACCCGTCTGTACCGGCTCATCAACCGACTGACGAGCGATTACGCCCGGCGCGACCTTTTCCAACGGATCGGTCAGGTCGGTGTTGATCGGGCCTTTGCCATCGATGGGGTTACCCAGGGCGTCAACGACGCGACCGAGCAGTTCCGGGCCGATCGGTACTTCCAGAATACGACCGGTACACTTACAGATCTGACCTTCGGCCAGGCCTTTGTAGTCGCCCAGAACGATGGCGCCAACGGAGTCTTGCTCCAGGTTTAGGGCCATGCCGAAGAGGCCGCCCTCGAATTCAATCATCTCACCGGACATCACATCGCCCAGGCCGTGAATGCGCACAATACCGTCGGAAACACTGACGATGGTGCCTTCATTCTGAGCCTTGGAAGCGGTATCGAGCTTGCTGATACGCTCCTTGATGATGTCACTGATTTCTGAAGGATTCAGTTGCTGCATTTCATTTCCCTCATTAGGAATTCATTGCGTCAGCGAGCTTCGCCAACTTGCCGCGCACCGAACCGTCGATGACCAGATCGCCCGATTTGATCAGCACACCGCCAATCAGGGCTTCGTCAATTTCGACGGTTAAGCTGACTTTGCGACCCAGTTTCGTGGTCAGTTTTTCTGTCAGCTTTTGCTGCTCGCTATCGCTCAAAGAAAATGCACTGGTCACCAGTACATCAGCACTCTTTTCATGCTCAGCTTTCAGCGCTTCATACTGCACGCTGATTTCGCCAAGCAACGACAGGCGGCGGTTTTCGGCCAGGACGTCGATCAGGCTGGTAACGCCATCACCAATCGCATCGCCAGCAACATCTTTCAATGCGGCGGCCTTGTCGGAAGCCGACAGGGCTGGATTGTTGATCAGGTCTTCAACCTGGCTCTGCTCGCTGATAACAGCCAGAGTCGCCAGTTGCTTGGACCATGCGTTCAGCGCCTGACTGTCCAGTGCGGCGTTGAAAGTAGCCTTGGCGTAAGGACGAGCGAGCGTACTGAGTTCTGCCATGCTTCCCCCTTACAGCTCTGCTGCCAGCTTATCCAACAACTCGCTGTGTTTTTTCGCGTCGACTTCAGAGCCCAGAATGCGCTCAGCGCCAGCCAGAGTCAGTTCAGAAATCCGCTCACGCAATTGCTCACGCGCTGCTGTGACTTCTTTATCGACTTCAGCCTGGGCAGAGGCCACGATGCGGTCGCCTTCTTCACGAGCAGTCACCTTAGCTTCATCCACCAATTGGGTGGCGCGCTTGTTGGCTTGCTCGAGGATGGCTGCCGCTTCTTTCTTGGCTTCGCTCAGCTGCTTCTCCGCTTCGTGCTTGGCCAGTTCCAGATCTTTGGCAGCACGGTCGGCAGAATCGAGCCCTTCGGCGATTTTCTTCTGGCGGGCCTGCATGGCTTCCATAATCGGAGGCCAGACAAACTTGGCACAAATCCAGACGAAAACGGCGAAGACGACGATTTGTCCGATAAAAGTTGCGTTAAAGTTCACGCCTTCACCTCGTTTTGGTTGGTTTAATCACAGTACCTCTAGGGGCGCTTGGATTAACCAGCCACCACGAAGATGAGGTACATAGCGATACCAACACCGATAATCGGGATGGCGTCGATCAGACCAGCAACGATGAAGAAGCGGGTTTGCAGCATCGGGCCCAGTTCCGGCTGGCGAGCGCTGGCTTCCATCAGTTTACCACCGAGGATGCCGATACCGATCGCAGCACCGATCGCGCCAAAGCCCATCATGATTGCAGCGGCAATGTATACCAGTTCCATGTCGTTCTCCTAAGTTTCAGTTAGTAGCTCAAGTTTAAGTCGTAAGGTTTGAAAAATTAGTCTGACCCATCGGGCCAGACCGGTGAATCGTCAATGGTCCTCGTGCGCCTGACTCAGGTACACGATGGTCAACACCATGAAGATAAAGGCCTGCAACGGGATCACCATGATATGGAAAATCGCCCAGGCCAGTTGCAGCGCACCACCGAAGACAGCAATGAAAATGCCGCCGCCGAACATCAGTGCGATCAGAATGAAGATCATCTCAGCCGCGTAGAGGTTACCGAACAAACGCAGACCCAGTGAGAACGGCTTGGCCAGCAGACCAACCAGTTCCAGGAACAGGTTGAAAGGTACGAATGCCCAGTGGTTAAACGGCGTAAATGACAGCTCCTTGATGAAACCCATGCCCTTCACTTTGAAGGAGTAGTAGATCATCAGGAAGAAAACGAACGTCGCCGTGCCCAGGGTAATGTTCGGGTCGGTCGACGGTACGATCTTGTGATACTTCACACCCAGCAATTCCAGGCTGTAAGGAATCAGGTCGACCGGGATGATGTCCATCAGGTTCGACAGGAACACCCAGACAAAGACCGTCAGAGCGATCGGCGCAATCCAGGGGTTACGGCCGTGGAAAATGTCGCGCACCTGGGTGTCGACAAATTCAACGATGGTTTCAACGAAATTTTGAATGCCGGTCGGCACACCCGCATGGGCTTTGCGCGCGACCATTCCGAACAACAGAAGAAACACGGCGCCCAGTCCGATCGACCAGATCATGGAGTCCAAATGGATGGCCCAGAACCCCATGTGTTCCACTTCTTCGTGGCATTGAGCCACTTTCCAAACGGCTTCACTGGTCGTGCTGCCATCACACAGATGACTGCCCGCTTCCAATTTGCCGTAGGTCAGGTTCGTCAGGTGGTGCTGAATGTACTCACCCGCGTTGGCGTAACCGCCTTCGCTACTTGCCATAGGTACTAATCCCCTTGTTTACCACCCTTGCGAGCGGTCACTTAACCAGAATCGGAGCCAGTACTGCCGCCAACGTATTGATGACGATGACGGTCAGCAGCATGGCTAGGGCTTCCGGTCCGCTGGCGTTGCGCCACAGCAACAGCAGACCGACAGCCACTATCATCCATTTACCAAACAGGCCTCGGGTTGCACCCACAATGAAGAGGCCAACCTGGCGGGCGCCGTAGTGACGCAAACTTCGCCAGGTAAAGTAAAACTGGGCCAGCAGCGCCAGCAGCGCTGCAACCACGACAGATACCAATACCTCGGGAAACCAGATACCAACGGCTACGAACATCACGACCGCAGACACCCCCTGTACCAACAACACCCGCCAGGCTGTAGGGCGGGGTATGGGGCGCGGTCGAACCGGCCTGAATAAGGTCTGATTCCGGTTTTTATCGTCTGCCATAACGCTCAATACCGAAGCTCATTTGGCAGCGGGCTTGCCTAAAATGGGCATTGCCCCGCTTTTGTCCACCGGACACCAGCCAAAAAATCCGGGTGAGTATATTGGGTTCGTTCGGGGGCTTCAATACAGATGAGCCAAAGGTCGCAACACTTGGTTACAGCCAGGCGCTGCTGGCGTGTAAAGCGTCAATTCTAACGCTGATAGTTGTCGCGACCGTGACTATTTTACGTGATTCAGAATACCGTCCAGTTCATCCAGACTGTTGTATTTGATGACCAACGAACCTTTACCTTTGGAGCCATGCTTAATGGCAACATTGGCGCCCAGGCGCTGCGACAACATCTCCTCGAGATTCTTGATGTTGGCATCCGGCCGCGCTTCGACCGGCGCTTCAGGCTTGCCACCTTCGGCCAGTGTACGCACCAGTTGTTCGGTGGCCCGAACCGTCATGCCTTTGGCCACCACCTGGCGCGCGGCTTCGACCTGCGCGCTGCCTTGCAAACCGAGTAAGGCTCGAGCATGACCCATTTCCAGATCACCGTGTTCGAGCAAGCGGCGCACTTCATCTTCCAGGCTGATCAAACGCAGCAAATTGGTGACGGTAACCCGACTCTTACCGACCGCTTCCGCAACACCTGCCTGAGTTAACTCAAACTCTTTTTGCAGTCGTTGCAGAGCAAACGCTTCTTCCATCGGATTCAGGTTTTCGCGCTGAATGTTTTCGATCAACGCCATGGCGATGGCGTCTTCATCCGGTACATCACGCACCACCGCAGGAATGGTATCCAAACCCGCCATTTGCGAGGCACGCCAGCGACGTTCACCGGCAATCAGTTCAAAACTTTGCGGACCCACCGGGCGCACCACCACCGGCTGCATCACACCCTGAGCCCGAATCGAGGCGGCCAGCTCTTCCAAGGCATCGGCCGACATATCCCGACGCGGCTGATACACCCCGCGCTGCACCCATTCGATAGGCAGTTCGCGCAGGCTACCGTCGCGGACTTCTTTAACCGGCTGTTCAGAAATGGCTTCCACTTCTTCACGGGTGGTGATCAGTGCGTCCAGGCCGCGCCCGAGACCTCGTTTTTTCGGTGACATTGTCATCGTTATCCTGTGATTTCAGCCGCTTCGGGTGCTTTAACGCCTTCAACCCGACGCACCATCTCGCCCGCCAGCGCCAGGTAAGCCAGGGCGCCTTTGGAGGTGCGATCGTATTGCAGTACCGGTGTGCCGTAACTGGGCGCTTCGGCCAGACGAACGTTACGGGGAATGACCGAAGAGTAGAGTTTGTCGCCGAAATGGTTTTTCAGCTGATCGGAAACATCATTGGTCAGGCTGTTGCGCGGATCGTACATGGTGCGCAACAAACCGCCGATGGCCAACCCCGGATTCACCACTTTCTGAATGGAGCCGATGGTTTCCATCAAGGCGGCCAGACCTTCCAGTGCGTAGTATTCGCACTGCATCGGAATCAACACCTGCTCGGCCGCAGCCAGGGCGTTAACCGTCAGCATGTTCAAGGACGGCGGGCAGTCGATAAAGATGTATTCGTAATTTTGTTTGATTTCCGCCAACGCGTATTGAAGACGATGTTCTTTCATCTTCATGGGCATCAGTTCAACTTCAGCTGCGGTCAGGTCGCCATTGGCCGGCAAAATGTCGTAGCCCGCATTGTCAGCACGCACAACAGCATCGGCACAAGCGCAACGACTGGTCAGCACATCGTAGACGCTCAACTCGACGTCGTTTTTATCGATACCGCTGCCCATGGTGGCATTGCCCTGTGGGTCAAGATCGACCACCAGCACCTTGCGCTTCATGGCCACCAGCGAGGCTGGCAGATTGATGGCGGTGGTCGTCTTGCCGACGCCGCCTTTCTGATTGGTAATCGCGAAAATCTGAGTCAAGATCGCATCCTTATACATCCCGGATCGACAACTGTACCAGATGTCGAGCGCCGGAGGTGCCTGGCACATTCAGCGAATGGACAGCATCACACACCACGCCGTTAGGCAGGGCATCGAGCTCGTCCTGAGGGTAGCGGCCCTTCATTGCCAAAAAACGACCGGCCGGGGCCAACAGGTGTCTGGATTTTGCCACCATCTCATCCAGAGTGGCAAAGGCCCGTGAACTGATTTGAGCAAAGTGACGCTGTGGCTGCCAGCTTTCCAGACGGTTGTGCACAACCGTCGCGTTCTCCACACCCAGATCCAATCGCACCTGGGTCAAAAACCGCGTTTTTTTACCGTTGCTGTCGAGCAGCGTCACGGCTTGTTGCGGCCGCACCAGCGCCAGCACCATGCCGGGTAAACCGGGGCCGGTGCCCACATCGAGCAATTCAGTGTGATCGACAAAAGGCACAATGGCGAGCGAATCAATCAGGTGACGATGAATCATTTCGCTCGGATCGCGCACCGAGGTCAGGTTGTAGGCTTTATTCCACTTCACCAACAAAGCGTGATACGCCAACAAGCGCTCAACCGCTGACGGTTCGATGTCGAGATCGAGCGCCGCTATGCCGGTTTCCAGCTCGGCGCGCCAGGCATCACTCATGCGCTGTCTTTCACCGCAGCGTGGCCGAGAGAGCGCTTCTTCAGATGAATCAACAAAACCGATACCGCCGCCGGCGTTACACCAGAAATACGGGCGGCTTGCGCCAGTGTTTCCGGACGCGCCTGCTCCAACTTTTGTTTCACTTCGTTGGACAGACCACCGACGTTGCCGTAATCGAAATCATCCGGCAGCGCCATATTTTCATGACGACGCAGGGTGTCGATCTCATCCTGCTGACGCTGAATGTAACCTTCGTACTTGGCGCTGATTTCCACCTGCTGACGCACCGCATCGGTGAGCTCAACATCGCTCGGCACCAGCGCTTCAATGTCGGTGTAATTCAACTGCGGCCGCTTGAGCAAATCTCGCAACGTGGTCTCGCGTGACAGTGGCTGATCCAGCTGCTCCGCCAGCGCCTTGGCCTGTTCAGAACCGAGCTGCACCCAGGTACGTTTCAGGCGTTCGTTTTCTACCGCGATGGCGTCTTGTTTGGTGGAGAAAGCCGACCACCGCTCGTCATCGACCAGACCCAGCTTGCGACCGGTTTCGGTCAAACGTGTATCGGCGTTGTCTTCACGCAGCAGCAGCCGATATTCGGCGCGACTGGTGAACATCCGGTACGGCTCCTGAGTACCAAGGGTAATCAGATCATCGACCAACACACCCAGATAGGCTTCATCACGACGCGGATACCAGCCGTCTTCGCCTCGGGCGCGACGGGCGGCGTTCAAACCGGCGAGCAAACCCTGCGCACCGGCTTCTTCGTAACCGGTGGTGCCATTGATCTGGCCGGCGAAATAGAGGTTTTCGATATAGCGCGTTTCCAGCGTATGGCGCAGGTCGCGTGGGTCGAAATAGTCGTACTCAATCGCATACCCCGGCCGGGTGATGTGCGCGTTCTCAAACCCTTGAATGGTCCGAATAAAGTCGACCTGCACATCGAACGGCAGACTGGTGGAAATGCCGTTCGGATAGACTTCGTAAGTACTCAGGCCTTCTGGCTCGACAAACACCTGATGACTGGTCTTGTCGGCAAAACGGGTCACCTTGTCTTCAATCGACGGGCAGTAACGCGGGCCAATGCCTTCAATTTCACCGGCGAACATCGGTGACTGGTCGAGATTGGCGCGAATGATGTCGTGCGTTTGTTCGGTGGTGTGGGCAATCCAGCAATCGACCTGCTGGGGGTGTTCATCCACCGAGCCCAGGTAAGACATCACCGGTAGCGGGGTATCGCCCGGCTGCACGGTCATTTTCGAATAGTCGAGGCTGCGACCATCGACTCGCGCCGGTGTGCCGGTCTTTAAACGACCGACACGCAATGGCAGTTCCCGCAGTCGCGCTGACAGAGAATTGCTCGGCGCATCGCCCATGCGACCGCCAGAATAGTTCTGCATACCGACGTGAATTTTGCCGCCGAGGAAAGTACCCGCCGTCAGTACCACCGTATCGGCCAGAATGCGGATACCGGTCTGAGTCACCACGCCGGTCACACGATCGTTCTCAATCAACAGATCGTCAGCGCCCTGCTGGAAGACTTCCAGGTTGGACTGATTTTCCACAATGTCGCGAATTGCCGCGCGATACAGCGCTCGGTCAGCCTGGGCGCGGGTTGCGCGCACCGCCGGACCCTTGCGGCTGTTGAGCATGCGAAACTGAATACCGGCACGGTCGGTCGCGCGCGCCATGGCACCGCCGAGCGCATCAATTTCTTTCACCAGATGACTTTTACCGATGCCACCGATGGCCGGGTTGCATGACATCACACCAACCGTTTCGATGTTATGCGTCAGCAACAGCGTCTGCGCACCGGTGCGGGCCGCAGCCAGAGCCGCTTCGGTACCGGCGTGACCGCCACCGATCACCACCACCTGATAACGCTTGGGAAAATCCACGTTCCACCTCAAACCGTTGAACCCGGGCCGGCACGTTCACTTTTTGACCAGCCCGGAAAAATGGGGCGGCGATTATACGAGTTTTCCCGGCCCCTTAGAAGATGGCGTCAAACCACTCAATGCCTTGCATCTGGCGCTCAGCGGCTATACTAGGGGATTCAACCCCCGTTAGGACGATTTTTGTGATTCGCAAGCTTTCAGTCTGCGCCCTGTTATGGGCAGCAAGTAGCCTCTGTTTGGCGCAAAACCTGCTTCTGGTCACTGACCTGGATGATGACAATCTGGCCAGCCGCCCAGACTTGCGTCTGGTCGCCAGTGAAGCCATCAACCAGTTACGTGATTATCAGGTGTCCACCGCCAAGACGTCCGAACGGCCCGACAGTCAGGCTAAAATCACCGCCATGGTCGACGCCGCCCGACGTGCCGATCTGACCACCGTCGCAGTGGTCACGCTCTATCCGCACGGCTGGGGTTCGTCCACCTTAACCACCTCCTTTTACGGTGTGTCCAATGGCGAGCTGCAGATGCAGCGCTCACTGGATTTCAACACCCGCGATGTACAGTCCATTCTGGCGCAGCTCGAATACGAGCTGCCGCTGATGCTCAAACGCGAATTCCGCGAACTGGGCTCCGTTGTCCGAGTCACGGCCGACCGCCTCTATTTCGATCTGGGTGAAAGCGCCGGTGTGGAAGTCGGTCAGTTGTACCGCGTCTTCCGCCGGGGTGAAGAAATCCGTGACAGCCGCGGCGAAAGCTACGGCTTTGTCGACAACCAGACGGGCATCATCGAAGTCACCTCCGTCAGCGGCGTCTATTCGGTTGGCGAAATCAAACTCGGCCGGTTGTCGATTCGCAATAACGACTGGGTAGAGATGACCGCGCCTGACATTCGCGTTGAAGGTGAGGTGTTGTCGAAGCTCGATAACGAAGTCGCCATCAACCTCGGTCGTCTGTCCGGCATCAGTGCCGGCAGTTATTTCGCCATCTACAAAGACATCAAACCGATCGATTCGGAGCAATCGTTCCGTGAAATGGTGGGTCAGATCCGCATCAACGAAGTTAACGACAACGTCGCCCGCGGTGAAATTGCCCGTTCTGACCACTACGACCTGGCCAAGGCGCTGATCGAAGAAGGCGACCGAGTAGAAGAGGTGGCCTATCGTCATCGCAACCAATTGGAAGTGGGCCAGAACCTGTTTGGCATTCTCAACAACCTCGACCAAAGCTATTTCGTTGGCTTGCGGTTCGACTCCAACAGCGACATTGACCTGGGTTACCGGCTGCGCGCCAGCGTGGTAGAACCCTATTACGGCAGCATCGGTCTGGTATCAGCACTGAATCACAGCGAAAGTTTCCGCTATGGTCTCGATGGACTCTACGGCCCAGACGGTCTGGGAACGCAGTTGTTCGTTGAAGCCGATATCCCCACCCCCTTGAGCGAACGTGCCCGCTTCTCACTCGAAGGCGGTTATCTGCTGGGCGGAATTGAAGCGGCAGAAGGCCTCAACATCAGCTTGAGCGTTAAGCTGGGCCTGGTGTCGTTGCTGTAACCGGAACTGTAAAGATAGTGTCTGTCACGGGATTGGCTCCGCTACCATCACGGTAAGCCGAGCTAACCCCTTGAGGACCCGCAATGACATCCACGCCCATGCCCTGGTCACATCGTCTGTCCTGGCCAGCTTTACTGCTGAGCCTGGTGATCATGGGCTGCGCCAGCTACCAAAGCATGGAAAGCTCGAACTACGCGCTGCAGTCGGATCTGGTCCTTCGGTTCGAGGAAGTTTATACCCGCTATCAGGGCGTGCCCTACGTTTACGGTGGCAGCACACCCGCCGGCTTTGATTGCTCCGGTTTTATCAAAACCGCTTATCGCGAAGCATTGGGTCACACCGACTTACCGCGCACCACCGCGCAAATGCTCAACGGTGGACAGTTTGTTCGGCTCGATCAGTTGCGACCGGGCGATCTGGTGTTTTTCCGCATTGCCGGTAAAGAGCAGCACGCGGGCATCTACCTGGACAACGATCGCTTTATGCACGCTTCTTCGTCGCGCGGGGTGACGGTGTCCTCCCTGTCGAATCGTTATTGGATCAACCATTACTCCCAGGCGCGACGCTTTCTATAACACCGGATCAGCCGTAATGCCAGCTCAGGCTTCGCCGCTGCGCCCGGCCTTAAACTGTTCAGCGTATTGCTGATGCAACTTCGGCCAGCCGTGTGCCATAGCATCCGCTCCGACAATCCGCCCCAGCGGATCGCCGTCCAGATAGTGCCCCAACACATCAAAGCAGATATGCCAGCCCGCAGCGCCCATGGCGATGTAGTCGCGACCGATGCTGTGCCACAGCGTCAGCAGGGTGCCGCCATCATCGAGCGCCTCCAACTGCCAGCGCATATCGTTATCGCCCCAGCTTAGTTCCAGCAGGGTCGGCGCTTCGGCGCGCTTGATTTCGGTCTCGGTGACATGCGGCTCGGGCGTGCCGACCGTGGATAACTTTGCCATCCCGCTTTGTGCCAGATTGCGATCAGCATCGAACGGCGCCCACTGACGCAGTTGCTCCGGGTCGGTAATGGCCTGCCACACCTTGGTCGGGGAATGACGCAGACGCCGCTCAACCACCAAAATCCAATCGTCCCCCTGCGCTTCGATGCGCGCACCCTGGGCGTCACCGGCCTGGTAATCGTCTGCCGTGCTCATGCTTCAATCCTCACTCGGTGCATCATCGCCAAGCCCGTCCAGATGCGCTTCCAGCTTATCGATCTGCGCCGACCAGTAGCGACGGAAGGGCGCCAACCAGGCATCCAGTTCCATCAGCGGTTCCGGTTTCAGCCGATACAGACGGCGCTGAGCTTCCACTCGCGACTCAACAAAACCCGCTTCGCGCAGGATGCGTAAATGCTTGGAGACCGACGGCTGCGACAAAGTCAGCGCCTGTTCTATTTCGCTTACCGAGCGTTCGGAGTCGAGCAGCATATCGAGAATGGCACGTCGATTGGGTTCGGCGACGACACTAAAGCTGGTTTCCATCGCTATCGATCTCTGTTTTGGTTTTGGTTCGACTTCAGGCCAACCATTTTAACCGACCATAAAGGATGATCGCCGCTAACAGCGCCATCACCAACACATAGGGCAGCGGTGCTTTATCGCCAAAATATAAATAGAACGCAGCAATCAGCAGCGAATGCGCCAGCATGACGGCGGCGGCAATGGGCGTCACCACTGGCATGATTTTAAAAGCGGCGGGAAACACCAGGCCCAACCCGGCAATGATGCCGACTGCGCCCAACACCGCCCAAACGCCCTGTGGCAGTTGCTGCATCGCCACCACCGACGTTTTCAGATCGGCGAATTTAAACAGCTGGAAATAGCCGCCCGCGATAGCAAACCAAGCCAGCACCGCCTGGATGATCCATAAAGCAATCGACATAACCTTTTCCTCTTATCATTGGTTTAAAAAGCCTGGGGAATCTAAGTTCCAAGGTAGTTATATAACCAACAGAGAATATTACTGTCAAGGCATGAAAAGACACTAAGGCCAGCCGGAATTAAGGATTAACAATAAGGTCAGCGTAGCGGCGGGGCGTAAAGCAGACCGCCTTCGCTCCACAGCGAATTCAGCCCGCGATCGAACCCCAAAGGCGTATCCGGACCAATATTGCGATCAAAGACTTCACCGTAATTGCCGACCTGGCGAACAATCTGATACGCCCAATCTGCCGACAGACCCATGGCCCGCCCGGTATCGCCATTCACGCCCAGCATGCGCTGGATCACCGGTTTGTTGGAGCGGCGCATCGCGTCTACGTTCGTCTGGGTCACGCCATATTCCTCGGCATTGACCAGGGCATAGAGCGTCCATTTAACGATGTTGTACCACTGCATATCGTCCTGCCGGACCGCCGGACCTAAGGGCTCTTTGGAGATGACTTCCGGCAACATCAGCACGCTGTCCCGTTTTTCCAGACGCGTGCGCAGCGCATACAGCTGCGACAAATCCGATGACAGCACCGCACAGCGCCCCGCCTGAAATCCTTCAAGCGCCAAGTCGGACGTGGCAAAGGATACTGGCTGATAATTCAGACCGTGCTCGCGGAAATAGTCGGCCAAATTCAGTTCGCTGGTCGTCCCTCCCTGAACACAAACAGCCGCGCCGCCCAGATCATTAACACTCTGAATGCCGGAGGTACGCTGCACCATAAACCCCTGCCCATCGTAAAAGGCGATGCCCGCGAAGATCATGCCTAAGGTGGTGTCGCGCGAATGTGTCCAGGTGGTATTGCGAGAGAGCATATCGATCTCACCGGACGACAAGGCGGAAAAACGATCGCCCGGGGTTAAGGGGGTAAACCGTACTTTGGTGGCATCGCCCAACACGGCGGCAGCCACCGCGCGACAGATATCCACATCCAGACCGCTCCAGTGGCCTTGGTTATCCGGATTGGAAAAACCGGGAATGCCGGTCGAGACCCCGCAGTCGAGCTGGTCTTTGGCTCGCACCTCACTGAGCGTGGAGGCCGTCGCACTCAGGCTGAAGCAAACACCCGCCACCCATAAAGCCCACTTAGCCCGACTCACAAGGCCACCTCCCCAACAAAGTCAGGCAATGCCAGTCCCAAATCCGGACTGCGGACCGGCGCACGCCACTCCAGCTCAAGATCGTTTGGCCAACGTCCATCACGCAACGCATTCACGAACGTGCCGCCCAGGTCACCATAATCCAGCCGCAAACGCGTCGACTGCATGCGCTTTTCACCCGACCCCATCGACACCGGCGACAGGCTTACGGCCGAGATCGGATCGCCCCCGGTACGCACCGCCAGCTCGACCGGGCCGGTGCTTAAACCAAAACGATTGGGGTTATCCAACAGCAGGTCCAGTTCGACCGTCACCGAAGTCAAATTAATGCTATCGACGCGCCAGTCCGCCAGCTGCACCGTCGGCAAACGCGGTACCGGCACGGTAAAAGACTGTTCCCACGATAACTGGCGTGGCCCCAGTACCGGCACATCCACAGTCGGCGACAGATGCAGCATCAACGCCACTTCGCCGTTGTCATAAGCGTCAGCCACACGGTCGATCAAACCCGATACCGCCAGTGACCAATCCAGATTCACCGTCGTGGCACGGCCAGCAGGCAAACCGGAAATCGGTGGGCTGTCGAGTTGCAGCCAGGGTTCGCCATCGAGCCAAAGCTCCGCCCGCAGCGATTGAATGGGTAGGGAATAGGCGTTGGGGTTGGTGATGGTGACGCGGCTGCGGCCATCAAGTTGCTGCCAGCTCAGCGCGGTCAGCTGACTGCTTTGGTGCTGAAAGGTGGGTGCCCGGTACACATCATCCACACCCAGGCCAGCACAACCGGCCAACCCTAGAACCACCGCCACAAACAGCCACAAGACTCGCATCACAGCTCACCAATACAGGAATAAAGACCTCGGCACCTTTGCCTGAGCCGGCACAACTGTCAAGAGCCAGCGACGCCCACCTGGCTGTGCAATTGCCAATCGGTGTCATCCAGTTTGAACAGCAGTTGATCACCGTTGGATAAAACCCCCACACCTGCCGGGGTACCGGTCAGCACCACATCGCCAGGAGACAGACTGAAATCCTGTAGAATCAAACGCAGCAATTGCGCCGGCGGACACAGCATTTGACGAATCTGTCCGTGCTGACGAAGCGCGCCATTAAGTTCCAGACGATAGGACCAATCGCCCATCTGAGCGGGCATTTGCGCGATGGGCAACCAGGGACCCAAGGGTAAGGCACCATCGAACGCTTTGGCGCGCTCCCAGGGATGACCAGCCTGTTTTAATTCCAATTGCAGTTCGCGATCGGTTAAATCCAGCGCCAGAGACACAGCCGTCACCGCCGTCCAAGGATCATCACTCGACGCCGTCAAAGGCGCACCGATCAACAGCGCCAATTCCGTTTCAAAATGCAGCGTCGCGCGTGTCAGCGACAATTGACCTGCCAACTCACAAAAGGCGCTGGCGGGTTTATGAAACAGCAGCGGCTGCTCCGGAATGGGGTTGTTCAACTCACGCGCATGCTCGGCGTAATTGCGCCCGACACACACGGCCTTGCCGACCGGCAGTTCGATGGCATCACCAGAATGCCAACGATGCGCATACACCTTACTCTTCCTCGTCTTCTTCGACGGGCTCGGGGATGACCGCCAACTCGGCAATCTGAGCGGCCGCATCAGATAACGTCGATTGAATGGGCGCTTGCTGCTCCAGAATGGCTTCCATGGCGGCACTGCCAAACATCCAATACAACGCCATGGCAGGCACCGATGGCTGCAGTTCGGCTGTTTGCCAAACGGTCCAGGCCCGCGCGTGCCAGTCTTCGTCTTCCTGCCACTGCTCCAATGCCGCTTCGTGCAAAGGCGCAGCCGGCGCCAGGGTTTCGGTTAACGCGTCGAAACCGGCCTCACTGAGCAAGGCGTCTTCAATAAACCGGCGCGACAGGGTTTTATTGGGTGTCGCCGAATTGATAAAGGCTGCCGTTACCTCACCAAACCCGCGCCCGGACTGACCACTCAGCGACGGATAAGGCCCCACGAGCAGATCCACACCGGCGGCTTCGTAATCCGGCAACGCATTGGCCGCAGTCAGCACACAGGCCGCCCGATCGGCCGTGAAGGCGTCATCAACATCTTCGGTGGTCAAGCGCGCCGGCAACAGATCGCCCTCGATCATCGATTGCATAAACGACATAGCCGCAATGGCAGCCGGAGCACTCAATCCCACATCCTGCGTATTCAATAAACCGGCTTCATCGCGACCAAAAACATAGCCGCCTTGAGCGCTCATCAAGCCGTAATTCAGATAGAGGTTGGTGGCATCAAACAGCAGGGGGCGGGCATTTTGACGCGCCAGGCTGCTTTCGGCTTGCCACACCGCCTGCCAAGTGTCGAAAGGGGCATCGACCTGATCGGCATTGCAGGCTTGAACAGCGCCTTCCAGTGCCAACGGATAGCCATAGACGACGTCCTGGAAGGTGAGCACCGACCAATAGGGTTCGTTGATGGCATTGCGTAACGTCGAGCGCGGTTCGATGGCGGTCACAACACCGCCCATGGCCCAGTCAGTCAGATGTTGGTGTTGACCGATGTAGATGTCGGGCCCGTCGTTATCCACTTCACGTTGCTGAAAAGCACGCCGGCCTTGCTCCGGCGCCGCAACCTCCACGGTCACACCGGTACGTTCGCTGTAGGCTTCCGCCAACCGAGTCAGTTCATCGATATCGCGGCCCGGGTCAACCCAAACCAGCAAAGAACCTTGCTCAAAGGCATGCGCGGGCGTCATCAGGGCGACCAGCAGTAACAGGGCGGCAGGCAGGCGAAGCGTAGCAATCATGGCAATTCCTGTTCGGTTGAAGGTTGCGGTGGCGTTATACCCGCCGAGCGCAGACGATTATCGAGCACCCCACGCGCCTGCTCGGCGGTGCGGTTCAGGCCGACCAATATCCAGATGGTTCCAGCCGGGCTGGTACGGGTTCGCACCACCCGCAGCTCTTCACTGAGCCAGTCGTAAACCAGAGCCTGTGCCCGGTCACGCTGTTGCGCCGGTAACGCGGAATACCAAGCCTGATTCCACTCCAGCACCAGTTGCTGATGAACCGACTGAAATCCACTTTCGATGCGGGCTTCCGCCGTGGCCTCACTGGGTGGCGACGAGCGTAACCGCGTCAGCGGATAACCGGGCAACGGCTGACCACAGATAAAAGCGGGCGCCGGTGTCCGGACGCTATCCGGATAGGTGCAAGTGGTCAGCTCGGATTGACCAGGCCGGGTCATGCAGGCGCTGACCACCAGCGCACAGAGCACCCCGACTGAGGTTCGCCACAGCGACAAAGGCATCCACTCCATCCTAACGATCAAAACAGCCGTCGATTATGACAGCAGCCATCGACTCAGAACAGGATGCGCGTCCGCATGGTGGCTTTCACTTCGCGCACTTTTTCCAAGGCTTTCAGCGAACATTCCTGCGCCACATCAATCACCACGTAACCCACCTTCTCATTGGTCTGCAGATACTGACCAATGATGTTGATGTCGTTCTCCGAAAAGATGCGGTTAATTTCCGACATCACGCCCGGCACGTTGTGGTGAATGTGCAAAATGCGGTGCGCATCCGGGTGCGATGGCAACGCCACTTCCGGGAAGTTCACGGACGACAGCGACGTGCCATTATCGGAATACAGCGCCAGCTTTTCTGCGACCTCAATACCAATGTTGTACTGCGCTTCCTGAGTAGAACCGCCGACGTGTGGCGTGAGGATCACATTGTCGAATTCGCGCAACGGGGATATGAATTCGTCGTTATTGCTGCGCGGTTCGGTCGGGAACACATCGATGGCGGCGCCCAGCAGTTTTTTCTCAGCCAGTGCCGCGGCCAAGGCATCAATATCGACCACGGTACCGCGCGAGGCGTTGATAAACACCGAGCCCGGCTTCATCCGGCGGAACTGATCGGCGCCCATCATCCACTTGGTCGCTTCGGTTTCCGGCACGTGCAAGGTCACCACATCGGCTTCAGCCAGCAGTGCATTCATCGAGCCAACCTGGCGGGCATTACCCAGTGGCAATTTGGTGACCATATCGAAAAAGATCACTTCCATGCCCAAGCCTTCGGCCAGCACACCCAGCTGAGTACCAATGCTGCCGTAACCGACAATGCCCAGCTTTTTACCGCGAATCTCATAGCTGTCGACCGCGCTCTTCTGCCAGCCGCCGCGATGACAAACGGCATTTTTCTCCGGCACACCACGCAGCAGCAAAATCGCCTCGGCCAGTACCAGTTCGGCCACCGATCGCGTATTGGAATAGGGTGCGTTGAACACCACCACGCCATGTTCGCTGGCCGCGCTCAGATCGACCTGATTGGTGCCGATGCAGAAACAGCCCACGGCCACCAGCTTGTCGGCCGCCTCAAAGACAGCCCGCGTCAGCTGGGTACGCGAGCGAATGCCGATAAAGTGCGCGTCCCGCACCTTTTCGATCAGCTCGTCTTCGGGCAGTGAGCCCTTTAGGTATTCGATGTTGGTGTAGCCCGCCTTGTTCAGGGTATCCAATGCGCTCTGATGGACACCTTCCAACAGGAGGATGCGAATCTTGCTCTTATCCAGAGAATTCTTGCTCATGCTCGGCTCTTGCTGCGGGTGGTCGAAAAGAATGGCGGCGCGGATCATACCACAGCCAGGGCGCAGCCGAAGGGGCTGATTGTGCAATGGTCTGTTGCGAAGCACACAGCAGCGCACGACGTCGCACCATAAAAAAAGGCCGCCGAAGCGACCTTTTTGCAACACAGACTGAGCATGAAGATCAGTCGCGAACCACGGCCATGCCCGGTTCAAAGTCTGCGATATCGAGCGGGCTGTTGCGCTCGATGTAATCCGCCAGCATGTCGGCATCGACAAAACCAGAGTTCACGTAGTTCGGGTGCTCGGTAATGTTCGGGTAACCGTCACCGCCAGAGGCCATGAAAGAGTTCACCGACAGACGGTAAGTCTGGTTCGGATCGATCGGCTCACCACCCACTTCGGCTTCAACCACTTCACCTGCGACAATGCGCAGTTCAACGCCATCGAACTGGGCGAAAGCACCGCTGCCGGCTTCTTTCTCAGCGGCGGCGTTCAGGTAGTTCATCAGTTCAGCGCCGGTGAAATCGACATAGGCCAACATGTTGCCGAACGGTTGGACGGTCAGCACGTCTTTATAGGTGATGTCGCCACCTTCCAGATCCGCACGAATACCACCGGAATTCATGATGCCCACATCGGCGTTGGTGCGCGCGCGTTGAGCACGGGCAATCAACACACCCAGGTTGGTCGGCTCGTTACGTACGACCGCACGATCACCAATGAAATCGCCATTGGCGCTGCCGATCACAGTGTTCAGCGCTTCACCACCGGCTTCCTGATACGGCGTCAACATGGCCAGCATGTCTTCGTCTTCGGCAATTTCAGCGCGCATCAGTTCGTCGTTGTCGTCGAGCAGGTTGACCGGAATCAGGTCATAGCGGTAATCAACCACTTCGCCATTGCGCAACGTCAGATCCAGGCGACCCACGTACTTGCCCCATTCGTAGGCTTGCAGAATCAGGGTGTCGTTCTGAACGTCCGGTTCAAACAGCGGGTTCTGGCTGTGGCCACCAACAATGACGTCGATGCCATCAACGCTGCGTGCCAGGGTCACATCACCCGGGGCGTTGCCACCGAAGTTGCCATTGGCGTAATGACCCATGTGAGTGACGGCAATGATCAGATCCGATTTGGCATCCAACTCAGGGATCAGGTCAGCAGCAACATCGCTCGGCGTCAGGAAGCTGAGGTCAGTCATGTATTCAGGGTTGGCGATCTTAACCGTGTCTTCGGTGGTGAAACCGACGACGGCCACTTTATGGCCCTGAACGGTGAACATTTCATAAGGCTCAAACAGAGTCTTGCCGCTGTCGGTGTAAACAATGTTGGCAGACAGGAAGGGGAAACCCGCCCAATCGGCCTGTTGCATCAACACATCGCGCGGGTTATCGAATTCGTGGTTACCAACGGCCATGGCGTCGTAGTCGAGCATGGCCATGCCGAGGAAATCGGGTTCGGCGTTTTGCAGATCGGATTCCGGCACACCGGTGTTGATGTCACCACCGGACAGCAGCAATACCTCGCCACCCTCAGCTTCCACTTCAGCGCGAATGCTGTCGATCAGGGTTTTGCGTGCGGCCATGCCGTACTCGCCATCATCATTGCGCCAGAAGCGGCCATGGTGATCGTTGGTGTGCAGAATGGTCAGGTGGTAATCGGTATCCGGCTCATAGCTCGGACCCATCAGCGCACAACCGCTCAGCGCGATTGCCAAACCCAGAGAAACGGGCAGTAGCGATTTCATTATTATGCTCTCCATGTTGTTGCCAACAGCTGGTGGTTTTGTCAGGTCCTGACTCTTCGGTCAGAACAGGCTGAATCACTTTAACGACTTCGTCATTAAACCGAAACAAAAGTGGACCTTGGCTTTCCGGCGGTCTTAACAGCAAAAACCAAGCCGGTTTCGGCGAAGCCTGAACAAGCGGTCAGTTTCACATCGCCAGCCTAGAGACGCCGTATGACAGGGCCATGAACGAAAGATGACAGCGTCAGCGCACCGTTTCGGTGCGCACAGCCATCAGCGCGAGTTTCTGCCGGCGCGACTGTGATTTTATCGCGGCCTCTCGGCGGCCAGCCTCGCTGCGATTCGCGCAAACCTCGGTGTAGACCAACGTCACCGGCCGCCGGGCCCGGGTGTAGCGAGCCCCGCCGACCAACTCACCATTGTGTTCACGCAAACGACGCTCTGGATCGGTGGTAACACCGGTGTACAAACTGTTGTCGGCGCAACGCAGGATATACACAAACCACTGCGCAACCGGGGAGGGCGAGTCTTCCACCAAAGCCTTGTCTCCTGATGAAATTTCAATCGCCGTTCGTATTGACACACAATGTGGCTATTCGACCATTGATAGTGGAGCCCGCGTCACAAGCGGTTTCCAACGACACGATCTTTAACATAGACTTACAAAACACTAACACATTTAACCCGCTGATTATGGCCGTACAGATAGCGTCGTTTTCGTTCCGACCTCGTGTCGAGGACGGTCTGCATCAGCTCGGTGAGTTTAACCGGCGCTTTCCCGATCACCCCAACTTACTGATCCTCATTTTTGCCAACACCTCCGCCGACGACCTGCAACCCATCCTGCCGTGGTTCGAGGCATTGTGGCCCAAGGCCACCGTTATTGGCGCGCAATGTGGTTCCATCCTGAACAGCGGCCCGCTCATCGAGGGCGAAGTGCTGGTGCAGTGTCTGCACTTCGAACGCACCACCTTGCGCAGCCAGGTCTTACCTTGGCAAAGTGATCTGGAAACGCTGGGTGAGCGACTCTACCGCCCGCTGATTCAAGACGACACCCGACTGGCACTGACCTTCTTCAGTGACCCGACCCCCAACTGCGATGACCTCTTCCACTGGGTCAATCAACATCACCCCAACGTCACCATCGCGGGCGGTCGCATGACCGACCAGGTCGGCGGCTGGGTTTTTGCGCAAGGCTTGGTGCATCCGAATCATTGCCTGGTGGTCACGTTCGATAACCCGACCTTAATCGTGCAGTCACAGGCGTTCAGCCAATGGCATCAAATCGGCCGCACCTGGACCGTGACCCGAGCGCAAGGCAGCAAACTGTTTGAGCTGGACAACCGCCCCGTCCAGATGTTGTACGACACCTATCTTAACGACAACCAACCGCTGAACCCGGCCGACTACCGCAACTTCCCGTTAATGCACACCGACGGCGAGCAGCGCCGGCTCTGCGTGCCGATCGATCACCTCAGCGGGGGCGGCTTTCAACTGTCTGAGCCGGTCAAGAATGGCGACAAGGTGCGCTTCGCTTACAGTCATCCCTCGATCAGTCGGGAGGCGTTGAGCAAAGGCGCGCAACAACTCAGCGACGTCCGACCGGAATTGCTTCTGGCATTTAACTGCCAGGCGCGCGTTTCCAGCGATCACGGTGGTCCGGACCTGGAGCTGACGCCGCTGCGTCAATTAGCGCCTTTGGGGGGTGCTTATTGCGCAGGTGAACTGCACCACGAAAACGGTCGCACTCAGTTACTGCAACACCATTTAACGGTGCTGGCTCTGGCCGAAGACCCGGCGCAACAACGACCGCTGCTGACGTACCAAAGCAATGCGCTGACGCCGCTGTTCCATCTGATTCAGGAATCGGTCAAAGACCTCGATCAGGTTAACCGCGACCTGGAAGCCGAAGTCAAAATCAAAACGCGCGAGCTGTTCCGAAAATACGAAACCGACGCCATTACCGGCCTCGCCAATCGCGTCGGCCTGCTGCAATGTCTGCGCGATGCCGACCCCTGGCCCATCGCCCAGGTGTGCAGTTTAAAAGTGAACAATTTGCGGCAGATTAATAACCTTTACGGCTACGCCATTGGTGACCAGTTGCTCGGCGACCTCAGCCAGGCCATTCAGAATCATCTGCCGGAATTGCTGCCGACCACCGCACTGGTGTTCCGCGGCTCACCCAATGAGTTTTTAATCGTCGCGCCGGACGCCTGTGCCAACCAGACGTTCTTCCGTGGCATGGCGCAACTGACCGAACGTTTGCAGGATCAGTCGGACGTGTTCAGCGCCGAACGCGTGCGCAATGTGTTGCCCATCTTGCTGACGGCGGGCACCGCTCATCGCGACGAACTGCCACCGAATATGACACCCGGCCCAGAAGACTTATTGATCAAAGCCTCTGAGGCGCGCCGGCACGCTTACCACCACCAGCTGCCGATCGCCCGCGCACTGGATATGCCCGGCAACGACAAGCACAAACGCGATGGACTGATCTGGCTGGGCCGGGTTCGAACGGCGCTGGCCAACGACGAGATCGAGCCTTTTATCCAGCCGCTATTCGATGCCCGCGGTGATGTCCCTCACGTCGAAGCGCTGATTCGCATTCGTCAGGATGGCCGCATTTATTCGCCCAAGGATTTTCTCGATCTGGTCAAACCAACCCAGCTGTATCCGCGACTGTCGATGCGCATGATCGATGAAACCTTCCGCCTGCTGAAAGATTTAAACATCGGCTTCACCCTGAACTTCACCGCGCGTGATTTGGGCAATACGGAGTTGATTGAACGGCTGAAAAACTGGCTGCGTTCAGGCATTGAAGCCGAGCGGGTCACGCTGGAAATTGTCGAATCGGATGGACTGCGCGACTTCCAGCGTTTCGCCATCACGCTCATGGAATTACGCCGTCTGGGTTGCAAGCTCGCCATCGACGATTTCGGCAGCGCCTATTCCAACCTCGAGCGGGTACTGCATCTTAAACCGGACTGGATCAAACTCGACGGCAGCCTGATTCGTAACCTGGATGAAAGCGAAGTCAGCCGCATCCTGGTTAAGCGGGTGGTGCAGTTGTGTCAGGACTTAAACATCCGCACCGTCGCCGAACACGTTCATTCCAACGACATTCTCAGCGTTGTTAAGCAGATGGAAGTCGACTACTTTCAGGGCTTCCATCTTGCCGAACCCATGGCCGTGGCGGACTTCTGCGCCAACCGGCCACAACGCCAGGAAATGTTTGCATGACCGCCACCGTCTTGATCGGTGCCACTGGCCTGATTGGCCAGAACGTCGCCAGCCGACTGAGCGATGACCGTTTCGCGCCCACCTGGCTGCTGACGCGGCGTCCGCTGACACCACCGCTGCCCCATCAGCGCGTTCGGGTACTCGATTTTGCCGAGTTAGAAAATCAAACCCTGGATCTTGAACTCAGCGATGGAATCTTGATCTGCACGCTGGGCACAACCTTGCGTCGTGCCGGCTCCAAGGACGCCTTCGTCGCAGTGGACCGGGATCTGGTATCTCAAGTAGCGCATTGGGCGCGTGACCGTGGCGTACGGCATTGCCTGGCCGTCTCGAGCGTTGGCGCTAATGCCGACAGCCGCAATCTCTATTTGCGCACCAAAGGTCAGGCTGAACAGGAGTTGATTGCGCTGAATTTCCCCCGTCTGACGGTATTGCGGCCGTCGATGTTGCTCGGGGAGCGCTCAGAGTTTCGTTTGTTGGAGCGTTTAGGCACGCCCGTTTTGCGGGCCTTAACGCCAATTTTTTCCGGTCCGTTGCGGCGTTATCGTCCAGTCCAGGCGGCCAAGGTGGCCTCCATACTGGTGCACCAAGCAGCCAGTGCGTCCGGCCCCGTAATCGATATCTGGGAATCGGACCGCATCAGTCGCTGGCAACCGGACACGGACTGAACGACCGCCACTGCCACAACATCGGCGCCGCATTCCCCTGAAAACCAAGACTCAGACAGTGCTCCCCCGCCTGAACCTGCCAGTGACGCGATTCTTCCACCAACAATGACCAGGGCGGTTCTGGCAACGCCTGCAAGCGCGGTGTCAGCGCCTCCGCCAAACCCGCTGCCTCGTTCAGACGAGCGCCGGCACGAGGCAGTAACGCCGCAACGGCGGCCTCCGGGTCAGGATGACCACTGTCGGCCAGATCCCCCAACAATTGATCACCGAGCCACAGGCGCTGCTGTTCGGCTAAGGCCTCCACCAGCAAATACGCCGGATCGAGCGCGACGTTTCCCAGCGCAACCTCACCCAGATGCGCCAACAACTGCTGCGGCGCCTGCACATGGCGCCGCTGATGGCGTTCAAACCAGAAAATACTCAGCGCCACCATCAGCGCGGCCGTTAGGCCGCCTGCCCAGTACAGTCGGGTTTGAGTCAGGGTCATGCGCAGTTCTCCGCTTACAATCGACGCGCCAGTGTATCAAGACCGCCTCAGTCAGCCACCCAGTCGCGCAACGATTCACCCAAATGATCGAACAGCAACCGCACCCGCCGCACCGAACGCAACGATTCGTGCATCGCCAGCCACATCGGTAACTCAAAACGGACACTGTCGGACAGTATCCGGACCAGATTCGGCTCACGCTCAGCCAGTTTGCATTGCATCGGGCCAATGCCAAGGCCACAGCGAATGGCCGCCAATTGCGCTGAGTTATTGTCGGTGCGCAGATCGAAATCGGCCCGCTCGAGTTTGAAATCGTGTTCGCGCAGAACGCGCACAGCGGTGTCGTCGCGATCGAATCCGATGAGCGCATGACCGTTTACATCGTCCTTGTGCTGCGGCGTACCTCGCCGAGCCAGATAATCCCGATGCGCATACAAGGCGACCTCGACCTGACCAATGTGCCTGGCCACCAACGCCGTTTGATTCGGTTCGGTCATGCGGATGGCGATGTCAGCTTCGCGCATCAACAGATTGGTGACGCGGTCGGACGTCGACAATTCCAACGCAATCGTCGGATAGCGCTGACGAAACGGCACCAACACCGACGGCAGAATCTCACAGCCGACCACTTCACTGGCCGTGACCCGAATGGTGCCACTGGGTTCGGACGACTCCCCCGAGGCTTCACGCAACAGGGCTTCAGCCGCGGCGTTCATGGCTTCGACATGCGGAATCAGCGCCAGCGCAACTTCGGTCGGTTCCAATCCATTACGCCCACGGGCAAATAAAGCGCGACCCAGCTGCTGCTCCAGCGCGTCGATGTGGCGGCCGAGTGTCGGCTGCGTCAGATTCAATCGACGCGCCGCTGCTGACAAGCTGCCTTCCTGAACCACCGCCAGGAACGACCGGTAATGAGTCCATTCGCTGCTCTTTTCATTCATGCTTTGTTAATCACACTCATTCATTTTTGTATATATCAGATACATATTTCGCCAATTTCCATTCTTATTATTAGAGAGCACAGTAAGCGCCGTGTCCACCCAAACTCACCAGGAGATCACAATGAGTACTGTATTAATCCTCGGCGCCACCGGCAGTGTTGGCGCTAACATCACCCGCACTCTGGCCCAACGCGGCTGGAACATTCGCGCGCTGCATCGCAACCCGGAAGCCGCCGCCGAGCAGTTTCAGGATTTACCCGCCATCGACTGGCGGCGCGGCGATATGCATCAACCGGGCGACGCCACCGCCGCCGCTCAAGGCTGCGACGTGATCGTTAATGCCACCAACCCGCCCGGCTACCGTCACTGGCGCGAAATCGGCTTGCCGATGCATCGCGAAGCCATCGCTGCCGCCAAGGCGACCGGCGCCACCTTGGTGTTTCCGGCCAACGTCTATAACTACGCGCCGGACAGTGGCGAGAACATTACCGAAACAGCACCGCAACAACCGGTTACTGACAAAGGCCGGGTGCGCGTCGACATGGAGCAGATGTTGCGTCAAGCCGCCGATGAGGGCGTGCAGGTCATACTGCTGCGCGCAGGCGATTTCTTCGGGCCGGGCGCGGGCTCGTCGGTGTTGAACTTTTTGATTAAACCCAACCAACGCATTCGCAAAATGGCTTATCTCGGCCCCATGAATGTCCGGCACAGCTACGCCTACTTACCCGATCTGGCCGAGACCTTTGCCCGCCTGATTGAACGCCGCGACCAGCTGCCACGCTACGCCGATTTCCAGTTTGCCGGTCAGGTGATGACCGGCGCTGAACTGGCCCAACAGGTCCGACAGGTCAGCGGCGAACCCGCCATGAAGGCGGGCGGTTTTCCCTGGTGGCTGGTGCATCTGGTGGCGCCGTTTAATCTGACCTTTAAAGGATTGCTGGAAATGCGTTACCTCTGGGACCAACCCATCACACTGGACAACTCCAAACTGGTGGCCGAACTGGGTGAAGAGCCGCGTACGCCGATGCCGAACGCACTCACCGAAACGCTGACCGCCATGCATTGCCTGCCGGGCGATGAGCAAACTGCCACCGCCTGAGAACCTTGCCGCACTCGAGTGGAAAGGGTAGCGTTAAGCCTCACTCGAACACTGTCAGGGACGACAATGAGTTTAGCGGTGCTCTACAGCCGTGCGCGTTTAGGGATGGACGCGCCACTGGTCACCATCGAAGTTCATCTCACCAACGGCCTGCCCGCTTTTACCATGGTCGGCCTGCCTGAAACCGCCGTGAAAGAAGCCCGTGACCGGGTGCGCTCGGCCCTGCTCAACAGCCAATTCGACTTTCCCGACCGACGCATCACCGTCAACATGGCGCCCGCCGATTTGCCCAAACAGGGTGCTCAGTTTGATCTGGCCATCGCGCTGGGCATTTTAATTGCCAGCAAGCAACTGCCCGGTGATGGCATCGAGGGGTATGAGTTCTTTGGTGAGCTGGCACTGTCGGGTGAACTCAGGCCCGGCCCGGCATCACTGCCAGCGGCCATTGCCTGCACCGACGCCGGACGCACCTTGATCACCAGCCCATCTGGCGCCGTCGAAGCGGCGCTGGCTACTGGGTCCGATGTGCGCCACGCCAGTCATCTGTTGCAAGTCACCAGTCATTTTCGCGGCCATCAAGCGCTGCCTCAGGCGCACTACCAGCCACCGTCGGCGCCGCCGCCAGCGCCGGACCTGGCCGATGTGAAAGGTCAGGAAGGTGCCAAACGGGCGCTGGAGATCGCCGCCGCCGGGCGACATAACCTCTTGTATTTTGGCCCGCCGGGCACCGGTAAAACGCTGCTGGCATCACGACTGCCGGGCTTACTGCCGCCGCTGACAGAGCAGGAAGCGCTGGAGGTCGCCAGTGTGCAGTCGGTCTGTGGTCTGCCGCTGAATTGGGGTTATCGACCGTTCCGAGCACCGCACCATACGGCCTCGGGTGTCGCACTGATTGGCGGCGGTTCGATTCCGCGACCCGGAGAGGTGACCCTGGCCCATCGTGGTGTTTTGTTTCTGGACGAGCTGGCTGAGTTTCCACGGGCGGCGCTGGATGTGTTGCGCGAACCACTGGAGAGCGGCGAAGTGAGCATCGCTCGCGCTGCGCGTCAGACCACCTTTCCGGCGCGCTTCCAGCTGGTGGCGGCCATGAACCCAACGCCAGGAGGATACAGTCCGGACGATCCGCGCTCACAACGCTACAGTCGCGAGCAGATGCAACGTTATCTGGCGCGGTTATCCGGCCCGCTGTTGGACCGCATTGATTTGCACATCGAGGTCCCTGCGCTGCCCAAGGAGGTTTTAACCCAAGCCGCGCCAGGCGAGCCGACCGCCATCGTACAGCAACGCGTGGCTCAAGCCTGGCAGCGCCAACTGGATCGCCAGGGGTGTGCCAATGCGGATCTCAGCGGGGCGCTTCTGGAACAACACTGCGCGCTGAGTGCTGCGAATCAACACTTATTGGATACCGCCATGGAACGATTGCGACTCAGTGCACGGGCCTACCATCGCATCTTGAGAGTCGCCCGCACCGTTGCGGACTTGCGGGGGCTAGCGGAGATCGACAAGAGCGCCCTGATCGAGGCGCTCAACAGTCGGCAATTGGAAAAGCTGCTGGGATCGGTCTGACGCCGATCACAGTTCCATATCGTATTCGATCATCACCGGCAGGTGCGGCGAAATACGTGGCTCACGCTGAATTTTCACGTCAACCACATAGTCGGCTATGTTGGGCGTGACCATCTGGTAATCGAGCCGCATGCCGTTGGCCTGAGCTTCGTCGAACGGCCACCAGCTGTGCTGACGATCTTGGCGGTTCATCAATCGGAAGGCATCGACAAAACCGATCGGCCCGGTCACCTGATCCATCCAGGCGCGTTCTTCGGGCAGAAAACCCGCTTCGCGCTGATGGTTTTCCCAGTTACCCAGATCGATGGAGCGATGCGCCACCTGATAAGAGCCGGCGAAAATAAACTCGCGGCGTTTGCGGCGGGTTTTCTTCATGTGCAAACCGAGCACTTCCAGAAACGCCAGCTTGTGTTCCACTTCCTCTTCGGTGCGCGCGTGCGGCACGTTGATGGAAGCGATGCTGACGTTATCGAAATCGGCCTGAATAAACCGACCTTCCAGATCCCACTGTGGGGATCCAATACCACGAATGATTGCTTTGGGCATGGAGCGGCTGTATATGGCCGTACCCGAGTAACCCTCTTCTTCTGCGTCAAAGAAAAAGGCGTTGTAGCCGGGCACTTCCAGAAACGCTTCGGGCAGCTGATATTCCTTGGCACGCAGTTCCTGAACGCAAACCACGTCTGCATCCAGTTTCTCGAGCCATTCGAGAAAGCCACGCTGGGAGGCATTCACAATGCCATTCAAATTGAGGGTGACGACCTTCATGCTGTCTATCCAGTCAAAAACGCGCGTATCATAGCGGCGCGATAGTGCAGTGTCACGGCACTGTACCGCCTTTTCAGCCTGATTTGCGGGCCTTTTTTAGTGAAAGTGCTGAGGCGGATCGAACGCTGTGTCCACACAACTTAGCCGACTGTGCCGGTCTTTTTGTTCTCGGCCCGCTTTCGTTATACTCGCGCGCCAACTCGGCCCAAGCAGCCACAACACTCATGCCCTGGGGACCTTAGCTCATGGATCATATCGCTTCCACTGCAACGACAGAAGCACTGAGCGACTGGCAGCGCGATTTCATCCGCTTCGCCATCGACCAACACGT
The DNA here is from genome assembly GCF_003054965.1 of Saccharospirillum sp. MSK14-1. Taxonomy (GTDB): domain Bacteria; phylum Pseudomonadota; class Gammaproteobacteria; order Pseudomonadales; family Natronospirillaceae; genus Saccharospirillum. The sequence goes on from NZ_MIES01000026.1 coordinate 45,684, forward strand.
CCTCGGTTTTGGTGACTTCACCCTGAAGTCCGGTCGACAAAGCCCCTACTTCTTTAATGCCGGTCGTTTCCAGACCGGCGAAGCACTCGACCGCCTGGGACGGTACTACGCTCAGGCGCTGGTCGATTCCGCTCTGGATTTTGATCTGGTCTTCGGCCCGGCCTACAAAGGCATTCCCTTGGCGACCACCACCGTCGTTGCACTGAACCGCGATCACCATCGCTCTGTGCCTTACGCCTTCAATCGTAAAGAAGCCAAAGATCATGGCGAAGGCGGTACGCTGGTGGGCGCTGAATTGAAGGGTAATATCGTCATCGTCGACGATGTGATTACCGCCGGTACCGCCATCCGTGAAGTTCAGGCATTGCTGGCACACTACCCCGAGGCGACACTCGCCGGCGTCGTGGTTGCCATGGATCGTCAGGAAAAAGCGCCGGGCAGCGAGCTCTCTGCGATTCAGGCGTTACAGAGTGAGCATCAGTTACCGATCATCCCGGTCATCACCTTCAGTCAGCTGGTCGGCTACTTAAAAGAAAATGGTGATTTCGCCGATTACCTGCCCGCCATTGAAGCCTATCGCGCCCAGTACGGCGTCGCCTGATCCAACCGCGACATAAAAAAGTGATCTGAGAAACTTACCGAAGCGAAAGCAGTCTGAGCCTTTTACCCATTCAGGAATGCAGCCATGCAACGCGCCCTGTTTATCGCCTTGGTGGCACTCGCCATTGGCGCTTTCTTTCTGTTTGATCTCGACAGCGCTTTCACACTGACCAACCTGCAGCAGCAACAGACGCAGCTCGCGGCGTATCAGTCGAACCACCCGTGGCAGTTGGCCACGCTCTATTTTGTCGTCTATGTACTGATGGCCGCGCTGTCGTTGCCCGGTGCAACCTTGCTGACGCTGGCCGGCGGCGCTTTGTTCGGTTTGCCACTGGGGTTATTGCTGGTCAGCTTTGCCAGCACACTGGGTGCCACCGGTGCGTTTTTAAGCGCTCGTTTTGTGCTGCGTGACTGGGTGCAACGGCGTTTCGGTGATCGCCTCGCTGCCATCAATGCAGGCCTGGAGAAAGACGGCGGTTTCTATTTGTTTTCGCTGCGGCTGGTGCCGCTGTTTCCGTTCTTTGTCATCAACCTGGCGATGGGACTGACGCCCATTCGTACCTGGACGTTTTATTGGGTCAGCCAAGTTGGCATGCTGGCCGGCACCGCGGTCTATGTGAATGCGGGCACTCAACTGGCGCAATTGGACGGTCTGGGCGGCATCCTGTCACCCGACCTGATCATCGCCTTTGTCCTGCTCGGCTTATTCCCGCTGGTTGCGCGCAAAACACTGGCACTGCTACGCCAGCGCTTCAGTAGTGATACTTGATCACCGCGCCGTACCAGTTCTGACCGTTGTTGGGTTTTTCGATGCCGCCGTTGGACACATGCTGGAAGCGCCCGCCCAGCTGCACCGGCCCCCATTGCAGACCCAGACCGAAGATCTGGCTGAATTGAAACCGCGTTGAATAAATATCCGGGCCCAGGGTGGTGCGGCTCAAGTAAGCCACGCCCAAACCGGTCTCAAAAATGCCGGTGATCGGGCCCATGGGTAAGCGCCAGTCGAATACGGGTGTTACGTTGGCCATCGATTGCTCCTGACGAACGCCCTCTTCGCGATAGGTGGCCTGACCGAGCGCCACTTCTAATATTGTTGTGACGGCGAACGGACCAAAAACACCCTGCACGGGCAAGTCCCAGCCGACCAATACGCGTCCGCGTTCTTTGCCATCATCGCTGCCGATATCCAGTCCGGCGGTATCTGCGCCCAACGCATTGACCGCCATGGCGGTACCGACAGAGGTTAAAACCGCCACGTTATGCATCTTTAAAGGTTCGGCCTGAACCCCGGTCACCAGTGCCACCGTCAACAAACAACCTACCCAGATACGCATTCGACCCCCTTTATCAAAGACCAAAGGCGGGCATTATAGCCATAACAACTTGCCGTTATACTGACCGGATGCTGCCAAACTTACCGCGAATACTCATCTGCTTAAGCTTACTGGGACCTTTAAAGGTGCTGGCCGATACGACGTTGACCATCGTCTCCGAGCCTTGGCCTCCCTATGTCACTGAGCAAATCGAAACGCCCGGCTTTGACGTCGAGGTCACCGAAGCGGTTCTGGCCCAGCTCGGCTTCTCGATGGAGCTGCAACTACTGCCATGGCGCCGGGCAATGATTGAAGTCAATTCCGGCCAGGCCGATGCCTTGCTCGATGCGTTCGACAGCCCTGAACGTCGTCGCCACCTGCACTACCCCGACGAGCCACTGAGTTACAGCACCTCGTTCCTGTACTGCTATGCCTGCGATCACCATCAGGCACCGAGTCTGGCTGATCTGGAAGGTTCCGTTGTCGCGGTCAATCGAGGCTATCAGTATCACGATGCCTTTGATGTACACCCGGGCATTGATCGCATCCCGGTTGATACCTTTGAACAAGGTTTTCGTCTGCTTCAGCGCGGCCGAGTGGAATATTACGCGGTCAACAACCAGGTCGCCGCCTATGTATTGCAGCACTGGGACGACGCCAACATCAAACCGCTGGCGCCGTCTCTGGCACCGGCGGAGCCGGTCTATCTGGTGTTTGCCGACAAACCCGGCTACGACGATATGGCTCAGCGATTCAGTGACGAATTGCAACGCTTTAAACGCACGCCAGCGTACCGTGCCATCCTGCGGCGCTATGGCTTAAACAGCCCTTAAGTCGGTGCGGTGGATGGGCTTAGCCGCCCAGTTCCCCTATACTCCCCATTCGTTTTCGTTCGGTTTGGACTGACCCCATGTTTCGAATGATTGGCGCCTCGTTGTGCTCGCTTTTTCTGGTGGTTGGCCTGACGGGTTGCGGTCAGAAAAGCGACCTCTATTTGCCCGACGAATCCGCCCGCACACTCTCGACCACGCAACAACAGGATTTCATACAGCCATCATGACGGCCGATTTTTCCGCTTTCCAACCCCGTAACGGTGAACTGAACGCCGAAGCTGTGCCACTGAGCCGTTTGGCCGAACAGTTTGGCACACCGCTTTATGTGTATTCGCGGACCACCATCGAACAGAAATTCGACGCTTACCGTCGTGGGTTGGGTGAGCACCCCGGCTTGATCTGTTATGCCGTTAAGGCCAATTCCAACCTGGCGGTGCTCGATGCACTGGCGCAGCGCGGTGCCGGTTTCGACATCGTCAGCCTGGGCGAGTTGGAACGCGTTCTGGCCGCGGGCGGCGACCCAGCCAAGGTGGTGTTTTCTGGCGTTGCTAAGCAAGCCCATGAAATGAAGCGCGCGCTGGAAGTGGGTATTCACTGTTTTAATGTTGAGTCCGAAGGTGAGTTGCGTCGACTCAATGGCGTTGCTGCTGAACTGGGTGTGCAGGCGCCGGTGTCGTTGCGCGTGAATCCAGATGTCGACGCCCAGACGCACCCCTATATTTCCACCGGCCTGAAACAAAATAAATTCGGCATTGCGATTGAGCGGGCGCTGGATGTGTACCGATTGGCCGCGCAGGATTTGCCGCATCTCGATTTAATCGGTGTCGATTGCCATATCGGCTCACAGATTCTCAACACATCGCCCTTCGACGATGCGCTGGATCGCGTCCTGGCGTTGGTCGATACCCTGGCCAGCGAAGGCATCAAGCTCAAACATCTGGATCTCGGTGGCGGCCTGGGTGTGCGTTACAGCGGCGAAGACATCGAACCTGATGTGGCCGCCTTTGTGGCTCGGCTGGTCGATGTGCTGGGCGATCGTGATCTGGAATTGGTTCTGGAGCCGGGTCGTTCCATCGTTGCTAATGCCGGTGTGTTGTTAACCCGGGTAGAATTTCTTAAAGACAACGGCGATCACCATTTCGCCATTGTCGATGCGGGCATGAACGATCAGATTCGTCCGGCGCTCTATCAAGCCTGGATGAGCATTGAACCGGTCACACCTAACCCGAACGGCCAGCAAGCCGACTGGGACATCGTCGGCCCCGTCTGTGAAACCGGCGACTTTATTGGCAAAGGCCGACCGCTGGCACTGGCCGAAGGCGATCTGCTGGCCGTGCATTCTGCCGGCGCTTATGGTTTTGTGATGGCGTCTAACTACAACTCGCGTAATCGTCCGGCCGAAGTTATGGTCGCCGGCGATCAGGCTCAGCTGGTACGCAAACGGGAAACCGTTGCGGATCAACTGGCCCTGGAATCCCGACTGAACTGAGAAGCGCATGCGCCTGAAATTCACCAAGATGCACGGCCTGGGCAATGACTTTATGGTCATTGATGGCGTCTCCCAAAACGTGGAATTTTCCGCTGAACAGGTGGAGCGTTGGGCCGATCGCAACTTTGGCATTGGCTTCGATCAACTGCTGTTAGTAGAACCGCCAACCCGGCCAGACCGCGATTTTCGCTACCGCATCTTTAATGCCGACGGTGGCGAAGTGGAAAACTGTGGCAACGGTGCACGTTGCTTCGCGCGTTTCGTGCTCGATCGCAAATTGATTCAGGCTGATCGCATCCGTGTTGAAACCGCAGGCGGTGATCTGGAACTGTTGGTACAACCCAATGGCGAAGTCACGGTTGATATGGGACGGCCACGATTAGCGCCCGAAAAAATCCCCTTCATCGCCGACGCGCGCCAATTGCTGTATTCGTTGCACACCGCACAAGGCGATACCCTGGAAATCGCAGCCGTCAGCATGGGCAACCCACACTGCGTCGTGCGCGTCGACCGAGTGGAAACCGCGCCCGTAGAAACGCTCGGCCCGGAACTGGAGCAACACGAACGTTTCCCACAACACGTGAACGTTGGTTTTCTGGAAGTCATCGATCGCACCCAGGCGCGGCTGCGCGTCTATGAGCGTGGCGTCGGGGAAACCCTGGCCTGTGGCACTGGCGCCTGTGCGGCGATGGTCGCCGGTCACATCAACGGCTGGTTTGACGATCAGGTTCACATCCACCTGACAGGTGGTACCCTGAAAATTGAATGGTCCGGCGATGGCAACGTGTTGATGACCGGGCCGGTTGAAACTGTCTACGAAGGAGTGGTGGGGTGACCGAGACTGTTAACGACAGCGCTGTATCGGAAGAGGCCGTCATTGCCTTTCTGCGTCAACAGCCCGATTTTTTTGAACAACACCCCAACCTGCTCAAGCAACTGCAACTGCGTCACGAATCCGGTAATGCCATCTCCTTGATGGAACGCCAGAATCACATTCTGCGCCAGGAAAACCGTCAGTTGATCGACCGCCTGAATCATTTTATTGAAGTCGCCCAACGCAACGACCGTCTGTTCCAACAGTTGCAGCGGCTGGTGCTGGCGATGGTGCCGCATACCACCGCCAATGACCTGATTGATGCTTTGGAAACCGGCCTGATTGAGCACTTTGATGTTCACGAAACCAGCGTCATTCTGTGCGACCGGCCCAATGCTGACGGCGACCCTTGGTTGCAGATCAGCCGCGACAGCCTGAGTCAGTATTTCCCCACGCTGATCAACGAAGGCAAAGCCATGTGTGGCAGTTTTGGCGACCGCGAACGGGATTTCCTGTTCGCCGGACGCCAGGTAGCGTCCCTGGCACTGGCACCACTGACCGATGCCGACCACCAACCGATCGGCGTTTTGGCCTTAGGTCATCAAGACAGCCAGCACTTTCGCTCAGGCACCGAGACGCTTTTTCTGAGCCACCTGGCGCAGCTGACCAGTCTTTTATTGGCGCGTTGCTGACATTTTCTTGATAAACGTCAGCAAAGCTTCAATTCTGTGACGCCACCGCCGTCTCATTGTTCCAATGGCTGCTACACTGGCGGTGCATTCGACCATTACCTGCCGCTTTCATGTTCAAACCCGCACTGCGCATCGCCCTCATTTACGCCCTCTTCGCAGGCGCCTGGATTCTGTTTTCCGATCGATTAGTAGAGTCGCTGATCGACGATGTCGTCTGGCTGAATCGAGCCCAGTCGCTCAAAGGCATTAGCTTCGTACTGATCACCAGTCTGCTGCTGTATATCTTGCTGTACCAAACCCTGCGACAGGTGCAGACGCTCACCTTGAAAGACCCTCTGACGGGCTTACCCAATCGCTATGCGTTTGAAGCCGAATTAAAACGCCGCTGTCGTCGCAGTTTGCAGCGCGGTTCGGTGTTCAGCCTGAGCATGCTCGACATCGACCACTTTAAGAACATGAACGACGAGTTAGGCCACAGCATCGGTGATGACTTGCTGGTGGCCCTACACGGCTCACTGCGTCAGCATCTGGGAGACAGCTGGTATTTGGCGCGTCTTGGCGGCGATGAATTCGGACTGATCAGTCCGCCAGAAATGACTCTGGAAGAATGCAGCGAACGACTCGATTGGTTGCAGCACAGCCTGACCCGCAGCGCCAAACACAGCCGACTCCACGGCCAGACCGTGAGCATCGGCTCCAGCCACTTCCCCGGCGATGGCGATAACAATCGGGATCTGATGCGCCACGCCGACATGGCGTTGTTCCACGCTAAATCGCACGGTCGCGATCGACACAGCGTGTTCCGCGAAGAACTCAAAGACCGGCTGATGGAACGCCTGACGCTGACCAAAGACCTGCGCCAGGCCATCGACGACAACGCCTTCGAGCTGGTCTACCAACCGCAGTGGAATGTCGATGAAAAGCGTTGGGTCGGCGCCGAAGTGTTGATCCGCTGGCAGCACCCGCAACGCGGTTATATCTCCCCGGCTGATTTTATTCCGCTGGCGGAAGAGCAGGGCATGATCGGCGCCATTACCGACTTTGTGATCAATCGTGCCTTCACTGAGCTCGACGCGGCGGGCATTCGACAAAACCAACTCGGCCGCATCTCAGTCAACCTGTCGCACTTGGCACTGATCGAACATGCCACCATGAGCCACCTATTGCGACTGACCAAAACACAACCCGCAGACAGCCCGGTGTTGCGTCTGGAAATTACCGAAACAGCGACCATGCAGGATCTCGATGTCGCGCTGAAAGCGATCAGCGCCTGGCGTCAGGAAGGCATTGAGTTTTCCATCGACGACTTCGGCACCGGCTATTCATCACTGTCGATGCTCAAACAATTGCCGCTGGTGGAACTGAAGATTGATCGCAGTTTTATTCAGGATATTCCCGACGATCACAACGACGCCGTCATCACGGAAACCATCCTCGCCATGGCGCGTACTTTAAAACTGGAAGTGGTGGCGGAAGGCGTCGAAACGGATGCGCAGGCGGCGTTTTTAACGCAGCACGGCTGCTCCATCATGCAGGGGTTTTATTACGCCCGACCCATGCCGGTTACCGAATTGACCCAGCTGCTCAACCAATAAACGCCAACACCAGTGAGGCGGTGCCGAGAAAGGCAAAGAAACCGACCACATCGGTGACGGTGGTCAGCACCACCGAACCGGCCAATGCCGGATCAATCTTCATGCGCGACAACACCCAGGGCACGGCCACACCCGCGAGCGACGCCGCCACCAGATTGACCAGAATGGCAAAGGCAATCACACCCATCAGCACCAGACTGTCGTACCAGACGCTGGCAACGATGCCGATGACAACGGCCCACAACACCGCATTGATAGCGCCCACCAGCAATTCCTTGCGAATCAGCGAGCGCACGTTAGCCGAGCCCAGCTGACCGGTCGCCAGCCCTCGAATGGCCAGACTGAGCGTCTGACTACCGGCAATACCGCCCATGCTGGCCACCACCGGCATCAGTACCGCCAAGGCCACCCACTGCGACAAAGCCACTTCGAAGCGCCCAATCACCCAAGCCGCCAGCAACGCCGTCAGCAAGTTGATACCTAACCAGACAGAACGTTTAGGGACCGCCAAGCGCACGGGGGAGAACAAGTCTTCCTCTTCCAGACCACCACCGGTCAGTTGGGAAATCTGTCGTTCCTGCTCTTCGGTGATAACATCAAGGGCATCGCTGGCGGTAAACCGTCCGAGCACCGTGCCGTTTTCATCGACCACCGGCAGCATCGACCAACCCGAGGCACGTATCGATTGAGCACCTTCGTGCAGTGACAGGGCGGGGTTCAACGGATTGATTTCCGGATCGATAAACTGGCTGAGCGGTTGCTGCGTCGGCACCTGCATGGCGGTATCGAGCGACAAACAGCCTTGGTAACGGCCATTGTCATCCACCAAAACGATGACATCCGTCATCTCCGGAATCCCGGTTTCGCGCAGCGCTTTACGAAACAGACGACCGGGCGTGTCGGCCACTACGGTAATGACCTTAAAGCTGAGCCAACGACCAATCTGATCATCGTCGTAACCCAGGGCCGCCTGCAGCTGTTCGCGCTCTTCCTGATCGAGTCGTCGCAATACCCGCCGGCCCAGTTGCACCGGCAAGTCGTCCATCAGCTCCAGCAGATCTTCCGGATCGGTACGACCCAGCCATTGCAATAACGAATCCGGCGGCGCGGCTTTGAGCAACGACCGGCGGTGCTCATCGTGCAACTCCACCAACACCGCGCCCCGCATCGCTGGCGGCACTGCCTGCCACACCGACAAGCGCGCTTCAAATGGCAAGGATTCCAGCGTAAAGGCAATATCGGTATCGGACAGGCCATCAAACCAGTCAGGGCGGGGTGGTCGCTCAGCGGCTAATTCTTCCAGCCAGAATTCGACGTGATCGTGCAGGGTTTCTTCGCGGCTCGACATGCTTGGGCAGTTCCCGGAAAAACGATGGGCCGGTCGGCACTCGCCGACCGGAAACAGGTCAGATTAACCACCACTATAGCACGAGGTTAACGACATTTTGCGCCGTCTCAGGCAGCGATACCAACCACCAGACGAGCCACATAGCCCGCCACCGGATCCCCTTCGATCGTCACTACCTGAAGCTCGCTGCCATCGGCAAAAATGGAATCGGTGGCGACGCTTCTGACCGACGTATTCTGACCCCGCTCAGTGTAATCGCGGCTGTTATAAACCGCCTGAGTGACGGTATCGGGAAACGCCAGTTGCGAAGTGACCGTTGCGCGACTGCCCGCCGGATCTTCCAGATACACCTGAAAGTGAATGTGCGTCACCCGGCCCGGATACCAGCCCGGATAGATCGTATTGAAACGCGCAACTCCCTGACCCTCGGCAAACTGAAGACCGCGACAAAAGGTTTCACCGCGCGCGTCGTTGTAGCCGGAATAACGTCCATCCCGGTCACAATGCCAGACATACACACCAGCACCTTCAATCGGTCGGCAGCCATTGTTCACATCGACAATCTTTAATTGCAGCGCTAACGGAACACCCGGCAAGCCCTCGGTCAAATCACGACGCACCAGGTCCGGACGGTTAAGCACCTCCCGCAACGGGAAGGGACCTTCGGTTTCGCGCGGCATTAACCGGCATTGAATATCGTCCAGTTCATCTTCATTTTCGGCGCGGGCAAAGCCGGACGCGCTGATCAAAGCGCCCGTGACCATGCCACCGGCCAACCCTAGAAAAAGACGCCGGCTGGTTGCCGGAAGATTGTTGTCACTCATGCCATCTAGCCCTCGGTCGATGCCATTCATTCATACCGACCCTTTGTACGCCATCCGGCTTGGCAGCGAATGTGCCATTCGGCAGAAAGACGGGTAAAAACCCCGTAAGGACAAGGCTTGGCATGTGACCGCTATTTGCTTGAAGATAGTGGATCAGGCTCATCATTCCCCGTATGCTGCGCCGCCGCCAACCTTCTGCCATGGGAGTTCGCAATGAAACTGGCTGTACTGACCCGCGAGCCGAGTAATTATTCGACCCAGCGACTGGTCTCGACCGCGCAATCACGCGGCCACGAGGTGCTGGTCATCGATACTCTGCGCTGCTACATGAGCATCGCCTCGCATCGCCCGGCCATTCATTACAAGGGCGAGGCGTTGGAAAACGTTGATGCCATCATTCCCCGCATCGGTTCCTCCATTACCTTTTATGGCACTGCCGTGGTTCGTCAGTTCGAGATGATGGGCACCACCACGCTGAATCCGTCACTGGCGATCTCGCGTTCGCGCGACAAATTGCGTTCGATGCAAATGCTGGCGCGCAAAGGCATCGGCCTGCCGATCACCGGTTTTGCTCATAGCCCCGATGAAATCCCTGACCTGATTCAGATGGTCGGCGGTGCGCCCTTGGTGGTGAAACTGCTCGAAGGCACTCAGGGCATTGGCGTGGTGTTGTGTGAAACACGCAAAGCTGCGGAAAGCGTGATCGAGGCGTTTCTGGGCCTGGACACCAACATCCTGGTGCAGGAATACATAAAAGAAGCCGGCGGTGCTGACATCCGGTGCTTTGTAATCGGTGACAAAGTGGTCGCCACCATCAAACGTCAGGCCGCACCGGGCGAATTCCGCTCCAACCTGCATCGCGGCGGCAGCGCTGAGGTGATCAAAATCACTCCCGAAGAACGCAAAACCGCGGTGCGCGCCGCCAAGGTTATGGGGTTGGAAGTCGCCGGTGTCGATATTCTGCGCTCCAATCACGGCCCGGTGGTGATGGAAGTGAATTCTTCGCCGGGTTTAGAAGGCATCGAAATGGCCACCGGCAAAGACCTCGCCGGTCTGATCGTCACTCATCTGGAAAAGAAACTGGTCGACAAACCCAAGCGCGTCGAAGGTTAACCGAACAAGGAAGACATCCCCATGCCGCAAATCGAACCTGCCAAGCTGGCGCCCGGGCGCTGGCATAATCTGCCGCTGGCGCTGCCCGGCGCTCCGGGTAACTCCGACGCCACCATGCACACCTTTGTGCGCCGCGGCCGCAAACCGGGCCCGACCTTGTTTGTCACGGCAGCGCTGCACGGCGATGAATTGAACGGTCTGGAAGTGATTCGTCGCTTTATGCGTTCGCGCAAGCTGCGCGGACTGAAAGGCACGGTGATCGTGGTGCCGGTGGTCAATGTTCACGGCTTCGGTATGGGTTCGCGTTATCTGCCCGACCGGCGCGACCTGAACCGCGTTTTCCCGGGCTCAGCGTCGGGCACGTTGGCCTCACGCGTCGCCGAAGTGCTGATGCAGGAAGTGGTGCTGCAATCCGATTACGGCATCGACCTGCACACCGCTGCGCTGCACCGTTTTAATGTGCCGCAGGTACGTGCCGAGCTGAACAACCCAGACGTCGAAGCCATGGCGCGTGCCTTTGGTGTGCCGCTGATTCTCAACAGCGAGTTGCGCGAAGGCTCGTTGCGTCAGTCGGCGGGTAACAACAATATCCCGGTGCTGGTCTACGAAGCAGGCGAAGCATTGCGTCTGGATGAAATCAGCATTCGCGCCGGTACGCGCGGCATCACCAATGTGATGATGCATCTGGGTATGCTCAGCGGCGTCGCCAAGGTACGCACCGATCAGACGGTTGCCGATACGTCTTACTGGGAACGCGCCGCCGATTCGGGTGTGTTCCAGTGTTTGGTGAAACCCGGCACCTACGTGAAAAAAGATCAGCTGCTGGCGCGCATCATTGGCCCGAACACCATGGAAGCCACCGAAGTGCGTTCGTCACGCGCGGGTATTCTGGTCGGGCTCACGCAGCTGGCGCTGGTGTACGAAGGCGATGCGCTGTTCCACATTGCGCGTTATCGCGGCATGTCCGAAGACGTTGCCAATCAGGTAGAACGCTTCCACGAAGAATTGGGACCTGAATTCGGCACCTAAGGGGTTGGGAATCGCTCGGCGAACAGCGGTTCGTCGAGCAGTTTCATGCCAAACTCGCCACTGCGCTGATACCCCAACGATTCATAGGCGCGCTGAGCGGCGATGTTGTCGTGACCGGTAAAGAGCACCGAGCGCTGCACGCCTTGCTCTCGCGCCAGCAGCAGCGAACCGGCTACCACGGCTCGGCCATAGCCGCGACCCCGCTGTTCTTGTGGCGTAAAAACGCCACCAATCTGCACGGTCTGCGCCGCTTGGGCATTAAAGCCAGACATTGCCACGGGCTCGCCGCTGCGACACAACACAAAAAGATGACCGCTGGGAATTTCCTGCTGCATTAACGCCCGTGCCCGGCGCCGGGTTTCGGCGTTGTCCGGTTCGGCCATGGTTTCTCCGGCGTAAACGATGCGCCATTCCACCAACCAATCTTCATCAGCCGGCGTCGCCAGACGCACGCTCAGTTCACCATCGCGCAACGCCGTCGGAACCTGCAACTGTTGCAAGTCGAGCGTGTACAGCGGCTCGGGGTTATCCATGCGCCAGCGCTGCACCTGAAAGTAATCACCCAGCCAATCAACCTGAGCCCGATCACCGATGATGCCTTGCACCGGCCGGTCGGCCTGTTCCGCCAGTAAAGGCGCAATGTGCTCAAGGCCTCTGGGCGCTGACGGCAACACCATGCCTTGCCAATAATGCGCCACCACGCCGACCATCCGGCCCTGTTCAAAGGCGCCCCAATACTGCCCTTGATAGGGGAGGTTGCCAGCAACAATCCCGCTGCTTTGCAGGTTGTTCAGCAAAAACAGACTGACATCGCGATGCGCCAACAGAAACTCACGCAATTGCGGTTCATCCGATGGGGTCAGTATACGGGCAGCAAGGGACACAGCGGTACTCCAGAACCTTGGAAGCGATCAGTATCTCAACTCACTCTTAAGCCGCAAGGGCTTTTGCCCTGCCCGACCGGACTCGCTATATTCTCGACCCTGCGCTTGCGCCCGACTGTGCTGTCACCGAGGAACGCTTTTTTGCCCCGCCGCCTGATCGAATTCTATTTCTGCCTGAGTCTCACTGCCGGCTGGTTACCCACGGCGGCGCTCGCCGATGTGATTCGAGTGGGTGGTGACGATTCGTTTCCGCCTTATGAGTACGTCGACGATAACGGCAACGTCACCGGCTACAACGTCGATATGACGCGCGCCATTGCCGAAGTGATGGGACTGGATATTGAAATCACCCTAAGCAGCTGGTCATCAATGCGTTCAGCGCTGGATAACGGCGAGATGGATGTGCTGCAAGGCATGATCGCCTCCCCGGAGCGCGCTAAGGATTACACCTTCAGCCCGCCCTCGGTAATCGTGAATTTTTCTTTTTTCGCCCGCAGTGACGATCCCGAACCCAACAGCCTGGTCGATATTCGTGGCAAAACCGTGGTGGTGCAGCGCGAAGACATCATGCACGACTACCTGCGCGAGCGGGATCTGGGCGTGCGCATCGTCCCCGTGCGCACCCATTACGAAGCCCTGCGCCAGATTGCCGCTGGCCGTTTTGACTACGCCCTCGGCGCCACTTTGCCGAGCCTGTATTACAGTCGCGAATACAGACTGTCGAACGTCGAATCGGTCTGGCGGCCGGTGCAGGCACAGCCTTATGGCTATGCGGTTAAAAAAGGCAACGAAGACATTCTGGCGCTGTTTTCCGAAGGCCTGGCGATTTTAAAGAACACCGGCCAACAACAGGCGATTTACGACAAATGGCTCGGTTCGCTGGAAAACCCGCAAAGCCGCGACTGGCGTTTGGTCGGCATCGCCACCGGTGCCACGTCGGCGCTGCTGTTGTTCGGCCTGGGGTTGGTGGTGGTGTGGAACCGCACGCTGCAACGCCGGGTCGAGCGCCAAACCGAAGAAGTGCGCAAGCAGCAGCAACAGTTGATTCAAGCCGATAAGATGAGTTCGCTCGGTACGCTGGTGTCGGGCGTGGCACACGAAATCAACAATCCATCGGGGCTGATTCTGCTCAATCTGCCCATGCTCAGCGATGCCTGGGACGATGCGCTGCCATTGCTCGATCGACTCTACGACAGCGGCCGTTTTGATATTGCCGGTCTGGACTACCAGCGCATTCGCCGCGAAATCCCCTACGTCATCAGCGAAATGAACGAAGGTGCCCAGCGCATTCGCCGCATCGTTAATGACCTGCGCGACTTTGCCCGCCAGGAAGCCAAAGACACCGCCGTGCCCATCAATCTCAACGAAGTGGTTGCCACCGCCGCGCGCCTGCTCGATGTCACCATCCGCGGCTACACCCGCCACTTTTCATTAACCCTCGATCCCTATTTGCCGTCCATGCTGGGCAACGCTCAGCGAATTGAACAGGTAGTGGTGAATTTGATCATCAATGCCTGCCAGGCCTTGCCGGACGACAGCCGGGCGGTCAAGGTGGAGACGCGCATTCATCACGCCAGCCAACGCCTGGTGCTGGTGGTTCAAGACGAAGGCGTGGGCATTGAGCCGGAAGCGCTGTCGAGCCTGACCGATCCGTTCTACACCACCAAACGGGAAAGCGGCGGCACTGGCTTGGGGCTGTCGGTATCGGCCGGTATCGTGACGGCCTATCAGGGCGAAATGAACTTTTATTCCCAGCCAGGCGAAGGCACCCGTGTTGAAGTGACCTTCCCCTGGAATCACCGCGAAGAGACTTCCGTTCATGAATAAGAACGCCGATCAGACCGACAGTCGCTACCCGGAATTCGGCATCCTGCTGGTGGATGACGAAGCGTCCTATCACCGCAGCCTGGGGCTGATGCTGGAACGCAAAGGCGGCATTAACCACCTGTATTATTGTCAGGACAGCCGCGACGCCATGGCCATGCTGGAAACCTATCCCATTGGCGTGGTGCTGCTCGATCTGAATATGCCGCATCAATCCGGTCAGTCACTGCTGCGCGAAATGAGCGAGGCCTTCCCCAATGTGGTCATCGTCATCATCAGTGGTCTGAACCAGGTGGAAACGGCGGTGGAGTGTCTGCGCATGGGCGCGTTCGACTTTTATGTGAAGACCACCGAATCAACGCGTTTGCTCGAAGGCATTAAGCGCGCCATTCAATTGCAGGAAATCAAACGCGAAAACGAAGAGCTGCGTCACCGGGTGCTCAGTCGCCGACTGGATTCACCCGAAGTCTTCTCCGACATTCTGACGCAAAGTCGTGCCATGGCGTCGGTGTTTCAGTACCTGGAATCGGTCGCTCGTTCATCGCAGCCATTGATGATCTGCGGCGAAAGCGGCACCGGTAAAGAACTGATCGCGCGCGCCGTACACCGACTCTCCGGGCGGCAGGGTAAGCTGGTCACCGTCAACGTAGCGGGACTCGATGACCACATCTTTAACGACACCCTCTTTGGTCACCGCAAAGGCGCCTTTACCGGTGCCGATAGCGAACGGGCGGGCCTGGTCGAAGAAGCCTCCGGCGGCACACTCTTTCTGGATGAAATCGGCGATCTGCCACCGTCAGCGCAGATCAAGTTGCTGCGACTGTTGCAGGAAGGTGAGTACTACCCCATCGGCTCCGACCGCCCCAAACGCACTCAGGCGCGCATTTTGGTGGCCACCCATCAAGATTTGGCCGAACGCCAGCAAGCCGGTGATTTCCGCCGCGACCTATATTATCGCCTGTGCACTCACCAGGTTCAGATACCGCCATTGCGCGCACGTCGCGAAGACATTCGCCTGCTGTTCACCTATTTCGCGGAGCTCGCCGCTGAAGACCTCGGCCGTCCCGCCCCCGATTACAGCCCGGAACTCTGGGCGGTCCTGCAAAATTACGATTTCCCCGGCAACGTTCGTGAACTGCGCGCCATGGCCTTCGATGCCGTCAGCCGGCATCAATCCAATGGTCCGCTCAAACCCAGCGACCTGCCCTGGCAGCAGGATCGCGACCCATCTGTCGACGCCGGCCAAGGCGGCGCGCTGGTGCAGTTCCCGTTGGATGCCCGCCTGCCGACGCTCAGTGAAATGGATGAATTGCTGATCCTCGAAGCCATGCACCGCGCCGACAACAACCAGTCCATTGCCGCGCGCATTTTGGGTATTTCACAACCGGCGCTGAGTAAGCGACTGAAACGACAACGCGATGGTGAAACCCGTAAAACCAGCCTGTCTGACTGAACTCGAACTATTCCTTTGGTTATAACTATTCCAAAAGTTATAGGTTCTTTGTGACATCCATCACACGCACAACCGCTGTGCACAGGACCCACCCCGTCCACTGGGGGCGATTGCGGCTTGTTCAAAGTTTCTACAAGCGCACTTTTATCGCTCACCAAAACGCACCAATTCAGTGCCGTGACTCAGGACAGTGCAAGACCTGAATTGCGTCAACCGCACCACTTTATTCCATTCGTTATAACCTTGCGCACTGTCTATTTGGCCGGGAAAGTGGATTTTTTATAATAAAAACAATAAGTTAACTTGTATCGATACAAGTTGGCCCTGTCCTTGCTCTAGGGTTACGGGCAATAAAAAGAACACTTCAATAATCAGAATAACAATGCCGGTTTGCCCGATACTCGATGCCCCGCTTTGTGTAAGCCCACCAGACCTGCGTGTCTGCTGTCATGACGAAGGTTCAAGGTGTCCTCGCCGATGGTGGATGGACGACCAGAATTCGGATCGTCGGGCTGTTGATGACCGTCCGGCATCGTGAATAACCCGCCTGCCAGCGGCAGTCGAGGTTGTAGGGCCGAAGGAGGACGCTTTCATCCTTCGGCAATAAAAAAAGCAATGTGAAACGGAGAGTAAGATGCTTAAGAAACTGACCAGCACGACGGCTGCTGCCGCTCTGTCACTGTCCATGGTGGCTGGTGGCGTTCAGGCCGGCGACACCGTAGACGCCGTTATGGATCAAGGTTACGTCCAGTGTGGCGTTAACACCTCCCTGCCGGGCTTTGCTTCAAGTGCCAGCGGTTCCTGGGAAGGTCTGGACGTGGACGTTTGCCGCGCTGTTGCTGCTGCCATGTTCGGTGATTCCGAAGCCGTTCAATACACCCCTCTGACTGCCGCTCAGCGTTTCACCGCTCTGCAGTCTGGTGAAATCGATGTGCTGTCTCGTGTAACTACCTGGACACTGACTCGTGACACCAGCCTGGGTCTGAACTTTGCCGGTGTGAACTACTACGACGGTCAAGGCTTCCTGGTTCGTAAGGACCTGGGTGTGACCAGCGCGACTCAACTGGACGGCGCTGCTGTCTGTGTTGAGCCGGGTACCACTACCGAGCTGAACCTGGCCGACTACTTCCGTGCCAACGACATGGAATTCGAACCGGTGGTTATCGAAAACACCACTGAAGTCACCTCTGCCTTCTTCTCTGGCCGTTGTGACGTTTACACCACTGACCGTGGTGGTCTGGCTTCTGCCCGTATGGTTTCCGCTGAAAACCCGGACGACTACGTGGTACTGCCTGAAGTGATCTCCAAAGAACCGCTGGGCCCTGTTGTTCGTCACGGCGATGACGAGTGGCTGGACATCGTTAAGTGGTCTTTGGTTGCGATGATCGAAGCTGAAGAGTACGGCATCACTTCTGAAAACGTTGACGACATGCTCGACAGCACCAACCCGGGCATCCAGCGTTTCCTGGGCGTCACTCCGGGTATGGGTGAAGCTCTGGGTCTGGAAGAAGACTGGGCTTACAACATCATCAAGCAAGTCGGTAACTACGGCGAAGCTTATGACCGCAACGTCACTGAGAAGCTGGGTCTGGACCGTGGTCTGAACGCCCTGTGGACTGACGGCGGCCTGATGTACGCCTATCCGGTTCGCTAAGACAGCGAATCCGGGTCACCTCTTAGGGTGACTTTCTTTGAGCGGGCCCAGCCGGGCCCGCTTTATACGCTCAGTTAATCACGGTATTTCCAACTTTTTTGGAAACCTCGGGCACTTCATTGGAGACCTCGGGTTATGGATTCCAAACACCCAAGCGACGCCTCCCGACCCCTGATGGCTCTTCTGTACGACAAAACCGTACGCTCCATTATCTATCAGGTGCTTGTTTTTGGCGGCGTCTTCTTTCTCGGCTGGTATCTGGTCAGTAACGTCCAGACCAACCTGGATGAACAAAACATCGCGACTGGCTTTGGCTTTCTCGATCGTGAAGCCTCCTTTGGTATCAGCGAAAGCGTCATTGCTTACAGTCCGGAAAGCAATTACGGCCGCGCGTTGCTGGTCGGTATTCTCAACACCATCAAGGTGTCTCTGACCGGTATCATTCTGGCGTCCATCATTGGCACCCTGATCGGCATTGGCCTGGTTTCCAAAAACTGGCTGGTGCGCTTTATCGGCAAGACCTATATCGACGTTTTCCGTAACGTCCCCTTATTGCTGCAATTGTTTTTCTGGTATGCCCTGATTACCAACGGCTTACCCGGTGTCCGCCAGGCGTTAAATCCGTTACCGGGCACCTTCCTGACCAATCGCGGCCTTTATCTGCCCATTCCGGCTGACAATCCGGCCTGGTTCTGGGTGTTTATCGCCTTCATCGTCGGCATCATCGGTGCCTTCGTGCTGCGTAAGTGGAGTTTCAAACGACTGGAAGCGACCGGTCAGGTGTTCCCGCACCTGAGTGTCGGCCTGGGTATTGTGGTCGGCTTGCCGATCTTGACCTGGCTGCTGTTCGGCGCGCCAATTGAAATGAACGTGCCGGCATTGCAAGGCTTTAACTTCCAGGGCGGCCTAAACATGTCACCGGAATTCTTCACCTTGCTGCTCGGGCTGACGGTCTACACCGCCACCTATATTGCCGAGGTGGTGCGTTCCGGTATTCAGTCGGTCCCTAAAGGTCAAAGCGAAGCCTCAACATCCCTGGGTCTGAAACCCAGCTGGACCATGCGCTTAATTGTGCTGCCACAGGCGTTGCGCGTGATCATTCCGCCGCTCACCAACCAGTATCTGAACCTGACCAAAAACTCCTCGCTGGCCGTTGCGATTGGTTATCCAGAGCTGGTGTCGATCTCCAACACCACCATGAACCAGACCGGTCAGGCGGTGGAAGGCGTGGCGATCTTCATGACGGTTTATCTGGGCATCAGCCTGCTGATTTCCCTGTTTATGAACTGGTACAACAAGCGCATGGCGCTGGTGGAGCGTTAAGATGACAACCATGATTCCAAGTCAGGCGCGTCCGACCGGTGGCAGCACGATGCGCCGCAGCGTGAGCTGGCTCAAAACCAATCTGTTCTCATCGCCGACCAATACCGTCATCAGCCTGATCTGCATTTATATACTGTGGGAAATTCTCAGTGCTGTGGTCGGCTGGGCCATCGTTAACGCCAGCTTCAGTGCCAGCAAGGAATTCTGCGGCGATGTCAGCGGCGCCTGCTGGGCGTTTGTGCACGACAACTACCGTTTCCTGCTGTTTGGCACCTATCCGTTGGATGAGCAGTGGCGTCCGTTGATTGCCATTTTCATGTTGGTCGGCGGCATTCTTATCAGCATGAACCGTCGTTTCTGGAGCCCCTGGCTCGCAGTTGCCTGGATCGTCGGCTTCGTCGTCATGTACATCATCCTCGGCGGCGGCATTCTGGGTCTGGAACGCGTGTCCAGCACCAACTGGGGCGGTCTGACACTGACCTTGATTCTGGCCGTGGTCGGTATTGCCTTTGCCGCCCCGCTGGCGTTGATTCTGGCGCTGGGTCGTCGTTCAGAAATGCCGTTCGTCCGCGTGATCTGCGTGGTCTTTATCGAAGTTTTCCGTGGCGTGCCACTGATTTCGGTATTGTTCATGGCGTCTTTGATGTTCCCGCTGTTCCTGCCCGACGGCGTCTCCATCGACAAATTGTTGCGTGCACAGGTGGGCATCATCTTCTTCCAGGCAGCCTATCTGGCGGAAGTGTTCCGCGGTGGTATGCAGGCGATCCCGTCCGGCCAGTATGAAGCAGCCGATGCGCTGGGTCTGAGTTACTGGCAGAAAATGAGCAAGATTATCCTGCCGCAAGCGCTGCGCCTGGTGATCCCGCCAACGATGAGTACCTTCATCTCGCTGTTCAAAGACACCTCGCTGGTGACCATCATCGGTCTGTTCGATTTGCTGGCAGCCACTAAAGCGGCCATCAACGATCCGACCTGGCGACAGCAATACATTGAAGGTTATGTGTTCATCGCGCTGATTTATTTCTGCTTCTGTTTCTTTATGTCGCGTTACGCCCTCTATCTGGATCGCGAAATGCACAAAGGCATGTCTCATTAGGAGTTCGACCATGACTGAACAACGCCAATTGGCCGATCGCGAATCGGTCATCCAGGTCAACAACATGAACAAGTGGTACGGCGAATTTCACGTACTGCGCGACATTAACCTGGACGTCAAACAGGGCGAACGCATCGTAATCTGCGGCCCGTCCGGTTCCGGTAAATCGACCATGATCCGCTGCTTCAACCGGCTGGAAGAACACCAGCAGGGCGAAGTGTCGGTAAATGGCATCGAGCTGACCGACAACGTTAAAAACATCGAAGAAATCCGCAAGGATGTCGGCATGGTGTTCCAGCACTTCAATCTCTTCCCGCACCTGACGGTGATGGAGAACCTGACGCTGGCTCCCATGTTCGTGCTGAAGCGCCCTAAAGCAGAAGCCGAAGAAACCGCCATGAAATACCTTGAGCGGGTTAAGATCGCCGAACAGGCGCACAAATATCCGGGCCAGCTTTCCGGTGGTCAGCAACAGCGTGTGGCGATTGCCCGTTCGCTGTGTATGAACCCCAAGGTCATGCTGTTCGATGAGCCGACGTCAGCGCTCGACCCGGAGATGATCAAAGAAGTACTAGACGTGATGATCGAACTGGCCAAAGAAGGCATGACCATGCTGTGTGTAACACACGAAATGGGCTTCGCTAAAGAAGTGGCCGACCGCGTGATCTTTATGGACGCCGGTCAGATTATTGAACAGAACGAGCCGCACGAGTTCTTCAATAATCCGCAGAACGATCGTACCAAGCTGTTCCTCAGCCAGATTCTGGGACACTGAGCCAGTCGGGGAGGCCTCGCGCCTCCCCTTGGTTCCGCTTTACCGGGACGCCAACCTCAAGGTTCGCTATAGTTTGTCCAAGTCGTACAAACAGGCGAACGTCCATGACCGCTTTGCGTGCCTTGTTGCAGTCGATGCTGCTGTCATTGCTGGTGCTGATTCCATTCACCAGTCACGCCGAAACCGGCACTGATATCTATCTCTATACAGAGAACTACGGCCGCTATAACTATTCACTGAACGGTCGGGATTTCGAACACTGGCGCGACGACATCGGAGGCTCATCCACCGAGCTGGTCAAAGCCATCATGGCCGAGTCTGGCCTCAGTTACCGGTTGCGGCTGCGTACCTGGCGAGTCGGCTACGAACGCACCCTGGAACGCCCCAACTACGGTCTCTATTCCACGGCCCGTACCGAATCCCGAGAAACCCTGTTCAACTGGGTTGGTCCCATCGCGCAATACAGCTGGGTGTTGTTCAAGTACGCCGGTAACGATCTGGCGATCAACAGCCTCGACGACTTACGCACCCTGAGAGTCGGTGGTTATGAAGACGACGCTGCGACGTTGTTCTTGCAAGAAGCCGGTATCCGCGTATCCACCTTGCCGAACGATTCCCTCAATCCTCAGCGGTTGGCGCAGGATCAGATCGACGTCTGGATCGCCTCCGATGCCAGCGCTTATCAGCTGGCGCAGAACGCAGGCTACCCGGACATTGAACCCGCCTTCGTCATTCGCACCGTCGATATGTACCTGGCGATGAACCCGGAGACCGACACCGACAAACTGCAACGCTTGCACGACGCTTACGACACCGTCATGGCCGAACGCGGCGCCAATGCCATTGCGCCCACCGTCAACGCGGCAGACTAGGGCGCTGGGTTCAACGTCAGAGCATCATCAAGACGCCACGCGTGATGTAAACCACACCAACGGCATTCAACACCCAGCGGGTATAGCGCCGAAACTGTTGATCATCGAGCCGATGCAACACTTCAGCCCCCAGACGCGTGCCCAAAAACGCGGCTGGAATCACCGCCACATAAACCCAAAAGGGAATCCCCAGCGATTGCGGCTGACTGAACACCAGCGAGCCATAAAACGTCAGTTTCATCAGGTGGCCACTGGTCTGAGTGATCGCCTTGGTGGCAACCACCTGATAGCGGTTCAGTCGGGCATGAATAAAAAACAAATCGAGAATGCTGCCCGCCACGCCAACAAACAATTGCCCCGCGGTCACCAAGGCACCACAGACCACCGACTGCACTGGCCGGGTGACATCCAACTGCCAGGATTTGGGCAACACATTACCCAGCAACGCCATCAACCCCAGTCCGATGAAAAACCACGACTTGGGCACTTCAAACCAGAGAAAGAAAAACAAACCCAGCACCGCCAGACCGCCAAGCACGTACCAGCGTAAAACACCCCAGTGAATATGACGCCGATGCAGCCAGGCACGACTGCCGTTGGCGGCTATCTGCGTTAATGCATGCAACACCATGGCGCTGGCCAGAGGCAGCAACAGCACCAAAACCCCCATCAGAATGATGCCGCCACCCATGCCTAAAATACCGGATAAAAAACTGGTCGCCGCCATCACCGCGACAATGCCAAACCACATACCCTCACCCTCTGTTTTATGATTGGCGCCATCCCACCTGGCCAGAGCCGATGGCGAAGCCTCAGTATCGACTGGGCAGACTCCTGAAAATAGCGAATAATTAGCGACAATTACTTTCCATTTAGGAATGTCATGTTCAGTCAGTTGGAAGCCCTGCTGGCGCTGGTTCAACAGGGCACCATGAGTGCAGCGGCCTTGTCGCTGCGCATCAGCCAGTCGGCAGTCAGCAAACGCATCGGCCAGTTGGAACAGCAATTGGGAAAGGTGCTGGTGCGTCGTCAGGGTCGTCGCGCCGTCCTGACCGCCGACGGCGAAGCGCTGGTCGCCGAAGTGGCACCGCTGATGGCCGACCTGAAAACCGCACTCAGTCAACGCCAATCGGCGGCGCGCGAACAAATTGCCATCGCCGTGTCCGAAGCCATCCTCAGTTCCTGGGGCGCGCCCTTATTGGTGCAACTGCGTGACGCCATGCCAAACGCCGATTTGATCGTGCACACCCACCGTTCACCGACGATTGTCGACCGGGTTCTGGCCGGTACCTATCCGTTTGGCCTCTGCGCGGGTGAATTGCCCAACCACACTGGCCTGATGGTGGAAAAGCTCATCGATGAACCACTGATGCTGGTCGCCAGAGATGGCGATCGGGCCGCGCTGGAAGCAGAGCGCGCCTGCCAAAAAACGCTGCCGGTCATCTGTATTGAAGAGAAGTCACACACCTGGCGTGGCATTGAAGAGCGCGCCCGAAGCTTGGGTCTGGAACCGAAATGGCCGGTGGAGTCTTCGCTGGCGGCAACCCGACTGGCGCTGTCTGGCTGGGGTCATGCGTTGGCACCGCGCGGTATTGCCCGGTTGTTGGCAGACAACAGCGCCTGTATTGATCTGGGTAACGCCGGGCTCAGCCGCCCGGCCTATTTGATTTGCCGAAAGCAGGTGTATCACCAGACTAACGGCCAGCAATTGCGCCAGGCGCTGGCGCGATTGATGCCGACCTTAGGTGCGTAAAATACCCACCACCAAACGACCGGCGAGCGCGATCAAAATAACGCCAAACACCCGTTCCAGCCACAGACTGCTGCGGCGTAATGCGGCCATCCAACGTGGATTGGAAAACAGCCAGACCACCAGCAGATACCAAGTACCATCGATGATCATGGCCGTTGCCGCGTAGGTCAGCTTGGCGATAAAGCCGGTTTCCAACCCAACCACCTGTGAAAACAAGGCCAGAAAGAAGACGGCAATTTTGGGGTTTAAAAACACCACCAGAAAGCCATCACGCGCAGAACTGGCCTGGCTCGGCCCGGCTTGAAAGTCGCTGTCCGCTGGCGGCTGAGCACGCAACCCCTGAATGCCCAGCCAGACCAGATAAGCGGCGCCACCCCACTGCAGCACGGCGAAAGCCAGCGGCGAAGCAGTAATGACAGCGGCCAGACCGAGAATACTCAACAGCGCATAGAAGCCGACGCCCAGACCATGCAACAAAGCCACGGTCACGCCGTTGCGACGGCCACCGGTCAGCGTATGACGCAACACCACCGCCAGAGACGGCCCGGGCGACATCGCGCCGAGCATGCAAATACCAACCACTGCCAACCAGGTTGCCCAACTCATTTTGGTGTCTCCATAAAGTGTGCCGCCTTAAAGAAGGGCGACTCTACCCCAGGGCTGTGAGCGCTGTCATCCGACTGTCGCAGAAGCGTCATCTTTCCCCGCTAGGCTCACGGGCCACCTTCCAAGCCAATGTTGAGGACTCCGATGCCTGCACTGTCGCACCGTCTTGCCAGTACGCTGATCGCCGCCGCTCTGACCGGCACCGTCTGCGCCGAATCAACCTTGTCGATCGAGGTCCTCGGTCGCCACACCAGTGGCATTCTGGGCGAAAGCGCCGCCGAGATCGTGTCCTATCATCCGGCTTCCGGTTACGCCTATATGACCAACGGCGCCACCGGCCAGATCACCGCCATCAATCTGAACCAGTTACCGACCAGCGCCGCAGCCGATCCGCTGCGACTGAGCAACCTGCGCGCCCGCGCTGGTGATCTGCCAACCTCCGTGCGTGTTGCCACACCGGGCGGCGGCATTCGTCGCATCGACATCGGCGGCGCCAACAGCCTGGCGGTGAAAAACGACCTGCTGGCCATCGCCGTTGAACACGACGACAAAACCGAAGCCGGCGCCATCCTGTTTTACCGACTCAACGACAACGGCGACACCCGCTTCGTCAAAGGCGTACTCGCAGGCGCCTTGCCGGACATGGTGACCTTCTCGCCCGACGGTCGCTTGGCGCTGGTCGCCAACGAAGGCGAACCGCGCAGCGATTATCTACGCGACCCCGAAGGCAGCATCACCGTCATTGCCATCGACAACGGCATGCCGGCTGATCTCGGCATCCAACTCGATTTCAACGCCTTCGATCACAACCTTCCAGCCGACGTGCTGATCGGCAACAACCCTCGCCCGCAAGTGATCCGTGCATCGCAGGACATCGAGCCGGAATACATCAGCGTCAGTGCAGACAGCCGCACCGCCTTTGTTTCGCTGCAGGAAAACAACGCCGTGGCACGCATCAGCCTCGATGGCTCGCCGCGCATTACCGCCTTGCTACCGCTCGGCTTTAAAGATCACGGCCGCCCGGAAAATGCGCTCGATGCCGACAAGGATGACGCAGCAGCCGTTTTGCGCAGCTACGCGAATCTGTGGGGCACCTACCATCCGGACACCATCGCCAGCTACAGCGTCGCCGGTCAGGACTACTTCGTTACCGCCAACGAAGGCGATGCGCGTGAATACATCACCGATGTCGATAGCGAAGCCGATTGCAGCGGCACCTTACCCAATGCCCAGTACGACTTTGATGCGGATGACGGCTGCCTGGTGTACACCGATGAAAGCGAAATCGGCGATGCCAACCTCGATCCATCCATCGCCCATCTAAACGCCATTGCCGATCTGAAAATCCAGGCCGGTCGCGGTGACACCGATGGCGACGGCGACCTGGATAACGTCTACGCCTTTGGTGCGCGCTCTTTCTCCATCTTCAGCGCCGACGGTGAATTGGTTTACGACTCCGCCGACCTGCTCGAAAGCGTCACCGCCGAAGCCTTCCCGGAATTTTTCAACACCACTGACGACGCTCTGGAAATCGACGATCGCAGCGACAACAAAGGCCCGGAACCGGAAGCTCTGGCGCTGGGACAGGTAGGCGAACGCATGCTGGCTTTCGTTGGTCTGGAACGGATGGGCGGCTTTGTCGTGGCCGATATCACCGACCCGCGTAACGTCGACTACCTGCAGTACATCAACAACCGCAACTTCAACGCGGCGCAGGCCACCGAAGACGGCGATGTCACCGACGCCACCCTGGCCGATGCCGGCGATCTGGCGCCGGAAGGCATGGCTTTTATCCCGGCCGACATCAGCCCCACTGGTGACGCCCTGCTGGTCGTCGCTAACGAAGTCAGCGGCAGCACGACGGTCTATCGCATCCGCGATTAAGCACCGCTGAGTTCTCCCCAAACCCGGCCCAGCGCCGGGTTTTTTACGTTCTGTGCAGTGTTAGAACAGCGAACCCAGGTTGACTCCTTCCGGCTTTTATTGAGAATGCTTATCAAACTAAAAATGAAACTCTGTTGGAGACAGCACGATGCGAGCACAGACCAAAGCCATCTGGATGGCCCTTCCACTTACTGGCGCCCTGGCCGTAAGTTCCGTTCAGGCGGAAGAAGTAAACATTTACTCCTACCGTCAGCCCTTTCTGATCGAGCCTCTGCTCGAAGCTTTCACCGCCGAAACCGGCATCGAAGCCAATGTCGTCTACGGCGATGGTCTGGTCGAGCGGATGGAAACTGAAGGTCGCAACAGCCCGGCGGATGTGTTGATCACGCCCAACACCACCATCCTGATGAGTGCCTATAACAAAGGTCTGACTCAGGCCGTCGACAGCGATGTGCTGACCGACAACATCCCGGCCCAGTACCGCGCCGACGATAATCACTGGTTCGGCCTGACCACCCGTGCGCGCATCATCTATGCCTCCAAAGAGCGGGTTGAACCCGGCGAAATCACCACTTACGAACAATTGGCAGACCCCGAATGGGAAGGCCGTTTGTGTACCCGCAGCGGCAAGCACAGCTACAACCTGTCGCTGTTCGCCTCGATGATTGCCCACCACGGCGAAGACTACACCCGCGAATGGCTGGAAGGCGTCAAAGACAATCTGGCGCGTCGTCCGCAGGGAAACGACCGCGCTCAGGTTAAAGCCATCTACGAAGGTGTCTGCGATATTTCGCTGGGTAACTCCTATTACTTCGGCGCCATGCTGACCAACCAGGAAGCACCGGAACAGCAGGACTGGGCGCAGTCGGTTAACCTGATTTTCCCCAACCAGGATGATCGCGGCGCGCATATGTTTATCTCCGGTATCGCGCTGTCAGAACACGCGCCGAACCGCGACAACGCCGTCGCGCTGATGGAGTTTATGGTCAGCCCGGAAGCTCAGTTCCTCTACGCCCAGGACAACTTCGAATTCCCGGTGCGTCCAGGCATCGAGCGTTCCGAACTGATCAACGAATACATGGGTGAGTTCAAAGAAGATCCGCTCAGCCTGACCACCATTACCGATCACGTCGACGAAGCCTCGCGCCTGGTCGATGAAGTGGCTTACGACTTCTAATGCTGTGACCGGCTCCCAACCCTCGCTGACGGCTGCGGCCGTCAACGCCATTCCCCGCAACAACGCAGCGCTGGGTCAGAATCGTTTGGCCCGGCGCTGGCGTTTTGCGGTCGTCATTACTGCTGCCCTGGTGTTACTGCCGGTCGCCTCGGTGTTCTATCTGGCGCTGTTTCCCAGCCATAACATCTGGGCGCATCTGGTCGACACGGTGCTGTTTTATTACCTCGATGCCACCGTGCGTCTGCTCGCGGGTGTCGGTCTGGTGGCGCTGCTGATCGGCGTCAGTACCGCCTGGCTGGTCAGCACCTGCGACTTCCCCGGGCGCCGTTTTTTTGAATGGTCGCTGCTGTTGCCATTCGCCGTGCCGGCCTATGTGATCGCCTTCGTCTACACCGACCTGCTCGAATACGCCGGCCCGGTTCAGGCGACGCTGCGCGACTGGTTCGGCTGGCGCACCATGCGCGATTACTGGTTCCCGGAAATCCGCTCCATGGGCGGCGCCATCACCATGCTGGCGCTGGTGCTTTATCCCTATGTGTACATGCTGGCACGCGCGGCTTTTATTGATCAGTCGCACGCCATTCAAGCTGCCAGTCGCTCGCTCGGTTGCACGCCCTGGCAGAGCTTTCGGCGCGTATCAATGCCCATGGCAAGACCCGCCATCGCTGTCGGTGTGTCGCTGGTATTGATGGAAACGCTGAACGATTTCGGCACCGTTGATTACTTTGCAGTGCGTACCCTGAGCATTGGTATTTACGACACCTGGCTGAGCCAGTCGAACCTCGGCGGTGCCGCGCAGATTGCCAGTTTGATGCTCGGTTTTGTGGTGCTGTTGATCGCCTTGGAACGCTTTGCCCGCCGTCGACAAAAACATTTTTCTCAGGTGGGTCGGCCCGGTGCCAGCGGTCTCTACCAATTGCGTGGCTGGCGTGCCGCGCTGGCGCTGAGTGTCTGCGCTTTTCCGTTAATCGCCGGTTTTATCATCCCGGCCCTTCGTCTGAGCTATTTTGCGCTGCGCGGTTTCGGCGCTTACTGGACCGCAGATTTTATTCAGCTGTCGTTGAACTCCTTACTGCTGTCAGCCAGCGCCGCCGGGGTAACCGTCGCACTGGGCTTGTTGCTGGCCTATGGCAAACGACTGTTCCCCAGTCGCGGTTTGAACGCCAGTGTTGGCCTCGCCAAACTCGGATATGCCATGCCCGGTACCGTGCTCGCCATTGGCGTAATGATTCCACTGGCGGCGTTCGATAACGGCCTCGATGCGCTGCTGCGCAACACCTTAGGCATTTCGACCGGTTTGATTCTCAGCGGTACGATTTTCGCGCTGATCTTTGCCTATTCGGTGCGTTTTCTGGCGGTCGCCGCGGGCGCCGTGGAATCGAGTCTGGCCAAGGTCACACCCGCCATGGATCGCGCCTCACGTTCTCTCGGCCACAACAGTGTGCAAACGCTGTGGCGTGTGCACCTGCCGCTGATCCGGCCCGGCTTACTAACCGCAGCACTGGTGGTCTTTGTCGACTGCATGAAGGAGCTGCCGGCGACCTTGATTCTGCGACCGTTCAATTTCGATACGCTGGCCACGCACGTCTATCAGTTCGCGTCCGACGAAAAACTCGAAGCCTCCGCCCTGGGCGCGCTGCTGATCGTGCTGGTGGGATTAGGGCCGGTGATTTTACTCAGTCGCTCGATACGTGGCAGCCGTTGAGTCAGGCACTGACAACCGGCTCTGCCGTCACCGAGCGGGCAAAGGCCACCAACTGACTGGGCGCAAACCGCACCTGTACCGACTCGCCGACAACACTGGCACGCGACGGCAGCAACGCCTGGATTTCCGTGCCATCGGCCAATGCCAGGTGCAAACGGATTTGGGTACCCAGGAACGATCGGCTGAGCAGGCGTGCTGGCACGCCTTCAGTTATCACCAGTTCCACTTCATCGGGACGCACATAAACGTCCAGCTCGGTACCGATCGGCCAGTCGGCCGTGGTCATGACCTCACCCAGCGCGGTCTCCACCCGGCCATGCGCCACCACCGTGGCAGCTATAAAATCGCCATCGCCCACAAAGCGAGCCACCGCAGGCGTCGCCGGTTGGTGATAAACGACATCCGGGGAGTCCCATTGTTGCAAGCTGCCTTGGTTGAGCACGCCGAGTTTGTCACTGACCACGAAAGCTTCTTCACGATCGTGCGTCACCACAATGGCGGTGGTGCCGGCAATCTTAAGAATTTCACGCACCTCGGTTGACAGCGTGCGGCGCAATTCGGTGTCGAGGTTGGAAAAGGGTTCGTCCATCAACAGCAAGGCTGGCTGCGGCGCCAGGGCACGTGCCAGCGCCACCCGCTGTTGCTGCCCGCCGGACAACTCATGCGGATAACGCTCGCCAAAGCCATCGAGTTTCACCAGCGACAGCGTATCCGCCACGCGCCGGGCGCGTTCGGCATTGCTCAGTGAGCGCAAACCAAAACCCACATTGGCTGCCACACTCAAATGCGGAAACAAGGCATATTCCTGAAACACCATGCCGATACCGCGTTGTTCGGGTGGCACGGAATCATCGGCGGTGGCGATGCAGCGACCGTCCAGTTCAATCTGGCCGCCACTGGGTTGAACAAAGCCAGCGATGGCGTGCAGTAAGGTGGTTTTGCCACAACCACTGGGACCGAGCAGCGCACAGATTTCGCCGCGCTCCACCGTCAGCGATAAATCATCCACCACCGGCTTGTCGCCATAACGGCACTGCACCTGATCCAAACGCAACAACATGGCATTTTCCGTAACCGCGTGAGCGACGCAGTGTAAAACAAAGCCGCCGCCTCAACCATGAACAGGGGACGACAAACCCCAGACAGGGCGCTAAGCTGTGCGCCCTTCGCCCACTGTGATTTGTAGGAGTTCCAGCCATGGCCGACCACTATCGCGCTCATCTCGATACCCTGATGCACCGTTACCAGGCCAGCCTGGAGCGCTGTGGATTCGATGCAGTCATCATCAGCGCCGGTGTGGCGGAAAAGGTGCGCGATGACGACCATGCCTATCCGTATCACCCCAACGCCTTTGCCCAGCAATGGCTGCCCGAAGCCATCACACCCGGCACCTGTCTGCTGATCCGCCCAGGTGAAACACCGCAACTGTATTGGCCCGCCCAAGCCGATTTCTGGCACCTGTCGCCCAGCGCGCCCAGCGGTGACTGGACGGCGCATTGGCAATTGCATGGCGCAGCCGACCTTAACGATTGGTTACCGACGGTTTCTGGTCGCCTCGCCTGGATCGGACCGGCGCATCCGAGCCTGAAAAACACAACCAAAGACGTTGAGTTTAATCCGACGAATCTGCACGCAGATCTGGCATACGACCGCGCTTACAAGACCGAATTCGAAGTCGAGCAGCTTTGGCAAGCCAGCCGCAAAGCCGTTCCCGGTCACCGCGCCGCAGCCGATGCGTTCAATGCGGCCGCCAGCGAAGCAGACATCTACGCGGCCTTTCTCGCCGCCAGTGGGCAACTGGAAAGTCTCGAGCCTTACCCCGGCATCATCGCGCTCAATGAGAACGCCGCAACGCTGCACTACGAGCGTCGCTTGTTCGATAAACCACAACAGCATCGCAGCCTGCTGATCGACGCCGGTGCTCAGGTCGGTGGTTATGCCAGTGATATTACTCGCACCTGCGGCCAAGGTTCGGCCAGCTTCGACGCCTTGCTCGCGGCTATGGAAACCTTTGAATTGGATTTGTGTGCCGCAGTACGCCCGGGGTTACCCATGGCCGACTTGCATCAACAAGCCGTCAAAGGCGTCGCCGGAATTCTGAAGGAATTGGACCTGTGTCGTCTGGGCGTGGAAGAACAACTTGAGAAACGCATTCCTCAGGCGTTCTTCCCACACGGCCTGGGGCATTTACTGGGCTTGCAGGTGCACGACATAGGCGGCCACCAGCAAGACCGTGCCGGCACGTTAGCGCCGAATCAGCACGCACCTTTTTTACGTCTGACGCGCACGCTCGAAGCAGGCATGGTGCTGACCATCGAACCGGGCTTATACATGATTCCAATGCTGCTAGATCAGTTGCGTGCCCGCGGCGATGTGGGATTAAACGAAGCAGCCATTGCCGAACTGAGGCCTTGGGGCGGTGTGCGCATTGAAGACAACGTGCTGGTGACCGCCAAAGGCTCCCGCAATCTGACGCGCGAAGCCTTTGACGAATTGGCTTAAATCCAGCCGCTGAACTGGAAGCCGATGCCCAGCGTTTGGGAACGTTTTTTGTGGTCGATCAGACTTTCACCATAGCCATCGAAGTAATGCACCCGGCCACGAATGTGGTCGGAAATGGGAAAGGTCCAGCCCGCTTCAATAGCGCCGCGGTTAACGTCCAGCTCGAGGTTATTGCGACCGGTTAGCCAGATGGTGTTGTACTCGCCAACCCAGGTGAGTGTGGTGTCGAAGTGACCCAGATACTCGAGAATTTCTGGGTTGTCATCGGCCAGAGGATCATCCTCAAAGCGTGGCTCTGGTGCCGGTATGCGATACCAGGGGCGAAAGTCGAAATGCAGTCGGTCACGCTCCCATTGAGTTTGCAAAATCACTCGATTCCAACTGCGCGACTCATCGCCACTGCGGCCATTAGATTCGTGATTTAAGCCCACCGAATTGGACACGTTGGTAAAGCCGAGAAACTCGAAATCGTTGGCAAACGTCAGTATTAATTCCGGTTCGTGGTTGGTTTCACGAAAAGGTGACGACAACTCAAAGTTATAGGCCTGCCAGAACGACTTGCCGGTATAGGCAAACGCCAAATCACCATGATCACCAATCAATCCATCGACCACGATCACTTTCAGACTCAGCTGGAACTGAATTTCGACCGGCTGATAATCACCTTCACCGGGCACCAAGTTGGAGCTGTCACGGAACTTGGAATAATTAAACGGCATTAAATAGTTAGGCCGGTGTGGCAACAGACTGAACGGATTGTTCAACACCAGCCGCTCCATTTCACGGCGCTGCTGCAACGGCGTGTCACTGGTCTGCGCAGGCTGACCCTGCTCACGCGCTTCGCGCGCGCAGAAATTACGCACATTACCCGCGCTGAGTGAACTAGACGCACTTTGTGTCAGCCGAATCAGGCACTGCTCAAAAATCGTCAGCTCTCCCTGTTCTGACTGCTCTGACGTTGTTTCTGATTCGGACTCTTGTGGGTCCGGTGTGTTTTCGGCCGCGACCGGCATCACACATACCAACAGGCCGATTGTCAGCCCGCAAAATCCCATTACGGCCGGACGAACGCCGAAATTCAACATGAACGATTTGCCTCGAGAAAAGTACTGGAGTAGAAACAAGACCACACCCTAACAAAGACGGACCGCGCTGTTTCAAACAAGCGCACAATTTCTGACCAAAAAGACAAGATATTGCCGTGATCGGTGTCGATCTTACTTTACAGCAACAATATCACGCCCAATAACATGACCAGCGCCCAACTCAGCCGATGCCGAAGATACCCTTCATCGAGCAGCAACGAGCCGAGCAAAACGCTGAATAACACACTGATTTCCCGTGTGGGTGCCACATAAACCAGCGGCGTAAAGGTCATGGCCGTCAGCACCAGAATGTAAGCCAACGGACTGAACACCGCTATAGCAATGACTTTCCAGCGATGCGCCTGCCAAACGTCACACACCGATGACCAGCGCCGCACCGCCACCGGCGTTAGAATAACCGTGCGCACAATGTTGGAGCCGTAATCGAGCAGTAATGGCGGAATCAATAAGGTGGCTACCGCATGCGCATCCCACAGCGTATAGGTGCCGATTAACAATCCAATCAGCAAGCCAAACCCCATCGAGTGGAACGTCGGTCGCGATGCGTTGCCCGGTTTGCGGCTTAAATTCATCACACCGAACAGAATTAAGCCGATGCCCGCTGCCATCATTAAGCTCATGTGCTCGCCGAGTAGCAGCACCGCCATGGCCGTAGAAATTAAAGGCCCCGTCGCTCGGGCGGTCGGGTAGACCACCGACAAATCACCCACCCGATATCCCTGTTGCAGCAGCAGGAAATACCCCACATGAATTACCGCGCTGCCGACAATAAAACCAACTTCCAGCCAGCCCCAACCGCGCCAGTCCCAAGCAAAGTAAACCGCCAATGGAGAGTAAATAATGACGGTTAACAGCGAGAACAGCCACGTTAAACCGGCATCACCATTGATGCGTTTAAGCAGAAAATTCCAGGTGGCGTGACAGAGAGCGGCAGCAAAAACGAGCAAAAAACCAGCGAGGGACATAACAACTCCACAGCAATAAAAGTCAGGCGTGCGCGTGCACTCCTAACCATCCCCTCGAGTCTTTTAATCCATCAGGTGTCTGCCCAGTTTGGCATAGTACGGCGCTCGGTCCAGGCTCGAAAAATGACGGAACCCTAGCCGCATATGGGTAGGTGATAGCAAGGTTATCACTGCCTCACCGACGTTGTCATCAAAGCGTCATGGCCGCAGGCTTTCTAACAGCAGGGTTTTGAGGTTACTGAGGGTTTCATCGAAAAAGCCAGGATCATCCAGCGTGCGTCCGGCGACGGCTTCAATCTGCACGCGAAAATCTGCGTAGTGCTGAGTCGTCGCCCAGATAGAAAAAATCAGATGATAGGGCTCAATGGGTTTGAGTTTGCCCTGGTCAATCCAGGATTGAATCACCGCCACTTTCGCCTGCACCCGATCGTGTAATGGCTGCTGCAATTCCGCTAACAACAGCGGCGCACCCTGCAAAATTTCCATGCAGAACAAGCGTGACTCTTCCGGATTATCGCGCGAAAACTCCAGTTTAATGCGCAGGTAATCTCCCAGCGCCTCGAACGGATCCTGCTCCTCACTGAAACTGCTCAGCGGCAATAACCAGACGCGCAACAGCTCTTGCATGACCTGCACGTAGAGTTCTTCTTTAGTGGAGAAGTAATACAGCAGATTGGTTTTGGAGACGTCCGCTTCCTGAGCAATCTGATCGAGGCTGGCACCGTGCAGGCCGTAATGGGAAAAGGTGCGCAAGGCGGCATCCAGAATCGCCGCGCGTTTTATTTCCTGATTGCGCTGGCGACGCTTAATTGAAGCCGCTGTCGGTGTGCGCTTGGGTCGCTCTGCCGCTGTGGCGGTCTTATCGTTCAACGGAGTCTCCTGCCGGGTTAGCGGGCCTCATTCTAGCATCGACCACCCGACGCACGGCCAGCGTCTTATCGTTTATTGCACCGCCATGGTTCGTTCTGGTGGTTTTTTGCACAAACCATGTGCTCTAAGTTAGACCATTTGGTCCAACTTAACGGACTAATATTTACTAACTAATTGATTTATATCAATAAAACGGAGTTGGCCGACTTTCTGCAATGTGTTACGCCATTCGCGCCTACGGTCCCAGGCGCCCAGACGAGGACGGAGCATTATGAAGGTTGGTGTATTTATCCCCATCGGTAACAACGGCTGGCTGATTTCTAAAAACGCGCCACAGTACATGCCGTCGTTCGAACTGAACAAAACCATCACCCAACGCGCCGAGCATTATGGTTTCGATTTTGCGCTGTCGATGATCAAGCTGCGCGGCTTTGGCGGTGAAACCGAATTCTGGGAACACAATCTGGAGTCTTTCACGTTGATGGCCGGCCTTGCTGCCGTCACCAGCAAGATTCAATTGTTCGCGACCGCCGCCACCTTAACCGTACCGCCGGCCATCGCCGCGCGCATGGCATCGACCATCGATTCCATTTCCAACGGTCGTTTCGGTATTAACCTGGTCACCGGCTGGCAGAAGCCGGAATACTCGCAAATGGGGCTGTGGCCGGGCGACGAATTTTTCGCTTATCGCTACGACTATTTAACCGAATACGCCGAAATCCTTACCGAACTGTGGCAGACCGGAAAGAGCGATTTCAAAGGCGATTACTTCCAAATGGACGATTGCCGCGTCAGCCCTAAACCGAAAGGCCCGCTGCAAATCATCTGCGCCGGTCAGAGTGATGCGGGCCTTGCCTTCACCGCCAAATACGCCAACTACGCCTTCTGTTTTGGCAAGGGCGTGAACACCCCGACCGCTTTTGCCCCGACGGCCGAGCGCCTGGTCAAAGCCGCGGAAGAATCCAAACGCGACGTTAAAGCCTGCCCGCTGTTTATGGTCATCGCCGATGAAACCGACGAAGCCGCGCGCGCCAAATGGGAAAGCTATAAAGAAGGCGTCGACGAAGAAGCGATTGCCTGGTTGGGCGTTCAGGGCGCCGCCGATACCAAATCCAAAGGCGACACCAACGTGCGTCAAATGGCCGATCCGACTTCCGCCGTCAACATCAACATGGGCACCTTGGTGGGTTCCTATGAAACCGTTGCCGCCATGCTCGATGAAATTGCCGAGGTCAACGGCACCGAAGGCGTAATGCTGACCTTTGACGATTTCGTGCAAGGCGTCGAAAACTTCGGTCAACGCATTCAGCCTCTGATGAAAAGCCGCCAGCACATCGACGTTGAGGCGGAGGCCACGGCATGAGCATCGACGCCAAAGCCAGCGGCTATGCCTTAAGCAGCGACGGCTTCGATGCCATTATGCTCGACGCCAAACCCGAACCGATTCAACTGAAAGCCAGCGAAACGGCGGTCATCGTGGTCGATATGCAGAACGCCTACGCCAGTAAAGACGGGTATCTGGATAAAGCCGGTTTCGATGTGTCGGCCACCGGTCCGGTGATCGCCAACATCAACAAAACCTTAACCACTGCTCGCGCTGCGGGGATGACCGTGGTGTTTTTCCAGAACGGCTGGGACCCGCAATACCGCGAAGCCGGTGGTCCGGGTTCGCCTAACTGGTACAAGTCGAACGCACTCAAAACGATGCGCAAAAACCCCGAACTTGATGGCACCTTATTGGCGCGCGGCGGTTGGGATTATGAGCTGGTCGATGCGTTAAAACCCGAACCAACCGATCTGGTATTAGGCAAAACGCGTTACAGCGGCTTCTACAACACGCCGCTCGACAGCCTGTTGCGCGCCCGCGGTATTCGCAATCTGGTGTTTACCGGCATCGCCACCAACGTCTGTGTCGAATCCACACTGCGCGACGGTTTTTTCCTGGAATATTTCGGCGTCGTGCTGGCTGATGCAACGCATCAAGCCGGGCCGGAATCGATTCAGGCGGCGTCGCTGTACAACATCGAAACCTTTTTTGGCTGGGTGTCAGACGTGAATACCTTCTGCACCACCTTTGCCACCGAAACCACCCCAACGGCTGCGGCCGCCACTGACTGAACGAGGAAATATCCATGCCTAAGAAAGCTGTGATTCCCGCTGGCACCAGCACGCCCATCGCGCCGTTTGTGCCAGGTTCCATGGCCGATAACGTTCTGTACGTATCCGGTACCTTGCCGTTCGACAGCGACAACAATGTGGTCCACGTCGGCGACGCCGAAGCCCAAACGCGACACGTACTGACCACCATTAAAGGCGTTATTGAAACCGCCGGTGGCACCATGGACGACGTCACTTTCAACATGATTTTCGTCAAAGACTGGGCCGATTACGCGGCGGTTAACAAGGTCTACGCTGAGTTTTTTGCCGGTGAAAAACCGGCGCGTTATTGCATTCAGTGCGGCCTGGTGAAACCCGAAGCGCTGGTGGAAATTGCCAGCATCGCGCACCTGGCATAACCCAAGGCAATCGCATGATGTATCTGGAAGTGGTCGGTCAATTGGATGCGGATCAAACCGTGGTACTCAGTTCGGGACTCGGCGGTTCCGCTCGTTTCTGGGAGCCGCAGTTAAGCAGCCTGACCGAACGTTATCGGGTGGTGCTCTATGACCAGCTGGGTACCGGGCGCAGCCCGGCCGAACTACCGGAAGGCTATGCCATTACCGATATGGCCGATGAGCTGTGTACCGCACTCGATAATGCCGGCATCGACGACTTCCATTTTATCGGCCATGCACTGGGCGGCCACATTGGCCTGACGCTGGCGCTGCAACACCCGCAGCGACTGCGCTCCTTAGTGGTGATTAACGGCTGGCATCGGCTCAGCCCACATACCCAACGATGTTTTTCAGTGCGCCGAAACATTCTCGATAAGATCGGCGCGGCGGCTTATATCGAAGCCCAGGCGCTGTTTCTCTATCCGCCCACCTGGATCGACCAGAACGCCGATCAGTTGGCCGATGAAGATGCCCAGATGCTCAACCACTTCCCCCCGGCCGATAATCTGCGCCGCCGGTTGGACGCGGTACAAGCCTTTGCCATGAACGATGAACAGCTGGCGCAGATTGAAGCGCCAACGCTGCTGATCGCCAACCGTGATGACGTTCTGGTGCCCTGGACTTGCTCGCAACAGCTGGAACAACGGCTGCCGCGGGCGCGTCTGGAATTGATGGAGGCGGGCGGTCATGCCAGCAGCGTTACGCAGGCGGAACACACCAATGCCTTGCTTGTTGAACATTTGACCCGATTTCAGGGGGCGACCGCCTGATTCGTCGTTCGAATCAGCCCGTCCTCTTCATTTCCTATTAACGCGGTATAAGGATTTTTCATGTCCAGCTCCATCGACTCATCGGCCATCCAACAAGTCTTCACCGAAGCACGCACGCACAGCTTTTGGCAGGACAAACCTGTTCCCGACGCACTGCTGACCGAACTTTACGATCTGGTCAAACTGGGCCCGACCTCGGCTAACTGCGGACCCGCGCGGTTGATTTTCGTGCGCACCCCAGAAGGCAAAGAACGCCTTAAGCCTGCGCTGTCATCCGGCAACCTGGACAAAACCATGAGCGCCCCGGTTACTGCCATTCTGGCGTTCGACAATCGCTTTTATGAGCACCTGCCCGACTTGTTTCCCCACGCCGACGCGCGCGCCTGGTTCACCGGCAACGAAGCCTTCGCCCAGAAAACCGCCTTGCAAAACAGCTCCATTCAAGCCGGCTATCTGATTCTGGCCGCGCGTGCATTGGGACTGGATGCCGGCCCGATGGGCGGTTTCGATGCCGACAAGGTGAACGCTGAATTCCTGAATGATCGCAACTGGTCGGTCAACATGTTGATCAACCTTGGCTATGGCCAGAGCGATAAACTGCACGATCGACTGCCTCGTTTGAGCCTCGAACAAGCCGTCGATTTCTGCTGATACCGATGATTCCTAGGAGAATGCCATGAACGCACCCGCTGTTGCCGCAACCGAAACGGCTCCTGAATTGAGCTCAAAAAGCTACCGCGATGCCATGGCGGGACTGGCGGCGGCGGTTAACGTCGTCACCACCGACGGTCCTGGCGGCCGCGCTGGCTTCACCGCCACCGCCGTGTGCAGTGTGAGTGATCAACCCCCCACCTTGTTGGTCTGCCTTAATCGCAGCGCCTCCGCCTTTCCGGCGTTCGAACAAAACGACGCTCTGTGCGTCAACACCCTCAGTGCCGATCAGATGAGTCTGTCGAATCTGTTTGGTGGCAAAACGGACATGGCGGAGCGTTTTGAGGCCGCCAGCTGGACCGAAGGCGAATCGGGTGCACCGGTACTTGATAACGCTCTGGTGAGTTTCGATTGTCGCATCATCAAACGCGTCAGCCTGGGCACGCACGATACGCTGTTCTGTGAAGTGCTGGGCGTGAGTGAACCGCAAAGCACCGACGGCTTGCTCTATTTTGATCGTGGTTATCACGGTTTAAAACGGCTCTGAACAGAGCCG
This sequence comes from Saccharospirillum sp. MSK14-1, assembly GCF_003054965.1. Taxonomy (GTDB): domain Bacteria; phylum Pseudomonadota; class Gammaproteobacteria; order Pseudomonadales; family Natronospirillaceae; genus Saccharospirillum. The sequence goes on from NZ_MIES01000026.1 coordinate 84,315, forward strand.
TTATTTCCCGCCTTGCAAGCAGGCAATCGCCTGCTCCAAACCACCGACGCTGAGTGAAAACATTCGCTGATCGGCCAGTTCACGCACCATGCCGATGCTTTGGGTGTGCCCCCAAAACCGCTCTGGAAACGGGTTTAACCACACCAGACGCGGAAAGTGCTGCGCCAAACGATCGAAGCTCGCCGCGCCCGGTTCGGTGTTCATAAAATCGATGCTGCCGTAAGCGGCGGCAATTTCATAAGGCGCCATGGCGGCGTCGCCGACGAAAATCACTTTATAGTCCGAACCGTAGGTTCGTATCACCTCATCCAATGACGTGACCGCCTTGCGGTGCAAGCGATTGTCAGTCCAGACATGATCGTAAATAAAGTTATGAAAGTAGAAATGCTGTAAGTGTTTGAACTCAGCGCGACAGGCCGAAAACAGCGTTTCACACACCTGCACATGCTCATCCATCGAACCGCCGACATCGATAAAGAGCAACACCTTAACGGCATTGTGACGCTCCGGACGCATCTTGATATCGAGCATGCCCGCATTGCGAGCGGTGGAACGAATGGTGTCATCGAGCGCCAATTCTTCCTGCGCACCGGTACGCGCAAAGCGCCGTAATTTTCGCAGCGCCATTTTCAGGTTGCGCGTCCCTAACTCAACGCCGTCGTCCAGGTTTCGGTACTGTCGCTGTTCCCAGAGTTTTACTGCCCGACGCTGACCGCCTTTGCCACCGACGCGCACGCCTTCGGGGTTATAACCACCGTGACCAAAAGGACTGGTACCGCCTGTGCCAATCCAGCGGCTGCCTCCTTCATGCCGTTCGCGTTGCTCGTTCAAGCGTTCTTCAAGCGCTTTCATTAACGCGTCCAATCCACCCATGGCTTCAATGGCGGCGCGTTCTTCAGGGCTGAATTGACGCTCCAGTTCCAGACGCAACCAATCGTCCGGCAGGTCTTCACCAAAAGGATTGGGCAGCGCTTCCAGCCCTTCGGTGAAGTGTGCAAAGGCGCGATCGAAGCGGTCGAATTGCGTTTCATCTTTGATCAGCGTCAGCCGGGATAACTGATAAAAATCATCCAGATCAAAACCGGCCAGGCGCGCCTGCAAAGCTTCAATCAGCACCAATAATTCTTTCGGGGTGACTTTAATGCCGTGCTGGCGCAACGTTGAAAAGAATCGGATGAGCATCGCTTAAGCGCCCGAACGTCGACTCATAAAAGCCAGCCGCTCTAACATGCGCACGTCTTCTTCGTTCTTCAGCAAGGCACCATACAACGGCGGCAAGGCTTCGCGAATATCACCGCCTTTTAATGCCTGGGCGGCAATGCGATCACTGGCAAGCAGTTTTAGCCAATCAATGAGTTCAGAGGTCGACGGCCGTTTTTTTAAACCGGGCACATCGCGGACTTCAAAAAACACCTCTAATGCATCGCGCATCAGTTCCGCTTCAATATCTGGAAAATGCACCTCGACAATGGCTTTTAAAGTATTGGCATCGGGAAACTGAATATAGTGAAAAAAACAGCGTCGCAAGAACGCATCCGGCAGCTCTTTTTCGTTGTTCGAGGTGATGATCACCACCGGTCGTTGAGTCGCTTTAATCGTCTCGCCGGTTTCATAGACATGAAATTCCATGCGGTCGAGTTCGACCAATAAATCGTTAGGAAATTCGATATCGGCTTTGTCGATTTCATCGATCAACAACACCGAGCGTTGTTCACTGGTAAAGGCTTCCCACAATTTGCCGGGCTTGATGTAGTTATGAATATCGTGCACCCGGTCGTCGCCCAACTGGCTGTCGCGTAAACGCGATACCGCATCGTATTCATAGAGGCCCTGCTGGGCGCGGGTGGTCGATTTGATATGCCACTGCACCAACGGCATGCCCAAAGCCGCCGCGATTTCTTCGGCCAGCATGGTCTTGCCGGTGCCGGGTTCGCCTTTCACCAATAAAGGCCGTTGCAAGGTGACAGCAGCATTAACAGCCAGCCGTAAATCGTCGCTGGCGATATAGCGGTCAGAACCTTCGAAGCTCGACATAGCGGTCTCTCGGTTAGAGGGTTTTGTGATAAAAACTCAGCGTCTTTTCGGTTTCCTGATCGGCATCCACATCCTGCCAGGAAAAACGCGCCGCCACACCCGACAAGGGTTGGTAACCATAGCGGCGCCAAATGCCATCCAGTGACTGATAGTCAGCCGGCTTTAACGGATGATCGTGTGGCCGGTCCACGGCGCAGAACACCACCTGATTCAAGCCTAAGCCTTTGGCCTGAGTTTCCCGCTCGGCAAAAAACTGACGATAAATACCGCGTCCACGATAGGCCGGTAACAACACCGATTCGGCGCAATAAAACACATCGTTTACTTCGATACCTGCATCCACAATCGGTTGTCGAAAAGCGGTTTCTTCATCGCTCATGGCCAGACCCGTAGCCGCACCGACAACTTGATCATCAGCAAATGCCAACACACAAACCGCGCTGTCACTATCGATGTAGGTGTGCAGATATTGCCGTTCGTAGTCGAGTGAACCTTTGTACAGATAAGGGAAGTCGCGAAACACAGCGATGCGTAATTTCGCGACATCATTGAGCCAAGGTTTCAGTTGCTCACCGGTGACCGTCTGTGTTGTTAATTCAGACACGGCTGCTCGAATCCGCCCACAAATTAATGCCACCGTCGGTGGCCAGCTGATCGATCTTCGTCAGTTCGTCAGCGGTAAATTCGAGGTTATCGAGTGCCTTCACACAGTCTTCTACCTGCGTGACTTTGCTGGCACCAATCAGAGCAGTGGTCACACGTGGATCACGCAGCGACCAGGCAATGGCCATTTGCGGTAGCGTCTGACCACGCGCCTGAGCAATGTCATTCAGGCCACGAATTTTAGCGATGTTGTCATCGGTGATCAGCTCGGGATTGAGCGCCGCACCTTTGCTGGCACGACTGGCGCGGCTGCCTTCGGGGATGCCGTTGAGGTATTTGCCCGACAACATACCCTGCGCCAAAACCGAGAACGCAATGCAACCGATACCTTCGTCTTCGAGCACCGGCAACAAGCCATCGTTTTCAATCCAGCGGTTGAGCATCGAATAGCTCGGCTGGTGAATCAAACAGGGTGTACCCAAGTCTTTTAAAATAGCGGCGGCTTCGCGCGTTTTTTCCGGACCATAGGACGATATACCGACGTACAAGGCTTTGCCCTGGCGCACGGCGCTGTCGAGCGCCTGCATGGTTTCTTCCAACGGTGTGTCCGGGTCGACGCGATGCGAATAGAAAATATCGACGTAATCCAACCCCATTCGGTCCAGGCTTTGATCGAGGCTCGCCAGCAGGTATTTGCGGCTGCCCCAACTGCCATAAGGCCCCGGCCACATGTCATACCCGGCTTTGGTGGAGATCACCAATTCATCGCGGTAGGGCGCAAAATCGGTCTTTAAAATTTTGCCGAAATTGCGTTCGGCTGATCCCGGCGGCGGACCGTAATTATTGGCCAGATCGAAGTGGGTAATCCCCAAGTCAAAGGCGCGTCGGCACATCGCCTGAGCGTTATCGAACGGCACGTTGTCGCCAAAGTTGTGCCACAGGCCGAGGGAGATGGCGGGCAATTTCAATCCGCTGCGACCACAGCGGTTGTAGCGCATCGATTGGTAACGGGTGTCAGCAGCGTTATACGGCATGGAATGTTCTCCACGAAAGACGGGGGCAACAGCTTAACAGAAGGATCCAGGACTCAGGCAAAGACGGTGATGGTCTGTCGGCTCACCGCTATCAACTCACCCTGTTCGTCCCAAACGTTAGCGTCAGTATGACCATAGCCTTCACCGGCCTGACGCGTCACCGCGCGATACGCAAACCAGGCATCGGCGGCAACCGGACGGTGCGGGTGTAAAAATTCCAGGTTCCAGGTCAGGGTGCTAGCCGGCGCCGGCGTTTTCAGTTGTTGCAGCAAGGTCGGCGGCCAGGTGTCGATCAGCGCCACCAGGTGCGCTTCGGTCCACTGCGCCGGCGCGGCTTTAAAGCGCATAAAGCCACCGTGATGGGCGGTTTTGCTGCCACTGAATGGAAAGCCGCCATCGAGCAACGTCATCTCCAGATGTTGGAAAAACTGCGGAGTTACATTGGGAATATAAGGAAAGAGAGTGGGTTTTTCCGGCATGGCAAAAGGTACGACATCCTCGGCAGATGCGCCGGTCACACTGTCACGACGGTCGCCAAAGCTGGCGAGCAATACCAGACACACCTCACCGTCCTGAATCACACGGGCCTCGGCCTGAGTCACGTACTTGCCGGAGCGCAGCACCTCGGTTTTAACGCCAAAATCCAGATCGGTCGCCAGAGGACCCACGAAGCTGATATTGAGACTGCGTAACGGCCGCTCGGCCGGAACCTGATCGCGCAGTATGCGAAATGCCATGGCGGCGGACAGACCGCCTAACACGCTTCGCCCTTGTCCCCAGGAGTCGGGAATACTGAGTTGTCCATCGGTACCGCAGGCGGCAGCTGCCGCTAATAATTCATCCACCGTCATCCGCTCAATTCCTGTTTTTATGATCGCAGTGAGTGCGATGAGCGGTTATGACTCGGGGGCAAATACCCCCGATTCCGCCACCGCTTCGCCCAACGCCCGGAAAGCCGCTTCGGCTTCACTCAGGTTCAGGCTGCCGCGCGTACAGGCCGCAATGATTACGCCTTCGTCCGGCGCCTGACCCGGCGTTGTCGCCAGGCCGATATTACAGGCGCGTCGGTGTTGGGTCCCGGTTTTGTGAGCAAAGCTCACGGATGATGGCAAACCGGCTTTGATTCGATCATCACCGGTCTCAATGCGCTCCAACGTCGACAACAACAAGGTCGCACTGGCCGGACTGAGCAGGTCACCCCGCGCCACCGCTTCCCATAATTCGCTGTACTGATCCAAGGGCGCCGAGTTTAAGCCGGTGGCGTAATAGCGATCGAAGGCCGCATCCAGATCCGGTGCATTGAACTCAGCGCGCGGCACACCCAGTACCTGAACCAAAGCCGCCACCCGATCCTCGCCATAGCCTGAAGCACGAATGGCAAATAAACCCTTGGGTGCCAGATGCATCGCATCGGGATGGAATTCACTGTAGGCATAACGGCGCACGTCCGCCAAGGTGGTAATACGACCAACGCCTAAACCGACCACACGCCGCACCATGGCGTTCACCGTGTCGGTGCCTAAATAGCGCAGTAACACATCGGTTGCGGTGTTATCGCTGTGAATCAGCATCTGGTCGAACAGATACTGCAAAGTCACCGCTGTGCCCGGTTCCTGCCAATTGGTTTCACCGGCGCCATCCACATAATCGAGTGGCTCCAGCACAATGCGTTCGTTCAGCGAGGTGCGTCCGGCATCGACCTCCTCAAGCAGCGTAATGGCCACGGCCACCTTCACCGTCGAGGCCAGATACCAGGGCTCCATGTCGCGCAACCCGACCACTTCGCCGCTCGACAAATCTTTCACATAGACGCCCAGTTCTCCGGGGTAGTTGGCGTCGATTTGCGCCAGGCGCGTGGTCAGTTGTGTGGTCCATTGAGGCGCTTCCTCCCCATCGGGGGATTCAGCGCGGACCGGCGCAATAGTCAGCGCCAGCAACAGACATATCAGGTGTAGCGACGGAAGAGTTCGAGCGTTTTGATCCATAGTGCAGTTGCAAATACCAAGATGAGTGTCAGGGTCAGGGCGTAGCCATAGCTGATGGTGCTTTCGAAACCGAGCAGGAAACGAAAGCCCACAAAGATGACCACGATGTGAAAAATAAACGCCTGAAGTGAATTACTGCCGATGATGGTGATGGGTTTCAACAGCAACGCCAGGGCACGACCGCCCAATAACGCCAGCGCCAGGATGGCAAACGCACCGGCCATACTGAACGCCATAAACTCGCTTTGCGGCGGGTGTTTGCCCACGTTATAGGCCAGGTTATAAAAGCTGCGCTGAAATTCCGGAAAGGCCAGCACACCGTAGACCAAGGCGCATAAGACACCGGCTCCGGCCAGTACACCGATCAGACGAAGCCGCAGTCGCCATTCATCCTGAGTCACGCGGATGCCTTCACCGATCAACAAACCGATCAACACCAAAGGCCCGCGCGTCAGTTGGCCCCAGGTATAGAGTTCTTCGTCTTCAATCAGGATGGCTTTGAGTGGCAGGCTGCTGAACCCATCCCAGGCACGCAGGCTTTCGGCCAGCACCACCATCAACAACGGGCTGAGCAATCGCAGCCAAAGCGGCATGCGCATCCACAACGATAAAAAGAACGGTACCCAGAGTAAGGCGATGGCGTAAAAGCCGAGCACCTCAACAAAGGAAGGGAAAATTTCATACAACAAGGCGGCAACGATTAACGACGGCTCAACGCCATCGAATAACTCGATCACCGTTAACACCTTGTACCAGAACAGCACTTTAAAACCGGTGAGGAATAGCTTTAAACGATAACGGGGCCAGTCGTCCGTGCCTACGCGTGGCAGGAAGGCGGCACCGAGTGCGATGCCGAACACCATAATAAAGAGAGATGAGGAAAACTTGGTGACCATGTGCAAGGGCACCAGGCCCCATTCGGGCATCTGGTCGTATTCAACCAAGCCGCGAATGCCATGGCTGAGAATCATCAAGGCGACGGCCACACCGCGCGCCAGATCGATGGCATCGACGCGACCACTCAACGGCGTTGCCGACGGTCGTGACCATAAACGAAGTGCGGATGTTGCCCTGGACAACTGAGTCACTGTGATTTCCTCAACCTGAACACAGTGATCAAGTTACCCAAGGCACGGCCACTTAGCTACCTAAGAGGTCTCAGTTTGTGCATCGTCTGCTTCTTCCAGACCCAAAAACCCACCGGTCTGATGCGCCCATAGCTGGGCATAAATGCCGCCGCTGGCAATCAGTTCGCTGTGCGTCCCCTGCTCAACGATACGACCCTGATCCATCACGATGAGCCGATCCATCGAGGCGATGGTCGATAACCGATGGGCAATGGCAATCACCGTTTTACCGGTCATCAAGGTATTCAGGCTGTGCTGAATGGCCGCTTCAACTTCCGAGTCCAGCGCCGAGGTTGCTTCATCCAGAATCAGGATCGGGGCGTTCTTCAACAACACCCGCGCAATGGCAATGCGCTGACGCTGACCACCGGACAATTTCACGCCCCGCTCACCGACCTGCGCATCGTAACCGGTGTTGCCATACGGGTCGGTCAAGCCTTGAATAAAGTCATGCGCTTCGGCCTGACGCGTTGCCGCGAGCAATTCTTCCTCGGTGGCATCGGGCCGACCGTAGAGAATATTGTCGCGCACTGAGCGGTGCAGCAAAGAGGTATCCTGAGTCACCATGCCGATGTTTGCGCGCAGACTTTCTTGCGTGACGTCGCGCAAATCCTGGCCATCAATCCGTACCGCGCCGCCTTCCACATCGTGAAAACGCAACATCAGATTCACCAGTGTCGATTTGCCCGCACCGGAACGACCGACCAGTCCAATTTTTTCGCCCGGCTTAATGGTTAAATCGAGTGCCTCGAAAACACCCTCGTCTTTGCCGTAATGAAATTTGACCCGATCGAATTCAATACGACCTTGGTGTACGTCCAGCACTTTCGCGTTATCGTTATCAACAATTTCGTGCGGCTTCGACAAGGTGGTAATGCCATCGGCTACGGTACCGATGTTTTCAAACAACGCACCGACTTCCCACATAATCCATTGCGCCTGACCATTGAGTCGCAACGTTAGCCCCACGGCGATGGCCATGGCACCGACGCTCACGGCCTGGTTGATCCAAAACCCCACGCACAGCGCAGCAATGGCAAACAGCAGCACATAATTCAGCACACTGACACTGACGTTAAAACCGGTGACCAAACGCATTTGACGATAAACGGTCGCCATAAAATCGCTCATACCGGAGCGCGCGTACTCGGCTTCACGGGCGTTGTGTGAGAAGAGTTTTACGGTGGCAATGTTGGTGTAGCTATCAACGATCCGACCGGTCATGGCGGCCCGGGCATCGGCTTGCTGGGTCGACACTTTGCGCAAGCGCGGCACGAAGAACAGCATGATGGCAGCGTAGCAGGCGAACCAGATCGTCAGTGGCAGCAACAACCAGACATCAGCACGCACCAGCATCACCGTCATGGTGGTGAAATAGACCAAAACGTACACCATGACATCGAGCGTTTTCATCACCGATTCGCGCGCAGCAATCGAAGTCTGCATCACCTTAGTCGCAATACGACCGGCGAAATCGTTTTGATAAAACCCCAGACTTTGCTTGAGCAGATAACGGTGCGCCATCCAGCGGATGGACATCGGAAAATTACCGAGCAGCGCCTGATGAATCACGGCGGTATGCAGAAACACCACCAGCGGCAAAACCACCAGAGTGATAATGCTCATAAACAGCAAGCGGCCGCCTTCGTCACGTAAAAAGGTGGCACGGTCCTGATCGGCCAGCCAATCCACCAACTGACCGAGAAAACCAAACAACATCACTTCCAAAATGGCGAGCGTTGCCGTCAGCAATGACATGATCAATAGAGGCGCGCCCATGCCACGGGTATAGTGACGCAAAAAAGCCAGTAACGTTGCCGGAGGCTGTATCGGCTCTTCCGGAGGGAAGGGGCGTATCAGACGTTCGAAAAAGGCGAGCATGCAATCCTCGGTAGCCGATGGGAAGGGCAGCAAGGATAGCCTAAATCGTGTGACGTCTCTGCCTGCAACGATAACTTTGTGACCTCCGACCTGGCAGCCATCGCGTACAGCTATTCCTCAAGGCGTCGTTCGCGCTCACACGCCCAGCAATGATCAAAGCTGGCGGCGTTCAGTTCACCGCATTGCCCGCAATACCAATCACGTCCCTCGGCTTGAGATTGATCAGCTTCAATGAGCCGCTGCGCCAGTTCCACATCGCGCTCATCAATCACCCACAACTCGGGCCAGACATCAATCGGTGCCAATTCCCCTAACGCACCGGCTGCGAATTCATTGCGCACTTCACAATCAATGCCACGCTGCATCAATCGGTTGCGCACATTAGTCACCGCAAAATGGTGGGGGTGGGTATAAACCAGTTTCATAGCAATAAAAACGGACCTGTTGTTATACGATAAACGCTAGCACAGCCTTAGGCTGCTGTGGACTTCTCCGGTCAAAGGCGTTTCTATGGCCGCACTGCAAGCACGCTGGAGCCGATACCCGATGACTGCCGATCCTTTTCTCTGGTCTTCACTGCAGCGACCTTATCCCATTATTCAGGCACCCATGGTGGGTGTGTCGACACCCCAGCTGGCCGCTGCGGTTTCCAATGCGGGCGGCCTGGGCTCCATTGGCATCGGGGCCAGCTCGGTGGCACAAGCGCGGGAAATGATCAACGCCACGCGTGCATTAACGAGTGAACCCTTTAACGTCAATCTGTTCTGTCATCGCACCCCCACACCAGACCCGCAACGCGAGGCCGACTGGCTGCAGTATTTGCGCCCTTGGTTTGAACAGTTCAACGCCGAACCGCCAAACAATCTGAGCGTTCCCTACATCAGCTTCAATGACGACCCGGCCCTGTTGGCATTGCTGCTGCAAGAACAACCGGCGGTCGTCAGCTTCCATTTCGGGCTGCCGCCAACGGACTGGATTGCCCAACTGAAAGCCAACGGCATTGTCACGCTCGGTTGCGCGACCTGTGTCGATGAGGCGCGTCAAATTGAAGCGGCGGGCGTCGATATGATCGTCGCGCAAGGCAACGAAGCCGGCGGCCATCGCGGCACCTTCGAACCGCAACACTGCGATGCACAATTGCCTATCGAAACGCTGCTGAAACAGCTACTGACGCAGTGCCAGTGCCCGGTGATCGCCGCGGGTGGCATTATGACCGGTGAGGACATCCAGGCTCAGTTGCAAGCTGGCGCTGTTGCCGTGCAGTTGGGTACCGCCTTTATTCTCTGCCCTGAATCGTCAGCCAGCACCGCTCATCGCCAGGCGCTGGGGTTAAACCCATCGATTCAAACCGGCATCACCGCGGCCATTTCCGGTCGTCCGGCGCGCGGCATCCTCAACAGCGCATACACCGAATTAACCCGACCCGAAGCGCCACCACTGCCGGACTACCCCATCGCTTATCAAGCGGGCAAAGCACTGGCCGCGGCTGCCAGCCGTGCCGGCAGTGTCGACTTTGCCGCTCATTGGGCCGGCAGCGGTGCACCGCGAGCACGCGCCATGCCCGCCGCTCAGTTGGTTGCAACGCTGGCCCACGAAGCAGGCCTCAGTCCCGATTAAACCGCACCGGCGCGCGAAAGCGTTGAGCAAGCCTGGGTCTGCCACTAGAATCAATCGGCATTACAGTGGAGATCCTCATGCAGCCCTCGGCCCCGACTGGCATTGCTACCCGCCTTAAGCGCATCGAAACGAGCCCGTTTTTCCAGGGCAGCGTTATCTTTATCATCATCCTGTCGGCGCTGACCATCGGCGCCAAGACGTACGATATTCCACCGGTTTTTGAGCACACACTGTCGGTTCTCGACAACGCCATCACGCTGTTTTTTCTGGTCGAAATTCTGTTGCGTTTTATGGCCTGCGAAGACCGCAAGCGCTTCCTGCTCGATGGCTGGAATTTATTCGACACTCTGGTCGTCATCGGCAGCCTGATTCCGCTGGAAAACTCCGACGTCATTTTGATCGGCCGATTGCTGAGAGTCTTCCGTGTATTGCGTCTGGTTTCGGTCGTGCCGGAACTGCGGTCACTGATCAACGCCTTGTTCAAAGCCATACCGCGCATGGGGTACATCGCCCTGCTGATGTTCATCATCTTCTACATTTATGGCGCACTGGGTTCGCTGTTTTTCAGTCGTATTAACGAAACGCTCTGGGGCGATGTATCCATCTCCATGCTCACGCTCTTTCGCGTCGCAACCTTTGAAGACTGGACCGATGTGATGTATGAAACGATGGAAGTGCATCCACTGAGTTGGATTTACTACCTGACCTTTATTTTCCTTACCGCTTTCGTGTTTTTAAACATGATGGTCGGTGCGATTCTGGAAGTGATGCAGGCCGAGCAGGAGGCTGAAAGTCTCGAGCAGGCAAAAACCGAGCGACAGGATATGAACGAACAGCTGCGTCAGATGCAAGCGCAGCTGACGCAAATTCAAGAAAACCTGGAGCGTCGCTCCTGATCACAGCCGGCGCTCACTCTGGGTAATCTGTATGCTCGACGGTCAGCAATCTGGATCAGCGCCGGTTAAACCATGCGGCACCGGGCCAAGCCACGGAACGCCATTTTTCGCCTCCGAGCCCACACCCCGCCTGATTTTCGACTACGCTGCTCTAGACCGCTGGCACACTCACGGTCGCCATGGCAGATACCCGGCCTAAAGATCGCTATACTCCGGCGGCTATAACACTTATCGACGAACGAATTGAACAAAGGAACCAGCCCCATGGTCATATGGTCCGTGGCGAACCAGAAAGGTGGTGTTGGCAAAACCACCACCGTTGTCAGCCTGGGCGCTTTGCTCGCCGAGCAGGGCAAGCGCGTGCTCCTGCTCGATCTGGACCCGCAAGGCAGTCTGACCAGCTACTTCAAAGACGACCCGGAATCGCCTCAGCCTGGCAGTTATCACCTGTTTCAGCCGGCCGAAACCCGGCCGCACCCGGTCAGCCTGTTAACCGAGACCGGCTTACCCAATTTAACGTTGATTCCTGGCCGCACCGCTTTGGCCACTCTGGAGAAAAACCTCACCCGTCAGGCCGGAATGGGGCAGACCATCAGCCAGGCCTTGAAACTGCTGAGCAACGATTTTGACCATGTGCTGATCGACACACCGCCACTGATCGGCCTGTTGTTGATCAACGCCCTGGCCGCGGCGCATCGACTGATCATTCCGGTGCAAACCGATCCCATGGCGTTGTCGAGCCTGCAAGGCATGAGTGCCACCTTGAACCGATTGCGCTCATCCATTCACCGGCCGTTACCCGATACGCTGGTGCCCACGCTGTACGACCCGCGCACCCGCTCTTCACGGCTGTGTCTGCAAAACCTGAAAAACGAATATCCGGATCGGCTGTGGCCGCAGCCCATTCCCGTCGATACCGGTTTTCGCGATGCCGCCCGGCTCGGCGTGCCTCTGGGTGATCGCAACGCCGAAAGTCCGGGTTGGCTGGCGTACAGCCACTTGCTGGAATCCTTGTTGCGAGCGGACCAGGAACAACTCAGCGCCTGACACAACCTTCATCGACCGACCCCAAGCCAGCAAACGCACCGTTTGCTGGCTATCTGACCGGTTTTTCGCGTCCGTAAAACCGGCGCTGCACGGAACGCCCCACTTACTATCCCCAATCCCATTCGCCCACCCATCTTGTCAGTGTTTTTTCGACGGTCGTTCGAATATGGTAAACACAGGAGGTCGTGCCGATCAGGCGCCAAGGACGACGACAGCGTCATTCCACTCATTGCATTAAAGGAGAATCCGCATGTCAGATACATCGCAAGTGGCCATCATTACCGGCGGCGCCAGTGGTCTTGGCCAGGCCGTGGCATTAAAACTGGCCGATCAGGGTAACCAGATTGTGTTGGTCGACATAAATGAAGACACCGGCCAGGCAACCCGAACGCAACTGGAAAAACTTGGTGTAGAGGTGCTGTTTGTCCATGCCGATGTCAGTCGCGCTGCCGACGTCAAACGCTACGTGGATACCACCGTGGAACACTTCGGCCGTATTGATCTGTTTTTCAACAATGCCGGTATTTCCGGACCGGGTACGCCCTTTGTGGACAACAGCATCGAACAGATCGATGAGGTGCTGAACATCAATCTGCGCGGTGCGCTCTACGGATTGAAATACGTGCTGGAAGTCATGCTGAAACAAGGCGCTGGCACCATCGTGAATATGGCATCGTCCGCAGGTTTGGTGGGCATCGAGGGTGTAGGCACTTACTCCGCCACCAAACACGGCATGGCCGGTATCACCAAAACCATCGCGGTCGAAAACGCCAAACAGGGTATCCGCATCAACGCCGTCGCACCCGGCGCCACCGAAACGCCACTGATCAAAGCCTACCGCCAAGCGCATCCGGATATCGTCGCCCGCAACGAAGCGGCCATTCCACAACAACGCTTCGGGTCACCAGAGGAAGTTGCTGAACTGGTTGCGTTTTTATTCAGCGATGCCGCGCCACACATCAATGGTACCGTCATACCCATCGATGGTGGCTTTACAGCTCAATAAACAGTCACATGACACACTGAAAACAGCGACGGTGAATGAACATGGATTACAGCATCGGCCAGGTAGCCAAACAGCTTGGCTGCAATGTCCAGACGATTCGTTATTACGAGCAAATCGGATTAATTGCGGCGCCACAGCGAACAGCGGGGCAACAACGGCGTTATCGCAGTGCTGACCTGGACCGGCTGATGTTCGTTCGCCATGCTCGCGAATTAGGGTTTTCGCTCGATGCCATTCGCGCTTTGTTGCGGCTTTCCAACCAGGTCGAAGAACCTTGTCACCTGGCCGATCAGATTGCTGCAGAGCAATTAGCCGAAGTGCGTTCGCGCATCGCGCGCTTGCGCGCTTTGGAAGACGAGTTAGTCGCTATGGTTGACCACCGTGCTCACAGCACCGTGGCCAACTGCCAGGTGATTGAGGTGCTCAGAAATCACGCCTTGTGTCAGCATGACCATCATGAACCACCCACCTCACCGGCAGCTCCCTGAGTTCAATGCTTGAAACTTGCGGCCAATGGCTGACCTTGTTGAGCGCCAGCGTTCGACTGTAATCGACGCAATGGTTCAACCTCTCCACGCGTCGCCGCAAATTCCGGACGTGGCGGTTGCCCACAAAATGGATCAACCGCCTGGTTTGCAACCGAGTTATACACAAAAAACAAATTGCGGCGTGGCCAAGGCGACAGATTGTTTGCCGATGCGTGCAACACATTGCTTTCAAAAATCACCACGGAACCGGCCGGGCCCTGAGGTGCCGCTAGACCATGTTTGTCGATCAGCCGATGCAATACATCCGGCGTCGGTACCCCTACGGTTTGGTTTTTCAGTGACGACTTCCAATGCTCTTGCGGCGTCTGCCCGCCGGTAGGTACAAACCAGCGATGTGAGCCCGGAATTAACATCAACGGACCATTAAACTGATTATTCTCACTGAGCAAAATCGAAACGCTGAAACAGCGTGGCTGTGGCATGCCGTCTTCGCTGTGCCAGGTTTCGAAATCAGAATGCCAGTTAAAACCGGTGCCGGTAAAACCCGGCTTATCGTTGATACGCGATTGATGGATATAAACCTCACTGCCCAGAATTTGATGCGCCATATCCAACAGACGCGGATCTCGGGTCAGGCGATCAAAACGGCGCGATAATTCATGTATCGCAAAAATGGAGCGAATCTCATCGGTATGAGGTTCAATGATGACCTGATCTTTTTTCTTAAGCTCCGTATCGCGATCGTAGTCTTGCAGATCGTCGACAAACCCTTGCATTTCTTCGGGTGAAAAAAAGGATTTAAAAAATAAAAAACCCTGATCATCGTAGTCGCGCAATTGAGCTTCGCTGAGTGGCCCATCGCGCTGCGTCGACCCTTGGCTATAAACCACCGGGTCGAGACGTTCAAACGGCTTCGGCCGTCGTTCAATTCGAGTAGGATAACGATCCTGTGCTTCACGCATGTCAATTTCTCCCTTGACGAGTGACGATTCAATTCGATGATGTTTTGAAGTGCAGGCGCTTTAAAAAAAAACAGACCTGGCAGTCCCGACATGAGGTCGGTCGAACGCGCAATTAAGCGGTATTTGAGAAGCCAGAACGCAACATCGGGCGATACTGCCTGGCCATCAGGGCGCTGAGTTATTCAGTCGTCCAACGGACCCCTGTGTGAGGTTGTCCATTGGCCTTTCAAGGGCAGCGGTGCCGAGCAGATCACAGATTCAACGATACGCCCGCAACAAGTCCTTCAGCGTTGCGCTGTTGCCCACTCGTGAACGGATTTGCGCCAACAATAATTCCGCCGTACCCAAGGCATCACTTAACGCATGATGTGAACGGTAAATCGGCAATCCGTATCGGCGGCGACACGCCGTTAAGGTCAAGTCACGATAACCCGGTGGCCGTTCACGCGGCAGCCGTTTGCGCTCGAACGCCAGAGTGTCGAGGAGGGTGGGTTTTGGCCAAACTAACTGAAAACGACGGCATTGTTCTTTCAGAAAGCCACTGTCCAGCGGGGCGTGATGAAACACCCAGATATCATCGGCGTGTTGTTGCAACGCTTGACTCAACCACGTCGATAATGGCTCACCGCTTTCACGTTGTTGGTCGGTAATATGATGCAAATGAGCGCTGCCCATCACATCGTCACCCATGATGGCGCTCTGTTGAAACAAACAATGACCGGCCTGGTCGAGACGAATTTCACCGCGCTCAATGCTCACCCAGCCTGCGCTTAAGACATGGTCTTCGGCTGGGTCCAATCCGGTCAGTTCCAAATCCAATACCCAGAAGCGCCGTTCGTGCCACAAGGGTTTAGCCATACTGACCTCGGGCGTAACGGTTCAGCGCCATCTGCTGGGCTTCTTGTATGGTGCCAAAGGCATCTTTCAGGTGAGCCCGGGTCAGTGGGCTGAGTGCATCCGGGTCCAGAAAACTGGTGGGTTTTTCACCCCGCCGAACCGCTTCGCTTTGTTCTTCAATGCGCAGTGCCGCAATCAAATGCCAGGCTTCCATCAGACTGTGGCCAGCATCGGCTTCCAGCAAGCCAGCGTCCATGGCCGCCTGCAAACGAGCGTGCGTGCCGACCGCGGATAAACCACCGGCCAAGGCATGAATACGGGCCAGATCATTGATCAACGCCACGCCGCGGTGTTTCAAATCCAAGGCATCTTCATGCGCACCGCCACTTTCCACTACGAAGCGACGGAAAAAGCCCAAAGGCGGACGATTACGTACCGCGGTTTGCGTCATTAAGGCCAGAAACAAATCGGCTTTCGGGGTGCGTGCCAACAGGTTTTTTTGTACCGGCGCGAGCAAATCGGCATCGCCGTCAATGACTCGTAAGTCAAAAAAGATGCTGCTGTTCAGTAATGTTTTCGGCGAGGCGGCATCGACCCATTCGTTAAACCGCGCCTGCCAGTCGGCCACCGATAACCGCCATTGTGGATTACTCGCCATGATGTCACCGGGGCACAGCACATAGCCGCATTTTGCCAACGCGGGGCAGACCCAGTTGGCCAATTTTCGGAAATAGTCGGCTTCGGGTTGGTTGGGTTCACGTTCGAGAATCAGGGCGTTGTCCTGATCCGAGGCGAAGGTTTGATCCATGCGCGCCTGCGAACCAAATGCCAGCCATGCAAAGCGCATCGGCGCGTCACCCAGTTCCTGTTGTGCCAGCGCAATGCAGCGCTGCACAAAAGCGTCACCAATGGCCGCCAGCACGCGACCCATTTCCACCGGACTGATGTCAGCCTGCACCCAGTTGTGAATCAGCGCGGGTATGCGGTGTCGCAATTCGGACAGGCTGTCCAAATCGTTCTGACGTTGAATGTCATCGATTAAAAACAGCGGGGACACCTGTTGCGCCCGTACCAAATCGGTCGCCGTTATCATGCCGATCACCCGGCCTTGTTCCATGACCGGCAAATGATGAACACGGTGCTGACTCATCATTTTTTGCGCGTCAAACAAGAGGGCACCGGCATCGATAAAAATCGGATCGGTGGTGGCAATGTTTGACACCGGTAACTGCAAATCCAACCCTTCGGCAACGACACGATTGCGAATATCGCGGTCAGTAACGATCCCCCCCAAGACATCGCCATCGAGCAGCATCAAGGACGACACTCGTTCGTCGCGCATTAACTGGGCCGCTTGCTGTATGGATGTGGTTGGAACACAGCCAACCGGGGTGGCGTCAGCGGTAATCACGTCGCGCACGCTCTGCGTTAATTGCGTTTCCAGACGCGGCTTGGATTGCCGGTTGCGCGCCAATCGATTGAGCCGATTGCGCTGACTGCTGACTTGCTGAAAAAAATCACCCATGGGCTCGTATTGAGCGCTGAAGGCTTTGACCGCTTCAGAACTGAGTTTGTAGACCAAGGCGTCTTCAATAGGGTAGACGGTCAACCCTTCTGGGTTGCCGTTGAGTAAGGTGTTGATACCGAATAAATCGTGTTCACCCAGGCGGTCCAGCAACTCGCCGTCGGCGGTGCGCAATTCAAAAGCGCCGGTTCGGATAATGTACAGCGTTGGTGCCAATGCCAACGGCTGGTTGGCATGACGTGGGATGTAATCAACGCTCAGCCGTTGCGCGACATCGAGTCGATCCTCCGCCGGCAAGGCGGAAAACGGTAAGGTTTCAGCGAGGAAATCGACCACGTCTTTGAGATCGTCGGCGTTGCTCATAACAGCCTCCTGTCCGTGCTTTCAGCATAGCACTGCCACGGTTGATCACTCATAAAAAAACCGGGGCAATCGCCCCGGTTTTCATCAATCACGGTTGTGATCAGTGTGCAGAAGCAGCGCCGGATCCTTTCGGGAAACGGATGCTTTCTACCACATCCTGAACTTCATCCGGTGCATCGCCAGTCACTTTGTGAACGACGAAAGCCACCACGAAGTTCAGAATCATACCCACGGTACCGATGCCTTCCGGCGAGATACCAAACAGCCAGTTGTCAGAGACATTGGCGCCCGGGTTGATGAACTTGAAGTAGATGATGTAAGCGGCGGTGAAGGTGATACCAACGACCATGCCAGACAGCGCGCCTTCTTTGTTCATCTTCTTGTGGAAGATGCCCAGAATAATCGCTGGGAAGAAGCTCGACGCTGCTAGACCGAAGGCGAAGGCGACCACCTGCGCCACGAAGCCGGGTGGATTAATACCCAGATAGCCGGCCACGACTACCGCCACAGCAGCAGCTAAACGGGCGTACATCAATTCCTGTTTATCGGTGATATCCGGCATCAGATTTCGCTTCAGCAAGTCATGCGAAATTGACGTCGAGATGACCAACAACAAACCCGCAGCAGTCGACAGTGCCGCCGCCATACCACCGGCAGCAACCAGCGCAACTACCCAGTTCGGCAGCTCAGCAATTTCCGGGTTGGCCAGAACCATGATGTCGCGGTCGATGCTCATTTCGTTGCGCTCATCGGCAGCGTAGAACATACGGCCATCATTGTTCTTGTCTTCCCAGCTGATCAAACCCGTCGTTTCCCAGTTGCTGATCCAGCTCGGGGCGTTTTCATAGAGCGTGCCCTGAGCGTCTTCGCCGTTAATGGTGTTGATCATGTTCACACGAGCGAAAGCGGCAACCGCTGGCGCTGTGGTGTACAGGATGGCAATGAAGACCAACGCCCAACCCGCAGAGCGGCGAGCATCAGACACCTTCGGTACTGTGAAGAAACGCACGATGACGTGCGGCAGACCCGCTGTACCAACCATCAAAGCGCAGGTAATGGCGAAGATGTCGATCATCGGCTTGGAGCCTTCGGTGTACTGAGCAAAGCCCAGTTCCGTCGACAAGCCGTCGAGTTTCGCCAGCAAGGAAGTGCCATCAGCAACGCTGCCCCCGAAGCCCAGCTGCGGGATGATGTTGCCGGTCATCAGCAAGGAGATGAAGATCGCCGGAACAATATAAGCGAAGATCATCACGCAGTACTGAGCCACCTGGGTATAGGTAATGCCCTTCATACCGCCAAGTACGGCGTAGAAGAAGACGATGATCATACCGATGACCACACCGGTGTTAACGCCCACTTCCAGGAAGCGCGAGAACACCACACCCACACCACGCATCTGGCCGGCCACGTAAGTGAACGACACGAAGATGGCACAGATCACGGCGATGACCCGGGCAGTCTGGCTGTAGTAACGATCACCAATAAAGTCCGGCACGGTGAACTTACCGAACTTACGCAGGTAAGGCGCCAGACACAGAGCCAGCAGCACGTAGCCACCGGTCCAGCCCATCAGGTAAACCGAGCCGTCATAACCGAGGAAGGAAATAATCCCTGCCATGGAAATGAAGGACGCGGCTGACATCCAGTCAGCGGCGGTCGCCATGCCGTTAGCAACAGCAGGAACACCACCACCGGCGACGTAGAAGTCGTTGGTGGAACCGGCGCGCGACCAGATCGCGATACCGATGTAGAGCGCAAAGGTCGCGCCCACAAACAGATAACTTAAGGTTTGGATATCCATGGGGCGCTCCTCAGTCTTCTTGGACGTTGTACTTGCGGTCCAATGTATTCATCTTCTTCACATAGACGAAGATGAGCACAATGAAGGCATAGATCGCGCCTTGCTGAGCGAACCAGAAGCCCAGCTTGAACCCAAAGAATTTAATTTCGTTCAACACATCTACCAGCAGAATTCCGGCGCCGAATGAAACGACAAACCAGATCACCAGCAGTGTGAGCAACAGACGAACATTTTCACGCCAGTACTGGACGGCGTGCTCTTTGCTCTCGAAGCTCATCGAGTTTTCCTCCATCTTGTTGTTGTTTTACTGCCACCGGACGGGTCGGAGTAAAGGCAGTTGCGAGCGATAGCAACCTAACACTCCCCCTGCACATCAGCGCTTATACTTTGGTATTGGGTTAGACCAATGGCCTAAGACAGCCACCGTGCGCGGCTCTGCCTTCTAAAGCGACCGGGTCGGCGGTCGATAACACGGCGAGTTTGCAATCACCTGCAAAAGGCATTGTTATCGGCAGATTGCCACCAAGGAGGGGCGACCATGCTTCGACACATCTCTATTGGCCCCCGCCTGGGAGCCTTTTTCGCGATCATCGTGTTATTTCTCGTCGGTTTGGGTGGTTTTGCGCTGAACCAGTTGCGCTATCTGAATGAAGAAATCATCACCATCGACATTCACCGTCTGCCCAGCCTGGAAGCCATCGTTAACATCAACAGCAGCTTTCTGCGGGTTCGAGTCCAGACGGCCAACATGCTGACCTCGGAATCCACTGCCACCATTGAGCGTTACGCCGCCAACGTCGCCGCCGCGCGCGCCGAACTGGAAGACGCCAAGATTGAATTTGAAGGTCTGATGCGCGCGCCGGAAGCCATTGAGCTTTACGGCGAAATGCTGGCGGCTTTCGATGAGTACTGGCCGTTGAACGAACGCCTGCAGGAACTGGCGCTGTCCGGTCGTGAAGAAGCCGCCGAAGCGATTCTGGAAAATGATCTGGCGCCGTTGGCCGCGTCGATCAGCCAGGAAATTGCCGAACTGGTGAGGTTTCAGAAACAACGCATCCGCGATTCCTCAACCACCGCCCAAC
Organism: Saccharospirillum sp. MSK14-1; assembly: GCF_003054965.1. Lineage (GTDB taxonomy): Bacteria > Pseudomonadota > Gammaproteobacteria > Pseudomonadales > Natronospirillaceae > Saccharospirillum. The sequence goes on from NZ_MIES01000026.1 coordinate 104,603, forward strand.
AAACGTTCGACATGGCGCGCATGATGATTCTGGGTGCCATCGGCGTGGTCATCGTGCTGGTGGTGTTCTGCGCCCTCTGGCTGACCCGCAGTATTGTCGGTCCCATTCGCCAAGCCATTGAGGTGGCGAATGTGGTGGCCGACAACGACCTGACGGGCGACATCCAGGTCATTGGTCGCGACGAAGCCAGCCAGATGCTCAGTGCGTTGCAACGCATGAAGGAAAACCTGCGCACCACCCTGATGAGCATTAACGAATCGTCGGACCAACTGACGTCGGCGTCCGAGCAACTCAGTGCGGTCAGCCGCGAATCCACTCAGGGTTTGCAGAAACAGTCTGAAGAACTGGATCAGGCGGCCACCGCGGTGACCGAAATGACCGCCGCCATCGAAGAGGTTGCCAATAACGCCAACGAAACCGCGCAAGAATCGCAGCAGGCTGAAGAACGGTCTCGTTATGGTTTGGAACAGGTAGGACGCACCGTTACGTCCATCGAAAGCCTGGTGACGGTGATCAAAAGCACCGCCAGCGATATCGAAGATCTGTCGTCTAAAATCGCCGATGTCACCTCGGTGCTCGACGTGATTCGCGGCATTGCCGAACAAACCAACCTGCTCGCCTTGAACGCGGCCATCGAAGCGGCCCGTGCCGGTGAGCATGGCCGCGGTTTTGCGGTCGTTGCCGACGAAGTGCGCAGCCTGGCACAGCGCACGGCCGATTCCACCCATGAAATCGAGCGCATCATCGAAGCGGTAGAAGCCGGCTCCGAGCGCGCCGTTGGCGCCATGAGCACCAGCAACGAAAGCGCTGGCAGCACCTTGCAGACCGGTCGTGAAGCCGGCGATGCCTTGAACGCCATTGCCGCCTTAATCAGCAGCATCAGCAACCACAACACCGCCTCGGCCAGTGCCGCGGAACAACAGGCACAGGTGGCGCGGGAAGTGGATCGCAACCTCATCACCGTTCGTGATCTGGCCACCCAGACCGCCGCCGGTGCCGAACAGGCCAATGCCTCCAGTCAGGAACTGGCGCGACTGGCGGAAGAGCTGAACAAACTGGTCGGCCGCTTTAAGCTCTAAATCGACGGAATGGTTACCGGCAGTGGCCCAACATCCTCGGGTTCGCTGCCAACCGTCGCGAAAACACAATAAAAAGCCGTTACCAAGCAGTAACTGGCCCCGCTCTTGCGTTAATTTTACCCCCATCCACTTGTTTCTCTTATTCCGTAACGTTTTCGCTCGCAGTAAGGGCTTGGAGAAATCGCATGCTGCGTAGAATCAACATTGGATTACGGCTGACGCTGGTGCTGGGTACGACGCTGGTCTTGTTGTTTGGTTTGGGGCTCTACGGCCTGCAACGGCTGAGCAAACTCAACCACGAGATTGCGTTGATCGATGCCCAAAACGTGCCGACCCTGATTGCCGTCAGCAACCTCAACAACGCTTTTATGCAGGTGCGCACTCAGACAGCGAACCTGATGTCCGCGTTAACCTCCACCCAGCGTGAGCTGTTTCGCACCAAACTCGATCAAGCCCGCGAAGATCTGAACCAAGCTAAGGCCAACTACGCCGAGCTGGTGCAAACCGACGCCGCCCAGGCAACGCTGGCAGACATCGAAGCCGACCTGGAAACCTATTGGCAACTGAACGATCGCGTTTGGGAAATGGTCGCCGGCTTCGACAACATCGGTGCCCGCGACATGCTCGATGAAGACGCAGCGCCATTGGCCGCCGCCATCGACGAGCGCATTCACACCATCATTGACGAGCAAAAAACGCGCATCGCCGCCATGGCCGGCCTGGCCGATCGGGATTACCGTCATACCCGTCTGACCACACTGGGCCTACTCGGCGGCATCGCCGTTCTGATACTGCTGTTGTCCTGGCGCCTTACGCGTTCTGTCACTCTGCCTCTGCGTGAAGCGGTGCTGGTCGCCAACCACATCGCCGCCAACGATTTAACCAGCAATATCCACCCGCATGGCCATGACGAAGCCACCGAACTGATGCAGGCTCTGTCACGCATGCAGAGTAACCTGCGCGACACCCTGGCCAGCCTGTCCAGCTCATCAACCCAGCTGAGTAGTGCTTCCGAATCGCTGAGCAACATCACCAACGAAGCCAATGACAGTGCCCAGCGTCAATCCGAAGAAATTGAACAGGCCGCCACCGCGGTCACAGAACTCACCGCGGCCATCGAAGAAGTTGCGGGTAACGCCACCAGCACAGCGGACCAGTCAAAGCAGGCGGACGAACGCACTCGCTTCGGCTTGGGCAAAGTAGACGCCACGCTCAGCGCCATTGAAGAGCTGGTCACCAGTGTGCAAAACAATGCCCAGAGCATGGAAAGCCTGGCGACACGGGTGACCGATGTCGGCTCGGTACTGGAAGTCATCGGTGAAATCGCCGACCAGACCAATCTTTTGGCATTGAATGCGGCCATTGAAGCGGCCCGAGCCGGAGAGCATGGCCGTGGCTTTGCCGTGGTGGCCGAAGAAGTACGAGGTCTGGCACAGCGCACGGCCGATTCCATTGCCGAAATCGAAACCATCATTGAAGCGGTGCAAAGCGGTACCGAGACCGCCGTCGGCGCCATGCGCAGCAACAATGAACAAGCCAGCCTGACGCTGACCAGCGGACGCGAAGCAGCTGACGCCTTGTCGACCATCGCCACCTTGATCAGCGATATCAACGACCGCAACATGGCCTCCGCCAGCGCCGCCGAGCAACAGGCTTCGGTCGCCAAAGAAGTGGATCGTAACCTGGTCACGCTGCGTGATCTGAGCAACGAAACCGCGCAAGGATCCGCGCAAGTCCAGACCTCCAGCGACGACCTCGCACACCTGGCCGCCACCATGAACGACTTGGTGGCGCGATTTAAAGTCTAACCGCCACGGCGTCCTGTCCGTGTTCTAACACGATGATGGCCATTCGCTGCACACGCGAAGAACCATCATCGTCGTCGCCTCCAGACCCAGCTCAAAATTCCACCTTTGCAAAGCAAACCATTAAGACCAAGCGTCCCAACGCAAGAACGTTTAAGAGCGCGTTTTCTGAACCGTTTAACGATCATTGAACGATGCGTTGAAACCCGCATTCCAAAGCCATTTCATGACGCCGAAACGCACAAGACTCACAGCGTAAAACATCCCGTCAGCGGGTAAATAAAACCCATTCAAATTTGCCTGAAAATCGAGCAGTGGTCAGCGTTTGACAGCCATATAAGCAACGTCTAAATAAGCAATAACGGCCAACTAATAAGGCTGATGTTGATTGAATCACTGCCGTTCCGTTTCCCCTGCTCGCTATGGTTTGTGATCTCTTATACGCCCCAGCACAGATGTATTGAACGACGCGATTCGCGGGTCTGTCACTGACCGGCGCGCGCCTTTATTGGCTGTTATTTAACAAGGAGCAGACCCTTATGTCTGTCAGAAAAAAGTTCTCATTAGCGGTCACGCTGATGATCTCTCTGGTCATTGCCATCACTGCCATTTTTACCGTCATTTCGCGCAACCACGAGTTGACTCAAACCGCAGAAAACCAGGCCGCCCAGGCTGGCGGCCGGATGGTACGACTGTTGTCGATCACCGATTCCATCATGATGGATCGTGTGCGCAGCAGCATGGCGGTATTCATCAAACGAGGACAGGCGGTCGGCACGCCACGACTGACCGGTAACACTCAGGTCGGTGAACGTGCTGTGCCGCAACTGTGGTTAGGCACCAACCCACAGGCCAATCGCTATGAACTGGTCGACGAGCTGACGGCCGATATGGGCGGTACCGCAACGCTGTTTGTGTTCGACGGCGAAAACTACGTCCGGGTTTCCACCAACGTTCAGAATCAGGGCAAACGAGCCACTGGCACCATTCTGACTCCTGGCGGCGCGGCATTCCGTGCCATTGAATCCGGCCAGGCGTTTTATGGCCAGGTCGATATTCTCGGTAAACCCTATTTGACCGGCTACGCCCCCATGTTCAACGCCCGCAGTGAGGTGGTTGGTATCTGGTACGTGGGTTATTCCGCCGATATGAGCATCTTGGAAAATGCCATCGCTGAGGCGACAGTGCTGGACAACGGATTTACCGCGCTCATCGATGACAAAGGTCGGTTACGCATGCACTCTGCCAACATCGATACCGCCACCGTAGAGTCGGCCCTGAATGGCAATGACGACCATTGGGACTTTACCGAAACCGCTTTTGATCCCTGGGGCTACAAAGTCGTCTCGGCCTATTCACGCCAAGAATTGAGCAGCATCATTGTGTCGGATTCGTTGCTGATCGCAGGCGCCATCATCGTCATTGGAGCCATTTTGATCGTGGCCATCAACCTGTTGTTGTCGACGGTCGTAACCCGCCCGATGCACCGCATGATTCGTTTGGTGAACGACATCGCCGAAGGTGAAGGTGATCTGACGGCGCGCTTTAATGCCAACAGCCGAGATGAATTCGGCCAGATGGCCCAGGGTTTCGATAAGCTGCTGAGCAAGGTACAGGACACCATCCGCAGTGTCGGCCAGTCATCAACCGAAGTGCTCAATGCGGCCCAAGGCCTGCGCACCGTGGCAGAACAATCCAGCCAGTCGATCAGTCGTCAAACCGCCGATACCGAACAGGTCGCCACCTCGATGCATGAAATGTCGATGACCGCTCAGAATGTCGCCGAAAGCGCGGGTGCCGCAGAAACTGCCGCCCGCTCGGCTGACGCTCAAGCGCACAGTGGTCATGACCTGGTGCAAGAAACCATCCAGATCATCGAACAACAAGCCAAAACCATTGCCGACTGCGCTCAGGCCGTCGTTGAACTCGATCAGCACAGCGACGCCATCAGCGGTGTCCTGGAAGTCATTCACGGCATCGCCGAACAAACCAACTTGTTGGCGCTCAATGCGGCCATCGAAGCCGCCCGCGCCGGTGAACAAGGTCGCGGCTTCGCGGTGGTTGCCGATGAAGTTCGCATGCTCGCCAATCGCACTCAGGATTCCATCGACTCCATTCGCAGTCAGATCGAGCAGCTGCAGAACGGTGCCAAGGCAACGGCGCGCATGATGAGTTCCACCCAGGAGTTGGCCGGTAATCTGTCGACCAAAGCTGAGGAGTCAGGCTCGACCATCAATCAAGTTCGGCAGGCGGTCGGCAGCATCACCGAACGCAACGCTGATATCGCCAGTGCGGCCGAAGAGCAAAGTCGAGTGGCCGAAGACATCAATGCCACCTTAGAGCGCATCCACGGCAACGCTCAGGACACCGCCAACCAGGCCAACCAGACCCGCAGCGCCAGCGAAACCATGATTCGTCTGGCAGAAGGTCTGCAACAGCAATTAGCGCACTATAAGGTGTAAGTGTGAGTACCCTCAGGGACTGAGGGTTATTCTCTTAGGAAGGGTCGACACGCGCTACGTCAGTTTGGCCACTGCCGCGACTAACGTCTCTGGATTAAAGGGTTTCACTAACCAGGCTTTGGCGCCTGCCGCACGGCCGGCCTGCTTCATGTCATCGCCCGACTCTGTGGTTAACATCAAGATCGGGACTGAGCATGACCCGGCTTCTGTTTGATTTCCTTCAGCAATGTAATGCCGTCCATGTTCGGCATATTGACATCGGTAATCACCAACTGGAAAGACGTGCCATCTAACTTTGTTAAGGCATCAGCACCGTCTTTGGCTACTACGACGTTATAGCCTTGGCTTTTAAGCGACACCACCACTTGCCGAATGGATGCCGAATCATCAACTACCAAAATATTTTTTTGACATAAAGTTTTCTAAAAAAACGTCAAGTCTGAAGTATCATCGTTCGATTTATTGCTGCTTTTTTCCGCTTGCAGACCAAGCGTAACCCTTTCCATATCCGTCGTAGCTAACGACTTCATAATCTCCACCAAATCCGGAATGATCGATAAGGGCTCATCGCGTTCTCGAATTGCAGTTGCAGCTACCTGCAATAACTGAGTGAGATGATCCAATGTTTGACTAACGCGGTCTTAAAATTGCAAATGAATGATCAAGTCACTGGCAATCGATTCAATGTCTTTTTGACTCTCGATCAGCGCCTGAACATCCGATTTTACCGATTGCGAATAACGGCTAAGGTCACTCAGTGCTGTATCGATCGCACCTTCACTTTTACGATGTACCTCATCCGATAACCGCTGTGATTCAGCAACGCTGTTCTGCGCCTGATTAATCACTTCGTGAAAACCACCCACCGTTTTACGAATTTCCTCACCGGTCTGTGACGACTCCGATGCGAGCTTTCTCACCTCATCTGCTACAACCGCAAACCCACGACCGGCTTCACCTGCGCGTGCTGACTCGATGGCCGCATTCAATGCCAATAAATTGATTTTCTCGGCGATTTTTCAACAGCCTCAGTCGCCGTCTCTAGTTGCGATAATTCACCGGATAACGCATTGACCTTAAGCTGTGACTCCGCTTCAACCTGCTCTGACTGAGCCAACGTTTCCCACAGTTCATCCATGGAAATCTTTACTTGCTGAGCGAACTGATCAATGTCACCCAACGACTTCAGAATATTGGTATTATCGCTGCGGTTACCGCCCATACTGAGTATGTTGTTCATGTATTGAAAACGCTCGGTTAACACCGACACCGATGATTCCATATCACTGCGTACTTTGATCAGTTGCGTTTCAACTAACGGCAATGTTTGTTGCAGCGCCAACAATACTTTTTCAGAATGCTCTTTGCGTTCTTCACGGCGCTGTTCTCGAAGAATTTCATCGCGGCTAAACTCAATTTGTTGCTGTTGGTATTGCCGATTTCTGCGCATCACCCAAACGTTGGCTGCCACACCCGCCAACAACACCAAAAATAAAAAGCCATTAGGCGTTGCATAAGGCCAGAAAAACCCGCCTAGACCAAAACCTAACAACATGTTGCCCAACGTGCCGATCAGCCAATAGAGCCTAATCTTACTGTTAATAGACGACTTTATTTTTTCCAATACAGGCATCTACCCTGATCCTTGAGTCGACTTTCAAAGAGAAAACCGCTAACCAAAAATGAACGATTTTTGGAGATTGAAATGACGTCGATATCTACTACCATTCCGCAGAAATTGTTTAGGCGTCAGCCATCAATAGACTCCGTCAAACAGTGACAGACCATCGTTGAATGCTAATGATCTGAGAGCCGTCTACGACCTCTGTTCGTATCGACTGTATGTTTTGATCAATGATCAGCACAGCAACAAAAACAATGCTCCGTACTTGCAAAAAAGCTCATATAAACCAGTTGTAAAGAATGCTTTTTCAGGTAAAAAAGCGGCTCAATTTCGACTGATTTTTGACGCAAAATCGCTGTTCGAAACGCGCATTTCATTCCAACAATGATGGTGTTTTAACGAACAGCGAACGAAAACCACCACGCACTTTCTATTCAACCCGCATCGTCGACTGAGGCGCTGACTTACCTGGCTGCAACAGCTTTGCAATACGCCCGCTTTAGGCTGTCATCTTTTTGCATGGAGTCCTTATGCGACGCTTGCTGGTTTCCCTTTTAGCGTTTGGTGCCCTGACAACGGCGCAGGCCGTTGAACTGAAAATCGCCACGCAATATCCGCCTGGCTCACTGGCCGTCACCAGCCTGGCTGCCTTGGCCAACGATCTGTCCGACGCCACCGGTGGCGAGGTCGAACTTAAGCTCTATCCCAGTGGGGTTATGGGCAACGATCCGACTGTGATGCGTAAGATTCGGGTTGGTCAATTGCATGGCGCGCTGGTATCGAGCAGTACACTGGCGTTGCTGGATGTACCCGCCGACGGCATCAGTCAGCCCTTCCAATTCGATTCACTGACGGCTGTAGATGACGCCCGCGTGCAGTTTGATGCCCGCATCAGAGCACAATTGCAGCAAGCAGGCTGGCAAGGCTTCGGGCCTCTCGATGGGGGGTTTGCCTATCTGATGTCGCAACGCCCCGTCGATGGCATGGCGGGTTTACAGTCCAGCAAACTCTGGTTGCCGGATACGCCGACGGTGCGCGACCTAAGCCATCGTGTGGACATCGATTTTGCGGTGCTGGGAGTAGGTGACGTACTGGCAGCGCTCGAAACCGGTGCAATTAATGCCCTCATTGCACCACCAGCGGCCGCCCTAACGTTGAATTGGCACAGCCGTTTGGACTACCTGACCGACCAACCGGTGGTCTATACCTGGGGCATGCTGATCTTGCCCGAACGCGCTCTGACACGGCTAACGGACGATCAGCGCCAGGCGCTGTTCAGTCGCCTTGAGCGCTGGGCCCGTGAACTGGATGCGCAGATGCGCCAGTCCAATGCGTCGGCCCGAACCGCCTTGCTCAGTCTGCTCACGCCCGTTTCCTTCGCGCCAACTGACTTACGCGACTTACGCCAGCAGCTGCCAATGCCATGATGCCGGAAACAGGTGTCGTTTCTGTCCGCTCAACTCGAACCGCTTGGTGTTAAAAGCCCAACCACGGTGGTTGGGTAACGCTTGGTAACACCCGGGTGTGAGCTTGTGTAACAGCCTGACTTTCATAAAAAAAGGCGCCCTTAGGCGCCTTTTTACGGTCTGAACGACCGATCAGAACAGTTCCAGATCCAAGTCATCCAGATCTTTGCGCAAGCGGTTTTGCTCCAGATGATCTTCAATCGCGCGACGCGCCGCCAATCGACGATGATTGGTGGAACGCTTATTTTCGCTGGTATCCGCCGGCTTGTGCAGTTGATTGTCTTCGATATTAGCCAGTTCCAAATCAAACAGATTCACAGACATGAGATCAGCTCCTTTAAATGGCGACTGCCGTTTCTTGTTCTTTTTTGGTTTATCGACGCCAGGCTCCTGCCTGGTGCCTGACTGGAAAAACGCATTTTAGACCGCCGCTGTGGCAAAACTGTGAACGCCTAAGACCGTTCACGTTCGCTGCAACGACGACCGGATGACAAAATATAAGCAGGATATGTGCCCATGCGAGAAAGGTTCTCAGCCAGAGTACCCATGTGCGTGGGCATCCCGGGTGGATTGGCGCGATTCAATGCACCCGATCGGTGTTGTCGAACACCTGAGGCAAGTTGGCGTGGCGAATGAGGGTAAACATCTCATCGGCGGGCAAGGGGCGGCTGATCAAATAGCCCTGAGCGTGGCCACAGCCCAGACGTTTTAAATAGTTCAGTTGCTCCCGGCTTTCCACGCCTTCGGCCACAACGCCCATTTTCAGGCTGTCGGCCATCGCCATGATGGCTTCGATCACCGGGCTGCTTTCACCCTGACGCCACTCCTGGATAAAGGAGCGGTCGATTTTCAACGTCTGAATCGGGAATCGCTTCAGGTAATTGAGCGAGGTATAGCCCGTACCGAAATCATCCAGCGTTAAGCCCACGCCCAGGGTGCGCAGCTGATTCAGAAAATCCTGAGCGTGATTGGCGTCTTCCATCAGCATGGATTCGGTCACTTCCAGTTCCAGATAACGCGCTTCTAGGCTGGCTTGTTTGAGCGCATTGGCGACGCGATCATAAAGATCTTCGCGGTACACCTGACTGGCGGAGAGGTTCACTGACACGGTGATGTCACCGAGGCCTTGTCGCTGCCAGCGGGCCGCATCCACACAAGCCCGTTGCAGCACCGCATCGCTGATCTGACCAATCAGACCGGCATCAATGGCCAGAGGAATAAAGTCTTCCGGATCAATCGGGCCGCGCTTGGGATGCTGCCAACGCACCAAGGCTTCGACCGAATCGATCATGCCGGTTTTCAGGTTGAGCTTGGGTTGGTAATCGACTCGGAGTTGGTCACTGGTTGCCGCCTTGCTCAGTTCTTCCACCAGCTTACGCCGCTCAGCGGGCCGGTCGCTTAACGCCTGCCGGTAGAACAAGAGCGTGTTGCCGCCGCGCTGGCGTGCCTGCCCCATTGCCGTGATCGCTTGGTTAAGCAGCTGATGCAAATTGTCACGATGCACCAGACAGACGCCGAGGCTGGCGGTAATGATCAGCTCGTGCTCTTCAATCAGACTGGGCCGACTGACTTCTTCGAGCGCCATCAGCAACGCAGAATCGAGCGCCTGACGATCACCGCCGTAATCCAACAACAAGGCAAATTCATCGCCACCCAGACGAGCCACCGAGCGAACCGGATCCTGAAGATTGTTCAGACGCGCAGAGACATCGCGCAACAGCTGGTCACCGATGTCCTGACCCAGGCTTTCGTTAATGGCCTTAAAACGATCCAGGTTCAGTACCGCCACCGCGTACTGATTCGACATCAGCGGTTCATGACTTTCAAACTGCTTGAGCAGCTGGTGGAAGTAGGCGCGATTGAACAGGCCGGTCAGCTTGTCATAGTTATTCAGGTAATCGAGTTCCAGCGCCGTGTGTTGTTGCTCGGTCAGATCGCGGACAATGCCCAGATAATGGCTGGTGCGACCTTCTGTACTGCGAATGGCTGTTAAGGTCAGGCGCATCGGAAAGCGATGATGACCATCGCGCAAGGCCACAATTTCACCCTGCCAGCGACCGTTATTGGTCATGCCTTGAGCAATACGATTGCGTTGTTCAGTGCGAATCACATCGAACAAACCATGGCCGACCAACTGGCTCTTCTGGCGGCCCAAGACCTGACTGAACACTCGGTTACAGGTGCGCAGACGCTGATCGCTGTCGAGAATAAACACGCCATCCGGGCTGTTATTGAACAAGGAAGACGACAGCCGCAACTCTTCTTGCAAGCGCATGTCTTTGGAGATATCACGGCGCGTACCCACCATTCGTTGAGGCCGGCCCTGATCATCACGCGAGATAACGCGGCCGCTGTCTTCCAGCCAGATCGGCCGGTCGGCATCGGGGCGGTGCAATCGATAGCGCGCGTGATAAAAACGCGTGCGACCTTTGAGATGAGCGCGCAACGCCCGCCGCACCAAGGCGCGATCCGCGGCGTCGACCCAGGATTCCAGGTCGATGTAATCCACCGCATCGGTCACCTGACCAAAAAACCGCTGCTGATCGGAGTGATACACACGTCGGCCGCTGATGTCCCAGTCCCAGAAACCGATACCGCTGGCGGCCATCGCCATGTTCATCTGCTCTTCGCTTTTCAGCAGCGTCTGGTTGACCTGCTGGCGCAAACTCACTTCATCGTTCAGACGTTGGTTGATCGCTTCCAACTCAGCCGTGCGGCGGCCGACAATGCTCTCCAACTGATCGCGATGACGCGAAAGCTGCGTGGTCAAGCGCCGGCGGTCAATCAAACTTTCCAGGTTACGATACGCCATGTTACTGGCCTGCCAAGACGCCAGCAGAATCAGCATCATTAAGGGTAAATGCAGTTCGAATAAGGTTTTTTGCGACAATCCTGGATCGGACAGAGCCGGGATCAACAGCACGGGCAGGCACGCCATCAACTGGCTGCGCCACTGTGGAATCAGCGCAATACAGGCCAACACAGCATAAGCAATGCCCAGTGTATGGCACAGGCCACCCATGCTCGCCTGAACGCCCCAATAAATGCCATGAGCACCGGCAAGCGTCGCAATCCAGACATCGGGCCGCCAGCCAGGGCGCATTTTTAAATGCTGACCGCCCCAATAAGAGAACGCCACGCCACCCAGCGTTAACGTCGTTATCAATGGCAGTTCATAGTTGGAGAACAGCGTCTGGCGCATCCACAGACAGACAATCGCCAGCAGCAGGGAACTGACCCAGAGCAGCAAGCTGTAGCGCAACAACAATGTTTGGCGCAAAAACCGCAGCGTGTCTTGGGGCTGGTGCATGAATACTTCGCCAGGGACCGGGAGGGTGCCGAATTGAGAATGACCATCATCAGTATAGTGCACATTCTCGGGATTACCGGCCAAAGGCGGCTTCGTGCCCGGTTTTTTTGTATTTTTAAATGAACGCCCGGTCAGCGGTGAAAAGGAACGCCGTTTCATCATCGTTCCACCTCCGCAACCTCGACACTCACCCCGCAACGGCGGCTCCAGATCAACTTGTTCATAGCCTTTCATAGCTCTGTATCACCCAGAGGCCGCTAGGCTAATCCTCTATCGTTTGAATATTCGTTTGAATCTACGTGGTATTTTGCGGTGGCCAGTGGCCATTTGACTCGATTTTTAGTCATCCACCTTCTACAGCCAGCCATCGCTTCTGGTACACTGCTTCACCTGTTTTTATGTACAGCTGTTTGCCGATGGATCTGAACACCTTGCTCGACCAACTGAATCCCGAACAACGCCAGGCCGTGGAAAGCGACGCCCAGCATTTGCTGGTGCTCGCCGGTGCGGGCAGTGGTAAGACACGGGTGCTGACCCATCGCATTGCCTGGCTGATTGCCGCCGGGCTCGCGTCGCCTTATTCCGTCCTGTCGGTCACCTTCACCAACAAAGCGGCGCGCGAAATGCGTGGCCGAGTCGAAGAGTTACTCGAAGCGCCGAGCACCGGTTTGTGGTTGGGTACCTTTCACGGTTTGGCGCATCGGCTATTGAAAGCCCACACCGTCGATGCCGGGCTGCCAGAAAACTTTCAGGTGATGGACAGCGACGACCAGCTGCGACTGGTGAAACGGGTGATGACCGAGCTGGGCATTCCCGACGACCGCGTACCGCCCAAGCAGGCTCAGGGTTATATCAACCGTCAAAAAGACGAAGGCATTCGCGCCCGCTATACCCAAAGCAGCGGCGACTGGTTCGGCGATACGCTGGTACAAATCTACGGCGCCTATGAAGAGTTATGCGAACGCTCCGGCCTGGTCGACTTCGGCGAACTGCTGCTGCGCGCTCATGAGTTGTGGCTGAACCAACCACACATTCTGGCGCACTACCAACAACGCTTTACTCATTTGTTGGTGGACGAATTTCAGGACATCAACACCATTCAGTACGCCTGGCTGCGCGTTTTGGCTGGCGAGCGCTTAAGCCTCACCATCGTCGGCGACGACGATCAGTCCATTTACGGCTGGCGTGGCGCTCGCGTCGAAACCATTCAAACCTTCGAGCACGACTTTCCCGGCACGCACATTGTGCGGCTGGAGCAAAACTACCGCTCCACCTCGACCATTCTCGATGCTGCCAACGCCGTTATCGCCCGCAACCCGGCTCGCCTGGGTAAAAGCCTCTGGACCGACGGCGACAAAGGCGACCCGATTCGACTCTATGCCGCCTTTAATGAGCAAGACGAAGCGCGTTATGTGGCCGACGAAATCAGTAGGCTGATCGACGGCGGCACCAATGCCAATGACATCGCCATGCTCTATCGCTCCAATGCCCAAAGCCGGGTGTTGGAAGAAGCGCTGATTCACAGTCAAATTCCCTACCGCATTTACGGCGGCCAACGTTTCTACGAACGGTTGGAAATTCGCAACAGCATTGCCTACCTGCGCATGGTGCTGAACCGTCAGGACGACGCCGCCTTCGAACGCATTCACAACGTGCCGACGCGCGGTATCGGCGGTAAAACGGTCGAAGCCATTCGCATCATCGCGCGCGACCAAGGCTGTTCTTTATGGGAAGCCAGCGCCAACGCCATTGAAAACAAAGTGCTGCCCACCCGCGCGGCCAATGCCCTAAGTGATTTCATGTTGCTGATCGCCGATCTCGAAGCGCTGATCAGCGAGCAAGACGAACTGGGCAAGATGGTCGAGAAAATCAACGACGCCTCTGGCCTGATCGAACATCACGAAAAAGAAAAAGGCGAAAAGGGCCGGGCGCGCATCGAAAACCTGCAGGAACTGGTCACCGCTGCCCAAAGTTTTGCCGGTGATGATGACGCCGAGACACCCATACAACTACTGGCGCAATTTTTAGGCGAAGCCTCGCTGGATGCCGGTGACCGCCAGGCCGATGAATTCGAAGACAGCGTAAACTTAATGACGCTGCACTCAGCCAAAGGTCTGGAATTCGAGCAGGTCTTTCTGGTCGGTATGGAAGAAGGCTTATTCCCGCATAAGATGTCGATGGACGACGCCAGCGGTTTGCAGGAAGAACGCCGTCTGGCGTATGTCGGTATCACCCGCGCGCGCAAAAACCTGACCCTGACTTACGCCGAAAGCCGACGCCTGTATGGCTCAGAACAATTCAATTCGGTATCGCGTTTTATCAAAGAAATTCCCGCGGAACTGATGAACGAAGTACGACTGCGTTCATCGGTATCACGACCGGTCAGTTTTGGTTTGCAGGAAGATATGGCGATGGACGCCGGTGGCTTCAGTTTGGGCCAGCGCGTACTGCACCCGATGTTTGGTGAAGGTACCTTGATCAACGCTGAAGGTGGTGGTGCCCAGGCGCGCGTGCAAGTTGCCTTTGATGACGGCAGCGAGCGCTGGCTGATGATGCAGTATGCGAAGTTAGAGGTGATTTAATGTTGTTTTTATCGACTGGAAAAAACTGAATGCGCGCTTCCCTTCGTGAAAAAATTATCCAGGTTTGCGACCAGAAAATCGCCACCAAAGGCGATAACGTTGGGTTGTCGTTTTATGCATTCTTTGCCAACAAAAATAACGACCCCAACTTACTGATGGAAGCAGCCACCTGGTGGATCAAGACGCACGAGCTGGACCATTTTGAAAAGGCGGTGAAGATTAAAAAGATGATATTGGCAGATAACTGAAGCCTGCCTCCCTCCGCACTGAATTACTCACCTTCCGAGTAATAAGCTTCATAGATGTCTTTTAGTAACTTGCCTTTGTATTTCAATCTCGGTGAGGGCTGGATGTTATAGTAGCCAAGTTGCTGCATTAACTCAGAAATAGGCTTGGCATCTGAACGCCTGGCTTCACGAATTACTGCCGACATCCATGTAGTCTCCCTTAGCAATTACACTTAGCCATCAACATCAGTTTTCGAGATTCAACTGCATTTCCATCAAAGTAGGAGCAAAGCCCAGCTTTTCATAAGCCCGAATGGCCGACGCATTCTGCGAATAAACATCGAGATAAAAAGCACTGACGTCCTGATCTTTGCCCCAATCGATCAGTCGCTGCATGATCTGTTTATTCAAACCTTGGCCGCGATAATTTTCAGCAACAAACATAAATCCGAGGTAACCGTGCTGATCATGATTCAGCGCGGCTTTGGATCGGCGAACCTGCACATAACCCGAAGCAATGACCTCACCGTCCGCTTCAGCCACCAGCAGCTGGGTCTGTACATCTTCAATTAAATGATCGAGGTCGTAGTAGTAAGCGCCAACTGGTTTCAGCGACGCATTAAAAGGACGTTCGGCTTCAATCAGCGATTGCTCTAACTTAAGCAAAGCGGTTTTGTCATCGTGCAATGCTTCTCTGAAAATAACATCGCTCAAGCCAGGTACCTCGTTTTCAAATGGTCGATAAAGTAGTGTGAATTCAGGGTTTCACCACTGGCATTTTTCAACAAGTCGTCATAACTCCAAAAACGACCTTGCGACCAGACGTTTTGCTCCAGCCAATTAAAGATGGGCTGCAACTGCCAGTGACTGATGCCATCGGCAGCACTCGGGACCTGCTTGATCATCGCCTGGTGTAATTGCGCCGCGTTCATCGCGCCCAGGGTGTAGGACGGGAAATAACCCACCGCGCCCATGGTCCAGTGGATGTCCTGCATCGGGCCGTCTTTGTAGTTACCGCGCGTATCCAGGCCCAGGTATTTATCCATGGCGATGTTCCAGCGCTCGGGAATGTCACTAACGCTGGCGTTGCCCAATATGAGGTCGCGTTCGAGTTCGTAACGCAGAATCACGTGCATGGGGTAGGTCACTTCATCGGCATTCACGCGAATCAGACCTGGGTTAACCTGGCTGTACAGCGCATGCAGGTTATCGGGCTCAAAAGCCGGATCGACACCGAGGTGTTTGCGCAACAGCGGTGACAGGGCTTCGATAAAGGGACGTGAACGACCCAGCTGCATTTCAAAGAACAGACTCTGGCTTTCGTGCACGCCCATGCCCATCGCCTGACCCACAGGTTGGCTGAGCCAGTCTTTGGGGCGACCCATTTCATAACGGGCGTGACCGGTTTCGTGGATCACACCCATCAGACCTTCAATGACATTATTTTCGTCGTAACGCGTCGTGATTCGGGCATCTTCCGGCACACCTCCGCTGAACGGGTGGGCGGTTTGATCAAGGCGACCCGCGTTAAAATCGAAACCGAGTTTGTCCATCAGGTCACGTGCCAGTGCATCCTGTTTTTCGATAGCGAACGGCCCGGTTGGCAACATGGGTTTGGGTTGGCTGTTCTGTCGTTCGAGGATGTTTTGCAGCAAGCCCGGTAAGGTGGCTTTGAGTTCGTCGAACACCGGGTCGATCCGCGCCATCCGCGTGCCCGGGTCGTACAGATCGATCAAGGCGTCATAGTCGTTGGCGTAGCCGCGCTCGTCGGCCAGCGCCGCCTTTAAGGCCTGAGCAGATTCTTTGGCCAGATCAAACACCTTTTGCAGCATCGGCTCAAAATCGGTCCAGTTGTTTTCCGGGCGCAATGTGCGCCAGGCGTGTTCACATTCGTTGCTGGCTAACGCCTGTGCTTCTACCAGTTCTTTCGGCACCGCTAAGGCCTGTTTCCACTGCACGGTCATCTCGCGCAAATTGGCGCGCTGCCAATCGTTTAATTCCGCTTCGTTTTCAGCCGCGCTGAACGCATCGGCCAGGCTTGGGTCCTGCAGAATTTCGGTGCTCATCACACTTAATTCGGCCATGGCCTTACCCCGTGCCGAGTTACCACCGGGCGGCATCATCACCGCTTGATCCCAACCCAGCATGGCCTGGGCATGTTCCAATTGAGCGAGACGATGAAAGGTTTTTACGAGGGTGGTGTAGGACATGATGACGGACCGGTTGCGGTGGAGTGGTTAAGTCTAACAAGAGGCAAGGGTTAGAGGGAGACGCTTGACGGGAGATGCCAAACCCCATTGACTGCCAATCGTGCTCTGCTTCCGCTAACCTGCGTCTTCCGTCTCCCGTTCAGCGTCTCCCGGAACACAATGTCCACCATCCAAAGCTTTGCACCCATCGAACCGACCCAGGCAAAAGTCCTCGTCCTCGGCTCCATGCCCGGAAAAGCGTCGTTACGAGCGCAACAGTATTACGCGCACCCACGCAATGCGTTTTGGCCCATTTGGGCGCGGTTGCTGGGATTCGATGCCGCCGCATCGTACGCACAAAAAGTGGCGCACATAGCAGCCAGCGGCGTTGGCGTGTGGGACGTTTTGGCCGCCTGTACGCGCACCTCGAGCCTGGATTCCGACATCGTTGAATCCTCCATTGTGCCCAACGACTTTGCCGGATGGTTTGAACGCCAGCCACAAACTAGGGCGGTTTTTTGTAACGGCGCCAAAGCGTTCGACAGCTATCGCAAGTACGTCATTCCTGCCCTGGCGCCGGATTTCGCGGCCTTACCACTCATTCGACTGCCATCCACCAGTCCGGCGCACGCCCGTTTAACGCTGGATGAAAAATTTGCCGATTGGTCGGTGGTAAAACTTTATTTGTTCGGCTAATTGGCCCTGGCGCCGCATTCCTTTATTGTAAGCGATTGTTTCGCACCCCGGGCCCACGGATATGCGCTTGGAAAGGACGGTTCGATCTCTGTTTCACCTTGGGATAGGTGGTTTGCTGCTGGTCAGTCAGGCGTTTGGCTATGACTTGGTCATTGGCCGTGATGCCCACAGCGTGCGCTACACCCAGACCGATCTGCTGGCGCTCGACGACACCATCCTCGAAACCGAAACCCCCTGGACCGATGGTCTGTTGCAGTTTGAAGGCGCCCATCTGGCGACCGTGCTGGACGATGCCGATATCAGAGCCGAGCAATTGCTCGCCAGCGCACTGAACGGGTATTCCGTCGTCATTTCTGTAGCGACCGCGATCGAAGAAGGCGCTTTTATCGCGGTTCAGATGGACGGCCGACCCATGCGAGTTCGCGACAAAGGCCCCTTTTGGCTGGTGTTCCCCTGGTCCGACAAACCCGAATTACTCAACCGTGAAGTGCGCTCCTGGTCCATCTGGCAACTGCAACGTCTGGAACCGGTGGAGTAGTGGCGATGATGAAACGCTATGGATTTCTCGTGCTCTGGGCACTGGCGTTTCTGGTACTGCTGATCTGGCTGTGCGCTTTAGTGGTGAACATTTCTCAGGAAATTGATCGCTTCGATGAGCAATTACGCGACGAAAGACCCTGGCATATTTCCCGCCTGCAAGTAGAGATGGAACGCATGGGCGGTTCGTTGGATTTATACCTTGCCGCACCCAACGACGAACACCGTCAACGCGCCTTACTGAATACCGAGATCTTCTGGAGCCGCGCCGCCTTATTGAACGAAGGCAGCACCGGCGAATACACCAATCGGGTTGATCCTGAGCTCTACCAAAAAGTCGCCACCATCATGGCGTATTTGGAAGCGCATCAGGATGAGGTGTATCGAATGTCGCTGGCCGACGCTCAAATGCTCGATAGCCAGTTGGCGCAGTGGATTGATAACTTCCAGTTTGGCGTTTTCCGTCTTTATGAAAGTGGTTATATCCGCGCAGTACAACGCAGCGATAACGTCCAGGCCACTTATTACCAGATTCGCGATGTGTTGATTCTGCTGGGCACGCTCGGCACCTTGGCGATGCTGGCCATGTTAATTGCGTTGTTGCGTACGCGTCGCCTGCGCATGGCGGCAGAGCGATCGCGCCAAGCACAGTCCAACTTCCTGGCGCGTATGAGCCATGAAATACGGACACCGCTGAACGGCATCATCGGCACCATTCAGTTGCTGGAACAGGCGCACGATAAAGCCGAATACGACAACCTGATCGACACACTGCATCAATCGTCTGACGCACTACTGGCGCAAATTAATGACGTATTGGATTACAGCCGCCTGGAATCAGGCCAGCATCAAGTCGATATAACTCGCTTCGATCTGATCGAACTGGTGACTCATTCGATTGCGGTTTTTATGGCGCAGGCACAAACCAAAAATCTGGCGCTGAGTTTTCAGCACGCCCAACCGGACCATCTGTGGGTGCACGGTGACGATGCCAAGATCCGTCAGATTTTGCTCAACCTGGTGGGCAACGCCATCAAGTTTACGGACCGCGGTCGCATCCGCGTTGTGTTATCCGTAGAAGAGCCCGACGACGGTCAGCTCTGGGTACGATTGTCGGTCAACGACAGCGGCATTGGCATTCCGCCAGACCAGCGTCACCGTCTGTTCAAACCTTTTAACCAGGCCAGTGGCCCCGAACAACGCCACGCCGGCGGCACCGGATTGGGGCTTGCCATCTGCCGACAGTTAGCGGAGTTAATGGGCGGCAGCATGGAACTGGAAAGCCAGGTCGGCCGAGGCAGCGAATTCACCCTGTGCCTGCCATTGGAACGCGCACCGGTCACCGTTAAGACCGAGCCTGTGCCTGTGGTGAAAAACCCCGCTGATCACGCCTTGAGTGGTCGTGTGCTGGTGGCCGAAGACAACGCCATCAACCAGGTTATCGCTCGGCGTATGCTGGAAAAACTGGGTGTCCAGTCGGACATTGCCAATAACGGTCGCCAGGCGCTTGAGATGGTTCAACAGACACCCTACGACCTGATCTTAATGGACGTACAGATGCCGGAACTGGATGGGCTAGAAGTGGCTCGGCAGCTACAGCGAGACGGCATTGAAATTCCCATCATTGCTTTGACCGCCAACGCGACACTGGATTCGCGTCAGGACTGTTTGAACGCCGGCATGGTCGACTTCCTGTCCAAACCTTACCGGCTGCGTAACCTCGAAAACGTGGTATCACCTTACCTGAAAGACGCTACCATCAGCGCCGATCCAGCCGTTGACGAAACGTCTCCATAATGGCGTCGTACAACCCATCACCCGCCCAGGCATCTTCCACGCCGCTGTCGATGGATGGGTTGTCGTTTACTTCGATGATGTAAACGTCGTCGCCTTTCTGTTTTAAATCGACGCCATACAAACCATCACCAAAGGCACTGGCCACATCCAGCGCGGCCTTTAATACCGCGCGCGGTACTTCATGCGTCGGCAACGTTTCAAAGCCACCGCTTTGCTGACTGGGCTTGGCCGCGTGGTTATAAATTTGCCAGTGACCCTTGGCCATAAAATAGCGGCACGCATAAATAGCGCGACCACCGAGCACACCGATGCGCCAGTCGTAGTCGGTCGGCACGTAAGCCTGAGCCAGAATGATGGCGCTTTGCGATAACAAATCGGCGGCGGTTTGCTTTAAACCGTCGGCATCGTTCACCTTGATCACACCGCGAGAAAACGACCCATCGGGAATCTTTAACACCATGGGATAACCCAGATCTGCCTCCAGCTCACCCAAGACGTTGCCATTCACTTGGCTGATCGCACGGCTCGCCGGTGCCGGCAAACGCCGGTTATGAATCAGGTCCGACAAATAAATCTTATTGGTGCAGCGCAAAATCGAATCCGGATCATCCATCACCACCATGCCTTCATGCGCCGCTTTGCGTGAAAAACGATACGTATGATGATTGACGTTGGTGGTTTCGCGAATAAACAGCGCATCGTATTCGGCCAAACGGAAATAATCGCTCGGCTGGATAAAATCGACTTCCATGCCCTGGCGTTTGGCCGCTCGCTCAAATTTACGCAACGCGGCTTTATCGCTCGGTGGCAGCGCTTCGTCTTTGTTGACTAAGATCGCCAGATCGTAACGGTAATTGCGTTTGGCTCTGGGTGCGCGCCAGATCTTCTTGGAAAACCGTTCCAGGCTGTCGGCGAAAAATCCCTCTTCATCTTCACCCAGTTTATTCAGGCCCACCGCTCGTACCGACGCCAATTGCCAGTCACTTTTTTTGTGAAAGCGCACTTCCAGAATGGGCAACGGAAACCGCTCAAACAACTGCCGCGAGACATCGGCTAACGCTTCTTGCTGCGTTTCGCCAAAATAGATGCGCCAATTGAGTTTGGTGGCATCACCGGCAACCTTATCCAGCGCCTTGTTGATGGCCTGATCAAAGACACCGTACACCGCCGGTTGTGACAAGTCGGTCAGCGCCTTCACCGAGGGAATCACTTTATGGCCGCGCGCTTCCGCCAGCAGCGAAACGTAGTAACCCCGGCTCATGTATTTGTACGACCGACACAGGTTAATCACCCGTTGGGGTTCCAGGTCGGCACCGTCCAGATAGGCCTGGGCAGAACGCAAATCTTCAGTGGGGTGATAGGCCTTCCAGTCGGCAGTCTGGTCGACGATGATGCTCAGTCGCGTCACGCGAAAAATCCTTTGTGTAAGACCCGAAACGGGCGACTATAGTGTTGTCGATTTGCGAAAAAACACAACGCTCTTTGCAGTGGATTTTTCAACCCGATAAACGCCCACCCGCGGGTCGTTTTGCCGCCACCTTTTTTGAGACTCAGCCATGCATTTCAGGCCCGCTGTCCCGGCCGATCTGGACGTTCTGAACCAGCTGGAACTGGATTGCTTCGACAGCGATCGCATCAGCCCGCGTTCGATGCGTCGTTTTCTAAAACGCAGCTCGCCGATCTTTCGTCTCGCCGAGCACGACGGTGAGGTACTCGGTTATGGCTTGCTGCTGTGCCACAAAGGCACCAGCCTGGCACGGCTGTATTCTTTGGCGGTGTCGCCGCGTGCTCAGGGTCAAGGATTGGGCCGGCAATTAATGGCGCAGCTGGAGCAGGCGGCCGAAGTGGCCGAGCGTCGGTTTATCCGCCTGGAAGTGCGCACTGATAACGCGGCCGCGATCCATCTGTACCAGAGTCAGGGCTACAAAATCATTGGCAAACGCGCGGGCTACTACGAAGACGGTGGCGATGCGCTGTGCCTGGAAAAGCGCCTGCATCCGGCGCATCCGCAACCCGAGAATCTGCCCTTTTTCAGTCAGACAACGCCGTTCACCTGTGGCCCGGCGGCCCTGATGATGGCATTGCATCATCAGGACCACGGACGGCCGCTGGACCGCAACGAAGAAATCCAGCTGTGGCGTGAAGCGACAACCGTTTATATGACCACCGGCCTCGGTGGTACCTCACCCTTTGGTTTGGCCGCCGCTGCGGCCCGGCGGGGTTTTGAAGTGGCCGTCTGGGCCAGCCATCTGGATGTGCCATTTCTGTCGTCGGTCCGTTCGGCTCACAAGCGTGATGTCATGACGCTGGTGCACGAGTCGTTTATTAACGAATGCGCGCAATTGCAGGTAGAGCTGGCGGTAAAACAACTGACCTTGCCCGACATTCGCCGCCTGCTGGATGAGGGCTGGGCGTTACTGGTGCTCATCAGTACCTGGCGTTTAAACCGCAACAAGGCGCCGCATTGGGTTTGGCTGGTCAGCATGGATGACGATCACGCCTATCTGAACGACCCGGACACCGACGAAGAATACGACCGGCGCGATCTGGACAATCTGTTTATGCCGGTTCGACTGGACGAGCTGAATGCACTGACGCGTTACGGTCAGCAACGTTATCGCGCCAGCGTTATGGTTCGGCGGCGTTAAACGCAACAGCTTCTTGGCGAAACCGCCGTTGATCCCGGTGGCCGCCACGCTTAACGTGCGTTGAATCCTATTGTCGAGTTGTCAGGTAACGCCATGCAGTTTGAGCATCTTGAAGTTCACCCTCGTCACGGGCCGAGTCTTTATCTGGATCAATGGCAATTAGCACCGCTGCAGAGCTGGGTGATTCTCGGCGGCAATGGCAGTGGCAAAAGTGCGCTGGCGCGATTGCTGTGCAACGACCTTCCCATCGCCAAGGGGCAACTTCATGACCGGCCGCCGCGCGTGCACTGGTTATCGCTGGAAAATCAGCAGGCGCTGTATGAGCGCGAACTCTACCGCGATGAAACCGACTTTACCGATCATCTTGATCCCGGCACGTCCGTGCGCGAACTGCTCGAAGAAATCCGCCCCTGGAACGACGAGCACCAACGCCTGGTCGATTTACTGAAACTCGCGCCCTTACTCAATCGCGGTTACCGGCTGCTGAGCAGTGGTGAAGGCCGCAAAGTTATGTTGGCGCGGGCGGTGCTCGACGCGCCCGATTTACTGCTACTCGACGAACCTTTTGAAGGGCTCGATCGTCAGGCACGACTCGATTTGATCGAGGTACTGGGCGATCTCGCCGCCCAAGGTCAGTGGCTGATGATGTTGATCGGTCAACGCCAGGACGTCCCAGCCTGGGCCAGCCACCTGGCGCTGCTCGATCGCGGTCGACTGGTACTGCAAGGCGATGCGGCGTCGGTCTTGAACCATCCGGACTGGACCGCAGCATTGGAACTCTCGGCGCGCCAGTCCATTGATCTGCCCGAGCGGCAATCCGAATTCCAGTTGCCCGACTGGCCGGGCGACAAGCCACTGGTTGAACTGAGTAATGGCCGCGTTGAGTACGCCACCGGCGTGCAGTTCGAAGGGTTGAACTGGCGATTGCAACCGGGCGAACACACTCAGATTCACGGCCCCAATGGCTGTGGTAAATCGACCTTGCTCAACCTCATCAGTGGCGACCACCCACAGTGCTACGCCAATGACCTGACCGTATTCGGTTACCGGCGCGGCCGGGGTGAAAGCATCTGGGACATTAAAAAACACCTCGGCCTGGTGTCGGGTCATCTGCATCGCGATTACCGCGTAGCGGGTAATGCACTCACCGCCGTGGTGTCTGGCCTCACCGATTCCATCGGTGTTTATCGCGATACCGGCGCCCACGAAGCGCAGTTAGCGCATCAGTGGCTTGATCTGCTGGGTCTGGGTGACAAGGCCGGCGAAGCCTTTAAGCGGCTGTCGACCGGCGAGCAACGCCTGGTGCTGATCGCCCGGGCGCTGATCAAACAGCCGCCGCTGCTGATTCTGGACGAGCCGACACAGGGATTGGATGATGTGAATCGTTTTCGGGTGCTGGCGGCGGTTGAACGCATTCTCGATGCAGGACCCACCACCTTGCTGTTCGTCAGCCATCGTGAGGATGAACAGCCGGCACTGATTCAGCGTCATTTGCGGTTCAGTGCCAACACCGAACCCTCGGCTTTATTTCAGGTGGCCATTGAATGACCTTGCGTTACTTGCTGAAATTTCTGGTGCTGCCGCCACTGGCTCAATTACTGGGTTTGCTGCTGGCGATCCTACTGTGGCGTCGATTGCCTCGACTGGCCCGCGCCCTGGCCATCCTTTCAACCGTGAGCTTGTGGCTATTGGCAACACCCCGCCTCAGCGCCTGGTTGATCGATGGCCTGGAGCAGCAGCATCCGCTGTTAACTCCCACCGAACTTTCCGACAGCAATGCCCAGGCCATTGTCGTCATTTCCGCCGGACTCGACCCGAACGGCACCGAGTTTGATCGCCCCAGCGCCAGCGAGCACACCTTAGTGCGCTTACGCTACGCAGCCTTTGCGCAACGGCAGACCGGTTTGCCACTGCTGGTTTCAGGAGGGCGGGTACTGACGCACAGCCAACTGACGCTGGCCGAGATCATGGCCACGGAACTGGTTACACAATTTCGCGTGCCGGTGCGTTGGCTGGAAGGTCGCAGCCGCAACACCGCCGAAAACGCGCGCTATTCGGCCGAGATTCTGCGACGTGCCGATGTCGACAGCGTGCTGTTAATCACCGAAGCCTTTCATATGCCGCGAGCCGTAATGGCGTTTGAAAACGCCGGTCTTAGGGTTATTGCGGCACCCACCGCACCGCTTAACAGCAGTGAATCGCGACTGCTCAACTGGGTGCCAACCGCCACGGCACTGAACCAATCCACGCTGGCGCTGCATGAATACCTCGGTTGGCTGGTCTATCGCCTGGGTTATTGAACCGACAGTTGCTCCAACACCAACCACTGCTCATCCGTCACCGGACTGACCGATAATCGCGACTGACGCAGCAACGCCATCTCCGCTAATTCCGGTGTTTGCTTGATCAGTTTGAGCGGAACCGGCTTAGGCCACCGCTGACGAAACGCCACCGTTATCACTGTCCAGCGTGGGTTATCGGCACTGCTTTTGGGGTCGTAATAACGTGATGCCGGGTCAAGGGCATCGGGATCAGGCCGCGGTTCACTGATCACTTCGGCTTCGCCCACCACCGCAGGTTCAGCACAGGCCGAGTGATAGATCAGCACCCGGTCACCCGGCACCATGGCCCGCAGATGATTGCGAGCCTGATAGTTACGAATGCCATTCCAGGGTTCACCGGCCTTACCACGGGCTTCCAGGTCGTCCAGTGAAAACTCATCGGGCTCGGTTTTTGCCAACCAGTTCGCCATTCCATTCTCCTTTGTGCCGTGGATTCATTTTTGTATTTGCTTTTTCGATGATCTGTGCGAAATTGATCGGCCGACGTGAAAATAACTGCATTTAGCAGCATTTAACGTCAATTAAATGGCTTTTCATTAAAACAGTGATCCGGGAATTGCAATACCGCCAAAATTCCGGCAGGGAAGTACGCTTATGAAACGTAAAAAGCCCGATATTTTGATTGCTCTGGCCTTTATGCTCGGCCTGGGTGTAACGCTGTCCAGCCTCAGTCAAGGCGAAGACGATACCCGTAAGTCCGGCTATAACGCCAAGGCTTCCGGTGTCATGATCAACAGCAACACATCCTACTGACGTTCTGGTACCAGACGCACGGACGAAACAGTCAGGGATCGATCACAGCCGCCACTGCTGCTGATCGGTAACAACAGCGGCCAGTGGTATGTCCCAACTTTCCAGCGGTATCCGCTCGACCTGCTGGCACTGGTGTGCCACGCCGATCAACCGCGGCTGCCGCGGCCAGCGCACACGCGCAGCAAACGTCCGATCATAGAAACCACCGCCCATTCCCAGACGACCGCCTTGGTCATCAAAGCCGACTAAGGGCAATAACACCCAATCCATGGCCCAGGGCAATATACGCCGGCCGGATGTCGGTTCAGGGATACCAAAGCGATTGGCTTTCATCGTGCTGCCCGGGTGCCAGGGGCGAAACCAGAGCGCAATTTTGCGCGGCTGCAACACCGGCAAATAAACCCCTTTACCGTCGCGCAGCAAACGTCGCATCAGAGGATACACATCGATCTCACCATCCGTTGCCCAATACAGTGCGACCGATCGCATGCGGCTGTAGCCGGGCGAACGCACCACTTGTTGAGTGAGACGCTGAGCAGCAAAACGTTGTTGGTGAGCGGTCAGTGCGCGTCGGCGAGACCGTAACTGGCGCCGTAGTTGTTGCTTAAGTTGCGCCGTGGTGGATGTCATTGAGCCCCCGACGTCAGCCTCAACAATCGATGGAAGGAAGGAAATGCCCCAGACTACCGCTGCCGTGGGAGACCTTGAACCGTGAAGTCCAAGGCGGCGTTCCACGTATCGAATTAGGCTTTCCGACCAGCGGACATGCTCACATCGACAACTCAGGAACACCTGTATTCAAAGTATCGGCTCGAGGACTGTGCACGACTGGCGCATAGCCCAGGGACACCCTCAATTATAATGAAAATCCCGACAATGACAGTCTTGACAGGGCGCTTTTCGACAGCTGTATAGCGACTTTACTTGCGCGCTCAGTCGTCGCCCGGGCTGTCTAAGTCCAGCGACAGTGGCAGTGCCTCGGCGGGCAGTACCTCATCCAGGCGCCGCAGCAGATTTTCGGTAATGATTTGTTCTTCGCGATTATCGCCCGGTTCGCGATCGAGCAATTCCCGAGTGAGGTTCAATGCCGCCATTACCGCGATGCGCTCAATACCGAACACCTTGCCGGTGGTGCGAATTTCTTTCATCTTCCGGTCCAGCGACGACGCCGCCTGTTCCAGCTTGGCTTCTTGCCCCTCGGGGCAGGCGACTCGGTATTCGCGTTCTAAGATGGTGACGGTCAGGGTATTCTGTTGGCTCATCCAGATTGCTCCATCGTCTTCAGCCGTTCGATCATCGCCTCGACGCGATCACGAGCCAGTTCATTCTGCTTCACCAGCTTAGCGCGTTCGCCCTGCCAGGCAGCACGTTCGGCTTTGAGCAGGCGGTTTTCCTGCTCCAGTTGCTGATAGAGCTCGATCAGCGTTTCAACCTTGTGCTCAAGCTGCTTCAGAGTGGGTTCGGACATAACACCGCTGGCCTGCGAAGAAAGGGTTGGAAGACCGCAGAACTATATAGACTGGCTCAAAGAGCGGTCAACGACTGCGGTCACAGTGCCAACAATGGTAGCATTTTGCCGATCAAACCCCACCTAGGGTGTCGCAACGAAGATCGCCCGCGGAGACTGCATGTCCGAATCGAACCAAGATGTCCCCCAGATGCGCCATCAGGATCTGGCCAAATTTTTTGAATTGCTCGGCTCCGGCCAGAGCCCGACCACGCTGCACGGCTCACTGACGGGCGTATTCGCGGCCGGCCATCGCATGGAGAGCGCCGACTGGGTCAGCTGGGCGAGCGATATGATCGGCCCGAGTGAAACCGTCACCGCCGATCATCAGGCCATTCTTAAGGCGCTCTACAGCACCACCTTAACGGCACTGGAAGACAGCAACATGAGTTTTCGGCCGCTACTGCCCGCCGATGACAGCCCACTGAGCGAGCGCCTGGAAGCCCTCAGCGACTGGTGCGGTTCTTTTCTCGGCGCCTTCGGTACCGTCGGCGTGGTTGCCGAAGATAAAGAGATGCCGGAGGAGATCGAAGAAATACTGGAAGACCTGTCGGCCATCGCCCAGGTCGAAACCGACCAGGACAGCGACGCTCAGGCGGAAGAGGATTTCACCGCCATCAGCGAGCACGTACGTATGGGCGTGCTGAATCTGTTCCTGGAATACAACCGCCCGGCGGCAGACGGCAAAGCCGAACCGACCGTCCATTAAGCGGCTTTGGAGACTCTTTTATGACACGCATCAGCCGAACCGAATTTGCCGAACGCCGCCAGCAGCTTATGGAACAGTTGGCACCGGGCAGCATCGCCATCATTCCTGGCGCCAGCGAAACCATTCGCAACAACGACGTGCATCATCCGTTTCGCCAGAACAGCGACTTCATGTACCTGACCGGCTTCGCCGAGCCCGACGCCGTGGCGGTATTGGTGCCCGGTCGTGAAGCGGCGCAATACATTCTGTTCGTCCGCGATAAAGACCCCGAGCGCGAGATCTGGGATGGCTATCGCGCCGGTCCGGAAGGCGCGGTCGCCGACTACGATGCCGATGACGCCTTTCCCATCGATGACATCGACGACATCCTGCCCGGTCTGATGGAAGGCCGTAGCCGCGTTTACTCACACATGGGCGTCGATGCCGGTTTTGATCATCAATTGATGGCCTGGGTTAACCAGATTCGTGCCCGGGTCCGCCTGGGTGCACGGCCACCGGAAGATTTTTCCGACATCGCCCATCTGTTGCATGACCAGCGTCTGGTGAAATCCGAGCAGGAAATCGCCATCATGCGCGAAGCCGCGCAGCTCAGTGCCCGAGCGCACAAGCGCGCCATGCAAGCGTGCCAGCCGGGCGTGATGGAATACCAACTGCAAGCCGAAATCGAACACGAATGCATGCTCGGCGGCAGCCCCTGGCCTGCCTATCCGGCCATTGTTGGCGCCGGCGACCACGCCTGCGTGCTGCACTACATCGAGAACGCCGCCCCCATCAAAGATGGCGATCTGGTATTGATCGACGCCGGTGGCGAACTGGAATACTACGCCTCCGACATCACCCGAACCTTCCCGGCCAACGGCCGTTTCAGCGAAGAGCAACGCACCCTGTACGACCTGGTATTGCGTGCTCAGCTGGCTTCCATTGAAGCGGTTAAACCCGGCGCCACCTGGATTGAACCCCACGAGGCCACGGTGCGTGTGTTAACCGAAGGTCTGGTCGAGCTGGGACTGCTCAAAGGCGATGTCGATACGTTGATCGAACACAACGCCATCAAACCCTTCTATATGCACAAAACAGGTCACTGGCTGGGCATGGATGTACACGACGTGGGCGATTACAAAGTCGGTGGAGAATGGCGGGTTCTGGAACCGGGCATGGTATTAACCATCGAACCGGGACTCTATATCTCGCCCAATAACACCGACGTCGATGAAAAATGGCGCGGCATTGGTATTCGCATCGAAGACGATGTCGTGGTCACCCGCAACGGCTGCGAAATTCTCAGCGCCGATGTACCGAAAGACCCAACCGAGATAGAAGCCTTAATGGCCAGCTCCGAGCAGCGTCTGAGCTGACACCCCTCGCGGGTATCGTCCGATACCCGCCAACGTCCCTTGCCTGATGCAAAATAATCACGCCCTCCCAGCGCAAATTGTCCGCTTTTGACTAAGCTGTCTTATTGGGATTCAGAAGATTATTGGGCCGGAGACCAACATGCAGGTTCTGATACTCGAAGACGAAGTGGTCATACGAGAACTGCTCAAAACGGTGTTGTACAGCCTGAGCGACGATGTCGAGATTTTGGAGGCCGAGACCACCAGCAAAGGCCGGGCACTGTGGCAACAGCATCATCCGCAACTGGTGCTGTGTGACTGGGAGCTGGCTGATAACAGCACCGGCCTCGAATTGGTTAAATTCATCCGCGAAACCGATACCGAAACACCCGTCCTGATGATCACCGGCCGTGGCGATCGGCAGACCGTTGTCAGCAGTCGTCAAAGTGGTGTCACCGAATTCATCATTAAACCCTTCGACCCGGTACGACTGGGTGATCGATTAAAAGCCTACCTCCGCGCCGCGGGCGAGAAAGTGCCACAAACCAAGTCAGGCCCGTTACCCCCCTTGGTCGATTGGCTGAAAGACCTCAAAAGCCGACTGATGCCACCCCCCACGCTGGGCGGAACACGCGACATCGTCAATCAACTTTCCGCCAGTGAACCACCCAGCGGACAGGATCTGGCCAAACTGTGGCGCACCAACCCGGCCATCACGGCGCGACTTATTCATGTGGCGAACAGCGGCATGGCGAACCGCTACGGAAAAAACATCGACAATCTGGTCGATGCCATCAGCAGCATCGGCGTCACTATGGCCATGCAACAAGCCTTGGCATTAACGCTGGATCAGCAAGACCAATTAGCGCATCCAGCACTGGCGCAACACGCCATATTGCTGTGCCAGGACGCAGAGAATATTGCTGCGGCAGCCGCCACCTTAGCCAAACAACTGAAGGCGAATGTTGGCCAAAGTTACACCGCCGGTTTGCTCTATCCGCTGGGTGAACTGGCATTGCTGCAAATGATGCAAAGTTATCTCGACCAGGGCGGCGCTATCGACAATGCTGAAATCGAAACGATGCTGGAAAAACTGGGTGGCGATTACCTGAAAGCGCTGGAACAACTGTGGAAATTGCCACCGGAATTATGTGAACGCATCACCGCAGCACACGAGTTACCCGCCAACGTAGAACGTCACGAATTAATTCTGATGACCGTGGCGGTTGATCAAGTAAAAGGGCGCACCGACAGCGACGATTACCAGCGCAAACTGGGATTGCTTGGCTTGCTGTAAAGCCTGCCCGTTATGGTGGTTAAATACGATGACCGGCACCGACTTTGTGCCAGTGTTTAATCAGTCGATCGGGAATGTCGTCCAGCGCCTGCACTTCGGTCACGCCGCCGGCTTCTAATGCAACACGCGGCATGCCATACACCACACAGCTGGCCTCGTCCTGAGCCAGCGTGTAGCAACCGCCGCGGTACATTGACAGCAAGCCCGCGGCGCCGTCTTTGCCCATACCGGTTAAGATCACCCCAACGGCATTCGCGCCACAGGCATCGGCCACCGACTGGAACAACACATCCACCGAGGGGCGATGCCCCTGCACCTGTTCTGAATCGACCAGACGCGTCTGAAAATCCGATCCAGAACGGACCACGGTTAAATGCCGGTTGCCCGGCGCAATAAACACCTGGCCAGGCAAAATACGTTCGTGCCCTTGCGCCTCACGCACCTCCAATGCACTGTTGCGGTTAAGCCGTTCCGCAAAGGTGCGGGTAAAACCGGATGGCATATGTTGCGTCACCACTGTACCGGGTGCGTCTGCGGGCAGCGCCGTCAACACGGCTTTAATTGCCTCGGTTCCACCGGTTGATGCACCGATCGCCAGAATGTGTTCTGTACTGACACCCAGTGCCTCTATCGGTTTAATAACCCGCTTCTGGGTGGCACGGAAACGCGTGACGGCCGCCGCTGCGCGCAATTTATCGTGAATGACCGC
The DNA here is from genome assembly GCF_003054965.1 of Saccharospirillum sp. MSK14-1. Classification (GTDB taxonomy): domain Bacteria; phylum Pseudomonadota; class Gammaproteobacteria; order Pseudomonadales; family Natronospirillaceae; genus Saccharospirillum. The sequence goes on from NZ_MIES01000026.1 coordinate 135,676, forward strand.
CTGATAGTCGCCCAGTTCACGACGCACATCGAGCTTGGGTTTGGCGATAAAATCCACCGCCCCTAAGTCCAGTGCCTGTAAGGTGGCTTCGGCCCCGCTTTCGGTCAGCGTCGAGACCATCACGACAGGCATTGGGTGGCCTTTCATCAGTTTTTGCAGAAAGGTCAGACCGTCCATGCGCGGCATTTCAATATCGAGCGTTAAAACATCCGGCGGCGATTGCCGGATAAAATCACGAGCGGCGTAAGCATCCCCGACAGCGCCAACGACGGTCAGGTCCGGCGCACGATTGATCAGCTCCGTCAGAACCTGGCGAATCAGCGCCGAGTCGTCAATGACTAACACTTTAATCACACCATCTCCTTCATTCGATTACTGCGTCTGTGATCAGACATCAAACAATTCGATATCGCCTTCGGGTCGTTCATCATTCAGGCGGTGCAGGTACTGATCCTCACGTTTGAGGATGGTGTCGTTGTGCATTTGTTTCAGCTTTTTAACCAATACCTGACCGGATTCCGTGAAAAAATAGACCTTGCGCGGAAAGGGAGACAGCAAATCTTGCGCTCTCACTGGAATGTTCTCATCGGCCAGATACTTCAACACAAAGTCGGAATTTTTTTGCCCGACACTTTGGCTGGTAATGGCCGCCAATACATTGCCACCGCCAAACACCTTTGCTTCCAGGTTATTACGACTCGCGCCCATCTTAATCAACTCGTTGATCACCAACTCCATGGCATAGGCGCCATATCGAGCCGACTTATACGACGTTAACGAATCCGACGTTTCATCCGCTGGCAGCAAGAAGTGATTCATGCCCGCAATGCCCAACTGCGTATCGCGAATGCAGGCGGCAACGCATGAACCCAGCACTGTAACAATCAGCTTGCCCGGCTGAGCCACATAGTATTCGCCGGGCAATATTTTTACCGCTTCGCGTTGAAAATAACGATCGTAATAACGATTGGGTGCCAGCTCGACATTGTGATGCTGCCGGGATTCTCCGGTAAAGGTTTCGCCGTCGCCGTAACTCACTGCGCCTCCTAGGCTTGTCGTTGATAAATGGTCTTCCCGACCAAACGCAGAGCACGATATTCGCGGTCAATGGTTTCTGAATGCCCGGCCACGTAGTAACCGTCCTTTGCCAGCAACGGCACCATACGGTCGAGCAGTTTAATCTGAGTGGGTTTATCAAAATAAATCATCACATTACGACAAAAAATAACGTCCAGATCTGGTGCGACATCCCACTTTGAATCCAACAAATTCAACCGCTGAAATTGAATCAATCGGTTGAGTTCAGGCCTTACTTTGACCAAACCCTCGCGCTCACCCTTGCCCTTCAACAGGTAAGATTTCTTTAAATCAATATCCACATCCTTCACTCTGCTTTCGGCATAAACCCCCATTTTTGCCGTTTTCAACACCTGACTGTCGATGTCAGTCGCCAAAATCTGCACGGGTGGCGTCAGACTTTTAAACGTCTGGCACGCCGTCATGGCAATGGAGTATGGCTCTTCACCGGTGCTGGCAGCGGCACACCAGATGCGCAAGGGCTGACCCTGACGATGACGTTCTGTCAGCATATCGGACAGCGAGTTGAAATGATGTGATTCGCGAAAGAAGGACGTCAGGTTGGTCGTTAACGCATTGATGAACAGTTCAATTTCATCAGGTTGTTGATCGAGAAATCCAAGATACTGCTGGAAGCTATTGAGATTGAGCGAACGCAGACGGCGTACTATGCGGCTGTACACCATCTGACGCTTGCTATCGCCCAGTTTGATTCCGGCGGCCTGGAAAATCCGTTTTCGAATGGCCTCGAAATCTGCTTCGTCGTAGTCAAACTCCCATTCCTTGTCGACTGTCATAATGGCTTAGAAAGACTCCCAATCGTCGTCTTCACTTTCCGGCAAAGGCATGACTGATCCCGTCGACTTACTGACCGATGTCTGTTTCGCAGGCGTTGCACGAATCGGGGCGATGTTATTCGACTTCGACTCCCGGTTTTCCGGTTTGGCTTCAATGCGAGCCTGCATCTTACGGCTCAACTCAAATTGCGAAAGATTACGCACCAGCGTGTCCGCCTGTGTCTGCAAATTTTCCGAGGCGGCGGCTGTTTCTTCAACCAGAGCCGCGTTTTGCTGGGTCATTTCATCCATCTGACTCACGGCCGTACTGACTTCAGAAATACCACTGCTTTGTTCAGACGATGCGGCTGCGATCTCACCCATGATGTCATTAACACGTTTGATGGATTTCACAATCTCTTCCATCGTCTCTCCGGAACGGTTAACCAGGGTATTACCGTTCTCGATTTTTTCGACCGAGTCGGAAATCAGCGACTTAATGTCTTTCGCCGCATTGGCGGAGCGCTGCGCCAGAGAACGCACTTCGGAAGCCACCACTGCAAATCCGCGACCTTGCTCACCGGCACGCGCTGCCTCAACCGCCGCATTCAAGGCTAATATGTTGGTCTGGAAGGCAATGCCATCAATCACACCGATGATCTCGGAGATTTTTTGCGCCGAGGCGTTAATGGCTTCCATCATGGTCACCACCTGACCGATCAGGTCGCCTCCCTGGTTGGCCACCTCTGATGCTTGTTCCGCCAAGCGATTCGCTTGCTGAGCGTTGTCGGAATTCGACCGTACCGTTGAACTCAGCTGCTCCATACTGGAAGCGGTTTCTTCCAGGTTCGACGCCTGTTGCTCTGTGCGGTTACTGAGATCGCTGTTGCCTTGCGCAATTTCGGCGGAGGCAGTTTGAATCGTCGCCACCGCTTCGCTGATTTGAATCAGCATGGTATCGAGGTTTTCGGCGGTCTTGTTACAGTAATTACGCAGATCACCAAAGCTACCGCCGAACTCAGTATTAATGCGCGTGGTGAGATTGCCTTCAGCCATCTTCTCCAAGGCACCGTTCACCGTGGTTAAGGCGTTATTGGCAACAGCAACCAGTTCATTAATGGCGGTTCCCAAGGTTTTGAAGAAGCCTGTGCGGCCGTCAACGTCCATCGTCAGAGTGAAGTCGCCATTGGCTGCACCTTCTACGATGCGAGTGACCTCACCCTCGGTCCAAAGTTCCTCAGTACGATCCTTCCATTCAACGATCGTACCCAGACGCTGATTCGTATCCGGATCAAAAATAGGGGTCGCCTGTAATTCAAAAGTCAGTTTACCAACTTCAATTTCAGTAATGTATGTATCGGTTAAACGGTCGAGCATACTGATCTGATGTTGCGGATTTTTGTGGAATCGATCGATATTGCCGCCGACGATTTTATCGGCAGAAAACTGCGGTAACTCTTCACGCAGATCGCCTTCCACCCGATGCATCATTTCTGACACCGCCTCGTTCATATAGACAATGTCGCGATTGGCATCAGCAATCATCACGTTGGTGCTGGTCACATCCATCGCTTTACGAATGCGCGAATCCGATACTGCATTGGCCAGGCTCGTGCGCAATGTACTGTGCATTGCCACAACCGATTCCAAGACGCTCCCGGTTTTTATTTTTTCCGGAAAACCAATCTCCTGCTGGCCGCCTTGAATGGCCTGCATGATGGACTTTAATTGATCGGGCTCCGTACCTAAACTGCCGCGTAAGTTCCGGAATCCCCAAATTGAAAACAACAACGCCAACAACATAATAATGCCGGCAGTAATCAGCTGGATGGTCACTTGCCGAATCAGGTTGGTACCGGTTATAACCGCTTCTTGCTGTTCAACAAAACCGGAAAGCAACAGATCGATCTGGTTAAAGGTTAACTGCAACTCGTCCAATTCTGACGCTGTTAATAGCAGCCCAACCGCTCCATCCGTCTGGTCGATAAAGGTGTCCAGCAGTCCCGATAAATTAGACGGAATGATGATTTCGAGCTCGACCGCATCGGTAACCAGGTGCTCCATTCGATCGTTAATTTCACGTTCGAGCTCTGCCATATCGTTGCGCAATGCCGACACACTGAATGGTACCTGATCGCGACGATAGACTTGTGATTGGTAGATGTGGTTAAGGCGTTTTTCCGCCAGAATATCCAGTGTCGCACCACTTGAAATCAAGTCGTTGCGAAACGCCGCTGCTTCCATCCGGGAGCTGAACCCGGATACAGAATTGACCAACGCAAAACCGATCACGACCAACAACACCAACGGGATCACTGTGGTCAGTAACTGTCGCGTACTGAAAGACGGTATCAGTTTGTTCATGGTTTGGATCTCCAACGTTCAGCGTTCATAAAGCGTCGTGGCGAACCCTTGCTTTCTAAGGGTTATTGGCTTCCACCTGCCTCTTTAATAGCCACGGCTTCTTCATCGATCAGGCCCAATTCATTGCTACTGATTAAGGCTTCTATGTTAACCAGAATGATCATCTGATCTTCCTGAGTGGCCAGTCCGGACAGAAATCGACTGTCAAAGGCCACGCCAAAATCCGGCGACGGTTTTATTTCATCCCGCGTCAAACCAATCACATCAGAAACCCCATCAACTACCATACCGACCAGGCGGTCATGCACCTGAACAACGATGACAATGGTGAACTCGTCATACTCCGGTTTGATGTTGAGGAATTTGATGCGCAGATCGACGATGGGTACAACTTCGCCTCGCAGATTGATCACTCCCTTAATAAACGCAGGTGCGTTGGCAATACGAGTCACTGCTTCGTAGCCGCGAATCTCCTTTACCTGCATGATGTCCATGCCATAGACCTCGTCACCCAGCGCAAAGGTCAGGTATTCGTAACGAACTTCGCTGTCGGTTTGTGCTGTCATGACGCCGCCTCCATCGCGGGTATTTCTTTCATGCCCTTGGCCATGGATGCCAGATCCAAAATCAAAGCGATGTGACCATCGCCCATGATGGTGGCTCCGGATACTCCTTTAATGCGTTTGAAATGCTGTTCCAGGCTCTTAATGACCACCTGCTGCTGTCCAATCAGTCGATCCGCCAGAATGCCGAAGCGCTGCTTACCAGACTCAACCAGCACCACAATGCCTTCGTCGAGCCTCTGGCAATCGGTATCAACCTGCATGGTTTTATGCAGTCGAACGATCGGCCAGTAGTGACCACGCACGTCCAGCAGTTCATCACCACTGAGCGTTTTAATTTCGTGTTTTGAGGGTTGAATCGATTCAACAATACTGGCCAGTGGAACAATGTAGGTTTCTTCACCGACTGCCACCGCCATGCCGTCCAGAATGGCCAACGTCAGTGGCAACAACAATTTCAAAGTGGTTCCAAAACCAGTAACCGATTCGATGTCAATCCGGCCACCTAAGCTGGTTAAATTTTTCTTAACCACGTCCATGCCGACACCGCGGCCCGAGACATCCGTTACTTGTTCGGCGGTTGAAAAACCGGCTTCAAAAATCAATTGCCAAACGAGATGATCCGGCATGTTGTCATCAACCGGCATGCCTCGTTCACGGGCTTTCGACAGGATTCGATCACGGCTTAGCCCGCCGCCATCATCCATAATGCTGAGCACTATATTGCCGCCTTGCTGAGACGCACTCAGGCGGACTGTTCCGGTTTCAGACTTACCCAGTTCTTTGCGTTTTTCCGGTGTCTCAATGCCGTGATCAATGCTGTTACGAACCAAATGGGTCAGGGGGTCGGATAATTTTTCGACCAGACTCTTATCGATTTCGGTATCACCGCCTTCAATCACTAACTCCACTTTTTTGCCTAACTTGGTTGCAATATCACGCACCACGCGCGGAAACCGATTAAACACAAACGACACGGGCAACATACGAATTGACATTACCGATTCTTGAATTTCCCGGGTATTGCGTTGCAGCTCTTCAACAACCGCTTCGAGCTTTTCTTGGCGAATGGCACTGATGTCTTTACCCATCATGGCCAGCATCGACTGGGTGATAACCAGCTCTCCAACCAGGTTGATCAAACTGTCGACCTTATCAACGTTCACCCGGATAGACTGGTTAGATGCCGTGGCATTTGCGGCCGGTGGCACCGCCTTTGTTTTAGGCGCTGACGCGGGTGTTACCGTCGCGGTTGTTTTGGCCGCCTGGGTCGTTGTTGGCTCTGGCTCATCAAAGAAACCAAAACCAGGGTCTTCAGCCGGCTCCGTTTTGGCAGAGGCTGCTTCTTCATTAAAGAAGCCATAGCCATCGTCTTGATGATCGTCTTTGCTGTAGGCGCTTTCTTCGGATTCCTCGAAGAAGCCAAACCCTTGATCGTCTTCATTGCTGGCTTCTTCGTCTTCAAAGAAACCAAAGCCCGCGTCCTCGGTCTGCGCGGCTGCCTTCGAGGCTGGCGCATCGCCCTTGAAGACGGTTTCCATATCCTGGATGCGTTGGTTCACCCAATCTTCATCGATGCTTTCTTCTGCCTGGTAACTGGCCAACAAGGCACGCAAGTCGTCCACCACAACCAGCATTTCATCAATGTGTTCTGTCACCGGACGACAGACTTCCTTGCGCCAATCATCCAGCTGGTTTTCCAGTACGTGTGTAATCTGTCCGAGCGCTGAGAAACCAAACACACCACTGCTGCCTTTAATAGAATGCGCAGCACGGAAGATGCTGTTCAGCAACTCCATATCCGGTGCATCAATATCCAAACTCATCAACCCGTTTTCGAGAGTATCCAGATGCTCCTGGCTTTCTTCGAAGAACACTTGATGAAATTGACTCAGGTCCAGACTCATAGCCTTACGTCCTGTTAACGAAGTACTTTCGCAGCGACTTCCAACAGTCGCTGCGGATCAAATGGTTTAACCATCCAGCCGGTAGCGCCAGCACTGCGTCCTTGTGCCTTCATGTCATCACTGGCTTCGGTGGTCAGTACCAAAATCGGCGTCGATTTGTAGTTAGCCTGCGAACGCAACGATTTGATTAATGTCAGACCGTCCATTCGGGGCATATTCTGATCCGTCAATACACAGTCGTAGTTGGCTGTTTGACACTTATCCAGTGCGTCTTGGCCATCCACCGCAGCCGTCACCTGATAACCCGCCGTTTTAAGCGTGTGCTCGACCATCTGTCGAATGGACGAGGAATCATCAACTATAAGAAAGTGCTTGCTCATCCGTTTTGCTTCCTGTCAGTGATAGAGAAACCATGGTCATATTACCCGGCGGTGTTACGACCAACTCTGTTGCAAGCTGTCGACACAGTGCTAAACCCCGACCGGCGACAGCATCCAAATTCAATAAAGTAGAACTGTCTCGTAAGTAGCCAGAACCGCTGTCTTCAACTTCGATAATCAAACTGCCACTGGTTAAATTCATACGAACTTCAACCCAGTCGGCATCACTTAAGTGAGCCATCCGTTGTTCGCGTTTTTCGAAATAATGCGCAAACCCTTCAGGATCCGTTTTTAAATTGGAATCCAATCCTAAGCAGCCGTGGTCAATTGCGTTGGTAATTAACTCGCTTAATACCGTGAATGCTCTTTGTTGAGTGGTCAGTGAAATGACCCAACGCTTGAGTACTTCGTCGGCTGCTGCCAGGAATGCTTCCACCACTAATGCTAGGCCACATAATCGATATCGCCACAAGGCGTTACCTTCCAATAATCGGGTGTCGATCAGTATCGGTGTTTCCGGTCGCTGAAATTGATGAGGACTGAACACCATTAGACTGACATCATCGTCTGGTGTCGGTTGATCCAGGTGGTTTTTGAACACGTCCAAGCAACCATCAATGGCGTTCGCTGCGTGTGACTGCGCCAAGCGTTCGCGTATCAGCTGTACGGGTAAAAAGTTGTCGTTTACATCGCGCTGTTCCACCAAACCGTCACTGATGGCCATAAAGAAACCGGACTGATTTGTTTTTAATACACTGGTCTGACCATCGAAATGTTCTTCACCACTCAGGCCCAGGGGTAACGCCGTGGATATAAATTCCTGTTGCACACCGTTTTCAACCCAATAAGCCGGTGGCATTCCGCCATTCCAAACCTCTAGCTCGTTCAAGTCGGGGTCGTATTCAAACAGGACCGCAGCCACAAACCGGTCATCGGGTGACTCTTCGAAGACCTTGCGATCGATCTCCCGAATAATCATCACTAAGGGAAACCCTTTTTTAACCATGGTATAAAACACACCCAATACCGGGAGCATGGTCAGCGCCGCAGCCAAACCGTGACCCGTAGCGTCGGCCACCATTCCGTACAGGTGACCGTTAGCCCCGCTGCAACTCAGCACCATGTCCCCCGAAAAATGTGAGTGGGGTTGAATGTGCCAATACAGACCGTCCACTTCTTCGTGATAGCGGGCCCGTAAATGGTCATAAATAAAGCGCGCCATGCGTGTCTCATCTTCCATCTGCACCAATAATCGTTGCAGCGACTGATTGTTGCGCTGGAAGGTTCGGCGTAACCGACGCTTCTCTAAAAAGGTTTTTACTTTCAACCGCAGCAAGGTTGGTCGGATGGGTTTGCTTAAATAATCATCGGCCCCAATCTGAAAACAACTTTCGATAAATTCCTCGCTGTCTTTAGCGCTGATGATCAGCACAAAGGGTTTGTTTTCGTGTCTCTGCCGCCTCAGAGTGCGTAATACATCGAGACCATCTCCATCACCGAGGACCTGATCCAGAATGATGAAATCGTAGTACCCTTCACTGATGCAGTTGATGGCTTCAGCGTGGCTATAGGCCTGATGGATAGGCAACCCCAGACGCTCAATGGCCGCCTTAATGGTTTCATTGGCAGAAGGCTGATCGTCAACAATCAGTAATCTTTCGGTTTGCTGAATCATCGAATAAAACTACCTACTCAAGTGGAATCAGCTTTTGAAGATTTGACAGCACGATTAAATCTTTGGCCGTGCCTTTAGCGCCACGAATGACCAGTTTTTTATTTTCTGCACTTGCCTTTCGATACAACATGTTGATCATTCCGATGGCGGAACTGTCTAAGTAAACCGCACGAGAAAAATCCAATGTAATAACGGTAATGGACGGATCTTTTAACAAGGGTTGATAGTCGGAGGTGAAACGACTGTGATAACCAAAGTTAAATTGTTCCGGGATGTTGATCACTGCGTTTTCGGTACTCATCACTGCTCCCTAAAATAGTTCAACATCACCTGAGCCTTCAGGCTGATGTTCCACGGGTGACAACTGAATGTTGTCAAGGCAACTGATCAATTTTTGGTAATCGTGTTCACTCATAGGACGCTTGATGTGAACCACTTGGTGTTGGATGGCTTGCATCAGTTTCATCTGATGCTCAATCGTCTGGTAACTGATGTCACCAAACTGAAGGCCTCGAACGGCTTCATTGGAGGCGTCGGACAGTTTGCTGGCGACCGTCTGAATATCGACGGTTGCCTTTTCGTCGGCATCGGCCTTCTTAACCAATTTGGCCACTGCATTTTCAACGTCGGATTTTGAGTTGAGGATGAAATTCATATCACTTGAAGCGGTAATACCGATGCGCTCATGCAGCGTGCGAATGTCTTTACGCACCGACACCACTTCGTTTCGTATCAAGCCACTGAATTCTGCTGAACGCGTCGACAGCGCACGTACTTCGTCGGCGACCACAGCAAAGCCTCGGCCGTGTTCGCCAGCACGGGCTGCTTCAATAGCGGCGTTTAGCGCCAAGAGGTTGGTCTGATCGGATATGCCATCAATGTCTTCCAGCGCTTTAACTACGGACGGCATTTTTTCTTCGATGCTCGCCACCAGCTCCACCAGTTCCATCATTTCCGTGCTGTTATTCACGGTGGTGGTGACAAAGTTGTCCATGGTTTTTGAGGTGCGCAGAGCAAAGTCCTGCATACTGGTATGCAGTGAATCGGTGTTCTCATCATCGTGAAATTCAAGGATGCTGTTGATTAGCGTATTCTGCTGATCCAGTAATTGATGGATCTCATTAAACGCCTCAACCAGGTTATCGACTGATTTATTTTGACGCTCATTTAAACCATCCATGACCGATTTGTGTTCACTGAGCTGATCGTTCAACCAGTTCATAGCTGCGTCAAAATAGTCGGGTTCATCAACGTTGACTGACTGCGCCGAATCTTTCTGAGAACTGGTGTCTCTCGGTACCGATGCAATGAACCACTTTTTTGACGCATTGGTCCATATCAACAATGCCGCAGCGGTTATTGTTGGAATGGAATACGTTGGTAAATAGTGCCCTAAAGCTGTCGCGGCTATGACTAACACCAAAACACCAAGGGCAAACAATCCTTTGCCCTTTTTCAGTGGGCCAACACTCAATCGCATTGAAGTTTTTCCTAAGTCGGCTGGTACCTATCTGTATTTGAACGTAGACCGACATAGCGCTTATGCAAGGACAAGGCGGACAAGAATGCGCCTGTTGTATCTCAAGGTTAAAAACACGTTGGGCGCTAAAAATGAACAAAAACTTTATATTCAAATACTCTAATTAAATGGAATGCCTACAGAAATCCTGGCTTCAGCCCCTATAAAGCTTGGCTTACGCCGTTCCAGTCATGGACACTTAACTCAGTGCCGGACCAAGAAGCGCAGTTACAAAATGCTGCATAAGCGGACAAAAACGACACCTTACGCCGTTATAAATTGGCTTATTCGCGGCGATGTTAAGAGGGTGTAACGGAAATTTTTTCACCGACCACAATAAAGTCGGCACGCCTTTTTTTTTGAACTAAAATGTAAGTTCTGCGCGTGTTCAGTTTTGACATTAAAAACAAAAGGGATGTTGATTGTGGCCAGTGAATCCATTGTTGATCAGTACATTGATTCGTTGTTTGTTTTTGATATTTCCGAACCCGAATCCGTCGCTTTGGTAGCGTCGACCATTGATGCCAAACAGTCGTTAGTGCCAACATTTAAAACGCCCAATCAGTTGGGGCAGTTTATGTTGATGGCACAGCAGCTGCTTGCTCTTGCCAGCCAGATGCCACCGTCACGTTTGAAGCAACATTGCTTAGATACTGGCATGAACGCCTTGTGTTCCGGAGCACAATTGACGCATCAGGGTAGGGCAACGAACAACAACCCAAGCCCCAGTCTGAATGACTTACTGAAACTGAATACGCTGTTGCGGTAACAACGGCTGAGTGGCTATATGGTTAGAACAGATTGATTTAGGATCCTTACCTTAACGGCCTTGAAATCTGCCTGGGCATCTCGACTTTTGAGGGTACCGATCATCGTTATTTTGTTCGGTATCATCCCTGGATTAGGAGGCCACAATTATGTCATTGCGCATTAACGATACTGCTCCAAACTTTACTGCCCAGACAACCCAGGGCGTGATCGACTTCCATGAGTGGATCGGTGACAGCTGGGCGGTTCTGTTTTCTCATCCGAAAGACTTTACGCCTGTGTGCACCACTGAGCTGGGGTACATGGCTGGGTTACAGCCCGAGTTTGAAAAGCGCAACACCAAGATCATCGGGCTGAGTGTCGATGCGGTCGACAATCATGAAAAGTGGGCAAACGATATTGAGGAAACTCAGGGCCACTATCCCAAGTACCCGATGATTGGCGATACCGACCTGAATGTTGCCAAGTTGTACGACATGTTACCGGCTGACGAAGCGGGCGATTCGGAAGGACGCACGCCCGCGAACAACGCGACGGTTCGTTCGGTTTTTGTGATCGGTCCGGATAAGAAGGTCAAATTGACCATGACCTACCCAATGACCACCGGTCGGAATTTCGATGAGATCCTGCGTGCGCTGGATTCCATTCAGTTAACGGCCAACCATCAAGTGGCTACCCCGGTGAATTGGAAGCATGGCGAGGATGTCATCATTCCACCGGCGGTCTCCGATGAGGAAGCGCAGAAAAAGTATCCTCAGGGTTATCGCACTCTGAAGCCCTATCTGCGGTTGGTGGAACAGCCGAAATAACCGGATCGCTTTAGCGTCCGAATGACTCAACCCGGCCTTGCGCCGGGTTGTTGCGTTAGCGGCTGTGCAATCCGATACGATTGCCTTCACTGTCTTCGAAATGGCCGACAAAACCGCGCTCACCAATACTCATTTGAGCGTTAATGACCAGGCCACCTTGCTGCTCAACGCAGTCAAGCGTCGCGCGGATGTCATCAACTCCAAAATACACCATGGCACCTTGATAGGACGGCGTGTAACTGGGGGCTTGCATCAGAGCCCCGGCACGGTGATCCGAGGCAGGGAACAGCGCCATTTTAAAGTTGTCACCCAAATCCAGCGGTTGGAGTCTGGTGTCAAAAATACGCTCATAAAAGCGGCAGGCGCGTGCCATATCCGTCACAGGAATCTCAAACCACGCGATGGGATGGGCGTCCAGAGCCATGATCAGCTCCTTGCCGGCAGGGCCGGTCAGTTTTGGGAGCCCTCAGTTTAGACGCTTTTCATCCGTTCAAGGCCGGTCGGTCATAGACAACAAAGGAATAGTCATAGGGGTTGGGTCCTTCGGCGGAAAAGTCCTCGCGTCCCTGTTCCTGCCAGGCATTGAAATCAATCGTTGGGAAAAACGCATCGCCCTCGACCGTCGCGTGCACCTGCGTAACGTAGAGCCGATCAGCTCGCGGCAGCGCCTCGGCGTAAATCTGTGCGCCGCCCATCACAATCACTTCATCACCGCCGTTAACCGCCAGTTGCGCGCCCGCCAGTTCCAAAGCCTCATCGAGCGAATGCACAACCTGGCAACCTTCGGCGCGGAAGCCGGTATCACGGCTAATCACAATGTTGGTGCGGTTGGGCAGCGGCCGGCCGATGCTGTCATAAGTCTTGCGACCCATGATGACGGGCTTGCCGGAGGTGACCTGTTTGAAGTATTTCAGATCGTTGGGCAGGTACCAGGGCAGTTTGTTGTCGCGGCCAATGACACGGTTCTCAGACATGGCCCAGATCATTGCGATGCGCATGCGTTCTCTCCTTCACTGAGCGCGGTATACTACCAGAGCCCGGCCAGTGACGACGACGCTGGCGCAGTCGGTCACACGCTTGCGCGCTTGCATCAGAGCCGCTAAAGTTCGCAACCCTTTTTTCCTGACCACTTATCCAGCATACCGAGGCCGCTATGACCGCCATTCCCGCCGAGATTCGTGAAGTGCGCGAACAGGCCGACTGTCTGTTCACTGAAACCCAGGTCGAACACGCCATCGATACCATGGCCACCGACATCTCCCGCGACCTGGAGCAGACCAACCCCATCGTATTCAGTGTTATGAATGGCGGCCTAGTGCTGACCGGCAAGCTGGTCACCAAGCTGGGCTTCCCGCTGGAAATCAGCTACCTGCACGCGACCCGCTACCGCGATAAGACCTCCGGTGCCGATCTGGAATGGCGCATGCTGCCCCAGCAGTCGTTGGAAGGCCGCACCATACTGGTGGTTGATGACATCTACGACGAAGGCGCCACCCTCGGCGCTATTGTTGACCACTGCCGTGAAGCCGGCGTCGCTGAGATCAAAATCGCCGTCTTGGTCGACAAACAACACAACCGCAAAGCCCGCCCGGACATCGTACCCGACTATGTCGGCCTGCAATGCGAAGACCGCTATGTGTTTGGCTACGGCATGGACTACAAAGGCTACTGGCGTAACGCGCCGGGTATTTACGCCGTTAAAGGGCTTTAACGGAAAACACTGAACGGGAGACGCAGAACGCTGGGTTAGGTTTTCCACTGACCGGCGTCTCCCGTCTCCCGTCTCCCGTCTCCCGTCTCCCGTCTCCCGTCCAGCATCTCCCAGCCGCATTCAAGATGCGGTTGTCATCGACTTGCCATCCAGTTGTCATACACTCGGGTAAACGACCTTACCGAGTTCTGGCATGAGCGAACCCCTTAGCGTTACTCCGGCCCACTTCATCAATCGCGAGCTGTCACTGCTCGAATTCCACGATCGGGTGCTGTCTCAGGCTGAAAATGATCAGATTCCGGCGCTCGAACGGCTGCGCTTTCTGTGCATTTCCAGCACCAATCTGGATGAGTTTTTCGAAATCCGCGTCGGCGGTCTGAAAGAGCGTTTCGAAGCCGGTTCAACGCTCACCGGCCCGGAAGGGCTGACGCCACGCCAACAATTGGATGATATTGCAGAACGTGCTCACCATTTGGTCGACCGGCAATATCAGATCCTCAACCAGCAACTCCTGCCGCTGCTGGCCGAGCATCACATTCGCGTGATCAAACGCGAAGACTGGAGCGATGCGCAAACCGCCTGGTTGCAGCAATTTTTTGAACACGAAGTCCTGCCGCTGTTGAGTCCGATCGGGCTCGATCCGGCACATCCCTTTCCGCGCATTCTTAATAAAAGTCTGAATTTTATCGTTAAGCTCGACGGCAAAGACGCCTTCGGCCGGAACTCCGGTCAGGCGATTGTGCAATGCCCGCGTGCGCTGCCGGATATGATTCAACTGCCAGCCGATGAAACCGGTTCAGGTTCGCAAGACTTTGTCTTTCTGTCGTCCATCATTCACTACTTTATGGACGAAATTTTCTTTGGTATGACGGTCAAAGGCTGCTATCAATTCCGCGTCACCCGTAACTCCGATTTGTTTGTTGACGAAGAAGAAAGCGGCGACCTGCGTCGCGCCATCGAAGGCGAACTGGTGTATCGCCAATACGGTGATGAAGTCCGCCTGGAAGTGGCCGCGAATTGCCCCGATGAACTGCTGGTATTTTTGTTCAAACAATTCGAAATTACTGAAACGGATTTATACCGAGCCGATGGACCGGTGAATCTCAATCGGCTAGCCAGCCTGATTGATTTGGTAGCCCGACCAGAATTGCTTTACCCGCCATTTGATGCGCGCGTTCCACGTGTGTTACGTCGCAAAGCCAACATTTTTGATGCCATTAAAAAAAGCGATATTTTGCTGCATCATCCATTCGATTCCTTTATGCCAGTGGTCGATTTTATTCGACAGGCGGCGAAAGACCCGAACGTTCTGACCATCAAACAAACGCTGTATCGCACCGGTGCGAATTCGATCATCGTGGATGAATTGGTCGCTGCTGCAAAAGCCGGAAAAGAAGTCACCGTCATCATCGAATTACTGGCGCGTTTTGATGAAGAAGCCAACGTGGTGTTAGCCGAGCGATTACAAGAATATGGCATCCATGTGGTCTACGGCATCGTTGGTTATAAAACCCACGCTAAGATGCTGATGGTGGCACGTCGCGAAGGCGATAAGCTGCGACATTACGTGCATCTGGGGACAGGCAACTACCATCCGAAAACCGCTCAGGTGTATACAGACTACGGCTTATTAACCTGCAACAAACAGATTGGCGATGACGTCTATCGCGTGTTTTTGCAACTGACCAGCTTAGGCAAGGTGAGCAAACTCG
Organism: Saccharospirillum sp. MSK14-1; assembly: GCF_003054965.1. Classification (GTDB taxonomy): domain Bacteria; phylum Pseudomonadota; class Gammaproteobacteria; order Pseudomonadales; family Natronospirillaceae; genus Saccharospirillum. The sequence continues at coordinate 150,937 of NZ_MIES01000026.1, forward strand.
ACACCTTATTTCAGTCGCCTTTTACGCTGCACAAAACCATGATGCGCCGCATAGAACGTGAAATAGAAAACGCTCAGGCGGGCAAAGCCGCGCGCATCATTTTGAAGATGAATTCGCTCTACGAAGAGCAACTGGCCCGCAAACTGTATGAAGCCAGTCAGGCGGGTGTTCAGATTGATTTGATCGTTCGCGGTGTGTGTCAGATTCGCCCCGGTTTACCCGGGGTTTCAGACAACATTCGCGTGCGTTCCATCGTGGGTCGTTTCCTTGAGCACACCCGTGCTTACTGCTTCCACAACGATGGTGATCCGGAGGTGATTCTCGCCAGTGCGGACTGGATGAGCCGCAATATGTTTCACCGGGTAGAGATCGGCTTTCCGCTGTTAACGAAAAAGCTGCGCGATAAAGTCATCAAAGATCTGGAAAGCTATCTGGCCGATAATTCTCAGGCCTGGGAGCTCGACAGCGATGGTCATTATCAGCTTTGCCGTCCGGGTTCGGATGAACCGATCTTGGCGCAGCAAAGCTTATTGGATGACGCCATCCAAGGTGCTGGTTCTAACTGAATTAAGGGTCGTTGGCGTCCATCGCAGGCAGCTGTAACTGGAAGCCCAGTTTGTTCAGATACTGGGCTTCCTGTTCCAGATCGGCCTGGGTCAAACTGTGGTCTTCCCACCAGTCGGCGGTAGCGATCAACATCAGATCGGTATCATCCAAGCGCAGCGAAATACCTTCAGACTGACTGCCGGTCCGGGCGCGATGCAATACCACCGCCAAACGAAACATCGCCAGTAACGTCGGTAAAATCGCCCGATCTTCATCGCTTAAATTCGCCAGCGCATCGGCGTCTGGTTTTTTGCGGTGATGTTGAATCAAAAACGTCAGTCGTTGCTGTTCTTCACGACTGAAACCAGCCAAGTCACAATGCTGCACGATGTATGCAGAATGTTTGTGGAACTGGTTATGGCTGATGTCCAAACCGACCTCGGCCAGCTGCGCCGCCCAACGCAAATAATTGTTCCACGGATGTGGATCGCTTAGCCCCAACGCTTCGACATTGTCGTTCAAAAAACCTTCGGCGGTGGCGGCGACGCGCTCGGCCTGTGCGGCATCGGCATGAAAGCGCTGCGCCAGGTGTGTCACACCACGACTGCGCACATCTTCCTGGTCGAGCCGGCCAATCAAATCGTACAACAGGCCTTCACGCAACGCCCAGGGTGAGGCTTCCATGCTGTCTAAACCCAAGCCTTCAAAAACGGCGCGCAATACGATTAAACCGCCAACAAACACCGGCTGGCGGTCACTGCCCAATCCATTAGGTTTAAAGTCGTCAACGGACTTAGCCTGACCAGCTTGGTCGCACAATTCATCCAGCAAAGCGCGAGTGATGATGGGTGAACCGGTGGTCGCTTCGGCGACTTTGGAAATGGCCTTTATCGAACCGGAACAACCAATAGCACGCTGCCAGCCCACCGATAAAAATTCGTCACGAACGGGTTCAATTTTTTGCAGGCAAAAGGTGGTGGCTTTCTTCACCGCTTTTTTGCTCAGCGCGCCGGACTCGAAAAACTCGCGCATCAAGGCAACGCACCCCATGCCGAGACTTTCCAATTGCAGCGGCTGGAATTGTTCGCCGACAATCACCTCGGTACTGCCGCCGCCAATGTCGACAACCAGACGACGATCGAGTTCGTCGTCCAAACCCTGAGCCACACCTTGATAAATCAGTCGTGCCTCTTCGGCGCCGGCAATGACATCGATGCGATGGCCCAGCGCCTGCTCTGCTTTGGTTAAAAATGCGGCCGAGTTGGTCGCCTTGCGCAAAGTCCGCGTGCCCACGGCTCGCACCGCTGAAGCCGGTAAATGGCTGATGCGCTGACCAAAGCGGCTGAGACATTCCAGCGCGCGACGCTGCGACAAATCGTCTAAAGCGCCATCTTCGCTTAAGCCAAAACCCAGACGAACCGGCTCTTTGATGCGGTCGAGCACGGTCAGTTCGCCTTTATCCAGACGAGCGACAATCATATGAAAAGAATTGGAACCCAGATCGATAGCGGCCATCTCTTCGACCCGGTTTCGCCAGAAATCCGACAACTTAAGCATGGGCAATGCAACCTAACAGGCAAACTGCGACAATGCTGACTCAGCTTTATGACAGGAGCAAGGACGATGGCCATCCATTCATTTCGCCACCATACCCCCCAACTGGGGCAGGCGGTTTTTGTCGATCCGAGCGCAGTGGTCATTGGCGACGTGACACTGGGTGATGATGTTTCTGTCTGGCCTGGCGCCATTGTGCGCGGCGACATGCACCGTATCCGTATTGGTGCTCGCACTTCGGTGCAGGATGGTGTGGTACTGCACATCACTCATGCCAGCGATTACAACCCGGATGGGTTTCCACTGACCATCGGCGCTGACGTCACCATCGGCCATCAAGCCTGTCTGCACGGCTGCACCATAGGCAATGAAGTGCTGATTGGTATCGGCGCGACCGTCCTCGATGGCGCTGTCGTTGAAGACCAGGTTGTCATCGGTGCCGGTTCATTGGTGCCGCCGGGTAAACGGTTGGCATCAGGCTTTCTATACGTGGGTTCACCCGCCCGGCAAAAACGCGCGCTGACTGAGAAAGAGCTGAGCTACTTCCGCTACTCAGCCGCCAACTACGTCAAGTTGAAAGACGAATACCGTACCGAAGGCCTGAACGGTGTTACGGAATCCTGACAGCCAGTGTCTGGCAAAAAGTTTCGTTGACGAAACTTTTCAACTTGAGCCTTTGTAAAGGTTCGGATAAAGTTGCCCAAGTTGAAACGCACTGTTTCAGCTTTTTAACCCTTAACACGAATTCACTGCATCAGAACGGAGGTTAGCTATGCGAATCATCATCCATCCATATGCGAAAAATACCTCTTGCTCCGCCCGCCAAATGGCGACCGGAGTGAATACTCTGTTGCGTCCGCGAATCGTGTAACACCTGCCTCACGAGCCGCGGATTGAAGCCGCGGCTTGTACTGCTATAGCACCACAAAACAGTTCCCCTCCCAGGCTCCAATCCGTCGCTCCAGGCTTAATCAACTGGAGAATGAACCATGTTAGTCAACAAACTGATCAACCATCTGCAACGCCGCCGGGAACTGAACCAGTGGCTGAAAGAAAAACGCCAAGACCGCTATCTGGCAAACCAGCTCAGCGAACACATTCAGAACGATATTGGCTTACACCACCAAGCGAACGAACGCCCGTTGACGTGGAAGACGGTCAAAGAAGAGCGCCGGGAGCAAGCCAGCGTCGGCAAGGAGAGAGCCGGGCCCGGTAGCGCCTAACGATGGGGAGCATCCATTCCGTCAGAGACGACGCTGACAGGATGCTCCCCATTTTTTGTGTCGGGGCGCCAAGGCAGATCCGCACCCCGACGACACTTGCTTTATCCCCCCCCGCTCAGTGATAGACTGCCAACAAGCCCCTCAGATATGGCTTGTATGCGCACCGACATCGAACGCCTCTACCAACAAGAAAACCGCCGCGTTCTCGCCACCTTGATTCGTCTGCTCGGCGATTTCGATCTGGCTGAAGAAGCCTTGCACGAAGCCTTTATGGCTGCACTCAAGCAATGGCCCGAAGACGGCATACCCGATAACCCCCGCGCCTGGCTGGTGTCCGCCGGACGCTTCAAAGCCATTGACCAACTGCGCCGCCGAAACCGGCATCGCGATGCCGTCGATGAACTCACCATCCAATCACTGATCGAGCAAGACGCCGAACCCGAAGTTGACGATCACAGCATCGACGATGACCCACTGCGGCTGATTTTTACCTGCTGTCACCCAGCATTGGCCAGGTCCGCTCAGTTGGCACTGACCCTGCGCGAAGTCTGCGGCTTGCGCACCGAAGAAGTGGCACGCGCTTTTCTGACCAAAACCCCGACCATCGCCCAGCGCATCGTGCGCGCTAAAACCAAGATTCGTGACGCTGGTATTCCTTACGAAGTCCCCGAGCGCCACGAACTGGCGGAACGGCTGGAATCGGTATTGGCTGTGGTTTATCTGTTGTTCAACGAAGGGTATGCGCCGTCTGATGGGGATGCGCTGACTCGCCCAGATCTGGCTGAAGAAGCCATTCGCCTCGGTCGCATGTTGGCGGCGCTGTTGCCCGAACCGGAAGTGCTCGGTCTGCTCGCTTTGATGTTGCTGCACCATTCGCGCCGACCCGCGCGCAGCGACGCCACCGGTGAATTGGTCCGACTGCAGGATCAGGATCGCAGCCTGTGGGACCAACTGTTGATCGCAGAAGGCTGTGCCTTGGTCCCCCGTGCCCTGACGCCCGGCGGCATTGGTCCTTATGGTTTACAAGCCGCCATCGCGGCGCTGCACGCCGAAGCCAGAACCTTTGCAGAGACCGATTGGGCGCAAATTCTTGGCCTTTATGAGGCACTGCTGCAATTGACGCCCTCACCCATCATTGCTTTAAACCGGGCGGTGGCACTGGGAATGAGCCAGGGAGCGGCTGCGGGGCTTGCCGCCGTCGATGCCTTACTGAACGATCCAACCTTGCAGCATTATCACCTGACGTTCGCAGCACGCGCCGACTTTTGTCGCCAACTCGGGCAAGTGGAGCACGCACGCGTTGCTTACCAACAGGCATTGACACTGACCTCACTGGCGCCCGAGCAACGCTTTCTGCAACGCCAATTACAGACGCTGGGATAACCCTGTCGAAACCCGCCACCGTCTAGCGACTACGACAAAACAACGACGGAGAAACGCCATGCAATACTTAGCACTGGTCTACTACAGCGAAGCCAAGATGGCCGAACTGTCCACCGATGACTGGGATGCCCTGAACCGCGAATGCATTGCTTGCGGTGAAAACCTCAGCGCCGCTGGTCAAATGCTCGATGGTCGACCGCTCATGCCAGTGGAAACGGCCACTACCGTTCGCGTACGCGATGGCAAAGTGACCGTCACCGACGGACCTTTCGCCGAAACCCGCGAACAGTTGGCTGGGTTTTATTTACTGGAAGCGAGGGATTTGAATCAAGCCATTCAACTGGCCGGAAAAATTCCGCCGGCAAGGTATGGCAGTGTGGAAGTAAGGCCAGTGCGGGAATTAAAGAGTGACGGGAACGACCATTATCGTTAATCCAATAAATGGCACACTAAACTCAGTCGTTCATTCATTAGGTTCTATTTTGCTAAAAACTGTTCAAAAAATTAAGCAAACCTCAAGCGAAAGGGACTGAGGTACGACTGATACACCCGAAAGAACATTTCAAACGACCACCATTAATACCCATGATACTTTGATTATCGGACGGAATAGGACAAATAATGAAAACAGACAATCGGGTACTTCGATCGAAACAGTAAGGTTGACAACTTAACCTAAGACTATCGCTTTGCTAAATCGCGCATAGCCAGGAAAAACGGGTAATTTGCTTATGGAACAACATGGAAAGCGGAAACTAAAAATCCTATTGCTCTGGTTAGGTTTTTTTTTCGGCATGCTGATACTCGCTGTTCTCTATCGCCATGGCGGCAACATTAATGGCAAAGACCACCCCATTTTAATTGCTGCGCTGCTACCACTTTTTACAGGGTTTGCTGTTGTATTCTACGTCGTTCTTTGGGAGTTGTTTGTTGAATTTAAATGGAAATTACTGGTCATATTGTTACTAATTCCCTTCCCAGCACTGTTTTACCTGACTGTCTACGCTGTCTTTTTGGTGAAGCTGGTTCGTGATTCCATCTACGTATTCCGTTTCAACAAATAACCAACCCAATGACTTTTTGAATTGGTTATTGAGTGGACTCTGCTTATCGAACGTCTTTTTGAAAAAATTTAGAGCCTGATAGGACATGTCCCTTGATCATCTGTAAAACCAAAAGGTTGGCGCTGCGCAAAGCGCAGCTCGATGATGTGGCCTTTCACCTTGAATTGCTTAACGAGCCCGCTTGGCACCAGTACATTGCGCCGCATTCGATCGACAACATCGAAAAAGCAGCCGATTACATCGAACAAAAATGCTGTCCAGCTATCGCCAACAGGGCTTTGGTTTATGCGCACAAGACGCTGACTCTGAATCAGATTCTCGCCATCGTTAAACCCGTCAATCACCGTTCTATCGCTTTACTAGACAGGCTCGGCTTTGGTTACCAGTCCAATTTTACTCATCCGGATTCTGACGAATACTTGTCGTTGTATAACAAACTACTCGAAGGATAAAAAAGGCTGTCGAAATCCGCCTAGCTGATTCGACCAAATGAACAAACCCCAACCGTCAGGAGCCCCATCATGCGTTTTATGATTATCCGTAAAGCCGACCCGGACACCGAAGCCGGCGTTATGCCCGGTCAGGATTTATTAGCAGCCATGGGTCGTTACAACGAAGCCTTGGTCGATGCCGGTGTGTGGCGCGGCGGCGAAGGGTTAAAGCCGACGAATGAAGCCTACCGCATTCAGTTCAGCGGTGGTGGCGAGCCGACCGTTATCGACGGGCCTTTCGCTGAAACGCGCGAGTTAATTGCCGGCTATACCATGATTGAAACCCAGACCGTCGAGGAGGCGCTCGACTGGGTAAAACGCTGGCCGCGTGAAGATGGCGATGTGTGTTTGGAATTGCGCACGGTTTTTGGTTTGGAAGATTTTGAGCCCAGCGCGGGTTTGGATGTTCATACCAATCTGGACGCGCGCATCGCGCGACAATCGGTCAGCCAGGCGGTGCATTTGTCCTTTACCGGTAACTGCCGTGAGGCGTTGGAATTCTACGCTGAGTTATTGGGCGGTAAGTTGCTCACTGTTTCGACCTACGGCGATGCACCGGAACAAGCGCCGGTGCCAGATGACTGGTCCGATAAAATTATTCATTCGGAATTATCGCTCGGCCAATTGGTGTTAATGGGTGTCGATGCACCGCCCGCCTATTTTGAAAAGCCGCAGGGTGTGAGCGTGCAACTGAGTTTCGACAGCGTGGAGAAGTCACGCTACGCGTTTGATCAACTGGTCGAAGGAGGGCGGGTACGGATGCCATTCGAGGCGACGTTCTGGTCGGCCGGTTTCGGCATGCTGACCGATCGCTTTGGCATTCACTGGATGATCAGCACCGTTTAACGGTTTGATCTAACGCAACTGACTGTCTTTGGAACCGCGCCGATTGTAGCTGCTGTGGGCGGCATCGGCGTCGCGTTCGGCCTGGCAGTTAATGCACAGTTGCACGCCGGGCAACGCTTGGCGTCGGGCTTCGGGAATCAGCTCGCCGCATTCGGCGCATTCGTGGCGGCTTTCGCCCTGGGGCAGGTTGCGACGCGCGCGCTCTAAGGCATCATCGATGGTGGCATCGATTTGATCCTGGACGGCGCCATCGCCGGCCCAACCACTGGCCATATCCACCTCCGCACGTTATCGCAATGAATCCCTAGCTTAGCAAACAGCCATCGATCAGCCATGGCTGTTTACGACACTATAAATAGGGTTCAACCGACCCCGCGTAAAGGGTGTATCCGGCCGAACCCAGTTCGGAATCGTGTTTTTGGGTGCGCATCAGGCCGGTGACATAAACCGGTTCATCCAAGCCTGGTGTCGGGAAACCACCTTGCGTCTGGACGTGGATAATCTGATTCGCCGGTGGTGGTGGTGTATGAATGCAGGCGCCAAAGTAGGGGACCAGTAAGAAGCTGAGCACCCGATCTTCGTCCTGCTCCAGCGGCACCACAAAACCGGCGATTTTCACTGACAGGCCATCGTAGGCTTCCACCACCGGCGCATCGGCCAGAGCGTTGCGCATCGACTGGTACAGCCGTTGGGCTTCCGGGTCATCATCGGCCAGGCTCGACAACGGTGTTGCTGGCTGCTCAATCTTGGCCGCCAGATCGCCATAGCTGAAGCCGCTGGGAATCAGTTCTCCCCAACGCAGTTCCTGCACCGGGCGGCTTTCGGCCCAGGCGGTGCTGATCAGCATTAGACCCATCAGCGCCAGACGAAGTTTCATGCAGTGTCCTCAGGTGGTTACGGTCAAGCCGTCACTGAGTGAACGGCGATAGGCTTTCCAACCCGGCGCCAAGCCAATCAGAATACTCAGCGCAACCACGGCCAACAAGACGCCGGACATCGGCCAGACCGGCAGGCTCAGCGTCAATTGAATGCCATAAGCTGGCTGTACCCAGAGCGCGGCGATGGCAATCAGCGCCCAGTGCAGCAACAGACCCAGCACCAGACCGGCGATGCCATAGAAGCCGGATTCGATCATCAACAAGCCAAGGATATGCGAAGGCCGCGCCCCCAGTGCCCGCAAGATCGCCATTTCGCGGCGGCGTTCGTTCAGGCCAGCAAGAATGACCGTGACCATGCCGAGCAAGCCGGTGACAACCACCAGCCCGGAAATGGCAATCAATGCATTTTCGGCGATGCCGATCATCTGCCACAGTTCAGCCAGTGTTGCGCCCGGGATAATCGCTGTTAGCGGCTCAGCGCGATATTGGTTAATGCGCCGCTGAAAACCCAACGCCTGAATGCGCGATTCCATGCCGACCAATACGGCGGTCACGGTGTCGGGCGTCAGGTCCATGTCCAACGCTTCTTCGGCCGACACATCAAAGCCCGGCAGGCGCACACCGGCGGTCCAATCGACATGGATGGCGGTCATGCCTTCCAGTGGAATGTGCAAGGTGCGATCCACCGGCGTCCCGGTCGGCGCCAGAATACCGACCACGGTGAAGGGTTTGTCATCGTGCATCTCGAAAGAGGTGCTGCCCAGACCGTGGGCGATGACCACTTCGTCACCCAACTGATAATCCAATGCCTTAGCCACGGCGCTGCCCAGGACCACATCATAAACGCCCTCAAGACGGCGGCCTTCGTTGATGCTCACATTCTGACGGCGACCGTATTGGTAGTGTTCAAAATAATCGTTGTTGGTGCCCAGCACGCGATAGCCATGATGCGAGTCGCCCAATGAAAACGGAATGGTCCAGGCAACGGCATCGTTATTGCGGATGTCGTCGTAGGTTTGCCAACTGATGTTGTTGGTGGCATTGCCAATGCGAAACACGCTGTACAACAGCAGATTCAAGCCGCCGGTTCGACCACCAACGATCAAATCGGTACCGGACAATGTATTGGAAAAACTGGCGCGAGTGTCTTGGCGGACGCGGTCGACCGTCAGCAACAACGCCAGTGATAGCGCCACCATCAATAACGTCAGGACGGCCGTAGAACGACGGTTCCAAAGACTGCGAAGAGCGAGGTTAATCCAGTTCATTCAGCCTCCTCCGCGGTCGCGTTAAGCGTCAGCTGATGATCAAACCAGTGCGCCAGACGACGGTCATGGCTGACAAAAATCAGCGATGCCTGAATGCTGCGGCACTGCTCGGTGAGCACCTGCATAAAGTTGTCGACGTTGTCTTCATCCAGCGCCGAGGTGGGTTCGTCGGCGATGATCAGTTCCGGCGACCCAATCAATGCCCGCGCCGCTGCCACGCGTTGTTGCTGGCCGACGCTGAGCCGGGATACCGGAGCGTGCCACAGGGTTTCCGGCAATTGCAGACAACGCAGCCAATGCTCGACGGCGGCGTTCAGTCCGCCATGCTCATCCTGAGTGCGTTGCAACCGACGTTTGGACAGTCGCGCTGGTAACTCAACATTGGCCGCGACCGATAAATAAGGCAGCAGATTGAACTGCTGAAAGATGTAACCCAGGTGATCGGCGCGAAAGCGATCGCGTCGCCGTCCGGACCAATCGCTCAGGGGTTGTTCGAGCACCTGCAACTGGCCTTCGCTGGGCACCAGTACACCGGCGAGCAGATTCAGCAGCGTGCTTTTACCACTGCCACTGGGTCCTTGGATAAACAGGGATTCCCCTTGCGGCAAGGCCAGATCGGTAAGCTCGACCGTGGGCCGGGAAATGCCCGGCCAGCGGTAGCTCAGCGCCTGCCAACAGACGGCTGTGCTCATGGTGTGATTACTCCAGGTTTAACGTGGTACGGCTTGGCGACAATTCGGCAGCACCCTGGCTGGTTTCAGTCAGGTATTGAACGTCGAGATCTTCAAAACGTTCAAAAGCGTCGAACAGACCAACGTCCACCTGCACCAGTTCTCCTGGATTGTCGCAATGGAAGTGCCAGCTCACGTCAACATCACTGTGCTGGCCGCCTTCGTGATCATGGTCGTGTTCTTCGTCGTGGTCGTGTTCTGCTTCATGGTCATGGTCATGGTCATGGTCATGGTCATGGTCTTCATCATGATCGTGTTCGTCGTGATGGTCATGGTCTTCGTCATGATCATGATCGTGCGCTTCGTCGTGATGGTCATCATCGTCGAGCACGGCACTGTCAATGTCGACCTCTTCCAGCTCACAATCGGCCGCTGCACTGAGCGTCCAAAGCGCATCGGCATCCCGCAATTTAGCCACCGCAGCATCGACAGCGGCGTGCTGTTCATCCGTGCTTGGGGTGTGTTCAAAACCAAAAATATTGTACGACGGTGACGCCAGTGCAATCACCACGTCATGATGATCAACAGCGACGGATAACTGAGCCGCACCGTGTTCGTGTGCGCCGTGTTGGCGTTCGGTTTCGGCCATCACGGACGTGGCCAGCGGTGCCAAAGTGAAGGATGCCAGCAACAGCGAAAGATGGTTTTTCATAGTGTCCTCAATTCAATAAGCGTTTTGATGGCCGACGATCGACCTTAACTAACGTTCAGCTGGGAATTGAAGACAGGCGGGGCGGTCCACGCGCGGCGGGTTCCGTCAGGCGCTGATCATTGGATTCATCGACGCTCAGCTGCGCCATGGGTGCACTCATCGTCGGCAGCGTTGCCCGGTGTAATGCCAGCGCCCCCAGTTGGCTGAGCTTGAGCAGGTTGCAGCTTTGACAATCGGTCAGATCGTCGAGGTTAGCGTGTATATCGCGGTCCGACACGGCCAGGCCAGGTTTGACCTGATCAATATCGATCAGCGCTGCCTGCATCTGTTCAGCCAAATGCACCGGCGCATGCCAATATTGCAGAGCCCCCTGACACACCAGCACCACCAAAAGGGCACTGACTAACCTTGTCCACCGGTGCTGACTGAGCCAGAACATCGGGCAAACAGCACCGGATCGGCCGGTGCCTGGGTTGAGTGCTGTCTGCCCGCGAGTGAACATTACGGCTTCATCATCCTTTAACGCTTAACAACCGGCACAACCAGCGTGGCCTGACGCGGTTCTGCGCTGTTTGCCTCGATGGTGGCCGTAAGTACCAACTCACCGGCGTTACTGCCGGTACTGAATTCGGCATAGAACGATTGCTCGCGGTCATTGGTTGGATCGGACAAAGACGGATCCGAGTGCAACGCCAGTGTCATCGGATGACTACCGGGACGTTTTATCGTCAGACTGATGTGGCTGGCATCTACTGCGTCCATTGAATCGGGCAGGATACGGACAATCGCCTTGGCCTGATCACCCGCCTGATAAATGGGCGCTTCGGTATCCACACTGACACCGATCAAAGCCACCAGGTCGCCCAAGGCGGTAAAGATGCTGGTCCGTTGGCGCACTGGCACCTGCTCCACCGCGGTTTCAGCGCCCACCTGCAAGGCCGTCACCACAAAATCCTGCGCCGAGGTTTCATTCAGAATCGCTTGATGCGTCGCGAAACTGGTGGGAAAGACATGGCGATTATCGAGCACTGCGCTGTTGCGCATGACCACACCATCGCCACCCCAACTGGTTTCAATCTGCAATTGTGCTTCTTCATGACCCGAGTGGTAGTCGATGCGGTATTGCTCCGGTGTGCGCTGGTCGATACCGATGACAATGACATCTTCAATATCAGCGGGCAGCGACTGTTCGATGATTTCCTGTATGTGCATTTGGCGTTCACGAGCAGCTTTTAAGTCGGGCAGCCGATCAGCATCGATACCGTCCCAGTTTAACCGCACCCAGTCATCGGGGTTGTCCATATTAAAATCGGCCAAGCGACTGCCGTCCTGACCGCAGCAGCCGTCGTAGCGTGGAATCAAATCAAAGGTCGATGGAAAGGTCAGCATGGTACGACGAAACCCTTCTATGCCACCCATAAAGAGGTTGGCCGTGCCCCAACCGTTCTCCAGTAAATCGAACACTTCCACCGAACCGCGCAGTGGTGTGCCGGCGGTAATGAGACGGTGCACACGTTCGGTGCCACCCTGCTCCAGAATATAAGCGCGGGAAATCAAACCACCCATGCTGTGCGCGACCAGATCGACGCTTTCGTCGGCCGCAATGTTCTGGTCAATAAAGTCAGCCAACAGGCGGGCGTTGTCGAAAACACTCCGCCGCCAGTCGTAATCGAATAACCATAAATCCTCACCTTCGCGATAGCCTTCATCCGTCAGGCGATTCACAAAGCCGGCGTACACTTCCTGTTTGTAGACACCGAGATAGGAAATTTCCCGGATCAAGCCGCAAGGCTGAATCCGGGTATCGGTCGGATCGTAAGCCAGGCTTGGAAACTGAGTGATCGATGTAACGGTTCCCCAAACCACCTGTGATTCGCCGTCGGCGTTGTCTCGACACAGCCGGGACCCAAGCAGGCCGGGCACAACCACCACCGGGTTGCGCACCTGCGGATCAACGTTCGTCTCAGCCACCGTCGCCTGACTGGCGGTGACGAGAACAAACAAGGTGCACAGCCAGACGCGCCTTTGCACCTTGTTCAGTGTCTGTATAAATACCATGGTCTTTCTCCCTGGGTTGAATCCTGCACAACCCCGGCCGAATGTTACAGTGTATCATTTGATTTGCAAAGCCGGACGGGTATTGCGCGCTTGGATATACTGATGTTTTCCCTGTTGTGAGTTCGCTGTGATCGCCACCTATCTCAATGCACTCTTTCCGGTGGTGTTTTGCGCCGCCCTGGGTTGGTTATTGGCAAAACGAACCACCTTATTGTCGGCACCGGGGCTGTCGCAGCTGGTCACACAGATTGGTTTACCGGCACTGATTCTTAACGCCCTGCTGACTATGGAGGCGCCCTTAGCGGAGGTCTCCACAACGGCTGTTGCCATCGTGCTGGTGTTGGCCGTAACGGCCATTCTGGGCGCGGTGATATTGACGCTCAGTGGCCTGAGCGTGCGCGGTTACTTGTCGATGCTGGTCAATCCCAATACCGGCAACCTGGGTATTCCGCTGGTCTTTGCCCTGCTCGGGCAAGATGCTTTGGTGCACGCTGTGGTCATCTCCACCGTCGTCCAGATCAGCCATTTTACCCTTGGCACTTGGCTACTGTCCGGCCGTTTCACGCTGAAATCGGCGTTGAGTAACGCTTCTGTGATGGCGTTAATGGTTGGTGGCATCTGGCACCTCAGTGAACTACCTACGCCCGCGGCCATGATCCGCACGCTCGACCTTTTAGCCGGTATGACCATACCGGTGATGCTGTTGTTGTTAGGGCGCTCATTGGCGGGAATCGATTTGCGCGAGTGGCGACGTTTGGGTCGGATATTTGGATTATCGCTGGTTCGAGTGGCGCTCGGGGTCAGCGCGGCGGCCACGGTCATTTGGGCGCTGCCGCTGGCGCCGGTCGTGGCGCAAACCTTAATGATTCAGGCGAGCATGCCGGTCGCGGTCATCAGTTACATTCTGGCCAGCCACTATGACGGACCCAAAGACGATATTGCCGCGGTGACCTTGATCAGCATTCCGCTGTCGCTGCTGGCGGTCATGGCCTTGATGCAATGGGCGCCGGTGTTTGCTTAACGACCGGGCTTGACCCCTATAGCGTGCCACCGGTCTCAATGCGATACCCCAGATCGATGATTGCGTCCTTCACGGTTTCACCGCGTAAACGCGCCAACAAAGCCTGGGCAGCACGTGTGCCCATGGCTTCGCGCGGCGTTACCACACTGGCCAATTGCGGCGCCATCACCTGCCCCACATCGTGACCGTGAAAACCGGCAATGGCTAACTGACCAGGCACCTCCAAACCGCGTCGCACGCATTCGAAATACGCCCCGATGGCCACGTCATCGTTGGTGCAAAACAGACCATCGGCCTGCGGATATTGCTGCAGCACTTCATCGAGCAAGGTCGCACCAACGCTGTACGATGAACGCTCGGCACGGCGCAAGGTTTGCGGTTGCAGACCGGCCGCGCGCATCGCCTGGTTGTAGCCTTCTTCGCGCTGCAGGGTGCGCGCATCCAGCCGTACCGCCAAATACAAAATATGCCGACGACCGCGTTCAATCATGGCTTCGACCATGGCTCGGGCCGCGGCAACGTTATCGAAACCCACGGCCTGATGAATGGGCGGGTTGCGGGTATCCATCAACTCCACCGTCGGCACGCCAGCGGTTTCCAACATGCGCAAGGTGCGATCGGTGTGCTGACTTTCCGACAGCAAGACGGCATCGACGTTGTACGACAACAACGACGCCAAGGTGCGCTCTTCCACATCCGGACTGTAACCGTAGTGCGCCAGCATCAGGTGATAACCCGCCGGCTCGGTGACCGCTTCAATGCCCTTGAGCACGTCGGCAAACACCTGGTTGGTCAGCGAGGGCAGCAAGACACCAATGGCGCGACTGGTCGATTTGGACAAAATGTCCGGACCGCGATTAGGAATATAACCGAGCGTTTCCGCGGCTTCGAAAATGCGCTGGCGCAACCCTTCGGACACCGTATCCGGGTCGCGCAGACAGCGACTGACGGTCATCTTGGTAGCGCCAACCTGATCGGCGATGTCTTGCAATGTAGGACGTCGTTTCTTCACGGGGCTTCGCTATTGGCCAGGGCAAACCGCTCCATCTTACACCAGGGGCGCACTAAGCGATGCCCCGTCCAATGGCATCAAGACAGGCGGCCAATACCGCTTCTGCGGGGCGATCTATGTCTATTCGAAACGCTTCACCCAAGCCCGGGCGCTCGAGTTGCGCAAACTGACTTTCCAGCATGTCACGGCCACTGAAATAATGATCGCGCCGCTGTGACAATCGGGCCCAGATAGTGTCGATTTCCCCATCGAGGTGTACAAACACCAAAGCCGGATCGGCACGACGCAGCTCATCACGGTAACGTTGGCGCAATGCCGAACACGCCAATACCAACGGCGCGCGCGTGCGAAGCAATTGCGCCAGACTCGCCAACCAGTCGGCCCGATCAGCGTCGGTCAGCGGTACGCCACTGGCCATCTTGCTGACATTGGCGTCGCTGTGAAAATCGTCAGCGTCGAAAAAAGGCAGGCCCAGTTTCTGCGCCAACTGCTGACCGATCAGACTTTTACCGCAGCCGGAAACACCCATCACGATAATGCTGTGATCGTTCATTTATTGCCACCACAAGGCTAACTGCGGAAAGGCAACCAGCAATGCCAACGCCACAATCTGCAGACCAATAAAGGGCAACAAGGAGCGGAATATCTCACCCAGCGAAATGTCTTTTGGTGCGACGGTTTTCAGGTAAAACGCAGCAGGTCCAAACGGCGGCGACAGAAAGGACACCTGCATGTTCATGCAGAACAACACACCAAACCAAATCGGGCTGTAACCGAGCTCGGTAATAATGGGCACGAAAATCGGCATGGTCAGCAGAGCGACGCCCACCCAATCGAGAAACATGCCCAGCACCAGCAGGATCGCCATCATAAAGAGAATCGTTGCCAGGCCATTACCACCGCTGACCGCCAGCACCGTTTCGCGCACGAACTCGATACCGCCCATCAGGTTGTAAACACCGACCAGTGCGGTGGCGCCAATGCCGATCCAGATGATCATGCCGCAGGTGCGTAAGGTGGTGATGGTGGCTGAGCGGATCATTTGATAACTCAGTTCACCACGCACCCAGGTGCTCAGCGCAATACCAATCACCCCCAGCGCCGAGGCTTCGGTGACCGACGCCACGCCGGTGTAAATTGAGCCCAACACAACCGCAACCGACAACAATGGAAACAGCAATGCCTTGAAGAAATTGGGTGCCGGCCCGGCGTCTGCCTCAGCCTCTTTATCGGACGGCAGCGGCGCCAGCGATGGAT
This sequence comes from Saccharospirillum sp. MSK14-1, assembly GCF_003054965.1. Lineage (GTDB taxonomy): Bacteria > Pseudomonadota > Gammaproteobacteria > Pseudomonadales > Natronospirillaceae > Saccharospirillum. The sequence continues at coordinate 166,921 of NZ_MIES01000026.1, forward strand.
TTAAATAAGCCCGAATCAACACATAGCCGACGTACAGCAAGGCCAACAGCAACGCCGGGAGAAAAGCGCCTTTAAACAGATCGCCGATGGAAACGTTGGCCGTTAAACCATAAATAATCAGCACGATGCTCGGCGGCAACATGGTGCCCAGGGCGCCGCCTGCGCAGGTGGTGCCAATGGCTAAACGACGGTCGTAACCCAGGCGCAGCATCTGCGGCAGCGCCAGCAAACCGAGCAAAACGGTTTCACCGCCGATCACGCCGGACATGGACGCCAGTATCACCGCCACAACCAAGGTCTGAACCGCCACACCGCCGCGAATTTTGCGGCCGAGTCGGTTCATGGCATCGAACAGATCGCGAGCGATACCCGAGTGGTCGAGCAGTGCGGCCATCAACACAAACATCGGCACCGCTAGAAAAACGTAGCTGCCGATAAAGCTGAACATGCGGCTGCTGACGATGCCCAACGCCGGCGGACCAAACCACCCCAGCGCAAAAATCAACGCCACAAAACCGGTGACAAAGGCCAACTGCATGCCGGTCAGCAACAGAGCAATCATCAAGACAAGCATCAGCAAGCTGCCATAGCCGATGCCGATATCGGAAAGTTCAAACATCAGTCTTTCCTCCGCCACTGGCGCAAATCGCGCAGCAGATGCAACAGGTATTGCAGCGTCAGCACGATGATGGCGAGCAACACCATCACTTTGAGTAACGCGGGAAACGGCGGGTTCCAGGCTGAGCCAGAAGTTTCAAGTCGAAACGCGCCCCAGGGTGTAAACACCGCTTTCTTCGCCATGATCGAAGAGGCATAGAGCATCATGGCACAGAAACCCAGACCAACGAGGTGATGCACTATGCGCAGCGCACGCTGACCGCGTTCAGACACATGGTCGTAGATCAATACAACGCGCACGTGCTTGTCGGTGGCAAAAGCGTATAGCCCACCAAAAATAAACAAGGCAGCACCGAGAAAGGTCGCTGTTTCGTGCACCCAGAAAGTCGGGGCATTAAACACATAGCGTCGCACGACTTCGTAACAACCGATGAGGGCGACGAGAGCGAAGATTAGGCTCAGTTTTTTACCCAGCCAGATAATGCCGCGGTCCAGCCAGGACGACGCCAGATTGGCATCGTCTTCAGTTGGCACTGCCGCAGCCAAAGGTTCGGTCTTCATGCAAAGGCTCCGGCCCCGGCGGAAACCGAGGCACCAAAATGACCGCTTAGAGCAGGCCCTGAGATTCCAGGAAGGCGGTTACCGAGTCGTAAACGCGACGTGCGTTGGGCGATTCTTCGGCGTATTCCTCCCATTGAGTCCGGGCGATGGCGCGAAATTCCATGCGTTCTTCGGCGGACCAATCGTGGATGGTAATGTCGGGATTTTCACGCGCTTCTTTGACCGCATCCACATCGGCCATCGCCAATTGCGTGCTGATGTCGTTCGCAAAATCGCGTACTGACACGGTGAAAATCGCCTGAATGTCTTCCGGCAGTTCGTTCCACTCATCCAGATTCATCGCCACTTCTAACAACGGCAGCGAGTGGAAGCCCGGGTAAACCGGATGCGGCGCGATGTCATGCAAACCTTGAGCGTGATTGGTGGAAAACACCGTATAGTCAGCGGCATCGATCACGCCTTTGCTCAACGCGGTATACACTTCTGAGCCCGGCAGGTTCACCGGCGCCGCCCCTGCGGCCGCAAAGACCGACTGCACAAGACCTTCAGGCGCGCGCAGCTTCAACCCTTGCAGGTCTTCAACACCATCCAGCGGCACTTTGGAGACAAACGCTTCCAGGCCGGTCGCGCCACCCCCTACGAACTTAACGCCATAAGGCTCGTAAAGTTCGTTCATCAACTCATAGCCACCACCGTAGTAGATGTAGTCAATCAGTTGATCGGGGTTGGACCAGGCACCGACGGTGTTACCGATCAAACCAAAAGCCGGGTCTTTGCCCGAGAAATAGCCCGTCACCGAGATGTGGCCATCGAGAATGCCGGATTCGATGGCATCGAGCGTTTCGGTGTGGCTCACCACCGAATTGACCGGCAGGATTTCGATATCGACACGGCCACCGGACATGGCTTCAACGCGCTCAGCCCATTCCTGTTTGATCTCGAAATTGCGTACCCCGGACGGGTCGGACGATTGAAACTGAAAACGGTAATCTGCGGCGATTGTCTGGCTGCCGATGGCGACCAACGCCAATCCGGCCGCCCACTTGAGAGAAGCGTGCATGGTAGTCTCCTGCTGTATATTTTGTTTTTGTTGACCTTGTTACCGGTAACATAAAACATAATGTTACCGGTAACTCGGCGCACTTTAATGCAGCGATTCCTGCTTGGCAAGCAACGAATTGAAACCGTGAAAAACTATTCGAAGGGGTAACGGAAACCCCAGTCGGCACGCATCGAGTCCATCAACTGCATCATCGACAACGTCTCAGCCAGCGGAATCACAGGGCTTTCCAGCTCACCGGCAGCCAGACAACGCGCCACTTCTTCAACCTGATAAACAAAGCCATTGTCATGCCGCTGCAGTTCATAGGTGTCGCTGGCGAGCACCTCATTTCCCCCGTCATGACGGTGATGAACGTAGCGATTGCCTTGCTGAAATTCGGGAAATTCGACATAACCCTGGCTGCCATAAATCAGCGCTTCCGGCTTCATTTTCAGGCTGCAGCTGGTGCTGATATTCACCATCACACCGGACGGATAACGCAGCAGATAATTGGCCCATTCATCAACGCCCGTGGCGCCAAACTCCGCCATCGATTGAACGTCGACAGGCCGTTCACCGAGCAGAAAGTTCGCGAAAGTCAGCGGGTAAATACCCATGTCCAGCGTCACACCACCGGCCAGATTCGGGTCTTTCAATCGCGTCTCATAATGTGGCGGTACAAAGGCACCAAAGTTGATGTTCAGTTGGCGAAGGTCACCGACTAAACCGCTGTCGAGTTGCTCTTTTAGCTGCGCCTGAGCCGGCAAAAACCGCGTCCAAATGGCCTCCATCAGAAACACACCCTGTTCACGCGCCAGGTCGATCAATTGCTGCGCCTGAGCAGCATTCACGGTAAAGGGTTTTTCCAACAAGACCGACTTGCCATGTTGCAGTGCCAGTCGAGCGTTATCGAAATGGAAGTTATGGGTGGTGGCGACATAGACCACATCGATATCGCTGCGTTTGAGCAAGGTGTCATAATCGCTGCCATCGATGCCAAATTCCGCCGCGAATTCGGTGGCTTTCGCAGGCGTCCGAGAAGCGACGGCCAGCAATTCACTGCCATCGTGTTGCTGCACCGCAGACGCCAGTTTGTGGGCAATGATACCGGCACCGAGAATGCCCCAGCGAATAACCTCTGTACTCATTATTGTTCTCCTTGGCATGTCAGCCCGTCGTCAAGATGGCGCAAAATGTGACCTCTGACTGGCCGAGGCTGATTGCAATGTGTCAGGCTAGCCCCATTGACCTAAAACCATTTTACCGACCGCTGCTGTGCTGCAGCGTCTCGAATGACCCACAAAAGGACAGGTGAACCACCCATGTCTCCGCTGAAACGCTTACTCGCCGCCATTATCGGTCTGGCCGTTATGGTCTTTCTGTTTTGGATTGGCTTATTTGTTTTTATGGCCGCTCTGGCCATAGGCATTGGCCTGGCGGCAATCAATGCCATTAAATTGAAACTGACGGGTCGCCCGCTATTTGCCAGCCGCTTCCGTCGTTTTTACGAACAACAGCAGCGCCGGCAATCATCACAAAAGGGCAATGTTATCGAAGGTGAAGTGGTCAATCACAACGACGATCGCTAAGCGGTTAACTCTCCGCGCTGATGTCTTCTGCCGATTTCTTCGGAATAAAGCGGCTGAACAATAAACCCAGCTCAAACAACAACCACATCGGCACCGCCAGAATTGACTGTGAAACCACATCTGGCGGTGTCACCAGCATGCCCACCACGAAGCAACTGACAAAAACGTACGGACGCTTCTTACCCAACGATTCAACCGACGCAATGCCCGCCCGGACCACCAAAAAGGTAGCGATGGGAATTTCAAACGCCACGCCAAACGCAAAAAACAGCTTCAGACAAAAATCCAGGACATTGCCGATATCCGGCATCAGGTTGATGTCTTGCGGGCCTACCGACGTAAAAAATCCAAACACCAGCGGCAACACCACAAAATAAACAAAGGCCACGCCGGCATAAAACAAAAAGACGCTGGAGATAAACAGCGGCACGGCCACCATGCGTTCGTGCTTATATAAAGCCGGTGCGATAAAACCCCAGATCTGATGCAACAAATACGGTACAGAGATAAAGATGGCCAATACAATGGTCAGTTTCAGTGGTACGAAGAAGGGTGAGGCAACACCCGTCGCGATCAGCTGACCACCTTCGGGCAGCAATATCTGCAACGGCCGGGCAAGGATCATATAAAGATCGCCGGCCAGAAAATACAGACCCAGAAACACGACAAACACCACCAGCAGCGAACGAATCATCCGGTCGCGCAATTCCTTCAGGTGCGCCACCAGCGGCATGGAAGAATCTTCAGGGTTTTCCGTCGTCATCATTACTGCCTGAGGGTGTCGACGACGGCTGCGATTGAGCCGTCGAGGTGGATGAGGGCTGACCGGTGTCGGCCGGCTCATCATTATTACGGAATGTCTGACCGCGTGTTTCGGCCATGATCTTCCGGTTCAATTCATCCAGCTTCACTTCCTGTTCCAGCTGGGTCTGCATGGAGCGCATAAACCGGCGCAGATTGCCGACCTGTCGACCGACCGTACGAGCCACACCCGGCAATCGCTCAGGACCAATGACCACCAAGCCAATCACGGCAATCAACAGCAGCTCGCTAAAACCCATGTCGAACATCGGTGAAGCCTCTTAGCGGGTTTTATCGCTTTCCTGCTTAGCTTCAGAAGCCGCCGTTTCCGAGAACTGTGCGTCCTTGGATTGCTCTTCCAGCCCTTTGGTTTCGTCGGCCTTTTCGGCTTTTTCTTCTTCGTTCATCGCCGATTTAAACGACTTAATCGCACCGCCAACATCGCCACCTAAGCCTTTCAGTCGCTTGGTGCCGAAAATCAGCACGACGATGGCCAATACGATCAGCAATTGCCAAATGGAAATTCCACCTAAACCCATCTTCCACCTCACTCGGTATTAAAGCGCTTTGGCACGGCAGCCAAAGTGCGGGATTCGTGCGCGCCCTCAGTTGGAACGGGCGGCTTTTTCATCGTGTCCGGACAGGCCGAACCGTCGCTGTAATTCTTCCAGTACCGCTTCCGGGCCTAAGCCCAGATCTGCCAGCATTACCAGGCTGTGAAACCAAAGATCGGCTGTTTCGCTGATCAGTCGATCCGCCGGATCGGTACCTGCTTTAACGTTCTTAGCGGCAAGAATAGTTTCAACCGCTTCCTCGCCCACTTTCTCAAGGATCTTATCCAGACCTTTAGCGTATAACGAAGCCACGTAGGAATCATCCGCCGCGGCACCTTTACGTGCTTCCAGCGTCGCCGCCAATTGTTGCAAAACATCCATTATATGACACCGCCGTTAACGAATTATGTCGGTCCTAAGGCCACAGCAGCAAGAGAGCGCCGACACCCAACCCGGCCCACTGCCCCGGCGACAAGCTAAGCAGCCAGGCACCTGGATCACCGGTCCAGAACACAAAGAGTAACAAAACCGTCGCCAGCAGTCGGCGCGTCAATTTGCGATTGGCGCGCTGCTGGCTGACCTGAATATCGGCCAGACGCTGCTGCAAACGCTGCTCAACCTGGCCGACTTGCCGCAAGTTAAGCAAGGTATCGTGTACCAGGTCCGGCATTTGTGGCGCCTTAGCCAGCCAGCCCGGGCCATGTTGCTGAATGGCTTTGAGCAACCGCTTGGGTCCGACCTGCTCACGCATCCAGCGTTCCAGAAACGGCTTGGCCGTCGCCCATAAATCGAGCTGCGGATACAGCTGTCGTCCCAGACCTTCAACATTCAGCAAGGTTTTTTGCAGCAAGACCAGCTGGGGCTGAACGTGCATGTCAAAACGCTGTGCGGTCTGGAACAGACGAACCAGCAACAAGCCGAAGGAAATTTCCGCCAGTGGTTTTTCGAAGATCGGCTCACACACCGCACGAATGGCCGCTTCAAACTCGTTCACTCGAGTATTGGCGGGCACCCAGCCGGACTCAACATGCAATTCGGCAACGCGATAATAATCGCGGTTAAAAAACGCCAGCAGATTCTGAGCTAAGTAGTTCTGATCTTCGCGCGACAACGAACCGACAATGCCACAATCGATACCAATATATTGTGGCGATTCCGGGTGTTCGCGACTGACAAAGATATTGCCCGGATGCATGTCAGCGTGGAAGAAAGAATCGCGGAACACCTGCGTAAAGAAAATCTCCACGCCGCGTTCAGCCAGAATTTTCATGTCAACGCCAATGTCGTTGAGTTCATCCACACTGGAGACGCCAATGCCATTGATGCGCTCCATCACCAGCACATTACGGCGGGTGTACTCCCAATGAACCCACGGAATATACAACAGCTCGGAGCTTTCAAAGTTGCGTCGAAAAGCGGCGAGGTTAGAGCCTTCACGCATCAAATCGAGTTCGTCGAGAATGGTTTTGCGGAAGTCTTCAACCACGGCCTGTGGCCGCAAGCGATGACCGTCTGGCAACATATTGACCAGCCAGGCCATCACTTCCATCAAGCGCACATCTTTGATGATGCCACTTTTAATACCGGGACGGATCACCTTAACCACAACGGAGCGACCGTCCGGCAATATCGCACTGTGAACCTGAGCAATGGACGCAGACGCCAGCGGCTCAGCATCGAATTCCAAAAAAAGTTCATCAACGGGTTGGCCTAACGCTTCTTCAATCAACGCACGGGCTTTTTTACTGGCAAAGGACGGCACGTTGTCTTGCAAATACGCCAGTTCGACGGCCATTTCCGGCGGCAGTAAATCGCGTCGAGTGGAGAGAATCTGGCCAAACTTAACAAACACCGGACCCAGGGTTTCCAGCGCACGGCGCAGCCGATAGCCTTCACTGCCACGTGCCGGAATGATCCAGCGCAACGGGAAAAACCATTGTGCCACCCGAATCGGCCAGGGAATCTGCTGGTAGCGCAGCAACGTATCCAGACGATAGCGGCTCAGCACCCAGGCGATGCGGATCAAACGAAAAATGGTCAAGAGCGCGACGTCTCCGTGTCCAGGCGTTTGGATAACCGTTCCAGACGCGCAGCCAAACGATCTGCAGCCAAACGTGTGTTATGCACCTGTTCGCTGTGTGCTTGCCACAGTGAGTTCGGTACCAGAGCGTCACTTTCTTCACGCAGGTAATTGTTCAGTGTTCGTTCGGTCGATTCACCCTGAACGCGCGCCCAGCCGGCGAAACTGCGTAAGCCTTCGGCCAGCCAGTGCGCCGGCAGATCGCCCAAACGATCACCCAACGCCATTTCCCAGTCGATTTCCAGCTCGGCAAGAATGGATTGCAAGGTAAAGAAGGTGCGGGTATCGCCTTGAATATCGATCTGATGAGCCATCATTGCCTGAGTGCGGTCGGTCGAACGCAATACCGCCAGCAAGTCTGTGGCACGACCACTGACGCGAGCGTTAACCAGTTCCGGCTCCGTGAACGCTACATCGATATGGGCGGTTTGGGTCTCAGTAGTGTCTTCTGCACCGTCGGCTTCAATCGACAAGGCAATCTTCAATGCTGGTTCGCGCATTTCCAACACCAGGCTTTGGCCAGCCAGATCGGCCAGACGACGTCCCGCATTCGGATCGTAGTGCAGCGCGTCGTTGATCAGTCGTTGCAGCGGCAAGGCCAGCAGGCTCATGGCTTGACGCCTCGGTGCAAGGCTACGATGCCACCGGTGAGGTTGTGGTACTGCACTCGTTCTAAGCCCGCATCGCTCATCATCGATTTCAGCGTTTCCTGATCAGGATGCATGCGAATGGATTCGGCCAAATAGCGATAGCTGTCGGCATCGCCAGTCACCATACTGCCCATGCGCGGTAACGCCTGGAACGAGTAAAAATCATAGGCGCGACTGAGCAAATCATTGCGTGGTTTGGAAAATTCCAACACCAACAAACGACCACCCGGCTTTAATACACGCTGCATTTCCGCCAGCGCTTTTTCTTTGTGGGTGACGTTCCGCAAACCAAAAGCGATGGTAACGACGTCGAAGCGGTTGTCATCGAACGGCAGTGATTCCGCATTGGCTTGAACGGTTTCCAGGTTACCGGCAATGCCGCGATCGGCCAGACGATCACGCCCCACCTTGAGCATGGATTCATTGATGTCCGCTAATACTACCTGACCTTCGGCGCCGACTTTGCGGGCAAAGGCATAGCTCAGATCACCCGTACCACCGGCGATATCGAGCACACTGTTACCGGCGCGAACACCAGACAGCTCAATGGTGTAGCGCTTCCACAGCCGATGAACACCAAACGACATCAGGTCGTTCATCAAGTCGTATTTGCTGGCAACCGAATGAAACACATCGGCCACCTTTTTTTGCTTATCGCCGGTCGCGACTTCTTGGTAACCAAAATGGGTGGTGTCTTTATCGGCCATCCGAACTCCGCAGCAGTAACAGGGCAGGCCGCATTGTAACGATTTCGCCTGAGCGGGGCGACCGCGCTGGCCTTGGAAACTGACCTTTACGCCCGGATAATGACGTCAGTCAAATTGCCTGCCACCCACATCAGGAGTTCCGCTTCCATGCGTCATTACCCTCAAACCCGCCTGCGCCGACTGCGCGCCCATGACTTTTCGCGTCGACTGGTGCGGGAAAACCAACTGACGGTGGACGACCTGATTTACCCGGTCTTTGTGCTCGAAGGCGAACAACAGCGCGAAGCGGTACCCTCCATGCCGGGAGTGGAACGCCTCTCAGTGGATCTGCTGGTGGTGGCGGCCGAAGAATGGGTGCAACTGGGCATTCCCATGGTGGCCTTATTCCCCGTCGTACCGGCCGAGAAGAAATCACTCGATGCCGCCGAAGCTTACAACCCAGATGGCCTGGCCCAACGCGCGACCCGCGCTTTAAAAGCGGCTTACCCGGCATTAGGCGTGATGACCGATGTGGCGCTCGACCCATTCACCACCCACGGTCAGGATGGGATCATTGACGACAGTGGCTATGTGATGAATGACGTCACCGTCCAGACGCTGGTCCGCCAGACACTGTCGCACGCCGAAGCCGGCGCCGATGTGGTCGCACCCAGCGATATGATGGATGGGCGGATTGGCGCCATGCGTGAAGCGCTGGAAGACGAAGCGTTCCACAACACCCAGATCATGGCGTATTCGGCCAAGTATGCGTCCAACTACTACGGCCCTTTCCGCGATGCCGTGGGTTCGGCTGCTAACCTGGGCAAAGGCAATAAATCGACGTACCAGATGGACCCGGCCAACAGTGATGAAGCGTTGCATGAGATCGCGCTCGACCTGGCAGAAGGTGCGGATATGGTGATGGTCAAACCGGGTATGCCGTATCTGGATATCGTGCGTCGCGTTAAAGACGAGTTCCGCGTGCCCACCTTTGCCTATCAAGTCAGCGGTGAATACGCCATGCATCAGGCGGCTTTCGCCCAAGGTTGGCTGGATAAAAACAGCGTAATGCTGGAAAGCCTGATGGCGTTTAAACGCGCCGGCGCCGACGGCATTCTCACCTATTTCGCCGTCGATACCGCCCGTTTACTGGCAAATCGGACTTGAAAACCGACGTCTAAGCGTTCATGTTAGGCGCTTCCTGAGGGAGCACCGTCCGGTGGCTCCCGGTCAATACCGCCAGTTTTGCCACTTAATCGCCAGGGCCACTGCACCCTGACTGGTCAGGAACGATTTCATTTAACGAGTACGGAACCCAATGAGCGAACAAATCAAAAACGTAACCGACGACAGCTTCGAATCTGAAGTACTGGGCAGCGACAAGCCCGTCCTGGTGGACTACTGGGCGGAGTGGTGTGGCCCCTGCAAAATGATTGCGCCGGTTCTGGAAGAAGTCGCCGATGAGTACGCCGAGCAACTCGATGTTGCCAAACTGAACATCGACGACAATCCCAACACGCCGCCTAAGTTTGGTATTCGCGGCATTCCGACACTGATGATGTTCCGTGGCGGTGAAGTTGTTGCCACCAAGGTCGGTGCGTTATCCAAAACTCAATTGATCGAGTTTATCCAGGGTAACCTGTGATGCGGTTCCGGGCCGGGAATTCCGGCCCGAATCTTTTCTGGACAGGCTAAAAAGCACCCCCTATAGTGTCTTTAATTCCAATTTCCAACGCTTCCCAACCACGTCTCTGGGCACCCCGCCCGCCCATCATCCCTATACAATCAAAACCGCTAATCCTATGAATCTGAGTGACTTAAAAACCAAACCTGTGCCTGAGCTCCTGGAAATCGCCAAGGACATGGGCCTGGACAACCTGAACCGTTCACGCAAGCAAGACCTGATTTTCACCATCCTTAAACGTCACGCCAAAAGCGGTGAAGACATCTGGGGTGATGGAGTTTTGGAAATTCTGCAGGACGGCTTTGGTTTTCTGCGATCGGCAACCGCTTCTTATCTGGCCGGCCCGGATGACATCTATGTCTCTCCCAGCCAGATCCGCCGCTTTAACCTGCGCACCGGCGATACCATCTCCGGCAAAATTCGCCCGCCGAAAGAAGGTGAGCGCTACTTCGCGCTGCTCAAAGTTGACAAGATCAACTACGAATCCCTGGAGAGCGGCCGCAACAAGGTTCTGTTTGAAAACCTGACGCCGCTGTTCCCGCAAGAGCGACTGCTGCTGGAATCCGGCAACGGCTCAACCGAAGATTTGTCCGGCCGGATTCTCGACCTGGTATCACCGATCGGTAAAGGTCAGCGTGGCCTGATCGTATCGCCACCCAAGGCCGGTAAAACGCTGATGCTGCAGCACGTAGCACAGGCGATTACCCGCAATAATCCGGAAACACACCTGATCGTATTACTGATCGACGAACGTCCGGAAGAAGTGACCGACATGCAGCGCTCAGTACGCGGCGAAGTGATCGCGTCAACCTTCGATGAGCCACCCGCGCGTCACGTTCAGGTCGCCGAAATGGTGATCGAAAAAGCCAAGCGATTGGTCGAGCACAAGCAGGATGTGGTCATTCTGCTCGACTCCATCACTCGTTTGGCACGTGCTTACAACACCATCGTACCGAGCTCCGGCAAAGTACTGACCGGTGGTGTCGACGCCCATGCTTTGGAACGCCCGAAACGTTTCTTCGGCGCAGCACGGAACATCGAAGAGGGCGGTTCACTGACCATTATGGCCACCGCTTTGATCGACACTGGCTCGAAAATGGACGAAGTGATCTACGAAGAATTCAAAGGCACCGGCAACATGGAAGTGCACTTGGATCGCAAAATCGCTGAGAAGCGCATCTTCCCATCCATTAATGTGCGCCGTTCCGGTACTCGCCGCGAAGAGTTGCTGACCAGTCAGGACGAGCTGCAACGGATGTGGATTCTGCGCAAGCTGCTGGCGGAAATGGAAGACGTTGCCGCCATCGACTTCCTGATCAACAAACTCAAGCAGACCAAGACCAACGACGAATTCTTCAAGTCGATGAAGGGGTAAAAACCCGATTGGGCCGCTACGCGGCCAAATCGGGTTTTTACGGCCGACATGGATGTCGGCCTGGACCAGTTAACAGGGATGTCCTGCCTGCCAAGTCAGCCAGCACAAAAAAATCCCGGCCAATGCCGGGATTTTTTAAATCTAAAACAGTTACACCATCTCAGAGCTGGAACGAACCACCTTACTGACGATGCCATACTCAATGGCTTCATCGGTCGTCATCCAGCGATCGCGCTCAATGTCCTTACGCACCTGCTCGATGCTCTGGCCGGTCGCTTCGCTGATGATGCGCGCCAGGCGTTCACGCATACGCAAAATCTGCTCCGCCTGAATGGCGATATCGCTGGCCTGACCACCCACACCGCCGGTCGGCTGATGAATCAGAAAACGGGTATTGGGCAGGCAGTAACGATCTTCTTTATCTGCCGCTAAAAAGATGTGCGTACCCGCGCTGGCCACCCAGCCCGTACCGATCACTTTAACGCGTGGCTCGATAAACTGAATGATGTCGTGAATGGAGTCACCCGCTTCTACATGACCACCCTGGCTGTTAATGAACAACTGAATGTCATCGCTCGATTCTTCAGCCAGGGCCAATAACTGACCAATCACTTTCTTAGCCATGGTTTGGTTGATCTCTTCACAGATCAAAACCTTACGCGCTTTTATCAGTCGATCACCGACAGGATCCAGAATTTCTTTGGTGTCTTTCTTATCGTCGCTCATCTATGTCTCCTTGGGCTGGGTCAGGTTCGCAGCGTGACAACCCAGCTTATACACAAAGTGGTTGTCTATGACGGTTAGCTGTCTTTGTTATGACAACCTCTGAAGATATATCTCTAACTTATTGATTTTCTATGTAAATTTGTCTTCTATCGAGCTTCACTGATAATGGCTCTCAACGCTGCATCCTCACGCTCTGGCAGTTGATACGAGCTTATCCAACAACTTATCCACAGCTTAGAGTGACGCTTCTGCCGCTTCTACGGTTTCACTCAATGTCAGCCATTGCGCTTCCGACTCCTGCTGACTCTGACTCAAGTTGGACTGCTCTTTGAGTAATGCCTGGAGTTCGTCTTTGCGCGAATCTTCATATAAATCGGTATCCGCAAGGTCGCTTTCAATGGCTGACAGACGTTGCTGTCGTTTTTCCATCTCTTTTTCCAGCTGCTGCAACTGACGCTTGATCGGTTTGAGCCGTTCACGTTCCGCCGCCTTTTGCTGACGCAGCTGTTTTTTATCCACCGATGCTGTGTTCTGAGCATTCGGGCTGTTTTCTTTGCGACCTTTCAGTTGCTCCGGTTGTTTCAACAGCGCCTGGAAATAATCATCCAGATCGCCACTGTATTCATCGACGCGACCTTGGTTAACCCACCAAAACACCTCAGCGGTGTTGTTCAGCAAATAGCGGTCGTGCGAGACCAAGATGACTGCACCTTCATAAGCCTGAAGCGCCAAATTTAACGACGCACGTACTTCCAGATCCAAGTGGTTGGTCGGTTCGTCCAATAGCAAAACATTCGGCTTACGCCAGGCAATTAACGCCAATGCCAGGCGTGCCTTTTCGCCACCGGAAAAATGCTCGATGCGTTCATCCGCACGATCACCATTGAAACCGTAACGACCGATAAAATTCCGCAACGTCTGGTCGCGTTCGCGAGGATCGAGCCGCTTAAGGTGCTCCATCGCGCTGGCATGACTGTCCAATGATTCAAGCTGATGCTGGGCAAAATAGCCAATGCGCAGATGCTGGCCCGAGGTCAGCTCACCGGCCATCGGCTTCAGCTCACCGGCCAGCGCCTTCACCAAGGTGGATTTACCCGCACCATTCACACCCAGCAATCCGACGCGCATGCCCGGATGCAAACTCAGGCGGATGCCTTCAATGACCGCGCGCTCACCATAACCCAGACTGACATTGCTGAGACTGAGCAATGGATCGGACACTTTATCGTGGCAGGGCAGGCTGAGGTCATAGCCGTTATCGATATGCACTGGCGCTTCCAGCGTCATGCGCTCGAGCATCTTAACCCGGCTTTGCGCCTGCTTGGCTTTACTGGCTTTGGCTTTAAAACGATCGACAAAGGACTGAATTTCAGCAATACGCGCCTGCTGCTTTTCATACTGCGATTGCTGCAGTCGTTCGTGCTCGGCGCGCTGACGTTCGTACTGACTGTAATTACCACGCCACAAGGTCAGTTGGCGCTGACTTAAACTGAGTACCTGAGTGGCAACACCGTCGATAAAGTCGCGGTCGTGCGAAATCAGCAAAACGGTACCGGGGTAACGACGCAGCCAGTTTTCCAGCCAATAACAGGTGTGCAGATCCAGGTGGTTGGTCGGTTCGTCGAGCAGCAGCAAGTCAGCCGGTTTCATTAGTGCGCGCGCTAAATTCAGCCGCACCCGCCAACCACCAGAAAAATCGGCTACGGCGCGCTCATAATCACTGGTGACAAAACCCAAACCCAGCAACAACTGTTCGGCCTGACTGGTTTTGGCGTACGCCTGATAATTGTCCAACTCGCCCAGCACGTGCGCCAAGCGGTCGTCATTGCCCGCGGCTTCGGCATCGGCCTGTTCTGCCTCCAGAGCACGAAGCTTATCGTCGCCATCGAGTACAAAATCGCGCGCCGAACGAGCGCTGGCATCCACTTCCTGCGCCATATGGGAAATACGCCAGGATGCTGGGATGGAGACACTGCCACCGTCGACCGCAAGTTCACCCTGCAAGACCTGAAACAAGGTTGATTTACCGCTGCCATTGGCACCGATCACAGCCACTCGCTCGCCCGGGTACAGAGTGATGGTGCTGTCTTCAATCAGGGGGACGCCACCGCGTTGGAGGCTGATTTGGTTAAGCTGAATCATGGCGCGGAGTTTACCAACGCTGTGTGATACTGTCTTCGTTCAATACCATCAGACTCATCAATATGACGTCTTTACGGCCAGCGCTTTGGGATTATGCCCTGTCGGTGTATTCCGCTCACAAAGAAACACTGCTGCAATGGCAGGCTGATGGTGCGGGCGTCAACGACATTCTGCTGTGCGGCTTTGCACGACACCACCAATGGTGTCTGGACTGGGGTGCCTGGCAAGCGGTGGAATCAGGGCGACCTCGACAGGTTCTGCGCCGGGTACGACACCTTCGCTTTCAACTGCCACCGAATCACCCGACACGAACACTGGCTCTACAATGGGAGTTAGCGCTGGAGCAATGGGATTTGGCGTTGTTGGCAGATTGCCTGAGACAACAAGACAGGGCGATCTCAGTCGAAAGCGCCGTCGAAGCGCTTTGCCAACACTGGCAGATAACAAGAACCCATGCGCTGCACGAGCTCGTGCAACGCCTGGGTTCTTAGGACGGCCGGATTAGGCGTCTTTTTTCGGATCGAACAGACTGCGGCCATCGCCCGATGGGACGGTATTAACCAGCGGTTTGTTCTCAGCTGGCTTGGACGGACTCTCTTCACGCTTAGGCTCTGCAGGCTTAGGCGCTTCCGGTTTCGGCGTGCTGGTAGCCGCTGGCGCCGGTGTCGGCGTAGGCTGAGCCGGTTTCGGCGCTGGCGCTGCTGGCTTCGCGCTAGTAGCTGGAGCGGCTGGCTGCTTCACCGGTGCTTTTTTGGCGGCTGTTTTCTTCGGTGCTGCGGCCTTTTTAGCCGGTGTCTTCTTCGCAGCTGACTTCTTGGCAGCGGTTTTCTTCGGTGCCGCTTTCTTAGCTGCGGTTTTCTTCGCCGTGGTCTTCTTGGCGGCTACCGACTTTTTAGCCGTCGTTTTCTTAGCAGCGGTCTTTTTAGCGGTGGTTTTCTTCGCAGCCGTTTTCTTGGCGGCGGTTTTCTTAGCTGTCGTCTTTTTCGCTGCGGTCTTTTTGGTCGCTGCTTTTTTAGCTGTCGACTTCTTCGCCGTGGTTTTCTTAGCGGCTGCCTTTTTAGCAGCGGCGGTTTTCTTCACGGCTGCCTTTTTAGCTTTCGCTGCACTTTTCTTGCTGGCTTTAGCGGCCGCTTTCTTAGCCTGAGCGGCCTGCTTCTTCTCCGCTGCCTGGCGGGCTTTGTCGACCGCCTTGTTCACCGCATCGGCTGATTTTTTCTCAGCCAGCGCAGCCGACAGGTTGTCTTTGGCAATATCAAATTCCAGCTTCAGGTCTTCAACCACTGCTTTGCTTGACGCCAAGGTGGCTTCAGCTTTCTGCAACTGTGCCTTAGCAGTTTTGGTCGCACTGGCCTTGGCACGGGCAGCGGCCGCTTTACGCTTAGCTTGCGCGGTGGCCATCTGCTTCTTGGCGGTATCCAGCTTTTTCTTCAATTGGTTGCGCAGCTTCTCGGATTCAGAAACGGCTTTGCCGCGCGCTTTTTCCAATTCGGTTTGCAGTTTTCCCAGTTCAGTTTTGAGCAACTCAACCGGTGAACTCATCGTAGCTTTCGGTGCTGCTTTACGCTTCGGTGCTGCTTTACGCTTCGGTGCTGCTTTGCGTTTGGCAGTTGTTTTACGGGCAGTTGTTTTCTTTTTTGCGGCGGCCATGAGTCTTTCCTCTCATTTAATCCCCAGTGCCCTGTACTATTGTCAGGGCGCCTTAAAAATTCAAGCCAAGACGTTCAATTCGACAACATTATTGCGCTTTTTATTCGACTATTTCCGATATTTCCGCTCGTGGTATTTGCTGAGCTCTTTTATCGAGCCTTTACTGAGCAGTAACGCACTTCTCAATCTAATTATTATTTATCTTGATCAATCCAGTCGATTAATTGCTGCCAGTCCGTTAAGTCTGCTTGCTGGGCATTATCCAGATCGTACAACCCCATGCCGTATTCCGATGCCCGGACATAAAACTGGGTATCACGGAAAGTGGCAATAAACGGAATTTTCAGGCTGCGTAAAAACAGCTCCAATTTGGAATACACCAAGGTGTTCTTGCGAGCCCGGTTCGCCAATACCGCAACACGGCGTGGCGATGAGCGATAAGCCGGGCACAGCAACAAATCTTTGATAAAGACGGTCGTGGCGCGAATATCGATTGGTGAGGGTGTTACCGGGATCAAGACCACATCGCACTCCCGGACCAGCTCATTGAGCAATGACCCGGTCAAACCAGACGGCGTGTCGATAATCACTTTGGAAGTATCGGCGGGCATATTGCGCAGATGCCAGGACCGCGTAATCTGAGTAGCGGCCCGACGAAACGCAGCAACGCCGTGAATATAGCGCTGATCGGCCTGACGCGATTGCAGCCATTGGGTTGATGAGGCCTGGGGATCGTAATCGATTAAAACGGCGGTTTCGTTGCGGCTGGCAAACAAACTCGCCAAGTTAGTCGCAACGGTGGTTTTTCCGCTGCCGCCTTTGGCATTGGCGACAAGAATTCGAACCGGTTGTGGTGCCGAAATAACGCGAGCGCTGGGTGAGGATGCCTCAGCGTTTTCGGTATTCTCCGGATTTTCTGAAGGATCAGCAGACATTCATCAGACCCCGACTAACTCCCTGGTTATTTTGCTTTTCAATGATCATTAACTGGCACACAGCGGCCACGCTTTTTGACCATTGTTGGCCTAAATCCACTTTAGAACGCATACAGATATCCATCCGAACCTAACACCAATAGTCGGTCATTCTGCCATGTCATATCAAGTACTGTCGCACTGCGGAAGGCATTTTGCCAAAAAGAACCGATTCGCCAAACGGACTGTCGTTCACCGCTGTCCAAATCATATTGCAAAATTTCACGATGCGTTGTGCCGAGCAACAACTGATTGGAGCCGACAAATCGAGCACTGTATAAACGATGCTGCTCGGTCGGTAAATCAGCCACTTTACGACGGCTCGCCAGGTTCCAAACGGACGCTATCTCGCTGGCAGGCGCCAATAACGCCAGGCGACCATCGTCACTGAGCGTCACCAGTGTCACCTGATTGGGCAGGTTAAAACGCTGGATCATTGAATTGTCACGCACGTCCCAAAGCCGCGCAGTGAGGTCTTCAGAACCGGTCAGAGCACGACTGGCATCGGCGGTGAGCGACACCGACAACACCGGACCATCGTGCAAAAATTCACGCAACACGCCGCCATTCACGGTGTCGAATAGTACGGCCTTATTGTTATTCAGTCCCAGCAACGCGAAGCGACCATCCGCGGATAAATCGACCGCCTCAATGCGTGCGGGTGCCGTCCAGAAAGACAGCGATTCGCCATTGCGGGTATCCCAGGTGACCAGGTTGTAATAGTCCGCTGTCAGAGCAACCTGACCATCGCTGGAAAACTGACTGTAGAGGATTTCGTTGTAGGCGCCGGGTTGGTGATTCCAGTCGTATTGGCGCGCGGGCGGCCGCGTTGTCCAATAACTGCCCCCTTGATGGATGGAACCCACCACCAGCCGACTGCCGTCAGCACTGAGCCCACCGCTGTAAGCCCCCTGAGTCGCCACTTCCCAGCGCTCCTCAGGGGCGTCATACCAACAGCCGGCCAAACAGCTGATCACCACGAGCAGACTCAGGTCTCTCAGGCGGGACGACCCTACCGGACGTTTCATCGCGATCAAGCGGAGCACGCGATCACAACCCGCCGTTTCAGGCGACTTGCCCACGGTGAATGTTGTGCAATCGCTCAATCAAATGATCTTCCAATTCAAAGCGTTCGGTCATTTGTTCACCCAGCTTGGACAGGTCGTCTGGCAGATCATCCGCGTGGGTCGCGCATTGCTCCGGCGTGTCGTATTTGTCGTTAAAGTAGAGAATAAATTCGGTGGTGGTTTCTAAGGCAGGGTAGAGCTTGTGGGCTAAATCCAGGCCGCCGTCGTCAAACTCACGCGCTTCACGAATAAGCTGCTCATAAATCTCAAAATGCCCGGCGGAAACATAATCCATCAGCGTTTCGCAAAAATCTTGCAGTGGTTGTGCTTGTTGGTCAGCAGCAATGTCTTTCTTCAGTTTGAAATAAGCGATCAGCGTCCGTTTGCGGTTCTCCAGCCAACGGTCGATCATTTCGTGAGTGCCGCCCCAACGCTCATGGGCTGTTTTGCAATCTTCGAGCATATTGTTTCCCACTGTCAGAGATTCGGCCGGCAACCCGGCCGTTTATTGCTGGGTTTGCTTCCTAGAAGACTCACTATAGGTCAGCCACCCACACCCGACAACTGCCCGCCGTTTCCCAGTGGGCAGTCTGCGATGTGAGCGCTAGAATAACTGGACTGATTCATATCGACGGGCCAGGATGTGACCCGTTTACATCCGTTCAGGAGACGTTGCCGACATGACAGCTCAGCCTATTTATCGACGTTACTCTGCCGCTTTATTGGCCAGCTTGACGATGCTGTTGGCGGTTATCAGCCTAACGGCATACGCAGAAGAAGAGCCGCTGGGACCCAATTATGTGGCGCTGGAACCCGAGTTCACGCTGAACTATGGCCAGGGTGATCGGCTTAAATATGTCCAGCTGTCGGTCACACTGGAAGTGGACGACAACAACGCCGCGTTGGAAGTCAACGCTCACGCCGATTCGATCCGACACGCCGTCATCATGCAGTTTGCTCGTGAAGAAGAAAGTACATTACGCAGCATCGAAGGACGTGAATTGATCCGTGAACGCTTGCTGGACCGACTGCGGGAAGTCATGGAACGCGAAGTGGGTGAGGCGATGATTCGTAAAGTGCTGTTCACCTCTATTGTGGTTCAGGGCTGACCTGAACTCGAGGGACAGACTTAGGCGGAGCGGTGGGTGTTCGACTGAGTGGCATCCGTTTCCTGCTGCTTCTGGTACTGCTCAAAACCATCATCCCAGCCGGATTCCCAAGCGGCTACCAGCACATCCATCTGATAACAGCAGTCTTCCGCACCACGACCGGTCAAACCCACCATATACCCTTGTTGGTAGGCTTTATTGAGGCTGTCCAGCGTCCAATGCGAGCGCTCCATGCGGTGCTAACCCTCTGTGCGCCTTTGCGCGATGAGCGGTAATCAGATATCAGCCGCCCGACAGGTTTAGCGCGGCCACATCGAAACAGTGATGAAGCTCACAATACTACCTCGCCCAACCGCTCAAATGTAAGGTCTTTTGCTACCAATTCTCATTTATTGGCGCAGATAACGGCTTAAAAAGGCATCAAAGTCGTCCTGACTATCTGCTTCCATCTGCGCTTGTGACGCCAGGCTGGTGGCTGCGGCCTCGCGCAGCGCGTTGAACGCTGCCCGATCGTCGGGGTCGTCCTGACTCCGATTGCTATGCAACCCCGCCAAAGCCATGCTGGCTTTGCGGAAAGACCCGGCTTCCTGAACCTGACTGAGAAACTTGGCCGATGGGGTTAAATCGGCATCGATCAACTTGGCGCGTTGCGATTCCACCGCCTCGACATACCCCGATCCAGGCGCCAGCGAATCCAGTTCGGCCGCCAGCGTTGACAGAGAATCAAGCACGCGCTTGCCTTGGTCACGCAGCCCGATGGCCTGACCGTTAAAGACCAGCTCCAGCTTGGGGTCACGCCCGGCCGCCGCAACGCGCTGATTGTTTTCCCGCAGCCGGAAACAGTCTTCGCGCTGAATCAGTGAATTGTCCTGGACCAAACACCAGAACAAGAAGAGGTCGACGAAACGCATGCGCTCGACATCGATGCCATAAGGCGCAAAGGGATCAACATCGAGACAACGCACTTCGATGTATTCAACGCCACGTTCGTTCAAGGCGTGGATCGGTTTCTCACCGCTGCGCGCCACCCGCTTGGGACGCAAGTCGCTGTAGTATTCGTTTTCAATCTGCAGGATGGCCGTACTCAGCTGGCGGTATTCACCATCTACTTTGGTGCCAATGGCTTCATACGGCGCGTAGGGCGTATGAATGGCCTCCGACAGCGTCTCAGCGTAGGTCTCAAGACTGTTAAAGCAAACATAGAGACTGCTCTGGGCGTTGTTTGAATACCCCAGGTCACTCATCCGCAAACTGGTGGCGTAGCGACCAAAGAGGGTGTCATCGCCCAGGGGCTCCAAGCCGTGATTGTCTTTAGGCAAGAAGCTGCGATCAGCCGCCGGAGACGCGCCGAACAAATACAGCAACAACCACGAATGACGCCGGAACCCGCGGATCAGACTGAAATATTCACGGTTGATAAATGCCTGCAGCGAGCCGTTCCAGCCCGAGCGCTGCGCCCAATCGGCCCAGAAATCACTCGGCATTGACCAGTTGTAATGTACCCCGGCGATGGTTTGCATGGTACGGCCGTAGCGATGCCAAAGACCGTGACGATAAATGGTTTTTAAGCGGCCAATATGGCTGCTGCCGTACTGAGCAATGGGAATCTCCGTCTCAGCAGGTAGACGAGTCGGCATCGATGCCGGCCACAATTGCTCGCCGTTAAGCTGGGTGAGGGTGTAACGATGTAACTGACCCAACTCGGCCAACGCCGCTTCGGGCTGATCGTGCACACCGGTAATAAATTCCAGCAAGGCTTCAGAATAATCGGTGGTAATTGACGCATGCGTCAGCGCCGAGCCCAGCCCAATAGGGTGCGGGGTTTGAGCGATATCGCCATCGGTGGTGGCGCGCAACGTTTCGCGTTCAATGCCACGCTGGAACTTAAGCCAGGCGGGGTTTAAATCGGTCAGCTGGCCCAAGCGAGTGAGGGTAGGCAAGGGGAATTCCTCTGTCAGGGCCCGCTCGCAACATCGCTCAGGCCATTATTCTTCGCCGTCATTGGGGCCGGTAGTGATGTTTTCCAAGCACGGCCCGCTACGTGTTCAGCCTATCAGAGCCGTCCACCCTTTTTCTGCAAGGCCTGTTGCAACTGCGCACCCATAGCCGTTTGCTGAGGCTCGGGCTGGCGTTGCCGGCGCGGTTGGCCACCGCGACTGTTCGCTGATGAGCGGCCACCATCGTTACGTTCCTGTGCGACACCCGCTTCGTCATCCAGGCGCATCGACAAAGCGATGCGTTTACGGGCGACATCGACTTCCATCACCTTCACCTTAACGATATCACCGGCTTTCACCAGCGCCGACGGGTCTTTGATAAAGGTGTGGCTCATCGCCGAAATATGCACCAGACCATCCTGATGCACACCCACATCCACAAAGGCGCCAAAGTGCGTCACGTTGGTCACGACACCTTCGAGAATCATATTCAGTGTCAGGTCAGACAGCTTCTCGACGCCGTCCTGGAAGCTGGCGGTTTTGAATTCCGGACGAGGGTCGCGACCGGGTTTTTCCAGTTCACGCAGAATATCGGTCACGGTCGGCACACCGAAGGTTTCGTCGGTGTAGTCCTCAGCCTTAAGGCCACGCAGAAACGCCGCATCGCCGATCAAATCCGTCACCTGCTTCCGCACGCTGCTGAGAATACGCTCTACCAGCGGATAGGATTCCGGGTGAACCGCAGAGGCATCCAAAGGATTGTCGCCGTTCATCACCTTGAGGAAGCCCGCCGCCTGTTCAAAGGCTTTCGGGCCGAGCCGACTGACGTCTTTCAGATCCTTACGACTGCGGAAGGCACCGTGCGCATCGCGATGCGCGACAATGTTGCCCGCGATGGTGGCGTTCAGACCGGAAACCCGGGTCAGCAACGGAATAGACGCCGTGTTCAAATCCACACCCACGCCGTTCACACAGTCTTCGACCACCGCATCCAGCTGCCGCGCCAACGCCACCTGGGAAACATCGTGCTGGTACTGACCCACACCGATGGATTTCGGATCGATCTTCACCAGTTCCGCCAGCGGGTCCTGTAAGCGACGGGCGATGGAAATAGCCCCCCGTATGGTCACGTCCAGATCGGGGAATTCCTTGGCGGCGAATTCTGAGGCTGAGTACACCGATGCACCGGACTCATTTACCATCACGGCCTGTGCGTTTAACTGCGGATGATCTTTGAGCAAGTCTTTGACAAAGCGCTCGGTTTCGCGGCTGGCGGTGCCGTTGCCAATGGCAATCAGCTCAACCTGATACTTGGCGCATAAAGCCGCCAGTACCTGCGCCGATTCCCGCGTTTTATTCTGCGGCGGGTTGGGAAAGATGGCGCCGTGATCAACCACCTTACCCGTGGCATCCAATACCGCCACCTTCACACCGGTACGCAAACCCGGATCCAGACCGATGGTCGCTTTAGGCCCGGCGGGTGCCGCCAACAGCAGGTCTTTCAGGTTCTTGGCAAATACATCGATCGCGGCCTGCTCGGCGTCTTCGCGCACACGATTGAACAAGTCGGTCTCGATGTGGGTCAGCAATTTTACGCGCCAGGTCCAGCGCACCACTTCCGCCAGCCAACCATCGGCCGGCCGGCCTTTGTCGGCAATGCCAAAGCGCTCAGCAACCAGCACCTCACCCTGACTGGCACCGCGTGGCACTTCGCCTTCCAGACCCAGAGACAGTTGCAAAATCCCTTCATTGCGGCCGCGGAACATTGCCAGTGCGCGGTGGCTGGGCACCTTCTTAATCGGTTCGTCGTGTTCGAAATAATCCTGGAACTTGGCGCCTTCCTGCTCTTTGCCGTCCACCAGACGGGCACGCATTTCACCATGCTGCCAAAGGTAATCACGCAACTGACCGATCAACGCGGCATCTTCAGCAAAGCGCTCCATCAAAATCGCGCGAGCGCCATCGAGCGCAGCTTTGGTGTCGGCAACGCCTTTGTCGGCGTCTACGTAGCTGGCCGCTTCGCTCTGCGGGTCCAGCGTCGGGTCGTTAAACAACCCATCGGCCAACGGTTCGAGGCCGGCTTCAATGGCAATCTGGCCTTTGGTGCGGCGCTTGGGTTTGTAGGGCAGATAAAGGTCTTCGAGCTCTGTTTTGGTATCGGCACCCTTGATGGCTCCGGCCAGCTCATCGGTCAGCTTACCTTGCTCGTCGATGCTCGACAGAATGGCGGTGCGGCGCTCTTCCAGTTCGCGCAAATAGCGCAGCCGGTCTTCCAGGCTGCGCAGCTGGGTATCATCCAGGCCGCCGGTAACTTCCTTACGGTAACGACTGATAAAGGGAACGGTCGCGCCTTCATCGAGCAGCGCAACAGCCGCGCTGACCTGACGTTCGTTCACCTGAAGTTCGGTGGCAATGCGGCTTTCAATAGACGGCATGGACGCTTCCGCTGTGGCTGGATTTGAAGCGCGCATCATTAGTCAAAGCGGCCCCTATTTCAAGGCTCGAACTGTGAGCTAAATCCTTGATTCGACAAAGAAAAGACAAAGACCTTTCCGGGCGTGGTTGTGACCACGCCGAGCGCCGCCCATAATCGCCTGCCAACCCTTACGCAGCCTCGGCGCTTTATGAGCGAACGCGATCTTGTTCTGATCGGTGGTGGTCACTGCCATGCCCTGTTGATTCGCCGACTGGCGATGAAGCCGCTGCCCGGCGTGCGGGTCACGCTGATTTCTGAGCACAGTGAAACGCCGTATTCCGGCATGCTGCCGGGCTTGATAGCCGGTCATTACGATGCCGATAACATTCATATTGATCTGAATCGCTTATGTCGCTGGGCCGGGGTGCGTTTTATTCGTGGCCGGGTGAACGGGCTCGATGCCGACGCCAAACGCATCCAGATCGAAAACCAGCCCGACGTCAGTTACGACAAAGTCAGTATTGATACCGGTTCCACGCCCGATCTGTCTGTCCCTGGGGCTCGCGACTTTGTGGTCGGTGTTAAACCGGTGAGTCGTTTCTATGCGCGTTGGAAACGCTTACTGAAAAACGCCGGGCAGCCCGGCCATTGGGGCGTGGTGGGCGCCGGAGCCGGTGGCATCGAATTGATCCTGGCAATGGCGCATCGGCTGGGCCCAGACCGTTCGATTACCTTGCATCTGATTCATCATGGCGCAGCCATTCTGCCCGGTGCGCCCAAAACCGTCCGGCGCCAGGTCGAAGCGGCCTTGCAGCGCCACGGCATCGTGGTTCACCGGCAGTTCCGCGTGCACAAAGTCACCGCAACCTCGCTGGTGGGTAATGACGACCAAACCTTGGCGCTCGATCAGATGCTGTGGTGCACCTCGGCCGCCGCGCCCGATTGGCCCGCCCAATCGGGATTGGCCTTGGCCGACAACGGCTTTATTGCGGTGAACCCGCAGCTGCAATCGACCTCCCATCCCGATGTCTTTGCCGCCGGTGACGTTGCTGAGCTCATCGACGATCCGCGCCCCAAAGCCGGCGTTTATGCGGTGCGCGAAGCGCCTTTTCTTTATGACAACCTTAAACGCGCCTTTGCCAGCCGCTCATTGCAACCAATACGGTTGCAAAATCGCTTTCTGTCATTGATTTCGCTGGGTGATAAAACGGCGGTTGGGCATCGCGGACCTTGGGTCATTCACGGAGCCTGGGTATGGCGCTGGAAAGATCGCATCGACCGCGCTTTTATGGATCGTTTCCAGGCGTTGGGCGCGCCCAGCGCCATGATGCAAAACGACGGCGCTGACACCCCGCATTGCGCCGGCTGCGGCTCCAAACTGGCACCGACGATACTGGCAGACACTCTGGATCAACTGCCGCGCCACAACCGGCCGGGTTTCAGTCCTGCCCTGGGTCGGGCTGAAGACGCGGCCAGCTGGCAAGCCACGCCCGGACACTTGCAGGTACAGAGTATCGATGGCTTTCGTGCCTTCAGTGATGACCTCTACCGCTTTGGCCACGTCGGCGTTTTACATGCATTGAGCGACCTACACGCCATGGGCGCCCAACCCATAGCCGCTCAGGTCTGGGTGACGCTGGCGTACCAGCATCCACGCCTGCAAAAGCGCGATTACGATCGTCTGATGAGTGGCATCGCCGATGCTCTCTATGCCGAAGACGTTGTCCTTGCGGGCGGGCACAGTACCGAAGGTCCGGAAAATCAACTCGCCTTAGTGGCCCAAGGTGAAGTCGCACCAGAACGGCTGTGGTCCAAGCAGGGCGGCCAACCCGGTGACGTGCTGGTGTTGACCAAAGCGCTGGGCACCGGTGTGATCCTCGCTGCCGATATGGCGGCCGCGGCACCCGCCAACGCAATGGAAGCTGCCTGGGCGTCGATGACGCACTCCAATCAGGAAGCTGCAGCTGCATTACGGGCTTTGCGGCCATCCGCGGTCACCGATGTGACCGGCTTTGGCTTGCTCGGCCACCTGTTGGAAATGCTCGGTGATGACGTCGGTGCCCAGCTCGAAAGCACCGCCCTACCGGCTCTGGAAGGTTCACTGGCGTTGTTTGAAGCCGGCTGGCAATCCTCTCTGGTGCCGCATCTGATGCCCTACCTGAATCATTGCCAGTTTGATGCGGCTGTGCCAACCGCATCGCGCTCCTTGCTGCTTGATCCGCAAACCTCCGGTGGCTTGTTAATCGCCCTCAACCCAACGGACTGGCCCGTCTTACAGGCCGCACTGCCGGGCTCGGTTTGTATCGGTCAATTGACTGAGCGTGCGCAACAGCCGACGGCGGTAGTGGCGAGCGCGAACCAGCCGCTATAATTGCCACCCGTTTTGGATCGAACCGCTGCATGGCTGACCGCATCACCCCCGAACAATTACGACCGCTGCTGGCGGGTGACACCACCTTTATCGATGTGCGTGCGCCCATCGAATTTGCTCAGGGCCATGTGCCCGGCGCGCTGAATCGTCCGCTGATGACCGACGACGAACGTCATCGCATTGGTCTTTGCTACAAACAGCAGGGCCAGAAAGCGGCAGTGGCGCTGGGTCACAAACTGGTCTCCGGTGACGTAAAAAGCCAGCGGGTTCAGGCTTGGCTTGATGCCGCTAACCCGCCGCAGAAAACCGTGTTGTATTGCGCGCGCGGTGGTATGCGTTCGTCGATCAGCCAAGGCTGGATGAGCGAAGCCGGTCTGGATTTGCCGCTGGTTCAGGGCGGCTATAAAACCCTCCGTCATACGCTCATCGAACAGCTGCAACGCTTCAGTGAAAGCGCTGACCTGATCGTGGTAGCCGGTCGCACCGGTTCGGGTAAAACCAAGGTCATCGAAGCGGTGAACAACGCGCTCGATTTAGAAGCGCTGGCCAACCATCGTGGCTCCGCATTTGGTCGCCATACCAGCCCGCAGCCCAGCCAGGCGAACTTCGAAAACGCCATCGCTATGGCCAGTCTGCAACTCGATCTGGAGCGGCCGGTGATTGTCGAAGACGAGTCACGCAACATTGGCAGCGTGCACCTGGCCCAGCGACTGACAGAGCGCATCAAAGTCACTCAGGTGGTGATGCTGGAGGTGTCACTGGAAGAACGTCTCGATGTGATTCTGGACGATTACGTCATCGGCTTGCAGGCGGAGTATCTGCAACAATTCGGTGACGACGGCTTTGAGCGCTATCGCGACTATATGGAAAGCGCCTTACAGCGCGTCAGCCGTCGCCTGGGCGGGGTGTTGTATCAACAGGTGCGCAGTGAGTTACAGCACGCGTTGCAGCACCAGACGCTCACCGGCTCACTCGAGGCTCACCGCGTCTGGATCGAATCGTTACTGCTGCACTATTACGACCGGATGTACGATCACCAGCTGCAAAAAGCGCCGCGTCAGGTGGTCTTTCGTGGCGGGCGGAGCGAGGTAATCGACTTTCTCAATCAGCGCCAGAACGGCAACTGATACGTCAACGTCACCATCTCGGTGCCGGGGTTGTCCAACGAGATACTGGCGTTAGACAGGTGCGCATAATGCAGGCCAATTCGGGTCGCATCGGCAAATTGCCAGATCAGACCACCACTGGATTTCAGTTCAAACACATGACCCAGATCGGTGTCTTCACCCTCGCCATAAAAGTACAACCCTGGACCAAAACTGAAGGTAAACGCCAGCCCGGTTTCACCCGCGGTAAAAAAAGACGTTCGGCTAACGCCGGTGTAGAGGTAATGCGACTGTTCACGGGTACGCATAAGACCGAGCAGGGGTTTGAAATCGTACCGGCTTAACCCTCGGGGCGACTGAATTTCCAGCCCATACTGGGTGTCCTGATTGTCGCGAAACATATCGTAGGTGCCGATAAATACCTTGGCGTACCCTTCGTCACTTTGCGCCTGAACCGAGCCCAAACAAAACACCACTACCAGCCAACAATACCGCACCGTTGTTACCTCTTTTACTGCCTTTCGGCTTACATCAACCGGCCTGAATTCTGGTTCCAGGCACCCCCAGTTTTTGCCTATTCGCCACGGCTTAACGCATCACCTCAGCGAGAATCTGTACCGCCTGATTTAACTGCTCCGCCGTCACATAAGGCGCAGGTCCCAGACGCAGTGCATCACCCCGACTGTCCGTGTAGACACCCCGGGCTTTCAACTGCTGAACAATGTCGGCAGCCTTGGGAGTATGCAGCACCAAAAAACCACCGATGTGATCGAGCGGCCTGTCCGGCAAACGCAAATGCGATGGCCAGTCACGCTGGTGCAAGAGCGTCAGCAAGTGTTGCTGCTGGGCCTTGTAATACGGGTAAAGAACCGCCGGCGTTAAGCCACGCTCGGCAAAGAAATCGAGCACCGATACCGCCCGGTAATGGCTGGTCGTGTCGTAAGTAGAGCCTTCGAACGCCCAGCGCCCACGACCATACTGGACCTCGTCACCCGGTGCCTGATTCAGCGTTGCGAATTCGGCGTACCAACCGGTCACCAGTGGTCGCCAATCGCAATTTTTAGGCACACGTAAAAAGCAATTGCCTTCACCGAACTGACAGTATTTATAACCACCGCCGACCACAAAGGCGCTTTCCAAACCCAGCTCAGCCAGCGACCAGGGCAGAACGTTCACCGCGTGATACGCATCGAGCAACAACGGCACATCGGCCTGCTCACAGTGCGCCGCCAGTTCGCCCAGTTGAGGTACGACGCGACCGCTTTTAAATAACACCGCCGAACACATCACCGCAGCGGTATTGCTGTCGATTTCTGCCTGCAATCGTTCGGCCAGTGTACTCACCGGTTCGGCAGCCACTTTAACCACCTCGATCTGGGTTTCGCTCAGCCGGTCGAGCAACCGGCGCATGGAATGAAATTCACCGTCGGTGGTAATCAGTTTGGGTTTGTCTTGCAGCGGCAACGCCGACAACCAACGCACCAACAATTCCTGAGTATTCTGACCAAGGGTGTATTCGCCGCTGGGGTCGTCCAGTAACCGCGCATAACCCGCACGCAATTGATCGGCTTTGGCAAAGGCGGCGGACCATTTGTCGTCAATGTGCTCGGCCGCGTCTTCAATCGCCTGCATCTGTCCTTCAAAGGCGACGTCCGGCCACGCCTGATGCGAATGCCCCGTGAGCAAAATGCGTTCGTCGACGCGGAATTTCTGATAGTAGCGTTGCAGTGAGCGAGCCTGGTCTTGCCAGTCGCGGGAGGCGTTCATTTCAGTGGTCATCGTACTACTCAACATCGGTTCGCCATTAGCCTAGCATCAAAACAGCACCGACCCGATTTTGAACGCTGGGTTGTGCGACTAGAAAGGCGGTCAGCGGCCCGATATGCTCGATCTCTTTGCCACCACCGCACCCTTCAGGAGCTGACTGCCATGTCCCAGCCTGAGTTTCCGTTTCAGTTACCCAGCCAACCAGAGCACGCCAATCCTCTGCCCGATGCCTGCGATGTTGTGATCATCGGCGGCGGTGTCATTGGCGTCATGACCGCCTGGTTCCTCAATCGCAAAGGGCTCAAGGTGGTGCTGTGCGAGAAAGGCCGCATCGCGGGTGAACAGTCTTCACGCAATTGGGGCTGGGTGCGTCAGCAAGGACGCGACTTGCATGAACTGCCCATCATGATGGAAGCCAACCGCCTGTGGCAGCAGTTATCGGCCGAGTGCGATGAAGAGTTAGGCTTTCGTCAGACCGGCATTCTTTATCTGGCCGAGAGTGAAAAAGAACTCGCTCAATTTGAACACTGGCACGGCCAGGCGGTTACTCAGGGGCTGGACACCCACCTGCTCAGTCCGGCGCAACTGAAAGCGCATCTGCCGAGCTACAACACGCACTGGTTTGGCGGGCTCTATACTCCTGGCGATGGCCGCGCTGAGCCGTGGCAAGCGGTGCCGTCTTTGGCACGCGCGGCGGCCAAAGCGGGAGTAACGATCGTTGAGCAATGCGCGGTGCGCACGCTGGAAACGCAGGCCGGTGAATTAACGGCGGTGGTGACCGAGAAGGGCACCGTGAAATGCGAGCAAGCGGTGCTGGCTGGCGGTGCCTGGTCGAGCCTCTTTGCACGTAACGCGGGCATTCGCATTCCGCAGTTGTCGGTCAAAGCAACGGCCGGTGCGACCACCGCATTGCCGGACTTTTACGACGGCCAAATCGGCAGCCCTGACTTTGCATTACGTCGTCGCCTGGATGGCGGTTACAACATCGCGCCGGGTTACGACCGAGGGTTTTATATCGGCCCCGATGCGTTTCGCAATCTCGGTTATTACCTGCCACAGCTGCGGCGCGATTTCTTCGGCACGAAACTCTATCCGGCAGCGCCCAAACATTTCCCCGACAGTTGGGGCGGCACGCGGCGCTGGAGTGGCGAGCAACCCAGTCCGTTTGAGCGACAACGCATTCTGAACCCCAAACCCAATTTAAACGCGTTGCAAAAAACGTTGCGGCAAATTCAACAAGCGTTTCCGGGGTTCGCCGATGCGCAGATTCGTACCGCCTGGGCTGGCATGATCGACACCATGCCGGACATCTTGCCCATTGTGGATCGCGTGCCATCTTGCCGGGGTCTGGTCATTGCCACTGGCATGAGCGGTCACGGCTTTGGGATTGGGCCGGGAATGGGTCGAGTCGTGGCAGATCTCGTGACAGAACAGCCCATCGGCCACGACCTCAGCCGTTTCCGTTTTGATCGGTTCAGTGATGGTTCGAAGGTTGAGTTGAGCCCGGCGTTTTAATGTAACCACTGCCTGAGCGCCTAGCTTGGCCGGCCCGACTGGCGGCAATGATGGGCGCGACTCACCCCGCTGATCGACAAATTACGGCTGCAACCGCTCAACCTGCCACTGAGATCCTTCACGTCGATAGATAAACCGATCGTGCAAACGTCCGCCCCGGCCCTGCCAGAATTCTATCTGCTGCGGCTCCACTGCAATGCCACCCCAAAACGGCGGTAACGGAATTTCCTGCTGGTCGGCAAAACGCGCTTCGGTGGCTGCAAACGCCGCATCCAGATCTTCACGCGAGGCAATCGGCTGACTCTGCTGGCTGGTCCAGGCACCGATCTGACTGGCGCGTGGGCGGGAATGGAAGTACGCCGCGGAGGCTTGTTCGTCGATGCGTTTGGCCGTGCCGTACACCACCACCTGACGCTCCAGTGCCAACCAGCCAAAGTGCAAACTGACCTTGGCATTGGCGTCGATATCGCGGCCTTTGTGGCTGTCGTAATTGGTGTAAAACACAAAGCCGCGCTCATCCAGCGCTTTGAGCAACACCACGCGCTGACTTGGTTGACCGGACGCATCGACCGTGGCCAGTGTCATCGCCGTCGGATCGGCACTGAGCTGCGCATCAACCGCCTGCTGCAACCAGCTTTCAAATTGTGCAATGGGATCTGCATTTAAGTCCGGACGATTCAGCCCGCCTTTTAAATAATCACGACGAATGTCATCGAGTTTCATGCACGCTCTCCTCAGTGGCGTTAACGCGGCTGGCAGCTGGGGCAATAACAGGTACTGCGGTTGTTGGTGCGCATTTCCTTGATCAGCGTTGCACACCGTTTGCACGGCAACCCCGCGCGGCCGTATACGTTTAAAGACTGGGCAAAATAGCCTGGCTTGCCATCACCACCGACAAAGTCACGTAAGGTGGTACCGCCCTGGCTGATGGCCAATGCCAACACCTGCTTAATGGTATCGACCAGCCGTTCGCACTCAGCCTTAGTGATGCGTCCGGTTTGTTTATGGGGGTAAATACCGGCCAAAAACAACGCTTCATTGGCGTAGATGTTGCCAACGCCCACCACAACCCGTGCGTCCATCAGGAAGGTTTTAATCTTGGTCTTACGTTTGCGGCTGAGTTGAAACAGATAGTCGGCGCTGAAGTCTTCGCCGAGTGGTTCTGGCCCCAAATGCGCGATCAGTTCATGACGGTCTATCGGCGCTTCGGTATAGAGCCAGGCACCAAAACGACGCGGATCGTTGTAGCGCAGCCGCACGCCGTTATCGAGTTCCAGGTCGAGATGGTCGTGTTTGCCGGGCGTCGGATCGTCGAGCAAGACACGCAAACTGCCCGACATGCCCAGATGAATGATCAGCACACCGCGCTCCAGTTGAATCAGCAGATACTTGGAGCGGCGCTCTGTACCCAGAATTTTCTGGTCCTGAACCTGCGCCGGCATTTCCGGTGTCACCGGCCAGCGTAGCCGGCCATCGCGCACGGTTAACCGGGAAATACGGCGGTTCAGAATATGAGGTTCAACACCGCGTCGCGTGGTTTCGACTTCGGGCAATTCGGGCATGAAACAATCCGCTTAAAAACAAAGGTGACGCAGCAACGCGGCGATTATGGCACGGCCGCCAAGGTCCGCTCATCCATCAGACACAAAAAAACCGACGCTGCAGAACAGGGTCGGTTTTTTTAACAGAAGGCCGCGACTTACTTGATCTTGGCTTCTTTGAACATGACGTGCTTACGTACTACCGGATCAAATTTTTTGAATTCCAATTTGTCGGGAGTATTACGCTTGTTCTTGTCGGTGGTGTAGTAGTAACCGGTACCGGCGCTGGACACCAACTTGATCTTATCACGCATGGCTAAGCTCCTTAGACCTTCTCGCCACGGGCACGAATGTCGGTCAGAACCGCTTCGATACCCTTCTTGTCGATGATGCGCATGCCTTTAGAAGAAACACGCAGTTTGACGAAACGCTTTTCACCCTCAACCCAAAAACGGTGAGTGTGCAGGTTCGGCAGGAACCGGCGCTTGGTCTTGATTTGAGAGTGGGAAACGTTGTTCCCGGTTACGGGACGCTTACCCGTAACTTGGCAAATTCTGGACATGGTGCAATCGCCTCCGATTCTTCGGTCAGACCGACGTTATAGCTCGTGAAATTGGCTTCAAACATGAAGCCGGGAGTCCGTCCGGCACGCCGCCGACTGGCCCCGATCCGCCCTGTCGATCCGGGGCCCGGATAAAATGAGGCGCGTTTTATACCAGAAGGCCTGTATCAACTCAAGCTTCCTGGCGAAACTTTGTTCACTTCTTGCGCAACACAGTATCACCGCAACCAGCCGCGTTCGGCAAAGCTGACCACCACACCGGCCCCGACCACCAAGTGATCCAGCACCCGAACCTCGATGGCCTGTAATGAATCGACCAAACGTTCGGTAATGCGTCGATCAGCGTCACTGGGTTCGGCGACACCGCTGGGATGATTGTGCGCCAGTATGACGGCAGCGGCGTTATGCGACAACGCCCGTCGCACCACTTCGCGCGGATACACCGCAGCGCCATCGATGGTACCGGTAAACAGCGGCTCATAGAGCAACACCCGATGCTGATTATCCAGCCAGATGCAGGCAAAGACCTCGTTCGGCAAGCTGCGCAATTGCGCCAGCACAAACGAACGGGCATCGCCGGGAGAGGTGAGGGCGGGGCCGGTCCGCAGTTCATCCAGCAAATAGCGCCGACTCATCTCCAGCACCGCCTGCAATTGCACAAACTTGGCGCTGCCTAACCCCTTGCCTGCGCAAAAGGCGTTTTGATCGGCCGCCAGTAATGCGGCCAGGCTGCCATAATCATTGAGCAGCGTGCGCGCCAGGTCGACGGCTGTCAGCCCCGGAAGGCCGGTGCGCAAAAAGATCGCCAACAGTTCCGCGTCGGTCAATGAGGCCGCGCCGCGCTGCAACAGTTTTTCCCGGGGCCGTTCGGCCGCCGGCCAATCCTTGATCGCCATCCCTGTCTCCTTATCGTCCTACCGTGGACTCTGAGCACAACCACCCCCATGTGGTATTCTCGCGCTCTATTTTGAAAGGTGGGCCTTGGGCATGCAAACACTGGTCGGAAAACGCATCGTGGTCGGTATCACCGGCGGCATCGCGGCTTATAAATCGGCTGAGCTGGTGCGCGAGCTGATTCGTGCCGGCGCCGAGGTGCAAGTGGTCATGACCGAAGCGGCTCAGGAATTTATCACGCCACTGACGTTGCAAGCGCTCAGCGGCCACCCGGTCCACCGCAGTCTGCTCGACGAAGAAGCCGAGATGGGTATGGGTCACATTGAGCTCGCGCGCTGGGCCGATCTGTTATTGGTTGCCCCGGCAACGGCCGACTTTATTGCGCGCCTGGCATCGGGCATGGGCAATGATTTACTGACCACCCTCTGCCTGGCCACCCGCGCGCCGCTGGCCCTGGCTCCGGCGATGAATGAAAAAATGTGGCTCAACCCGGTCACTCAAGCCAATGTTAAGAAACTGACCGACCTGCAGCCCGACACGCTCTGGTTTGGCCCCGATGCCGGTCAGCAAGCCTGTGGCGACGTTGGTCCTGGGCGCATGTTAGAACCCGTCGGTTTAGCCGAACTCACGGCCCGGGCGTTTGCGCCGGGCTTTCTCAGCGGCCGCAAAGTGGTCATCACCGCAGGCCCGACCCGGGAAGCACTCGACCCGGTGCGTTATCTGAGCAATCACTCCAGCGGTAAGATGGGCTTTGCGCTGGCGGCCGCAGCCGCCGAAGCCGGTGCTGACGTCACCTTGATTGCCGGGCCAGTGCAACTTGCCACACCGCCGCGGGTTAAACGCCTCGACGTCACGACCGCACTGGAAATGAACGACGCGGCTCAGGAGGTTCTGGAGGCGGTGGATCTGTTTATCGCCACGGCCGCCGTGGCCGACTATCGGCCGGCTGACGTGCCGACGCAAAAAATAAAAAAAGCCGAAGGTCAAAGCGGCCTGACGCTGGAATTGATTGAAAACCCGGACATCGTGGCCGGTGTCGCTGCGAGCACACAACGCCCCACCCAGGTGATTGCCTTCGCTGCGGAAACCGAGAACCTGGAAAACCATGCCCGCGCCAAACTGGAGAAAAAAGCCGTCGATTGGGTCGTCGCCAACGATGTCTCGCGCAGCGACATTGGTTTCGGCAGCGATCTGAACGACATCCTCTTGGTCAGCGCTTATGGCAGCGAACCTTTTGGCCCGGCCAGTAAAGCGCAGGTCGCCCGCTGGCTGATCGAACAATTTGCCACTCAACTGCCCCCGATACAGGACATCGAATGAAGCACCGCCTGAAAATCAAACAACTCGACGCTCGCCTGGGCGACAGCATTCCTTTACCCAGCTACGGTACCGAAGGCTCAGCAGGCCTCGACCTGCGTGCTTGCCTGGACGAACCGCTGATGCTGGAACCTGGACAAACCACGCTGGTAGGCACCGGCTTAGCGATTCATATCGATGATCCTAACTACGCCGCCATGATTCTGCCGCGCTCCGGTCTGGGCCATAAACACGGCATCGTGCTGGGCAACCTGGTCGGTCTGATCGATTCGGATTATCAAGGTGAATTGATGGTGTCGTGCTGGAATCGCGGTCAAACGACCTTCCAACTGGAGCCAGGCGAACGTCTGGCACAATTGGTTCTGGTACCGGTGGTGCAGGCGGAATTCGAATGGGTGGATGATTTTACCGCCAGTGATCGTGGTGCTGGCGGCTTTGGCCACACCGGGCGCCACTGATCCCCGTCGCTTAAAAACCTCAGGTGAACAGCGAACGCCAGTACGCATCGGCGGGCTGTTCACCCAATTGCACCAATGCCTCGTCGAGCCGTTCTGGCTGACTGCCGTAACCGGCGATCAAATCATTGATTAAAAAGAAGCGCTGCTCCAGCTTCAGACGCACGCGCATATAGGCCGGCTCTTCCACGACCTTCAGTGGATAAATTCCCGTCGATAAATAGAACCGCGCGTAGTAACTGTAATTCAGCGCCACTTCGCCCTTGAGAATTCGGCGCACGGTGCGTTGAGTCACGCTGAGAAACTCGGCAAATTCACGCCGGGTGAAACCGTTTTGGGTGATAAAACGCCGCATGGCCTCGGCAATCATCAAGTAATAGTCGCTGGAATAGAGGAAAGCGCGCGCCTCTTCCATCTCCTCGATGGAAATGTGCATCGAACGATCGATGTCGCGATGAATGGTGCGCGGGCAATCGTCAATTAAACCCCGCAACGCTTCCGTCGATTGCGCTGACGGCACCCGCTGCAGCAACAACGCCAGTTTGATCTGACGAATGTTGCGGTAATCGCCGATCGGCAAATGCCCAAAATAATCGGACTGCGCGAGGATATGCAGCGGCGACAACCCCATCACAAAGCTCCACCAGGCGATGATGTGCATGCGGTACTGGCGCTTGCCTTTTTCCATTTCCAGATAGGTTTTCTTGGAAACCGACAACGCCTTAATCAACGCCGGTATTTTTTGTTGGTTCATATGACGAACCTGCGCCAAAAATGCACCAACGTTCTCGTTGAACTGACCTTCGATTTCGTTGAAGTCCACACCTTCAGGGGCGATGGGGTTTGAGCGTGAGTTCGGATTCATAGCCACCGTTGTTGTCATCCGTTCAGATCGACCTCCGTGCCACCAGTACCATCCATTCGCAGCCGCCGTTTGGCGGCACGCTCCGTTGCAATCACGCTATCGGCAATAAGAGCCGTTCACAATACCGTCTTTGGGTAATTTGTTGTCATGCAAAACAGTTAAAACAGCCAATCGCCCATTCTAGAGCGGCTGCAAGGCGGACAGAAACGACACCTTTTTCAACAAAGAATGTTAGGAATGGATGGCCGCCTCAGGACGAGGCGGCGAAAGGGGTGTTACACCGTGCCTCAGTCGAAGCGATAGAGGACAAACCCACTGTCTAATGGCCGCACCGGCGCGACCTGTTCAGGCATCAACCGTTCGGCCTGAGGCGAGGTTTGGAAAACCACTTCAGCGTTACCCCAGTCTGCAAAACGCCAATTGTTGTCCGCTGACGGATTCAGGGTGCCCTG
Source organism: Saccharospirillum sp. MSK14-1 (assembly GCF_003054965.1). Taxonomy (GTDB): domain Bacteria; phylum Pseudomonadota; class Gammaproteobacteria; order Pseudomonadales; family Natronospirillaceae; genus Saccharospirillum. The sequence continues at coordinate 203,424 of NZ_MIES01000026.1, forward strand.
GCTGAGCAGATAGTTGGCCACCACGTCGCGGTTCTTATCGGGCGCATCGATGACCACCGTTGAACCATCCAGGTTCGGGAATGAACCACCGCCACCGGCGCGATAATTATTGGTCGCCACCAGAAACCGCTGCTGACCGTCCAAAGGTTCGCCTTGGTAAGTCACCTCAATAATACGGTGCTCATCACCCACTTGGTTACCCTCGCTGTCATAGCGCGGCGGAACGGTGACATCGATGCGGTAATTCAAACCATCAATGACATCGAAGTTGTAACTGGGGAAGGCATCGTTCACCAGTGACTGCTGACCACTGGCTTGTGGATCAATGGTGTTGAACTGACCCGCGGCACGTTCCAGCCATTCCACAACCTGAGCACCGCTGAGTTCAACGACTTTTAAGTCATTGGGATAGATGTACAGATCGGCGACGTTTTTCAATGCAATCGGTCCAGCAGGCACTTCGGTGTAATAATCGGCACCGCCGCGACCCCCCGCCTTAAAGGGCGCTGCTGCCGACAAGATTGGCACCCCTTCGTATTCCGTACCCGCCACAATCTGTTCGACATACCAACGCTGAGCGTTGTTGACGATTTGAATCGAGGGATCGTCCTGCACCAATGCAAAGTAGGAATTGATGTTGGCCGTGGTTTCACCGACACGCTGCGCCATATAGTCCAGTGTGCCTTCGTGGTCATCGCGAACGGCACGAACAATTTCCGGTACCGCTTCCACCAGTGCCACCGTTTCACCATCGCGTCGCTCATAAATCGGCTGCGCCTGAGCCTGGCTGGCAACGATGGTCCAGTCGCCATTTTCACCTTCGAGCGTTAAATCAATGATGCCCAGATGACTGCCCCAGAAACCCGGCATAACCGAAGGCACACCGAAAAGGGTTCCGGCTTCGGCATCAACGCCTTCAATACCGTCATAACCCGGCCCCGGAAAAACACGGTGCGAATGACCGAACATAATGGCGTCTATGCCATCGACTTGCGCCAAATACCGACTGGCGTTTTCATCACGGCCTTCGCGCACACTGCCGCTGATACCGGAATGCGGAATGGCGACAATGATGTCAGCACCCTCTGCTTTCATTTGCGGGACGTACTTTTCTGCCGTTTCAATAATGTCGCGTGACTGAACTCGGCCAGTCAGATTGGCCTGATCCCACACCATGATTTGCGGTGGCGTAAAACCGATGTAGCCAATTCGTAACCGATGCAGTTGGCCATTGGTATCGGCAACGGTTTTATCGAGAATGACGTACGGCTGAAAATAGGGCTGGTCATTACTTGTGTCGTCGTCGCCATCATCAATCACGACATTGGCAACCACATACGGAAATTCTGCGCCCGCCAGCGATTGCTCAAGAAATTCCAGGCCGTAATTAAATTCATGGTTACCGATATTGCCGACATCGTAGTCGAGCAGATTCATGGCTTTAAACGCCGGATGAATCTGACCGTCTGCCAACGCACGATCTTTGGCGATGTAATCGCCCAGTGGATTGCCCTGAATCAGGTCGCCGTTATCGACCAAAACCGAATTGGTCGCCTCCATACGCGACTGATTCACCAGCGCGGTCGTTCGCGCCAGGCCAACGGTGACGTTGGTTCGGTCGGAGTAATAGTCGTAATCGACCAGATGCATATGAATGTCGGTGGTTTCCATCAAGCGTAATTCCACCGTCGCCGCACCAGCGACACTGCTGCACCCAAGGGCGGCCAGCATGGCGAATCCTGTTGTCAGTTTGTTCATGGCGAATGCCTTTTTATCCGTTCATTGAAAACCCGGCCGCGTTGCTGACAACCCTGTGCCGAGCGTCCCATTCGACCCTTTTTGACCCCGTGGTCAACTATTGCCAAAGGAGCATCATCTTGGCAAGGGTGAATGACAAAGCGACGACAATGAGTCGTTGAGTCTATGCCCAGCCCATCCCACCGATAACGAGAGCGACGGCGACCAACACCAGCACCGGGCACCGCAACAGGCGCAAGGCCAGCAAACCGAGCAACGCCAGCGCTAGGTCACTGCTTCCATCGATGGCCGTAACAAAGACAGGCTGATATAACGCCGCCAACAACAACCCTACGACCGCCGCATTAACGCCCGCCAAAGCGCCGGCCAGTCGAGGCAGTTGCGCCAGACGCTGCCAAACTTGGGACAACGCCAGCACCAGCAAAAAGCCGGGCAAAAAGACCGCCAACGTCGCAACCACAGCGCCCCACCAGGGTTGATCCGGCTGCAACAACGCGCCCAAATACGCAGCGATGGTGAATAACGGTCCGGGCATCGCCTGCGCACTGGCATAGCCAAAGAGGAATTGATCGGCCGGCATCGATGCACCGACACCGGCCTGCAATAACGGCAGCACAACATGACCGCCGCCAAACACCAAGCTGCCCGTGCTGAAAAAGGGCAGCGCCAAATCGGTGAAATCACTGCGAACCACCAGCAGCCCAGCCACGATCACAACAAAGGTTATCAGTGGCCACCGCTTAAGCCGCCCGCTCACTGTTGCTGACTGAGCGGTATCGACCGACAACCGGCGGGCACCGACCAACCCCATCACTAACAACAACAATGGCTGAATCCAGATCCAGGGTGAAACCAACACGGCCGCGGCCGTGATAAGAGCCATTGATTGTGTCAGGGTGCGGCGGCAAAAAGATTGATACAGACCCATCACGGCATCGGCCACAACCACCAGCGCCAGTAACTTCAGCCCATCGATCACACCCGGCAGCCAGGCTTGATCCATCCAGCTTCGGCTGCCGACCGCGATGACCGTCATCAACAGAAAGGACGGCAGCGTAAAACCAATAAAGGCGGCCAGACCACCGAACAGTCCAGCACGCTGCAAACCGATGGCAAAACCAACCTGACTGGACGCAGGCCCTGGCAGAAACTGCGCCAAGGCGACAAGACGCGCATAACCGTCATCGTCGAGCCACCCCAGACGCTGAACAAAAGTACGACGAAAATACCCCAGATGCGCGGCCGGACCACCAAAGCTCAAACAACCGAGCACGAGAAAGCGCAGACCGACATCCAGTGCTCTTCGGGCAGTTGATAAACCTTGTGTCATCGATCTCACCCTTGTCTGCTCGATGGTCTATTAGCGAATCCAACCGCTCACTATTGCGCATAACCATGACCTTTTTATGGCGTTCGGCACTCCACATCGGCTGCACAATCTCAGACTATGCTGAGCACTGGATTCTTTTGTATGACTGACAGCCATGCGCATTCGACTTCGTTATCAGGTTCTGGCGGTTATCTTACTGGCCAATGCCCTACTGACGGTGGCCATTGTGGTCGCCAACAACCAGGCGTTCAGCACCAGCTTTGAAAACTATCAAGAGGCTGTGCAGAGCAAACGGCTGGCGCCGTTAATTGAAGCCTTGGCCGAGGACTATGTCGACCAGGGCGGCTGGCAGACGATGGACAGTTTCCGCTGGGCGACCTTAATCAAACCGTTTTTATTCGGCCGGCCGGATGCCGATGCGCCATCGACGACTCAATCATCCAGCCGACGCTTTCGGGGTCCGCCGCTGCAACTGCGTGACGCCCAGGGCGCGCTGATCGCCGGGCCGCCGATCCCTCGTCATTTCAGCACCTGGTTGCCAATTGAAAACAGCGCTGGAGAACGCATTGGCGAGCTGGGTGTTCCCACCAACTTGCGACTGACGGGTGAGTTTGATCGGGTTTTTGCCGATCAGCAACGCCGCCAATTACGCTGGATCGCCTTAGCCGCTCTGCTGCTGTCTGTCGCTGTAGCGTTGCCGTTTGCTGCCGTTTTAACGCGCCCCATCAGCCGCCTGCAACGCGCCACCCACCGCCTGGCTGGCGGCGACTACGACACTCAGATTGCAGTAAAAGGCAGTGATGAACTGGCGGATCTGGCCCGCGACTTCAATCATCTGGCCACCACGCTGGCGAAAAACCTCAATGCCCGCCAGCGCTGGATCGCGGATATTTCGCACGAACTGCGCACGCCCATTGCCGTCTTGCGTGCCGAACTTGAAGCCATACAAGACGGTGTGCGCCAACCAAACCCAGAGACCCTTTCATCGCTGTATCAGGAAATCGAGCGCCTCAGCGCTCTGGTTGAAGATTTGCACGAACTGTCACTGTCCGACGCCGGCGCGCTCAGCTATCGGCGCGAGACGCTGGAGTTCAATGAACTGATTCAAGAGGAACTCAGTCATCAACAGGCGGCGTTCGATCGCGCCCAGTTACAGCTGACCTTTCACCCAGCTGACAGTCCTGTTCTGATCGAAGCGGACAGCCACCGGTTGACTCAGTTGTTGAGTAATCTGGCGCAAAACTCACTGCGTTATACCGATGCACCGGGCGAGGTGATGGTTCGATTGAGTCGGGCGGGGCAAGTCGCTCGGCTGGAATGGTCGGATTCAAGCCCCGGTGTTCCATCGTCCGCGCTGCCCAAACTGTTTGACCGCCTGTACCGCGTTGAAGACTCGCGTAATCGCGCCAGTGGTGGCTCCGGCCTCGGCCTGGCCATTGTGCATAACGTCGTCAGTGCGCATCAGGGCAAGGTCAGCGCACAGAATTCACCGCAGGGTGGGCTGTCCATTATTGTTGAGCTGCCGCTGAGGAAAACCGGATGAGCAACTTAATCCTGATTGTTGAAGATGAGGCCAAGCTGGCTGAGGTGGTCCGCGACTATCTGCATCGCGATGGCTACGACACCCATTTGTGTCACCGCGGCGATGAGGTTTTAGACTGGCTCGCCGATCACCAGCCGGCATTGATCCTGCTCGACCTGATGTTGCCCGGTCTGGATGGCCTGACACTGTGCCGTGAAATTCGGAAAAAAATGGCCACGCCCATCATTATGACCACCGCTCGCGTTGAAGAAATTGACCGCCTGCTGGGTCTGGAGCTCGGCGCTGACGATTACGTTTGCAAACCTTACAGTCCCCGGGAAGTGGTCGCTCGCGTCAAAGCTGTGCTGCGACGCACTCACCTCAATAATGGCAACGAATCGGATACAGAATTACGACTGGTGTTACCCGAAGGCGCGAATGAAGCACGCTTTGGTGAGCGCAAGGTGGAACTGACGGCGCTCGAATCCCGACTGTTGGCTGAGCTGATGCGTCACCCAGGACGGATATTCTCACGTGATCAACTGATGGACGCCATCTACCCGGATCGCCGTCTGGTCAGTGACCGCACCATCGACAGTCATATCAAAAACCTGCGTCGTAAATTGCAGTTACTGGCACCGGAAGAGGAGTTTGTGCGTTCGGTTTATGGCGCCGGCTACAAGTACGAATAAGCCTCTTAGGTAAAGGTTATGTCGTGCATCCTGGCTCCACATTCGCTGCGAATAAGGCAACGACACTGATCATCACCGGGGCATCCGCCCTGTGATATTCAGGAGCACAGACCATGAAAAAGACACATCGCAATACCTTCATCGCCACGGCTCTGGCTGTGGCTCTGACAGCAAGCGCTAGCGGCGCATTCGCCTGGGGCGGCAATGATCGCGGTCAGGATCCCAGTGAGCGCTTCAACTACATCTTCACCGAACTGAACCTGACTGAAGACCAGGCTGAAGACGTGCTGGACGTTATGCGTACCTTCCGTGATGACCAACGCCAGGCCATGCAAGCCCGTCGGGATTCCGGTGCCGGCCGCCCCTCAGCAGAAGAGTTTGCTGACCTTCGTGCTCAGGCACATACCGCCTTATCCGACCAGCTTGGCACCGTTCTCAGCGCCACGCAGGTCGAAGAGTTGATGACCTATTTGGAATTCCACGGCCCCATGATGGGCGGTGGCCGTCACCACGGCCGTGGCCCGCAAGATGGCCAACCCATGCCGCCGGCACCGGCCGAATAACCGCTGCGTAACCGATCGACCGATTCCCCAAAACCGGTCTTCTCTTTACCCGCCATCCGGCGGGTTTTTTATTAAAAAAAGGCGCCCAAGGGCGCCCTTTTTCAGGTTATTGCGTCTTCGTGATGGTGCTTCGCGAGTCGGCTTTACTCAATCCGGCTCGACTTGAATTCCCTGAACTCGCAACACTTCCAGACAAGCACCCAGAGTGTGGTAATCACACTTCGCACCCGCAGCGCTTTTCTCTGTAGATACTTTGGTGTTGTCACGGGTCAGCAAGCGGAACCAGGCACCGTTGTCATGATCGACAAAGTGATCCCAGCTGTATTGCCACAGCTTTTGATAGTGCTCCAGGTATTTGTCGTCGTTTGTAGCCTGATGCAACAAGGCTGCGGCGGCGAAGCTCTCCGCCTGCACCCAGAAATATTTGTCATCGTCACACCAGTTGCCGTCCGGATCGAAGCCATAGACCAAGCCACCCTCTTGGGCATCCCAGGAGGTTTCCCAGGCGCGATCAAATAACGATTGAGCGCGTTCGACCATCCACGACTCTGGCGCATGGCGATGCAGCATCAACAACAGCTTGGTCCACTCAGTCTGATGGCCCGGCTGGACCCCCCAGGGACGATAGAGGTTTTTCGGATCGTCCTTGTTGTAATCCCAGTCGATGTTGAAGTTGGCCTGGTAGTGCTCCCAGATCAACCCATCGGTCTGGTCGGCCTGGCGCACGGCGATGTTGTGTGCCAGCGTTTTGGCCCGTTCCAGATAGCGACGTTCACCGGTGGCTTCAAAGGCAGCAATCATCGCCTCACACAGATGCATATTGGCGTTCTGACCGCGGTAATCGCTGAGCACGCCATCGGGGCTGATTTCATCTGCGTAGAGTCCGTACTCGGCTTGCCAGAAACGCTGCTCAAGCCGCTCATAGGTTTGCGCTAAGGGGGCGTCATCGACCAACCCGGCCTGACGGGCAGCGGCATAAGCCAGCAACACAAAGGCATAACCGTATGCTTGTTGCGTCATGTCTTCGGGTTGATGATCGCGCAGCGTCCAAGCATAGCCGTCCGCTTCTTCTCGCCAGTGTACCCGTTCCAAATAGTCCAGGCCGTGCTGGGCGATGCTCAGGTAGTCGGTTCGATTAAAGAACCGACCGGCCTGCGCGTAGTTCACAATGATGCGCGTCGATGACACCAGTTGACGGAAACCCGGATCGAACACAGTGCCGTCGTCATGGTAGTTCTGATAGTAGCCACCACCGGAATCGACAACGCGCGGGTCGTAAAACGCCAGGATGGACTTCAGGTGCTCCACCAAAAATTCGGTTTCAAAAAAGTTCATGGCGGATTCCTCAGGCGTCAAACGGCCAGTGATCACTGACTTCCGACCAGGTTGGCAAAGAGGGGAGCGCACCTGCGCGGCTGACCGCTTTGGCGCCACAGGCGGCAGCAAACTGGGTAATCTGCTCCAACTCGTTTTGACTCAAATGGCTCAGTTCTCGACCATTGAGCGCCCGCAATAAGCCACCGCTAAAGGCGTCGCCACCCGCGGTCGTATCGACCGCTTTCACCGCCGGTGGAGTGACCAGCAAATCGCCAGCGCGCGTCAGTACACGGATGTCGCCACCGCCATCGGTGACCCAAATGGCTTTAACGGTGTCGAGCCATTCCTCAATGGGGAAACCGGAGGCTTCGATCCAATCGGCTTCCTCTTTGGAGACTTTGACGATGTCAGCCAGGCGCAAAAAGCGATCGATTACCGCAGGATCGACCGTGGTTTTCGGCCAGAGGTTATGACGCAGATTCACATCAAAACTGATGGTGGCGCCGACACGACGCGCCTGCGCGACCGCCGCTTCCGTGGTGCGTGCGATGGCAACGTCAGTCAGAGTATTGGAACAAAAATGAAACAGGCCGGCGCCTTCAAACGCCGGGATCGGCAAATCTTCCGGCGTCATCAACACATCCGCCGAGGCTTTGCGCAGGAATTCGAAGCTGCGCTCACCATCGTCATCGAGAAAGACATAGGCCAGCGGTGTATGAGCGCTGGGGTGTACGCCCAGGTACGTCATATCAACACCCAGTTGCACCATGGCGTCGGTGAGAAAGCGACCGAAGCGGTCGTCGCCAACCTGACCGACGAATCGTGCCGGGGCCTCCAGACGAGCAACGGCTGCAGCAACATTGGCCGGCGCACCACCGGGGTATTGACGAAACTCGGGCAGGTCAAAACCGCCTTCGTGGGCGCTGTTAAAATTCAGAAAATCGATCAGCAATTCGCCGAAACAAAGTATGGGTTTCATCTTATTGTTGGATCCGTACGGTTGATAAAGCAGGCGGTATCGATCACCTGGAGTTCATTCATCGGAGCGTCCTCCGACAAAGCGGCTAATAATACCCGACCCAGTTGGCGACCTGTGTGATGCAGGTCTTGTCGAAAACCATCGACCGGGTGGTGAAAATAATCCGCCAGCGTTGAGGTCTCTAACGCTACCACATCTGCGCGGTGTCCGGCATCGCCAAGGCCGGCGAGCAAGCCCATGGCGGTGATTTCATTGCCGCAGATATACGCATCGGGGGGTGTTTCGCTATCCGCCAATTGACGCGCCAGGGCGCGCGGATCCAGATCGTTCGTTTGTGGCACCAGTTGAAGCGATTCATTCACTGTTAGGCCTCTGGCTTGATGCGCATGCATAAACCCCAGCCGCTGATGCCAAGCAAACAGATACCGTGAGGGTGGCAGTAACAGACACAGTCGCTGGTGACCCCGATCGAGCAGATGATCGGCGGCGCGACGGCTGAAATCGACGTTATCGATATCGACATAAGGGTGCTGTAGCGCCAGCTCGGTCCGACCAAAGGTCACAAAAGGCACCCCCGCCTCGGCCAGAAACCGCACTCTGGCGTCCTGGCTTTCAGTCAGGGTTAATACCACGCCATCGGCCAGACCTTGCTCCACCAAAGTACGCACGGGCGCCAATTCATCCTGTTCACTGCGGCTGGGAATCACCGTCAGTTGATAAGGCGTGTCCGACAACGCCGCAGTTAGCCCTTCTATTAAGGGCCCGGTGCCTACATCACCGACCACTTCGCCCGGTTTCAGCACCGGCAAAATCAGCGCAATGACGTGCGTCTTACCGGTTTTCAAACCAATGCCGGACTGATTGGGGCGATAGCCCAATTCAGCGGCCGCCGCTTTCACCCGCGCGATGGTTTCCGGGCGAACTTCCGGCCCGTCTTTCAGCGCCCGGGACACGGTCGTAATCGACAGCCCCAAATGTCGGGCCAATGTTTTTAATGTGGTACGGGCGCGCATCACGCGAGCGTTCTCCCCGGCGTTGTTTGAGCGATCCGACTCAGCAACCGTGTCATAAAATCAGTTCCGGTAACTGCGTTCTAAATGATCCACCCGCAGCTCTGCGGAGTTTAACGATGCCTCACCGTGCCAATACAGCCGGCGCGGTTCTCCCGGCAACAGGGTCAGGCTGTTATCACTCCAGTGCCCTGCGGTCGGGGCAGACAGCGTGACAAAGTGCGCGGGGCGGTCACAACTGAGCTCCACCCATGACTGGCCATTACACTCGCCGTATTCTGCGCGGACCTCTGCCTGCGGAAAATCAAGCGCCTTCCACAGAGCAAAATAACCGGTGGCATCGCATTTAAATGATTGGTCGCCGAACTGAGCGTTTGCCTGAGCCACAACAAATTGCTGTTCGGGGTGTTCCGAATGAAGGTCGGCAATCACCACGCTTTCACCGGCGGCCAAGGTCTGTTCAATCGCCCCACGGCGCTCCGTGTTTCCACCCAGCGATAACAGGCGCCAATGACCGCTCAGTTGAGCGGGTTCAGCGCGATCGTTGACGGCGACCAGTTGTTTTTGCGCGCCTTCACCAATAAAAAACAACTGAATTGGTTGGTAAAACCGCTTGGCGTGATAGTGCAGCTGCTTCCAGCGACCGCCATATTCCAGGCTGCTCCAGGAGGCCACCGGCCAAGTATCGTTCAATTGCCAATAGAGCGTGCCCATGCAGTGGGGCCGCAGTGAACGCCAGTATTCCACAGCGGTTTTAATCGCCAGCGATTGCTGCACCTGACTGAGATACAAGAACTGATCGAACCCCACCGGGAAACGAAAATAGCGGGTGAACATTTCCACAATGCGCGAGTTGCCCCCGTCATTTTTCTGGTGAGCCTCCATCACCGGACTGGTGACGTTGCGATCAGCCGGATCAGTGATCGATTCAATCAGCTCCAGCGAGGGAAACGATTGATAGCCAAACTCTGAGCAGAAACGCGGTTTGATGTCGGTGTAAGCAGAAAAGGATTGTCCCTCGTGCCAGACATCCCAAAAATGCATATCGCCACGGTCATCGTCGTGCCAGGCATCGCCGAAATCCAATTCGCCATTGCACGGCGAACTCGGCCAGAATTTTCGGCCCGGATCGGCCTTCGCCACGGTTTCATCCAGAACGCGGTTGAGCCGATCGTAATTCACCAGATACTGATCGCGATTGTTTCGGGATACGTCAAACCAGTCGATAGCGCCAATGACTTCGTTATCACCACACCATAAAGCGATGCAGGCGTAAGACTGCAGACGACGCACTTGGTAATCGACTTCCGGGCGGATGTCGTCGATGAAGGCGGGCGTGCTCGGATAGAGCGCACAGGCAAACATCAGATCGTGCCAGACGAGAATGCCCAATCGTTCGCAGGTATCGTAAAAGGCATCGTGCTCATAAAACCCACCGCCCCAAACGCGCACCATGTTCATATTGGCGGCGACCGCATCGCCAAGCAGTTGTTGGTAGCGCTCAGGCTGATGACGAGCGGGAAAGGCATCGGCTGGTATCCAATTGGCGCCTTTTGCAAAAATATCGACACCATTGACCACAACCGCCATGCGATTACCCGCGCCATCTTTACTGAGGTCCCAGTGCAGCGATCGCAAACCAATATCGCGCTGCCACTGATGATCGCCCAGGCGGGCGGTCAACCGATAGAGAGGCTGTTCTCCGTATCCGGCCGGCCACCACAGTTGCGGATGCTCAACAACCAGTGTTGCCTGAGCCTGATGCTGACCCGGCGCCAGGGTGAGGTGAACCGGCTCGACACCGGTCAGCGACAGTTCGATCTGCTCATTGATTTCGGTCGGGCCCGTGGTATCGACTGTGACACTCAAACGGACACAATCGGCTTCATGCTGCTGGTCCACCCGGACGGTATCCAGACGGCGGCCCGAATGCAGAATCAATTCCGGCGCCGCATAGACGCCGGTAGAGAGCAAACACAGCCCCCAATCCCAGCCGGCATCGCATTGGGTTTTACGCACCAGATTCATATGCGGAATCTGGTTGTTCATTTCCGCCCAGGGCACCGGAAAGGGCTGCTGCTCGGCAAGTTTTGCAGCGAGCGCCGCATTGTTATGCAGGGTAATGGTTAACCGGTTGGTGCCGACCCGCAGTGCTGAACGGATATCCAGATCAAAACGCCGGAAGAAGTTAGACAACTCACCCACTGGCTGATCATTAATGGTCACACGGGCATGGGTATCGACAAAGGCCAGGCGCAAGGTGACCTGATCGGCCAGATCCGTTTCATGAATCTCAAAGTCGGTTTCGAGCACCCAGTCGTGCTGATGCACCCACTGAACCTCGGCTTCGTTTTTGCGCAGATATGGATCAGGAATATCACCGGCATCGAGCAATATCTGATGAACGTCGAGAGGTATAGCCGCTGCATAAACCGACCGCTGTTGATCCGCGCGGTACAGCGACCAACCGTCCTGCAACAGACGACTCGATGTAGACACCATGGTTTCACCTCTGACTGATTGAAAATCTTAACGTTACGATTTTCGGATTCTGCCACTCTAATTAGTGCAATAAAAGCACAATGCCCGAGTCTTAACGTTTCGATCTGCTGATTCCCGCTCGTTCTTAGCGAACAGATGATCGGGCCGGGGCGCTCATTGTGTCCTGATTGCGAAAAATCAGACGGCTGTCATTGAATTTATACAGAAAGCGAGCACTCTATAGACGTCTGAATGACTCTCGGAAACAACCCATGTCCACCTCTGCATTACCCACGTATTCCATACTCGAAGAGTGGGCCAACAGCCTGACGCACGGTATCGGCGCTGTTTTATCCATCGCCGGTCTGATTGTTCTGGTTGTCTTGGCCAGCCTGTATGGCGATGCTTGGCAAATTGTCAGCGCCAGCGTCTACGGCGCCACTCTGATTCTGTTGTACAGCGCATCGACGCTGTATCACGCCATTCAGGCGCCGCGCGTGCGTCAATTGATGCGCCGCTTTGATCACATTGCCATTCTGTATCTGATTGCGGGCACTTACACACCCTTCACGCTGGTAACATTGCGCGGCCCCTGGGGCTGGACCTTGTTCGGTATCGTCTGGGGTTTAACGTTGCTCGGTACAGTGGTTCACCTAACATCACTGCGCCGCTTTCACTGGCTGATGGTCGGCCTTTATCTGTTTATGGGCTGGTCTGTGCTGATCGCTATTCGGCCGCTGATTGCGACCTTGCCACCGGCCGGTTTGAGCTTATTGGTGGCTGGCGGGCTGTCGTACACGCTGGGCGTAGTCTTCTACGGCATGAAACGACTGCCGTTTAACCACGCCATCTGGCATCTGTTTGTCTTAGCCGGCAGCGCTCTGCATTTCTTTACGGTGCTGTATTACGTCATCCTCTGAGTAACATGGCACCCATAAAAAAACCCGGCCATGGCCGGGTTTTTTATGGACGAACGCTGGCAGGTATCAGGCTGCCGTAAAATCAGCGGTCGCCGCCCATTCGAATTCTTTCAGCAGCTGCTTACAACTCTGACCACAGGAACCACAGTCTGTTGCCACGCCCAGTTCACGCCGGATGTCGCTGTAATCGGCGCCTTCGATGGCGAGGTTTTCGATGTCGCGGTCAGTGACCCCTTTGCAAACGCAGACGTACATCGTGCAGATCGACCCTGTTAACGCTGAATAGTGAATAACAAATCTAATACGAATCGTTATTATTAACAAGCGTTTCGCGTTCTCGAAACTGTAAGTTTTTGTCGCTTCCTCGGGTCAAAAAAAAGCGGCCCATAGGCCGCTTTTTCAGAGCAGTAACACGCCTCAGCTCAGTCGCTGGTCTGGCTTTCGGTCATGCTTTGACGCATACGACGTCGCAGAATCGGACCCACCAAATACGGCAGGACCAAGCCCAGTGCCGCCAGAATCCACAAGCCTGCCGCCAACGGACTGCCCCAAAGGATGGACCAGTCGCCGTCTGATAACACCATGGCGTGCCCCAGGTTCTTCTCCATTTCCGGTCCTAACAACAGACCCAAAATGATCGGCACCAACGGAATCTCCAGCTTACGCAGCAGATAACCGGCGATACCAAAGGCCACCATAAAGTAGAGATCGAACGTTGAGTGGCTAATCGAGTAGATACCAACGAAAGCGACCATGGTCACCACCGGCAGTAAGTACATCGGCGGTACCGACAGCAGCTTCACGAAGAATCCCACCAGCGGGATGTTCAGCACCAGCAACACCAGGTTACCGATCAGCAGGGCGGCGATAACGCCCCAGACGATGTCGGCATTCTGGGTGAACATCAGTGGACCGGGCGTAATGTTCAGCGAGATCAACATCGCCAGTAACACCGCGGTGGTTCCACTGCCAGGCACGCCCAGCGTCAACATCGGTACTAACGCCCCTGAGGAGGCACCGTTGTTTCCGGCTTCCGGTGCGGCAACACCGCGGGGATCACCTTCGCCAAACCGGCCCTTTTTACCCAGGTACTGCTTCTCCAGCGTGTAGCTGATAAAGCTGCCCAGAGACGCACCGGCACCCGGCAAAACGCCAGCGATAAAGCCCAGAACGCCGCCACGCATGGACGTTGGCAAGGTCGCCACAATCTCTTTCGGGCTCAGCATCAGCTTGCCGACTTTGATCAACTTACGACCGGCACCGGCGCGCTCCTCAATAAACAGCAGCAGTTCGGAGATAGCGAACAAACCCACGATGGCGAGAATAAAATCGACGCCTTCGTAGAGTTTCAGCATGCCAAAGGTATAACGCTGAGTGCCGGTGGAGATATCGATGCCCACCGTGGAGATCATGATGCCCAGAGTCGCAGCAACAATGGTCTTCACCGGGTTCTTGCCGGTAATGCCACCCAGAGTCGCAAACGCCAAAACGAACAAGGCAAAGTATTCCGCCGGACCAAAGGTCAGCGCAAAGCGAGCCAACAGCGGTGCCAGCAGAATCAAGCCGAACGTACCGACCAAGCCACCCATAAAAGAAGCAATGGCTGAAATCGCCAGGGCTTCGGCCGCTTTGCCTTTCTGCGCCATTGGATAACCGTCCAGACAGGTCATCATGGCCGGTTCATCGCCGGGAATATTCAGCAGAATCGATGAGATACGCCCGCCATACATGGCACCAGCGTAAACCGAGGTCAGCAAAATCATGGCGGTATCGGCGGACAAGCCGAGGGTGAAGGCCAAAGGAATCAAAATAGCGACCCCATTGGCTGGCCCCAGACCCGGCAAGGCACCAATCAGCGTACCGACAAACGCACCAAACAGCGCAAACATCAGGTTTTGCGGCTGCAATGCAACGGCAAACCCTTGCATCAGGAAATTCAAGGTATCCATCGTTCAACCTCCAACAGGCCGGCTGGCAACGACAACTCCAGCAAGTGGTTGAACAAAATGAACACCGCCACTGCGCCTATCAGTCCGGTCAGAAACGCGCCTTTGGGACGAGCACCCATGCGCCAGCACAGTGTGCCGACCGCTGCAGTCGTCGCCAGGACAAACCCCAGCACTTCCAACAGCAGCGCATAAGCAATCAGTACCAAGACAGCCACAGCCAGCTCCACCAACGTATGGCGGCCTGGCCAATCGGTATCCGGGTCCGGCTTGGCGATCAGATAACAACTTGATAACGCCAGTATCACCGACAGGATAGTTGGAAAGGTATCCGGTCCAACCGCCTCTTGGCCGCCGAAGGGCGGCGGCCATTGTTGGGCGGCCCAACCGTAGGCTACGGACAGGACCAACAGGACCAGGCCGAGCAAACGATCTCCGCGTGCGGTCATCTCAGCAATCCGATCTCACGTGACAGTTGTTCGATGTCGGCAACCTGGTCGGTGACAAAGCTTTCGAATTCATTCGCCGGCGGATGGAACGGAATCAGGCCATTACGCGCCATGACCGCTTCCCATTCTTCGCTGGCATAGAGCTCGTCAATCGCGGCAACCCAGTATTCCTGAGCTTCCGGATCGGCATCGGCCGGCATATAGAAACCGCGCCAGTTCGGGCCCAGGGCATCAATGCCTTGTTCACGCGCTGTCGGGATATCACTCAGGCGACCCGGCAGACGCTCTTCAGCCAACACCGCCAGCACACGCAGATCACCCGATTCAATAAAGCCCGTGGCTTCACTGATGTCACCGGTAAAGGCATCAACGTGACCACCGATGACCTGAGTCATGGCTTCGCCACCGTTGTTGTAGGACAGGTAAGGAATGCGCGGCAGGTTCTCAACGCCCGCAGCTTTTGCAGCGATCAACGCTTTGAGGTGATCCCAGCCACCGTTGGCACTGCCACCGGCAAACTTGACCGAACGCGGATCTTCTTTCAGCGCGTCCATCAGTTCGTTCAGGTTCTGGTATTCAGAATCGTTAGCGACGGCAATGATGCCGTAGTCTGCACCCAGGGCGCCGACCCACTTAACCATGCCTGCGTTCATACCAGGGAACTGCTGCTGAGCCAGACGGGTGGTGGTTGCGGTTGAAGCAGCAACCAACAGTTGGTCGTCTTCGCCACGCTTACTGACGGTATGAGCAAATGCCACACCGCCGCCAGCACCGGCCATGTTAGTGGTCTGAACGTTACCTGGAACTAAGTCCAGTTCTTCCAACACCTGACCCACACTGCGGCAGGTGAAATCCCAGCCACCGCCCGGATCCGCCGGTGCGATGCATTCAACGCGGCCACTTGGCTCCCAGGCCAGGGTCGTTGCACTGACGGCGAGTGCCGCCAGCAAAGAAAGACTTTGCTTGAGCTTCATTGGGTTGTCCTCTCGTTGTTGTTTTAGGCTGCCAGTCGCAACCGGCCACTGGCCGAGGTGCGGCCGTGGCCTGACGGGACGTTAGGTCGAGCAACGAATGGCGGCCAGCTTATGGACGTAAAGCCTTTATCGGTTATAAAGACACTTAAGTTCATTTTGTTCACGGGCAATCAAAAAGAGCTTCCGTTACCCTTAATCAGCGCTCGGAACCGTGATCGAACACCCAACCGACTGGCTGGGCTCCTCCGACTTAAGACGAACAACAAAGAAGCGCGCTGTCGTGTTTAAAAAACTCAAGCTGAAAACCCGCATGATATTGGTACTGGGCCTGGTTAGCGCCGCCCAAACCGGGCTGATTGGCGGGTTTGCCTGGCAGTACCTCAGCCGCTCGCTGGACGACCAGATTGGTCAGCGTGCCTTGATGGTTGCCAAAACCATCGCCGCCATGCCCGGCATCATCAATGGCATTGAACAACGAGACACCGCAGCACTGCAGCGACTGAGTAAAAAGCTCGCCCGCACCAACGAAGCGCTATTCATCGTCATCGGCGATGCCAACAACATTCGACTGGCTCACCCCAATCCCGATCGCATTGGTCATTCCATGGCCGACGATGATGGTGATCGTGGCGAAATCGCCTTACTCGATGGCCGTGCCTATGTGAACAAAGCACACGGCAGTCTGGGCGAGTCGATGCGCGGCAAAGCGCCCGTGTTCGACAACAGTGGCAACACCATCGTTGGATTGGTATCGGTGGGTTATTCGCTGGATCAGGTCCGCGCTACCATAAATCGCTACAAACTGGTGCTGATTGTCGCCATGACCTTAATGCTCATGGCCAGTGTGGCGGCGGCTATTATCATTGCCGGCCGCTTTAAAAAGGCGATTTTTGGGCTCGAGCCAGAGCAAATTGCCCGGTTGTTTGAAGAGCTCGACGCAACCTTACAGTCGGTGCGCGAGGGCATTGTTGCCGTCAATCGTGACGGCCAAATCACCACCGTTAACCGCACCGCCATTGAAACCCTGGGACTGGCGCCAGATACCGCCCTGGTCGGAACAAAGATCGACGAAATCCTACCGGACAGCGGTTTACTGCCCATCCTCGACAGCGGTGAATCTCAGTTTGACCAGGAAGTCTGGCTCAACGGTCGGTTGATGATCGTTAATCGTCTGCCGGTAAAACAGGAGGGCGAACTCATCGGCGTGGTGTCGTCCTTCCGCCTACGTGACGAGCTCGATCAGGTCAGTCGCCAATTGACGCGCATTCAGCAATACGCCGACACCTTACGCTCACAAACTCACGAATACTCCAACAAGCTGCACACCATTGCCGGACTGATCCAACTCGGCGCGCACGATGAGGCACTGGCGCTGATCGGCAGTGAAGTGAGTGATCACCAGGCGTTAATTCAGTTGTTGCTGGAAGCTGTGCCCGATCCGGTACTGGCCGGCTGCCTGCTCGGCAAATACAACCGAGCGCGGGAGATGGGCTTGTTGCTGATCATTGATCCGGACAGCCGAATGACCGAACTGCCCGACAGCCTGCCGCGTGACCAATTGGTCAGCGTCGTTGGCAATCTGATCGACAACGCCCTGGAAGCCACCCGCCAATCCAGCCCCAACGGCGGTCAGGTGCAACTGAGCATGACCGACCTGGGGCACGACTTAATATTCGAAGTCGAAGACCAGGGTCCCGGCATTCCCAATGAACAACGCGAACGCATTTTTGAAAAAGGTGTCACCACCAAGAGCGACAACAATCACGGCCTGGGCTTACACCTGGTGCGTTCCTTTGTGGCTCGCTGGGGTGGCTCGATCACGGTGGAAGTGTTGCAAACCGGCAGTCGCTTCACCCTATACCTGCCAAAACAACCGGACGGGGAGGCTGATGCGTGAGACATCTGAAATTGTTGATTGTCGAAGACGACCCACAAATTGCTGAAATTCAGCGGCGTTTCGTCGAGCGATTGGGCAACGTTGAACTGGCTGGCATCGCCCATAACCTGACGGATGCGGAAGATCTGGTCGATGTACTCCAGCCCGACCTCATGCTGCTGGACGTCTTCTTTCCGGACGGCAATGGCCTCGACTTATTGCGCCGCTTGCGCGCTCGAAATGGCCACACTGACATTATATTGATCACCGCAGCACGCGAAGTCGAAACGCTGCGCTCCGCGCTGCACGGTGGTGTCTTTGATTACATTCTCAAACCCTTGGTCTACGAGCGCTTGGAAGAAGCCATATACAATTATCGACAGCACCGGGACCGGCTCGACAACCTCGAAAGAGTGGCGCAAAAGGAAGTGGATGCGCTCTTGCCCCGCGCGCACAACGAGACCGGCAACGAGCCGGAGCGACTGCCCAAAGGCATCGATGCACTGACGCTCGACACCATCCGCAAGGTATTGCAGGAAGATGGCAATTGGAGCGCCGACGCCGTCGGTCAACGCATCGGCGCTTCGCGCACCACCGCCAGGCGATATTTGGAATACCTGGTCAGCGCCGGGGAATTGATTGCCGAAGTGAACTACGGCAGCGTTGGCCGGCCGGAACGGCGTTATCGATTATTACCTAAGGACCCCGCCTAATCACTGGCATCGCGCTTTATTTGAATGGCCATTAACCATGCTGAGCTCTGAACAACTTCTGCTGATCCTCGTCTTTGCCGTCATCAGTGCCTGGTGGTGGCGGCACTTAGGCATTCGACAACTCGCGCTGGCGCACGCACGCAAAGCCTGCCAAAAAGCCAACGTCCAACTGCTGGATCAAAGCGTATACCTGCGCAAAATCCGCCTGGCTCGTTCACCCGTCAGCCTTGTTACGGTGGAACGCAGTTACGAGTTTGAATTCAGCACACGCGGCGACCGGCGTTTTCTGGGCTGGGTGGTATTAACAGGCCGTCGACTGCAACGACTCGAACTACAGCCCTACAGTGACGACAACTGGCTGCAATAAATCGCTGAATGCTTTTCACAAGAACGGATAGGTCGACATAAACGGGCCGGCCAGCGGCTGTGACCCTCGGGTCGCTCATACGAGGTCGATTGGATGCTTTAACGTTCAGGCGGGGATTGGTCGGAGAGACAGGATTTGAACCTGCGACCCCTACCTCCCGAAGGTAGTGCTCTACCAAGCTGAGCTACTCTCCGACACTGGATGCCTGGGGTAAGGCATGAACGCAAACCCTTGATTTCACTGACCTTTGCGGACAATACCAGGGGGCTGGCGTTCGAGCTGCGCAATAGTACGGAGTCCGGTCAACGGCGTCAACCATTGCCAGACGCCAATTGCCGCCACGCCAGCGGCTCGGTTATGCTGCGAGCTCCTTCCCCGGTAAATGCTGCGATGACGGACAGCCAAAACGCTCGCAAACTGGATCGGCTGGACCTAAAAATCCTCCGTGCGCTCCAGGAAAATGCTCGCATCTCCTACGTCGATCTCGCAGGAAAAGTCGGATTGTCGACCACGCCCTGCATGGATCGAGTCAAACGCCTTGAACGCACCGGTTTTATCCAAGGCTATCACGCCAGTATTGACCCGCTGGCGCTGGGCTTGTCGCTACTGGTCTTCGTCGAAATCACCTTATCGAATCAGTCACCCGACGCCTTTGATGAATTTCGAGCGGCCGTCGACGGGCTCAGTTATGTCCAAGAATGCCATCTGGTGTCTGGGCAGTCCGATTATCTGATTAAGCTGCGCCTGACTGACTTGGCCAGCTACCGAAAATATCTGGGTGAAATGCTGCTGGCGCTGCCGTATGTCCGTGAATCAAAAAGCTATATTGTGATGGAAGAGGCAAAGCAAACAGCCCTGTTGCCGTTAGACTTAATCAGCCACCGATTTAAACGCTAAGCCATTGGCTCTTGAGAGGAATCCATTCATGAAAACCTGGAAGACGTTGGGCTGGTCACTGGCGCTGAGCAGCGCCCTCTTGACCGGCTGTACCTCCCTGGAGGCCTTCACCGGCCAAAACCAAATCAACAACACATCGCGCGGTGCCATTGCCGGCGGTTTGCTTGGCGCAGTCCTTGGCGCAGCTACCGCACCCAAGGACGAACGCATGCGTCGTGCCTTGATCGGCGCGGGCATTGGCGGCGTTGCCGGTGGGGGTGTTGGGCTCTACATGGACCGGCAGGAAGCCGAACTGCGCCAGGAATTGGTCGACAGCGGTGTCCAGGTGCGCCGGACTGAAGAAGGCCAGATTGACCTGATCATGCCCGGCAATATCACCTTCGACACAAACAGCGCCACCGTTAAAGCGCAGTTCACCAATACACTGGAATCGGTTGCCAAGGTTCTGCAGGAATATGAAAACACCCTGGTGACGGTGGAAGGCCACACGGACAGCACCGGCAGCGAGAGCTACAACCAGCTGTTGTCTGAACAACGGGCATCAAGTGTTGCTGAAGTGTTCCTGAAAAATGGCGTTGCTTATGAGCGCGTGGCCGCTATCGGCTATGGCGAAGCCCGACCGGTTGCCAGCAACGCTACCGATGCCGGTCGTTCCGCTAACCGCCGTGTTGAAATCAGCCTGGAAGCCATTGTGGCTGACCAGTAATACGACCGATAAAAACACTAAGGCGGCCTAGGCCGCCTTTTTTATTGGGTTGCACGTGTCTGGGATCACCGGGCGTTAATCACCAAAGTCCGCGGAAAAATCATCGTCGGGTGAAACGATGTTGTTCGCGCCTTTGGCATAGTAATAACTGGCGGTAAAAGAGAACGATGCGCGCGACTTGCCTTCCACCCGGGCCCGGTATTTCAGCCAGAGCTTCTCACAGTCGGTGGTCGCTTCTTTTTCACCACGAATCATCTTCAGAAACTGTTCTTCCACTTCATTCACCGCTGCATGATCACCCACTTCCAGGCGACGAAACGTCTCACCCAGGCGACGCAGCAATTCAGCTTCGCGAATGGAGAAATCACCGGACCGTTCCAGCCCATAGGGGTAGTGTCGGTTATCGGTGAATGCCTTATATAACGTATAGCCTTCTGGGCTGATTGCTTGGGACATGACAACCTCCGCAGTCCTGCTCACATGCGCGCATTCATAAAGACTGTACGGCCGGCTGTAAAACGAGTAATTTTTGCCGCGTCGATGCAGTCTTTTAATCAATGAATGAAGCCGCTGGCGTGACGACCGCGACTTCGCAGGGCGAGGAATCAGCCTTGGATCTGCAGCAGTTAAAAACCTTTCTCGAAGTCTGTCAGACCCGCCATTTCGGTCATGCTGCGAGCAACCTCTATCTGACACAATCCGCGGTCAGCTTTCGCATTCGACAGCTGGAAAACCAGCTGGGCACAACGCTCTTTGTGCGCCATCGCAACAACCTCCAACTCACTGCGGCCGGCGAGCGACTTCAGCATCATGCCGAGAGCATTCTCAGCCTTTGGGAACAGGCACGGCAGGACGTCGCCAGCCAGCAAGATCGCGCCGCCACCTTGACGCTGGCCACAACGCCAGCCATCTCAACGGCCTGGCTGGGTCCGGCCCTGCTGGACATGCACCAAACATTAGCCGATCGTTTTTGGCGCAGTGAAACCCTGACACCCGACCAGATCAGTCGACGCTTACTCGATCGCAGCCTCGACCTGGCCGTTTTACCGGTTTCGTTAAAAGTGGACGAACTCACCAGCCGCCTACTCACGCCATTAACGCTGACCTTGACCAGCGCCAATGGGGTCCGCACCGAAGACGCGGTGCAGCGCAGCTACGTTCAAATCGACTGGGCAGCAGGATTGCCCATTCACCCTGGCGCTGATCTCAACTCAATGCCAAGCCTTCAGACTAGCGATTTTCAACTGGCAATCAATTGGCTACAACGCTATTCCGGCGCTGCAATGCTGCCAGAAAACCTGGTTGATCAAACCCAGTGGCAACTCAGGGCCGACCTGGCAACGACGTCGTTGCCGCTCTATTTGATTCATCACAGCCAGCATCCCGATCTTGCCAACATGAATCCGGTGATCGACTACCTGCTGCAGCGCTGATTGATTAGAATCGGGTTTTCAAACGGTACGGAGTCTCTTATGAAGGTCGCCATTCTGGAAACCGATATCCTGCGTGACACCCTGAAACCAACCTATGTTGGCTATGGCCGCATGTTTCAGCAGCTGTTTGATCGGGTTGGCGCCGATTGGGAAATGCCGATCTTCTCGGTTATCCAAGGAGAGTATCCGGAAACAATCGACGACTTCGATGCCTACCTGATTACCGGCAGCAAGCACGATGCCTTTGCGGATGACGACTGGATCGTCCGGTTACGCGAATACAGCCAACAGCTGTTCGCAGCCGGCAAACCCATGCTCGGCATCTGTTTTGGGCATCAGCTGTTGGCACACGCACTGGGTGGTCGTGCCGAAAGAGCCGGATCCGGCTGGGGTTTGGGTGTTATGCATTATCAACTGGATGAACAACCTGGTTTTATCGACAGTGCTGATGACGTCAGCTTATTGGTCAGCCATCGCGATCAGGTGACGGCCTTACCGCCGGGCGCCAAGCCTTTGTTAAGCAGCCACTTCTGTCCAATGGCAGCCTTCTTTATTCCCGACCAGGTGCTGTGTTTCCAGGGCCACCCTGAATTCAGCAAAGATTACGAACAGGCGTTACTCGAATACCGCGAAAATGACGTCAGCGCCGAGCAGATGAAACGTATCCGCGCCAGCCTGGATGACGTCCATCAGGGCGAACGCATTGGTCTGTGGATGAAGAGGTTTCTTGAGCAGGCAAGCCGCGCGCCTTTACAGCACTGAGCCGAACCGACAGAGTGGACTCCGTTTTGATGGTCAGCTTTGTACGGAGTCCTTCATGCTGTTTCGTTTCCAGGATCGACTATTACGCACGCTCTATCCCGTCCGACCCGCGGCGGGATGGCTACTGTGGCTCGGCATCCTGTCTTTTCCCGCCTTATTTGCCGTCGCCGTATTCCGACCGCAAACCGACACCGGCTTACTGTTCATCGGTCTGGTGTGTGGCTTAAGCGTCGTGCTCTTCGGGATTCTGGTCTCAATGAGCCGCCCAGAGGCCGCACCCAAACAAGGCCTCAGCAACCGGTTACGACGGTTCTGGGAAGGCTTGGTATTCTGGGGTTGGCTGGCCTGCCTGGTTCTGGTGGCCAGTCTGGCGATGAAGATCGTCAGCTTCAGCAGTTAATGCCTCAGCCCAATTTCTGAGCACCGGCAAAGGCAACACCGCCTTTGCCAGATCGTTTGATGTTGTACATCGCCTGGTCGGCATGATGCATGAGTTCATCCAGGCTTTGGCCGTGCTGTTCGTACTTGGCAACACCAATACTCGCCGACAGGTGCAGCTTTTCCTTGCCGATCTTCAATGGCTGCTCAATCACCGACAGGATGCGTTTAATAAAGCCGTTAACCTGAGTTGCCGGTTCCAGGTCATCGATAATGATGATGAATTCATCTCCCCCCACCCGGGCCGCAAAGTCGGCCTTACGCAACGACTGTGACAGCCGCTTTCCCAATACCACCAACACCTGATCACCAATACGATGGCCATGGCGATCATTAATGGGCTTAAAACCGTCCAGGTCGATATACACCAGATAAAAAGTGCGACCCGTTTCAGCGGCCTCTCTAACCTTGTTGTCGACGAACTCTGACAACAACCGACGGTTGGGCAAGCCCGTCAGCGTATCGTGGTGTGCCATGTGCTCGATGCGCGCCTGTGCCGTCTCCATCTGCGTTTTTTCGTGCGTCAACGCCTGGTTCAACTCAAACAGGCGTTGATGGCTGACAGCATTGCTTAACGTAATGGCGACAAATGGCGCCAGCGATTTCAACAGTTCCAGCTCTTCCTGGCTGAAACGGTCGGCAAAGCGGCTTTGTAGCGAAAACAATCCCAGCACCTGACGGTTGTGCACCAAGGGCATAAACAACTGACTGCGCGGCAGAATCTGGCTGTTGCCAACCCAGTTAACATCCTCTTTGTCGGTTTCATCGCCGACCAGAATGGGCTCACCCGACTGGGCCGTCTGTACCGCTCGGCTGTCACTCACCTGGTAGGGGATGCAGTAAACCGGAACCGCTTGGCCATTATCGATGATGCTGACAAATTCAACGCCTTGGCGCGTCGGGTGATTCAGCGCCAGCGACACGAAATGCACGTCCAGGCGTTGTGAGACGATGTCGTAGAGCTTGGGCGCTATGTCTTCCAGCGCCAACGTAGACGCCAGCTCACGCGACAGGTCGTTGATCAATTGCAGGCGCGCCTGCGTGGCTTTCAATAACCGGTTTTCGTGATCGGTAATCTGATTTTCCAGACGCTGCTCATCAATCTTGGCCTGCAGTTGCCGCACTTCAAATTGACGGCGCATGTCCTGATCCTGCAATTTACGCTCGACGTCCAGCGCCCGTCGCAAAACCCGCATCGACGCCTGATACTTCCCGCCTTGCTCCAGACAGATCGACAACACCTCCAGCGCCCGCAACTGGGTGAGGCTGAGCGTCGGTGAGTCGGATCGCTTAAGGCCGGTGCGTACGGCCATAACGGCCAATGCAAACCGACCCTGGCTGGCGCGAACTTTGGCCAGTTCAATATAGGCCGATAATCCCGACACACCTTCGCGATCAAACTCGGGGTGGTCGATTGTCACCATTAGAGTGGTTTCGGCTTCGACCAGCCGACCTTGCAAGCGCTGACAACGCGCCACCGCAATCAGTGCCTGAATTTCCAGATGCCAGTAGTTCAGCTGCTGAGCAAACTTCAACGCCGCGCGGCAGCCTAACAGCGCGTCATCGAAAGCGGAGCGTTTTGAATGCAGGTTGGCTTGCAGTAACGCGGCTTCACCGAGATTCTCCAGGGATACCTCTCGGGTATCGCTGCCCAGAGCCCTATTCAGCAGACGTTCGGCGTTGTCCAAATCATCGGTTTGAAAATGCAGCAGCGCCTGGTTTAACAAGGCTGCGAAGGTGCCGTTGCTGTTACCGACCTGCAGATTCAATTCCAGCGAACGTTCGTAATAACGCTCTGCCAAGCCGTATCGGCCCAGGTTGTAGTAGGCCATACCAATGCCATTGCAGATCCGCATCGTTGGATCAATCGCATTGAGACGCTCTGCTAAGGCAAGGGCATTGGAGAAAGGGGTTAACGACTTGAGGTATTCGCCCTGGAAGATCAGACACCAACCGGAGTGAAAATCGAGTTCGATACTTTCAAGCTCTGTCGGTTCAACCAGCGTTCGAGCCTGATCAATCACCGATTGGGCCGCCAAAGGATCGCTGACCATTTGTGACCAGGCGGTTTTCAGCATCTGTTTAAAATCGGGGCCGGATAACGTCACCGGTTGGACCTTTTTCTGATCATCCGTTCAGTTTAGTCCAATAAGACGGTCGGGGACGACCATAAGGTGTCACTTGCGCCTCGTTAATTGACTTCCAACAGAAAAGTCACAGGCCCATCGTTCAGCAGCTCAATTTGCATATTGGCGCCAAAGCGACCGGTTTGGACTCGATCATATTGGCGGCGAACCTCAGCGACCAGGGCATTAAATATTCGTTCGCCATCCGCAGGCGGTGCCGCGGAGGTGAAACTGGGCCGCAATCCTTTATGGGTATCCGCAGAGAGGGTGAACTGGGAGACCAGCAGCAGGGCGCCCTCACTCTCTTGTACATTGAGATTCATCCGGTCGTCGGCGTCCGCAAAAATGCGGTAATTCAGCAGCTTATGCGCCATCTTTTCCACCCGGTCGATCTCGTCGCCTTTATCAATACCCACCAGTACCAGCATGCCCTGATTGATCGCGGTGATTGAATCTCCGTCAACTTCGACCCGTGCGTGCCGTACCCGTTGTATCAGCGCTTTCATTGTTTCAGGCCTCCTCATCGCCTTGGCCAAAACGCTGGGCAACGTTTTGTGTCGCCCGGATCAGCGCGTCTACCATGGCTGCGTCAAAGCCGGAATGCCCGCCTTCGCGCACCAGATCTAACTCAGCGTCCGGCCAGCGCTGGGCAAGCTGCCAGGCCTGGTCGGGCGGGCAGACCATGTCGTATCGACCATGAACAAGGTAGCCGGGAATGCCGGCTAAGCGATCCGCCTGCTGCAATATCTGGTCTGGCTCAATAAAAAATTGCTGACGAATGTAATGACACCCAACGCGTGCCAGGCTGAGCGCAACATGGGTGGAACTGAAATAGTCCAACGATTGCTGACTCGGCCTCAGCGATGCATTCACCGCCTCCCAGCGTGCCCAGGCTTTGGCTGCACCAACCCGGGCTAAATCGTTGGCGCCATTGAATAACTTGGCATAGTCCTCGACTAAAGCCTGACCGGTTTTACCGGACACCGGCTCGATAAAGCGCTCCCACTCTTCGGGGAAATAGCGGCCAGCGCCACCGCCATAAAGCCAATCGACATCCAGTTGTCGAGCCAAAAACACGCCGCGCAATATCAGTGCGAGACAGCGATGTGGGTACGCTTGGGCATACAGCAACGACAGCGTGGCGCCCCAGCTGCCGCCAAACAACACCCAGCTTTCTATTCCCAAGTGTTGGCGCAGGGCTTCCAAATCGTTCATCAGGCGAGGGGTGTCGTTGTGACTCAGCTCTGCATGCGGTTCCGAGCGGCCGGCACCACGCTGGTCATAGAGGATGATGTGAAAGTGTTCTGGATCGAAAAAGCGGCGCAGCTGCTCAGAGAAACCGGCGCCAGGACCGCCATGCACCACCACCACTGGCAAAGCACCCGCGGTGCCAGCCTGCTCAACATACAGACGATGTCCGTCGCTGACCGTCAGCCACTGACGATCGAACGGACGAATCTCAGGATAGAGCGGCAGCATCTGGTTATCCTCAACGGCAGTGCTGCCGCATCATGACACAGCCCCGCCGGACTGCCCAGCCTGCCTTGATGGGGCGAAGGGTATTGCCTAGTATCGAGCGATCCCGCTGGCCAAGCGGCGCTGTTGAAGAGTTGTGATGAGAAAAATTCTGCTGTTGTGCTGTGTACTGGTCAGCCAGGTTTCCGCCGACGTTCGCTTAATCGATGATCTGGGCCGTGAGGTGCACTTGGATGCACCGGCACACCGAGTCATCAGCCTGATTCCCCATGCGACCGAGTTGCTCTACGACATTAACGCCCATGAGCAACTCATCGCGACGGTTCGCTTTGCCGACTACCCCGAAGCGGCTCAATCCAAACCGCGTGTCGGCGATTACAACGCCATCAACAGCGAAGCCATCCT
Organism: Saccharospirillum sp. MSK14-1; assembly: GCF_003054965.1. Classification (GTDB taxonomy): domain Bacteria; phylum Pseudomonadota; class Gammaproteobacteria; order Pseudomonadales; family Natronospirillaceae; genus Saccharospirillum. Next base: position 230,564 of record NZ_MIES01000026.1, read on the forward strand.
GACGCTGCAGCCCGACTTGGTAATTGCTTACCCGACCGGCCCCAGCCGCCCAGAGATTGATCGACTGATCGATTTGGGCATACCGGTATTTTTCAGCGATCCACAGAGCTTTGAGACCATCGCCCAAGCCATGCGTGACCTGGGCCAATTAACAGGACACATTGACGACGCTCAGGCAGCGGCCGACGCTTTTGAAAACGGCATCGCCGCACTGGCAGATCGTTACGCAAACCGAACCGAGCTGAGCGTTTTCTACGAAGTCTGGCATCAGCCTATTTATACATTGAATGGCGACTCTTACATCAGCGACGTTATCGACTTGTGTGGCGGCCGGAATGTCTTCGCGCACTTACCGGTGCTATCCCCTCAGGTGAGTCTGGAGGCTGTCTTTGCGGCTAACCCAGATGTCATCGTCACCGATAACCCACAACAATGGCAGCACTGGGATCGGCTGCACGCGGTTCAGTCACAGGCGCTGATCAGCACCGATGCCGATGTGCTGCACCGACCCACACCCAGCTTACTGATCGGTGCCAGGCAGCTGTGTATTGATCTGGATCAAATCCGCGCTCATCGCAGGACTGATTAATTGGAAACAACCGGAAACGATTCTGCGCCACAGCAACGACTGCCTGTCCTTGATGGTTTAAGAGGCATCGCCATTCTTGGCATCCTCATCATGAACATTCAGGCCTTTGCCCGGATCGAACGCGCCTACGTTATTCCCAATATCTATGAACCCATGTCGCTGGCCGATCGCTGGTGGCATGCCTTCGGTTATTTCTTTGCTGAACAGATTTTTATCAGTCTGTTGTCCTGTCTGTTTGGCGTCGGTATCTGGCTATTGGCTGAGCGCAGTAAAGCCGCCGATTTAAACCCGGTCAAACAGCAACGCAAGCGAAGTCTGGGGTTGCTGTCGATCGGCCTGGTGCACGCTTACCTGATATGGAGCGGCGATATTCTTGTTGCTTACGCCATCGCCGCCTGGGTATTGGCGCCGGCCATAAAATGGCAGGTGCGAACTCAAATGCAGCTGGGGTTGGCGTTCTTGGCGGTGATTCCAGTGCTCAGTTTGATGGAAATGAGTTTCGTACCCGTCGAAATCCGACGCCTTGCCTATGACGCTGACCCACAGGCGTTTCAGACTGAGATAACGGCCTTACTGGGTGGCTGGTGGGATAACCAGGGCTGGCGCTTTGAACGAGCGCTTACGTCGCATTACCTCGGTTTGCCCTTTGGTACTTTTTGGTTTGTCGCCGGCTGGATGCTGTTGGGTATGGCACTCTATCGCCTTGGACTGACGTCCGGACAATGGGCGTCCCGACGTTATGTTCTATGGCTGGCGGTCCTGTTACCCGTTGGGTTACTGATCAAAGCCTTGGGCTATATCTATCAGGCAGGCAGCGATTTTGATCCAACCCGGACCGTCATCGGGCGCGGTGTTTTCAGTTACCTTGGCGCCGCCTGTCTATGCCTAAGCCTAGTGTGCCTGGCAACCCTGCTCTGGCGGCAATGGCCGCAGCACAGAATTGCGCGCTTTTTTGAAGCCATCGGTAAAACCGCACTGAGCAATTACCTGTTGCAAAGCTTGATGGCGACCAGCTTATTTTATGGTTTTGGACTGGGCTGGTTTCAGCAATGCTCGTTCAGTCAGTTAGTTTTGGTAACCATTGGCATCTGGGCTTGCAACGGTGTGCTGACGCTTGTGTGGCTGCGGTATTTTCGACTGGGTCCGGTGGAGTGGTTATGGCGCTGGCAAAGCCGGGGGTCAGCCCCGGCATTATTAAAACGTTAGTCGTTTTCGATCAGTAACCGCATGACTTCACGGTATTGCTCGGGAGCGTGGGGCGGGCGAATCAAGGCAACGTATTCGCCTTCGGGATTTAACACCGCCAGATTATCGCTGTGCGCGACGGTATAAACATCGCCATCGCCTTCAGGATAAAACACCGTATTGAGCTGACGCGCTAAGGGTTGGATGGCGTTATTTTCATCGCCCGTGAGACCCAAAAAGTCAGGATGAAAAAACGGTACGTATTGAGCCAGTCGAGCAGCGGAATCCCGAGCGGGGTCCACCGTAATCATCCACACATCCAGTTGCTCATTGAGACCTGCTTCGGTCAGATCGCGATAGGCATTTGCCAAATCGGCCATATTCGTCGGGCAGATATCCGGACAGAAGGTGTAGCCAAAATTAATCAGCCGCCAACGGCCATCGTTCAATTCACCGGTCTGGATGGTTACGCCGTTATGATCGATTAATTCAACCGATGGCACCGGACGGGGCTCTTCAAAATACAGCGTATTGTGCGCTTCCAGGGCAGTGACCAGGTCGGGACTGGCCACAAGCGTTCGTACGATGACGCCAATAAAGACTAATACTACGACCGCAAACAAAATCAGCGCGGTTCTTAATGCATTGTGGCGCTGAGGGTCAGCGCCATCTTGTGGACTCGATGTCATAACCAGGCTCTTACACTGTAATCAACCAATAGAGCGACAAAGAGTAACAGCAGATAGGTAATTGAAAAACGAAACGATCCCCAGGCCGCATCCGGACGACGGTCGGTCAGTAACCACCAGTTCCACTGCAGATAACGCGCCCCTAATACAAAGGCACACACCGCGTAAATGGGGCCTGCTTTCAAGGTGGCGAACGGCAGCAGCGAAATCGCCAGCAACAACCACGAATAAAGCCAGACGTTGATCTTGGTGTAAGCAACTCCATGAGTGACCGGCATCATGGGCACATCGGCGTTTTCATAATCTTTGATGCGATGGATGGCCAGCGCCCAAAAATGCGGTGGTGTCCAGGCAAAGATAATCAACACCAGCAACAATGGCATCGCACCAACCTGGCCCGAAACGCTCGTCCAACCCAGCAGAGGCGGCATGGCACCGGCCAATCCACCGATAACAATGTTCTGTGGCGTCGCCCGCTTTAAGAAAACGGTATAGATGACGGCATAACCAACCATCGACGCCAACGTCAGCCAGGCAGTCAGCGCATTAACCCACACATACAGCATGACAAAACCGCTAATCGTCAGTGCGGTGGCAAACGCCAGGCCCTGGTTCAAGGTTACCCGGCCTGTCGCCATCGGACGGCGATGCGTGCGGGCCATGCGCTGATCGAGCTCGCGATCCAGCATATGATTGAAGGCTGCGCCCGCTGCCGCAAGCGCGGCAATCCCCAATGTTCCAACCAGCATGCCAACGGCCGCCGCGTCACCTTTCGGCGCCAATGCCATACCAACCCAGGCAGTAATCAACATCAAGAGGACGACCTTCGGTTTGGTCATCTCCAAAAAATCACGCCAGCTGGGCAGTGCTTGCGCCGCGCTCACTTTAGACATGGTTCGCCTCCCGATATAACTCATAGTTCACTGTCACCAGCGTGGCCAATAGTATGGCGCCAAAGAGGTTGTGCAGTACGGCAACAGACAGTGGCAAGCCAAAAACCACATTGCTGATACCCAGGCTGATTTGTGCTGCTAAGACCAAGGCGAGGCCACTGGCCAGCGCCGCAAACCGCGCTTTAAACAACCGCAACACCAACCAGGCCACGACCAGCAATGTCACCACCGCGCCAATTCTGTGCGCCAGATGAATGGCCGTTCGCGATGGAATATCCAGGTGCCCACCCAAATAGTTCGGCCCAATGGGATGCGCCAGATCAAACCCCGCCGCAAAATCGGTCTGGGGTAAAACCTGCGATTGGCACAACGGAAAATCCGGACAGGCCAGGGCGGCATAATTCGAGGTCACCCAGCCGCCAAGAAATATTTGCACGATCACCACCAGCAGAGCCAAGACAGCCAGGCCACGTGGCAACGCTCGTTGTTGCAAAGAAAATAATTGAATCGGGCGCGAGCCACCCAGTCGCAACGTCAGTAACCAAAGCAATGAAAAGGTGAGAAAGCCACCCAGTAAGTGAGCAGTCACTACCTGCGGCCAAAGCCTGAGCGTTACCGTCCAAGCACCAAAAGCGCCCTGCAATATCACCAGCGCTAACAACAATAAAGGCAACTTAACCGGCTGACCGGGGTATTTTCGATTGCGGATCGAAACCGCGGTCAGTGCAATGATCAGCAGACCTAAGGTTGAGGCCAGGTAACGATGAACCATCTCCGGCCAGGTTTTCTCCAGATCAACCGGTAATTCAGGGTAGGCAGCATTCGCCGCCTCTATTTCAGCGTCACTTTGGGGTGCCCAGACATGGCCATAGCAGGTCGGCCAATCCGGGCAGCCAAGCCCGGCGTCCACCAACCGAGTGAAGGCACCCAGAACCACAACCGCCATCGCAAAGCATGTAGCGAAAGCGGCCAGTCGAAAACCGGGCTTGGCATTTTTCAGTGACAGCATGCGCGACTCCTACCCAATCGTTGACAGGTCCAACAAGGTTTCCATATCGGCCAGTTGATCTTTGTAGTCGTTTCCGGGGGTGAAATAGAGTGGCACATTACCCAGAGGGTCAACGATAAACACAAAATCACGAGCACCAAAATCGGCCGGTACCCGTTCCAGCAATGCGGAACTGTAGTTCTGTGCCGGATGCTGTTGGACGTCCAGCCCTGGATATTCACTTTCCAGCCCACTGAGCCCTGTGGTTGACGTTAATAACAAGCGCTTCATGCGCGGTTCGTCTTTACCCAGAGACACATGAATTTGCCGCTGAGTATGAACACGCTCAAGGCAACTTTGTCGGCAATCAAACGACGTCTGGACCATCAGCCATTGGCGCTCGGGATTCACCGTTTCCAAGTCCAGGCCCAGATCGGAAAGCTGCAATACCGGATCGAGTAACACGCCGCGGTTAACGCGGGAATCTGGCACCAACCAGCCGGAATAATACAGCCCGGTGGCAGAGGCCATGACGATCAATGGCGTCAGCAGGATAATCAGCAACTGCAGGCGACTGTAATGGGTACTCGATCCGGTCGCTTTGCTCATTCTAAGTCTTCCTCATGCCTGGAATGTTTCACGGTTTTGGCGAGACGTCTTCCCGCATACAAATACATCAACAGCAGAGCCACTGCCATGGCAAACCACTGCACGGCATAGCCGCGATGGCGTTCCACCGTCATCACGATGGGCGTCCAGATAACCGGGCCAACACCCGCCTGACCCGGCGACAATTGCAGCAACCCAAGTGGCTCAGCCTTATGCAGTTGCTCGGCCATAACCACCGGATCTATGGCCTGAACCACTTGCGGCCATTGATGTTCTAACTCTGTTTCAGCCAACACCACCGCCTGGCTGAGTGGTCGTGACTGGGCCAACCACGGGCGTCGGATTTCGGGGAGTTCGAGGTGCGGTAATTGTTCCCGACGTGCGCTGGCGGCAACCCATCCTGCCGAAGCCAAATACCAACCATCGTCGGTCAACAATGGCGCCCAGACTTCATATCCGGCCTGGCCCTGATGGGTTCGATTATCGAGCAACCACAAATGATCGCCGTCCAACTGACCGGTGAGCTGATAATGCTGATAGAGCCTCGGCACCGCACCGCTGGGTAACAACTCCACCTGCTGTCCAGAATCAATGCTGGCTTGCAACTGGGCTTTTTGTTCGGCTCTGTTAAGCTGCCAAATGCCCAGGCTGATAAAGACCGTTAAGAAAACAGCAACAAATAAGGTCAACAGCCACCCGGGGCGAAAGCTCATCATCCCGTCCAACCAATCAAGAGAGCCTGTCCAATGGCGTTACTATTAAAAGTCATTCTCATACTGCTGATCATCGCCATGTTGGTCTCCCTCAGTGGTGCTCTGACCTCCTTATTCAAAGACGACGCTGAATCAACGCGGCTGGTTAAATTGCTGACCATCCGAGTCAGCCTGGCAGCCCTGATAGTGGTCGTCCTGGTCATTGGGTTTGTGACGGGAGAATTGTCACAACAAGCGCCTTGGGTTGGCCAATACTGAGGTTTAAAAAGGCGGCCTTAGCCGCCTTTTGATTCCGTCATTAAATCCAGTACACCAAAACGAACAGGCATAACCAAACCACATCGACGAAGTGCCAGTACCAGGCCGACGCTTCAAAACCAAAATGATCATCGGGTTTAAAGTGACCGCGTAACGCTCGCACAAACTGAACGATCAACATCAGCGTCCCGATGGTGACGTGAGCCCCATGAAAACCCGTCAGCATAAAGAACGTCGAACCATAGATACCGCTTTCCAGCGTCAGTCCCAGATGGGTATAGGCTTCGATGTATTCTTCAGCCTGCAGGATCAAAAACGCGATACCCAGCAAGATGGTGATACCCAGCCAAACCTTCAGCTGAGTGCGATGCTCAGCTCTTAACGCATGATGGGCAATGGTCAGCGTGATACTGGAAATCACCAGAATGATGGTATTGATCAGCGGCAGGCCAAAGGCATGAATCACTTCTTCCGGTGCCTGGAATAAAGCGTTATCCGGGTTGTTCAACAGCGGCCAGCTGAATTCAAAGCCAGGGTAGAGGTAATTAGAAACGCCTTTGGCGCCTTCGCCACCAAGCCAGGGTCCGACCAGGTTACGGACATAGAACAAGGCGCCGAAGAAGGCGGCAAAAAACATCACTTCTGAAAAAATAAACCAGCCCATGCCCCAGACATATGACTGCTTTAATTGGGGGCTGTTCAGGCCGGCGTGATTTTCTCGAATGACTTCACTGAACCAGCTGTAAAGCACAAAGGCCAAGACGGCGAAACCGGCGATAAAAAACCATTGGGCGTTGGAGTCTGTCGCACCATTGGACATATCTCGCATCATGCTGCCCAAACCGAATACGGTGAGGAACATGGCGAACGCCATCCAAATCGGCAAGCGGCTTTGCGCTGGCACGTAGTAGTGTTCGTGATTGGCACTGCTGGACATAGCAATCTCCACTTATTCTTATTCGCCCGGCCGACCATCGGCCGGGGTTCAAAGTCTGACCGCCGCAGCGGTCAGCGCGCTATCAATCGATCTTCGGCGGTGTTGAAAAGGTGTGATAAGGCGCCGGAGAATCCACCGTCCATTCCAAACCTTCCGCGCCGTCCCAGGGTTTCGCCGGTGCTGGCTTACCCGCCACCACGGTATTCACCACGATATAAAGGAACAGCAGTTGGCTGGCGCCAAACAGGAAGCCGCCCATGCTTGAGATCATATTGAAGTCGGCGAACTGCAGGGCGTAGTCCGGAATCCGTCTCGGCATGCCCGCCAGGCCCAGGAAGTGCTGCGGGAAGAACAGGACGTTCACGCCGATAAAGCTCAGCCAGAAATGCACCTTACCCAGCGTTTCGTTGTACATCTTGCCGCTCCACTTGGGCAGCCAGTAATACACCGCCGCCATGATGGAGAACACCGCGCCCGGTACCAGCACATAGTGGAAATGCGCCACCACAAAGTAGGTATCGTGATATTGGAAGTCGGCCGGAGCCACCGCCAACATCAGTCCAGAGAAACCACCGATGGTGAACAACACGACGAAACACACCGCAAACAGCATCGGTGTTTCAAAGGTCATCGAACCGCGGAACATGGTGGTTACCCAGTTAAATACCTTCACGCCCGTCGGTACTGCGATCAGCATGGTCGACCACATAAAGAAGGCTTCCCCGAGGAAAGGAATACCGACGGTGAACATGTGGTGGGCCCAAACAATAAAGCTCAAGAAGGCAATGGACGCCGTGGCGTAAACCATGGACGAATAACCAAACAACTGTTTACGGGCAAAGGCTGGAATGATCGCCGAGACAATACCAAAGGCCGGCAGAATCATGATGTAAACCTCGGGGTGCCCGAAGAACCAGAACACATGCTGGAACAACACCGGTGAACCACCACCGGCGGCATTAAAGAATGCCGTTCCGAAATGGATGTCCATCAACATCATGGTGACCACACCGGCAAGCACCGGCATTACGGCGATCAGCAGATAGGCAGTGATTAACCAGGTCCAGACGAACAGCGGCATCTTCATCAGCGTCATGCCCGGAGCGCGCATGTTCAAAATGGTCGCGATGATATTAATCGCCCCCATAATCGACGACGCACCCATAATATGAACCGCAAAGATAAAGAAGGTCACACTGTCCGGTGCGTAGGTCGTCGAAAGCGGTGCGTAGAATGTCCAGCCGAAGTTGGGTGCTCCGCCATCCATAAAGAGGGTGGACGCCAACATCGCAAAGGCAAACGGCAGAATCCAGAAGCTCAGGTTGTTCATCCGTGGCAACGCCATATCCGGCGCGCCCACCATCATCGGAATCATCCAGTTGGCCAGGCCGACAAAGGCAGGCATGACCGCACCAAACACCATGATCAAACCGTGCATGGTGGTCATCTGGTTAAAGAACTCTGGCTGCACCAGCTGCAAGCCGGGCTGGAATAACTCGGCCCGAATCACCATGGCGAAGGAGCCGCCCAGCAGGAACATGGCAAAGCTGAACCACAGGTACATCGTACCGATGTCTTTGTGGTTGGTGGTATAAAGCCAGCGCGTTATGCCTTTGGCTGGCCCGTGATGCGCGTGATCATGATCGTGATCGTGCGTGGTCGTCGTCATGTCACTGCTCCTTATTCGCTGGCGTTGAGGTTGAGAATATCGATGGGTTCGACCATGTCGCCCATGTTGTTACCCAACGCGTTTCGTTCGAATGTGATCACCGCAGCCAGATCGACCGGGCTCAACTGATCACCAAAGGCCTGCATGGCAGTACCCGGCACACCGTTAAAGACGATGTCGATGTGACCCTGAATATCGCCGGTGACAATCGGACTTCCGGTCATGGCTGGGAAGGCGCCTGGAATGCCGCTGCCATCGGGTTGGTGACAGGAGGCACAGGCGGATTGATAGACTCCGCGGCCACGTTCAACCAGTTGCTCAACGCTCCATTCCTGGTTCGTCAATTCAGCCACCTGACGCGCTTCTTCCTGTTTACCGGCAAGCCATTCATCAAATTCGGCTTGAGATACGGCTTCAACCACCACCGGCATAAAGCCATGATCACGACCACATAACTCGGTGCACTGGCCGCGGTAGGTACCGGGTTCGTTGATCACGGTCCAGGCTTCGTTCGCCATACCGGGAATCGCATCTTTCTTAACCGCGAGCTCCGGAACCCACCAGGAATGGATAACGTCTGCTGCCGTCAGTACGAACCGAACCTTCTGGCCAACGGGCAATACCAGAGGCTGATCAACTTCGAGCAGGTAGTTTTCATTCTTGGCTAGACGGTTGTTAATTTCGTCGCGAGAGGTAGACAGGCTGGAGAAATAGTCGACTTCGGCGTCTGGGTCGGCTTCGTTGATGTAGCGATAACGCCAACGCCATTGATAGCCGGTAATTTCCACCGTCATGTCGGCGTTGTCGACGTCATACATGTCCGCCAGTGTAAAGGTTGCGCGTACACCAACGGCGAAAATGACGACGGCCGGGATCAGCGTCCAGGCAAGTTCGACTTTCGTGCTTTCATGGAAATTGGAAGATACCGCGCCTTTGGATTTGCGATGCTTAAACATCGCATAGAACATCACCCCAAATACGGCGATACCAATAATCACGCATACCCAGAAAATGAGCATGTGCAGGCCATAGACTTCCTGACTGATATCCGTCACACCCTTGGGCATGTTGAATTGCCAGTCAGCTTGGGCCGCAGACCCCACCAGCAGCGCAGCCATAACGGCGCCTGCACGAAGCAGCCTTCTCTGCATCCTTCACCTCTGCCTTGTTATTGTAGTTGGGCGTTACCGAGTGAAGCTTACTTAATGTTCCAAACCCGCATTTCGACACTGCTGTTTTGCCAGCTCGTTGTTGTTGCTAAACACAGCCGGAGAAACGGACGTCATTTGGGCGCTATCCCGGTTACCCAGATTCAGAAACGGTCGAAGTCAGTATAAACACGGTTGTTTTTAAAACCCAAGCGTCGACTGAGTCCGGGCTTATTTCAACTGGCCTACTTTGATCCTATTTCATTTGTAAAAACAAGGCGTTAGTCGGATCATCGACGGTCTATTTTTTTGCAGCACCGAGATGAATTCGATTCCAGCCACCGCCTGGCACAGGACGTGGTCACTGATGTGGCCCGTTATGTTGGCCAATGCGTCCATGCCCTTGCTGGGTTTGGTCGATACCGCCGTTCTGGGTCATTTAGATGACAGCGTTTATCTGGCCGGCGTCGCACTCGGTTCCAGCTTGATGGCGTTTGTATTCTGGGGCTTCAATTTTCTGTCGATGGGGCTGTCCGGTTTTACCTCTCAAGCCTATGGCGCACGCAACGCTGCCTTACTCAGAACTCAGTTGGCACAATACAGTCTGGTTGCTTTGCTGCTGATCAGCCTGGTTCTCGCATTACACCCCTGGCTCATCGCCGCTGGCCTCAACTTTATGGACGCTTCGAACGCGGCTACGGAAGAAGCGCAACTCTATTTGAGCATTCGTGTCTGGGGTGTTCCGGCACAAATCTTCAACACCATGCTGCTGGGGTTCTTTACCGGCATGCAGAATACCCGCATCAGCCTCTATACCGTGTCGCTGGCGCAGATGGTCAATCTGGTATTGGATGTGGTGCTGGTTTACGGCTTTGGTCTGACCACCGCCGGCATTGCTCTGGGTACGGTGTTAAGCGAATACTTGGCACTGACATTGGTTCTGGTGATGCTCACCCGAACGTTGCGCCGGCTCGATCCGGGACTCGATCGCAGCCTGCTGCATCAGCTACGCGCTTATAAAGCCATCTTTAACGTCAGCGCCAGCCTGTTTCTGCGTACTTTCTTATTACTCAGCGGCTTTGCCTGGTTTAATCGTCTGGGTGCTCAGTTCGGCAATGATGTTCTGGCGGCTAACGCCATTCTGCTGACGTTCTTAACCCTGATTTCCAATACCCTCGATGGCAGTGCGGCAGCGTCCGAGGCTCAGGTTGGACTGGCCATTGGTCGTGGACGCACCGACCAGCTGCGCACGGTATTGTGGACCACCGGTCTGGCGGCTTTGGCGCTGATGATGATCATGAGCCTGTCGTTTGCAGTCGCCGGAGGGTTGATCATCGATTTACTGACCGGCCAGGCCCAACTTGAACAATTGGCTCGCCAGTATCTGCCCTGGATCATGGCATTACCCTTAGCCGGTGGCCTGGCGTTCTGGCTGGATGGGGTTTTTATTGGCGCTCGGATGACTCAACAGATGCGCAATGGCGTCATTTTCGGTTTTACGCTCTTTCTCTGTTCCAGCCTGCTGCTGCCAGCTAACAACCACTGGCTGTGGTTTGGTTTCTCATTGATGTTCATTGGACGCTCATTTTGGATGCTGAGTGTCTTCCGTTTGCATTTAATTCCGAAAATTCGACAGGCAAAAAAAGCACCTTAAACTACACTTATTCGCATCATTCAATCGAGACTGTTGCTTTGTCGCTAACCACCCAGTCCCAATCTGAATTGCGTGACTCCAGCGTTCTGTCCGTAATCCATCGCCAACCCTTTGAAGAGTCAGCGACCATGCCGTCGAGCCGTATCAATAGGGCACTGCAACAAGCGTTGAACGCGCCCGATGGCGCACCGAATATGGCCCGCTTTATCGCCACCTTCCAGCGCAAGCATCCTCAACTGCTCAAAGCAGAGCAGGGCGATATCGAGCATCCACTGACGGCGTTCCTGAACGACTATGTCCGTTTACTACCGGGGCTTTTGGTGGAGATAGACCAGTCCTGCCATTCATTGAACATCGCCGGCACCAGTCAGCAGTTACTGGTGATTCTGGATCAATTCTTCGCGGCCATTGAACCGGCCCGCTTTGATTATGGTTTGGTCGGGGTGCTGGATAAGGTGTATTTCGGCCACCGCCTGGTGGAGGAATTGCACGATCAGTTAATGATGCGACACGGCCAACCGATGATCAGCTGGGACACCACCTTAGCGAACTTACTGGTCCATACACTGATTGGTGACAGTTACGCCATCCGCCTGGATATGACGGCGCAGGAAATCGTTGGCTATCTGCCCACTGCTGACGCACCCGTCACGCCTCAAGCCAATGGTCATATCCACTGGCCTTGCCTGGTTCGAGAGCACGGCTTAAGTCTGTTATTGAGTTAAATCGGTTGCCCGGGACACTCAGTTGGGCAGTTCATTGCGCAACAACGCTTCAAGCTGGTCACACCGCTGCCGCAATTGCTCGGCCGTTTCGGCGGTCACCGTAATATGCCCAATCTTGCGTCCGCGACGTGGCGCTTTGCCATAGTCATGCCAGTGCGCTCCCGCAATGGCCATCACCAAGCTACGCTCAGGCATGGCGCCGATCAGGTTATACAATGCAACGGGTCCTCGCGTCTGGGTGTCTCCCAGCGGCAAGTCGGCCACCGCCCGCACATGGTTTTCAAACTGACTGCAAACACTGCCTTCTATTGTCCAGTGACCTGAGTTGTGCACCCTTGGCGCAATTTCATTGGCCAACAACCGGTCGCCTACAACAAAGAATTCAAACGCCAAGACGCCCACATAATCCAACGCGTCCATCACCTCACCCACGGCTTGCTCAGCGTTGGCTTGAAGTGGGTGATCGGTCAGTGGCTCAGAACGATAGAGCATACCCTGGCGGTGTTCGTTTCGAACCAGCGGATAAAAAGCCAGCTCGCCTGAAGCGGAACGAACGCCAATGCAGGACACTTCATAATCGAAGGCAACAAAGCCCTCGAGAATCATGGGTACCTCACCCAGTTCGGCGAAGGCGTTTTTAACGTCGGCGCTTTCACGCAAGACTTTCTGGCCTTTGCCGTCATAACCCAGAGTGCGTGTTTTCAGGATGGCAGGCAGGCCAATGCGAGCAACAGCATCGTCCACATCGGCTTGGCTGGCAATATCGGCCAAAGGCGCGGTTTCAATGCCCAGCTGTTGGAATAAACTTTTTTCCAGCCAGCGATCCCGGGCCGTGGCTAGCGCCTGTGACGACGGGTAGACCGGTAAGTGCTCTGCGATCTGTGCAACGGTCTGCGCTGGCACACTTTCAAACTCAAAGGTGACCCGATCGACTGACGCCGCCAGTTGATTAATGGCCAGCGCATCATCGTAAGCGCCTTGGACCAAGGTTCCAAAGGGCGCCGCACACGCATCGGCGGAAGGATCAAGAAAGCTCAGCTGAATATTCAGCGGCGAGGCTGCCTGAGCCATCATGCGGCCCAGTTGTCCGCCACCGATTACACCAATGCGCATCAGGCCCCCGGAATCGGCCGGGCCAATACACGATCGGTTTGGCGTTGACGGAAATCGAGCAATGCCTGGCGCACCGCCTCATCGTGATTGCTCAGTATGCTGGCAGCCAGAATCGCCGCATTAATAGCACCGGCTTTACCAATAGCCAGCGTCGCCGTCGGCACACCGGCGGGCATTTGCACAATGGACAGCAGCGAGTCGACACCCGAGAGCATGCTGCTTTGCACCGGCACGCCCAGCACCGGTAAATGCGTTTTGGCCGCACACATGCCCGGCAGATGGGCGGCGCCACCGGCACCGGCAATGATCACTTCCAAACCGCGGTCAAATGCCGTTTCGGCGTATTCAAACAATAAATCCGGTGTCCGATGCGCCGATACCACCTGGCTTTCGAAACCAATACCTAACTCAGTCAAGGTATCGGCACAGTGACTCATGGTGCTCCAATCGGACTGGGAACCCATGATGATGCCCACTTTTATCGTGCTAGCCTGGTCGGTCACTGAGAAGAATCCTTACTGGGGGTTTGAGGATCCAAAATACGCACGGGCTGCGCTTCGGTATCCGCTTGCTGATTGGGTTGGTTAACTCGCGTATCCAGTTCAGTGGGTGCATTCACCGCTTGGCTGATGCGATCGGTAAAGCCGCATTCAACGCATTCGCGCACCATCACATCACCGTCATTGCCAGCCTTGAGGGTGTCCATTTCGCCGCAGCGCGGACATACCGCCCCGGCGATGAATCGAATTGACATAAGCACCTCAGGAAAAGGAGCGCATTATAACGGCCGTGGTTGGCAGCGTCATGTGCCTGGACCGACCAAAAGCGACTCAGTCTTGCTCGTCCAACAGTTGACCGCTGAGCCAACTTTCCAGCTCAGCCACACCGTCTTTTTTCAGTGAACTGAATAACTGCACCGACAACCAACTGGCTTGCGACTGCAACTGAGAGCGCACACGTTGAAAAGTACTGGCCGCCGGGCCGCGTTTGAGCTTATCGGCTTTGGTCAGCAGCACTCGCAGCGGCATTTCGGTTTCAATCGCCCAGCGCACCATCATTTCGTCGAAGTCGGTCATCGGGTGGCGCACGTCCATTAACAGCACCACGCCTTTCAAACTGGTTCGCTCAGCCAAGTATTCGCCAATGTTGCGATCCCAGTCTTCTTTCATGTCTCGATTCACCTTGGCGTATCCATAACCGGGCAAATCGACCAGGCGATAATCCCCTGACGACAGTGAAAAAAAGTTAATCAGCTGGGTTCGGCCCGGCGTCTTGGAGGTTCGGGCTAATTTCGAATTTCGGGTCAGGCTGTTTAACGCGCTGCTTTTACCGGCGTTCGAACGACCGGCAAAGGCCACTTCGGCACCGGTGTCTGGCGGGCAATTGGTCAGACGAGGCGCGCTGGTTAAAAAGCGGGCTGAATCGAAACGCGGGGCAGTCATGCGAATTCCTTGGAAAAAAGGGCAGTTTACCTGAAAGCAGCGCCGGGCATGAAAAATCCCTTCAAAGGGCAGGGTTTCTTCTCAACCCCGACCGCACTCTATATAATGCGCGGACATCTACCCCGGCAGCCGCACAATAAGCGGGGCGACCTTCTGAAAAGTAACGCCGGCTGCCGCCCACATTCATTCTGGATTTGCGGGACGCGACATGAAGAAACTGATCGTTGGCTTGGTGATGCTGGCAGGTGTTACCGGCCTGGCATCGGCAGAAGAGGGTGACGCCGCACGAGGCGAGACGCTGGTTCAACAGTGCACCGCCTGCCACGGCGCCGCTGGCGCTTCCACTATCAGCAGCAACCCCAAGCTAGCCGGGCAAGGTGAAGCTTATCTGTTGAAACAACTGCAAGACATTCAGAGCGGTGCCCGCGTTGTTACCCTGATGGCTGGTCAGCTGGATAACCTCGAAGAGCAGGACCTGGCTGATATTGCGGCTTACTATTCTGAGCAAGATAAAACCGTCGGCACCGCTGATCCCGACCTGGTCGAACTGGGTGAACAACTCTACCGTGGCGGCAACCCCGAAACGGGCGTTCCAGCCTGTGCCGGCTGCCATTCACCGACCGGTTCCGGCAATGCACCCGCTGCTTTCCCGATGTTGTCCGGCCAGCATGCTGACTATATCGCTTCCCAGTTGCACAAATTCCAAGCGGGTTACCGTGCTGACGAGCCGACGAATGACGCTCGTACCAACGACGGTGAAAGCATGATGATGCGCGCAACTGCCTTCCGCCTGAAAGACTTCGAGATCGAGGCACTGGCCAGCTACATAAACGGCCTGCATTGATCCGAACCCGGCATTCAGGCCGGATTCAGACGCGGTAAAGAGAATGAAAAGCGGACCCCGGTTACGGTGGTCCGCTTTTTTTGGCTTCGGCTTTCCGGCAAAGTTAGCCTCCGCCAGCGCTTTCGATGATGATGGAGACAAATGCATGCTCAAACGCCTGATGCTTACCGCCGCTGTTCTGGTACTGGGTATCACCGCTGCCCAAGCCGAAGACTTTCAAGCCGGCACTCACTACCGAGTTCTTCCTGAAAAACTGCCTACCAGCTATCGCGGCGATGAAGCCGGTGAAATCCAGGAAATTTTCAGCTACAGCTGTATTCACTGCTTCAATTTAGAGCCTTTTGTACAAAGCTGGATTCAAAGCAAACCGGATGACATCCGCTTCACTCATGTGCCGGTTTTGTTCAATGACCGTCAGTTGCCCGAAGCGCGTGCTTACTACGCCACTCAGTTCCTGGATGTTGCTGACGCGACTCACATGCCCATCTTTAACGAGATTCATCTGAATCGCCGCCGTCTGGCTAGCGACGAAGGCTTTGCCGATTTCGTCAGCCAATTTGGTGTATCCAAAGACGACTACCTGGAAATGGCAGAGTCTTTTGCAGTAAATGCCCGCATCAACCAGGCGCGCGTTATCACTCAGAAAAGCGGTTTGACTGGCACACCCAGTCTGGTCGTCAACGGTCGCTATCTGATCGATGGCCGCATGGCGGGCAGCAATCAGCGCATGTTTGACGTAGCTGAATGGCTGGTGCGTAACGACCCTGCCCAATAAGTCTCTGGCACGCTAGACTGAATTGGCTGATCGCAACGATCAGCCAACATCTGTTCCAGAGGATCCTGCCTTTATGAACCGCGCCGCTTCGGCCAATCGCTTTCCAGTTCACCTCTGTCGGCCCGACGACTTTCATGCCTCTTCACCCGGCCATCTGAGTTTTCTGAGCTACAACATTCAGGTTGGCATTCAGACTCGACATTACTCAGATTATTTTCTGCGCGCCTGGCAGCATGTCTGGCCATCGCGTAATCGTCAGGCCAATCTCGATCGCATTGGTGATTTGCTGCGCCACTTTGATGTGGTTGCGTTGCAGGAAGCCGATGGCGGCAGCTTTCGGTCTGGCTTCGTCAATCAGGTTGAATACCTGGCAAAAAAAGCCGATCAGCCTTACTGGTATCAGCAGCTCAATCGTAATCTCGGACCCGTTGCCCAACACAGCAACGGCATCATCAGCCGTTTTCCGCCACATGAGATCAACACCCATACGCTACCGGGATTACCCGGGCGCGGTGCCATTGTTGTGAAGTTAGGCGACAGTGAACCTCTGCTGGTGGTTATGATGCACCTGGCGCTCAGTCGGCGCGCTCAGAATCAACAATTGCGTTTTATCCGCAATCTTATCGCTCTTTATCCCAATGTTATTTTGATGGGCGATATGAACACGCACAGTTTGCGTTTGCTCTACGACTCTCCGTTGAAAGATTCCGGCCTTAAATCGGCTCACGCCCGAGCAACCTTTCCAAGCTGGCAACCGCAACGCTGCCTCGATCAGATACTGGTCAGCCGCCACCTGAAGATCACCCGCATGGGCGTGCTGGACTTTCCGCTATCGGATCATTTGCCGGTTGCTATCGAAATCGAATGGCCGCCGAATAAAAATTGATCACAGACCCTGCAGAGATCAACGACTATACTGCGCGAATCATTCGACGCATTGGGACATCCCAGCGGTAAAGGGATCACAGGTGGCATGAACACGATCGAAGAAGAATTACGCCGGGGCGTGCTGGATCTGGCATTGATGCTGAAAGGTATCGATGGCGAATTAGATGCTGCGTTGGACCATTTAAAGCAGGTTTTGAAGCAGCGTGACGATCTGGACACCGATGCTTTCCGTGATGCGTTGGCACAAGCCGATGCGCGCTTCGATCAAATTGAAGAGGTCGCCGAATCCGGCACCCAGCAGCTTTACCGTCTGTATCAGTCGTTGATGGATTTAAACGCCGATGCGGCATCCAAGTCATTCAGCTTGGCTGTTGAACAGAAACATCAGTATTTGTTCGACGCGTTAAAGCTGTCTGAAGATGCGCTTCGCCTGGTTCCTCATAGCGCTTCACAGACAGCGGATGAAAACACCGACAAACTCAAACGTCTGCACCAGAAACTGTGCTCCCGCTTTATCACTCTGCTGCGTACGCTGGCGATTCTGGGTGACGAAGATGGTCAGTTGCAGTCACTGGCGCGTCGTCTGGAACCGATGCCCGACTGGCCTGAACTGGATGGCTTGGCCGAAGAAACCATTGCCTTAATACAACGCCGTCTCGATGCCGAAAAAGGCCAGTTCCAGTATTACCTCAATCAGCTCAGCGAAAAGCTGCGCAGCATTAATGAGTTGATTGGACAAAACAAACAGGCCGTCAGTGACCTGACAGAACTGAACGATAATCTCGATCAGCAAGTCGATGACCAAATTGCTCGGGCGCGATCGGCCATTACCAGCGCCGTCAATATGGAACAACTGCGAGCCAGCCTGAACGATTCCATCGAAGGTTTGATGTCACTCCTGAACGACTTTCAAAGCCGCACACGCAACAGCCTGCTGGCCATGAACCGACGGCAACAAGAACTCAATCAACACTTGGATGCGTTACAGGAAGATAATCACCGACTGATCAAACAGGTGACTCAGGAACGCGAGATTGCCCGCCGTGACCCACTGACTCAACTGCCTAATCGACAAGGCTTTGAACAACGACTGGAACAGGAAATTGCGCGCAGTGATCGCTACGGTCAGCCACTGAGTATTGCGTTGATTGATGTCGATCATTTCAAACAGATCAATGATCGCTATGGCCACCTGGCAGGCGACCGCGTGCTGCGAATCCTCGCCAAGGAAATGCACAGCCAGCTGCGTAAAACCGATTTTCTGGCGCGCTTTGGTGGCGAAGAGTTTGTGATTTTATTGCCGGAGTCGGGTCGGGATAACGCCCTTGCTGCCATAGAGAAAATGCGCCAGCACATCAGCCAATGCCCGTTTCACTTCCAGGACAGTCCAGTGCGGATCACCATTTCTGCGGGTCTTGCGATTCACAAGCCTAACGAAGAAGCAGAACATTGGTTGCACCGTGCCGACAAGGCCTTGTATGAAAGCAAAGACAACGGTCGCAATTGCACCACCGTCAGCGACGACCAGCAATAAACCAAGGTTCACCACTCAGCCGTAGCGAGACAGTACCTTCTCCAGTTGGCGAGTACTCACTGGCTTGGTCAAAAAGTCATCCATACCAGCATCCAGGCAGCGTTGCCGCACTTCTTCCAGAGCGTGTGCCGTTAGCGCCACGATGGGTAACCGAATCTGCTGTTGCCTCTGTTCGTAATCGCGGATCAGGCGCGTAGCCTGATACCCATCCAGCTCTGGCATTTCACAATCCATCAAGATCAGATCCGCCGGTCGCTCTGCTTGTTGCCGAGCCTCGACAATTTCATCGCCGTTTGTTACCAATATGATGTTATGGCCCAGTTTTTCCAATAAGCCCCGAATAACCCGCTGGTTCACCACGTTGTCTTCGGCGACCAAAATCGTCAGTTGCCGCGAAGCTGGCAGGCTGGCGTGTTCTTCGACCGTGTTTTTCTGAGCGTGACCCAGCTGAAGAGGCACCCGAAGCTGAAACTCAGTGCCCTGTCCCACCTGGCTGGATACGTTAAGCTCGCCGCCCATCAGATGCACCAGTTGACGACTGATCGCCAAACCCAGGCCTGTTCCGTAGTCCGCCCGTTCATGGGCAGCATGCACCTGAGAATAGGCATTAAACAGGGAATCCATTTCGGCAGCGGCAATACCAATACCGGTATCAACCACTCGGCATTGTAACCAGGGGTTCCCCTGGCGACGTTCACAACTGACCGTAATATCCACCGAGCCTGCATCGGTAAATTTGATGGCATTGCTGATCAAATTCGATAACACCTGACGCAGACGTTGAACATCAATGCGAACATAGTCCGGTACCGAAGCCGCAACCTCCGACGTTAGCATCAGCCCTTTACGTTCTGCCTGGGCATAGAACAGCTGGGTTTGCTGGTCGATGAGCAACCGGATATTGATGGACTCCACATTCAGCGACATCTTGCCCGCTTCAATCTTGGAGTAATCCAGGATGTCATTAATCAGCGCCATCAAGGAGGCACCCGAGCCCTGGATGGTATGCACGTAGCTGAGTTGTTCATCATCGAGCCGGGTTCGAGCCAGAATTTCCGTCATTCCCAGAACGCCATTCAGCGGCGTTCGGATCTCATGACTGATCTGTGCCAGAAAATAGCTTTGTGCTTCGGCTCGCATCCGTTCCCGCTCACTGCTTTCTCGCAATAACCGGATACGGTGCGCCAAAGCAAAGCTCAGCAACATGGTTTCCAGAAAGGCTCCGATTTTGGACACCACCGTTGGCGGCCACGGTAATTGAATCAGGCCACTGCTACTGAGTAAGAAAAGGATGTTACCGAGATAGAAAACCGTCCAGGCCAGCACAAAGAACTTGGCGGCCATGACACCCTGGTGCCAGGCATACAACCCCACCAACAGTGCCATCGTCAGGTACAAGGCACTGTTAATCGTCAATAGCAGGCCCATCAAAGAGCGTTCAAGGTGCCAGGCCGACATCGCCAGGACTAACTGAAATCCGATGGCCAGAGCGACAAATATCGTCAGTCGCCGTGACAGTCTTGGCAGATCCAGAAACTTAACAATAAAGCAGCCGATAAACGCCAGCGTCAGCCCCGACAACAAATAGTTAATTCGGGTGTCGTAACCCTGTCCCTCCCACCAGAAGTATTGAAACAGATAGCCGTCGAGCGAGAATTGGATGGCACCAAAACAGCCAATAAAGAGCACGTACCACAGATAGCTGCTGTCGCGGACCGTCATAAACAGGAAGAGGTTATAGGTCACCATCGCCAGGATGACGCCATAGAACAGCCAGTTGGCAAAGTCTTCTAACTGGATGTTCGACCAGAAAGTTTCCCCAGGATGAAGCTCCATCACCAGGTTACTGTTCGAAGTTGCATCAATGCGCATTAAGAAGGTCGTGGGGCCATAGACTTCCAGCGGCAGTACAAAGTAGCGATGATCTTTCGCCCGGCTGTCAAAGGGCCGCATCGCCCCAGTCCGCTGAACCAACCGCGGTCCGGAGTTATCGAACAACTGATAAAGATCAATGTACTTCAAAGACGGGTTGGCGATGACCAGATCCCATTCTTTGTGAATTGACCGACTGGCATCGAGCCTAAAAAGAATCCAGATAACACCGAAGCGGTAGTTGTGTTTAAGCTGACCGTTAGTGGTTTCCTCCCACTGTGAATCAAAGGCATCTGATAGCACTTCGAAGGGAGACAGCTGTCCACTGTCGTCGGTCAAAACCAGCACCTGATCGCCTAACTCCATCGACTGATCCGATTCCAGCGCAATGGATTCAAAGTCGATGGCAGCGTAGATCGAGGTAGAGAACAGAGAGAGGAACAGCAGCCTCAGCTGCCAGATCCTCATTGGACGTCACCTATTACATCCAGCATCGGGACAATTTCATCCGAACCATTGCCCCCAATCAGAGGCAGACTAATAATGAACCTTATGGCGTTCATCCGACGGGTGACTCCAGTCATTTAATAAGCAATTCAAGCACTTAAACATAGAGAGAGAACACCGGTATGTCTATTCAAGTTGGCGATATCCTGCCGTCGGATATTCTGCTCTATCGCATGGCCGAGAGCGGCCCGATCAGCGAATCCACCCAGTCCCTCTTCAAGAACCAGCGCGTAGTCCTCTTTGCCGTACCCGGCGCCTTCACACCCACCTGCAGTCAGGCTCACCTGCCAGGCTTTGTTGTTGCTGCCGACCGACTGAAAGCACAAGGCGTGGACCGGATCATCTGCCTGAGTGTGAATGATGCCTTTGTCATGCATGCCTGGGGACAACAACACAATGCCGAAACCATCGACATGATGGGCGATGGGAACGCGGATTTTGTGAAAGCCTTGGGTTTGGATATGGACGCCAGTGGGCGTGGCATGGGTATTCGTTCGCGCCGTTTTGCATTGATTGCCGATGACGCCAGCGTCAGTTGGATCGGCTTGGAAGAGCCAGGACAGTTTGAAAAGAGTTCTGTCGAAGCGGTACTTACTGCACTTCAATCGTTGTAGGCCACCGGTTGGATGATAAAAAGGTTCCACGTGGAACCTTTTAAATCTGCAACATGCGGCTCATTCATTCGCCAATCGACCCGAGCAAACTCATGACGCACAGCGACCCTCAGCCAAAAACCGTGTTCTACCAAACACTCGCGGCCATTCCCGCTGGCTATTACACCAGTTATGGCCGTATTGCCGACCTCTGTGGCGTTCACGTGCGGCAAATACAGGCTTGGTTACGAACACTGCCACGCGACTCTGGTTTGCCTTGGTTTCGGATCATTAACAGCCAACGCAAGATCACCGAACACCCCGGTGCCGTCACTCAATACAAGAACCTGGCCGCAGAGGGCCTGTTACCCGACAAAACCGGTCGATTCCCCAAAGATCGTTATTGGCCAGACTGCCTCGATTCATAATGTTCCACGTGGAACATGCCAGTCGCATTATCGTCCAGGCATAAAAAAAGCGCCGTAATGGCGCTTTTTTGTTGGCAAACCTGGCGCGATCAGTAATCCAGATTCGTGACCAGCAAGGCGTTGGTTTCGATGAAAGCACGACGAGGTTCAACCTCATCGCCCATCAACGTATTGAATATCTGGTCCGCCGCAATGGCGTCTTCAATGGTCACCCGCAACATGCGTCGTGATTCCGGATCCATTGTGGTTTCCCACAGTTGTTCCGGGTTCATTTCGCCCAGACCTTTATAGCGCTGGATATTGTAGCCACGTTTGGCTTCACCCATCATCCAGTCAATAACGGCTTCGAAACTGTCGACCGACTCAGACTTCTCGCCACGCTTCAGATAAGCGCCTTCTTCGATCAAACCATCCAGACGCTCATTCAGCGCAACGATGGCCTTGTATTCCTGACTTTCAAAGAAAGCGTGTGAGAACTGATAGTCTGTCGCCAATCCATGAGCCACGGCCTGCACTTTAGGCAAGAACACATGGCGTTCAGTATCTTCGGTAATGGAGATCTGATAGACGGTGCTACCGGCAGCCAGGCGGTCGGCCAACCGGTCACTCAGACGGTCTGCCCAATCGGCAACCTGGGCCTGATCAGCGCGCATTTCTGCGGTCAGTTCTGGCAGGTAAATCATCTCTTCCATCGCTGCACGCGGATAGACACGACTCATACGATCAATGCGCGCCATCACGTCTTTATACTGGGTCACCAAGCCTTCCAGCTGCTCATCACGAATCGGTGCGGCACCTTCGTTAACGTACAGCTCAGTGCCGTCCAGCGCCTGGGAAATCAGGTACTGTTCCAGTGTTTTCTCATCTTTGATGTACTGTTCCTGCTTGCCTCTCTTCAGCTTGAACAACGGTGGCTGAGCAATGAAGATGTGGCCATTCTCGATCAACTCCGGCATCTGCCGGAAGAAGAAGGTCAGCAGCAAGGTGCGGATGTGAGAACCGTCGACGTCGGCGTCCGTCATGATGATGATGGAGTGATAACGCAACTTTTCCAGATTAAACTCTTCGCGACCAATGCCCGTACCCAGAGCAGTAATCAAGGTGCCGACCTCAGCCGACTGAAGCATCTTATCGAAGCGCGCTTTCTCAACGTTCAGAATCTTACCTTTCAACGGCAGAATCGCCTGGGTCCGACGATCCCGACCCTGTTTGGCTGAACCGCCCGCGGAGTCACCCTCCACCAGGTAGATTTCTGACAGACCGGGATCTTTCTCCTGACAATCTGCCAACTTTCCAGGCAAACCAGCAATATCCAGCGCACCCTTACGACGCGTCATATCGCGCGCCTTACGAGCGGCTTCACGGGCACGGGCCGCATCGATCATCTTGCCGACCAGGATTTTGGCTTCGTTAGGATTCTCCAGCAGGAAGTCGGAGAAGGTCTTGCCCATTTCCTGCTCCACCGCCGGCTTCACTTCCGACGACACCAGCTTGTCTTTGGTCTGGGAGCTAAACTTCGGATCCGGAACCTTCACCGAAATAATCGCCGTCAGGCCTTCACGAGCATCATCACCGGTGGTCTGAACCTTGTGCTTCTTCTGTAGGTTCTCAGACTGAATGTAGTTATTCAGCGTCCGGGTCAGCGCCGCTCGGAAACCGGCCAAGTGAGTTCCACCATCGCGCTGCGGAATGTTGTTGGTGTAGCATAGGATGTTTTCCTGGTAGCTGTCGTTCCATTGCATGGAGACTTCAACACCAATACCGTCTTCTTCGCGCTGATAGGAGAAGTGGAAGACCTGACTCAAGGTCTGTTTGTTCTTATTCAAATACTCAACGAAGGCTTTCAAACCCCCATCGTATTTAAAGTATTCTTCCTTACCAGAACGCTCATCCTTCAGATGAATTCCGACACCCGAGTTCAGGAAACTCAACTCACGCAAACGCTTTGCCAGAATGTCGTAGGAAAACTCGATGTGCGTGAAGGTTTCCGGGGACGGCTTGAAATGAATGGTGGTGCCGGTGTATTCGGCGTCACCGACCGCCGCCAACGGAGCCGTCGGCACGCCGTGCTGATAAATCTGCTCATGAACCTTGCCAGCACGACGCACCGTCAGGGTCAGCTCAGATGACAGAGCATTCACCACCGACACACCCACACCGTGCAGACCACCAGAAACCTTATAGGAGTTATCGTCGAATTTACCGCCGGCGTGCAGCACCGTCATAATAACTTCGGCGGCTGACTTCCCTTCCTCGGGGTGCATATCGGTTGGAATACCACGGCCATTGTCTTCGACACTGATGGACTCATCCGGGTGAATCAACACTTTGATATCGCTGCAGTAACCAGCCAGAGCTTCATCGATGGAGTTATCGACCACCTCGAAAACCATGTGATGCAGACCGGTACCGTCATCGGTATCACCGATGTACATGCCGGGACGCTTACGAACCGCATCCAGACCTTTCAGCACCTTGATGCTCGAGGAATTGTATTCATTACTCATTCGGGTTTACTCCCCATCGTCCATTGCCTGAACCTGGCCTTGTTCCACGTGGAACAATTTTACCCGGTCCGGCGCTTGCCAAAATTCGCTCAAAGGCTCCGGATCAACACTGGTCATAAAGACCTGTCCAGTCAGCCCTTCCATTAACCCACCCAACTTACGGATATGGTTGCGGTCCAGTTCGGCCGGCAAATCATCGACCAGAAAGGTCGTGGGTCGGTTATGAACGTCTTGTAGGTGAAGGCTCTGCGCTACTTTCAGCGCACATACCACCAACTTTTGCTGGCCGCGAGACAACACATCACTCGCCGCCTGATTGTTAACCTTGATGCGCATATCTGCGCGCTGTGGACCGGCCTGGGTGTAACCCAACTTACAGTCCCGATCCCACTGACTATCCAGCATTTCGACCAGTGATCGGCTTTTATCCCAGCCCCGATAATAATGAATGCGTAAGGCTGGCAATTCGATCAACGCATCCAGAACCTGATGAAACCGCGGCACAAAGCCTTCCAGATACTGCTTTCGATAGTCGTCCAGACGTTCAGCGGCGGCAATGAATTCACGCTGCCAAACCGCCATCTGAGCCGGGT
Organism: Saccharospirillum sp. MSK14-1; assembly: GCF_003054965.1. GTDB lineage: Bacteria > Pseudomonadota > Gammaproteobacteria > Pseudomonadales > Natronospirillaceae > Saccharospirillum. The sequence goes on from NZ_MIES01000026.1 coordinate 255,717, forward strand.
CTATTTTACCAGATCGCAGCAGTGAGTTCCGGTTTTTCAGGCTCTTCTGTGCGCTCTGCCAGGCACTGTGAAAGTCGAGATCCTGATGGAATACTCCCCAATCCAAAAACTGCCGTCGATGGCTGGGTGCGCCTTCCAACAACAGGAATGAATCGGCATGGATTAACTGCAAAGGCAGTCGATGAGCCAGCTCGGATACAACCGCTAAAGCTTCACCATTGAGCCGAATAGAATGCTGACCCTGACGAGATCGCTGCACCCCAATACGAGTGCGATCGTTGAGCTCCGCAAAGACGGTAGCCTGGTCTTGTGTGTCACCAATTAAGGTGCGCGTGCGGGAGACTTTAAAGGAACGTGCCAGCGCCAACAGATGAATGGCTTCGAGAATGCTGGATTTGCCCGCGCCGTTATCGCCGTAAAGGACGTTAACGCCCGGGCCGGGGTGGAATTGGGTGTCGGCAATATTGCGGACACCCTGAATGGTCAGCCGATCAATCGACATCCCTGCAATGGATCCGGATTACAACCGCATTGGCATAACAACGTAGACGGAAGAATCGTCGTCGAAGTCGCTCAGCAAAGCACTTGAATTGGCATCGGCCAAAACGATTTTGATTTGCTCACCGGAAGTCACGTTCAAGACGTCCAATAAATAGGTGACGTTAAAGCCAACTTCGAGTTCCGGTCCCTGATAATCAATTTCCTGATTCACCTCAGCTTCTTCTTGCTCGGGGTTATTGGCTTTCACCATCAGGTTGTTATCACTGAGTAACAAGCGAACGCCGCGATATTTCTCGTTCGAAAGGATAGCTGCGCGACTGAAGATCGAGCGTAATGACTGACGATCGCCGACGATTTCTTTGTCACCGCCACGAGGCAATACGCGCTCATAATCGGGAAACTTGCCGTCAACAAGCTTAGAAGTGAATGTGAACGCCGGAGTACGTGCACGAATATGGTTAGCACCTAAGGACACATCCACCGTTGCCTCGGCTTCGTCACCCATCAACCGGTTCAGTTCCAGAATACCTTTGCGCGGCACAATCACCTGGCGGCGCTCATCCAGTTCCAGACCCGGTGCTGCTTTGCTGCTCATGGCCAGACGATGGCCATCCGTCGCTACCGTTCGTACCTGGCCACGACTCAATTCCAGCAACATGCCGTTAAGGTAATAACGAACATCCTGTTGCGCCATGGCAAAAGCCGTCGCATCAACCAGTTGCTTCATCGTGACCTGAGGCAACATAAAGTCGAGGGTGTTTTCATCGTCCTCAACGTTCGGGAAATCCGAGGCAGGCAAGGTCGACAAGGTAAAGCGGCTGCGACCGGAAGTGACCACAACGCGATCTTCGTTCTGCACCAAGGTAATGGGCGCATCGTCCGGCAATGAACGAACGATATCGATCAGCTTTCTGGCCGGTACCGTAATGGCACCATCAACAGCACCGTCGGCCAGCTCAACCCGACCAACAATTTCCACTTCCAGATCGGTACCGGTTAAAGACAACTGACTGCCTTCAACCTCCAATAACACATTGGACAGTACTGGCAGCGTCTGTCGTTTTTCGACCACGCCTCCCACCAGTTGCAGTGGCTTTAACAAAGCATCGCGTGACAGCGTGAATTGAATCATGAGTCCGTTTCCATCCCTATATCAGGTGGTCAGCGTTCGTAACAGGTTGTTGTAATCTTCATTAATGTCTCCGGTCGTTTCGCGCAATTCCTTCACCTTACGGCAAGCGTGCAAAACGGTCGTATGGTCGCGCCCACCAAAGGCTTCACCAATTTCTGGCAAGCTGTGCTGAGTCAGTTCTTTGGCCAAAGCCATCGCAACCTGACGAGGACGGGCAATACTGCGACTGCGTCGTTTGGAATGCAGATCGGAGATTTTAATTTTGTAATATTCGGCCACGGTGCGCTGAATGTTTTCAATACTGACCTGTTTGTCCTGCAACGCCAAGAGATCCTTCAGGGATTCCTTAACGAAGGCCGTATCAATAGCGGCACCGGTAAATTGTGCATTGGCCACCACGCGTTTTAATGCCCCTTCCAATTCACGAACATTGGAACGAATGCGCTGGGCAATAAAAAAGGCAGCATCACCGGGCAACTTCACCCGTGCTTTTTCTGCCTTCTTCATCAAAATAGCGACCCGAGTTTCCAGATCAGGCGGCTCGACTGCAACCGTTAACCCCCATCCAAATCGACTCTTTAAGCGGTCTTCCAGACCTTCAATTTCTTTTGGGTAACGATCACAGGTCAAAATCACCTGTTGATTGCCTTCCAATAGCGCATTAAAGGTGTGAAAAAATTCTTCCTGGGAACGGTCTTTCTTAGCAAAGAACTGAATGTCATCGATCAGCAATGCATCCAGACTGCGATAGAAACGCTTGAACTCTGCCATGGCATTGAGCTGTAACGCTTTCACCATGTCGGCCACAAACCGTTCTGAATGCAGATAGACCACCTTGGCACTGGGGTTCTGCTCAACAATGCGATTACCAATCGCCTGCATCAAGTGCGTCTTACCCAGACCTACGCCACCGTATATAAAGAGTGGGTTGTAAGCACCGCCAGCGTTATCAGCAACCTGTTGACTCGCTGCCAGGGCCAGCTGGTTCGATTTACCTTCCACAAAGGAAGTGAAGGTAAAACTCGGATTCAGGTACGACTGGAACTTACCTTTGCCACGCTTGGCGCCAGTTGTCTGCACTGGCTCTGGTGCCAGACGGTCGGCCAGCTGGGCCGCCGGTTCTGCTACCGGTGTCGTCGTTTCGTTCACCGGCTTTTGCGCTACCGGTGTCGCAGTAGCCGCCCGGGTCGGTGCCGTTGCAGTCGCCCCTTTGACTTCCACCAATACCTCAGTATTGACGGCGCCAAACTGAACCATCAATTCCTCAATGCGATGCAGGTACTTATCGCGCACCCAGTTACCCACAAATCGATTCGGTGCCTGCAAGACCAATGCATCACCATCCAAACGATGGCTCAGAGGACGGATCCAGGTGTTGAACTGATGCGACGGGACCTCGCCACGCAACAGATCCAGGCATTGATGCCAGGCTGACTCGGGCACGGACACTCCGAACGGGTCTGGGAAATGGCCTGCCATTCTAACTTGACCGCCGGGCCCTTGCCAGTCGTTACCGCTTCTCAAACGTAACTGCTTTTTTGGTTAAAGAATCAATAACTTATCAGACGATTGGCTTTGGAAAGGTCTGTGGGTAAGCAGGCTTACAAGGCTGTGTGCAAGTACTGAAAAGCGAATGAATAACTCAGGCTGTGGAAAACAAGGGTAGTTATACACAGTTCGCACACCGGTCGTGCCCGCTTAACTCCCGCCTTCTCAATGCAGATGTTATGTCTCTATCTTATTGTTTTATATAGGTTTTTTTTGCTTAACCACAGAAATTGGCGGTACTAACAATGAACAAATACATACAATCCTTTCATACATACCTTACCTAATAATCTTATTTATCTGTCTCACTCAGACCGAACGACCATTGAACATAAAATGGACATTGAAGTAGAACGACAAAGCCTTTAGAATCCGCGATCCAAATTCAGGGGTCGGTGCAAAGTCCGCATCGAGCCAAAGTCTTAACCGGAAGCCTTGCTTCCCAATCTTGTGGTGAGAACCCATATGAAACGTACATTTCAACCCAGCGTCCTGAAGCGCAAGCGTACTCACGGCTTCCGTGCCCGCATGGCTACCAAGAACGGTCGTAAGGTTCTGGCACGTCGTCGTGCTCGCGGACGGGCTGCACTGACCGTCTAAGATGGTTGTAAACGGACATCCTCGTGCCCATCGTCTACTGACAGCCGGGGATTTCCGTTCGGTCTTTGACCAGGTTGATGTCAAAGCCGCCTGCCCCGAACTGTTGCTGCTCGCTCGAACCAATGCCGATGCTCAGGCTCGTCTTGGTTTTATTATCTCTCGCAAGAATTGCCGCAGCGCTGTCGCACGCAATCGCGTCAAACGCATTGCTCGTGAAATCTTCCGCACTCACTATGCCGACTGGCCTCAGCTGGACATCATCTTGATGGCCCGGCCGGGTATTGATCAGCTCAGTAAAGAAGATCTGCATCGATTGATTGCCAAGCAACTGCAACGCCTGACGCGGCGTTGGCATAAAAGCCAAACAGCGGCGGCTGAATAAGCGCCTTTTGGCTGGCAAATCCCCCCTTTGACAGGTACCATTTCGGCGCTTTTTTACCCAGCCCGGCGCCAACTGCCTTCCTCTTTCTAATCTGGCTTTTGTTACAGTCCAGACGGCGGTTTTACGCGATTCCGGGACGAATGATCTGACTGGAAACTGATTATGGATGTGCGTCGTATCCTCCTGATCGCGGGTCTTGCCGTGGTCTCCTACATGATGATTTTGCAGTGGTCTAGCGACTACTCGGATTCAGCCCCGGAACAACAGGCTGTCAGCAGTCAATCGACTGTTAGCGATGTGCCGGTTGCCGCTGCAGGAAGCAGTGAAGTGCCAACGGCCACAGCGGAAGGTGGCGAGACCAACCAGGTGGTTCAAAACGAATCGTCGGTCAGTGGCACGGTGATTGATGTGCGCACCGATGTGTTGAATCTGCGCATTGATCTCAATGGCGGCGACATCGTTTTTGCCAGCCTGCCGAAGTATCCGCAGCATGCGAATACGCCGGATCGTCCGTTCACCATTCTGGAAAACCAGCAACGCACCTACACCGCCATGAGTGGTCTGGTGGGTGAAGACGGCATTGATACTGACGGTCGCGCCAGTTTTGAAACAGCGCAATCAAGTTATCGTCTGTCCGACGGCAGCGAAGAACTGGAAGTTACCTTGAGTTACGCCGCCGACAATGGCCTGGTGGTGAACAAGGTCTTTACCCTGACTCGCGGTAGCTACCTGATCAATGTGCGTTATGACCTGACCAACAACGCCAGCGAATCGCGCAGCGCCAATCTCTTTGGTCAGATCAAACGCGACCGTTCCGACGATCCAAGCCAGGGCGGCGGCATTGGTATGGCGTCTTATCTGGGCGTGGCAACCACCACACCCGATGACCGCTATAAGAAGATCAAGTTTGGTGACATGGAAGACGAAACGTTCCGTGTCAGTCAGGAAGGTGGCTGGATTGCCTTTCTGCAGCACTACTTTGAATCGGCTTGGGTGCCGGCCAGTGATCAGACCCACAACTATTACGCCCGTCAGTTGAATAACGGCTTGTACTACGCCGGTTTCCAATCACCGACAGTCACGTTGGCACCCGGCGAGAGTGCCTCAACCGGCGCGGATCTGTACGTAGGTCCAAAAGTTCAGGAACGTTTGGAAGCCATTGCTCCGAACCTGAATCTGACTGTTGATTACGGTTGGCTGTGGTGGGCTGCTCAGCCGTTGTTCCACCTGCTGGAATTCATGCATTCGCTGGTCGGTAACTGGGGCTGGGCGATTGTTTTGATGACCCTGACGGTCAAAATCGTGCTCTACCCGCTGACCGCGTCCAGCTATCGTTCCATGGCGAAGATGCGCAAGTTCGCGCCGAAGATGACGCAGCTGCGTGAGCAATATGGCGATGATCGCCAGCAGCTTGGTCAGGAAATGATGAAGCTGTACCGCAAGGAAAAACTGAATCCGATGGGCGGCTGTTTGCCGATCCTGATTCAGATGCCGGTCTTTATTGCGCTGTACTGGGTATTGAAAGAATCGGTTGAACTGCGTCAGTCGCCGTTTATTTTCTGGATCGAAGATTTGTCGATCAAAGATCCGTTCTTTGTGTTGCCGCTGTTGATGGGCGCGTCCATGTTCCTGCAGATGCAAATGCAACAGCAGCCGACCATGGATCCGACGCAGGCGCGGATCATGAAGATGATGCCAGTGGTATTCACCTTTATGTTCCTTTGGTTCCCGGCCGGTCTGACCCTGTACTGGTTCGTCAATAACGTCACCACCATCGTTCAGCAATGGATCGTTAACCGCCAGTTTGAAAAGGCGGAAGCGAAGAAGGCTCAGTGACGATAACCACAGACACCATCTGTGCGTTGGCCACCCCGCCCGGTCGCGGCGGGGTTGGCATTATCCGGGTATCCGGATCCAAGGCCGGCGAGCTATGCCGGACCATTATCGGGCGCGATCTGCCGCCCCGCTATGCTTACCATGGCGCTTTCTACGATGCTGACGGCCAGGTTCTGGACGAAGGCATCGGTCTGTTTTTCCCGGGCCCGAATTCGTTTACCGGCGAAGACGTGCTCGAGCTTCAGGGGCATGGTGGCCCCGTTATTCTCGATCTGCTGATTCAGCGCCTGCTTGATCTGGGTGCGCGTCTGGCGCGGCCGGGTGAATTTTCCGAACGCGCATTTTTAAACGACAAACTCGATCTGGCCCAGGCCGAGGCCATTGCTGATCTGATTGATGCCTCATCAACGGCCGCAGCGCGGTCTGCCGTACGTTCATTGCAAGGCGCGTTTTCGCGTGAAGTGCAGACGTTGGTTGAGCGATTGATTGAGCTGCGTATCTATGTCGAAGCGGCCATTGATTTTCCCGAAGAGGAAATCGATTTTCTGTCCGACGGCCGGGTTCAGGCCGATCTCGATGCCGTGTCCGATCATTTGCAACGGGTGTTAGCCACTGCGAATCAGGGCAGCCTGATGCGCGACGGCATGAGTGTGGTGATCGCCGGTCGTCCCAATGCGGGTAAAAGCAGCCTGTTGAATGCGCTGGCCGGACAGGATCGTGCCATCGTCACCGATATTGCCGGCACCACACGCGATGTACTGCGCGAACATATCCACATCGATGGTATGCCGTTACACATCATCGATACCGCCGGTTTGCGCGATGCACCCGATGAAGTGGAGCGCCTGGGTGTGGAGCGTGCCTGGAACGAGATCGAACAGGCCGATCGGGTCCTGCTCATGGTCGATGCGACCGAAACCGACGCGCTCGAACCGGCGCAAATCTGGCCCGAATTCGTACATCGTTTGCCGCCTGAGGCGGCGCTTACGGTGGTGCGTAACAAGATCGATCTGAATCAGGAATCCCCAGGGTTATCCACAGCTTTGACCACACCGGTGGTGCGTTTATCGGCGCAATCGGGGGTGGGGCTCGATGCCTTGCGTGATCACCTCAAACACTTGATGGGTTACGACAGCACTCAGGAAGGTGGCTTTATTGCTCGTCGCCGTCACCTGGAAGCCTTGCAACAGGCGCAGCGGTTTATCGCCGCCGGTCGCGAGCAACTAGCTGGTGCCGCAGCCGGTGAGTTACTGGCGGAAGATTTGCGTCAGGCGCAGCAGGCGTTGGGTGAAATCACCGGTGAATTCAGTTCGGACGATTTGCTGGGGCGGATTTTTTCCAGTTTCTGTATTGGTAAATGATGTGATGTCCAAGGATATCCAAAGATGTCTGTAGGTCTGTTCCGACCACATCTATCGGCTGGCACCGTCGAGGAATCTGTTGAGGTAAGTCCATTTGGGGCGTTGGGGCCTCTTTTTAAGTAGGTCGTTCCCTTGTTTTTCCGGCAGACACTTAAAATCGACGATGATTATCAGACACTGATACAGTTTCGGATCAAAGCATCATTGAATTAGCGATCATGAAACGCTGAATTGTGGGTATCTTGCGGCCAGAAGGTTTGCCGCCATATGGAAGCGAAGCTCTCAGTATTTGGATCCGTCCCTAGAATCACTGGCCGCAATGTGCCAAACCTATCGTGCACCTTGAAATGCATGTCCGATTACAGGCTTGATTGGCTGCGGCTTAACGTCCGGGATGTATAAGCGACCGAATTTCCGGTCGTGCTGAATTGATGGGTATTAATATGAGAGGGAAAACGATGACCAGGATGTGGATGGTACGCGGTGATGGTGGCAGTTTATATGACGCCTTTAGAGAACATGGCGTGGCTGCTCTGGGCTGGAATCAATTGGCTGTACATGCCAAACCTGGTATCGAGCGTCAGCAGTTAATTTCCCTGTACAAGTCTGCTGAACCACAGGCAAAACAAGGGACTGTAGTTTCGGGCGCATCCCAGGTCTGGCGCTTCGTCAATGAGATGCAGGATGGTGATAGGGTCATCACATATTCACCAGCTAATCGCTTGTACTCAATTGGAACAATTATTGGACCAGCCGAGCACTATCCAGAGTGGGCCGAGCAAGGTATGTCATTAGCGCGCAAGGTGCGGTGGCAATCAGAAGAGCTGCAACGCGACAGCTTGACTACCAGTACAAAGAACAGCCTAGGTTCAACCCTGACCCTGTTCGAAGTACCACCCAGAGCGGCAGACGATGTTTTAGCAGTGCTGCAGGGAGAAAAAGTGCCGGCTTTGGATGATGAAGCAGAGGAAGTTATTGCCGATCCTCTGGCCGACATTGAGTCTCAAGCACTAGAACGCATTAAGGATCGGGTCAATGAGCTTGATTGGGACGATATGCAGCAACTGGTCGCTGGTATCCTGCGAGCCATGGGCTACAAAACTCAAGTTTCCCCTCCCGGCTCGGACCGCGGAAAGGATATAGTGGCATCGCCAGATGGCTTTGGCTTTGAACACCCGCGTATCGTCGTAGAGGTCAAACATCGCAAGGGTCAGATGGGTAGCCAAGAAATCCGCAGCTTCCTTGGTGGCCGCCACAAGGATGATCGCGGGCTATACGTCAGTACGGGCGGTTTCAGTAAGGACGCTCTATACGAAGCCGACCGCGCTTCCATTCCGTTGGCGATGTGGACTCTGGACCACGTAGTGCGGGCGTTGATTGAGCATTACGATGGGACCGACACAGAAACTAAGCGGATCGTTCCCTTGAAACGGCTGTACTGGCCAGCCTAATTAATAAGTAGATGGTTTAATAACAATGAGTGTTAACTTTCAGCAACTCGCCAATTTCATCTGGTCGGTGGCCGACCTCTTGCGCGGCCCCTACCGCCCGCCACAGTACGAGCGCGTCATGTTGCCGCTCACCGTGCTGCGCCGTTTCGATGCCGTGCTGGCACCGAGTAAGGAGGCGGTGCTCGCGCGCTATCAGGAGCTCAGTGCGAAAAACATCTCCAACATCGATGCTGTCCTCAACAATCTGGCAAAAGATGAAGATGGCACGTCACTAGGCTTCCATAACCATAGTCAGCTCGATTTTTACAAATTGAAAGGCGACCCCGACAACATCGGTCGTCACCTGGCGGACTACATCGCCGGCTTTTCCGAAAACGTCCGCAAGATATTCGAGCGCTTCGAGTTCGACAAGGAGATCGAGAAGCTCGAAGAATCCAACCGCCTCTACCAGGTGGTGTCCCGGTTCGCTGAGATCGACTTGCACCCCAATCACGTCGACAACATCAGCATGGGTCTAGTCTTTGAAGACCTGATTCGGCGCTTCAATGAAGCCGCCAACGAAACTGCAGGCGACCACTTTACCCCGCGTGAAGTCATCCAGCTAATGGTTAACCTGCTACTTGAACCCGACACCAATGTGCTCACTCAAGCCGGTGTGATTGTCACCATCTGCGACCCGGCCTGCGGCACTGGTGGCATGCTGGCCGAAGCGCAAAACTGGATCCGTGACCACAACGAGCACGCGACGGTTAAGGTCTTCGGGCAAGATTACAACCCGCGCTCCTACGCCGTGGCTGCATCTGACCTGTTGATCAAGGGCCATAAGGATGGGCAGGTGGTGTTGGGCAATACCCTCACCGACGATCCGTTTCCGGACCAGCGCTTTGACTACCTGCTGGCCAATCCACCTTTCGGTGTGGACTGGAAAGCTGAGAAGAAAATTATCGACACTTGGTCCAACTTTAGGGGCTACAGCGGTAAGCTGCCGCGCATCAACGATGGTGCCCTATTGTTCCTGCTCTACATGATGAGCAAGTTCCAGGACTATAAGCCCGGCGATCGGAACAATCCCGGCTCGCGTACCGCCATCGTGTTCAATGGTTCGCCGCTATTTACTGGCGGTGCCGGCAGTGGCGAAAGTGAGATTCGTCGCTGGATCATTGAGAGTGACCAACTCGAAGCCATCGTTGCCCTGCCAGAGCAGATGTTCTACAACACCGGCATCGGCACCTTCATTTGGGTGGTCAGCAATCGCAAGGCCGAGCACCGAAAAGGCGAGATCCAACTGATCGACGCCCGTGAACGCTTTAAACCCATGAAACGCAGTCTCGGTGACAAACGTCGCTATCTTGACTCAGTCGCGCTCGATGCCGTTACCCGTGAACATGGAGGATTGGAAAACAGTCAGACCAGTCGCGTGTTTGACAACACTGACTTCGGTTATCGGCGCATCACAGTACTGCGTCCTTTGCGTCTGCGCTTCCAGATTAACGACGAAGCCCGCGAGCGCTTCCTCAACACCTGCCCTGAACTGTTTGACGCCCTTCAAGCAGTACAGGATGAACTCGGTACTGAACCGCTCTTGGACTGGAACCAGGCTTGGGCCACCGTGCAAAAAGTGTTCAAAACCCTGCCCGACGAAATGGAAAGTTGGGCCAAGGGTGCTAAGGGTTCTGCGCAGAAAAAAATATTCCGTGACTGTTTTACCACCGTAGACCCGGATGCTGAGCCGGTGATTGCGAAACGCTTCAAGGCGGATCCTATGGGAGGTACTAGTTACTTCCCCTCCCAGACCCTGCCCACTGACTTAACCACACAAGGTCTGCATATCCTGCTCGGCCTACACGAGGATGGGAAGAAAGGCTTCATCGAGTTCGAATCTGATCCAGCGCTAAAAGACTTCGAGAACATTCCACTCAAAGAAGACATCGTTAGCTATGTGCTTCGCGAAGTGCGCCCTTATCTAGCCGATGCCTGGATCGACCGCGAGACGCTGGACGACCTGGACGGCGGTATCGGAAAAGTGGGCTACGAGATCAACTTCAACCGCGTATTCTTCCAGTACCAACCACCGCGCCCGTTGGCAGAAATCGATACCGAGTTGGCTGAAGTGGAGAAGCGGATATTGAGCTTGCTAGGTGAGGTGACAAAGTGAGCCTAGCAATTGCTATCAAACATTGCCGTCTCAAGTACCTTGCCCAATTGAACATGGGACAGTCACCACCTTCAGAAGCCGTCACCAGATTCGACGAGGGCGATGGCCTACCATTCCTGCAGGGTAACGCCGAGTTCGGAGCAGTGTCGCCAAGCTACAAGCACACCTGCAACAATCCGCCCAAAGCTGCCATGAATGGTGACTTGCTAGTTTCAGTTCGCGCTCCAGTTGGCGCCTTGAATATTGCCGATCAACCATATGGGATTGGTCGCGGACTTTGTGCTGTGAAATGGATCAATATTGAACCCCGGTTCGGCTGGTGGGCCATGCATCACCATCGAGCGAAGCTAAAAGAAGTCGCAACGGGCTCGACGTATGAAGCAGTCTCTGCCGAAGATTTAGGCAATTTGGTTCTGTCTTTTCCGGATGAGCAGTCACAGTGTTTCATCTCCAACTACCTCGATCGTGAAACTTCCCGCATCGACGGGTTGATTGCCGAAAAGCAACACATGTTGGCGTTGTTGGAAGAAAAGCGCGCAGTCCTTATCAGCCAAATTGTCACCCGTGGCCTTGACCCCAATATCCCGTTCAAACCTTCCGGCTTAGAATGGTTAGGCGAGATTCCGGCACATTGGGAGGAGCCACGAGCGAAGGGGTTATTTCAGGAGGTTGATAAGCGGACAAAGACTGGGAAAGAGACACTTCTTTCTTTGCGAATGGGAAAAGGACTCGTGCCTCATCACGAAGTTTCAGAAAAACCACTGGAAGCAAGTGACGTTATCGGGTTTAAGAAGATTGAGCCAGGTCAAATGGTGATCAATCGAATGCGTGCCGCCAGTGGCCTAATTGCGGTAGCTACAGAGTCAGGTTTGGTTAGTCCTGATTACGCAGTATTTGAAGTTGTAGATCGAGAGCTTTCCATTGAGTACTTCCTTGAGTTGTTTAAGACTTCGCTACTTCAGGCAGTATTCAGATCCTCTTCAAAAGGCTTGGGAACAGGTGAACAGGGATTTTTGCGCCTATACACTGAGGCTTTTCTCTCTTTCCATTTTCCTTACCCGCCTGTTGAAGAACAGCTCACTATTGTGAAGTTTATCCAACGACAGCGATCAGAAATGTTGCATATGGAGAACCTGCTTCGCCATTCGATCGACTTAGCAAAAGAACGTCGCACAGCACTAATCACTGATGCTGTTACCGGTCAAATTCCATTGAAGGACATGGCCGAATGAAATTAAGAAAACTCACTCTTGCCAACTATAGAGGTTTCGATCAGTTCGAAATTAGCTTTGCCGATGACGTGACGGTCATTGCGGGGGTGAATGGAGTTGGTAAAACGGGCGTCTTGAAGGCTTTGGCAAGTGCGTTATCGTTGGCGCTGTCCGAGTTCACTGTTTCCAGAGAATCTCCGCGGGGCTTGAGTGATACCGATGTTCAATCGGGCAAGCCTGGACTATCCATATTAGTCACGCTTGACCTAGATTCGGCGCAGGTCACTACTGATTTGAATCGTCCGGCTCCTCTACCTGTTGATAAAGTAGAGACGCTGACAAAGCGCCGAGACGACTTGCGTTTTGCCAGACGCGAGACAAAGAAGGGCTCGAAAGATGAGCAGGAAATCATCGACGAAATCAGGGTGATTGAAAATCAGCTCGATCCAGTCTCGGACATCCCAACTGTCCATATCTTGCCCAGTGACGCAGCGATGGATGCAGATGAACTGGTTGCCGTTTTGAAGAAAGGGCGTCAGCAGCCATTTGCGGTGTTCTATACAACGTCACGTTTTTTGTCCCGACTTCCACCTATGCTGCCAAAAACCAGGAAGCTGGATATAACGACTGCCTATGACAAAGCGCTCAATCAACTGGAAGTGTCGCTCAACGATTTTGCCAGCTGGTATCGGGTCGTTGTTTCCGACTTTGCGGCTGCTACGAAAGAGCGGTTATTTCAGCAACTCGAACAAGCAATCAAGACTTTCCTCCCAGAAGTTAGTGACCTCACGCTGCACGAAGGAAGACCGCCAAGATTCAGCGTGATAAAGAGCGGCCAGCTGTTGTTTCTTGAGCAACTATCCGATGGTGAGCGTGGCCTGTTGGCACTGGTTTTTGACCTAACTCGGCGCTTGGCTATCGCCAATCCAGACAGTGATAACCCTATTGCTGAGGGTGTGGCGCTTGTCCTGATAGATGAGATCGAACTGCACTTGCATCCGAGCTGGCAACGTCGAGTATTAAGGTTGCTTCAGAATACTTTCACTCGATGTCAGTTCGTGGTCTCCACCCATTCACCTCAAGTCATTGGACAGGTCAAGTCTGAGAAGCTTCGGCTATTGCACCACAACAATTCAGGAAAGGTCGTCGCGGCCAATGCATCACAGTCCTTTGGCATGGATAGCAGTTGGATATTGCAGAACATCATGGGAGTTCCTGCTCGTGATTACGAGACGGAGCAGCGTCTTTCTGCTGTTTATCAAGCAATTGATGAAGATAGATTGGACGAGGCACGTACCCTTGCGGAGCAACTGCGTGCCGATATAGGCGATTTCCCTGACTTGCAGGAAGTCAGCGCGCTGTTAGACCGATTCGAGCTGCTGAGGTCTGAATGAGAAGAATAACAAAAACGCACCCACCTCGGAGACTTACAGAGTGGCGTGATGAAAATAGTAAAGTTAACCATGCCTATGGAGATCTACAGGGAACAGAAGCCTTTCACGACTTAAAGTCCAAATTGCTTCAAGAACAAGGTTGGCTTTGTGCGTATACGGGACGGTTAATCGACGCTGGCTCATCTCATGTCGAGCACATCAAGCCGCAGTGTAAATGCGCTGAATGGGAAGATGTTGAATATCGGAATGTCGTTGCTTGTTTCCCCGCAGATGGCGGAGATTTGTCACACGGATATGGGGCGCCGGTTAAGGCAAATTGGTGGGATAGGCAGCGGTTTGTATCACCGTTGTCTGTTGATTGCGAACGGCGCTTTCGCTTCGTTTGGAGCGGGCATATTCGTCCCAATCCCGATGGCCAGGAAGACGCGACAGAAACAATTAAGGTGCTAGGGTTGGATGAAAAGACCCTGCGCCAACTGAGAAAATCAAGAATTGATGGTTTCTTCGGTTTCGGGTCAAGGACTCAGAACCGACCTCTATCGATCAATGAAGCAAGAGTCGCACTGGCAAACATTGAAAGTCACGATAGCAATGGACGGCTGCAGGAGTTCTGCTTTGTACTCAAGCAATTGCTTCCAAAGTACATTGCGCAAACGGAGGGATAAGCATGAAACGCACCAGCGAAGCCGCTTTCGAAACCGCCATCGAAGCTGTCTTGCTGAATGACGGATACAAGCAGATCGATGCCAAAACCTTCGACCGTGAACGGGCCATCTTCCCTGATGAAGCGTTGAACTTCATCCGAACTACTCAACCCAAGGTGTGGGACAAACTGGAAGCGCTGCACGGCGAGCAGACCGGTGCTCGAGTACTGGAGTCGCTGTGCAAATGGCTAGACACCCATGGCACACTGGCCACAGTGCGTCACGGCTTCAAGTGCTTCGGCAAGACACTGCGGATTGCTTTTTTTCGCCCTGCCCATGGCTTGAATCCAGAGTTGGAAGCTCGCTACAAAGCTAATCAACTGGGGCTGACCCGCCAACTGCACTTCAGTCCAAAGTCGGAAAAGTCGCTGGATGTGGTCTTGTCGGTCAATGGTATCCCAGTGGTGACGCTAGAACTTAAGAACCCATTGAGCGGCCAAACGGCGGCTAATGCTATCCACCAGTACCGTTACGACCGCGACCCGCGGGAACTCATCTTCACGTTTACCAAACGCACGTTGGTGCATTTTGCGGTAGACACCGAAGAAGCGCACATGGCCACTCGCTTGGCCGGTTCGTCTACCTACTTTCTGCCCTTTAATCGGGGCATGGATGGTGGCGCCGGTAACCCACCCGACCATGAAGGCCGCAACTACAAAACCGCCTACTTGTGGGAAGAAGTACTACAGCGTGACAGTCTGCTCGATCTGCTTGCTCGCTTTCTGCACTTGAATATAGAAGAGAAGACTACGGACGACGGTAAAAAAGTGCGTAAGGAAAGCCTGATTTTCCCGCGCTACCACCAGTTGCAGGCAGTACGTCAGATGGTAGCAGCCTCCGCAAACGAGGGCGCAGGGCATAACTATTTGGTAGAGCATTCAGCAGGCAGTGGCAAGAGCAACACCATTGCCTGGTTGGCGCATCGCCTGTCCAGCCTGCACAACGAAAGCGACGAACGGCTGTTCGACAGTGTGGTGGTCATCACGGACCGCGTGGTACTGGACCGCCAGTTGCAGAACACCATATACCAATTCGATCACCGCCAGGGTGTGGTGCAAAAGATTGACGAGGACTCTCGCCAGCTCGCAGAAGCACTTGAATCCGGCGTACCCATCATCATCACTACGCTGCAGAAGTTTCCGTTCGTGACAGAGCAACTGGCCAAGCTCAATGAGGAACGTGGTGAGGGCAGCAAAAGCCATCTACCGACGCGTAAGTACGCGGTGATCATCGACGAGGCGCATAGCTCGCAGTCTGGCGAAACGGCAACTGAGCTCAAGGGAGTGTTGGGCGGTGCCGATCTGCGCCGTAAGGCCCAGGAAATGGCCAAAGAGGAAGACGAGTTCGAACTCGAACGACTGTTCCGCTCCATGGCCAAACGAGGCCACCAGCCTAACATGAGTTTCTTTGCGTTCACTGCCACGCCGAAGCACAAGACTCTGGCGATCTTTGGTCGCAATGGTGAACCCTTCCATCGCTACACCATGCGCCAGGCGATTGAGGAGAATTTCATTGAGGATGTGCTGAAGAGCTATGTTAGCTACAAAACCTTTTACAAGCTGGTTAAGAAAGCCGAAGACGACCCAAACGTTGAGCGTAAGAAGGCGGCCAAAGCTCTGGCCCGCTTCATGCGCTTGCACCCACATAACATCGGCCAGAAGACCGAGGTTATAGTCGAGCATTTCCAGCAGTTTACCCGACATAAGATTGGTGGACATGCCAAAGCGATGGTTGTCACTGGCTCGCGGCTGGAGGCGGTGCGTTACAAGCAGGAGTTCGACCGCTATATCCTGGAACAGGGTTACCCGATCAAGAGCCTTGTGGCGTTTTCGGGCGCTGTGGAAGACGACAAGGTCCCGGACAAGTCTTACACCGAAGTGGAAATGAATAACGGCCTGAAGGAAAAGGAGTTGCCCGACAACTTCGCCAAACCGGATTTCCGCGTACTGCTGGTGGCTGAGAAATACCAGACTGGCTTTGACCAACCGCTGCTTCACACCATGTACGTGGATAAGCGATTGGCGGGTATTCAAGCGGTGCAGACCTTATCGCGCTTGAACCGGACACACCCACTCAAGGACGATACATTCGTGCTTGATTTCGTCAACAAGCCTGAGGAAATTCAGGAGGCTTTCCGTCAGTACTATGACGGATCGGTAATGGGCGAGGAGGTCGATCCGGACAAGCTCTATGAGGTGAAGGCCGAACTGGATGCCTCGGGCATTTACCTGCAAACCGAGATTACTGAGTTTGCGCAGGTGTTCTTTGCGCCGAAGCGCCGGCAGAGCCCCGGCGACCACAAGTTGATGAATGCGATTCTTGATCAGGCGGTCGTACGCTTTGTGCAGTTTCAGAACACTGAAGAAGATGAAGCTGAATTGTGGCGCAGCAAACTGCAGGCCTTTCGCAATTTGTACGGTTTCCTGAGTCAGGTGATTCCCTATCAAGATAGCGATTTGGAAAAGCTCTTCACCTATCTGCGTCATCTCGCTTTAAAGTTGCCCAAACGCAAGAGCGGGCCAGGCTATCAGTTCGATGAGGAAGTGGAGCTTGATTACTACCGTTTGCAGAAAATCAGCGAAGGCTCGATCAGTCTCAATGAAGGTTATGCCAAACCGCTCGATGGCCCGCGAGAGGTGGGCTCAGGCATGGTACGTGAGGAGTCCGTTTCGTTGTCACGCCTGATCGACATTATCAATCAGCGATTCGGCGGTGAATTGAACGATGCAGATCAGTTGTTCTTCGATCAGATTGCCGAAGCTGCAAGCCAGAATGAGTCATTGCAAAAGGCAGCGGGGGTTAATTCCTTAGATAAATTCCAACTCGTGTTTCAACAGGTGCTGGAATCCTTATTTATTGAGCGGATGGAGCTGAATGAGGAGTTGTTCACTGACTATATGAGCAAGCCGGAAATGCAGGACTTAGTGTCGAAGTGGCTTGGTAGCCAAGTGTACGAGCGGCTAGCAGCGGCCGACAGAGATGAACATTCAAAAAGCTAAACCGGTGACAGCGCTACTAAATTTTGATCTATGCCGACTAAGCAGAAGATGGACGCCGATGGTCAAGTTAAAGGCCTTTAATCAGGTTATCCATGGATACTTCGCATCGGTGGAGAGTTGGGAGCGTCCATGGAAGGCTATTACAGCGATTGGCGGATGTGCTTAATCTTAGGATCTTTGAATAAATCAAGCACGTCGATTGAAATCAAAATTCCTTTTTAAATCAAAGATATGTGTCGAAAACGCCACCTCTGCATTGGGGTAAAGGCGTTCAGCTGATGTCTTCAGCGGAACGACTTTGATGCGCCAGACAACTGGCCAGATAGTGCCAGACTTCCTCAGCGTTAATCTCGTTAATCAATTCGTGCCGGCCACCTTCAAATAAGCGCGCACTGGCCACCTGAACCCCGGCAGTCTTTAACGCCTCGATGTGGCGCTTGATACCCCGGCCCCATTCGCCCAAACCATCGTCAGTGCCAGACATCAGATGCACCGGTAAATCCTTGGGCCAGGTTTCGGGACGAATCGTCAACATGCCGCCAATCAGATCGCTCCACAAACGCGGCGTGCAGGCGTAACCGCAGTAGGCGTCTTCGATGTAGGCATCGACTTGGGCGGTATCGCGACTGATCCAGTCGAAATCGGTGCGGTTGGGTTTGAAGTGGCGGTTGTAGGCGCCGAAATTGACCGTCTCAATAAAGCCACTGGCGTTGCGGAAGCCGCTCAGCAAACCCACCAGATTGACCACTTGTTTGGAGGCTACAAGCATCGGCCGGTTGATGCGGTTGGTGGAGCCGAGCACCAGTGCATCAAGGTCATCGCCGAATTGCTGAGTCACGCATTGAGCCACAAAACTGCCCATCGAATGACCAAAAAGGGTGAGCGGCAATTGCGGTTCCAATTCGCGAGCGTAGCCAATGACCTGGCCGACGTCGCTGACCGCTTTTTGCCAACCGTTGTGGTCGGCCAGATGACCGAGGTCTTCATCGGGGCAGTCGTCGGAGTGTCCGCGTTGTTCCAATGCGACCACGGCAACCTGCTGTTCAGTCAGCCATTCCGCCAGGGGCGCATACCGGGCGGCGTGTTCAGCCATGCCGTGAACAATGACCAGAATTCGATCGGGCTGGCGAGGTCGCCAGACTTTGACGGGAATCGAATGACCATCGTCGGTCTCCAGCCATTCTTCAAGATACTGCATGGCGGCGCTCCTGCTCGTTAGGGTTGAGCCTGAGATGGTAGACGAGGCTAAGCCGGGTCGGAATCCTTAGGGTCGCTTTGTTGATCCAAACGAATGGAATGCGCTTGTTGATCAACCTTGGCTTTCAGATAAGCCGCATTATGACGATTCACATAGACACCGGTATCCACCCGGTCGACTACCACAATGCCGTGCTCTTCTAATTGACTGGCCTTGTGCGGGTTGTTCGACAGCAGACGAATGCGCGCAATGCCCAGCGCTTGCAGCATTTCTGCGGCGGGCGTGAAATCGCGCAGGTCGTGACCGAAACCGAGCATGGTATTGGCGGTGTAGGTGTCGATGCCCTGATCCTGCAATGCGTAAGCATCGAGCTTGTTGTACAGACCGATGCCGCGCCCTTCCTGACGCAGATACAACAAAATGCCACCTTGTTCTGCCAGCAATCGCTGTGCTTCCTTTAACTGTTCGCCACAGTCGCAGCGCTGTGAGCCGAAGACATCGCCGGTCAGGCATTCGCTGTGCAAACGCACCAGTGGTGGCTCTTGAGTATCCAGGTCACCGTAAATGATGGCGATATGCTCTTTACCATCGCTGAGGGTATCGAAGGTGACAAAGCGGCTGGCTACACCAGCTTCCCCGAGTGGGATACCGACGCTGGCGCGTTGTTTAACAGTCATGGTGGTCTCTACTGCGGAGGCGTGCCCCCATTTATAGGGGCATGCGCGGTGAATAAAAGGTGACGTCAGTGTCTGGAATGTCGAATTGAAGGGAGTAGAGTAGAGCCATTCCAACTTGTCCAGTCAGCGAGAGGAGCCTTGCATGGCGGTCTTTGCAATTGTAGGTGCGGGTCTGGCCGGAATGACACTCGCTCGTGAATTGAACGATGCTGGCCATCATTGTCAGGTGTTTGAGAAAAGTCGCGGCATCGGTGGCCGCTTGGCGACACGACGCTGCGATGGCTGGCAGGTCGATCACGGCGCTCAATATTTCACCGTCCGTAATGAGCAATTTCAGCAGGTGGTTGATACCTGGTGTCGCCAGGGTTGGGTCGCGCCCTGGGACGTTCAGCCCTGGTTACTCAATCGCGATGGCTTGCACGCTTCGCCCGACGATCGCCGCCGCTATGTCGGTACGCCCAGCATGAACGCCATGATCAAAGGCTTTGCTCAGGGGATCGATGTGTTTACCCAGACACGCGTCGACCGGCTCGAACGCGTCGGCGAGCAATGGCGCTTGTGGGACGACGCTGGCGAACAATACGGCCAGTTCGATGCCGTTTTTCTGACCGCACCACTGGCGCAAAGTTTGGCTCTGTTACCCGCCGGTGCTCGCGCCGAAGTCCCCTTGCGCAACGCCAGCATGAAACCGACCTGGTCTCTGGCCATGGCCTTTGATCAGCCCACCGGCGTTGAGCCGGACGCCATCTTCGTGCGTGAAGGCGTGATCGACTGGGCCGCCCGCGATTCAGCCAAACCGGGCCGCGAGGGCCCGCTGGAAGTCTGGTTGATGCATTTTGCGTCCCAATGGACGGCCAATCATCTCGACGCCGCGGATAATCTGTTGCAACAGCAAGGCCTGGCCTTATTGCGCACACTCAGTGGCGCGGCCACCGGATCCGATTTTCCCGAGCCGGTGGATACTTTTAAACATCGCTGGCTCTATGCGCGGTCTGGCCCGATCGAAACCCAGGTGCCGCAGTGGGATGCCTCGTTAAAACTGGGCTTGGCCGGTGACTGGACACTGGGCGATCGTCTGGAAGATGCCTGGCTCAGTGCCAAAACGCTGGCGGCGGACGTGCGCGCTGCCGACTTGTAACGCTGCGTCTTACAGCATCAGCAGAAACATCAGCAAGGTCAGCAACAACCCCTGAATAACGCCGATGACAATGTAGCGCCAGCCATGCGGAATGCGTTTGGGACGGTTGTTATTGTCGTTCATACAGCCACCTCTGAGCCGAGTGGGAATGGTGCGTGAGTGGCGTGGTGTTAGCTTCAGCCTAAGCCCCGGCCTTGCAACTTGCCAGCGTTCGCCCCATCTGACGGTTCACGATGGAACGAATGACGCGCAACGGCGTCTACGCCAACACCCCATACCGCAACGAACCTGGCCCGGCGTCAGGGTGGAGAACCAAGATGAGTGATCTGAAAGAACTGAAAATCGATGTCGTGTCCGACGTCGTCTGCCCCTGGTGCGCCATCGGCTACAAAAACCTGGAAACCGCGGTGCAGCGGCTGGAAGGCGATATCGACATCGATCTGCAATGGCACGCTTACGAGCTGAACCCGGAAACGCCCGTTGGTGGTAACCCCCATCGCCAGATGCTGAAAGACAAATACGGCATGTCGGACGAGCAGTATGCGAGCAATCATCAGCGCATCACCGACATGGGCGCTCAGGCGGGGTTTGAATTCAACTTCCGCGAGGAAATGCGCACCTCCAACACCTTTGATTGCCATCGCCTGTTGCTGTGGGCCAAAGACAGCGGCCACCAGACCGATCTGAAAATGGCCTTCTTCCAGGCTTATTTCACCGACACCAAAGACGTTAACGATCGCAGCGTGATTCTCGACGCGGTGGCGCAAGTCGGTCTGGATGTGGATGCCGCTGCGGCCGTTCTGGACAGCGATCAATTCGCCGCTGAAGTGCGCGCTGAAGAAGAGCGTTATCAGCAACTGGGCATTCAATCGGTGCCGACCTACATTGTGAACGATCAGTACGCCATCAGTGGTGGCCAGCCGCCGGAAGTGTTCGAGCAGGCGCTGCGTCAGATTGCCGATGAAATGAGCGCCTGAGCGGACCCTGCTATACTGCGCGGCCTCGTTGAAGTGAACCGTCACTAAGGATCGTTATGGCGCTGGTATACAGCACCGAAAGTGGCCGTACCTGCCCGGATTGCGGCCAGCCGCTGGACGACTGTCGTTGTGGCCCAGCCGCACCACCGCAAGGGGATGGCATCGTCCGGGTTTCGCGCGAAACCAAAGGCCGCAAAGGCAAAGGCGTGACGTTGATCAGTGGTCTGGCGTTGCCGGAAAAAGAGCTCAAAGCCGTGGCTAAAAAGCTCAAAGCCAAATGCGGGACCGGCGGCACAGTGAAAGATTTTGTCATCGAAATACAGGGCGATCAGCGCGACACGCTGGTGCCGGAATTGGAAAAACTCGGCTACCGCGTTAAGCGTGCCGGTGGCTGAGCGGAGCACTGCTATGGATTCCCAAACCCGAACTGAAATCGAAGCGGCGGCCTTTCGCCGGCTGCTCGATCATCTGGCTGAGCGAACCGATGTGCAAAACATCGACCTGATGAACCTGGCCGGTTTCTGTCGCAATTGTCTGTCGCGCTGGTACGCCGAAGCCGCGGCTGAAAAAGGCGAAAGCATCGATAAAGAAGCCGCCCGGGAAATCGTCTACGGCATGCCGTATGACGACTGGAAAGCTCAATATCAGACCGAAGCCCGTGCCGAACAACAGGCCGCTTTCGAGAAAAATCGCCATGACTGAAACCGCTGTCCAAAGTTTGGGGTTTGATGACGCCCGCCGCTGGCTGATCGAGCAATTGGCCGAGGCTGATGAAGGCGCCGGCGGCCCGGTGCCGCCGTCCATCGACGGCGTGGATGGGTATTTGTTTGCCATTGCTCAAGCGCCGGTGCCGGTTTCGGCCAGCGAATGGGTGGGCGATCTGCTCAGTCTGTTTGGCAATGAGGTGGATAACCGCGAAGCGCTCAATGCGTTGTTATCGTATCAGCGTCATCTGGAAAAGCGCTGCCTGGAGCAGCAGTATCCGATTCCGGAATTGAACGGTTTGGATGCTGTTGATCAGATCCAGCCCGGTCGGCCATTGAACGATTGGAGCCGCGGTTTTGATTTGGGTTTTGATCGCGTTGCACCGCTGTGGCAAACACTGATTCCGGCGGAGTTAAAAGCCGAACTCGACAGCCAGTGTTTTGCGCTCGGTTTCTTCGCCTCACCGGATAAAGCCCGCGCCTTTTTGGCCAGCCGCGATTCGCAGATGCGCCCGGAACAACTGGCCGACCAGATCATCGGTCAGTTCCCCAAAGCGGTGGATCTGCACGCCCGCCTGTCAATTTCCGTGGGCGATGTGGCGCAGGCCAAGCTGGAAGAGCCCAAGGTCGGTCGCAATGATCCCTGCCCGTGCGGCAGCGGCAAAAAGTATAAACACTGCTGCCTGCAGTAAGTCGTTACAGCGCACCCAGATCGATGCTGTGAAAACGGCGGATCAGATGGTCACGTACCATCTGTACCCGCCGCGGCAATTCCACGCGCGACGCCCACACCAGCCAGATGGTGGTGTTCTCAATCTGCCAGTCGCTTAACACCGGCACCACGCGCCCGGCCTGCATCGGTTCTTTCAGCACCAGATTCGATAAGCGGGCAATACCCAATCCCTGTTCCACCGCCAGCAACTGCGCCTGACTCGACGGCGAACGCCAATTGCCTTTGGGCGTGAGTTCAACGCTGTCGTTGCCGCGCCGGAAACGCCACACCTGCGGGGTGCCAGTGACGCAGTTAAAGCGGTTCAGGTCATCAGGGTGATGAGGAAAGCCCACCCGATTCAGATACTGCGGGCTCGCACACAAGCGATGCTCCAGCCGACCGATACGCTCCGCTTCAACGCCCGGGCCGGGGTCATCGCCGCCACGGATGACTAAATCGACCGGGTCCCGACTTAAATCGACGCGCTGACTGGAATAGTCGAGGCGGATCTCCAGGTCGGGGTGCGAATCGACAATCTCGGTCAGCACTTTGGCCAGATAATGCTCACCCAGCACGCCCCCCACCGAATTGATGCGCACCGGGCCGGACAACCGATCGGCCATTAACTTGAGCTTGTGTTCGGCATCGTCCAACTGCTGCAAACCGGCCTGACACTGGCGCCGGAAATGATCGCCTTCAGGCGTCAGATGCTGGCTGCGGGTGGTGCGTTGCAACAGCGTGACACCCAAGCGTTGCTCCAGTTGCATCACCAACTGACTGACTCGGCTGCGTGACAAACCCAGTGTTTGGGCTGCCGCGGTAAAGCTGCCCGCATCGCAGACGGCGAGAAAGGTTTGAATCTGGGTATAGCGGTCCATTGGTTAGCCTGAATAACGAATTCCGTTAATTTTTACCGGATTATCGTTTTGAACAAGCCAATTACAATAGCGGCCCGCAGCATTTCTGCATTCATCCTCATTCTCGGGAGGCGTTATGACCATTCCTGCACAACGTGAACTGGGCGGCACGGGCTACGCCGTATCGGAAATTGGACTGGGCTGCTGGCAGCTTGGCGGCGACTGGGGCGCGTTACCCGATGGCCAGGCCGAAGCGGTACTTGAAGCGGCCAGCCAGGCAGGCGTGAATTTCTGGGACACCGCCGATGTCTATGGCGGTGGCGAAAGCGAACGCATCATCGGTGCGTTTAACCAGGCGCATCCCGACCCGCAGCGCATCATTGTCACCAAAGCCGGCCGTAACGCCGACCTTTATCCCGATGGCTATCGCCGCGACACCTTACGCGCTTCCATCGAGGCCTCGCGTGAACGCTTGCAGGTAGAGACGCTTGATCTGGTGCAGCTGCATTGCATTCCGTTTGCCGAGATTCAACGCGGCGCGGTGTTCGAATGGCTCGACGAATGTCGTCAGGACGGTCTGATCCGTTACTACGGTGCCAGCGTCGAAACTGTCGAAGAAGCAACTTATTGCCTGGAGCACACCCAGGTCGCCAGCCTGCAACTGATCGTCAATCTGTTGCGCCAGGATATGACCGAGACGGTATTGCCGCTGGCCAAAGAGCAGGACGTTGGCGTGATCGTCCGCCTGGGCCTGGCCAGTGGATTGCTCTCGGGCAAGATGCAAAAAGATAAGGTGTTTGCTGCCGAAGACCACCGCAACTTTAATCGCGATGGCGATGCCTTTTTCGTCGGCGAAACCTTTGCCGGCTTGCCGTATGAAACCGGTGTCGACCTGGCCGAACAATTAAAAGCCTATTGCCCGCAAGGCGTCAGCCTGCCGCAGTTGGCCCTGCGCTGGTTGCTCGACCAACCCGCTGTCAGCAGCGTCATTACCGGTGCCAGCCGGCCGGAACAGATTCGCGATAACGCCGCCGTCTCGGCCATGGCACTGTTACCGGCTGAACTGCATCAGCAGCTGGGTGAGTTTTATCGCCAGCAGGTGCGTCACCAGATTCGAGGTGCCATCTGATGCAGTACCGTCGCTTAGGCAAAACCGAGTTAGAGGTATCGGAAATCGGCTTCGGTGCCTGGCAACTGGGCAATGGTGATCAGTGGGGTGGTATGACCGATGCCACCGCTCACGATCTGGTTGCGGCGGCGCTCGATCAGGGCTGCACGCTCTTCGATACCGCACCGAACTACGCGCTGACGCGCAGCGAAACCCTGCTCGGTGAGGCGTTAAAGGGGCGTCGTGATCAGGTGGTGTTGATCAGTAAGTTCGGTCATCACCCCGATGGTTCCACCGATTACGGCGTGCAGGCCTTTTGGCAGAGCCTGGAAAGTTCGTTGCAACGGCTGCAAACCGATTACCTCGATGCGGTGCTGATTCACAGCCCGCCCATGGCGCAACTGAATGGCCAGGACCCGATTTGGGCGGCGATGAAAGACGCCCAACAGCAAGGCAAGATTCGCTTTTACGGCGCCAGTACCGACTACGCTCACGAAGTGCGCGAGGTGCTCGACACCACCGACAGTCAGGTACTGGAATTGCTGTTCAATGTGTTGCATCAGGACGTGCGTCTGGCTTTTGACCGGGTGCGTCGCGACGACGTCGGGGTGATCACCAAGGTGCCGCTCGACAGCGGTTGGTTAAGCGGCCAATACAGCGCTCAAACCCGCTTTGAAGGCGTGCGCGAGCGCTGGAGTCAGGCCGATATTGAGCGGCGTGCCGACTTGGTAAATCAACTTAATTGGTTGACTGAGAACGATCATCCGCTGGCCGAACAGGCGTTGGCGTATCTGCTCAGTTATCAGGAAGTCAGCTGTGTCATTCCGGGTCTGCGGTCGATGACGCAACTGAATACCAACTTCGCCGCGGCCGGTTGTCGCATCAGCAACGCCGATCGCCAGCGACTGGAAGCGTTCTGGGATGAATTCACCGATCACGGGCAGCATCTGTTGCCCTGGTAAAGCATGAAGAGGTTGTTATGGAATACCGTCGTTTAGGAAAAGCCGGGCTGAAAGTCTCGGCGCTGTCGTTGGGCTCCTGGGTCACCTTTGGTAAACAGGTCGATCTGAAAGATGCCAAAACGCTGCTGAAAACCGCTTACGATGCGGGCATCAATTTTTTCGATAACGCCGAAGGCTACGAGGCCGGCGAATCGGAACGCATCATGGGCGAAGCGATCAATGCATTGGGTTTGCCGCGCGATACCTTTGCGGTGTCTTCGAAGGTGTTCTGGGGCGGTGACGGTGTGATGCAAAAAGGCTTGTCGGCCAAACACGTGCGCGATGCCTGCGACGCGGCCCTGCAGCGCTTAAAAGTCGACTATCTGGATTTGTATTTTTGTCACCGTCCGGACATCGATACGCCCATCGAAGAAACCGTTCGCGCCATGGACAACCTGGTGCGCCAGGGCAAAGTGATGTACTGGGGCACCTCCGAATGGAGCGCGCAGCAAATCACCGAAGCGCACGCCATTGCCCGGCAGGAACATCTGACGCCGCCGACCATGGAGCAGCCGCAATACAACATGCTCAATCGTCATAAAGTGGAAGCGGAGTTCCGGCCGTTGTATGACGGTCCGGGTCTGGGCACCACCATCTTCTCGCCACTGGCGTCGGGTTTGTTGACCGGCAAATACCTCGACGGCATTCCCGACGGCAGCCGTCTCGATCTGCCGGGCTACGAATGGCTGCGCGATGCCTTGCTCAGCGATGACGGCCAGCAGCGACTGGAGAAAATCCGCCAGTTAAAACCGCTCGCCGATGAGCTGGGTATGAGCCTGACGCACTTGGCGCTGGCCTGGTGTCTGAAGAACCCGAACGTCAGCACGGTGATTCTCGGCGCGTCGCGTCTGGAGCAACTGGAAGACAACCTCGGTGCGCTCGACGCCGTTGCAAAACTCGACACGGCCGTCATGGACCGCATCGATGCAATTCTGGATAATCGCCCGCCCAAGCCAGAACGCTTCGGCCAGTAACGCTTCGTTTGTCCACACAGGCGCCGGCGTTCGACCGGCGCCTTTTTATTTTAGGGTCAGGGTGTTTCGCACGCTGGCCGCTTGTTCAAGGAATTGCTGTGACGCTTAAGTTTTGGCTACAACCGACCATTCTTCGTCTGTTGGCGTTGTGCCTGTTGCTGGGCACCGCCGGGGCGTCCGTGTTCCCGGTGCTCAGTACGCACCTGGCCAGCAATCTGGGCATTCAGCCTTTGTGGATCGGGGTGTTTTTTGGTGCCAATACGCTGGCCGGAATTGGCGTCAGCTTATGGCTGGCCCGCCGCTCGGATGCCGGTATGAGCCGGATGCGCATTCTGGTGATCGCGGTGACGATTTCCATGTTCGGCTCGGTTGGGCTGGGTTATCTGCAATGGTATCCGGCCTTGCTGGTGGCGGGCATGATCTGGTTTGGTTTGTCGTCGACCGCCCAGCCTCAGTTGTTTGCCTTAGCGCGTGAGCAAGTTGATGACCGCCAGGCGGCGCTGTTTCAGTCGGTTCTTCGCGCCACCATTTCCATGAGTTGGATCGCGGGTCCGCCGCTGGCATATCTGTTATTTGAGCTGATCGGTTTCAAACATCTGATGCTGGTGACAGCCGGGTTGTTTGCGCTGTGTTTGTTGTTGTTGCCGGGTTTGAAAGACGCTCGTCTGGCGTCGTCGAGCACCGCGGTTTCCGTGACCGATCCGCGCATTCTCGGTTTAACGCTGGTCATCGTTTGTCTGTTTGCGGCCAATTCGATGTACGTCGTCTACATGCCGATTTATGTACGGGACGTACTCGGGTTGTTGAGCATCGCTCCGGGCTTGTTGATGGGTCTGGCCGCCGGTTTGGAAATTCCGATCATGATTGGCGCCGGTGCGCAGTCGTATCGCTGGCCGCTGTTTGGCCCGTTAAAAGTGGCGGCGGTATGTGGCGTTCTGTTTTACACCGGGGTGTGGTGGTTCGACAGTTTCAGCGCCATGTTGGCGTTGCAGATCTTCAATGCCGGTCTCGTTGGCTTGGCAGCCGGTCTGGGCATCAGCATCTTCCAGACGTTGATGAAAGATCGCCTGGGAATGGCATCGACGCTCTACACCAACGCCATCAAAATCGGCAGCCTGGCCGGTTCTACTCTGGGCGGTGTGATTGCCCAGCTGGGTGGTTTCGACTGGGTGTTTTTGTTCTGCGCCTTGCTGTCACTTCTGGCACTGGCGCTGGTGTATACGCTCGGTTATAAAACGGCTCCAACAGAGGAAACGTCGTCATCATGATCAACACCGCTTTACTCGCTGCCTTTATTCCTACTTTCCTGTTTGTCTCTCTGACGCCCGGCATGTGCATGACACTGTCGATGAGCCTGGGCATCACCATTGGCGTGCGTCGCACGTTCTGGATGATGGCCGGTGAGCTGGTGGGTGTGGGTCTGGTCGCGGTGATGGCGGTGATCGGTGTGGCGGCCATTATGCTCGGTTCACCGCAGATCTTTACCGCCTTTAAATGGGCCGGTGGGGCTTACCTGCTGTGGCTGGGCGTGCAGATGTGGCGTTCGCGCGGCAAGCTGGCGATTCCTGAAACCGGCGATTCCGAGCACGTCGGCGCCAGCCGGTTACAACTGGCGACGCAAGGTTTTGTGACCGCCGTAGCGAACCCGAAAGGCTGGGCGTTCTTTATGGTATTGCTGCCGCCGTTTCTGGACGACAGCCGCCCACTGACGCCACAGCTGGCCGCACTGATCGCGATGATTCTGATGATTGAATGGCTGTCGCTGATTCTCTACGCCAGCGGCGGTAAAACGCTGAGCAAACTGCTGGCGCGCGGTTCCAACGTGCGCCGCATCAACCGCGTTGCCGGAACCCTGATGATGGGCGTCGGCGTCTGGTTGGCGTTGGGTTAAACGCCGTTAAGAATTCAGCATCGCTCTGAGGTTGGCGATGGAGCGGCTGCCCTGTTCGCGGGTGGCCGCCGGGTCGGCGTCTTCACGGCCGTCCCACTGCAAATCATCGGGCGGCAGTTCATCGAGGAAACGGCTCGGTGTGCAGTCGACGACTTCCCCAAACTGTTTGCGCTTGGCCGCGTAAGTGAGCGTTAACGTCCGCTGAGCGCGGGTGATGCCCACGTACATCAGGCGGCGTTCTTCTTCGATGTCGCCGCTTTCAATCGAATTGCGGTGCGGCAGCAACTCTTCTTCCAGCCCCATGACAAAGACGTGTGGAAACTCCAGCCCTTTGGAGGCGTGCAGCGTCATCAGCTGCACGGCGTCGGTGTCATCCTCTTCTTCCTGACGGTCCATGATGTCGCGCAGCACCAGCTTGCCGATAGCGTCCTGCACCTGGATGTCGGAATCGTCGTCTTCGTCACCGCGCTCGAGCATGGCCTGCAGGCTGTCGATCAGGATGTGCACGTTGGCCAGACGTTTTTCCGCCTGTCGGTCGGTGTCGCTGTCTTGTCGCAGCCAGGCTTCGTAATTGATGTCGGTGATCAATTCGCGGATCACCATCACCGGGTCGTCTTCGGTGTGCAGTTTTTTAATGGTGCGATCGAGCCAGGTGCTGAACCGCTCCAGTCGTTCGCCCGCCTTGGCGGGCAGGTGTTCATGCAAGCCCATTTCCTGACAGGCTGCGCTTAAACTGACGCCACGCTGACCGGCGTATTCGTTGAGTTTTTCCAGCGTCGCCGGACCAATTTCGCGGCGCGGCGTGTTGATGATGCGCAGGAAGGCGGCGTCGTCATCCGGGTTCACCAGCAAGCGCAGATAACTCATGACGTCCTTAATTTCCGCCTTGGCGAAGAAAGAGGTGCCGCCGGTCATCTTGTAGGGAATGCGGTTCTGCTGCAGTTTGATTTCCAGTACCCGCGCCTGGAAGTTGCCGCGATAGAGCACGGCAAAATCTTTGTACTGGCCACGCCGCACCAGATGCTGATGCAGAATTTCGTTGGCGATGCGTTCGGCTTCGGCTTCATCGTTGGGCGTGCGGATGATACGGATGGGGTCGCCAAAACCCATTTCACTCCACAGCGTCTTGGTGAAGACGTGCGGGTTGTTGTCGATGACGGTGTTGGCGGCTTTCAAAATCAGGCCGGTGGAGCGGTAGTTCTGCTCCAGCTTGACGATCTTCAGGCCGGGAAAGTCGTCTTGCAGCTGCACCAGGTTTTCCGGCCGCGCGCCGCGCCAGGAATAGATCGACTGGTCGTCGTCGCCCACCACAGTAAAGCGCGGCTGATCGCCGACCAGCATTTTCACCAGCTGATACTGGGAGATGTTGGTGTCCTGATATTCGTCTACCAGCAGATAGCGAATGCGTCGGTTCCAACGCGCCAGCACTTCCGGGTGATCGCGGAACAGCACGGTGGGCAGACGGATTAAATCGTCGAAATCGGTGGCGTTGTAGGCGCTGAGCATGCGCAGGTATTGATCGTAGATTTCCACTGCCAGGGAGTGACGCGCGTCTTCCATCTTGCCGCGCAGATCGTCCGGTTCGGCCAGGTCGTTCTTCCACAGGCTGATCATGTGGCGGAAGAAATCGACGTCGTCGACCGCATTGGGCACTTCGCGCAGCACGATGTCTTTAATCAGCGCTTTGGTGTCGTGGTCGTCAAACAGCGTGAAGCCGGGTTTCAGACCCAGATGCGAACCGTCGCGGCGCAGAATGTTCAGGCCCAGGGTATGGAAGGTTGAAACGATTAAGCCATGACCGGCCTTGCCCTTGACCAGCTTGCTGACCCGCGATTTCATTTCCCGAGCCGCCTTATTGGTGAAAGTCACCGCGGCAATGTTGTGTGCTTTGTAGCCACACTCGTTGATCAGGTAGGCAATTTTCTGGGTGATCACCGACGTCTTGCCACTGCCGGCCCCGGCCAATACCAGCATCGGGCCACTGATGTAGTGCACCGATTCGCTTTGTCGGGGGTTCAATTGGGCCATGCGGCGGAGATCCTGTGGGGGCGGTATGAGAGTGCGCTAGTCTACCAGTGCACCGGAGTCGCCCCAAGCACAAAGCGGGGTTCGGTCCCGGCGAACGGTGGGCGAGTCTATTGTTTTTTAACCGCTAAGTCGTTTCAATCGGACGCACGTCTCGTTGCAGCCGTTTAGCCACGATAATAAAGGATCGAGCATGGATCGTTATGCGGTACTGGGTCACCCCATCAAGCACAGTTTGTCACCCGATATTCACGCCGCTTTTGCTCGACAAACCGGGCAGGACATTAACTACCAGGCCATTGAGCTGCCGGTCACCAGTTTTGAAACCCGCGTCTGGCAGTTGTTCAAAGACGGCTACAAAGGGTTCAACATTACGGTCCCGTTTAAAACCGACGCGCACGACTTTGCCGATGTTCTGACCGAACGCGCCAAACGCGCTGGTGCTGTCAATACTTTGACACTCACCGAGGACGGCCGTATTCTGGGCGACACCTCAGATGGCGCGGGCCTGGTGTTCGATCTGGTCGAGCAACTGGGCTGGTCACTGGCCGGTAAGAATCTGCTGATTCTTGGTGCCGGTGGGGCCGTTCGGGGTGTTCTGGAGCCGCTGTTAAGTTGTGGTCCGGCGCAGTTGGTTCTGGCGAACCGAACCCTGGCCAAAGCCGAAGCGCTGACCGACGACTTCCCGGAAATTTCGCCCACAACCTTTGAAGAGATCGGCGGTCAGTTCGATCTGGTGATTAATGGAACCTCGGCGAGTCTGTCGGGCCATCTGCCACCCATACCGGACGGCCTGCTGAATGCCGAAACCCGCTGCTACGACATGATGTACGGCAAGGATGAAACCGTCTTCAATCGTTGGGCGCGCTCGCAAGGCGTGACGCACTGTGCCGATGGACTGGGCATGCTGGTTGGGCAGGCAGCGGTAAGTTTTGAAATATGGCGTGGGATCCGTCCTGACCCGGCGCCGGTGCTGCAAGGATTGCGTGAGCAACTCTAATTACATGAAGCCATTTTTCGTTTTTGTCAGTCTCGCCATGGCGTCTTTGTCGGTTCAGGCCGAGGACACCTTTTTCTCCATTGCCGGCACCACGCCCATTCAGCAGTTTGAACGAGCGGGCGCGCGCGCCTATGTGCATCGCGATCTGGGTCGGCATCTGGCCATTGCCGGGGGGTATGCTCAGTCGGAGCCGCAGCGCGGTGTCAGCCAGGGCAGTGTGATTGCCCGCTTTTCCATGCCGTTTCAAACATCTTTAAACGAGCGCGTTTATCCCTTTGCCGGCATCGACCAGCAGATCGAAGCCGGTGCCATTGAACCCGCGGTGTTTTTGGGCGCGGGTATTGAGCAGCAGTGGATTGATCAGTGGGGCGGTTTTATCGAAACGCGTTACCAGCTTGATCGTGAGCAAGACTGGCATTTGCAGGTGGGCGTTCGTTTCTGGCCCGGCCGAGCCAAGCGTCTCGATGCGCGCGTGCGCAGCAGCGATCCCGATCAGGCTCGCCAGGACGATGACTTTAACGAGCGCATTGAGTTATCGGACGTTGAG
This sequence comes from Saccharospirillum sp. MSK14-1, assembly GCF_003054965.1. Lineage (GTDB taxonomy): Bacteria > Pseudomonadota > Gammaproteobacteria > Pseudomonadales > Natronospirillaceae > Saccharospirillum. The sequence goes on from NZ_MIES01000026.1 coordinate 287,800, forward strand.
CAGCGCCAGGCACAACCACAACCGGAGCCAGAGCCAGAGCCAGAGCCAGAGCCTCAGCCAGAACCGGAACCCGTCGTTCAGGCGGAACCCGAACCCGAGCCGGAACCCGTCCGAAGCGACTCGGAAACCGATCGCTTCCTGGCCAGCATCATGGAACAAGCCAAACGCGATTTACCCGACGGTGTTTATGTTCACCTCGGGTTTTTCCGTCAGGTTCAGTCCATACAGCGCTACCGCAATCTGGTCACCGATTACGTCTGGGGCGATGAATTACTGGTGCATTACGACGAGCCATTAAACGGCTTTCGGGTGTTGATCGGCCCGTACACCGAACCCGATGCGCGGGCTCGCCGGCAGGACATTCGCGAGCACGATATGGATGCGTTTATCTACTGGGTGCCGCAGCGCGACCGATAACAAACCAATAAACGACATGGCCGCGATACCGGAACAGTCCGGTATCGCGGCCATTTTTTTGCGGCTGTTTTTTAGGCGATCTGTTTAGGCCGCAATGCCCGAATGACGCAGCAAGGCATCGACACTCGGTTCGCGGCCACGAAACGCCTTGAACAAATCACCGGCAGGCTGAGTGCCACCGTTGGCCAGAATGGTGTCGCGGAAGGCGCGGCCGGTGTCGGTGTTGAACACGCCTTCTTCTTCAAAGCGGCTGAACGCATCGGCGCTCAACACTTCGGCCCATTTGTAGCTGTAGTAACCGGCGGAATAACCGCCTGCGAAAATGTGGCCAAAGCCGTTCTGGAAACGATTTTCGGCAACGACCGGCACCACGCTGACTTCGTTGCGCACCTGATCAATCACCGACTGAATGTCGGCGGCGCTGAAGCCATTGGTACGGCTGTGCAATTCCATATCGAATAAAGCGAACTCCAACTGACGCACCGTGCCCATGGCCGAATGGAAATTCTTCGCGGCGAGCATTTTATCGAGCAGCGCTTGTGGCAGCGGTTCACCACTGTCGACGTGGCCGGAAATAAACGCCAGCGCTTCCGGTTCCCAGCACCAGTTTTCTAAAAACTGGCTGGGCAATTCGACGGCATCCCAGGCGACCCCATTAATGCCGCTGACTTCGGCCACGTCGATCTTGGTCAGCATGTGATGGAGGCTGTGGCCGAATTCGTGGAACAGGGTGGTCACTTCATCGTGCGTCAGCAGGCTGGGCTTGTCGCCGACGGGCGGCGTGAAGTTGCAGGTCAGATAGGCGACCGGTTTTTGCAACAGGCCACCGAGCTCGGCGCGACGACGGCATTCGTCCATCCAGGCGCCACCGCGTTTGCCTTCGCGGGCGTAGATGTCCATATAAACGCGGGCGATGACGTCGCCGTTTTCCAGGACGTTATAGAGCTGCACATCCGGATGGTAGCTCTCAAACGATTCGACCGGCTCGAAGCTGACGCCGAACAAACGGTGAGCGGTTTCGAACAAACCGTTGATCACGCGCGGCACCGGGAAATAGGGTTTCAGTTCTTCCTGCGAGACCGAATATTGCTGCTCTTTCAGTTTTTCGCTGGCGTAACCGACGTCCCAGGGTTGCAGGTCATCCAGGCCTAACTCGTCGCGTGCGAAGGTTTTTAATGCATCGAATTCGCGCTTGGCTTGCGGCACGGCTTTGTCGGCCAGGTCGCGTAAAAAGGCGAGCACACCGTCCGGACTGTCGGCCATCTTGGTCGCCAGTGACACTTCGGCGTGGTTAGCAAAGCCGAGCAATTTGGCCGCCGCCTGACGTTTTTCCAAAATGGCAGACATCACCGGGCCATTATCGAACTGGCCGCCTTGCGGGCCAATCTCTGAGGCTTTGGTGACGTTGGCGAAATAGGTTTCGCGGCGCAGCTCGCGATCATCGGCGTAGGTCATCACCGGAATCACCGCGGGCATTTCCAGCGTGACCAGCCAGCCGTCTTTGCCTTTTTGCTCGGCGTACTGACGCAAGGTAGCGCGCGCCGATTCCGGCAAACCCGCCAGGCGGTTTTCGTCAGTGATGTGCAGGCTCCAGGCCTGGGTGGCGTCGAGCAATTGCTCGCTGTATTTCTGACTCAGCTGCGCCAGCTCCGCTTGCAGATCGGCGAAGGCTTTTTTGTCAGCGTCGTTTAAGTCGACACCGGCCAGACGGAAATCGCGCAGCGATTGTTCAATGGCGGCTTGCTGGGCGCGGCTGAGTTCGGCGAAATCGTCACGCTCGGCAATGGCCTGATAGGCCTCGAACAAACCGCGATGCTGGCCCAGCCAGCTTTGGTATTCGGTCAGCAGGTTCAGCGCCTGGCTGTAGGCATCGCGCAATTCCGGGGAATCTTTCACACCGGTCAGGTGGCCGAACAGCGCCCAGGCCTGATCGAAGTTTTCATGGCTGCGGTTAATCGGCTCAATCAAATTGTCCCAACGCGGTTCGCCCACCTGGGCGAGCAACATCTCGATGGTGTCGCGGTTGCGCTGGAGCAACGTTTCGACAGCAGGCACCACCTGGTCGGGCTGGAACTGTGCAAAGGGCGGCAGTTCGTGTTGTTCGAGTAAGGGATTGGCCATTGTGCCCTCCGTTTTCCTATGGCGATGCTAGGGTTCGTTAAAGCGTCATCGAACGGCAGTATAACGAGCCCATGCTGAGACCGCTGTACCGTTTTGCTCACCGTCGTCGCCATCCGTTGGCAGCCGCTTTATTGATTTGGCTGCTGTGGTCGGTATTGGCGCGCGAAGATGCGCCGTCATCCTGGGTGCTGAATTGGGGGCTCGAACAGGGCGAGACAAGTCCGGCGTTCATCGGTGTCGCCATCGATGCCGCCATGCTCACCGGCGGAGAATGGTGGGCTGGTGAAGGGCCGCCGCGACCGGTCGATCTGGCCGACGAAGAACTGCTGCACTGGGCGCAGCTGTTACAGCCAGCCTGGGTGCGATTGGGCGGTACCGAGGCCGACCGGTTGTGGTGGCGCCTGGACGATGAAGATGAGATCGACCCTAGCTTAAGCCGCGCCGATATCATCCGGTTTCTTGCCTTCGTGGAAGCCTTACAAGCCAAGCCGATGCTGACCGTCAGCACCGGGCCGCGGGTGCGCGACGACAACGACGACTGGCAGCCCGACCAACTGCAACGCCTGCTCGACTGGCTGCCGATGGACTACAACGGCATCCTCGAATTCGGCAACGAACCGGGCGCGCACTGGCTGATGTTTGGCCCCAGCCATCAAATTGGCTTCGAACAATACAGCCGTGAATTCGATCGGGCGCGGCGCTACACCGGCGACATTCCCCTGGCCGGCCCGGCGAACGCCTTCTGGCCGGAAGTGGGCGAACCTTTGAGCACACTGGTTGGCTCGTCGCGCGAATTTCTCGAAAGCGGTGTCGAACCGGCCATCTTCACCTGGCACTACTACCCGACTCAGTCGCGTCGCTGCACGGTGCGCACCGAAGGCGCCGAGTGGGAATCGCTGCTCGATGTCGAAGCGGTGACCGAATTTGCCCAGCAATCGCGCACAGTGAAAAGCTGGATCGAGCGCTATTCACCCGACACCCGATTGTGGCTGGGCGAAACCGGCCCGGCGCAATGCGGCGGTGTCGACCAACTGACCAACCGCTTCGGCGCCAGTCTGTGGTGGTTAACGCAGCTGGGGTTGGCCGCCAAAACCGGTCAGGAAACGGTGATTCGGCAAAGCCTGATGGGTGGCGACTACGCCTTGCTTGCCTACCGCAACCACTACAGCCCCAACCCGGATTACTGGGCGCAGCTGTTGTGGCAACGCTTGATGGGCCCGCGCTGGCTGTCAGTCACCGGCGCCGATGGCGTAGTGCAAGCCTTTGCGCATTGCGCGCCGGGTCACCGTGGCGGCATGACGTTATTAACGGTGAACCTCACAGACCAACCGATGAACATTCGCCTGCCCTTCGACTCAGAACCGGCGCAGGCATTAACGGTGACCAGCACCGCGCTCGACAGTCGCTTGGTGCAAATCAACGGCCACCTGCCGGAAACGCTCGACTGGCAAACCGACGCGCCGTTGCCCTGGCAGCCGCTTGAGGTGCAAAGCGTGCAACCCGGGCACAGTTATCGCTTCAGCCGCATTGCCGACCACCCCTATTGTTCCGGCGCGCCGACCGGGCTGCGGTAGGCATCGTCAGACGCAATCCCTATACTGAGCGCCTTCATTCTCTGCCAGAAGGCACTGCCGTATGCGTCCCAGTGGCCGCCAGCCCGACCAATTGCGCCCCGTCTCCATTCAACGCCGTTTCACCAAGCACGCCGAAGGCAGTGTGCTGGTCAGTTTCGGTGACACCCAGGTGATTGTGACCGCCAGCGTTGAAACCGGCGTACCGCGCTTCCTGAAAGGCCAGGGTCAGGGTTGGGTGACTGCCGAATACGGCATGTTGCCGCGTGCCACCGGATCGCGGAACCAGCGCGAAGCGGCCCGTGGTAAACAGGGCGGTCGCACCGTTGAAATCGGTCGACTGATCGGCCGCTCGCTGCGCGCCGCCATCGACTTAAAAGCCCTGGGCGAACATTCCATCACCATCGATTGCGATGTCATTCAGGCCGACGGTGGCACTCGCACCGCCTCCATCACCGGCGCCTATGTGGCGCTGTGCGATGCCATCAACGGCATGCTGGAAAAAGGTCAGATCAAGAAAAACCCGATCAAACATCCCATCGCCGCTGTCTCGGTTGGCGTCTGGAATGGCGAGGCCGTGCTCGATCTGGATTACGCCGAAGACAGCACCGCCGAAACCGACCTCAACGTTATCATGACCGCCAGCGGTGGCTTCGTGGAAATTCAGGGCACCGCCGAAGGCGAACCCTTTGCGCCCGACGAACTGACCGCCATGCTCGCCCTGGCGCAAAAAGGCGTCGCGGAACTGTGCGACATCCAAAACGCTGCACTGAACGAGGCCTGATGCCATGCCGCTGTCGATGACCGCCTTCGCCCGTCGCGAACACAGCCTCGCCAGCGGCCAGCTTTCGGTTGAGCTGCGCTCGGTGAATCACCGCTATCTGGAAGCCAGTTTCAAACTGCCCGACAGTTTAAAACCGGTGGAAATGCCGCTGCGCGAGCAACTGAAAAAACGCGTCGCGCGCGGCAAGGTGGAAGTGAACCTGCGCTTCTACCCAGCCCAGGGCGGCGATAGCCTGGCAGTAAACACCGAACGCCTCGAAGCGTTGGGCCAGGCACTCGATCAGGTGCGCGCCACTCTCCTCGACAGCGCCGCGCCCAACGCTATGGACCTGCTGCAATGGCCCGGCGTATTGGCCGAAGCCGACACCGATATGGACGCCGTTTTCGAGTCGATGAAAGCGCTGTTCGCGGATGCCCTGGATGACCTCATCGCCCACCGCGAACGCGAAGGCAAGGAACTGGCCGGCTTGCTGCGCCAGCGCCTGGATGCCATTGAAGTCATCGTCACCGACGTGCGTAAAAACGCCCCAGCCTTAGTCGAAGCCTTCCGCGACAATTTAAAAGCCAAAGCCGCCCAACTCTCAGTCGACCTAGACCCGGAACGTCTGGAACAGGAAGTGGTATTACTGGCCCAAAAAGCCGACGTCGCCGAAGAACTCGACCGCCTCGACACCCACTGCCAGGAAGCCCGCCACGTGCTGACGCAAAAAGGCGCCATCGGCCGCCGGCTGGATTTTCTGATGCAGGAATTCAATCGCGAAGCCAATACGCTGGGTTCAAAAGCGACCAACACCGATACCACCCAGGCCGCGGTGGATCTGAAAGTGTTGATCGAGCAGATGCGCGAGCAGGTGCAGAATTTGGAGTGAGGGTCACTCAAGAATTGATTGATCAGGCGATGCATTCATCAATGCATCGATTGCCGCCAGAAGAGACTCTGATGCATCAAACAGCCGAAGTTTGGAAAATTCTATAAGATATTGTGCTTTGTATGGATTCGCCGTGTCTTTCGGGTCGTACCAGCTTTGATGGGAAATCTGGATCAACCATCCAATGGTGCCAAAAATAACCGCTTGGGTGATTCGGGTAAGCCTTTCCAGCCTAAGGCAATAAAAACAGGCATCCCTCGCTCGGCCGAAAATGCCTGATAACGCTCGGCCGCATAGGCACTGGACCAGGAAACCTGATCGGTTTGCTGACCTTCGATAGTTCGAAAATGAGTGCCTCTGAATTTGCATTCAATGGCAAATTGCTGACCGTTCTTGTTTTGTACAACCAAGTCGGGATTGCCGTTTGATTTAACTCGTATCGAAGAATCAAAGCCTTTGTCTGGTGTCCATTCAAGAATTTCATGCGTTCGGTTTTCCACCAAATTTCTAGCCAGATATATCTCGAATTTTCGACCCTTGATGATGGACTCGTAGCTGCTTGAATCGAAATTAATGTCGAAGATTTTGCTGTCGTTTTTTAGCTTTTTATAACGCTCTGACACCTCAGCGTATTCTTTTTCCAAGGCGTCGTATTCATACTGCATGTCTGGAACAGTAACGCCAGCTCTGCTGTGAGTTTGATGGATAACGTCAAAGAGTCGTTGTTCTCGGCGAATAAAGTCTTCTTTTTCTTGATTGATTCGGGAGATTTTCTGTGTGAGCCGGTAGTTTTCCTGTCTCAACCAGCGGTTTTCATGATTGGGAGTGGGGCTGGGTTTTTGTTCCGAGACAGTTGGATAAATCCGTTTATTTCGTGAGTATCGACTTGGGTATTGTGTGTTGGATGATTTGGAATAGCACCTGTAGCTGAATATTAACAACAATAAGAACAGGGTTAAGGCGCTGAAGAATTTCCAGGTTTCAGAGATGGGGAAACGCCGCCCATAGAGTACAAAGGCGACGAGCCGATCCTGATTTTTCAGGAAAACTGAGCGGTTGTTTTTCAGGCCGTACAGCCATTGCCCGGTATCGCCAGCATAAAACAGACGAAAGCCATCGTTGGGTTGCAGCAACGATATTGCCGGGGCGCGGATATTATTGGCATCGTAAAGCAGTAATGGTTTTTTCTGAGTATTGATGACGTACACCGGTAATCGCTGCAGTAAAAAAGGCGAGTAATGAGCGTCAATGATCCAGGCAGTTAAGGCAGATGATAACGAAGCAGTGACGAGCGCCAACAGAAATTTTCTCATGATGTATGCGCCATCAATCGCTGGTTTGGTTCAACATGCCTTACTCCCTCAGGCGGGCGATTCAAATTTTGACAGACGGTTAAGTTATCGACTTTAGCGTCATGCTGAAAGGCTTATGTCCTTGCTCCGCCTAGGCATCTCTAACAGATCCCCGCACCACCGCCTCCATCTCCACCAACTGAGCCCCCGCATCGGCTTTGGCATCCAACAACATCCGCACCGCCTCGCGTCCCATGGTTTCGTGGGGCAACGCTATGGTGGTGAGGCCGGGACGTAAGTAGGAGGCGAGTTCGTCGTTGTCGAAGGAGACGATGGAGGTGTCGTCGGGGATGCTCAGGCCCGCTTCGGCCAATGCCTGATAAGCGCCGAAGGCGAGGCGGTCGTTTAAACACAACAATGCCTTGGGCCGCTCGTGTTTGAGGTATTTCTTCACCAGTTTGTAGCCGTTTTCTGGCTCCCAGTTCCAGCTACTTAACTCATCGTCAAAGCTCAGGCTGCGTTCGGCCATTTCGGTGCGAATGCCATCGAGTCGGCGGATCACCGTTTCGGAGCGGAATAAGCCTTCTTCCACATCGGCGTTGTGGCCGACCAGTACCAAGCCTTCGCTGAATCCTGCCTCGGCCAGCAGTCGTACCGCTGCGCGCCCGCCGTTGAATTCGTCTGGCAGGATGGCCGTCGGGCACTGCTTGCTGGTGCCGTTGAGCATCACCATCGGCATGTTGGCGGAGATTTCCGGCAAGAACACTTCGCGTGAGCGCATGGCGGCGAAGATGATGCCGTCCACCTGGCGGTCGATGGCTTCGTCGATCGCCCGGGTTTCCAGCGCCGGGTCGCCGTGCGTTTCCAGCACCAGCATCACCTGTTTAGCGGCTTCGGATTCGGCCAGAGCGCCGCGAATCAAACCGCTGGCGAAACGCGTCGTGGCGATGTGGTCGGAAATAAACGCCAGGGTTTGGGTTTTATCGGTACGCAGGGCGCGGGCGGCGGCGTTGGGTCGGTAGCCCAATGTGGCGGCTGCTTCGTGCACCCGGGCATGGGCTTCGGGCGACAGCCGGGTGTCCGGGCGGCCGGTCAGAATCATCGAGGCGGCCGAGGTCGAAAGGCCCGCCAGTCGGGCCACATCGGCGAGCGTTACGCGCTTTTTCTTGCTCAAAATACAATCCGTGCTGGGTGTCTGGTCGCAGAGCATACCCTGAAAGCTGAAAATCGCGCAGCCTTGACAATGTGCTAAATCGTTTTATCTTTGTGCCATCCGGTTCGGCGAGCCCTACAAAAACCAACGCTCGCCAACCCTTCAGCATCATCATTGAGGACACAGCATGGGCACAGAGGTAGTGGGCCACATTCAGCCGGGCTTTGAGGCCGTACGCGACGCCTTTCGCGCTGGTTTCGAGGAAACCGATGGCTGGGGCGCGGCGCTCAGTATTTGGCAGGACGGCGAGGAAGTGGTGCATCTGCACGGTGGTTCGGCCGACCCGCGTCAACACAAGCCCTGGACTGATGAAACCGCCGCCGTGGTGTTTAGCTGCACCAAAGGTTTGATGGCTATTATCGCCGCTCAACTGGTGCAGGAAGGCAAGCTCGACTATCAGCAAAAAGTCGCCCACTACTGGCCCGAATTTGACGCTCATGGCAAAGCCAACATTACCGTTGCCGAAGCGCTGTCACACCGCGCCGGCCTTAGCGCGCCGCGCCAGCCATGGTCATTTGAAGACCTGCTCGACTGGTCCAAACCGGTCAATGCCCTGGCTGAGCAAGAGCCGCTGTGGCCGCCGGGCAGTGGTCATGCCTACCACGCCATTACCCATGGCTGGCTGGTCGGTGAAATTCTGCACCGTGCCAGCGGCACCCGGGTGCGTGACCTGGTGCAGCAGCGGCTGGCGCAGCCGTTGAATGCCGATCTCTGGGTGGGTTTGCCGGAAGACAAACAAGACCGCGTTGCCCACATCGGCTGCAGCCAGGCGCTCTACGATCTGTGGGATGCCGAGGCCGCCAAAGACAGCCCGGAACAACCCTATTGGCCTTACCGTGCCATGACCTTAGGCAATGCCTTGCCCGCTGCCTTGGTTACCGATACCGAAGGTTTTAACGACCCGCGTTTGCAGGCCGTCGAAGCGCCGGGCGCCGGTGGCATCGCTACCGCCCAGGCATTGGCATCGATCTGGTCGGCTGTGGTGACGCCTACTCAGGGCGTGCGTTTACTGCAAGACGATACGTTGAGCGTTGCTACCGAGGTGATGAGCCAGGGACCGCAGATTTATCCAGCACCAGGTCCGTATCCGGCTTGGGGCAGGGGGTTTCAACTGGATTCAGAAGTACGTCGTTATCTGAGTTCAGACAGTTTTGGTCACGACGGTGCCGGCGGTCAGGTGACCTTTGCCGACCCCGAGCGTCGTCTCGGCTTTGCCTTCGTGACCAACTGGATGTATGGCGAGGGCGACCCGCGTGCCACCCGTATCATCCAGGCGCTCAAGGAGATGTTCTGAGCGCACCAAAGAGGGCGGTGTGATGCCGCTTACAGTGTAAGAAGTGCCGGGTTTGCTTTACAGAGTGTGCCCGGTCACCGATGATATGCTAAAACCTTTTAGCAAGATCCGTTCAGCAATACCGCTGAATGGACGCCCTTGAGGAGGTCGTCATGATAAAAACAACATCCAAGGCCTTGCGCTTGTCGCTGCTGGCCTGCGCCGCCACCCTGTCCGCTCCGAGTTTTGCTGCCTTAAGTTGTGGCGCCGAGCCGGTCACCATGAAAGCCTATTTTGAAACCGGCTTCCCGCTGCCTTCGCAATTGGCCGAGGAATTCAGCAACCAATTCCCGAACGTCAGCTTCGACATTCGTGAAGACCAGTTCGCCAACCTGATGGAAAACAGCCCGCGCCTGCTGTCGCAAGACAACGCGCCGGACCTGATCCGTCTGCCCAGCATCAGCGATCTGGTCGCCAACGATCTGCTGCAAAATCTCGATCCATATTTCGATGAGTTCGGTTGGGACAGCTTCCCGGCGTCGCAACTGGTGCAGCTGCGTCTGCACGAAAGCGGTCGTCCGCGTGGCATCGGCTCTTTATACGCCCTGGGTTTGAACTACAGCACCACCGGTGTGTTCTACAACAAAGATCTGGCGGCTGAGCTGGGCATGACCGAGGTGCCGAAAACGCTGGCCGAACTCGATGATCTGCTGGCGCGCGCCAAGGCCGCCGATTTGCAGCCAATCATGCAGTGGAACAAAGACACCGCCGGCATCAACTTCCCGCTGCAGAACCTCATGGGTTCCTATGGTGATCCAGAGCCGATCAACGAATGGATCTTCCAGCAGGAAGGCGCCAGCATTGTTACCCCGGAAAACCTGGCCGCTACTGAGCATTTACAGCAGTGGATCGAAGCCGGTTACTTCCCGCGCAACGCCAACTCCATCGACTATTTCAACATGATGAGCCGCTTCACTCAGGGTCAGGGTCTGTTGATGTTCAATGGCGATTGGGAATCGGCCAACCTGCAACAGCAGATGGGCGACAGCGTTGGTTTCTTCCTGATGCCGCCGCTGGAAGAAGGCGGTCGCTACGCCACCATGTCATCGCCACTGACGTTCGGTATTGGCGCGAATTCCAATAACCCGGATTGCGCCGCCTTCTTCCTGAACTGGGTCGCGACCAACGAAACCGCACGTCAGATCAACGTTGAAGTCGGCGGCTCCAACCCTGGCGGTCCGGCCTATCTGCCGTTGCCGGAAGTTGATCCGAACTCCTTGATTGCGTCGACGCTGGCGGCCAGCCAGGTCATTGCTGCGAACAACGGTGCGATGGACTTCACCGCCAACGCCACCGGTGCGATTTTCGCCGCGGCCTGGACGCCGGAACTGCAAAAAATGGTCGGTGGACGTCAGGATGCCGAAGGTCTGCTTGAAACCGTGCAAGAAGAATACGAGAAGCAGCTGTCGCGCTGAGCTTAGTCGTTAATTGGATGTGATTCATGACCGTCACTGAGACTGTCCAAAACCCCCAGGCGCCGGCGCGGAAACGTATCGCTGCCGCCTGGGGGTTTATTTTGCCGGCGTTCGCCATCTATGCCGCCTTTGTGCTGCTGCCAATGGCGATCTCGGTCTACTACTCGCTGCTGAACTGGGATGGTATTGGCCAAGCCAGTTTTGCCGGCCTGTCGAATTATTGGGAAGTGATGACCGACAGTGATCTGCTGCAGATCATCGGCAACGCCTTCCAACTGATCATCTACTTCACCGCCGTGCCGGTGGTGCTGGGTTTGCTGATTGCCTCGGTTATTCGCAACCAGATGTCCGGTCGTTTTGGCACTGTCACCCGCACCATCCTGTTTATTCCGCAGGTGATTCCGTTGGTGGCCGCTGGCATCGCCTGGAGTTGGATGTACGACTTCGACGGCGTGGTGAACCAGTTCCTCAACCTGATCGGTCTGGAAAGCTGGACCCGCGGTTGGCTTGGTGACTTCGATTACGCCCTGCCAGCGGTGGGCTTGATCGGCACCTGGGTGTTGTTGGGTTTGTGCTTGCTGTTGCTGGTGACTGGCATCGCCAAGATCGACCCGGCCTTGTACGAAGCCGCCAAGCTCGATGGCGCCACGCCCTGGCAGGAATTTCGCCACGTGACGCTGCCGAGTCTGCGCCCGGAAATTGGCGTCTGCATCACCGTTACCATCATCCAGGCGCTGTCGAGTTTCGATGTGGTTTACGTCTCCACTGGCGGTGGTCCGGGCATTGAAACCACTGTGCCGGGGCTGGAAATTTATCGCCTGGCGTTTGCGCATCGTGAAGTCGGTCTGGCGTCGGCGCTCGGCGTGGTACTGATGATTCTGGTACTGGTGTGCATCCTGCCGGTGCAGTGGCTGACGCGGGAGAAATCATGAATCACTGGTTACGTAATCCGTGGATCGGCCGTGGCCTGATCGTCTTGTTGATGGCGATCACGCTGCTGCCGTTTCTGAGCATGTTGTCGGCCGCTCTGGCACCGTCGGGCACTTATCCGGTTGGGCTGTCGTGGCCGTCCGATCCGCAGTGGGGCAATTTCGCGCGCGCTTTTGAAGTCGCCAATATGGGGCAGATGATGCTCTCCAGCCTGTTGATTGTTGCCGGTGTCGTTCCGCTGGCGGTGATTATGGCGTGTCTGGCGGGCTTTGGTTTGTCGAAGCTGGTGACCGGGCGGCGCAAATGGTTGTATTTGGTGTTTGTGCTGGGTTTGACGCTGCCGTTCGAGTCGATCATCACGCCGCTGTATTACGAAGTGCGGGCGCTGGGTCTGCTTAACACCCGCTTTGCGATCATCCTGCCGCTGCTCGGTTTGTATATGCCGTTCTCGGTCTACTGGATGCGCGCCCACTTTATCGGTGTGCCCAAAGATTTGAGCGAAGCAGCGCAACTGGACGGCGCCGACAGCTGGCGCGAATTCTGGAAAATTCAGATGCCGCTGGCGCGACCGTCGGTCATGTCGCTGTCGATCCTGCTGTTTCTGTGGACCTGGAATCAGTTCCTGCTGCCGGTGGTTTTGGTGCAAGACCCGACCAAACGCACCGTCGCCGGGGCTTTGGGAGCTTTCCAGGGCCAGTGGGGTACCGACGTGCCGCTGCTCTGCGCCGGCTCACTGATCATTTTGGCGCCCACCGTTATTTTGTTTTTGATCTTTCAACGCCAGTTTGTCTCGGCCTTGTTGCAGGGCGCGGTCAAAGGCTGACTGCACCGCATCGTTGTTTCGTCTGTCCTGCAAGTGCAATGGTTTTCCCGGCTGCGGCCGGGTTTTTTATGCTTGTCCAAAATGAGCGGCATATAACTCACTCACCCAATCGACAAAGACTCGTACCCGCGGCGCCAGATGCCGCTGCGACGGATACAGCACCGATACCGGAATGCCGGGGCTGGGGTAGTCGGCCAGTACTTCAACGAGTGCGCCGCTGTCGAGGTGTTTTTGGGTATCGAGTCGCGGTAGCTGAATGAGGCCACAGCCGGCGAGCGCGCTGGCGATGTAGGTTTGGGCGTCGTTGACGCTGATCCAATTGGGCAGATCGTACTCTTTGACCTCGCCGTTCAGGCGGCATTCGAACGGATAGCTGGAATCGTAACCGCGCGAGAAGAAGCCCACGGCGTGGTGGTGGCGCAGGTCGTCGGGGTGTTTGGGTGTGCCGTGCTGGTGCAGATAGGCGGGGCTGGCGCACATCACTTCGGGAATGACCGCCAGCCGCTTGATGACTAATGAAGAATCGCGCGGGTGGCCGGAGCGGATGACACAGTCGATGCCTTCGGCTACCAAGTCGACCAGCCGGTCACCACTGCTCAGCCGAATGTCGATGCGCGGGTAGCGGCGGTGAAAGTCGTCGATGTTGGGCAGCACGATGTTGGTGGCGTGCGAGCCGTGCAGGTCGAGTCGCAAGACGCCGCCGGGGTCGGTGGTGCTTTGGCGCAGTGAGGCTTCGGCGTCGTCCAGTTCGGCAAGAATGCTCAGGCAATGACGATAAAAGTGGTCGCCATCGGGCGTCGGTTTTACCTGGCGGGTGGTGCGTTCCAGCAGGCGTGCACCGAGCCGGGTTTCCAGGTCTTTGATGGCCTGGGTGGCGGTGGCGCGGGGCACGTTCAGCGCTTCAGCGGCTTGAGTGAAGCTGCCCAGTTCGACGATGCGGCAGAACAGAGCGAAGGCGTCGAGTCGATCCATTGTTTATTTTTTCTGAATAGTTAAGCCAGAATATCGGTCATTATCCGAAACCAATCAACAACGATACTGGCGGTGTCCATTCAAAAACCCGGAGGTTTTACATGACTGCATCCACTCAAGTGGCCATCGTGACCGGTGGCTCACGCGGTATTGGCAAAGCAACGGCGCTGCGTCTGGCGCGCGATGGTTTTACCGTGGTGGTGAATTACGCGGGCAATGCGCAGGCGGCGGCCGACACGGTGGCAGACATCAGCCAGGCCGGCGGCAAAGCGTTGGCCGTGCAGGCCGACGTGGCCGACGAAGCCGCGGTGCAAGCGCTCTATGCCAAAACCATCGAGTCCTTTGGCCGCGTCGATGTGGTGGTCAACATGGCGGGCATTCTGGGCATGCACGCCATTGAGCCCGCGAGCCTCGCTGACTACCGCCGCCACATTGCCACCAACCTGGACGGCACCTTTTTAATGATGGCCTACGGCAAGGAACACCTGCCCGACGGCGGCCGTTTTATTGCGGTGTCGTCCACGGTACTGGCGCTGAATTACCCGAACTATGGGCCTTATATTGCCTCGAAAGCGGGTGTTGAAGGCTTGGTAAAAGTGTTCGCCAATGAGTTGCGCGGTCGCAACATCACGGTGAATGCCGTCGCGCCGGGCGCGGTCGCAACCGAGCTGTTCTTTAACGGCAAAAGCGACGAACTGATTGAGCGGCTGTCCAAGTTGCCGCCGTTGGAACGGCTGGGCGAGCCGGATGATATTTCCGGCGTGGTGTCGTTTTTGGCGGGCCCGGATGGCCGCTGGATCAACGGTCAGGTGGTGCGCGCCAACGGCGGCGTGGCCTAAACCAATGCCCAACGTGCCCTAAACCAATGTCCAACGCGCCCTGGGTTCAGGCCCAGCGGCGCGTTTTATTTTTGGCTTCCTTGGCGCGAAAGGCGTCTTCCAGATTCACCGCGTAGCGGTTGGCGATGGAGTACAGGTAAATCAGCACGTCAGCCAGTTCGTCGGCGATCTCGCTGTTCACCGCGTTCACATCCATGGGCATGCCTTCGGCCTGCCGCACGGCTTTGAACAATTCACCCACTTCTTCACCCAGCAGCAGGCATTTATCGCGCGCGTTTTGTTGCGCAAAGCCGCGCTCGGTTTCCAGTGCTTCTACGTAACGTTGCAAGGCGGTGAGGTCGGCTTGAGGGGTTAGGTTGGGCATTGTTTGAATCCTGAATAGCGATGGCAGGTGTGGTTATTGTGCCGTACCAGCGGCGTTCTCGGCCGCTTCAATCAGCAATTCACAGACTTCGGCCACGCGCATGTGCGAATCCATGGCGCGTTTTTGAATGCGGTGGTAGGCGTCGTCTTCGCTCAGTTTTAAGTTTTTCATCAGCAGCGCTTTGGCGCGTTCGAGCAGTTTGCGTTCGTTCAGCGCTTCGCGGGTTTCGCACAGTTCATCGCTGACCTGGCGCAGGTGCTCGGCCTGTGCTTTGAGCAAATCGTAAAGCGTGCGGCCGATGGCCGGTTCCGAGCTGGGGTCGTGCTGGACCGCCAAACCGGCGGGCACCAAGGGCGCGTCGAGATCGAGCAACAGCGATGGCGGTTCGGCGTAGTTGTCCTGACTGTCGGAGAGCACCGACAGCAGTTGGTATTCATGGTCGCGCAACTGTTGCTTGGCGCGGCTTAACTGGGCTTGGCTGAGCGTGAGCAGGTGGTTGGCGAGGTCGCGTTCGAGTTCGTGCATCAGGTCGATGCGCTGGGTGGCGAGGTCGTACCAGACTTCGCCGAGATCGGCCGGAACGCAGTCGTCGTCACTGAGTGCGTCGATCACTTCGCGCAGTTTGTTGAAGTGAGCGACCACCTCGGCGTTTTCAATCGATTGCCATTGCCACTGTTGTTCGGCGGTGGCGAAGCTGTGGAATTGATCGAAACAGCGCTGCTGAGCAAAGCGCAAGCCGGCGAGGCGTTCGCGGCTGTCGTCGTTGACTTCGCTGGTGGTAAAACCAAACGCCGCCCAGGCGCGTTCCTGACCGGCGTACTCCTTGCCCTGCATAAAATTGAACAGCGCCAGCAAGGCGCGGGTGGTGCTGGGGTCGCCCGCGCCGTCGGCGGCTTCGAACACGATGCTCAACAAACCGGCCATCAACCGACTGAACGCCTGGGTGCTGAGCCGGGCGTCGATCTGTTGTTGGTCGATGCGCTGGCGCAGGGTGTCGACTTCATCGAGCGCCTGCATCACCAGGGCGGTGCGCGTTAATACCCGGGTGGACGGCGAGTGCCGGCGCGATTCCAAATAGCGTTGTTGCAGCAAGCGACGCAACTGAGTTTCCTGCTCTCGGCTGCGTTCAATTTGGGCCTCGCGTTGAGCGCTCAGCCGCTGGCCCTGACTGCCCAGATAGACGTTTGATAAACCGCGTTCGCGCTGCAATTGGTGAATCAATTCACTGACGCCGGTGACCACTTCACAGGTGTCGGCCAGCTCTGCCAGGCTGGTCGTTTCCGACTGTTTGGCAGCCAACAGGAATTGTTCGGTGGCGCGCGGTCTGGGGCTCATGCGGGTGCGATCTCACGATGGATGCGATTGTTAAGGCAAGGATTGCTCCATAACGCCAATTCGCGAATACCCGCTCAATCTGCGGCGATTTCGTGACTGTTTAAGAGGCACAACGAGACCGCAACGCACCAAGTCGGAACATCGGTGCGCGCGGTAATGTCGTCGACTGAGTGGCGAACAATCCGCTAACTGTTTGATTTGGCGTGCAATTAACCGCGGGTCTCAGAAATTGGCCCCGTCTTTGCTCTGGCGAACTCAGCAAGGGTGAAAACCCGCTGACAATGTGTGCACTCGGATAATGGCGTCCACCTCGACCGTCTCTTTGGAGTTCGGTTGGGTGGGCGCTTTTTTTGTGCCTGTCGTTTAGTGCGCAGGCGAATGCCCGAGCACGGTTGGCGGTTACCAACAAACGTCCAGACGTTCACTACGACTGCAAGAGGGGAATGCCATGTCTTACTTACTGCCGAACGAGTTCGTGACCAAGATGGTCGATGCGGGCGAATCGAAAATTTATATGTCCACGCGCGATACCTTAATTCGCGCTTTTATGGCCGGTGCCATTCTGGCGTTGGCCGCCGTATTTGCGGTGTCGGTGGCGGTTGCCACCGGCAGTCCGTTGCTGGGTGCTGTGCTGTTCCCGGTCGGGTTCTGCATGCTCTATTTGATGGGCTTCGATCTGCTCACCGGCGTTTTTATGCTCACCCCCCTGGCGCTGCTTGACCGCCGCGCGGGTGTGACCGTGCCGCAGGTATTGCGCAACTGGGGGCTGGTGTTTGTGGGTAACTTCGCCGGTGCGCTGACCGTGGCGTTTATGATGTCGTTCATCTTCACCTACGGCTATAACACCGACGGCGGTGCCATTGCCGCCAAGGTGGCGAGCATTGGCGAAAGCCGCACCGTCGGTTACGCCGAATTTGGCGCCGCCGGTTGGTTCACGATTTTTATTCGCGGCATGTTGTGCAACTGGATGGTGTCGCTCGGTGTGGTCGGTGCCATGGTCTCCACCAGCGTGTCCGGCAAGGTGATCGCCATGTGGATGCCGATCATGCTGTTCTTCTTTATGGGCTTTGAGCACTCAGTGGTGAACATGTTTTTGTTCCCCTTCTCGCTGATCATGGGCGGTAATTTCTCGGTCGGCGATTACTTCGTGTGGAACGAAATTCCGACCGCGCTGGGCAACCTGGTTGGCGGTTTGGCCTTCACCGGTTTGACCCTGTTCAGCACGCACTACAAAACCGCGCCCAAGCGTCAGTTGGCGAGTCGCGCGCCGTTGAACACTGCCGACGCGAAAACCGCCTGAACGCATGAACCTTTGCTGCACACCAACCCGGCTTTGGCCGGGTTGTCTGCGTTGAGGCAGATCGATGCTCAGTTTTACGGAAGCGGCGCTGAGCCAGGCGGGGCGTAAACGTGAGAATCAGGATTATTGCGCCAGTCACCGCACCCACACCGGCGCGGTGTTTGCGCTGGCCGATGGTATCAGCAGCAGTGCCGTCAGTGCGGCGGCGGCCGAACACGCGGTGAACGAGTTCATTGCCGACATGCGCCGCCTGGGTGATGCCATGACGGCACGCACTGCCGGCGTGCACTCGTTGCAGGCCATTAACGAACGGTTGCGCCAGGAAAGTCTGGCGCAGGGTTTGAGTGACGATCGCGATAAAGGCTACGTCTGTGCGTTCACGGCTTTGGTGCTGAAAGGTCGGCAAGCGCATCTGTTTCATGTCGGCGATACGCGCTTGTACCGCTGGCGCACACAGCGGCTGGAATGCCTCACCCAGGATCACCGCGCCTGGCGTGATGACGGTGGTTCCTGTTTGGCGCGTGCGCTGGGTGCGGACGAGCAGGTCACCGTGGATTACCGGGTGCTGGACATGGCGGTGGGCGATGTGTTCGTGCTCAGCAGCGATGGCGTGCACGATCATCTCGACGAACGCGACTGGGCCCGGGCGTTGGCCGAGCCGAACAGCCAGGTCACCGACGTGGTCGAGCAACTCCTGCAACTGGCGCTGGCACGCGGCAGTGACGACAACCTCAGCTTGCAGCTGGTACGACTGAATGCCTTGGACGACAGTGATGTCGATTGGGTAGATACCGAATTAAACCAGCGGCCGTTGGCGCCGGACGACCTCGATGTCGGCAACCGAATCGACGGCTTAACGCTGCTCAATCTTATCCACTCGAGCCCCCGCAGTCGGGTGTTTAAAGCCATCGATAATGCCAGCGGAACGACGCTGTTGCTGAAGCTGCCGTCACGCGAAGGCCGAGATGACCGCGACTATTTACGGCGGTTTTTGCTAGAAGAATGGGTCGGTCGCCAACTCGACAGCCCGCACATGGTGCGCGTGGCGTTGCCCGATCGGCCGCGTCGGTGGCTCTATACCTTGCTGGAATGGGTCGATGGACAGACGTTGGCCGATTGGCGCCGAGCTCACCCCAGCCCGTCGGTTGAAACCGTACGCGCTGTTATTGACCAAACCGCCACAGCCTTGCAGGCGATGCATCGCCGCGACTTGCTGCATCAAGACATCAAGCCCGACAACGTGATGATCGATGGGGATGGCCGGGTGACCTTGATCGACTTCGGTTCGGCGCGCAGTGCCGCGCTGGCGGAATTAACAAATGACGACGAGCCGGCCTTGTTGGGCACGGCGTTGTACGCCGCGCCGGAGTATTTTCTCGGCGAATTCGGCGATGAACGCGCCGATCAGTTTTCGCTGGCGGTGCTCGGTTATTGGTTGCTCAGCGGCGAACATCCCTATGGCACCTCGGTGGCAAAAGCACGCAGTGCGGGTGCGCAAAGCCGATTGCGCTATCGGCCGCTGCATCACTCACTCAGCGAGTTGCCGGCCTGGTTTGAAGCGGCGTTGGAAAAAGCGTTGTCGATTCAGCCCGACCAACGTTACCCCGAGCTGTCGGAATTTCTCTACGATCTGCACCACCCCAACCCGGCGTTAAAAACCCGCCACTGGCAGCCGTTGCTGGAGCGTCATCCGGTGCGTGTCTGGCAAGGTATTTCGGCCTTGTTGGCGCTGGCCTTGCTCGGGCAGTGGTGGCTTTTGCACTGATCAATTTTATTCAATATCTGCCCGGACGAAGCGCGCAGACTGCCGCCTGTTGAATCAGGAGGGCAGTGTGATGTTGGCTTTGTTATGGCCGATGGCGGCGTTTGCGTTGGCGGCGTCGATTTCGCCGGGGCCGGTGAATCTGGTGGGGTTAAGCAGCGGCAGTCGCTATCCGTTGCGCGTTGGCCTGGTGTTTGTGACCGGCGCGACGCTGGGGTTTATTGGGCTGTTTCTGGCGGTAGGTTTGGGGCTGCATTCGTTGCTGCGTGATTGGTCGCTGGTGCTCAGCGCCTTGCGCTGGGGCGGCATCGCCTTTTTGTTGTATCTCGCCTGGCAGTTGCTGCGCGATGACGGTCACCTGGGTGACGCCGATGCACAACGTGCGCCCAGCGTGGTTACCGGTGCCTTGATGCAATGGCTGAATCCCAAAGCCTGGCTGGCATCGTTGGCGGGCATCGCGGCTTACACCGATGGCAGTCTGGTGCAGCTTGGGTGGTTTGCCGGTCTGTATTTACCGATTTGCTGGGTGTCGTTATCGGTCTGGGTCTTAGCTGGGGCGTTCTTGCGGCGTTGGTTGCAGCGTCCGGCGTTGCTGGTGGCGGTGAATCGCACGCTGGCGGGGTTGTTGATCGCCAGTTGTCTGGTGTTAGTTCTCGACTGAGCGACGGTACTGATTGGGCGTGGCAGCAACCAGTTTTTTGAAGGTGCGCTGAAAATGAGCCTGGTCACTGAAGCCGGTATCGAGCGCCGCCTCGGCGATGGGTGTGCCCGCCTTTAACGCCTGCTGACCCAGCTGGATGCGACGGTTCACCACATAGGCGTGCGGCGTTAAGCCAAAGTGCTGTTTAAAGGCGCGAATCAGATAGCCCGCGCTGTAGCCGCTCAGAGCGCATAGCTCGTCGAGCGACAGATCGCTGGCGGCGTGCTCATCCAGATAATCGGCCAGTTGGCGTAACTGGTCAGGCACCAGCGTTGGCTGGAGCAGCGGTTGCTGGGCCAGGTGCTGCATCAGTTCGGTGAGGTAGAGCACCGCCTGACTTTGTTTTTCCAGCAGATCACGCTGCGGGTCGATCAGGCATTGCGCCAGCGCGCAATAGCCGTCGTACCAGCGCGGCTCGTTGAGCATGGGCGTGGCGATATCTTGCCAGACGGGCGTGGGCAGCAAACCGGCCTGATGGCGCAATTCAGTCAGCCAATCGGTATCGACGTAAAGCATCCAATACGCCCAGGGCTGGTTATCCACCGGGTTGCAGGCGTGCACCCAGCCGGGGTTCATCAGTACCAGCGTGCCGGCTTGAATCGGGTAGCGGTTGTCGCGGTAAAGAAAGGTGCTGTGACCGTCGGTGATGGCGCCGAGTGACCACTGTTGATGGCTGTGCGGTGCGTAACACACCGTGCGACCGTCTTCGACGCGGCGCAGTTCCAGCTGCGGCAGGCGGTCATCGCGCCAGAATTGTGGGGATTGAGCGGTCATCGGAAGCTCCGTCGCAGTCAGACGACTCAGCATAGTGAGCCAGGAGACGCTCGGCCAGCAAAGTTTGAATTCACACACTAAGGGTGACTTTCAGCCTACTAGACGACCGGTCTATTACGAGTATGATGCGCCACCAGTAACCGAGGTGGCGTGCCATGACTGTGACTGTTAAATCCGAACAAACCCGTCAGCGAATTTTGCAAACCGGCCGGGATCTGGTGCTGTCCGGTGGGTTTGTGGGGGTTGGCCTGAAACAGATTCTCACCGACAGCGGTGTGCCCAAGGGCTCCTTCTACTACTACTTCGACTCCAAAGAAGCCTTCGGCTGCGCCTTGCTGCAAGACTACGTGGACGAATACCTGGCCCGGCTCGATACCATTGTTGCGTTACCCTACAGCGCTGCCGACCGACTGATGCGCTATTTGCAACCCGCCCAAGACGCCAGTGCCTGCATTGCGGAGCGCTGCCTGATCGTCAAGCTGGCGGCGGAAATTTCCGATCTGTACGAATCGATGCGACTGATTCTGGATGCCGGTGTGGCGGGCATCGTGGCGCGGCTGACGCAGTTGCTGGAAGCCGGTCAGGCTGATGGCTCGCTGCAATCGGATCACCCGCACAACGACGCTGCCAGTCTGTACAGCCAATGGCTCGGCGCTGCTGTGCTGACCAAGTTGTCGCAACAGCCGTCGTTTCTGCAAAACGCCGTGGCGGATACCCAACGCCGTTTCGTGACCCATTAATCCAACATTCCCTGTTACCGGCCGCGCGCCGGACTGTCTTTGAGGTGATTCCATGAAAGCCATTACTTACACCACCTTCGGCACACCGGTTGATGTGCTGAGCGTGACCGACACCGCCACACCCGAACCTGCGGCGGGCGCTGTGCGCGTGCGCATGACCGCATCGCCGATTCACAACCACGATTTGTGGACCATTCGTGGCAGCTACGGCTACAAACCCGAACTGCCTGCTACCGCCGGCTCTGAAGCCGCGGGCGTGGTTGAAGCCGTGGGCGCGGGTGTCGATGACACACTGATCGGCCAGCGCGTGGCGGTGGCGGGCGTTGCCGGTGCCTGGGCGGAACAGTTTGTCGCGCCGGCGGTCGGTTTGGTGCCACTGCCCGACGCGGTGTCTGATGACGTCGGTTCGCAATTGCTGGCGATGCCGCTGTCGGCGTTGGCGCTGCTTGAACAGTTGCCATTACAGGCAGGCGATTGGCTGGTGCAGACCGCCGCCAATGGCACCGTCGGTAAACTGATGATCGGCATGGCGCGCGAGCGTGGCATTAAGGTGTTGAATCTGGTGCGCCGAGTTGAGGCCAAGACGGAGCTGGAGGCCTTTGGTGTCGATGCGGTGTTAAGCACCGAAGAGGACGATTGGAAAACCCAGGCCGAAGCCATTGTCGGCGAAGCCGGTGCGCGTGCTGCCATCGATTCTGTTGGCGGTCCGATTGTTGCCGATGTTGCCGATCTGTTGGGCCGCGATGGTGAACTGATTGTCTTTGGCACCGCCGCCGGTGTGCCGCTGGCGTTGAATGCGGGCAACATGATCAGCCGCCACTTAACGGTAAAAGGTTTCTGGGGCGCGCGGGTGATGGCCGAGATGTCGACCGAAGACAAAGTCCGTTTAATTGGCGAGCTGGTGCAACTGGCGGTGGCGGGCAAACTGCATTTGCCGTCCGGCGGTGATTTCAGACTGGATCAGTATCAGGCGGCCATTGATGCGTCGTTGACGGCCGGTCGTTCCGGCAAGATTTTGTTCAAGCCGTAAGCTTTCTTGTTGGCAGCGGGTGCAAGGCCCGCTGCCTTAGTCGTGGTCGTCACCAAAGACGGTTTGCAAATCGACACTGCGCGTTTCCCAGAAATCCAGATTCAGATGCTGCTCCAAATCGTTCAGGTGATGGCGCATGCATTGAATGGCCGGCAGTGGGTCGCGTCCTTCAATAGCGGCGATGATGTCGCCGTGCTCATCGCACCCGCATTGCGGATCGCTGTGTCGCTGGTACAGCGAAATGATCAGCGAACTGCGGGTGATTAAATCTTTGAGAACGTCTTCTAACACCGGGTTGCCCGCCAACCGCGCCAGCAATAAATGAAACTGACCCGACTCACGAATGATGGCTTCGCGCTGTCCACGTTCAATGGCGGCCTGTTCCTGGTCGCGTTGTTTGCGCAGCAGCGCGAGGTTTAACGCACCGCGCTGACTGACCAGAATTTCAATAATGCCGCGCTCAATAACAGAACGCGCAGCGAACACCGCACGCGCTTCTTCCACCGACGGCTGCGCAATGCTGGCGCCTTTATTGGGTTCAATGGTGACGATGCGTTTTAACGCCAAGCGTTGCAGCGCAACCCGGACGTGGTTGCGGTTGGCGTTGAGGCTTTCCACCAACTGCGCTTCCACCAAACGCGTGCCCGGCGGCAGACGTTGCTCGGCCACCGCCCGGTCGATGGTGGCAACAATGCGATCAATCTCACTGGCTTTGTTGGCTGGTTTCATACGCGAACCTGAACCGATTCCCCAAGAAGGTGCATGAATAATTGTTAACAATTTTTGAGGCGTTTTGGCACCGAAAGTGGGCAGTGCGCCCAATCTTGGCCCAAAAAGGCAGCATGGCTGTGCGCCTCAAACCACCGCATCCACGGCACGCTAGAGCGCTGTAGTGTCAGGGTTTCATCGAAAAACCCAGTGAACTCAGGCGCTTAGCTCAATGCGCGGTGGCTGGCATTGCAGTTGCAATAAATCTGCCATTGATTGCTAACAATTTATTCGAGGCGCATTGAAATGGCAGGATCGGTCGAGCTGGTAAAACTGACCAAGGCGTATGACGGCCAAACGGCTGTCGACGGCATTAATTTGCGCAT
The DNA here is from genome assembly GCF_003054965.1 of Saccharospirillum sp. MSK14-1. Classification (GTDB taxonomy): domain Bacteria; phylum Pseudomonadota; class Gammaproteobacteria; order Pseudomonadales; family Natronospirillaceae; genus Saccharospirillum. The sequence continues at coordinate 311,477 of NZ_MIES01000026.1, forward strand.
TCCCGATGGCAGTTATTGCTGTTTGCTCGGTCCCAGCGGCTGCGGAAAAAGCACCACGTTGCGCATGATCGCCGGCCATGAAGGGGTGACTGACGGCGACATCTTGTTGAACAACCGCAACGTCACCGATCGTTCTCCGCGCCAGCGCGGTACGGCGATGATGTTTCAGAATTACGCGCTGTTTCCGCACCTGTCGTGCCGCGACAACGTGGCCTACGGATTAAAAATTGCCGGTCAGTCAAAAGCCGAACGCCATCGCGCCGCCGACGAAATGCTGGAACTGGTCAATATGAGTCAGCACGCCGATAAATTGCCGACGCAACTGTCCGGTGGCCAGCAACAGCGTATCGCGTTGGCGCGCGCGCTGATTTGTCGTCCGGAAGTAGTGTTACTCGATGAACCTTTGTCGGCGCTTGATCCGTTTTTGCGCATTCAAATGCGTAAGGAATTGAAGCAGCTGCAGCGCGATTTGGGGCTGACCTTTATTCACGTCACGCACTCCCAGGAAGAAGCCTTTGCTCTGGCCGATCTGGCGGTGGTAATGAACGACGGCGTGATCGAACAAAGCGGTCATCCGCGGCGCATTTTTGAAGCGCCGGCGTCGCCTTTCGTGGCGCATTTTATTGGCGGTCACAACGTGCTCACACCGAACGCCGACACGCTTGCCGGAGAAGCCAGCCGCTTCTCCATTCGTGCCGACCGACTCGGTATTGCCGCTGCGCAAACCGACCTTCCTGAATCCAGCGCCCGTGTGGAAGCCATCATCGTCGATGTGGAATTCCAGGCGCAATTTTACTTCGTCGAAGCCCGCCTGGACGACGGCCAGGCGGTGATGTGCTACTTGCCCGAAGCGCAGTTGGATGCGGCGGTGGTAGCACCAGAACAACGCGTGGCCCTGTATTGGGACCGCGCGGCCGTCAATCGTTTCGAAGCTCCCCAATAAGTGAACCTGATAAGAACCCTGACCCGAGGATCCAACCGATGAACGATCAAGACCCAACCAAGCTCGACAGCACGCCGGACGACAGCGGCGTTAACCCAACAGAAACCGACAGCGTTACCCCGAAAGCCAGCAGTGGCGTTTCGCGTCGTTCGGTGTTGAAAGGTGCCGCCGGTGCCGGTGTTGCTGCCATCTCCGGCTTTCCGATGATTTGGGCGCAAAATATCCAGAACGTCACCCTGCGTCAGTTCGGTACCGGTGTATCGAACCTCAACGCCATCGCCGAAAAATGTAAGGAAGATTTGGGCTTTAACCTGCAACTGACCTCGCTCGATTCCGACAGCGTGACTCAGCGTGCGGTCACTCAGCCGAACTCTTACGACATTGCCGACATCGAATACTGGATCTGCAAAAAGGTCTATCCGTCGGGCGTGATGCAGCCATTGGATGTCAGCCGTCTGAGCAATTACGACAAGATTTCCCAGCTGTTCATCACCGGTCGTCTGACCGACGATGCGGAAATCGCTCAGGGTACGGCGCCGCACACGGTTGGTTTTGTGCCGACCAAAGAGTCCACCGAATTCGCCAGCGCGCCGACCAACTGGATGACGTTGATTCCGACCATCTACAACGCCGATACGCTGGGCATTCGCCCGGACCTGATTGATCGCCCGATCACCTCCTGGGCCGACATCATGGACCCGGCGTTCCGCGGTCAGACGTCGCTGATCAACGTGCCGTCGATCGGCATCATGGATGCGGCGATGATCTGCGAAGCCATGGGTGAAATCACCTACGGCGACAAGGGCAACATGACCCGTGCGGAAATCGATCAGACCATCGACATTCTGAAAGCCGCCAAGCGCGACGGTCAGTTCCGTGCCTTCTGGAAGACCTTCGATGAGTCGGTCAACCTCATGGCCTCCGGTGAAGTGGTGATTCAGAGCATGTGGTCACCGGCCGTTGCTGCGGTGCGCAGCCAGGGCATTGCTTGCCGTTATCAGCCGCTGCAGGAAGGTTACCGTGCCTGGGGTGGTGGTTTGGGCATCGCTTCTCACCTGTCCGGTCTGGAACTGGATGCCGCCTACGAATACATCGACTGGTACCTGTCTGGCTGGGTCGGTGCTTACCTGAATCGTCAGGGTTACTACAGCGCCGCTCCGGAAACCTCCAAGCAGTTCATGAGCGACGACGAGTGGGGTTACTGGATGGAAGGCGAAGCCGCCCAAGGCGACATTCTGAGCCCGAGCGGCGATGTGATGGAAACCGCGGGTGCCGTGCGTGACGGTGGTTCCTATGAAGAGCGCATGGGCAGTGTGGCCTGCTGGAACTCAGTGATGGACGAGAACCAGTACATGGTGCGCAAGTGGAACGAATTTATCGTTTCCTAAGGCGATGACTTACGAGGGGCTGGCGCTTCACTGGTCGGCGTCGGCACCCTCTTTTTTGATACCCATTGATGACGTTTTTTGATTCAGGAAATTGCTATGTCAGCGAGTAAAAACCGGCACGCCTATTGGCAGGCTTCACCACTGACACTGGTGCTGCTGGCCTTTCTGGTGTTCCCCATCATCGTCATCGGTATTGTCAGTTTCTGGAACTACAATTCCTACTCGTTGATTCCCGATTTTATTTTTGATAACTACGCCTATCTGCTGACGTCGCCGGTCACCTTGAAGGCTTATATCAATACCTTTCAGTTTGCGTTTTTAGCCTGGTTTTTCACGCTGGCGATTGGCTTTACCGTGGCGTATTTCCTCGCCTTTCACATTCATTCGGTGAAGGCGCAGACGATCTGTTTTCTGATCTGCACGGTGCCGTTTTTCACCTCCAATATTATCCGTATGATTTCCTGGATTCCGTTGCTCGGGCGCAATGGTCTGGTGAATTCATCGCTGCTGTCGGCGGGCATTATCGATCAGCCGCTGACCTTTTTGTTGTACAGCGATTTCGCAGTGGTCTTGGCCTACGTGCATCTGTACAGCCTCTTTATGGTGGTGCCGATTTTTAATTCGATGATGCGCATTGATCGCTCTCTGGTCGAGGCGGCGGTCGATGCCGGTGCCAATGCCTTTCAGGTGTTGCGCGATGTGATCGTGCCGTTGTCGAAGTCCGGCATCATCGTCGGCAGTATTTTTGTGATGACGCTGGTGATGGGCGATTTCGTCACGGTAAAAATTATGGGCGGCGGCATTACCGCCAATGTCGGCATGATGATCTACAACGAGATTTCGCTGCTGCAATATCCGGCCGCAGCCGCCGGTGCCGTGGTGTTGCTGGCGACGGTACTGATGATGTTGGTGATCCTCTTCCGCCTGGTCGATATTCGTAAGGAGCTGTGACATGAAACGATCATTCAGCTTTTATGCGCTCGCGGCTTTTTTCGGACTCTTCGTGCTGTTTTTGTACGGCCCGACACTGACCATTGCGATTCTATCTTTCCAGGGCCCGGACGGCGGTCTGACCTTCCCGATGCGCGGTGTCTCCCTGCACTGGTTTGGGCAATTATTCCAGGCGCAGGCGGTGGGCAATTTTGGCGCGGCGTTAAGGCGCTCGCTGTTGCTCGGTTTGGCGGTGATGATTTGCACGGTGGTGTTTTCGTTGCTCGCCGGTCTGGCGTTTCGTAAGCGCTTTAAAGGCAGCTCGGTGCTGTTTTATTTAACCCTGGCGAGTCTGATCATTCCCTCCATTCTGATCAGCCTGGGCATCGGTTTGATGTTCGACCGGCTGGCATGGACACCGGCCTGGTTCAGTTCCGGTTTCGGTTCGCACCTGACTTGGACGCTGCCTTTTGGTCTGCTGATTATGTTTGCGGTGTTCAATCGGTTTGATGCCAGTTATGAAATGGCGTCGGCCGATCTGGGGGCGTCGCACTGGCAAACCTTCCGCTATATTTTGCTGCCGTTGCTGGCGCCCAGTTTGCTCGGGGTGGCGCTGTTTGGTTTCACCCTCAGCTACGACGAATTCGCGCGCACGCTGATGACCTCAGGCAGTTTTAATACGCTGCCGCTGGAACTCTTTGCCATGACCACCAACGTCACCAGCCCGGTGCTGTATGCGCTGGGTACGTTAACGACGGTGATTTCGCTGTCGGCGATTGGTCTTATTCTGCTGGTGATGCGATTGGCGCAGCGCCGGCCTAAAGCGACGTCCGAATCATGACCATCGCGGTTATTAATCCCAATGCCTCGGTTGCCATGACCGAACTGATTGAGCGTGAATGCCGTGGCTTGGAAGGCTTAAGCCAACCGCTGAGCATTCACCGGTGTGAACAATCGCCGCCGAGTATTGAAGGCTACAGCGATGGCGCGCAGGCGGCCTATTGGGTTGCTGAAACCGTGCGCCAGCTGGAGGCGCTGGCTGAACCGCCGTCGGCTTATGTGCTTGCCTGTTTCGATGACACCGGTCTGGATGCCGCCCGTGAACTGACGCGCGCGCCCGTGCTCGGTATTGGTGAGGCGGCTATGCAGGCGGCGAATCTGGTGGGTAATCGGTTCACCGTACTCACCAGCCTGGAGCGCTCCATTCCGATTCTCAGCCGAAACCTGCGCCATTATGGTTATGGCGAACGGTGCGCCGGTGTTTATGCCTCAAACGTCTCGGTGCTGGCGCTGGAAGCCGACCCGGCCAGTTACGACCAGGTGCTCGAACGCGCCTGGTTCGCGCTCGAACAAAGTCGCGGTGAAACGCTGGTGCTGGGCTGTGCGGGCATGAGCGGCTGGGTGGCGCGGTTGCAAAAAGACGTCGGCGTGCCGGTGATCGACGGTGTGCGCGTGGCGGTGGCGGTGGCCGATGCACTGACCCGTTTGGGATTGCAGACCAGTAAGGCGCTGGGTTATGCCTTTCCTGAAACCAAGTCGTAAAATGCATCGACCATCGGTTTCGGCCTGTTACTGAGTGGCAAAGCTTCTATAATGCCCGCCATTCTTGCCAAGCCGACCAGGGTACTTCGATGACACTCAGCATGCCGCCGCAACTCGTTCCTAAAACTGCCAGTGGCACGCTTTATATTGTGTCGGCGCCGTCCGGCGCGGGCAAAAGCAGCCTGGTTAATGCGCTGATCAAACGCCTGCCCTTTGTTTATCTGTCGATTTCGCACACCACGCGCGGAATGCGTCCGGGTGAAACCGATGGCGAGCACTATCATTTTGTGTCGACCGAGGAGTTTCTCGCCATGGTTGAGCGCGGTGAGTTTTTGGAACACGCCCAGGTGTTCGACAACTACTACGGCACCAGCCAGGTTTGGGTGCAGCAGCAGTTGGACGATGGCCACGATGTGATTCTGGAAATTGACTGGCAGGGCGCGCAACAGATTCGCAAACAGATGCCCAAGACAAAGGGCATTTTTATCATGCCGCCGTCGCGCGATGCGTTGCAGGAGCGCTTGGAAAAACGCGCACAAGACAGCGCGGAAGTGATCGCCCGGCGCATGCGCGATGCTACCAACGAAATGTCGCACTACCACGAATACGATTACGTGGCGGTGAACGACGACTTCTACAAAGCGCTGGATGAACTCTGCGCTATTTTTATCGCCAATCGCCAGACGCTGGAAAAACAGCAGGAATCACACGGCGACTTGTTCAAGCATTTGCTTAATGACTGAGGCGGCCGATCAGGCGTAGTACAGGCCGATTGGCCGTCCTTTAAAGCGCTCGATGGTCATGTCGATGTCGTACAGCGCTTTCATCTTGTCGGCGGTGATCAGCGCTTCCGGATGCCCCTGAAACGCCAGCTTGCCGTTCTGCAGCGCGACGATGTCGTCGGCGTAGCAGGCGGCAAAGTTGATGTCGTGCAGCACGATGATCACCTTTTTTCCCATCGCCTGACTCGCGCGTTGCATCAGTTGCATGATGTCGACGGCGTGTTTCATATCGAGATTATTCAGCGGTTCGTCGAGCAGCACGTAGTCGGTGTCCTGACACAGCACCATGGCGATGTAGGCGCGCTGACGCTGGCCGCCGGACAGCGTATCGAGAAACCGCTGCGCCAGATCGTCCAGGTTCAGAAATGCCAGTGCGCGTTGCACCTGCTCCAGGTCTTCCGGCCCCGGTCTGCCTTTGCAATACGGATAACGCCCGAAGGTGACCAGATCGATCACCCGCAGCCGGGTGCTGATCTGGTTTTCCTGACGCAGAATGGCCAGCTTGCGCGCCAAGGTCATTGAGGGGGTGGCGGTGATGTCGAGACCATCGATATGCACGGTGCCCGCATCGATCGATTGCAACCGGCTGATCATACCCAGCAAGGTCGATTTTCCCGCGCCATTAGGACCGATGATGGCGGTGATGCCGGCGTCGGCGAGATCGAGACTGACGTTATCGATGACGGTGCTGTCGCCGTAGCGTTTGCTCAGGTTGCGGATTTCGATCATGAACGTCGCCCCTGTCGGATGACCAGAAGAATGAAAAACAGCCCGCCGCCGAATTCGATCAGAATGCTCAGGCCGGTGCCAAAATGCAGCAGGTGTTCGAGTATCGCCTGGCCGCCGATCAAAATGGCGGTGGCCAGCAAGCCCGCCAACGGCAGCACGTAGCGATGTTGGTGTGTTCCGGCGAGCGCATAAGCCAGATTGGCCACCAGCAAACCGAAGAAGGTAACCGGACCGACCAGCGCGGTGGCAATCGATACCAGAATGGCGATGCCAACCAGAGTGCGCATCACCAGTGTGCGCTGATCCAGCCCCAGGGTGATGGCCGGGTCGTCGCCCAGATTCAGCACGTCGTAGGCGTAGCGCGCGCGCCATAACAGCGCACTGACAATGGCGGCGACCAGCAACGAAATGCCCAGCAGTGACCCATCGATCTGGTTAAAGCTGGCGAACATCACATCCTGCAACGCATCGAATTCGGCCGGGTCCATCATGCGCGTGATCAGGGAGGTAAAAGAACGGAACAGAACGCCGAAAATCAGCCCGACCAGCACCAGCAAATGCAGGTCGCGACGCTGGCGCACAAACAGCCAGTAATAGAGTGCACAGACGGCACCGGTCATCACCGCCACATCGAGCAGCCATTTCAGTTGCGCGTTGATCTGCACGTAAAACAGGTTGCCCAGGGAGAACACCAGCACCGACTGCAACAGCAGATAGAGCGCGTCGAAACCCATGATGCCGGGCGTGAGAATGCGGTTGTGGGTCAGTGTCTGAAACAGCACGGTGGAAATGGCGATGCAGTAACCGACCAACGCAATGGCGACCAGCTTCTCGCCGCGAAATGGCAACGTGAATGCCCAGCCCGCGCGAACGTTCCAGGTCATAAAGGCCACACCGGCCAACACCGTGAGCAGCCCAACCCAAGCCAGGCGTGCCGCTGGCGACAAACGTTTCAGCGCGCGCATCATGAGCGGCCCTCGCTGCGGCGCAGCAGCAGATAAATAAAGAAGGCGCTGCCGATCACGCCGAAGACGGTGCCGATGGGAATCTCATACGGATAACGCAACAAGCGGCCAAGGATGTCGCACGCCAATACCAGGGCGGCGCCCATGATGGCGACCCAAGGCAGTGAGCGGCGCAGATGATCGCCCATCATCAGGCTGACGACGTTGGGTACGACCAAACCGAGAAAGGGAATCACCCCGGTGGTGACCACGGTAACGGCTGAAATCATCGACACGATGGCCAGCCCGAACAGCAATACCCAGCGGTAATTCAGGCCGAGATTGGTGGCAAAATCGCGGCCCATGCCGGCGACCGTAAAACGGTCGGCGGTCAAGTAGGCGATCACCGCGAGCGCCGCGCCGATCCACAGTAATTCATAGCGGCCGCGCAAGATGGCGGAGAAATCGCCGTTGGTCCAGTTGGCGACCGACTGCATCAGGTTCAGCCGATAGGCGATAAAGGCGATCACCGCCCCGACCACGCCGCCAAACATGATGCCGATGAGCGGCACCATCACCGTCGAATGCAGTGGCACAGCCCGCAACAAGGCCATAAACACCAGGCTGCCAGCGAGTGCGAACACCGAAGCGATCAGCATTTTGCCCATGACCGGCATGGCCGGTGCCAGCAGGGTGACCAGCAACAGACCCAGCATGGCGCATTCAACCGTGCCGGTGGTCGAGGGTTCAACAAAGCGATTGCGCGCCAGCATCTGCATCAGCAACCCGGCCACGGCCAGTGACATTCCCGCCAGCACCAGCGCCAGCGTTCGTGGCAACCGACTGATCAGCAGGATTTGCAGATCGCGCTCGCCCAGTTGCGTCAGGTGCAGCTCGGCCACACCGATCAACAGGCTGAGCGCAAACAGCAACAGAAAAACCGGCAGCGCCAGCCACCATAACGGCAGCCGACGCTTGGGCAGGGAGAGAGTATTAACGCTCAAGCGCGGTTTTGACCTCGTTGACCATCTCGCTGGTCGCCGTCAGGCCGGACATAACGATGTACCAGTTCACCGAATCGAGATAGGTGACGCGGTCGTTCTTGACCGCATCCATTTGTTGGACCAGGTCGTTATCCAAGGTGGCGCGCGCGGCATCGCCCGCATTGATGGCGGAATCGCGGTCGATCACAAACAGGTAGTCCGGGTTGGTGTCGAGCAGGAACTCGAACGACACCGGATCGCCGTGCGTGGCGGCTTCGACGTCCTCAATGACCGGTTTCACACCCAGCTCATCGTGCAGCCAGCCGAAACGCGAGCCTGGCCCGTACGCGCTGATACGACCGCCGGAGGTGAGGATGATCAGGGCGGTGCCAGCGTCGGCGGCCAGTTCGCGCGTGGCTTCAACGTTGGCATCGAGTTCGCTCAGGTGTTCAGCGACGTCGTTCTGATGACTGAAAATCTCGCCCAAGGTGGTGACGCGATCGCGCAGCTGGTCGAGGTAACCGGCGCCCCAAACGGTCATGTCGATGGTCGGAGCGATCTTGCTCAGGTCGTCGTAAGCGGCCGAAGAGCGGTTGGCGACGATGATCAAATCCGGCTGCAGCGCGGCCAGGGTTTCAAAATCCGGTTCGAACAGGGAACCGACGTTGGTGTAGTCGTCGCCGCGATATTTCGACAAACGCTCTGGCACGAAATCCTGCGGCAAGCCGGCAACGTCGATGCCCAGAGTATCCAGCGTGTCGAGACTGGCAATGTCGAAAGTCACCACGGTTTCCGGTGTGGCGTCCAGGGTGGTCGTGCCCTGGGCGTGTTCGATGGTCATTTCTGCCAGGCTGGCGGTCGTTAAACCGGCGGCGAGCAGGCCGGTGGCGGCCAATGCAGACATCCTCATGGTGGGCTCCTTGTTTTATAAACGATTTTATAAACGGTTCTTTAAATGGCTTTTAACCGGAAGTCAGATCGCTCTTGGCAAGCGATCAGGCAGTGCAAATTTTGGCTGCCGATTGTAGCAGCAGAAATTGAAAACGAAATAAGAGTGATGTGCATTCGCTGATATGAATCCGTTGGGCTGGGTGGTTATTCATGCCCTTTAAAAGTGCGCGATTGCGCGAAGGCGGTGCGCTGCTGGCCAAATCGTTTTAGGCGAAACATCGCTAAAATCGTTATAACTTGTTGTTTTTTCTGAGTTCTTCGTCGATTGGCACGGAGCTTGAAAGATTCGCCCTGTCCGTACTCTTGGCAGGACCGGACACAACAATTTGGTAATAGAGCGCTAGGGTTCCGATTGTTGCCGTGAGCAGCGATGTCTGGTCCGAGAGCACTCGACCTTTCAGTGAAGGGTTACACGGCGGGACAAAAGCCCGGGAGACTTGTTTGGCACTGGCCAAGAGTACTCCTGAGCGACCGACCGATAACGTAAAACCAACTGAGAGGCACGCCATGAAACGTTTGATTCCCCTGCTGCTTTGCACGTCCCTGGCTGCGACCGCGGCCCAAGCCAAAGATTCCTTCTCGATTTGCTGGTCCATCTACGTGGGCTGGATGCCGTGGGCCTATGGTGCCGACGCCGGCATCGTCGATAAGTGGGCCGATAAATACGGCATTGAGATTGATGTGGTGCAGATCAACGATTACGTCGAATCCATCAATCAATACACCGCCGGCGAATTCGACGGCTGCACCATGACCAACATGGATGCGCTGACCATTCCCGCTGCCAGTGGTGTCGACAGCACCGGCCTGATTCTGGGTGACTACTCCAACGGTAACGACGGCATCATCTTAAAAGACGCCGACTCGCTGGCTGACATTGAAGGCCAGTCGGTCAACCTGGTGGAATTGAGCGTCTCTCATTACTTGCTGGCGCGCGGTCTCGACAGCGTTGGCTTAAGCGAAGCCGATGTTGACGTGGTCAATACCTCCGACGCCGACATGGTTGCCGCCTACACCACCAACGATGTGACCGCTGTGGTGACCTGGAACCCGCTGCTCAGCGAGATCAACGCCATGGACAACAGCACCGAAGTGTTCAACTCGTCGCAAATTCCTGGCGAGATCATCGACATGCTGGTGGTCAACACCGAAACGCTGGCAGAGAACCCGGACTTCGGCAAAGCCCTGGTCGGTGCCTGGTATGAAATCATGAGCACCATGCAGGGCGATTCCGCCGACGCTGTTGAAGCGCGCACCGCCATGGCCGTGGCTTCGGGAACCGATCTGGCGGGTTATGACGCTCAGCTGGCCAGCACGGAAATGTTCTACAGCCCCGAACAGGCATTGGAACTGGCCAACAGCGACACCCTGGTCGACACCATGAGCAACGTCGCCGAGTTCTCCTTCGATCACGGCTTGCTGGGCATGGGTGCGCCGGACGCCGGCTTTATCGGCATCGACATGCCGGCCGGTACCTTTGGTGATGCGGGCAACGTTCAGTTCCGGTTCGACCCGAGCTTTATGCAGATGGCGGCCGACGGCGCGCTCTAAACCAAGGTCCATAAACGACTGAGGGTCGAGGATGAAACGGCTGATCAACAAAACGCCCGGTTTGCGCGGTCGCTGGCTGCTTGGGCTGCTGCCTTTCGCGCTGCTGCTGGCACTCTATCTGGGCGCCTCCGACGTGCGACTGGAGGCCAACCCGAACGACAAGCTGCTGCCGAGTATCGAGCAGATGGGCGCGGCCATGCACAATCTGGCGTTTGAGCCGAGCAAACGCAACGGCGACTACCTGTTCTGGGTGGATACCGCCAGCAGTCTGCAACGGCTGTTGCTCGGGGTGGCTATCGCGGCATTGATCGGCCTGGTGCTGGGTTTGCTGACCGGTGCGTTGCCATTGGTTACCGCCGGGGTGTCGCCGTTATTAACGGTGGTTTCCCTGGTGCCGCCGCTGGCGCTGTTGCCCATCCTCTTTATTGTCGTCGGTCTGGGCGAGGTGTCGAAGGTGGCGCTGATCGCCATTGGCATTACGCCCTTTATCGCCCGCGACATTCTGCGCCGCACCCAGGAAATTCCAGCGCAGCAGTTGATTAAAGCGCAGACGCTGGGGGCCAACAGTGCTCAGACCATTGTCCGGGTGTTGTTGCCGCAGATTCTGCCGCGCCTGATCGATGCGGTGCGGCTGTCGCTCGGCAGTGGCTGGCTGTTTTTGATCGCCGCTGAAGCCATTGCCGCGACCGATGGGCTGGGTTACCGCATCTTTCTGGTTCGGCGTTATCTGTCGATGGACATCATCCTGCCCTACGTTGCCTGGATTACGTTGCTGGCGTTTGTGCTCGACCAGCTGCTGGCGCGCGCCAACGACTGGCTGTTTCCCTGGCACAAAGCGGGGCATGAATCATGATCGAAGCGCGTAATCTTTGGAAAAACTACGGCGACACTCAGGTGCTGGAGCGGCTCAATATGACCGTTGCCGAAGGCGAGTTTGTCACCCTGGTTGGCGCCTCCGGCTGCGGCAAGAGCACCTTTTTGAAATTGCTGCTTGGCGTCGAAGCGCCCAGTCGCGGTGAGTTGTTGTTGGATGGCCAGCCGATTCCGGACGAACCCGGTCCCGATCGCGGCATTGTCTTTCAGCAGTACTCGGTGTTTCCGCACATGACGGTGCTCGACAATGTGGTGGCTGCCCGGGCTTTTCAAAAACCCGGCGTCAGCGGTTTTTTGTTCGGCGCCGCCAAGCGCGATGCCATCGACGAAGCCAAATCCCTGCTGGAACAAGTCGGGCTGAGTCATGCGCTGGATCGGTATCCGCATCAGTTGTCCGGCGGCATGCGTCAGCGTCTGGCGATTGCTCAGGCGTTGCTCGGCAAGCCGCGCATTCTGTTGCTCGATGAGCCGTTCGGTGCGCTCGATCCGGGCATTCGCGCCGACATGCACGAGCTGGTGCTGAAGCTGTGGCGCGACTACAAACTGACCGTCTTTATGGTCACCCACGACATCAAAGAAGGCTTTCACCTCGGCACCCGGCTGTGGGTGTTCGACAAGCTGCGCCATGACCCTCACGCACCGAATGCCTATGGCGCGCGCATTACCTATGACATTCCCGTTGGTCAGCGCGATGACGTCACGCTCGAAGCGCTCGACAACGACGCTCTAACTCAGAGGAATCATCCATGAGTGATCTGATTCGATCCATTGAATACCAGACTGAGATTGCCCCGGGCGGCCACTGGTCGCTGCGGTTGCGTCGCGGCACCGTGATGCGGCTGACCGACCTCCAGGGCGACGCCAACCTGGGTTTGCTGATGTTCAACCCGGACAACCTGCTTGAGCGTTACAACGCGCCCGACACCTTAAAATGCCAGCACACCTTCCGGCTGACACGCGGCAATTGCCTGTATTCCGATATGGGCCGGGTGTTCGCCTCAATCATCGACGATGAATTGGGCTGGCACGAAAGCGTCTGCGGCAACAGCCACGCTGAACTGGTGAATGAACGCTGGGGTCAGCGCGATTTCCAGAACGATCGCAACGCCTGGCATCAGAACGGCCACGACGCCTTTCTGGTGGAAATGGCCAAATACGGACTCGACCTGGCGGACCTGCCTGCCAATGTGAATCTGTTTAACAAAGTGGTGGTCGATGACGATGGCCAACTGAGCCGGGTGTCGGGTCACAGCCAGGCCGGCAACAGCGTCACGCTGCGGTTTGAAATGGACACTTTGGTGCTGCTGCACACCTGCCCACACCCGCTCGATACCGCCAAGGATTACCCGGCGCGGCCGGTCAAGGTGGAACTGGGTATCGCCGAACCAGTGGCCGAGGACGACGAGTGCCGCAATTTCTGCGAGCAAAACCAACGCGGTTTCCGCAACAACGCCCTCTATCATCTGGGCCCGATGTCGGAGGCGATATGACGCACCCACTGAGCGAAAGCCCTCGCCAAGCCGAGGCGGCTGTATTTCAACAAGACATTCCCGCGGGCGATTACTTTATTCATCCGGTCATGGTGGGTCAGACCGTACGCATTGTCGACATCGACGGCAATGAAGCGGCCGATACCCTGTTCTTCAGCCTTGATGATCCGAGCGAGCGCTACAGCGCCACCGATACCGTGCGTGAACAGGGCAATGTGTATTTGAGCACCGGCAGCCAGCTGCGCACCAACCTGAACCGGCCGATGCTCGATATCGTTGCCGACACCTGCGGCCGCCACGACACCCTGGGCGGTGCGTGTGCGGGCGAGAGCAACACGGTGCGCTACGACCTGGAAAAACGCTGCATGCATTCGTGCCGCGACAGCTGGATGCTGGCCATTGCCGAGCACCCGGAGTTTGGCCTGCACAAGAGCGACATTGGCCACAACATCAACTTCTTTATGAACGTGCCCATCACCGCGGACGGTGGCCTGAGTTTTCAGGATGGCTTGTCCGGCCCGGGCAAATATGTCGAGCTGACGGCGTTGATGGATGTGGTGTTGCTGATCTCCAACTGTCCGCAGCTGAACAACCCCTGCAGTGGTTTTAACCCAACGCCACTGGGTGTGCTGATCTGGGACGCGTGATTTCCAATGAACCCTACCGGCGGCGGACGACCGCTGCCGTGCTCGCTTAAGACAACGGGACGGCCCGTCCAGAGGCACCTCTTTTGGTCACAACAGCCCTATTTCAAAAAGTCTTGATTGCCAATCGCGGCGCGATTGCCGTGCGCATTGCGCGGTCGCTTAGGCAACTGGGCATTCCCGCCGTGGCGGTCTATGCCGACAGCGACGCTGACAGCCTGCATGTGCGTCAGGCGTCCGAAGCCTGTTCACTCGGTGAAGGTGGTGCCAGCGATACCTATTTGAATGTCGATAAATTGCTCGATATCGCCCGCCAAAGTGGCGCCGATGCGATTCATCCCGGCTACGGTTTTCTCAGCGAAAACGCCGACTTTGTGCGTCAGGTGGAAGCCGCAGGCCTGGCCTTTATCGGCCCAACGCCGGAGCAGATTGAAACCTTTGGCCTCAAGCACAGCGCCCGCGAACTGGCGCAACGGGCGAATGTACCACTGGTTCCGGGGTCGGAGTTGCTGGCGGATTTGCCCGACGCTCAGCGCGAAGCCGAGCGCATTGGTTTCCCGGTCATGTTGAAAGCCACATCCGGCGGCGGTGGTATTGGCATGCAACGCTGCAACACGGCGGCCGATCTGGATGAGGCGTTCGAGCGAGTGAAGCGTCTGGGTCGCCAGAATTTTGCCGACGATGGCGTCTTTCTGGAGAAATTTATCGAGCGTGCGCGTCATATCGAGGTGCAGGTGTTCGGCGATGGCGCTGGCAAAACGTTGGCGATTGGCGAGCGTGACTGCTCCAGCCAGCGCCGCAACCAGAAGGTGGTCGAGGAATGCCCGGCGCCGAACTTGAGCGCGACGGTCGCCGGTGCGCTGCACAAAACCGCCGAACGGCTATTGGCCGCGGTGCATTACCGCAACGCGGGCACGGTCGAATTTATTGTCGATGCCGACAGCAATGACTTTTATTTTCTCGAAGTGAACACCCGCTTACAGGTGGAGCACGGTGTCACTGAGGCCGTGTTCGGCATCGATCTGGTTGAATGGATGCTGCGCCAGGCCGCAGGTGATTCGCCGCTGACACCGATGCCAACCCTGCAGGCGCGCGGCCATGCGTTGCAGGTGCGACTCTACGCGGAAGATCCGTATCGTGATTTTCAGCCGGCGGCGGGCTTGCTGACTGAGGTTGCGTTCGCGCAAGGCGATGGCATTCGCGTTGATACCTGGATCGAAGCTGGGCTGGAAGTACCGCCTTACTTCGACCCCATGCTTGCCAAGCTGATTGTGCATGGCGCCGATCGCGGCGCTGCGCTGACGGCGTTGCAGCAGGCGCTGGGTCGCACTCGACTGTATGGCATCGAAACCAATCTCGATTATTTGCGGGCGTTAGTGACGGATACCGCGCTGCAAAACGGCACCATGACGACGCGTTATCTGAACGACTTTCGCCCGCAACCGGCGCGTATTGACGTGCTCAGCGGTGGCACCCAAACGACGATCCAGGACGCCAGTGGCCGCCTGGGTTACTGGGATGTCGGCGTGCCACCCAGCGGTGCCTTTGACCGGCATTCGTTTGCGCTGGGCAATCGGTTGCTGGATAACCCCGGCGATGCCGCGGGTCTGGAAATTACCGTCGCCGGGCCGACACTGCGGTTCAGTGTCGCCACCCAAATAGTGCTCACCGGTGCTGAGATTGACGCGGAACTGGAGGGTGCGCCGGTGCCGTTGTGGCAAGTGGTTGAGGTGGCCGCAGGTCAAACGCTGACGCTGGGCAAGATCGGCGGTCGGGGTGCACGCGCCTATCTGTGCGTGCGCGGTGGTTTGGATTGCCCGCCGTATCTTGGTTCGCGCGCCACCTTTACCCTGGGTCAGTTTGGCGGCCACAATGGCCGGGCATTGCGCTCCGGCGATGTGCTGCACGTTCAACCATCCGAGCCGGTTGTTTCGGCTGCGCTGGATGAGGCGTTGCAGCCAACGATTGAACGCGAGTGGCAGCTGCGCGTGGTGTATGGCCCGCACGGCGCGCCGGATTTTTTTACCCCGCACGACATCGACACCTTCTTTGCCACCGATTGGGAAGTGCACTACAACTCCAGTCGCACCGGCATTCGCCTGATTGGCCCGAAACCGGACTGGGCACGCGCTGACGGTGGCGAAGCGGGTCTGCATCCGTCGAACATTCACGATAACGCTTACGCTTTTGGCAGCGTCGATTTTACCGGCGATATGCCGGTGATTCTCGGCCCGGATGGACCCTCGCTGGGCGGTTTTGTGTGCCCCGTAACGGTGATCAGCGCCGACTTGTGGCAACTCGGTCAGTTGCGCGCGGGCGACCGCATTCGCTTTGTACCGGTATCGATCGACACCGCTGTGGCGCTGGAAGCCGAGCAGTTGCGTGCCGAAACCGAGCTGGCGGCGCCATCGCTCGACTGGTCCGCGGTGCCGGTCGAATCGCCCATCGTGCACCGTTTGCCAGCCAGTGAAGCCGCCGATGCGGTGGTCTATCGCGCTGCCGGCGATCATTTCCTGCTGGTCGAATACGGTGACCCGGTGCTCGACATCCGGCTGCGGTTTCGCGCCCATGCCTTGATGCAGTGGCTGCAACAGTATCCGTTGCCAGGCATGCGCGAACTGACGCCGGGCATTCGCTCGCTGCAAGTGCATTACGACAGCCAGCGGTTGTCGTTGGCGTCATTGCTTCAGCACCTGGAAGCGGCCGAATTCGAATTGTCGCAGCGGCTGGATGAACTGAGTGTGCCGTCGCGCATCGTGCATTTACCGCTGTCGTGGGACGATGACGCCTGTCGGCTGGCGATTGAGAAATACCAACAGTCGGTGCGCCGCGATGCGCCCTGGTGTCCGAGCAATTTGGAGTTTATCCGGCGCATCAATGGACTCGATGACATCGACGCGGTGAAGACGATTCTCTTTGACGCTGCTTATCTGGTGATGGGTCTTGGAGATGTGTATCTGGGGGCGCCGGTCGCCACACCGATTGACCCGCGCCACCGATTGGTGACCACCAAATACAACCCGGCGCGGACCTGGACGGCGGAAAATTCGGTCGGCATCGGCGGCTCTTATCTGTGCGTTTACGGCATGGAAGGCCCGGGTGGTTATCAGTTTGTTGGCCGCACGCTGCAGATGTGGAACCGCTATCGCCAGACCGCCGAATTCGAGCAACCCTGGTTGCTGCGTTTCTTCGACCAGATTCGTTTCTACGAAGTCAGCCACGACGAACTGCAACAGATTCGCCGCGATTTCCCTCTGGGCCGTTATCCGCTGAAGATTGAACAGACAACCTTCAACTTGGCCGACTATCAGGCTTTTATCGACGCTAATCAAAGCGATATCGATGCTTATAGCGCCAGTCGCCAGGCCGCCTTCGAAGCCGAACTGGCCGATTGGCACGCCAAAGGCCAGTTCAATTACCAGCCACCGGAGCCGGAAAAAGCGCCCCAGGCAGACAGCTGGCCCGAGGGCAGCGCCGTGGTCGACAGCCCGGTGACCGGCAGCGTCTGGCAGTTTGAAGTAAGCGTCGATGCCGAGGTGAAAACAGGCGACACCCTGGTGATTCTGGAATCGATGAAGATGGAAATTCCGCTTTATGCGCCCTGCGATGGTCGGGTGATCCGGCTGCTGTCGAAGGCAGGCGCGCGCGTCGATGCCGGTCAGCCAATCGTCGTGGTGCAACCGAGTAATCCGTCAACCCGCGCCGAGGAGATCAAAGCATGACGTTGGATACCCGTATTGAATCGCTGAGCGCTGCCTATCGTTCAGGCGACTGGACGCCGGAAAGTGTATTGGCGCAGATTCGCCAGCAAGCCACGCATTACGCCGATCACAATATCTGGTTGTACCAGCTCAGCGACGCTGAATTGCAGCCGTATTTCGACGCGCTGGCCAAGAAAGACCCGGCCAGCACACCCTTGTGGGGCATCCCCTTTGCCATCAAAGACAACATCGATCTGGCGGGTGTGCCGACTACCGCTGGTTGTGAGGCGTTTGCCTATACACCGACCGAGTCCGCTGTGGTGGTGCAGCGGTTAATCGCCGCCGGTGCCATTCCCGTTGGCAAAACCAACCTCGACCAGTTTGCCACCGGTCTGAACGGCACGCGTTCGCCGCACGGCGCCTGTGCCAATGCCTTCGACGCCGACTATATCAGCGGCGGCTCGAGCTCAGGGTCGGCGGTCGCGGTGGCATTGGGCATGGCAAGCTTCAGTCTGGGCACCGATACAGCGGGGTCCGGCCGGGTCCCCGCCGCGTTCAATAATCTGGTGGGCTTGAAGCCAAGCATCGGCCTGTTGCCGACCACAGGTGTGGTATCGGCATGCCGCAGTCTCGATTGCGTCAGTATCTTTGCGCTCAACTGCAGCGACGCCAATGCGGTGCTGGCCTGTGCTGAAGGCTTGGATGAGGCCGATCCCTACAGCCGCAGCAATCGTTATGACAACAGCGCCCGCCACTATGGTGTACGCCAAGGGCGATTGCGGCTGGGTCGTTTGCGCGCAGCGGATTTGAAATTCTTTGGTGACGATGACTTTGCGGCGGCCTATCAGCAGAGTCTGGTGGCCTTGGATAATCTGGATATCGATTGGGTCGAGATTGACTACGCCCCCTTTGATGAAGCCGCACGGCTGCTTTATGAAGGGCCCTGGGTCAGCGAACGCTACCTGGCGATTCAGCCGATGATGGAGCAGCAACCGGATCAGGTGTTTTCCGTGGTGCGTGACATCATTGCCGGAGGGCGCGACCCCAAGGCGACCGATTTGTTTCGTGCGCAATATCGTCTGAACGCGTTGAAGCGCACCTGCTGGGCGCAGCTTGAAGGGCTGGATGCGCTGCTCACGCCGACCGCGGGTCGCCATTTCACCATCGCCGAGTTGCTCGAAGAGCCGGTGCGTTACAACAGCGAATTGGGTTATTACACCAACTTTATGAATCTGATTGATTGGGCGGCCGTAGCAGTGCCAACCGCGTTTACCGAAGCCGGCCGGCCATTTGGAATCACGCTCAGTGCACCGGCGTTTCGCGACCGGTCTCTGTTGTCGATCGCCCATCGACTGCAACAGTCGTTGGCGTTGCCTCAAGGCGCACTGCAATGGCCGCCGCTGCCAGCTTCCCAGACCGCAGTGGCCGCGCGCGACCATATCCGGGTTGCCGTCTGTGGCGCTCATCTGGAGGGTTTGCCGCTGAATTTTCAGTTGGCTGAACGCGGTGCAAAATTGCAGGAAAAGACGCAAACCTCGGCGAATTATCGCTTTTATGCTTTGGCCGGAGGCCCGCCGTTCCGGCCGGGACTGGTACGTGACGAGTTAGCGGGCGTGGCCATTGAGGTGGAAGTCTGGTCGGTGCCGTCGGACGCCTTTGGCAGTTTTGTCGCCGATATTCCGGCGCCGCTGGGCATCGGCAAATTAGAGCTGGCCGATGGCCGCTGGGTGAGCGGTTTTATCTGCGAAGCGGCCGGTCTGAGCGGCGCCACCGACATCAGTCAGTATGGCAGCTGGAAAGCCTATCTGGCGGCCGTTTGAGGGCTTGTTGTTTTGCTCAAAGTCCGTACAATTCGCCGGCTCGAAAGCTTATTCGAACCCTATCCCGCTCGCTGAGGAGACTCTGATGGCTCGTGTCACTGTTGAAGATTGCCTGGAAAACGTGGCCAACCGCTTTGAATTGATCATGGTGGCCAGCAAGCGTGCTCGTCAGCTTGCTAACGACGGCGCCGATGCACTGGTGCCGGAAGAAAACGACAAGCCGACGGTTATCGCGTTGCGTGAAATCGCTGAACAAAAGATCAACCCGGAAGCCATTCTGGCCGAAGGTAAAGAAGACGATCTCGACGTCGATTTTGGCTGATCATATCGCCAGACTATGCGCTTGATCGTTAAAAAAACCGGGCTTGTCCCGGTTTTTTTATTGCTGCGCCAACCGCATTGATTACACTTGAAGCAGTTGTCACTAGGAAAGACGCGCCTTGCTCACTGTTGATGCCTTAGCCAAGCGGCTTGAGAGCTATCTGGAACCGGATAACATTCGTCGTATCCGGCGGGCATATTTTTATGCCGAGCAAGCCCACGAAGGCCAGATGCGCCGCAGTGGCGAACGCTACATCACCCATCCGCTGGCCGTCGCCAATATCCTCTGTGAAATGCACATGGACCATCAAAGCCTGATGGCCGCCATGCTGCACGACGTCATCGAAGACACCGCCGTTTCCAAAGAAGCGCTGGCCGAACAGTTCGGGCCTGGCGTGGCTGAGCTGGTTGATGGCGTCTCCAAACTGACGCATCTGGAATTCGAAACCAAAAAAGAAGAACAGGCCGAGAATTTTCAGAAGATGGTGTTGGCGATGTCCAAAGACATCCGCGTCATTCTGGTCAAGCTCGCTGACCGCTTGCATAACATGCGCACTCTCGGTGCCATGCCGCCGGAGAAGAAACGCCGTAAGGCGCGTGAGACGCTCGATATTTATGCGCCCATCGCGTTGCGTCTGGGTATCAACGATCTGCGTATCGAGCTGGAAAACCTGGCGTTCGAATCGCTCTATCCGCTGCGTGCTCAGCGCATCGCTACGGCCATCAAAAAGAGTCGAGGCAACCGCAAAGAACTGGTCGGGCAGATTCGTCAGGCGCTGGCCGAGCGATTGTCGGCCGAAGGCGTGGACGTGCAGGTGATTGGTCGCGAGAAACATCTGTTTTCCATCTACAACAAAATGAAGGACCAGAAGAAGACGTTGCAGGAAATTCTCGACGTCTATGGGTTTCGCATCATCACTCAGTCGGTCGATGCCTGTTACCGCACGCTGGGCGTGGTCCACAATTTTTATAAGCCGGTGCCGAATCGTTTCAAAGATTACATCGCCATTCCCAAGGCGAACGGTTACCAGAGTCTGCACACCACCCTGATTGGTATGAATGGCGTGCCCATTGAAATCCAGATCCGCACTCAGGAAATGGAAGACATGGCCAACCACGGTATCGCTGCGCACTGGCTTTATAAAAACGAAGACAGTTCCGATAGCAGCCCGACTCACGCTCGCGCCCGGCGCTGGGTGAAAGGTCTGCTGGAGATGCAGGAGCGCGCCGGTAACCCGGTGGAATTTATTGAGAACGTGAAGATCGATCTGTTCCCGGACGAGATTTACGTGTTCACGCCCAAAGGCAAAATTCTCGAAGTGCCCAAAGGCGCAACGGCGGTCGATTTTGCGTACGCGGTGCACACCGACATTGGCAACGCCTGCGTCGGCTGTTTGGTCAATCGGCAGATTGCGCCACTGAGCCAGCCATTGAACAGTGGCGATACCATCAAGATCATTACCGCCCCGGGCGCGCGACCGAATCCGGCCTGGCTGAATTTTGTCATCACCGCCAAGGCGCGCTCCAACATTCGTCATTTCCTGAAGAACCTGAAGAAGCAGGATTCCATCGAGCTGGGTCGCAAACTGCTCAACAATTCTTTGCGCAATTTCGACACTGAGCTGGAGGCGTTGTCGGACGCCAGCATTCAGTCTTTGTTGCAGGAGTATCAGCAATCAAAGCTGGATGAATTGCTCGAAGACATTGGTCTTGGGAATCGTGTGGCCTACGTGGTAGCGCGCCGTCTGCTCAACGATTGTGCTGACACGTCTGAGGCCAGCACCGATAAAGCCATGACGGTCAGTGGCACCGAAGGCATGTTGGTCACCTACGCCAAATGCTGCCGACCGATTCCGGGTGATCCGATTGTCGGTTTGATCAGCAAAGGCAAAGGCATGGTGATTCACACCGAACAGTGCCGCAACATTGTCGATATCCGCAAAGACCCGGATCGCTGCATGCATCTGCGTTGGGATAAGTCGATGGAAGGCGAGTTTGTTGTCGACTTGCGCGTGGAAATGCGCAACAGCCGTGGCGTATTGGCTGGTGTTGCCAATGCGGTGTCGCAGGCGGACGCCAATATCGAAAGCATCGAAATGCAGGACCGCGATGCCACCACCAGCCGTCTGAACCTGACTGTTTCGGTTACCAGTCGTCAGCATCTGGCGCGGGTGATTCGCCGATTGCACGGTTTACCCGCGGTCGGTTCCATCGAACGCGTGCAGGGTTAATGCACTCGTACCACGACCTGCGCTAAGCTCTGCGCATCTTACTCAAGGGATGCGCTCATGCCCGAATTTCCCACCTCTGCAAGCTGGTTTACCGAAGTCTGGTCTGCCGAAGGCTCGGCCTTTTCGCTGGAAGTGACCGAAAAACTGCACGAAGAAACCAGCGAGTTTCAGCACATCGAAATTTATCAGACTCGCCATTGGGGCAAGCTGATGGTGCTCGATGGCTGCTATATGGTCACCGACCGCGATAATTTCCTGTACCACGAAATGCTCACTCATCCAGCGCTTTATACGCACCCGAATCCCAAGAAGGTGCTGATCATCGGGGGTGGTGATTGCGGTACTTTGCGCGAAGTGTTGCGGCACCCAGAGGTCGAACAGGTGTGGCAGGTGGAAATTGATGAACGCGTAACGCGGTTGTCGGAGCAGTATTTCCCGTCCCTGTGCGAAGCCAATAATGACCCGCGCGCCAGCTTGTTATTTGAAGACGGCATTGCCTGGATTCGCAATTGTGAACCGGGTGATCTGGATCTGATCATTGTCGATTCCACCGATCCGGTCGGCCCGGCGGCCGGCCTGTTCAACCGCGAATTTTTCGGCCATTGCCTGCGTGCTTTGGGTAACGATGGGTTGTTGGTGCAGCAAAGCGAAAGTCCGTTGTTTCACACCGACTCACTGATTCGTGAAATGCGTTCTGAGTTGGCCGCAGCCGGTTTGGTGAACCAACTGACGCTGCCGTTTCCGCAACCCATTTACCCGTCAGGCTGGTGGAGTTGCACTCTGGCGAGTGCCCGTCTCGATGTTCGCCAATTCCGGATTGAGGCGGCACAGAACAAGCCGTTTGCTACCCAGTATTACAACGCCGGTGTACACAGCGGTGCGTTAAATCCGCCGGAGTTTATGAAGGCGCTGAATTCGGATTAGTCATTTTCTGGTAAACCCGGATGCCGGTGTGACCGCTGTCACGGATGAGCCGCTAGAATGGCGCCTTAGCTGCGTTCTGGAGTTGATATGATCGATCGTCTTGCTCGTTTTATGGCCTCACGGTGGTATTGGTTAGGTTTGATGGCCGGTGCGCTGTTACTCGAAATCGTTGCCTTGTTTTACCAGCATGTGTTGAACGAACCGCCGTGCGTGTTGTGCATTCATGCACGCCTGTGGGTGCTCGGTATTTTGTTCGCTGGCGGATTGGGAATGGCGTTGCGTCGGCATGGGTGGGGCCAGGTTCTGGCGCAATCGGTGTTGATCGTCAGTCTGGTCGGTTTGTTGGAGCGCTCCTGGGTGGGCGTGCAGATTGAACGCGGTACCTACGACGGCGCTTGCGGTATGGACCCGGGGTTCCCTGTTTGGCTGCCGCTGGACGCCTGGTTCCCTAATGCACTGCAAGTCTGGACCATGTGCGGTTATTCGCCGGTGATGCCCTTTGGTCTGACCATGGTGGAAACCTTAGTCTATGGCTCGGTGCTTGGCGTGTTGCTGGCGAGCCTGGGATTGGTTGTCATGGTGATCCGTCGTCGCTGATTGAGACGTCGGGCTGTGTGTTTCGAGCGCTGATCGTCTAGGCTGATTAGGCATGGAAGCCTGAGATAATTCGATGTCTGCTCGACAACCAACATTTGAATCGCTGCAGTTGATTCCAGGGCAGCCACTGCAACTGGAAATTGACGGGCATAAGCGCGATCGCGACCGCAGCGTGCTGGTGGGTTATCGACCCGGAAGTGCCATTTTGGTGACGACGCCCACGATCAAAGGTCGGCCGGTGCCTGTTCGTCTCGAAACCGGTGTCAATGTCCGTTTGTTTGCCAATCGGTTGAATGGCGTCTGCGCGTTTCGCTCCAAAGTGATCTACATCGCCACCATGCCATTCGCGCATTTGCATCTGTCGATGCCGGGCGAATTGTTTATTGGTGAAATCCGCAAATCAGTACGCGCCCGGGTTAAATTGACCACGGCCTTGATCCATCAGGAAGAACGAGTCACGGCAGAGCTCACGGATTTGTCGGTGGACGGCGCGCGGGCACGCACCAGTTTCCGAAGCTTCGACGCCGGTCATGAAATCCAGGTGATTGTCCGACTGAATCTGGGGCGGGTAGAAAAAGTCATGCGACTGAACGCACTGATTCGCTCCATCATCCTCAATAAAGAAGACGGCCAATGTACACTCGGTCTGCAGTGGCTGGACGTTCCGGCAAACGACAGCATAGCGTTGCAAGCTTATGTTCTGGAGAGGCTGAATGAGCACCCCTACTAACGCATCCCCGGTTGAAACAACCATAGCGCCGCGCGAGCAATCGCTGATGGGGTTACCCATTCGTCGTTTGTTGCCGTGGCGCGGGCAGCGTCATTGCGGTCCGTTTGTATTTCTCGATCATATGGGCCCGCACACTTTGGCACCGGGTGACGGTTTGGATGTACCGCCGCACCCGCACATTGGGTTATCCACCTTGACCTGGTTGTTCAGTGGCGAACTGGAACATCGTGATTCACTGGGTAGTGTGCAAACCATTCGTCCCGGTGAAGTGAATTGGATGACCGCCGGGCGTGGCATTGTACATTCCGAACGCAGCCCGGATGGCGAGCGAGCGTCCGAAGCGTCGATTGAAGGGCTGCAATTTTGGGTGGCGCAACCGCAACACACCGAAACCGGCGAGCCGCGTTTTGAGCATTATTCGAGTGACGAACTGCCCGCCTGGCAAAGTGACAGTGCCGCCTGGGTGCTGGTTGCCGGTCAATGGCGTGAGCATCAATCTCCGGTACAGACCGATTCTGAATTAACCCTGCTGGATGTGCGGACGACCGATGCCGGTTCGCTGGAGCTGACCGATCTGGATGCGGACTGGGAGTGGGGTATCTATCCTTTGGCTGGCTCACTGCATTGGCAGGAGGTTGAGCTGGCGCTACGTCATTTGGGGGTGACCAACCAGCCCGCCCGTCTGCGTTGGGAAGCCGGCAGTCACTTCGTGTTATTTGGCGGAAAGACGCTGGGTGAGCGCCGTATCGACTGGAATTTTGTTGCCTCGGATGACGCCCTGATTCGTCAGGCGCGTGAAGATTGGCAGGCACATAACTTTCCGGCGGTGCCGGGCGATAAGGGTTATGTGCCGTACCCAGGCAGCAACTGAATCAGCCAGAACGTACGCAGTTGCGGCCCGCCTGTTTGGCTTTGTAGAGCGCTTTATCGGCGCGCTGAATGGCGTCCTCTGGTGAGTGTGCGTGGCGATCATCGCTGACACCGAAAGAGGCCGAGATACTGACTTTTTTAGCGCTGCCCGTATTACCTCGATGACGTTTGCCGTCTTTCGATGAACTCGGTCGGTCGGACTTGCGCACCATCAGTGGGTAGTCGGCAATACGCTCGCGCAGCTCATCCAGAATCGGCGTCGCCTCTTCTCGCGTCATACCACGAAACACCAGTGTGAATTCCTCTCCACCGTAGCGAAAGGCTTTCACCGGCATGCGGTGCTTGGTGAGAATGCTGGCCACCACGCGCAGTACCTGATCGCCGGTTTCGTGTCCCCAGGTATCGTTAAACGATTTGAAATGATCGACGTCGGCCATGGCAATGGCATAGCGTCGACCGAGGGTTCGCAGTGACTGGCTGAGCGCGCGGCGATTGGGAATGTTGGTCAGCGCATCGCGGTACGCCACCGAATAGGCGTCGGTCAGAATGGTAGCGCCAATGACCACCGCCAGTGCAATCCAGACAAGCGACGCGGCCTGCTCACCCTGCCAACTGAGTATCGCCGTCAGCAAAACGCCCAGACCATGCCAAGGCCAACTGGCCGACGGTTTGAGTACAAAGCGGAACAAGGCCGACAAACCCGACAGAAAAATCAGCGTTAAAATGACCGGTGAAATCTGCACAATCGGCAGCGCCTGTGGCCATCGAGTTTGTGGCCACTGCTGCCAAGTGGTCGGTAAAAAAGGCCACCAGGGCCAGAGTGCGATGATCATCAGGACGGCTAAGGACAGCCAACTGCCGGTGAGCCGCAGCGGTTTGTCCGGTCGCCAGAATGCCCACAACCAAGCCAGCCAAACAGCCAACGCAGGACCCGGCTCAATGATGGCTTCCTGGCTCAGGCAAACGGTCATCAGCACCAGCAACAGCGTTAGCCAGGCAGTGCGATGAAAGACCATGGCTAGGACAGCGGTGGCGAGTAAGACCCAAACGGCGGGCGACAGCGTCATGCCATCAAAGTAAGACAGCACAGCCGAAGACATCCGATACAGCGGGCTTTCAGACAAAGGAGACCTCGAAATCCAACGGTGATTCTGGCGGTTTAAAACGTCTGTGGCGCAGCGCTTTATCAATCAGACCTGAGCGAGTGCCGGTGAACCAGAAGTTGGGCATAGCAAAGCATAGATTGATCGTCATGTCAGCGACTGTCATCCAGGCCGTTTGGTTGTTATTCAGCCACGAACTTTAAGCTGCGAGACAGTGCCAGTGAGCGACGCTAGACTGGCGCCACTTAATTTAAAGACCGCAGGAGTCATGAGAATGACCGCAAGATACATCACCTGGGCAACGATGGCCCTCGCCTTGGCCGCGCAACCTGCGCTGGCCGACAGTGACACCTTGGAAGCCGATTGGCTTTATCTGACTACGCAAGGTAGCTGGATTGAACGCTCGGTCGAATTGACCAAAGCCAGTGAAACCTTGCCGTTGCCGGTAACTGATTTATCGGCGTCGGCTTTTTGGTGGCAGGCTGACGACAGCAACCTGCTGCTGAGCTGGCAAGCACCTGAGTCCAGTGATTGGTTAATGGAAGGTCAGTTGGTTCAGGTGGATGACTGGCCCGGATCCTGGGCGGTCGAAGCCGTGTCTGTATCCAATCTGGTGTTATCACAAGACGGCGTACAACGGGCTTTACCGGAAGAACAATGGTATCGACTCAGCTGGCTGGCGGGTCCGCAAACTGAGGATGCCTTCGAATTAACCGTGCAACAGCAAGCGGCGATCAGCAATGCCTTCCGCTATGCCTGGTTCGATGGCAGTTTGGGTGCCGAAGTTCGTTACAGCCTTGAAT
This sequence comes from Saccharospirillum sp. MSK14-1, assembly GCF_003054965.1. Classification (GTDB taxonomy): domain Bacteria; phylum Pseudomonadota; class Gammaproteobacteria; order Pseudomonadales; family Natronospirillaceae; genus Saccharospirillum. Next base: position 338,327 of record NZ_MIES01000026.1, read on the forward strand.
TGGAAGCCGCGCGACCAACGCTGCGTCAGCAGTTGGTGCTGCACAACAACAGTGATTACAGCATCATGGCGCCGGGTTACAGCTTTGCTCAGAGCCGTTCGCAGGGGCGGATGATGTTGGCGCGCAGTGAAAGCATGGCCATGTCAGATATGTCGGTGGCTGAACCCAAAGCCGGTGACAGCGCTGGCCAGGCGACATTGCAGTCGGATCAGCCGATGCAGCTGCCAGCCGGCAGTCATGCCTGGCTGACGGTGCAGGAGACGGAACTGAGCGCCATTCGTCACCATTATCGGTTTGACTGGAATACCCGCCAGAGTGGCACCCTGCCGGGGCGGTGGTCGTTGACGTTGATTTCCGACGATGACTTGCCATCGATCGGAGGTCCGGTACAGGTGGCGGTTTGGGATCAGCAAGTGGCCCTGTTGGAAACGCACTATCAGCCGCAGCAGTCGACTCGCTCTGAGCTGTCTTTGGGGGCATCGGACATGATGACGCTGGCGACCGAAACACTCGGCTCCAGTGAATGGGAGTTGGTGCTGACCAACCGCAACAGCCGCAGTGCCGAAGCCATTTTGGATTTATCCCACTGGAACAATGACCGTAACGCCGAAGCCGGCTTCAGCCTGTCGGTGCCAGCGCAGAGTACGCAGCGTCTGCAGGTGCGTTTGAATGATGGCCAGCTGTCGGTACGGCCGCTGTAGTTGAATGGATTGGGTGGTCAAATGGGGCGGCGGGTGCCTCCAGGTTAAACCTGGCGGCATCCTGCCCTGCCGCCCACTATGGGGGTTTGCCCCCAGCACAGGTGAAGCCGGGTGATAGGCCCCAACTTCGAGTTCCACCTTAGTTCAAGAAGCCGTTCTTGACAGCGCTTCTTACAAAAAGGCACAGCCGGTTACCCACTGCAAAATGTGGCAACGAACTGCAATGAAGGTGGATGTCGAGTGAGCAATTATCATCTGTGGGGCAGCATCAGTTCGGTGCTGTTTGCGCTGACGGTTTATGGGCTTTGGATCCAACTGAACAAGATTCGTCAGCGACGTCGCGCGCGACATTTCCCGGCCACTGATCAATTGTCGGTGAATCAGTTCTTCTCCAGTTACGTCGCGTTTTACGGCAACTTTTTATTTGGCCTGGCCGTACCGGTGCTGAATCATTATCTGGTGTGGACGCGATTGGCGGCGCTGCTGTTGATCCTGAACATTTTGTTTTGGATTTGGTGGGAGCGTCGAACGCGCTGGTCATTTGCCGCCTTGATGGTGGGCGAACTTTTGTTGTTGGCTGGGTTGTCGGTGTTGTTTATTCGGCCGTTGCCGGCGCTGCTCGGGATCGCCAATGCGGTGATCGTGGTCATGACACTGGTGCTGGTGCAGGGCACGGTGCAGCAAATGGTGGTGGTATTTCGGGCGCGCTCCGCCGGTGTTTTGTCGCGCCGGATGCTGTTGTTCACCCTGACCAAAGATGCCTCTACTTTGGCGTTTGCGATGACCATGCCACTGACGCAAAGCTGGCCATTGTTGCTGCTCAATGGTGCCAGCATCATCACGCGCGGAACCTTGTTGTTCCTGGTGCTGCGCGCCTATCGTTTAAAAGGATAATGTCATGCAGACCGAACGTTGCGTGATTACGCCCTATACCGCCGACGACCTTGAAGGCCATCGGTCCATCTATCATTCGGCGGCCGTGCGCTGGTATTTGCCATGGACGGAAGCGCCAGCACTGGATGAATTGCGTGAACTCTATATTGAGCGTGGCAAACGTTGGCAGGCACATACACCGGGCTCCGGTGCGTTCAGTGTGCGTTTGCACGGCTCCGACGACTACGTCGGTTTGTTGTTGCTGAAAGCCATGCCCTATGGCGATGGCGAATTTTCCGACCGTATGGAAATCGGCTGGCATTTGGCGGAACCCTATTGGGGCAAAGGATTGGCGACAGAGGTCGCGCGAGCATTATTGGATTATGGCTTCGAGGTGCTCAAGCTGGAGACAATCTGGGCGGTGGCCGACCCGGACAACAAAGCCTCACTGGCGGTGATGAAGCGGCTGGGTATGCAGTATGCGGAGACGACGGATCGGTACTACGGTGAGGAAGGTGTGCTGTATTCGATAACGCGGGCGGCCGACTAGCGGCAGGCCGCCGTGCTCAGTTTTGGCTGGTATTGCTGTAATGGTGGGTCACATCGCCAACATGCAATACCGGTGCAGCATCAATATCGGATGCCTGCATCAGTTCGGCTAGCTTTTGCAGCGATGACAGAATCATCGTCTGTTCCCACTCCGGCAAGGTATCAAAGCTTTCGACGAAGCTTTCCTGAAGCGGGCTCGGCGCATCTTCAACGATTTTTAAGCCCTCATCGGTCAGCTTGGCGTGTACCCGGCGGCGATCCACATCGCTGCGCACGCGTTGCACCAGACCGCGCTTTTCCAGTCGATCCAGAATTGTGGTGACGGTTGCCTGAGACAGGTTCACGTCTTTCGCCACGGTGCCAATGGTGACATCACCGAGCTTGTCGATGGCCATCAGGATCAGCAACTGCGGCGATGTCAGGCCGCTGTGCTTGCTTAACTTCTTAGAATGAATATCGGTGGCGCGAATAATTCGACGCAGCGACACCAGAACCTCATCCACCCGTTTCATTGTCTGATCCTTTACCACTGGGGTGCTGTCCCCCATGAGGGCGAGATTGTATCGCATATGAAAAGGTTCGTCCTCTAATGAAACATTTTAGAAACCTAAGTTAGGTTAGCCTCTAGTTGCGGGAGAATTCAAGGAATATTTTAGTGCGCTAAAGAACTAAACGGCGTAATGATCGCCTGGGCTTGCAACAATCCTCTGATTTTGTGTTAAAATGCTTCGCATACTAAAGATTAGACAAAGAATTAAAGTAAATGAGAGGGCCGCAATCGGCTCTAAAGCGAGGTCTGAAGCAAGGTCATGAACATCACGTTGCGACCAGCAGTATCGGAAGATGGCTTGGCCGTTCATCAATTGGTAGCCAGCAGTCCACCACTGGATACCAACTCGTTGTACTGCAATCTGTTGCAGGCCAGTCACTTCGGTGAAACCGCGGTGGCGGCAGAGATGGATGGCGAGTTGGTCGGCTTTGTTTCCGGCTATATCAAGCCGGGCACCACAGATACCTACTTCCTGTGGCAGGTCGTGGTGGGTGAAGCGGCACGAGGTCAGGGTTTGGCCAAGCGCATGATCCAGTCATTGCTGGAACGCCCGGCATTAGCAGGCGTTAGTTTTCTGGAAACAACGATCACGCCGGACAACGAGCCGTCGCAGCGCCTGTTTAAAGCCATGGCGCGCGATTGGGATGCTGGCCTGGAAGTCGGTGTGCTGTTTGATAAAGAACGGCACTTTGGCGGTCAGCACGAGAGTGAAGAACTTTACCGGATTGGCCCAATACGCCGCTGAGGCCCGGGTCGTCTTTAACTGTTTATTACCCCAAGGGGAGAAACCACCATGGAAATTTTCGAACAGCTCGAATCTCAGGTCCGTTCATACAGTCGCAGCTTTCCGACCGTTTTCACGACGGCTAAGAATGCGCGTCTTAAAAACCGCGAAGGCACGTCCTATATCGATTTTCTGGCCGGTGCCGGCACGCTGAACTACGGCCATAACAACGATCTGCTGAAGCAGCCGCTGATCGACTACATTCAGGCCGATGGCGTTACCCACGGCCTGGACATGTTTACCGATGCCAAAGAGCGTTTTCTGCAGGCATTTAACGACATCATCCTGAAGCCGCGTGACCTGGACTACAAAGTGCAGTTCACCGGCCCGACCGGCACCAACGCGGTTGAGGTTGCACTGAAGATTGCCCGTAAGGCCAAGGGTCGCAGCGGTATTGTTTCGTTCACCAATGGTTATCACGGCTGCACCTTGGGTGCCCAGGCCGCGACCGGTAACAAAGGCCAGCGCGGCGGTGCCGGTGTGGCATTGACCGACGTTACCCGCATTCCCTACGACGGTTACGGTGAAGACGGCGACGACTTTATGGGTCTGAAACTGCTCGACCAGCTGCTGACCGATCCGGGCAGTGGTGTGGAAACACCGGCCGGTGTCATCGTCGAAACCGTTCAGGGCGAGGGTGGTTTGAACGCCGCTCGTATGGAATGGCTGAAAGAGCTGGAAAGCATCTGCCGCAAACACGACATGCTGCTGATTGTCGATGACATCCAGGCGGGTTGTGGTCGTACCGGCACTTTCTTCAGTTTCGAGCCAGCGGGTATCAAACCGGACGTCGTTACGCTGTCTAAATCGCTGAGTGGTTATGGCCTGCCGTTTGCCGTCACTCTGATGCGTCCTGAGCTGGACCAGTGGAAGCCGGGTGAGCACAACGGGACTTTCCGGGGCAACAACCTGGCGTTTGTCACCGCTCGCGTCGCGTTGGAAGAATACTGGCAGGACAATCAATTCGAGCAGCAGATTGCTGAACGCGCTCAACTGATTGAGCAACGTTTTAACAGTCTGGCCAAGCGTTTTGGTGAGGGTGTTATTACTGTTAAAGGTCGCGGCATGATGCGTGGTATGGCGGTGCCCGATGGTGAAACCGCTGAGCAAATTTGTCGTGAAGCCTTCACGAAAGGCCTGATTGTGGAAACCAGTGGCGCTTATGACGAAGTCGTCAAATGCTTGTGCCCGCTGACCATTCCGCTTGAAGACCTTAAGCAGGGCCTCGATATTCTGGAAGACGCCTTTGCTAAGGTGTTGCCGGAGCTGAAGGCCAAGGTTAGCTGATTCGAATTCATCACAGTGTGTGTGCCTGTCCCGCCCAATATGGGCGGGCTTTTTTGCCACGTCGATTCGTCGACTCTTTAACAGAGGAATTCCAATGATCGTTCGTACTCTTGATCAATGCACCAACTCCGAACGCAAAGTCAGTGCTGAAACCTGGAACAGCGTACGTATGTCACTGAAAGATGATGGTATGGGCTTTTCGTTCCACATCACCACCATCTATGCGGGCACCGAAACGCCGATCCATTACAAGAACCACCTGGAGACGGTTTACTGCATCTCCGGTGAAGGGTCGATCTTGGATAAAGCCACCGGCACTGAACACGACATCAAGCCGGGAACCATCTATATTCTGGATCAAAACGACGACCATATTTTGAAAGCCAAGAGCGAACTGCAACTGGCCTGTGCGTTCAATCCGCCGTTGAACGGTAAGGAAACGCACGGTCCGGATGGCGCCTATCCGCTGGAAGCAGAAACGGTCGCCGACTGATACCGTCAGGCGAAGGCTCATTATGAGCCTTCGCACTACCCGAGAGCGGTTTCGAGCGGTGGGTGAACTCAGCCAGCGCCCGAAGCCGGTTTCGGCACAGCGTTCTTTGCAGTAACAGCAAATCACAATCAACGCAGGCCCAAAGCCTCACCGGTTTGCCGCCGGTTAACGAGTTTTGGAGCCGAAGGAGGTAACACCCCCATGGCGAACCATACGGTCGAAAAAATCGGCGGTACGTCGATGAGTGACTACAAAGCGGTCCGCGACAACATTGTCCAGGTTGACCGCGATCCGGCCGATTTGTATCAGCGTATTTTTGTGGTGTCGGCATACGGCGGCATCACCAACCATTTGTTGGAACATAAAAAATCGAAAGAGCCGGGCGTTTATGCCCTCTTTGCCAACAACGATTCCGATTGGCAGTGGAGCGAACGCCTGACTGACGCTGCCAAAGCGATGCGTGAAGTGAATGCTGAACTGTTTGAGTTGCCGCATTCGCGCAAGCAAGCCGACCAGTTTATTACTGAGCGCATGGAAGGTATTCGTTCGTGCTTGCTCGACTTGCAGCGCGTCTGTTCCTACGGTCACTTTCAGATTGAAGAACACCTGGCGACGGTGCGCGAAATGCTCGCCGGTGTCGGTGAAGCGCATTCGGCTTTTAATACCGCCTTGTTGCTTCAAGCCGAAGGCATTAACGCGCGTTTTGTCGATCTGACCGGTTGGCGCGAGCCGGATAACCAGATGATGGATGAGAAAATTCATCGCATCTTCAGCAAGTTCGATCTGAGCCAGGAAATGCCGATCGTTACCGGTTACACCCAGTGCAAAGAAGGGTTGATGAAAACCTTCGATCGCGGTTACAGCGAAATCACTTTCTCAAAAATTGCTGAACTGACCGAAGCGCGCGAAGCGGTGATCCACAAAGAATATCACTTGTCCACGGCGGACCCGAAAGTGGTCGGTGCCGACAAGGTGATGCCGATTGGTCGTACCAACTATGACGTGGCTGATCAGCTGTCGTTGATTGGTATGGAAGCGATTCATCCCAAAGCCGCCAAAGGTTTGCGTCAGAAAGGCATTGCGCTGCGAGTGAAAAATACCTTCGAGCCGCATCACGATGGTACCTTGATTACCAACGACTACCGCAGCGAGCAGCCGGCGGTCGAGATCGTGGCCGGTAAGCCGCATATCTTTGCCATTGATGTGTTCGATCAGGACATTGTGGGTGAGCCGAATCACATTCTGGAAATTCAGAAACTGGTTCAGGACTTTGACGTACCGCTGCTGGCGAAAGAGCACAATGCCAACACCGTGACGCTGTATCTCGATACTGGCTTGAAAGTGGTTAAGCGCATTAAGTCACGCCTGGAGCGTTACTATCCCGGTGCCGATATTTCCAGCCGCAAAGTGGCCATGGTCTCTGTCATCGGCAGCGACATGAACGTGCCGGGCATTCTGGCCAAGCTGAGTAACGCCTTGGCTGACAACAAAATCAGTGTTCTCGCCATTCACCAGGGCATGCGTCAGGTTGACATCCGCGTGGTCGTGGAAGACGATCAATACGAAGCCGCACTGCAGACTCTGCACGGCTCTTTGATCGAACCCGCGAAACAGGATAAAGCCGAATGCGTAGCCTGATTGGGCTGATGCTGGTAATGCTGCTCACCCCGGCCTGGGGTGAGCAGTCTGACAACGCTCCCACTGCCTCCGACCTTTACAGCGACAACGATGTCGCTCAAACCATCGAGAATCTCGACGAACCGATGTATAACCCCTTTATCGAACGTTATTTGCTCGATGAAGTGCGGTCGTTGCGCCAGGAGATGATGAATTTCCGCGTCGAGTATTCTGATAAGCTCAACGCCAAACAACTGGAGCTGGCGACCCAATCGGTCACCTATTCCATCGACACCATTACCTACTTCTTCTATTTGATCGCCGGTGTGTCATCGCTGCTGGTGGTGGTGGGTTACGCCAACATTCGCGACATCAAAGAAAAAGCGCATACCTATGCTGACCGCGAAGTCACCAAGTTGGTGTCGTCTTATGAAAAACGACTGAAAGCGCTGGAGAAAAACCTCAAAGAAAAAACTCAGGTTATCGAAGAAAACCGTGAGGAAATTGAGAAGACCAACGAGATTCACTCCTTGTGGTTACGCGCCAGTCAGGAAACCAGCGCGCAGAGCAAAATTCAGATTTATGACCAAATTCTGACCATGCGCCCGTTTGATACCGAGGCATTGACCTATAAAGCCGATGCGGCGTTGGAGCTGGATGAAACCAAATGGGCGATCAGCCTGAGTGAGCAGGCACTGGATATTGATCCAGAACACGCCCATGCCTACTACCAAATGGCGTGTGCCTATGCCCAGCAAAGCGATGTCAAAGTGGCGTTGGAATATCTGGAAAAAGCCATCGCTCTGGCACCGTCTTATCGCGACGAAGCGCGCACCGATGCTTCGTTTAAAGGCCTGCGTCGACTGAAGGATTTTAAAGCGTTAACCGATGTCGACGACGACGCCTCACCGAACGGTTAAATTTCTCCACACACTTGATTACGACCAGCGTACTTGGCCATTGCCAGGCGCTGGTCGGTTTTAAAAATCAATTGCTCCAGCGATAAACCCGGTTCCCAGCTCATGACCCCTGCGCTTAACGTCAGTGAGCGTTTGATGCCGTCGACGCGACTTTCGGTGAAGCGTTGGCGTAGACGATTAATGGTATTCACCGCCGCTTCCATATCCGTTTCTGGCAGCAACACCATAAATTCTTCCTCGCCATAACGAGCGCTGATATCGGCATCACGCAGATTATCCCGAATCAGATTCGCCAACGAACATAAAACCCGATCAGCGGCCTCATGACCGTAGGTGTCGTTAACACTTTTGAAATGATCGAGATCGATCAGAGCCAACGAAAAGGTGTTGCCGTAACGTTTGGCCTGGGCGTTGAGTCGGTCGAGCTGCTCAAGCATAAAGCGGCGGTTGTGCAAACCGGTCAGCGGGTCGCGAACCCGGGCGTCATCGAGTGCCGCTTGCTGCGCTTGCAGATCGGCTTCTAGGCGTTTTTCCGCACTGATGTCTTTGACAATCACCAATGCCTGGCGGCAGTTGGCCAGCATCACCGGCAAGACGGTTAATCGTAGCCAATGTGCCTCGCCTTCACGCCGCAATTGCCAGATCTGCTGTTGAGTTTGCTGGCTATTTAAGACGTTGAGAATGACCTTGCTGGCGTCAGTGGCTTTGTCTTCGAGCTCAAACAAATCGCCTGGCTTGGGCATGGGTTCACCGACAACCGGCTGGTGACTGAGCAGAACCTCGGTGGTGTCGTTCCAGGCGAGAACACGCTGATCGGCATCGAGCAGCAGATAACCACTGCCGGTGGCGTCAAACAGTTCGGCGTAGTGATGCACTAAACCTTTAAAGAAGGCATCGCGTTCGCCGTCAGTGGGCAGCGTTTGGTAGTGGCTGATCCAGGCGTCCATGAAGTGCAAATTTTGTTGGATGTGCCGGGAGTATAGCTGAAGCGTAAATCAGTCCCAATCTCTGTTCGGATTTACGCTTTGCGAAAGACGGCTTCGACGGCTACTCGCCATTGTGGCGTCCAATCGTCGGTGGGTTTGCGACGGAACTCGCTGCGCACAAATTGATTGATGCGACCTTCGGCCAGCGCCAACATCAGGTTGGCCGCTTGCGATGCGCTTAATGTCGACTTTAACCCTTCACGAATTTCCGCTTCGCGGATGATTTGTTTTAACTGGGTTTCCAAACGGTCGAACACCTGAGCGACGCGCGAACGCAGACGTTCAACTTCGCCAGCCAACGCATCGCCAATCAGAATGCGGCACATGCCCGGGTTGCGCTCAGCAAAAGCGAGCAACAAGGTCAGCAAGGCTTCGCACTGAGGGATGGCATTGCGTTCTTCTTCGAGGATGCGGCTGACGCGTGAGAAGAGGGTGTCTTCAATGAATTCGATCAGCCCTTCGAACATCTTTGCCTTACTGGGAAAATGTCGATACAGCGCGGCTTCTGAAACACCGACCACTTTTGCCAGACGCGCCGTCGTGATCGGTTGCCCCGGACTGGTTTCCAGCATATGGGCCAGGGCTTGCAGGATCTGGTCGCGGCGTGACAGTGATTCGGTTGGTAAGGTAGCGGTCATTAGGCGTCCGTTTGGTTACTGATCAAAGTACCCACACCGCGGTGCGAGAAAATTTCCAGCAAGGTGGCATGGGCAACACGGCCATCAATGATATGGGCGCTGGTGACCCCGGCGGCAATGGCGTCTAAAGCGCAACGAATTTTCGGTAACATGCCGCCATGAATGGTGCCATCGGCAATCAAGGCATCGACTTGATCGGTATCGAGTCCGGTTAAAACGTTACCTTCTTTGTCTTGCAGGCCGGCGATGTTGGTCAACAAAATGAGTTTTTCGGCGCCCATCACTTCAGCCAGCTTGCCTGCGACCAGGTCGGCGTTGATGTTGTAAGAGGCACCGTCGGAACCCACGCCGATGGGGGCAACAACAGGAATATAACCGCCTTCGGTCATCAACTGAATTAGGCGGGTGTCGACTTTTTCCACTTCGCCGACGTGGCCGATATCAATGATTTCAGACTTTTGCAGATCGGGTGTGCGGCGCGTGACCTTAAGTTGCCGCGCCTGAATGGTGTGACCGTCTTTGCCGGTGATCCCAAACGCCTGCCCCCCGGCCTGGTTGATCAGATTCACGATTTCTTTATTAACCAAACCACCAAGCACCATCTCGACCACGTCCATGGTCTCGCTGGTGGTGACTCTCATGCCGGATTCAAAACGACTTTCAATGTTCAGTCGCTCAAGCAGATCGCCAATTTGCGGACCGCCGCCGTGGACCACCACCGGATTAATGCCAACGGTTTTCAGCAATACGATGTCGCGCGCAAAACTGGCTTTGAGGGCCTCATCGACCATGGCATTGCCGCCGTACTTAATGACCACCGTCGCACCTTGGAAACGCTGTAGATAAGGCAGCGCTTCGTGCAGAACATTAACGAAATTTAGGGAGGTGGCGCGATCTACAGACATGGATGGGTCCTGGTTGCAGCGTTCAGGGCAATGTACGGCGGTGCCAACTCAGGTTGGCGAGCGTCAAATGATACGCAATTTAGGCGTCGGGGTCGTGCTCTGTTAACCGACTTTTAAGGTCGATTGCTGTTTAGACAGAGCGCGTTTTTGTCGCCGTCTTCCCAGCCAGCCACGGCCCACCCGATAGCTGGCGTAAACCGCCAGGCCGTAAGGTCCAGTTGCCCAGCGCGCGGCCGATTTAACGCCCCAGTCCAAGGCCAGCTGCCCGAGAATGGGTGACAGTCTTTGCGGTGTGCCGGGCTGGAAATCTCGTCCCAGTGTCTTGCGGGTTGCCTCAAGGCCGGGATGCAACAAGCCCAGGCCCAGGTCGACCCAGTCCATTTGCTGGCTGTGATGATCGCCATTGATGGCCCAGTAGCAAAAATGTTCGCAGTTATTGGCGTGGACGTTGTAGCGGTTTTCGCCCAGTCGGCTGCGTGCCCGGGCGACACTTTGTTGGCGACTGAACTGACGCTCAACATGGGTCCGGCGATAGAGTGTGCGGCCACCGCAGAATTCGCTCAGGCTGGTTTCGGCCAAGGGTCCGGCCCGAAGACCTTCGACCCAGCCTGCGTAATGGACCACCTGGCCGTTGCCGATATAAAGACCATGATGGCTGTAGCCTGCCCGGCGAACCCAGAGGTGGTCGCCGGGCAGCAAGCTGTCCCGCTGTGGGTCGATGCGGCGGTTGTAGCGTTGGAATAGGCGTGCAATGACCATTCGGATGCCTGTCTTTAACACTCTGTGTCTATCTTCCACATTCAGGCTGGAAACGCACCTGCGATTTGGTTGTTTTCGGCATTTTGATCCGACCTTGGCCTCGTTAAAACGCGCGCTCTGTTCTTTAGGGGTAAAACAAACGCACAGGGCGTTGAAGGGCTGGGCATTGCCCGGCACTCATAATGATTAGTGTTATAACTTATTGAATTGAGCGCAAAAATGCGATTTAACCCGTGAACAGTGTGCGGGGTTCTGGGCGTTATCGACCCAACAAGAACTTTAGGGACCTTACTAATTTGTCGCTATAAGACGACAAAACCTAATTATAATCCGATTAAATGCTAACTTTTGTAACGTCGTTGTTGAAAAGAAGGTTTCTGATGTGCGGCGTTTCTATAACTGTTCAGAACCGTCATTAAGCCGTCATCTTCATCTTGCCTTTGATAAATCCTTTTGCCATTCTCATACAGCTCTAAGGATTTTGAGGCGCTGTGCTGTTAGCAGCTTGAGTCGGCGTGACTCAAATCGGTGACCAACAAAAACGGTCGTGCCTTACCGGATAAGGTCGACAGCCCACGGAGGTTAACGAGATGAAAAACACCCCTGCTCTGATCAAACTGACTGGCATTGCGGTGGCGACGATGACAACCGCCAGCCTGGCGATGGCCGATACTTGGCGCTATGCCCACGAAGAATACGAAGGCGATGTTCAGGATGTGTTTGCGTACGATTTTAAAGAGTACATCGAAGACAATTCTGACCATACCGTTCAGGTGTATCGCTTCGGTGAGTTGGGCGAATCCGACGACATCATGGAGCAAACCCAAAACGGCATTCTGCAATTCGTTAACCAGTCGCCCGGCTTTACCGGCTCGCTGATTCCGGAAGCGCAGATCTTCTTCATTCCGTATCTGTTGCCGACCGATTTCGACACCGTCGTACAGTTCTTCCGCGACAGTGAGGCGATCAACGACGACTTCCCCGAGCTGTACGCCGAACAAGGTCTGGAATTGCTGAAGATGTACCCGGAAGGCGAAATGGTGGTGACCGTTGATGAACCGGTAACCAGCCCTGCCGATTTTGATGGTAAGAAAATCCGCACCATGACCAATCCGCTGTTGTCGGAAACCTATGAAGCCTTTGGTGCCACACCGACCCCACTGCCTTGGGGCGAAGTGTACGGTGCGCTGCAAACCAACATGATTCAGGGCCAGGAAAACCCGATTTTCTGGATTGAATCCGGTGGTCTGTATGAAGTGTCGCCAAACCTGATTTTCACCAAGCACGGCTGGTTTACCACCGCCATGATGGCCAATCAGGATTTCTACGATGACCTGTCCGATGAAGACAAACAGCTGGTTCAGGACGCGTCCAATTACGCCTTTAACCAGATCATCGAACACATCGATGGCTTGGCCGAGCAATCGCTGCAAAACATTCAGGCCGACAGCGATGAGGTGAATGTGGTGCGTTTGAGCGATGCGCAAATTGCCGCGTTCAAAGAGCGCGCGCCTCAGGTTGAAGAAGCCTTTATCGAAATGACCGGAGCCGGTGGTCGCGATCTGTTGGAGCAATTCCAGCAAGACCTCGAAGAAGCTCAGATGTAATCAGGCATGGCCGGCGTCTTTGCGCCGGCCATCTGCTTTTCAGGGTGATCATTAGCAGGCATTTGCACTTGGACGTGCCGACTTGGCCGGACAAAAGCGGTGCCAACGAACGGAGTGCAAGCGATGACAGAGAACGCCCCTGAGTCCTACCAATCGGCCTTGCCCGGCTTTCTGGGCACCATCGATCTGGCCATCAGCAAAGTCGAAGCCGTGATTCTGGCACTGGGTGTGATCCTGATGGCGGTGAATACCTGTGTGAATGTCATTGCCCGCTTTGTGTTTTCCGAAGGGTTGTTTTTTTCCGGCGAAATTAATCGCATCCTGATCATTATGATCACCTTTGCCGGCATCGGTTATGCGGCGCGCCATGGTCGCCATATTCGGATGTCAGCGATCTACGATTTGCTCCCCCACAAAGGCCGCAAAGTGGTGATGATCATCATCTCTTTGTTTACCGCGGCCGTGATGTTTTTCCTGTGTTACTTCGCCATGGTCTACATCCTCGATACGTTCGAGCGCGGCCGGGTTTTACCGGCGCTGCAATTTCCTATCTGGATCATTTATGTCTGGGTGCCGATCGGCTTGGCGGTCACCGGCATTCAATATTTCCTCACAGCCATTACCAATCTGCGTGCCAAGGATGTCTATTTATCCACCGGTGTACTCGATGGTTACGCCGATACTGAATCCGAAGTTTGAGCCAACCGCCACTGCGAGAAGGATGACACCATGGCAACCACCTTGATGCTCATAATGGTCGTGCTGCTGTTGCTCGGCTTTCCAATGATGATTCCGCTGACCACGGCGGCTCTGGTCGGCTTCTTTATGATGTTCGACGGCTTCGGTCAGATGGATACTTTTATTCAGCAAATGATGGGCGGTATCCGCCCGGCATCGCTGATTGCCGTCCCCATGTTTATTCTCGCTGCCGATATCATGACGCGCGGCCAGTCGGCCGACCGGTTGATCAATATGGTGATGGCCTTTATCGGTCACATTAAAGGCGGGTTGGCGGTCAGTACCGCGGCCTCCTGTACGCTCTTTGGCGCGGTCTCCGGTTCCACTCAGGCGACGGTGGTGGCGGTGGGTTCACCGTTGCGGCCGAAGATGCTCAAAGCCGGTTATTCCGATCCTTTTACGCTGGCGTTGATCATCAACTCCAGTGACATTGCGTTTTTAATTCCGCCCAGCATCGGCATGATCATTTATGGTGTGATATCCGAGACCTCCATTGCCGAACTCTTTATCGCGGGTATTGGTCCGGGTCTGCTGATTCTGTTGATGTTCTCGCTCTACTGCCTCACCTACGCCTACATCAATAAGGTACCAACGGAGCCGAAGGCGAGTTGGTCTGAGCGCGGCAACGCGGTGGTGAAAGCCATCTGGCCGCTGTTCTTCCCAGTCATCATTGTGGGCGGTATTTACGGGGGTATTTTCAGTCCAACGGAAGCCGCCGCTGTCTGTGTGCTCTATGCGTTTTTCTTAGAATTTGTGGTGTTCCGTTCACTGCAAATTCCCGATATTTATCGCATTGCCAAATCGACTGGCTTGATCACCGCCGTCGTTTTTATTCTGGTTGGCGTCGGTAATGGGTTTTCGTGGATCATTTCCTTTGCGCAGATTCCGCAAACCATTATGGAAGCGGTTGGCATTAGTGAAATGGGTCCGACCGGTGTGCTGATTTCCATCTGCGTTGCCTTCTTTATTGCCTGTATGTTTGTCGACCCGATTGTCGTCATCCTGGTGCTGACACCCATCTTTGCGCCCTCCATTGCTGCGACCGGTCTCGACCCGGTGCACGTCGGTATCCTGATTACCTTGCAAGTCGCCATTGGTTCGGCCACACCGCCTTTTGGCTGCGACATCTTTACCGCCATTGCCATCTTTAAACGGCCTTATTGGGAGGTCATCCGCGGCACGCCGCCCTTTATCTTTATGCTTGTTGTGGCCGCCGGTTTGCTGATCGTCTATCCACAGATTGCGCTGTTTCTCAGAGACCTCGCTTTCGCTGATTGATCGTTGATTCTCAGGCACAGGATGTCGCCATGTTTAAAAAAATACTGGTCGCCGTGGATGGTTCCCGCGCGGCCCTGAATGCGCTCGATACCGCCATTGAAATGCAGAGCCTGACTCAGGCTGAGATCTTGTTGCTGTGTGTGTTTAAGCATCACAGCTTGTTTGAGGCGTCGCTGTCGATGGTGCGACCGCAGGAGATTCAGATTCCCGATCAGGCGTTGAACGAATACGCTCGTGAAGTGGTTGAGCAAGCCAAGCATCACGCCAAAGAGCAGGGCGCTTCACAAGTGCGTGGTTTTGTTAAAGGCGGGCGACCGTCGAAAACCATCGTCAATTTTGCCCGTGATAAAGACATCGATCTGATCGTGCTGGGTACCCACGGTACCCACAGTGATAAAGATGGCATGTTGCTCGGCAGTGTGTCGCATCGTGTGGCGAGCTTGGCGCACTGTCCGACCTTGGTGGTTTAGAAACCGTATTTAGCGAGTAATCTTGTTGCCGCCGTTGAGTGCGTTGGCGATGTCTTTCAGGTGATTAGGGTGAGGCGCCGTTGATGGTCACGGCGCCTCTTTTGGTGCCACGATATTAACGAGGATGCCCGTCCATGACGCAGATACCCTCGCACATGAAGGCAGTGCAACTGATTGGCCATGGTGGCCTGGATCAATTGCACTATCGTGACGACGTTGTCACCCCCAAACCAGCCGACGGTGAGGTGCTGATTGAAGTCACCGCCTGCGGCATGAACAACACCGATGTCTGGGTTCGCGAAGGCGCTTACGGCAGCGAAACGGATCCCAATTCGGTATCGACCTGGCGGCGCGGGCGTTCAACGCTTTCCTTTCCGCGCATTCAGGGAACCGACAGCGTGGGTCGCATTGTTGCTGTCGGTGACGGCGTGCCGACCGAGCGTATTGGCCAGCGGGTGATGGTCGATTTCAGTATCTACAACCGGCCTGAAGGCGATGACAGTCTCGCCGACATTGATTACATCGGCCATGGTCGCGACGGGGGGTATGCCGAGTATCAAACCGTGCCCTCGGCCAACGCTTATGAAATCAACGCCCCGTTAAGCGATGCCGAACTGGCCACCTTTTGTTGCGCCTATTTAACCGCCGAACAGATGCTGGAGCGGGCCCAGTTAAGTCAGGGCGAGCGGGTTCTGGTAACTGGGGCATCGGGTGGCGTCGGCTCTGCCATTGTGCAGCTGGCGCGAGTGCGTGGCGCCATTCCGTATGCCGTTTCCAGCGCCGGCAAAGAAGCCGCACTGAAAGACATTGGCGCGGAAGCGGTGATTCTGCGTGATACAGCGGATCTCGTCGCTGATGTCGAGTCGGTGGTCGGTGCGCCCATTGATGTGGTTGCTGATCTGGTGGCCGGGCCGATGTTTAACGACTTGTTGCGTATTTTGCGCCCGGAAGGGCGCTACACCACGGCGGGTGCCATCGGCGGGCCGGTGGTTGAACTCGATCTGCGCACCCTGTACCTCAAACAATTGCAGTTGCACGGGTCGTCTCAGGGTACGCGCACGGACTTCCGGCGTTTGGTGCGATATATCGAAAACGGACAGATTAAACCCTTGCTCGACCGCACCTTTAAGTTGTCGGATTTTCACGAGGCGCAACGCACGTTCATCAGCAAAACCTACATCGGCAAGCTGGTGGTGGTGCCGGATCAGCATTGGCAAGCCGAGGGCGCGCGTTATGGGCAGTCATGAACGAAATAAGGAAAGTCGTGAACGCTCGATCGAATTGATCGATACCCAGGCGGGCGGTGACGTCAGTCGCATTGTGTTTACCGGGGTCGAACCCTTACCGGGCGCCTCAGTGCTGGAAAAGGCGCGCTATCTGCAACGCGAAGGCGATGGTTTGCGACGTTTGCTGTTATCCGAACCCTATGGCGATCCGGCCATGTCGGTCGATCTGATCGTTGAACCCAGCCACCGCGAGGCTCAGGCCGGTTACATAATTATGGAAGCCATGGGTTATCCCATGTATTCCGGTTCGAACACTCTCTGCACGGCGACCGCCTTGTTGCAAAGCGGCGTTATAGAAATGCGCGAAGGCGATCAGGAAGTGGTGCTGGAATCCCCGGCTGGATTGGCACGGGTGCAGGCGCACGTGGTGAACGGTCGGGTGGAAACGGTCACCACTCAGGGCGAACCGGCGTACGTGGCGCAGCAGGGTTTGAGTATTAACGTGCCGCATTACGGCTCAATTGACTTCGATCTGGTATGGAGTGGCGCCTATTTTGCGCTGATTGATGCGACCCAATACGGCTTTACTCTCAGCGGCGAAGAAGAGATTGCGCTCACCGCCTTCGGCGATGCCTTCGTGCGTGCTGCGCGTCCCGGCTTGTTGCAGGAACATCCGGATCTGGGCGATGTCGGGCCGCTGCCCTTTGCGCATTTTATGGGGCCGGTAACGCCTCTGGATGAAGGCCGGTGGGAATCGCCCTCGGCGACTTACGTGCATCCGGGCGTTATTTGTCGCAGTCCGACCGGCACGGGCACCTCAGCGCGGTTGGCATTGATGGCCAGTCGCAGCGAGATTGCCGAAGGTCAGTCGTTGGAAACCATTTCACCGCGCGGCAATCGTTTTATTGGAAAGGTCATGGGCGCCGATCGCGTAGGGCCTTATGCGGCGCTGCATTCGAACATCACCGGCCGGGCCTGGGTGCTGGCGCATTCACGGATTGTGGTTGATTTGGATGACCCCTTGGTCGACAGCTCTGACCTGGAGCACCTGTTATCGCGCCAGGGGATCCACGATTAGGCGCTCAGCCAGTCGCGCGGTGGCAAAAAGTCGCGGAGCAAGCGCGCTTCGTCGCTGCCAGCGTCGGGTTCGTGACCATAGCGCCACTGAACTCGAGGCGGCAGTGACATCAAAATGGATTCGGTGCGGCCGTTGGATTGCAAGCCGAAGTGAGTACCCCGGTCGATCACCAGATTAAATTCAGCGTAACGACCGCGGCGGATTTCCTGCCAATCGCGCTGTGCGTCGGTGTAGGGCGTGTCTTTGCGGCGCGCCAGTATGGGCAAGTAAGCGTCCAGATAAGAATCGCCGACCGCGCGCATTAAACCAAAGCACTGATCAAATCCGCCGGTGTTCAGGTCATCAAAAAACAATCCGCCAATACCGCGTGCTTCCTGACGATGCGGAATATAAAAATAGTCGTCGCACCACTTTTTAAAATGCGGATAGACGTCATCGCCAAAGGGTGCGCAGGCGGTCTGTGCAACGTTGTGCCAATGGCGGCAATCGTCCTCGAAACCGTAGTAAGGCGTCAGGTCGTAACCGCCGCCAAACCACCAGACCGGTTCCACACCCTCTTTCTCGGCCACAAAAAAACGCACATTGGCGTGCGACGTCGGTGCGAACGGATTGCGCGGATGAATGACCAACGAAACGCCCATCGCCTGCCAATGGCATCCGGCCAGTTCCGGTCGGTTGGCGGTGGCACTTGGCGGCATTTGATCGCCCATCACATGGCTGAACCCGACGCCAGCTTTCTCCAGTACCGGACCATCTTGCAACACCCGTGAACGTCCGCCACCACCGGCGGGCCGTTGCCAGCTTTCTTCAACAAAAACCGTTGAGCCATCTTCTGCCTCCAGTGCCTGGCAGATGCGATCTTGCAAATCGAGCAAGTAATGGCGAACGGGTTCGATGTCGAAAGGTTGGGGCATGGCGGGTAAGCCTCGTGGGTCAATTAAGGTCGTAACGTAGAGCCGCTGTTCAGATCGAGAATGCGGCTGCTCTGGCCAGGCGTCTGGACGCGGCCGGGCAGGATAGCATCCAGCTCGGCGCCCAGTTGCCAGTGGATCTGGCGTTGTTTGGTGATGGCCGGTTTTCCGGAGCGGTTAGCGCTGGTCGACACCAGCGGTTTACCGAGGCGCTGACACAGTTGCCGGGCCAGTGGGTGGCCGGAAACCCGAACCGCCAGGGTATCGCGACCGCCCGTCAGCCAGTCGGGCAGATGGCCGTTATGTGGCACTACCCAGGTGACCGGCCCCGGCCAGCTGGCTTGCAGTCGCTGTTCATCCTCGGCACTCAAGGGGGCCAGCCAGGGTCGCAACTGCTGCCAGTCGGCACCGATCAGGATCAAGCCTTTGTCCATGGGCCGATCTTTAATGGCGAGAATGCGATAGACCGCCTGAGCGTTATCCGGATCACAGCCCAGCCCCCAAACCCCTTCGGTGGGATAGGCAATAACACCGCCAGCGCGAATGGCATGGCTGGCCTGGCGCAGATGAAAGGCGTGATGATCGGGCACGGCATCGGTCTCGCTGTGGTCGAGGCCGCAAGGGTACTCAGATGTGGGCGCAGTGACAATTGATGCGCTATGGGGCCGAGGCGCATTACAGTCGGCAGTAGCCGCCCGGTTGCTGCTGAATCCACCCCCCCAGTTCGAGCTCCAATAAAGGCTCTAATAACGACTGAGGGCTGCACGCCAATTGTTGGCTGAGGGTTTCCAGAGCCTGGGGTTCGCTCGACAGCAAGGCCAACAGACTCATTTGAATGGCGGGCAGATCGGCGTCGGGTATCGAGTTGGACGATGGCTTTGCCATTGAGGTGCGATGACCGGGTGCGAGCACCGCCAGTAAATCATCGGCACTGGCCAGCAAGCCCGCGCCATCTTGAATCAACCGATGACACCCGGCCGCATTTGGATTGCCGATATCACCGGGCAACGCAAATACCTCGCGGCCTTGTTCGAGGGCATGTTCGGCGGTAATCAATGAACCACTGCGCTGTGCCGCTTCTACGACTACGAGCGCGTCACTTAAACCGCTGATGATGCGATTACGGCGGGGAAAATGCCCAGGCTTGGGCTGGGTTCCCAGCGGATGCTCGGACACTAATGCACCGGCGGCGCTTATCTGTTCAAACAAGGACCGATGGCTTTTGGGGTAAACCACATCCACGCCGCACCCCAATACCGCAATGGTCTGGCCTGAACCGTCCAGAGCGCCCTGGTGGGCACAGCCATCAATGCCGGCGGCACCACCGGAGGTGATCACCAAACCACCCAGACTGAGTTCGCGGCCGAGCTGTCGGGCATGACGCTGAGCCGCTAGGGTGGCATTGCGACTGCCGACCATGCCGACTTGCTGCTGGCGTAACAACTCAGCATCGCCTTTGACCCACAGCAGCAGAGGCGGATCGGGGATTTCCAGCAATAAAGACGGGTAACGAGCGTCCTGCAAGCTGATCAGATGATGCTGGCCCGCTTCCGCCCAGCGCAGTTGAGCCTGCGCCTGCCGATGCACCGGGTGTTGTTCACCCAGGCGTTTCATTTCCAGCAGCGTGGCGGTCAGGTCGGTAGGTAATGACCAGCGCTCGGGCCGATCAAACAACTGCTGTGGATGACTGAGCCGGTTTAGCAGCGAGTGGCTGCGCCGCACACCCAGGCCGGGCGTCAGCACCCAGCGCAACCACAGCAGACGATCATCGTTCATTCCCTGAACTCCTTGTCGAGATTCCGGCACATTCAGGCCGGTAACTGACGCGGTGTAACCAGAAGCACACACAAAAGCGGCGTTGCTGAATTTCCCCAGGGCCGCTTTCCCGTTACAATCCGCGCCGCGCGCTGCTCGCTGTCCCTCCTGGACAGGCAAAGCTCAGGCAGTCTAACAGTGAACGAAGGTTCGCCAAGATGAGGCGGACGCCTTTGACTGGAACTGAGTGATAAATCACAGCAGTGGCGTCAGGCAGAAACACGCGATAGTGCTAGGCTATCAGCGGTTGGAATGTCGGCTAATTGAAACGACGAAATCTGTCTACATACTGTACAATATTCATTCATATCCGGTTGTCAGGAAGCGATTAAGACCATGGCCAAATTAGAGATTCTCGAATACCCCGATCCGCGGCTGCGTACCAAAGCCAAGCCGGTGGCCGAGGTGGAAGAGCGGCATCGCACGCTGGCGGCGGACATGCTCGAAACCATGTATGACGCCCCGGGCATCGGTCTGGCGGCAAGTCAGGTGAATGTGCATGAGCGCATCATTGTGGTCGACGTCTCCGAAGATCAGTCCGATCCGCACATTCTGATCAACCCTGAATACGACAAGCTCGGTGAGCCGGTGGAAACACAGGAAGGGTGTTTGTCGGTCCCGGGTTATTACGAGCGCGTCACCCGCTCCGACAAAATCCGCTGTCGCGCCTTGAACGAAATGGGCGAAGCCATCGAGTTCGAAGCTGAAGACTTGTTTGCCATCTGCATTCAGCACGAAATCGATCACTTGGATGGCAAGTTGTTCGTCGACTATTTGTCGAACCTGAAGCGTACCCGCATCCGCAAGAAGCTGGAGAAGCAGCATAAGCTGACGGTCTCCTGATCGATGAGCCTGAACATTGTTTTTGCCGGCACGCCGGAGTTTGCGGCCGAGCACCTGAAAGTGCTGTTGAGCTCCAATCACAACGTTGTCGCCGTATACACCCAGCCGGATCGTCCGGCTGGGCGCGGTCGCAAACTGACGCCATCGCCGGTTAAGACGGTGGCCGTCGATGCCAACCTTCCGGTCTACCAGCCTACCTCCTTAAAATCCGCCGATGCCCAAACCGAACTCGCCGCCATTGGCGCCGATATTCTGGTGGTGGTCGCCTATGGTTTATTGTTGCCGCAGGCGGTGCTCGATACGCCGCGTCTGGGTTGCATCAACGTCCATGCGTCTTTGTTGCCGCGTTGGCGCGGTGCGGCGCCGATTCACCGCGCCTTGCTTGCGGGCGATGCGCGCACGGGGGTGACCATCATGCAGATGGACATCGGCCTCGATACCGGCGCCATGTTGCTCAAAGCCGACTGCGCCATTGAACCGACCGACACCAGCGCGGTCTTGCACGACCGATTGATTGAACTGGGTCGACCAGCGCTGATTGAGGCGTTGGATGGCCTGGAAGCCGGCACCCTGAGCGGCGAACAGCAGGACGATGCGCTGGCCACTTACGCCACCAAGCTCAGCAAAGCCGAAGGCGAACTGGACTGGCATCGTTCAGCCGCTGATCTCGATCGCCAGATCCGCGGCCTGACACCCTGGCCGGGCAGCTACACCCGTTGGAACGGCGATACCTTAAAAGTGCAGCAGGCGTGCTTGCTGGATGACACCCATACGTCCGAGCCCGGTGACATTCTCGCCATCAGCGATGCCGGTCTGGATGTCGCCTGTGGCGACGGCGTATTACGACTGGAGCGCATTCAATTGCCCGGTAAAAAAGCCATGACCGTCGCTGACGTGCTGCGCGCCCGTCGCGCTGATTTTGAAGCGCAACCCAAACTGGGCGAGGCGAACGCATGACCAACAGCCGGGTGCTGGCCGCCCAAACCTTGCTGCAGTTGGTCGATCAGGGACGTTCACTCAACGATTTATTGCCGTCGCGTCGCGAACAACTGCCTGAAGAAGAGCGCGGTTTTTATCAGCAATTGGTGTATGGCTGCGCGCGTCATTATCTGAGCCTCGATGAACTGACTCGCAAGCTGCTCGACAAACCGATCCAGCGCAAAGAACGGGTTGTACACATGCTGCTGGTGGTGGGTTTATACCAGTTGTGGCAACTCGATCTGCCCGAACACGCGGCGCTCTATGAAACCGTCGACGGCACCAAAACGCTGAAAAAACCCTGGGCCGCCAAGCTGCTCAATGCGGCCTTGCGTCGCTTCCAGCGTGAAGGCGACGAACTGATTGCCGGTCTGCAAAATAGTGCGGGTTACCCCGGCTGGCTGACGCGTCAATTGCGTCAGGCCTATCCCGATCAATGGCAGGCGGTGATGGACGCCGGTAACGTCCAAGGGCCGATGACGCTGCGCGTGAATCAGTCACGCATTCAGCGTGATGACTGGTTAGCGTTGGCCGACAACGAAGGGCTGGAAGCGACCGCCTGTGAACAAACGCCCAGCGCTGTCACCCTGGCGCAGCCGGTTCCAGTGCTGGCGATTCCCGGTTTTAGCGACGGCGATGTCAGCGTTCAGGACGAAGCCGCTCAGCAATGCGCTTTGTTACTGGCGCCGGAAGACGGCGAACGCCTGCTCGATGCCTGCGCCGCTCCGGGTGGTAAAACCGGTCATCTGCTGGAGTCGGCACAGATCGAGGTAACCGCTCTGGATATCGACGACAGCCGTTTGCAGCGCGTTACCGAAAACCTCGATCGTCTCGGTTTAAGCGCCCATTTGCAGGCCGCCGATGCCGCTGACCTCAACGCCTGGTGGGATGGTGAACCCTTCGACCGCATTCTGCTCGACGCGCCGTGCAGCGGCACCGGCGTGATTCGACGTCACCCCGATATCAAACTGCTGCGTCGTCCCAAAGACATCGATTTTCTGACTCAGGTGCAGGATCGTTTGCTGGCGCAACTGTGGCGCACGCTCAAACCCGGTGGCCGTTTGCTGTACGCGACCTGCTCCATTTTGCCGCGCGAGAACAGCGCGCGCATCGCCGCATTCTTGCAGCGCCAAAGCGATGCTCAGCGGGTGTCATTGACGCTGGCGGGTGACGCGCCCGCGGAGTTCGGGGTACAGTGGCTGCCACAGCCCGGTGGGCACGATGGCTTCTATTTCGCGTTGCTGGAAAAGGCCGAAGCGACGGCGTAAGGAACACACGTGAAAATCATTTTACTCGGCGCCGGTCAGGTCGGCGCCACTCTGGCCGAAAATCTGGCCAGCGAAGATAACGACATTACCGTGGTGGATCTCGACGGTGGCCGGCTGCGTGAATTGCAGGACCGACTCGATATCCGCACCGTTCAGGGCCTGGCCTCGTTGCCCAACATATTGCGTCAGGCGGGCGCCGAAGACGCCGACTTGCTGATTGCCGTCACGCCCAGTGACGAAACCAATATGGTCGCCTGTCAGGTGGCTTACACCCTGTTCCGCACGCCCACCAAAATTGCCCGCATTCGCAGTCCGCAATACACCAAACACAGCGAAAAACTGTTCGCGCCCGAAGCGATTCCGGTCGATGTGTTGATCAGTCCGGAACAGTTGGTAACCAACTATATTCAGCGTTTGATCGAAACACCGGGTGCATTGCAGGTGCTCGACTTTGCCGACGGGAAGCTGCAATTGGTGGCGGTGAAGGCGTATCACGGCGGTCCGCTAGTTGGTCAGGAATTGCGTTTTCTGAAGCAGCATATGCCGTCGGTGCAGACACGGGTGGCGGCGATTTTCCGTAAAGACCGGCCAATTATTCCTGAAGGCTCGACGGTGATTGAAGCCGAAGACGAAGTCTTTTTCATCGCTGGTAAATCCGATATCCGTGCGGTGATGAGTGAGTTGCGCCGTAAAGAACGCAACTACAAACGCATCATCATCGCCGGTGGCGGCAACATCGGTTTTCGCTTGGCAACGGTACTGGAAGGTCGGTATTCGGTGAAAATTCTGGAGCACAACGACGAGCGTTGTCGGTTGCTCAGCGAACATCTGAACCAGACCGTGGTGCTGCGCGGCGATGCTTCCGATCAGGAATTACTGCTCGATGAAAACATCGAAGACACCGATATCTTCCTGGCCCTGACCAACGACGACGAAGCCAACATCATGGCCTCGATGCTGGCCAAACGGCTCGGCGCGCGCAAAGTGATGACGCTGATTAATAACTCGGCTTACGTCGATCTGGTGCAGGGCGGTGAAATCGATGTGGCGATTTCACCCTCGCAAACCACCATTGGCAGCTTGCTGACGCACGTTCGCCGTGGCGACATCGTCAACGTGCATTCTCTGCGTCGCGGTGCCGCCGAGGCGATTGAAGCCATTGCCCACGGTGATGCGCGCTCTTCAAAAGTGGTCGGTCGCGCCATTGAAGATATCGACTTGCCCGAAGGCTGTACCATCGGTGCCATCGTGCGTAACGACGAAGTACTGATTGCCCAGAGTGAACAGGTGATTGAACCGGATGACCACGTCATTCTGTTTTTGATCGACAAGCGACGCATCAGCGATGTTGAGCGCTTGTTCCAGGTTGGTCTTACCTTCTTTTAATTCAGGACGCACCGGCGGATTCCATGCATTTTCGACTGACCCTAAAAGTACTCGGCCTGTTGCTGATGGTGTTCAGTCTGTCGATGTTGCCGCCGGTGCTGGTGTCGTTTATCTACAGCGATGGCATTCATAACGCCTTCGTCCTGGGTTTTCTGCTGACGCTGACCGTCGGCTTTGTCTTTTGGTTACCGGTGCGCCGCCACGAAGCCGAATTGCGCACCCGAGATGGCTTTATCATCACGGTGCTGTTTTGGATCGTGCTCGGGTTCGCCGGTTCCATTCCTATTACCCTCGCGCCTGCGGCTACCACCACCTTCACCGATTCGTTCTTTGAAAGTTTTTCCGGTCTGACCACCACCGGGGCGACGGTCATTACCGGCCTCGATGATCAACCCAAGAGTTTGCTGTTCTATCGTCAGCAACTCCAGTGGATGGGCGGTTTGGGCATCATCGTTTTGGCGGTTGCGGTATTGCCGATGCTCGGCATTGGTGGCATGCAGCTGTACCGCGCCGAAACGCCCGGGCCGATGAAAGACAACAAACTCACACCGCGCATTACCGAAACCGCCAAGGCGTTGTGGTATGTCTATCTGGCGTTGACGATTATTTGCGCGCTGGCGTACTGGGCGGCGGGAATGTCGTTGTTCGATGCCATCGGTCATGCTTTTGCCACGGTCGCCATCGGCGGGTTTTCCACCCACGATGCCAGCATCGGATATTTCGACAGTCCGTTGATCGAGATGATTGCCGTTGCTTTTATGCTGTTGTCGGTCGCGAATTTTGGTTTGCACTTTGTCGCCTGGCGGATGCGCAGCTTGCGGCAGTATTTCTTCGACCCCGAATACCGGTTTTTCCTGGTGATTGCGGTGGCGTTGATTGCTTTGACGGTCCTGGTGTTGTGGCTGGGTGGCACCTATGGCGCTGCCGACTCCCTGCGTTACGGGTTGTTCGAAGCGGTGTCGGTGCTCACGACCACCGGTTTTGGTGTCGCCGACTTTTCCACCTGGCCGCTGTTTTTGCCCTTTATGCTGCTGATGGCGTCCTTTATCGGCGGTTGTGCCGGTTCAACCGCCGGTGGCATTAAGGTGATTCGTGCCTTGCTGTTGATCAAACAGGGCCTGCGCGAAATTCGTCGGCTGGTGCATCCGGCCGGTGTGTTTCCCATCAAGATTGGTAACCGTCGCATTGAAGACCGAGTGGTGGAATCGGTCTGGGGATTCTTCAGTTTTTATGTGATCACCTACGCCGCCTTGCTGTTCGCTTTGCTCGGCACCGGTTTGGATTTCGATACCGCTTGGTCGGCCGTCGGCGCCTCGATCAATAACCTCGGCCCGGGCCTGGGCGATGTCGCTGCCCATTACGCCGACTTACCGGCGCTGGCCAAATGGCTGCTGTGTTTTGCCATGCTGCTGGGGCGTCTGGAAATCTTCACCTTGTTGGTGTTGTTCTCGCCGCAATTCTGGCGCAGTTGAATCAATTCGGATCGAGCGTACCCCGAACGTAATCAAGGCGTGGCGTGCGCAAGCCCATGGCCAGCCAGGCACCGAGCAAGCGAATGAAAAAACGCGCTGAATGCGTTTTTAAATTAGCGACATCTTTAGGTAAAGCGGCACCCTGATCCGGCAAGTCACCGACCATGGTGCGTAATTCCAAGGCGGGTAATTGGTCACTGGGCCAGAGTGCGCCATAGAGACTGAGCCAATGTCCCTGAGTGAATTCCAGAAACATGGGTGTGTTGCAGCACTGGGCAACAACCCGTCGGGTTTTGCTGTCGTCTTTTATTCGATGTTCGCGCAGCTGGTCGGCGCCTTGAAGGCACTGCACGCGATCTTTGCGATACAGCACAAAGCGCGTCGCACCCTTGTTATCAACAATCCTTGGTGCGCCGGGTCGTTGTTGCAGCACTGCACCGGCCTGGCGGCAGCTGTTGCACAGGCATTCGACGTTGAGCATGGGACGACCGCGAACCGCCAGGGTGGTTTTACCGCAGTGGCAGTTCAGTTCCAGTCGATCGGTCATGATGGCACTTCCTGGCTGTTATTAACGGCTGACCAGCCTAGCCGTTTGCACTGAGCGAGCAAAGTCAGGCGTTCGGTCTGGGTAGGTGCGGTGACCCACCACGCCCGCCTATGTATAATGCGGCGCTCTGTTTTTGACCAATCATCCATATTCGAACAAGCACCGGGGCTGACCGCTGTGACTGATACGACTGCCAATAATCGCCTGACCTTCCAAGGTCTGATCCTGACGCTGCAGCAATACTGGGCAGACCAGGGTTGCGTCATTCTGCAACCGCTGGATATGGAAGTCGGCGCCGGCACCAGCCACCCGGCGACCTTTTTGCGCGCGCTCGGTCCGGAAACCTGGAACGTGGCCTATGTGCAGCCTTCGCGACGCCCGACCGACGGTCGCTATGGCGAAAACCCCAACCGCCTGCAGCACTATTATCAGTATCAGGTGATCCTCAAGCCAAACCCGAGCAATATTCAGGAACTCTATCTGGGTTCGCTGAAAGCCATCGGCATCGACCCACTGGTGCACGACATTCGCTTTGTTGAAGACAACTGGGAAAACCCGACGCTGGGTGCCTGGGGTCTGGGCTGGGAAATCTGGCTGAACGGCATGGAGGTGACTCAGTTCACCTACTTCCAGCAGGTCGGCGGCATTGAGTGCTATCCGGTGTCCGGCGAATTGACGTACGGCCTGGAGCGATTGGCGATGTACATTCAGGACGTCGATAACGTTTACGACCTGATCTGGACCATCGGCCCGGATGGCACCGAAGTGACGTACGGCGATGTTTACCTGCAAAACGAAGTGGAGCAATCGACCTACAACTTCGAGCACGCCGATGTCGACAATCTGTTCCGCCAATTCGAATACCACGAAGGCGAAGCCAAAAAGCTGATCGACGCCAACCTGCCGCTGCCCGCTTACGAGCAGATTCTTAAGGCCGGTCACACCTTTAACCTGCTCGACGCCCGCCATGCCATTTCAGTCACCGAACGCCAGCGTTACATCCTGCGTGTGCGGACCTTGTCGCGGGCGGTGGCGCAATCCTATTACGACGCCCGCAAAGCGCTGGGCTTCCCGATGGCGCCGCAGGCGCTGCGTGATGAAATTCTCGGTGCCGACGACGCCGACAGTAAGGATCAAAACGCATGACACAGGCCGATTTTCTGATCGAACTGGGCACCGAAGAGCTGCCCCCCAAAGCTTTGAAATCGCTGCAGGACGCTTTTGCTGATGGCTTGCTGCAACGCCTGGAAAGTGCCGGCTTGAGCCATGGCAACAGTCATCGCTATGGCGCGCCGCGTCGTCTGGCGCTGTGGGTAGAAGGTCTGCAACTGTCGCAGCCAGACGAAGCCTTTGAACGTCGTGGCCCGGCCGTGAAAGCCGCCTTCGATGCCGACGGTAACCCGACCAAGGCCGCCGAAGGTTTTGCCCGCTCCAACGGTGTGAGCGTCGATCAACTGGAGCGTATGGACACCGACAAAGGCGAGTGGTTGGTTTATCGCGGTGTTGAACCGGGCAAACCGGCGCTGGAACTGTTGCCAGAACTGGTGCAGCAAACGCTCGATACCTTGCCGATTCCCAAGCGCATGCGCTGGGGCAGCAGCCGCGTTGAATTCGTGCGTCCGGTGCAGTGGCTGGTGATGCTGCTTGGCGATCAAGTGGTACCGGCGGAAGTCTATGGCGTTGAATCCGGCAATGAGAGCCGGGGTCATCGCTTCCACGCGCCGGAATCCTTTGCGTTGAGCAAACCGGCGGATTACGCCGAAGCGCTGAAAAAAGCCTTTGTTCTGGCCGACTTTGATGAACGCCGCGACAGCATTCAGCGTGATGCCGAACGCGTTGCCCGCGAAGCCGGTGTGCAGGTGGTCATCGATGACGACCTCCTGAACGAAGTGACCGCTCTGAACGAGTGGCCGGTGGCGTTGCTGGGTCGGTTCGAGGAGCGTTTCCTTGACGTACCTGCCGAAGCACTGATTTCCTCCATGCAGGAACACCAGAAATATTTCCCCACCGTGACCGATGATGGCGAGCTGGCGCCGAGCTTTGTGTTTATCGCCAACCTGGAAAGCCGCGACCCGTCGCAGGTGATTGCCGGTAACGAAAAAGTGATTCGCCCACGTCTGGCCGATGCTGCTTTCTTCTGGGATACCGACCGCAAAACACCGCTGGTCGATCGGGTGGAAAAACTCAAAGCGGTGACCTTCCAGCAGCAGCTGGGCACGCTCTATAGTAAGGCCGAACGCCTGAAAGCCATCGCCGCCGAGATCGCCCGCCGCCTGGGTGACGATGTCGACAATGCCGAACGCGCGGCTTGGTTGGCCAAGGCCGATCTGGTCACCGATATGGTGTTCGAGTTCGACGATATGCAGGGCATCGCCGGTTATTACTACGCCTTAAACGACGGTGAAGACCCGCAAGTGGCGCAGGCCATTGCCGAGCAATATCGTCCGGCCGGTGCCGGTGACGAGTTGCCCAAAACGCGTGCGGGCATGGCCGTGGCCTTGGCCGATCGACTGGATAATCTGGCGGGTCTGTTTGGCATTGGCCAGCCACCGACTGGGACCAAAGACCCCTTCGCGCTGCGTCGCGCGTCTCTGGGTGTGCTGCGTATTTTGGTGGAGCGTGAACTGGACCTGGACTTGCGCGAATTGGTCGCTTACGCCGCCGATCAACACGCCGACTTGCCGCAGCGTGATACCGTGGTGGAGCAGGTGGTCAGCTACGCACTGGATCGCTTCAGTGCGCTGTACAGCGATGCCGGCATTCGCCCGGATGTGTTCCAGGCGGTGCGTGCGCTGGAACTGAGTCGTCCGCTGGACATCGATCGTCGCGTTAAAGCCGTCGCCAATTTCTCGGTGCTGGATCAGGCCGAAGCCTTGGCGGCAGCGAACAAGCGCGTGTCCAATCTGCTCAGCAAAGCCGGCGACGACGTTGCTGCCGACGTCGACGCCGGTCTGTTCAGTGAAGCGTCGGAAGGTCAGCTGTGGAATGCCCTTCAATCGGCCGAGGCTGAAGTGGCGCCTTTGCTGGCTAAGAGCGATTACCAAGGCACCTTGCAGCGCTTGGCGGTGTTGCGCGACAGCGTTGATGCCTATTTCGATGGCGTCATGGTGATGGCCGACGATGCCGCCGTGCGGGCGAATCGTCTGGCGATGCTCGCCCGGTTGCGACAGCTGTTTTTGCAAGTAGCGGATATTTCGCTGTTACAGCAATAAAATGAGCATCATGCACCCGCGCCGCTGAACGGCGGCGCTCTTCTTTCCACCCGGGAAAGGATCAATTCACTTTTTCGACACCGCAGTTTGGCAGATTGCCGTTAAACTGAATGTTCGTGTTGAATTTGGGCGAGAACCGGCGCTATGTGGCTGGCTTATCTGCGAACGTTTATTTTCTATGCCTGTTTTTATGGCCCCTTTACCATTGCATGGGCCAGCTTCTGTGGCGTTTTTGCCTTCTTATTGCCCTATCGGCTGCGTTATCACTTTGTGATTGGCACCTGGGCCAAGGTAGCCGTCTGGGGCACACGCTGGATTCTGGGCATTAAGTACAGGGTGACCGGCCTGGAACATCTGGATGGCACTGCCGGCGTGGTCGTCTCCAATCATCAAAGCGCCTGGGAAACCTTTTTCCTGCAGCGCCTGTTCCGGCCGCAAACTCAGGTGGTGAAAAAGAGCCTGCTGCGCATCCCGTTTTTTGGCTGGACGTTCTCGCTGTTGCGACCCATTGCCATCGACCGCGCTGACCGCAAAGCGTCGATGACGCAGATTATGGAGCAGGGCGTTCCCAAGCTGCGCGATGGTGTGTTTGTTTTGATCTTCCCCGAAGGCACCCGCGCCAAACCCCATGCTTTGTTGCCCTTCCGTCGCGGTGGCGCGGTGTTGGCCAAAGCCGCCAATGCACCGATCATTCCGGTGACGCACAATTCCGGCGATTTCTGGCTGAACAAACGCTTCGTCAAACTGCCAGGCACCATTGATGTGATCATCCACCCGCCGATTCAGATGGATGAGCTGCGTGCCGATGAAGCGATGAAAGCAGCGGAGCGGGTCATTGGTGAAGGCCTGGCTCGTATTCACGGTGAGCGCGCGGCGGTAGAGCCGGACCGTTCGGCCGCTGCGGTCGGTTAACATTGAGCCTCTGAACGCATAAAAAAACCCGGTAATGGCCGGGTTTTTTTATGCCTGTTATAACGGCTCAACTGGCGTCGTCGATGGCCGCCTGAATGGTGGCTTGCGGGTAGGCGCCTTTGAGAAGCTGACCACCAACCACGAAGGTGGGTGTACCGCTGATGCCCAGTGCGCGCGCCAATTGGCGGTTTTCGGCGAGGGTTTGCTGAATCCAGTCGGCCTGGCTTTCTTCGCGAACGGCGTCGACGTCGACCCCGTCCATATCGTCAATCGCATCCCAGACGGCGTCGTGAGATGGCAGTGAGCGACGGCCAAGCAGGTTGCGATGGAAGTCTTCAAATTGTGCCGGGTAGAGACTGTGCAGAGCCAGTGAGGCCTGAGCCGCGGTCAGTGACGTTTCCGCCAGAATGGGAAACTCTTTGTAGACCACGCGCAGATCGGGGTTGGCGTCGATCAGCGCCTGGACGGTTGAGTCGGCGCGTTTGCAATAACCGCAGTTATAATCGTAGAACTCAACCAGCGTCACGCTGCCGTTGGGGTTACCAATCACCGGGTCGTTGTCGCTGGCTTCCAGTTGATCGGTCAACGCCATCAGCCGTTCCTGTTCGGCGGCCTGGCGAGCAGCGGCTTGCTGTTGCTCGTAGCGATCCAGCGACTGCTGAATCACTTCCGGGTGTGCCATCAGGTAATCGTGCAGCATCTGCTCAATTTCGGCCTGGGTCGGGCTTTCTGCCGCAGCAAAGCCGCTCAGCAGTATGGCGGGTACAAATGACAGCAGAGTTAAGCGCAGCCGTTTCATCGTGAAGTCTCCATTAACCGGGTTGTCCGGAGTATTCAGACCCGGATCGGTGCCGGGAGTTCCAGTGTTATTGCCCAAAACGGGCCGCATCGCCAGCCAGGTAGGCCACTTCTTCATCGGTATTGGTGCGACCGACAGCCGCGTTGCGATGTGGGTAGCGCCCAAAACGAACAATGATGTCGCGGTGTTCGATCGCCGATGTGCGCAGGCCGTCGAGAAAATCCTGCTGTTCCGGGAAGTCGGTGCACAGCTGCTCAATGGCGTCGGCCAAGCGGTCGTGTAAGGCCAGGTCTTCCGCGTGCATCAGTGGCATTAGGCAGAACATCCGGCCGCTGGCAGCGAGCGCCGGGTAATGCTCGCCGTCCAACGCCTCCAGCGTCCATTGCTGAGCACGATGATCCCAGGCAAAGGCTTCTGCCTGGCCGCGGTACAGATTGCGGCTGAACTGATCGATTAACAGGATCAACGCCAACCGGCCGTGCGGGTGCGACAGCCAGGCGTCGAGCTCACCGTCCACCGCACGCTGATGCAATTCACCAAAGCGTTCGGAGATCTGCTGATCGACCTCCGCACCGCCGCGGAACCAGCGTTTACGAAACGCCGGCTCTGGGGGTTCCTGATCGCCAAACCAGAAATCGAGAATGGATTGCCAGGGTGTCATGGAACGTCCTCGGTTGGCCTGCCTGCTGGCAGCACAAGCGCCAGAGTTTAACAGACGGTCCCCGAACCCGGTCCAGCGGATTTGCAGACTGCTGACGGGCTAACACGGTGTTTGACCGGCGGTCATCAATTTGCCATATATTGTCCCTAGCGTGGTCGGGTCAAATTCAAACGTCTTTTAATCTGCACTGGAAGCTGAGGGAAGCACTATGAATACACTGCACCGCTTAGGCCTGGGTTTGCTGGCTACGACCTGGGTTATTTCGTCCGTTCAGGCCGATGAACTGCGCCTGCTCACCTGGGGTGGTTACGCTCCGGATGCCGTTGTCGCCCAATTTGAAGAAGAAACCGGCATCGACGTTCAGGTCACGCTGTCGAACAACGAAGACATGATTTCCAAGCTGCGCGCCACCGGTGGTGCCGGTTTCGATCTGGCGCAGCCAAGCCAGGACCGCATCATCGGCGTGCAGCGCCAGTTCAACATTTACCAGCCGCTGGATATGAGCCGCATTGAAAGCGATTTGTTCCAGGCGTCCATGCTCAGCGCGACTCGTGAGTCGACCTCGTTGAACGGCAACCAATACGGTGTGCCGGCGGTCTGGGGCACCAGTGGCCTGATCGTTGCTGATGCAGCGGCCAACACCGTGACCGATTACACCGACCTGTGCGCCGATGCGGTTGCCGGTCGTGTGTCCTATCGACTCAAGCGTCCGACGTTGATTGGTTTTGCCTACGCGATGGGCGAAGACCCCTTCGCGGCCTATAACGACGAAGGCGAATACCGCGCCATTCTGGAAAAGGTCGAAGCGGAGCTGATCGACTGCAAGCCGAACGTGAAAACCTACTGGAGCGGTGGTGACCAGTTGCTGGCATTGCTGCGCACCGGTGAAGTCACCGCGGCCATGGCCTGGGATGCCGGTGGCTGGACGTTGAATGCCGAAGACGCGTCGATCAATTTTGTTGCACCGGAATCCGGCGCCCTGGGTTGGATCGATACCTTTGCGCTGCCACGCCGTGCCGAAAACCTGGATGCCGCCTACCAATGGATCAACTTTGTGATGCGTCCGGAAATTGCCGCTCAGATCACCAACCAGTCCGGTAACTTCACCGCCTCGGTGGGTGCCGATGCCTTTGTCCGTGCCGAGCTGCGTGATGCCTACCGCGCCAGCTTTGATCAGGACGCGCTGGACAACATCAACTGGTATCCGCCGGTGCCGCCGGGTCTGGAAGCCATTGAAGGTCAGGTGTTAGATCGCATTCAAGCGGCGAACTGATTGCCGATGAGCTCTGATCTGTATTGCACGGATCTGGTCCGCCGCTTTGGAGAACACCGGGCGGTGGATCAGGTATCGCTGGACGTACCTGCCGGGTCGTTCTTCTCGATTCTGGGGCCGTCCGGCTGTGGCAAAACCACCTTGCTGCGGTTGCTGGCGGGTTTTGACCGGCCGGACTCGGGTGACATCTTCATTCGCGATCAACGCATGAACACCGTGCCGCCGAACAAGCGGCCGGTGAATATGGTGTTTCAGCATCTGGCTTTGTTTCCGACCATGAGTGTGGCCGACAACATCGGCTATGGCTTGAAGCGTCGTAAGGTCGCAGCGGCTGAGCGTCGCAAAAAAACCGAGCGGGTGCTGGAGCAGGTTGGCTTGCCGGGATTGGGCGATCGCATGCCGCAGCAGTTGAGTGGCGGTCAGCGGCAGCGCGTGGCCTTGGCGCGTTGTCTGGTGCTGGAGCCGACCTTGCTGCTGCTCGATGAGCCGCTCGGTGCGCTCGATCTGAAACTGCGTGAGCAAATGAAAGTCGAGCTTAAGCATTTGCAAAAAGCCTTTGGTACCACCTTCGTTTACATCACTCACGATCAGTCTGAAGCGCTGGTGATGTCAGACCGGGTGGCGGTGATGCGCAACGGTCGTTTCGATCAGGTGGCCGCGCCGGATGTGCTCTATCGTGAACCGGCCACGCCCTTTGTGGCGAGTTTTGTCGGTGACAACAATCGCCTCGATGGCGAAGTGCTCGGTGTTGATAACGAACGCGTCCGTTTGCGGCTCGATACGGGCGGTGAAGTCAGTGGTCGTCCGTCCTCGGCATTAGCGGTGGGCCAGCGCGCGTCGCTGTTTATCCGGCCTGAATCGATGCTGATTGGGGCGGACTTACCGGCCTCGTTCAGCCGCATCGAAACTCAGCTCAGCACCACCTTGTTCGATGGCGCCAACAGCCGCATTGAAACCCGGCTTGGTGAGCGTGAGCTGTTTGCGCGCTTGCCACAGGATGGTTCGGTCGGTGATCTGCAACCGGGGACCACGGTTTCGCTCGGTTGGGAGCCGCAACGGGCCACTGTGTTTGCTGAGGCGCAAGTGTGAACCGAACCGCGGGCAAATTATCGTTGCTGTTGTTGCTGACGCCGTTCGTGCTGTGGATCGTGCTCCTGGTGCTGCTGCCCCACGTGCAGATGCTGCGCGTGTCTTTTCAGGTTCGCGAAAGCTGGGACAGCCTCAGTTGGGGTGTCACCCAGTACAGCAACTTCTTTGCGGAATCCTATTACTGGCGCACCTTTATCCGCACCGGCGTGATGTCGATGCTGACCACAGCGCTGACCTTGCTGATCGGTTTTCCCATCGCCTGGTACATCGCCAAGCTGGCGCGGGGTCGCGCGCGTGGCGTTTTATTTCTGGCCTGTCTGATTCCATTCTGGGCGAGCGAGTTGGTGCGCACCTATGGCTGGATGATTTTGCTGCGCGAGAGCGGTCTGTTCAGCGGCTGGTTGCAGGCGCTGGGCTGGGTCGATGGGCCGGTGGAACTGCTCTATAACGACGCAGCGGTGATTGTCGGTCTGGTCTACAACGCGTTGCTGTTTATGGTGGTGCCGCTGGTGACCACGCTCGATGGTCTCGACGACAATCTGGTGGAAGCCGGTTACGACCTGGGCGGCAATCATTGGAACGTTCTGCGCGAGGTGGTGATTCCCTGGGCCATGCCCGGCATTGTTTCCGG
Organism: Saccharospirillum sp. MSK14-1; assembly: GCF_003054965.1. Classification (GTDB taxonomy): domain Bacteria; phylum Pseudomonadota; class Gammaproteobacteria; order Pseudomonadales; family Natronospirillaceae; genus Saccharospirillum. The sequence goes on from NZ_MIES01000026.1 coordinate 373,583, forward strand.
TTGCATCGTTGTCTTTATGTTAACGCTGGGCTCTTACCTCACGCCCACTTTGATGGGCGGCAAAGACAGCGCCTGGTTTACCCAGCAAATTTTCACGCAGTTTATTACCCGCTTTAACTGGGAACAGGGTGCGGCGCTGGGTGTTTTGTTGCTGGTGTTGTCGTCGTTGCTGGTGTGGCTGGGACTGCGTTTAACCGGCCAGAATTTGCGCAAGGTGTTGGGATGATTCGCTCGGTTCCGCGTTCACGCTGGTTTATCAGCCTCTATGGGCTGTATCTGCTGGCGTTCTTTATTTATCTGGCGTTGCCGCTGGTGGTGACAGCGGTGTTCGCGTTCAACGATTCCAATTTCCCGTCGCTGCCCTGGCAGGGTTTTACCCTCGACTGGTATTTCGCCGATGCCGCCGAAAGTGGCAATCGCACCGGTTTGTTTCACGATCAGGGCTTATTGAGCGCACTTTGGGTCAGTGTCTTGGTGGCGTTCTGGGTGACGGTTATTTCGGTCGCGCTCGGTTGCGTTAATGCGGTCTTGTTCGAGCGGATTCAGTTTCGTGGTAAGGAATTGCTGTATCTGGTGATGCTGCTGCCGCTGGTCATTCCCGGCGTGATTTTAGGCGTGTCGATTCTGGTGTTCTACAGCGGCATGGCGAATCAGGTGTCGTTGAACTGGGGCATTGAACTCGATCTGTTCCGGCCCGGTTTGCCGCTGGTGATTGCCGGTCAGGTGGCGTTTATTACCACCTTGTCGACGCTGATCATCGCGGCGCGTTTGCGTAAGTTCGATCCGCAGTTAGAAGAAGCGGCGTTGAATCTGGGCGCCACACCCATCGTCGCCTGGTTTACCGTCACCTTGCCCTGGTTATTGCCCGCCATTTTCGGTGCGGCGGCCATGGCGTTTCTGATGTCGTTCGAGAACTTCAACACCACCGTGATGCTGACCGGCAGCGATACGCCATTAACCGTGGCGCTCTTTAACCGGCTGCGTGAAGGTTCCACGCCGGTGCTGAATGCCGTGGCGTTGTTGCTGATGGCAGTCTCGGCCTTGCTGGCAATGGCGACCCTGCGTCGGTCTTAGTGACCCAGCATCTGCAGAATCCGTGCTTTGATCATCTCAATGGCGACGCGGTTTTTACCGCCGCGCGGCACGATGATGTCGGCGAATTGTTTGGTCGGTTCAATAAACTCCAGGAACATCGGTCGCACCGTGCGCTTGTATTGCTCGATGATCGACTCGACCGTCCGGCCGCGTTCAGCGATGTCGCGTTGCAGTCGGCGTACCAGACAGATATCCAGTGGCGTTTCCATATAGACCTTGGCATCGAGGCGTTTGCGAATGGCCTTATCGTGCAGAATTAAAATGCCTTCGATGATGATGATGCGCACCGGTTTGAGCGGAAAGGTTTCCGGTGAGCGGTTGTGAATGGTGAAGTCGTAGATAGGAATATCGACGTTTTGACCGTTGGACAGCTGGTCCAGATGTTCGATTAACAAGTCATGGTCGAAGGCGTTTGGGTGGTCGTAGTTGATGGCTTCGCGTTCTTCGAACGTCAGCTCGCTGCGGTCGCGGTAGTAGCTGTCTTCTTTGATGATGGCGAGGGCGTCATCGCCCAATTCACGGCGCAGCTCGTCATAGACGGTGCCGGCTAACAGGCTTTTACCGGACGCGGACGCGCCAGCGATGCCGATAAAAATAGGGGCGGTATTCATCGAAAATCCAGCTCAAGAGGTGGGTGGGCAAGCTGGGTGTGCAGTGTAACAAAGGTCCGGGATTCTGTCTGCGCAGCGGCCAAAATGTAGGAAAATTACAAAGCGGGTGATTCGAGCCGCCTCAAGGTCTACAATGGCGGCCCTTACATTTTTCGCCGAAAGGAACCGCCATGTCTGTGATCAAGATGTCCGACCTCGATCTTGCTGGAAAACGCGTACTGATTCGTCAGGATCTGAACGTCCCGCTGGACGATAACGGCCAAGTGACCTCGGACAAGCGCATCCGCGCCTCCTTGCCCACCATTGAACTGGCACTGAAGCAAGGTGCTCAGGTGATGATCATGTCGCACCTCGGTCGCCCGACCGAAGGCGAGTACGACGCCAAAGCCTCACTGGCGCCGGTGGCTGAGTACATGGGCAAGCTGCTTGACCGTGACATTCCCCTGATCAAAGACTGGATTGATGGCGTGGAGAACGACGCGCCGGTGGTCATGCTGGAGAACGTTCGCTTTAACGTCGGCGAAAAGAAAAATGAAGACGCCCTGTCCCAGAAAATGGCCGCCCTGTGCGACGTCTATGTGATGGACGCCTTCGGCACCGCACACCGCGCTCAGGCGTCGACGCACGGTGTCGCCAAGTTTGCGCCCGTCGCTTGCGCGGGTCCGCTGTTGGCCGCTGAACTGGAAGCGCTGGGTGCGGCGCTGGAAAATCCGCAACGGCCGATGGTCGCCGTGGTCGGTGGTGCCAAGGTGTCCACCAAGCTGACCGTATTGGAAAGCCTGTCGAAGATTTGCGATCGCCTGATTGTGGGCGGCGGTATCTCCAATACCTTTGTCGCTGCGCGCGGCCATAACGTGGGCCAGTCACTGCACGAAAAAGACCTGATTCCCGATGCCCAGGCGCTGATGGAAAAACTCGACATTCCCGAGCCGGTCGACGTGCGCGTCGGTACCGAATTCAGCGCCACCGCCAAGGCGACCATCAAGCCTGTCGACCAGGTTGAAGACAACGAAGAAATCATGGATCTGGGTCCGGAGACCGCGGCCAAGTACGCGGAGATTCTCAAAGGCGCCAAGACCATTTTGTGGAACGGGCCGTGCGGCGTCTTCGAGTTCGATAACTTCGCCGAAGGCACCAAGGCCGTTGCCGAAGCCATTGCCGACAGCGGTGCTTTCTCGGTATTGGGTGGTGGCGATGTCATCGCAGCGGTGCAGAAGTTCGATATGGAAGAGCGCTTCTCTTACATCTCCACCGGTGGCGGCGCTTTCCTGGAATTCGTAGAAGGTAAGAAGTTGCCCGCCGTTGAAATTCTCGAGCAGCGCGCCCAAGACTAAAATAACACCGATGGGCGGCTTGGCCGCCCCAGCAAGAGGGTTACAGCTATGACCAAAGTATTTGATGTCGTCAAACCCGGTGTCGCCACAGGCGACGATGTCCAGAAAATTTTTGAAGTGGCCAAAGCCGAAGGCTTTGCATTGCCCGCGGTAAACTGCGTTAACACCGATACCATTAACGCCACCCTGGAAGCCGCCGCTCGTGTCGGCTCGCCGGTCATTATTCAGTTCTCGAATGGCGGTGCCGGTTTCTTTGCCGGTAAAGGTCTGAAGCTGGAAGGCCAAGGCAATGCCATTCTTGGCGCGCTGGCCGGTGCACGCCATGTGCACACCGTGGCTGAAACCTATGGCGTACCGGTTATTCTGCACACCGACCACGCTGCCCGTAAGTTGCTGCCGTGGATCGACGGCTTGCTCGACGCCGGTGAAAAACATTTCGCCGAAACCGGTAAGCCGCTGTTCTCCTCGCACATGATCGATCTGTCGGAAGACAGCCTGGAAGACAACGTCGAAACCTGCGCCAAGTATCTGGAACGCATGAGCAAGATGGGCATGACGCTGGAGATTGAACTGGGTGTTACCGGCGGTGAGGAAGATGGCGTCGACAACAGCGACGTTGATGAATCGAACCTCTACACCAAACCCGAAGACGTCGCCTACGCCTACAAAGTACTGAATGCCATCAGCCCGAGGTTCACCATCGCCGCGTCATTCGGCAATGTGCACGGTGTTTATAAGCCGGGTAACGTGAAACTGAAACCGACCATTCTGCGCGATTCGCAAGCGCACTGTAGCGAAGTGTTCGGTCTGGAAAACAACGCCTTGAACTTTGTCTTCCACGGCGGCTCGGGTTCTTCTGAGGCGGAAATCAAAGAAGCGATCAGCTACGGCGTCATCAAGATGAACATCGACACCGATACACAGTGGGCGAACTGGGATGGCATTCGCGCTTACTACCAGGAAAACGAAGCTTATCTGCAAAGCCAGATCGGTAACCCGGAAGGCGACGACAAGCCGAACAAGAAGTTCTACGACCCGCGCGTCTGGTTGCGCAAAGGCGAAGAAAGCATGGTCAAGCGACTGGAAAAAACCTTCGCGGACCTGAACGCCGTCGGTCGCAACTGAGACAGACGTTAACGCCAGATCCACGCCATCGGCGCGCATTGCGTCGGTGGCGTTTTTAGCTGAGCCAGGCTACAACCAGTTGGCTTCCAACCTCAGCATCTGCCCGGGCAGATTCGCCTCCATCCATTCTTCCAGTGCTCTCACCTCGGTTTCGATCTGACCTTTATCGGTGCCGATGATGACCAGAGCGGCCTCACCTCGGTCGGTATCTGAAAAAGGCGCCAGCGTTAACGCGCGGTTGGCTTGTTCACGGCAGTAGCGTTTCAGCGGACCAAAGGCACGCTGTAAATCGGCATCGTTGGAGACGTCAGGCAGATAGCGTTCGAGTTCAATCAGGCGAATGTGCAACGTCATGGTGCAAAAATTTCCGTTTTAAGCTGGGTTTTATGGAACTGCGACAGGCACGCCGCTTGCTAGTTGATTGCGGTAACTGTTGGCGTAATCTAGGCTCAGTACAAAATTTGTACGGCTCAACACTCACTCTCACATACGCTCAAGGATGCTCGATGTTTGAACACCTGAATGCTGTCGGCGTTACCGACACCGACAAGATCGAAAAGTATACCCTTCGTACCGAAGGCTACGACGATATTCTGAAGATCTATTACAAGCGCGAAAAGGGCGATCTGTTTGCCCGCAGCGAGAAGTTTAAGTACCCGCGTCAGCAGAAGCGCGTCAAGGTCGACAGCGGTACCGGCAGCTACCTCGATACCACGGAAATTTCTCCGGCGCTGCGTCAGTTGGTCGACGAACTGGATTCCATTGCCCGTCGCGTGCACGTGGAAACCGATCTGAAGAAGAAAATTCTCGACGATCTGCACCACCTGGAAAAGGTTGTTCAGAACAAAATCGAAGAGATCGAGGCTGACATCAAGCGCCTCAAGTAAGACCCCAAAAGCCCCGGTCGTGGCCGCAGCGTTGCTGGCCCCGGCCGGATTGGCTCTCTATACTGGGCGCCCCTTTTCCGATGGACGCCTCCCACTGTGTTAGCCCTGTTGTTGTTCTCACTCGAAGTGACCGGCCCTATTGCGCTGGTGGTGGTGCTCGGTATGGCGTTTCGCCGCTGGGAATGGGTGAATGATGCCTTTGTTCAGGGCGGCTCCAAGCTTGTTTTTAACGTTGCCCTGCCGAGTCTGTTGTTTATCAACATCGTCAGCGCGCGACCGACCGGCATGCCCGGCGGCGGTATTATCCTGTTGGCGTTGGGCTTTAATCTTATCTGGTTCGTCGTGTTGTCGTTGCTGGCGCGGCCGTTAGTTCCTCACCACGATGAACGTGGTGTGTTCGTTCAAGGCAGTTTTCGCGGCAACATGGGCATCATTGGCCTGGCCTTTTGCCTGAACGCCTTCGGTCAGGAAGCGGCGCTGCTGGCGTCGGTGTATCTCGCCTTTGTGACCTTGCTGTACAACATCCTGGCGGTGGTGACCTTGAGTCGTTGGTCACCGCGCGTCAGTGAGCGTCATCCGGTGGTCGATGCGCTGCGCGATATGGTGAAGAACCCGTTGATCATTGCCATCGTGCTGGCGTCTTCCATCGTTTTATTGGGCATTCCAGTGCCGCAATGGGTGCTCGATACCGGCGATTATTTTGCGCGTATGACCTTACCGCTGGCGTTGATCTGCGTCGGTGCCAGTTTGTCGTGGCGCGGCTTTTTGGAAGCCGGCCGGGTCAGTGCCTGGGCGTCCGGTTTTAAGCTGGTGCTGCTGCCGGCTTCGGCGGTGTTGGTGGCGTTCTGGCTGGGTTATCGCGGTCTGGAACTCGGCGTTTTCTATTTGATGTCGGCGTCACCCACGGCCGCCGCCAGCTATGTGATGGTGCGCGCCATGGGCGGCAATGCCAATCTGGCGGCGTCGATCATTGCGACGTCAACGGTGCTCAGTCTGGTCACCACCAGCGTTGGGCTGGTGGCGTTACGGGCCTTTGGTTGGGTGTGACCGCCGGGTTCGTTCACACCGGCGGATTACACGTGATAGTAATCGCGGTACCAGGCAACGAACCGATCGACGCCCGCCTGAATCGGGGTTGAGGGTTTAAAGCCGACGGCGGCTTCCAGCGACGACACATCGGCGTACGTCGAGGGCACATCGCCATCCTGCATTGGCATCAGATTGCGCTGTGCCTTTTTGCCCGCGGCTGTTTCGATGGCGTCAACAAAATCGAGCAGCTTCACCGGCGTGTTATTACCAATGTTGTACAACCGATAAGGCGCGTAGCTGGTGTCTGGTCGAGGCGCTTTGGTGCTCCAGTCCGGGTCGGGCTGAGCAATGTGATCGGTGGTGCGCACCACACCTTCGATGATGTCATCGATGTAGGTGAAATCGCGCACCATATCGCCGCCGTTGTACAGGTCGATTGGCGTGCCGTCGAGAATGCCGCGGGTGAATTTGAACAGCGCCATATCCGGCCGGCCCCACGGCCCGTAGACGGTAAAGAACCGCAGCCCGGTGCACGGCAGTCCATACAAGCTGGCGTAGGTGTGCGCCATCATCTCGTTGGATTTTTTCGACGCCGCGTACAGCGACACCGGGTGATCCACCGCGTGCTGTTCGCTGAACGGCTGCAACTCGTTAGCGCCATAAACCGAACTGGACGACGCATAAACCAGATGCGCCACTTGCTGGTGGCGACACCCTTCGAGAATGTTCATAAAGCCGACGAGGTTGGCCTGCACATAAGCGTGCGGGTTCTCAATCGAATAACGCACTCCGGCCTGAGCCGCCAAATGCACGACGCGATCAAAGCGGTGTTTGGCGAACAGCGCTTCCATGCCGTCACGGTCGGCGACATCCAGACGCTCAAACTCGAAACCCTGTTGTCCATCCAATTGCGCCAAACGCGCTTCTTTCAGGGTAACGTCGTAGTAGTCGTTCAGGTTGTCGATGCCAACCACGCTGTCGCCGCGCGACAGCAGTGCCTGGCTCAGGTGATAGCCGATAAAGCCGGCGGCGCCGGTGACCAGAATGTGCATGCTTAGGTCCTTCATTATTTCGTGGCGGCATTATCGCCGATGCGTCGGGTCAGGTACACCGGGACAACTTTTCATTTCGTCAAAAAAATCCTGACTAAAGCTGGGTTGTGTCATCCCGCTTTGGCTCTACAATGCAGGCCATTCACCGATTTATCTATGGAGTCGACGCATGGACGTCAATGTAGTTGTTTTAGCGGCAGGCCAGGGATCGCGCATGAAATCGAGCCTGCCCAAGGTGTTGCATCCACTGGCGGGTCGGCCACTGGTGCAGCATGTGGTTGATACTGCTCGTCAATTTGCGTCTGACATTACGCTGGTGGTCGGTCATGGCAGCGAGGCGGTAAAAGCTCATTTTGCCGACCAGCCGGTGCGCTTCGCGTTGCAAAGCGAACAACTGGGCACCGGCCATGCCGTCGCGCAGGCGCTGCCTAATTTGCCCGAAAGTGGCACCGTTTTAGTGTTGTACGGCGATGTGCCGTTAACCCGCGTTGAAACGTTGAACCAGTTGATCGGTCAGGTGGATGACAACGCCATTTCCTTACTGACTGTGACGCTGAATAACCCGACCGGCTACGGCCGCATTGTGCGCAACGCCGAGGGCGATGTGCAGGCGATTGTCGAAGAAAAAGACGCCAATGCAGAACAGAAAACCATTACCGAAGTGAACTCCGGCATTCTCGCCATGCCTGCCTGGGTGTTGCATCAGTGGTTGCCACGTCTGGGTAACGACAACGCCCAGGGCGAATATTATCTGACCGACCTGATCGCCATGGCCGTCAGCGAAAAGGTAGCGGTTCGCACCGCGCAACCGGCCGACGAAGAAGAGACGCTGGGCGTCAATAATCGTGTGCAATTGGCCGACCTGGAACGACGTTTCCAATACCGCCAGGCCGAACAATTGATGCTCGCCGGATGCTCGCTGGCGGATCCGGCGCGGATTGATGTGCGTGGTTCGATCACCGTCGGCGCCGATTGTTATATCGACGTGAACGCCGTCTTTGAAGGCGAAGTGGTGTTGGGCAGCGGCGTACAGATCGGCCCCAACTGTGTGATCCGCAATGCGCGTCTGGGCGATGGCGCGGTGATCGAAGCCAACACCGTGATCGATCAGGCTGATCTGGGTGCCAAGGTGAACGTCGGTCCTTTTGCGCGCATTCGTCCGGGGACCACTTTGGGCGACGGTGCCAAGGTGGGCAACTTTGTTGAAACCAAAAACGCTCAGGTTGAAGCCGGCGCCAAGATCAATCACCTCAGTTATGTGGGTGACGCACGGGTGGGCGCCAACGCCAACATCGGTGCCGGTACCATTACCTGCAATTACGATGGCGCCAATAAATTCCGCACGGATATCGGCGCGGGTGTGTTCGTCGGTTCGAATTCCACCCTGGTTGCGCCGGTAACCTTGGAAGACGGCGCCTTTATTGGTGCCGGGTCAGTGATCACCAAAACCGCGCCGGCCGATCAGTTAAGCATTGGCCGCGCGCGTCAGGTCAGCATCAGTAAATGGCAGCGACCCACTAAAAATTAAGCGTCGTTTTTTTAGAATTGAAAAACTCGCCGCTTGCGCGGGTAGAGCGAATAAAAGGAGCCTCCTATGTGTGGCATTGTTGGAGCCGTCGCCCAGCGCGATGTGGCAGAAATTCTGATTGAAGGCCTGCGCCGTTTGGAATATCGCGGCTACGATTCCGCCGGTGTGGCGATCATTAATGACGACGCCCTAAGCCGGGTTCGCCGTGTGGGTAAAGTGGCCGAATTGGCGCAAGCGGTGGAACAAAACCCGCTGAACGGTGGCACGGGCATTGCGCACACTCGTTGGGCAACGCACGGTGAACCGAACGAAATGAATGCCCACCCGCACGTCTCGGGCAACAGCCTGGCAGTGGTGCACAACGGCATTATCGAAAACTACGAAGTGTTGCGCGAAGAACTGAAAGAACAGGGCTATCAGTTTGTTTCGCAGACCGATACCGAAGTGATTGCGCATCTGGTAGAGCGTGAATTACGCGCCACCGGCAGCCTGCTCGAAGCGGTCAAAAAAGCCCGGACGTTAATGGTCGGTGCTTATGGCATGGCGGTGGTGGATCGTCGCGACTCAGAGCGTCTGGTCGTCGCCCGTTCCGGTTCACCTCTGGTGATTGGTCTGGGTATTGGCGAGAATTTTGTCGCTTCCGACCAGCTCGCTTTGTTGCCGGTTACGCGCGATTTTATCTATCTCGAAGAAGGCGATGTGGCCGAGATTAGCCGACGCAACGTCACCATCATCGATGTAAACGACCGGCCGGTTGAACGTCAAATGCAGCAAAGCGATGTTCAGCACGATGCCGGTGATAAAGGCGCCTACAAGCACTTTATGCTCAAAGAAATTTTTGAGCAGCCACACGCCATTGAACAAACGCTGGATGGTCGTCTGGGTGCGAGGGATGTCGTCACCGAAGCCTTCGGTGTCAGCGCCAATGAGCTGCTGGCGGGCATCGACTTTGTGCAGATTATCGCCTGCGGGACGTCCTATCACGCGGGCATGGTGGCGCGTTATTGGTTCGAGCAGATTGCCGGTGTTCCCTGTCAGGTGGAGATCGCTTCGGAGTTTCGTTATCGCCAGTCGGTGGTGCCGAAGAATGCTTTGTTCGTCACCATTTCCCAGTCGGGTGAAACCGCCGATACCTTGGCTGCCTTGCGCGTCGCCAAAGAGCGCGGCTACAAAGCCACGCTGACCTTGTGCAACGTGCCGGGTTCATCGTTGGTCCGCGAGAGCGATCTGTCGTACATGATGCGCGCCGGTGCCGAAATCGGTGTGGCCTCTACCAAGGCGTTCACCGTGCAACTGGTTGGTTTGATGTTGCTGGTCTTGAGCCTGGCGCGTCACCAAGGTGTCGCGGCTGCCGAGATCGAACGGCTGGTTAAAGGGCTGCGCGCGTTGCCGAAACTGATCAACCAAACGCTGACGCTGAACGACACCATTGCCGATCTGGCAGAAGATTTTGCCGATAAACATCATGCGCTGTTCCTTGGCCGTGGCAGTCAGTATCCGATTGCCATGGAGGGCGCCTTGAAGCTGAAAGAGATCAGCTACATCCACGCCGAAGCTTATGCGGCGGGTGAACTTAAACACGGACCGCTGGCGTTAATCGATGGTGATATGCCGGTGATTGTCGTCGCGCCGAACAACGAATTGCTGGAAAAACTGCGCTCCAACATGGAAGAAGTGCGCGCTCGTGGCGGTCAGTTGTATGTTTTCGCCGACCGCGCTGCCGGTCTCGGCAAAGCCGGAGCGACGGGCTTGATTGAACTGGAACACATCGAAGACGAACTGGCGCCGATTCTCTACACCGTGCCGCTGCAATTGCTCAGCTATCACGTGGCCATCATCAAAGGCACCGACGTCGATCAGCCGCGTAACCTGGCGAAGTCGGTAACCGTGGAATAATGGTCCGACGCACTTCCCTGTTGCCTATCTTTTGATGCCGGCCTTTGAGCCGGCATTTTTATGGGTTTTTAGTGAGCGTTACATAAACACACTTGTCTTCGAGTATTTCATGTAATAACCTAAGTTACATGAAAAGAGACAGCCGTTTATCGGGCGTTCTGCACGTCCTGTTACACATGGCCGAAGCCGGCACACCGCAAACCTCGGATGCGCTGGCCGCCATGATGCAGACCAACCCGGTGGTCATCCGTCGAATTCTCGCTGGCTTGCGCGACCAGGGTTTGGTGCGTTCAGAAAAAGGCCATGGCGGCGGTTGGCGACTGGTCTGTGATCTGGAAAAAACCACCTTTTACGACATCTATATGGCGCTGGGCGAACCGGTATTGCTGGCCATGGGCCACCGCACCGACATGCCGGGTTGTCTGGTCGAACAGGCGGTTAACGCGGCGCTGGGCGATGCCTTTGCCAGCGCGGAACAGCAACTGTTGGAACGCTTTAAAGGCGTGACGCTGGCGCAACTCAGTCGCGACTTTCATCACGGCATGCGCGATCGAAACGCCGCTGCTGATCAGGAGAATCTGAAATGACTCAGACTTACGACGCCGTCATTGTTGGCGGCAGTTATGCGGGCATGGCCGCGGCCATGATGCTGGCGCGGGGCTACCGACAGGTGTTGGTGATTGATGGTGGTCAGCGCCGCAATCGCTTTGCCAGCCACGCTCATGGTGTGATCGGTCAGGACGGCAAACCGCCGGGCCAGATCGCCGACGAAGCCCGGGCCCAGTTGCTTAACTATCCGAACGTAACCTGGGTAAACGGCAAGGCCGATTCCGTGGCGGCACGCGATGGCGTGTTCAAGCTGACGCTGGAAAGTGGCGAACACTATCAAGGGTTGTACTTGATTCTGGCAACCGGTGTGCGCGATGTATTGCCACCCATTCCGGGTCTGAATGAGCGCTGGGGCCAGAGCGTGTTTCATTGCCCTTATTGCCATGGTTATGAACTGAACCGAGGGGCTTTAGGGGTGTTGGCGAGCAGTGAAGAATCGGCGCATCAGGCGTTTATGATGCCAGACTGGGGCCCGACGACCTTCTTCCTCAACGGCGTTTTTGAACCCTCGGCCGACCAGTTGCGCGAACTCGAGGCCCGGGGCGTAACCATTGAGCGTGAAAAGGTCACCGAAGTCACCGGTGACGATAAAGCGGTGGTGCATCTGGCAGACGGTCGCCACATTGAACTGGCCGGTTTGTTTGTCGCACCTAAGATGGAAATGACCAATACCCTGGCCAGCCAATTGGGGTGTGCCATGGCCGACGGACCGATGGGCGCTTATATCGAAACCGATATGATGCAGGCCACCTCGGTTCCCGGCGTGTTTGCCTGCGGTGATGCCGCGCGGCCCTTCGGTAACGTTACCTTTGCCATGGCCGGCGGCACCATGGCCGGTACCGCCGTGCATCGTTCTGTGATGCACCACGGCATCATGCAGCACGCGGTGTAACACATGCAGCCAGACGACATTGCCGCCATCTTTGACCAGCAAGCCGCCGGTTATGACCGTCAGGCGCAACGCCGTGAACCCATCGAAAACGCGTTGCGGTTTTTACTGGAAGCGGTGTTTGCTGGCCTGCCAAGCAATGCGCATGTGCTGTGCGTGGGTTCCGGCACGGGCAGTGAAGCCATTGCGTTGGCGCAACGTTTTCCGCATTGGCGCTTTACCCTGGTGGAGCCTTCGGCGGGCATGGTTGAGGTCTGTCGACAGAAACTGATCGATGCGGGCTTGGTGGAACGTTGTCATGTTCAGCTCGGTTATTTGGAAAGTCTCTCACCTGCTCAGCAGTTCGATGGAGCGACCTGCTTTTTGGTGTCTCAATTTATAACCGATCGGCTGGCGCGCCAGAAATTTTTCCGGCAGATCGCTCAGCGGTTAAAACCCAGTGGTATCCTGGCCAGCTCCGATCTGGTGTTCGATACCGGCGCGCTGGGTTATGACGCCAGCCTGGCGTTGTGGCATCGCATCACCACTCAAACAGAACCCACCCCCGAACACCTGGATCGTCTTAAGAAAACCTACGCCACGGACGTAGCCGTGATGTCGATGGTGGAGCTGGCGCAGATTGTTCAGGCCGGTGGGTTTGATGAACCGCTGCCGTTTTTTCAGGCGGGTCTGGTGCAGGCCTGGTGCGCAACCAAAGCCCGTTAGAACGCGAAAAACACTTCGGCTTTTTGGTGGGGACCGTCGTTGCCATCGAGGTCGATTTTTGCCAACCCTGACTTGCCCGCTAATGCGCCGACCAGCTGACGATTGAACAAGCTCTGCTGTTCGTCGGCAACAAATGCGTCGATTGAAAGCCATCGTGCTTCGGCAATTTCGTCCGTGTCCTGAATGGCAAGCTGTGAACTCAGCGGTGTTAGTTTGCAAACGAAATAAGCGTTACTTTTGCCAAAACGGTACGGGTGTTTGGTGGCAAAGCCGAGCACCGATTCAAAGCGGGTTTCGATGCCGGTTTCTTCCCAGACTTCGCGCTGCACGGCCGCTTCTAACGTCTCCCCAACTTCAACGTGGCCGCCGGGTAATTTAAAGCCTGTCATGCCCTGCTCGCGGATGGCCAGGAATCTGCCTTCACCGTCTTCGACCAGGCCGCCAGCACCGAGCGTATGGGAAGGCACAAAGGGCGCAAACGCATCGTCGCGTAAGCGTTTAATCAGCGTCAGTTCTGCTTCCAGACAGTTGTGAAATACAAAACCCAGTTCGGTGGCGATGCCCGTAAAATGCGCGCGATTGAGTGGCAACGTCAGCCAGATTAACTGTTTGCCGTCTCGCTCACTTTGCGCCAACAACGCCGCCAGTTTTTCGGCGAAAACCGCGACGTCTTCGGGCAGGTTTTGCGCCGAAATAATCACGCCATTAAACGCATCGGCCTGGTGTTGCATCATTCGCCTGCGGTCAGTTGGTCGATCAAACCGGGCGGAATAGACGGACGACCGCGTGCATTCATGGCCGTAGCAATAATGACGGCCTGCAAACAGAGCACGCCATCGCTGCGCACGATGCGTTGATCGAACGCAAAGCGCACCCGGTCGACCAGGCGAAAGCTGGTTTCGGTGTGAAATGCATCGCCACTGGTCAGCGGTTTTTTGTAATCGAGCTCAGCGCGAACCACGACTAAATCGACGCCTTGTCTGGATAATTCGGCAAAGTCGACGCCCTTGGAATGCAGGTATTCGTGACGCGCGTGTTCCAGATAATTCTGATACACCGCGTTGTTCACAATGCCCTGCAAATCACACTCGTAATCGCGGACTTTAAATTCCAGCTTCAGACTCATGCGCGGCCCTCAAAGCCTTCCAACACATTGACCGCGTTAACGCCAATGGCTTCAACATCGTAACCGCCTTCCATGGTGAACAAGGTCGGTTTGCCGAGCGCGGCGATGCGTTCGCCCATGCGCAAATAATCGTCGCTGGTCAGTTTGAAAAACGAAATCGGGTCGCCTTCAAAGGTATCGACGCCGAGCGCCACAATCAGGTAATCCGGGTTGTAGGCGTCGATTTGATGGCAGGCGTCTTCCAGACCGCCTTTCCAGATATCAAAAGGCGTGCCCGGCGGATAACGACGGTTCCAGTTGTAACCTTCGCCCTTACCGGCACCGGTTTCGTCTTCAAAACCGAGGAAGTGCGGGAACACCAGATCCGGGTCGCCATGAATGCTCAGCGTGAACACGTCGGAACGTTCGTAGAAGATCGACTGAGTACCGTTACCGTGGTGGAAGTCGACATCGAGTATCGCGACGCGCTGCGCACCGCCGTCACGAAACGCCTGGGCGGCAATCGCGGCGTTGTTAAAGAAGCAATAACCGCCGTACAGATCGGCCGCGGCGTGATGGCCCGGTGGCCGACACAGCGCAAAGGCGGCGCTGTCACCGTTTAGGATTTGCTGCTGCGCCGTCAGTGCTACATCGACCGAGGCGCGCGCGGCTTCCCAGGTGCCGTCGGTAATGGAGGTTTCGGCGGCGAAGCTGTAATAACCCAGGCGGCCGTCGATGTCTTTCGGCGCCCGATGGCGCATACCGCGCCCGGCCCAGACGGCAGGAATCGCCTCGCCCGGTTTACCGGCGGCTTTCCAGTCGTCCCAGCAGTGCTCCAAGAAATCGATGTAGTCATCGGTATGAATCGCGCGAATCGGTTCCAGGCCATGCTCGACCGGCGCCAGCACCTCGCCGAGTTGGCGGTCTTTGACCCGCGCCAGAATCGTTTCGGCGCGGTTGGGGTTCTCATAAGGCGGCACCAGAATGCCACCATCGAGTTCGGAAGTGGCAGTGCGACGGTGATGCAAAGGGGAATAGACGGTTTTCATCGAGAGGTATCAGCGGCCGTTGAACAGGCCGCTAATGTCGCACAGTTAAGCGGAACTTTCATCGCCGCCGATGTGGAAGTTCACAGCGATTGCAGTTGGTACTCCAGCGACAAGCCGATGTATTGAACGTCTTCGGCAATGTGCGTCCAGTCGGTCACCAGGCTGAGGCTGGGCGACAGATGAACAGCCGCGCCGGCGCCATAACTCAGGTCGGTATCGGACCCTTCGAAACTAGTGCAGTTACCACTGATACAACGCTCTACCTCCGACTGCGCACTCAGCATACCCACCCGGCCATGCACGGAAAAGCGCGAACCTAACGGTTGTTCAAAGCGGCCGTACACCGCAAAGGTTGTCAGCCAGGCCGAGGCAAAGCCCACCGAATTGCCAACGCTGTTGACGACCTCGCCTTCGACTTCACTCACCGTCGCGCTGACTTCCGATTGCAGCGATAACTGCGGCGTAAAGCCATAAGCATAACGAGCGGCGACACCGACACCCGGGTCGTCGTAATCGGTAATGGTCTGGTATTGCAGTCCCACACCGAAGGATTGATCGGCATTGGCCAGGGTGGTGCCGAACAGCACCAGGAGCGAGATCAATAAACGAATGTGCACGCGGTTCTCCTTCTTATCGTGACTCACACAAGGCGGTCACAGCATAAGAAGGCGCTTACCCGCAGGCGCGGCGGATTGCCGCAAAAAAGTGGCCGATTGACGCAATCGAAGGTCAGGCGGCGCGTTACATCGCCGCACTGAATTGCGGACCACCCGTTGAATCGTTGTTGCTACGCATCCGTTCAATCCGCTTCCAGACTTTCTCGTGGAAGTAAAAGGCCACGGTATTCACCGCCGGCTCAACCAACGCCACCAGACCTCCGACGACAAAGCTGCCAGTCAGAGCCCAGGCGACACTGAACGCAATGGAAAAGTGCATCACGGCAAAAGTGGCTGTTTTAATCATCTCGGTTTCCGCTGTAGGTTTTGGCTATGACGAGAATGATAGTGGTTCTTGTTTGATTGTCTAGGAATATTGAAATTATAAGGTTGATAGTTACTGGCTAATTATTCGCTCAGTCTTTGCTTCAACCCCGAATGCCGCTCCACCCGCATCCTGACCCCTTCGAGCCAAACGCCTTCCCCACCAAACACCACTAACTCCTGCTTGGCCCGCGTCAAACCCGTATAGATCAACTCACGCGTGAGCATGGCGCTGGGGGTTTCCGGCAGTACCAAGGCAACCCGTTCGAACTCGCTGCCCTGGGTTTTGTGGATGGTCATGGCGTAGACGGTTTCATGCCTCGGCAGCCGGCCGGGGGCGACTGGTCTGTGGTTATCGCCTTCTGGGAACCAGGCTAGGAGCTGGCCGTTGTCGTCGGGCCAGAGCAGGCCAATGTCGCCGTTGTAGAGGCCGACGCCGTAGTGGTTTTCGGTGACCATGATCGGCTGGCCGCGGTAGGCGGGTTCGCGGTTGGGGTTGAGTTGGCGTTCGATGCGTTCGTTCAGCGCTTCGACGCCGCGTGGGCCGACTCGGGTCGGGCACAGCAGGCGGAATTGGAACAGGCGGTCGAAGGCTTCGCTCAAGTTCTCGGCCTGGGCGATGGGTTGGTACCAGGTGCGCGTCCAGGCGTCGATTTGGGCATAGAGGTCGTCGTCGCCGAGCCATTGGACGTCGTTGTGTTCGCCTTTCAGTGTGGCGAGGCTGGCGTCGCTTTGGCCGTCGATGACCTGGCGGGCGAGTTGGCCGATGCCGGAATTGGGACCGAAACGGCGGCTGTCGTAAAGGTAGCTGAGGTAGTCGGCGCTGCCTTTTGCATCATTTTCAAGGCCAATTCCCAACTGTTTAAGTTGATTTTTTCGGGTCTTGGAATAGCCTGGATGCGGTCTTTCAGCTAGGTCGGCGAGCACGCTTCCGGCCGCAACAGACGGTAACTGGTCGGCATCACCCAGGAAGATGACGCGAACGTGCTCTGGCAGTGCGCGGAACAGGCGCGTCATCAGCGGTAAGTCGACCATGGAGACTTCATCGACCACCAGAATGTCGAGTTCCAGCGGGTTGCGGTCGTGGTGGCGGAAGTCGAGCTGGTTGGGAATGACGCCCAGTAAGCGGTGCAGCGTGGACGCGGTTTCCGGGATGGCGTCGAGCGTCAGCATATCGACGGGGCCGAGCAGGTCGGCTTTGGCGGCGCGGATGGATTCGCCCAAACGCTGTGCAGCCTTGCCGGTCGGGGCGGCGAGTTTGATGACCGGCAGGTCGGTTGCGGTGGCCGCTAACAAAGCCAGCAGCCGGGTGACGGTGAAGGTTTTACCGGTGCCGGGGCCGCCGGCGATGACGGTGAAGCGGTTCAGCAAGGCATTGGCCGCCGCGACTTGCTGCCAGTTGGTGGTGTCGCTGGTGCCGAACAGGTCAGTCAGCACCTGTTTGGCGGTTTTCAGGTTGGCGTCGACCGGAGCCTTTAGGCGTGAACTCAGCGCAGTGGCCAGTTCGGTTTCGAAGCGCCAGTAGCGGCGCAGATAGAGCCGGTCCAGGTCGAAAACCACCGGGGCGTTGTCGTCCGGGCGGATGGGTAAGGACGCCAGTTTTTCTCGCCAGTCTTCAAGCGCCGGGAAGCGATAGCCGCTGTCCGGGTCGTCTTCCGCACGCCATTCAAAACGACCAGCCCAGTGGCTCAGTTGCAAACAGGCGTGGCCCTGTTGCAGCGCCTGACTGACGCCGACCAGTGAGTGGAACAGCCAGTCGTCGTGGCAATTCAGAAAGTCGCACAGCCGTTCGGCGAGCAATAAGTCGAGTTCGGCGACGCCTTCCAGATGGCGGTTCAGGTCGAGTAAGTCGGTCATGCGTTTACCTCTTCGCCCTGGAACAAGGCATCCAGTTCGGCGATGGCGGTGAGGTCGGCTTCGCGATGGTAGATGCCGCTGGCGTTGCCCGGCGCCATGCCGCGCAGGTAGAGGTAATGCACGCCGCCAAGATGTTGCGCCGGGTCGTAATCGGCCAGTCGCGTTTTCAGGTAGCGGTGCAGTGCCAGGCTGTAGATCAGGTATTGCAGGTCGTAGTAGCTGTTCTGCACGCTCTCGGTCAGCCAGGGGTCCTGATAGCGCGCCAGCTGGTTGCCGAGGTAACTGGATTTGTAATCGACCACGTAATAGCGGCCGCCCCACTGATACACCAGATCGATGTAGCCGTGCATCATGCCTTTTAGTCGACGCGGATCGGGCAGCGCCACGGCCTGTTGGCCGCGATGGCGGGCCAGAATATCGGCGAGCAGGCGACCGGCGTTGGCGGTCGCATTCAGCGGGAAATAAAACTCGGACTCGCGCAGCGTCTGGTTCAGCGGCAAGTCTGCCAACCGTGCGCCGCTGGGCAATTCGGTGTGCAGAATTTCGGTCAGCCAGTCGATTAACTGCGGCTCGGCGTTTTCGATGCCGCTGATCAAACCCTGATAGCGCTGGCGTGGCGCTTGTAAGGCGGCTTCGAAGTCGGGCTGGTGGAAGTCGAGCCGTTCCAGAATATCGTGCAGCAGGTTACCGGCTTCGGCGCCGCGGGCGAGCGAGAAACGCAGAGGCAGTTCGCTGGCTGGGGTATTGGTGGCCTCGGGTTCGTCCTGGTCGCGGTCCGGGTTCGACAGGCCGCCGTGGCGGGCGTTTCGGGTCAGCGCTGAGAAGGAACTGAGCCACCAGTCGCGTTCAATGCTGCCGTGGAAGTCGGCGGGTTTGAGGTCGCCGCGGGGTGTGGCCGATAGCGATGACGGTTGTTCGGTGGTTAAGGCGATATCACGCAGCAGGTTTGGGATGAGCGGGTTCGTACCGAGTTTCTCAGTGAGGGTGCCGAACTGCTCAATGCCCATGCAGCGGGCCAACGGGCTGCGCGCGAACTCTTTGAACTCGGCAGCGAGAATATACAACCGGCTTTCGGCGCGGGTGGCGGCTACATAAAGCAGGCGGATGTCTTCGGCGATCTGCTCCTGCTGCCAGAGTTCGATTTCCTCATCGCTCGGGTTCAGCGCCAGGCGCGCGCTGTGATCGTGGCGGTCGTGGTAGCGGACCAGCGCGGGCGCTTGGCGGGCGCTGCGGCCGTAACTGACAAACGGCAGGAAGACGATCGGATATTCCAGACCTTTGGCGCCGTGCTGCGTAATCACCTGAATCAGGTCGGCATCGCTTTCCATCCGCAGTTGCGCTTCGGCGGCCAGGCGGTCGTCGTCGCGCGCCTGATCGAACCAGTGCAACAGCGCCCAGGGTTGGCGATGGTGCTGGCTGGCCTGTTGCAGCAATTCGAGCAGATGCAGGCTGTTGGTCAGAGCGCGTTCGTGTTGCTCCGGGCGCGGCTGAACGTGGCGTTGGAACAGTGCCAGCGCCATGCTCATCAGGCCCTGATTAAGCCAGCGTTCGCGCAGTTCGGTGACTTCGGCCTGCAGCTCGGCCCAGCGGTGTTCGTTTTGATGCAGCTCGAACAGCGCCTCGGTATCGAGGCCAAACCAGGGCGTAGCCAGCGCCGCGACTAAGGCGCGATCGTTTTCCAGATCGAGAATGCCGTGCAGCGCCAGACGCAGGCTGTCAGCCTCTTCGCTTTTCAATACGTTGTCGCGGCTGCTTAAGTAGACCGAATTTAAGCCGTATTCGTGCAGCGCCAGTTGGATGGTGGCGGCTTCGTTGCGGTCGCGCACCAGTATCGCGATGTCGCCTGGCTGTACGGGTTTATTCGACCAGCTTGCTTGTGTGAGTAGCCGATGAATTTCCGCCGCCGACCACAGCGCCAGCGCGCCCTGAGCGTCTTTGGTGTAAGGCTTGTCGTCGGCGGGCAGCAGTCCCCATTGCACGGCAGCGCGGCCGGCCGGGTCGATGAGTTCAGCCGGCTCTTTGGCGCCGGCGTTCACCGGCTGGTAGTCGATGCCGAAGCCGAACACGGCGCGGCCGCCGTCGTAAAACAGTTGGTTGTAGCCGTCGACCACCGCCGGGTGCGAGCGAAAGTTGGTGTCCATCTGCCATTGCTGATCGGCGTGGTCGCGGGCGCTTAAATAGGCGAACACATCGCCGCCGCGGAAACCGTAAATCGCCTGCTTGGGGTCGCCGATCATGCACAGCAACGGTTCCGTGTCACTGCGTTTTCTATAAATCGTATCCAGAATGGCGTACTGGTCCGGGTCGGTGTCCTGAAATTCGTCGACCAGCGCGGCCGGGAATTGCTCGGCCAGCGCCGCGGCCAAAGGTTCGCCGCCGTCTTCGGTCAGGCGCTTCCGCAGCAGCACGATGAGGTCGTTAAAGTCGAGTTGGTTGAGGCGGTCCTTGGCGTCGGCGAGATGGGCGCGCGCGTAGTCGATGCCCGCCCACGCCAGTTGGGCGCGTTGTTCCAGGCTGATCTGATTCAGCGCTTTGGTGAGGCGATGCAGCGTCGGGAGCTGGTCGATTTTTTTGGCGGTGCTGAAGGCGTCTTTGTTGAAGCCTTTATCGAACAGTTCGGGTGCGGAACCCGGCCAGGTTTGGCGCGCCAGATGGTTTAACTCATCCAGCGTTGCCTGCCAGATGGCTTGGTTATCGCCGCGCCGGGTTTTGACGTTGAGCGCAAAAAACGCCTCGGCTTCGTTGTCCCACTGCTCACGAAACGCCTGCCAGGCGGGTTCCGGGTCCGTCACGCCCGGTTCCGGTAATGGCTCGCTGCTGGCGATGGTGTTGGCCCAGCTGTCAAAAAACGCATCCGGTGTGGGCCAGTGTTGGTAGAGCAAACCGAAGTCGTCATCGCCAGCGCGACGGCGATACCAGTCGCGCAGCGCTTCCATGATCAGCTCGCGGCTGTCGGTTTCCATTTCGGCGTTAAAACCGATGCCGCTGGCGAACGCTTGCTGGGTTAATGCGCGTTTGCAGAAACCGTGAATGGTGTAGACGGCGGCTTCGTCCAGATGCAGCAGCGCCTGATACAGCCGGGCTTTGGCTTTCACCGGGTCGATACGCTGGCGCAGTTCGGCGAAAAAGGGTTCGTCGAGAGTATCCCAGTGGTCGTGTGCTTCGCGCAGCAGCGTTGCCAGACGTCCGCGCAGCTCTTCGGTGGCGGCTTTGGTAAAGGTCATCACCAGAATGCGATCGACGCCGAGGTTTGATTCCAGCAACAGCCGAATATAGAGCCGGGTGATGTTGTAGGTTTTACCGGTACCGGCGCTGGCTTCAATGAGCTGGCGACCGGTGAGCGGTAGGGTGGCGGCGTCGAGTGTGGGCATTGAGGATTGCCGGTCAGGGTCTTTTTCCGGTATCCAGCCGATGATGGAATACCGAGTGAATGATCAGGCCTTCCACCTCAATGCTGTAAAACAGCGTGAAGGGAAAGCGGCGAGTTAAGCAACCGCGAATGGCGTCGTGATAGAGCGGCTGCGCTTTGGGATTGGCGATGATTTGCTGTAGGGCGGCTTCAATATTGTTGAGAAAATCCTGCCCTAAGCCGCGCTGTTGCCGTTCGTACCAGAGAAAGGCGGTTTCCAGGTCATCCTTGGCCCGGTCGGTGTAGAGCAGCTTCATTGGTTGCCTTTACGCAGCGCCTCATGAACGTTTTGCCAGCTGTGCAGGCCTTGTTCACCAGCCTGGTAGCTCTGGTAGCGCTTTTTCAGTTCCTCACGTTGCCAGTCCGGCAGCGGCAACTCGGCATTGCTGGCGGCAATGGTGTCCCAGATGTCTTCGACCAGTTTGAGTTTTTCGCTCAGTGCCAGGTTGTCGATTTCACTGCGCAATTGTTGGCTGTTCATGGTCGTCACCTCGGTTTCTGCTGGTTCAGTTTAGCGCTACATCCAATGGTTGAGAAAGTCTGCTTAGGTTTCAGTGAGCTGCGCAAACAACGGCTCATAGAGCGCCAGCAGATCATCGCGCAACGCCGTCTCATCGGGCGGCTCCGGCCAGAACCAGTGCATATAGGCGTCGCTGCCCAGGCCGCTGCGGAATTGATCGCCGGTCCAGAGGCGGTCGAAGTGGTAGGGCTGGTATTCGCCGCGCGTTCTGGGCTTGGCGATTTCAACGCCGATGGCGGCGTTCAGCGGCAGCGGCCGGCACAGCGCCAGCTTCCAGATGCGCAGCCAGTTGGTCAGTTCGGCTTTGGCGTCGTCAGCGTTTAAGGGTGCTAGCTGCAACTGATAGACGGCGTCGGTTTTGTTGGTGCGGTACAGGCCCAGTGTTTCGGTGCTGCCGCTGAGGTTGGCGACCAGATGATGCAGCCAGAGCGTCAGGTAATCCCTGCCTTTGGCGTCAGCCAAACGCCAGAACAGCAGACGGCCATCGGCGAGGCGAGGTAAGTGTGCGCTGAGGGTCTGGCCGTCGATGATTGTTTCGACGCGGTCGAGTGTCAGTTCGCCGCTGCCCAGTTCCATCAGGTTGCCGGCGAATTGTTCGGCCTGGTGTTGCCAGCTTTGCAGATCGTCTTCGGCTTCTCGGTGATCGGGCAGCAGGCCCGACAGCCGAGCGCGTTCGAGCCAGTTTTCGACCGGCCTGTCGTCGAGCCCCAGTTCGCTGTCGATCAACTGCGCCTGGAGTTGATAGCGGGTCAGGTGATCGGGTGCGAAAGGTTCGCTGTCGTCCAGTTGCGGGCCGCTGTCGTAACCCAAAAACAAACCCAGCCGCGTGCGGGCAAAGGCGCGTGACGGATGGTCGAGCGCATCGATGAGTTGTTTCAGCGGCAGTTCGTCTGGCCACTCTGGCTCGGGCAATTCGGCGATGTTGCTGGCGCCGGGCAAGGCATGGGTCAGGCGCAGCCAGTGGCGGTCGAAGCTGGGTTGTTCGCCCTGATAATTGGCGGCGGCGAAAGGTTGCAGCGGCAGGTCGCGAATGTACTCGCGCCGCCAGCCGCTGGCGGATTCGAGGTAGCCGAACAGTTCGGTCAGCACCAGAGAGGGTTGGCGCTCGGTGTTGTTGCTGACATCGCGGCCCTGGTAGCTGAGATAAATCGAATCGCGTGCTGATAGCAGCGCTTCAAGGAACAGATAGCGGTCGTCGCCGCGCCGCGAACGATCGCCGAGGCGATGATCGTTGGCCATTAAATCGAAACCCAAAGGCGGCCGGTGGCGCGGGAATTCGCCGTCGTTTAATCCGAGTACGGCCAGCACTTTGAAGGGAATGGAACGCATCGGTACCAGCGAGCAAACGGTAATCTGGCCGGTCAAAAACTGGCGACCACCGCTCTGGCTGCCAGAGAATGCCTGCATCAGTACGTCGCGGATGACGCCGAGTGGAATGTCGCCAGCGTAACCCGCTTCGAAGCAGTGTTGACCGAGGTCGGCGATGGCTGCGCGCAGGTCGTCGTGCGCTGGGTCGAAGGTCTCGCCGGTGGCGAACAGCGCCAGTCGCAACCGGTCTTTGAGGAAGGCTTGCCAGTGTTCAATATCGCGCGGCTGGTTCAGCTCCGCAGCCAGTTGTTTCAGGCGACGCACGAACGCCATTAAGCGGCCCAGTTGCAGCGCATCGCTGCCTTCGACCTGCGGCAGTAGTAAGCGCTCACCCAGAATCGTTTCTTCATCGCCCCAGGCGAAGCCGAGCAGCAGTCGGTCGAGGCCTTGTTGCCAGGTGAAGTGATCGCTCACCTCACGTTCGACGAAGTCGGCTTTGTGCTGCGCATCCAGCCCCCAATGCACCGCCGCGTCACTGAGCCAGTGGGCCAGCTGATCGACGTCGTCCGGCGTTAATCGGAACTGCGTCTGAATCGCCGGCACGCGCAGCCAGCCAATCACCTGACTGACTTGGAAGCGGGCGTCGGGCAGCGTTAATAAGTCGAGAAAGGCAGCGACGGTCGGGTCGGCATCTTTTAAATGACGGTCGGCGATGGAGCACGGCAGTGGCGGTACTTTTTCTGAAAGATCTTCAAAGCGGCGCGCGAACACGGCTTCGACAAAGGGTGCGTAGTCTTCGACGTTGGGGCACATCACGACCACATCTTTGGGCGTGAGCGTGGGGTCGTCGTTAAAGCGATGCAGCAGCCAGTCGTGTAAACCCTGAACTTCGCGCAATGCCGAGTGGGCGCGGGTGACGCTGATGGAGGTGTCGTTCAGGTCGCTCGGTGATTCGCGGCCATCGTGCAGATGCAGAATATCGCGCTGCAATTGCGCCAGCAGCGTTGGTGTTTGGTTTTCAACAAAGACCGGCGTTTCCAGATCGGCGCGTTCACTGAGCAGACGCACAAAGGCCTGGCCTTGTTGGCCGAGGTTGGCGAGCAGTGGATTGCCGACGTCCAACGGCGTATCCGGGTCGGCCTCGGCTTCAATCCAGCGCGCCCGTTGTTTAGCGGCCTGGCGTTCGCTGACGACTTCGCCCCAGTAATCGTCGCTGGGGTTGAGGTACAGTAGGTGAATGTCGATGCCGCCACGCTCGGACAACGCTTTCAGAAAATCGAGCCAGAACGGCGACAGCGCATTGATGCCGAACAGAAAGAGGCGTTCAGGCAACGCATCGGCCGGTTGCGCCAGTTGGTCGATGGCCTGACGCGCCAGCTTGATGGGGTGTGGCACCGAGGTTTCGGCGGTCAGCAGACGCCACAGTTGTGCCTGCCAGTGCTCGCCGTTGCCGGCGTCCCAGTCGGCAATCCAATCCGGGCGGTAGAGCAGATATTGTTCGTACAAATCGGCCAGTTGTTCGGCCAGTTGATGACGGCGCACCGCCTGCTGACGATCGCTTTGCCGACGCCAATAGCGGGTGGGTTCGGCAAAAACCGGGTGGTCAGCAATGTCGTCGCGTGCCAGCAACGCATCGAGCCGCCAGCTTAAAACCTCGCGCCGATAGGGCGACGCTTCGGGCACTGCCTTCGGGCCGAGCACGCGACGAATCAAACTCCAGAATTCGGTGACCGGCAGCGGAAAGCGCAGGTTCATGCTGATGCGACGGTCGCGATGCTGCGCCAGTTCCATACTCAGCCAATGCTGCATGCCGGGGTTTTGCACCAGAATCACATCGGGCTCGAGCGGGTTGTCGACTGGCACGGCGAGCAGCCGCGCCAGCGGTTCGACCAGCACTTCGAGTTGATTACCGGGCAGGGTGTGCAGCATCAGTGGGCACCGTCAAAATCTGCGCCCAGTGTATCACGCAGCATTAACGGTGCAGGTAGGCGGTGAGCGCTTGCAGTTTGGGTGCGCCGAGCAGAATCAGCATAAAGGCAATCGGCCAGGCGACCATAAACGCCTGACCCCAGGCGAGCAGATAGCTGGGACCGAAACCGATGTTCACCCAGGTGATCAGAGCGGTCATCAAGGTGACCATATAAACCGACATCAGCAGCGGAAACGTAAAAGGCCGCAAGGTTTTATGAACGCGCATTCGGTCATTCTCCCAAGGTTAAGACCGCCCCTATGATGGGGCCAACGAATTGCACCGCAAGGTGCGGATGGCGATGTAGCGGCTAAAGCGTAGAGTGCCCATGAAAGCACCGACGATGAAAACGCCATGATCCAACGATTGAACCACTGCAACTGGCCAGCGCTGGAAAGCGAACTCGACCACTTTGGCAACGCGCCGATGCCTGCGCTGTTGCAACCGGAGCAATGCCAGGCATTGATCGATTCCTACGCTGACCGCACGCGCTTTCGCAGTCGGGTGATTATGCAACGCCACGGCTTTGGTCAGGGCGAGTATCAGTATTTTGATGATCCCTTGCCTGAGTTGATTGCGGAGCTGCGTGCGCAACTCTATGAACGCTTAGTGCCGCTGGCGAACCGCTGGTCGCAGCGTTTGGGCTTTGAGCATCGTTACCCGGCGACGCATGCTGAATTTATTCGCCACTGTCATGCTGCAGGTCAGACTCAACCCACGCCGCTGTTATTGCGCTACGGCGCCGGTGACTATAACTGTCTGCATCAGGATCTCTACGGACCACTGGCGTTTCCGCTGCAATTAACCGTCATGCTGTCGCAGCTGGGTGAGGACTTCAGGGGCGGCGAGTTCACGCTGGTTGAACAACGACCGCGTCGCCAATCGCGTCCCGACGTGGTTTCATTGCAGCGTGGCGATGCCGTGGTTTTTGCCGGTCAGTATCGACCGGTGACTGGCGCGCGCGGCGATTATCGCGTCACCCTGCGTCACGGTGTCAGTCGGGTGCGCAGCGGCGAACGTTTTACTCTGGGACTGATTTTTCATGACGCTCAATAGCAAGACACTTGAACTGACCTTGCCCGACAATTTCCGGCGCGACGATTTTATCGCCTTCCACAGCCGCGATTCACACAGCGTTGCCGAGCGCTGTGATGAACAGTCCGTGACCAAAGCGGTGATGCATCAACACCAGCCAATGACGCTCGGTTTTCACTTCGATCAATCCTCATTAAGGGTTCAGTGCGAAGGCGAAAACGCCGCGGACTTTGCGCTGCAAAGCGTCGCTGAAACTTTGCTCGGTCTGGATCAGGGCACGGCAGAATTTGAAGCCCAGTTTTCCCAACATCCTGAGGTAGGGGCCTTGCTGCAACAGCGTCCGGGTTTGCGCGTACCGCAATCGGCCACACCGTTTGAAGCCTTGCTTTGGGCCATTATCGGGCAACAGATCAGCGTGATTGTGGCCATCAACATTCGCCGCCGTTTGATTCAGGCAGCAAATCAGGCAGCACCCAATAATCTGCTCGCATTTCCGGATGTTGAGACGGTGATGGCACTCAGTGATGAACGGTTGCGCGAAACGGGGTTATCGCGTGCCAAACTCATGGCGGTTCGCGCCTTATGCGATGGCATTGCATCCGGTGAATTACCGCTCG
The DNA here is from genome assembly GCF_003054965.1 of Saccharospirillum sp. MSK14-1. Taxonomy (GTDB): domain Bacteria; phylum Pseudomonadota; class Gammaproteobacteria; order Pseudomonadales; family Natronospirillaceae; genus Saccharospirillum. The sequence continues at coordinate 400,192 of NZ_MIES01000026.1, forward strand.
ATGATTGGCTGCACAAACCCGAGGCTGAACTCATTTACCAACGCTTGCTGGCGCTGAAAGGCATTGGTCCGTGGACGGTGAATTATGCGTTGCTGCGGGGTTTTAATTCACTCGATGGATCTTTGCATGGCGATGTAGCCGTGCGTAAAAATCTCGGTGAATTATTGGCCTTGAACAGCACGCCGGACGCCAAATTCACCGAGCACTGGTTAGCGCAATTTTCACCCTGGCGCGCCTTAATGGCGGCGCACCTTTGGGCGCGTGCCAACGCAGCGGGCTATTAATTAAAGCAGCCGATGGTGCGTTAATAGGGAGCGAATATCGTTCGGACCAAACACCTGCTCAGCGTTCATGCCTAACGCCCGGGCCGCCTCAACGTTGTGAATGCCATCATCAAAAAACCAGCATTCTTCCGGGCGGGCATTGAGCGCGTCCAGCACAGCCTGATAAATCGCCGGGTCGGGTTTCATTAAACCGAAGTCAAGACTGGTAAAAGGCCGTTCGATGAGTGGCCAGATGGTGTTGCGCTCTTTGACCATCGCCAGATGGCAGGGGTTGGTATTGCTGAGCAAGCTCAGGGTATAGCGGCCATCGGCGTTCAGGTCGGTGAGTAACGGGACGCTGTCGTCAAAATCGTTATCGAGCATGGCGCGAAAGCGATGCTGCACCTCGTCGCGGCTGAGGGCTAAACCGAATTCCTCGATCAGTGCATCGGTGAACGCCTCGAAATCCAACCGGCCGGTCTCAAAGGCATGAGTGGAACGGGCATTGCCCCACAGCGCGTGAATCTGCTCGAACGGGACATCCCGGCCCAGTAACACGGTCACCTGCTGATGCCACTGTAAACGCACCAGCACGCCGCCCATGTCGAAAATCAGGTGTTTGATCGTTGCCGGCATGGCATCTCCACTCGTTGATCACTAAACTGGGCCGCCCACGTTCCAAGGGTCAGTCTCATGAGCCGTAAGAAACGCGATATTCCCGTCTTTTCCCATCCCATCGTCGAAACGCACTGCCACCTCGACTATCTGAAGGATGCCGAGCTGAGCCAGATTCTGGATGACGCGCGGGCGGTTGGTATTGAGCGTATCGTAACCATCGCGGTGGAGCCGGACAATCTGGGCCGGGTGCGCGATTTGACCGAAGAACACGCCATGATCTACGGCACCCAGGGTATTCACCCGCACGATGCTGACCACTACACCGAGGCGACTGACGCCGAACTGCGCCAGCATGGCAACGACGACAAGATCGTCGCCATTGGTGAGATTGGTCTGGATTACCACTACGACCATTCCGACCGGGCCAAGCAGCGTCAGGTATTTGCCGATCAGCTGAAAATTGCCTGTGAGCTCGATAAGCCGGTGGTCATTCATACCCGCGACGCCGACGAAGACACCCAGGCGATTCTGGCGGACTACGTTCCGCACTTAAAACGCAAAGGCGTGATTCACAGCTTTACCTCGGGCATCGATTTGGCGCAGTACTGCCTGGAGCAGGGTTTTATGCTCGGCTTTAACGGCATCATCACCTTTAACAAAGCCGAGAACGTACGCGAAGTGCTGGCCGCTACGCCGATCGAGCAGCTGGTGGTGGAAACCGACTCGCCGTTCTTAACGCCGGTGCCGTATCGTGGTCAGGAAAATGCGCCGAAGTTTCTGCCCTTTGTGATTGAGAAAATCGCCGACGTAAAACAACTGCCGGTCGATCAGGTGTTAAAACAGAGTTATCAAAACGCCCAGCGTTTGTTTGGTTGGGCGTGATTTGTTTATCTCGTTGTAGGCACGATAAGGAAAACGGATATGAGCGATGCGGCGGCGGAACAATTATCGTCGGTGTTGTTGGAGCGAAAGCTGAGTTTTGTCGCGGATAGCTTTGATGCGGTGCTTAAACGCAAGGTAGGCAAAGATACCTATCAACTGTTTCAGTATCAGGATGATGAGAAATTTATTCGCTTTGCTCTGGTGGGACCGGAAGTGATCACGCTGAGCGAGTATTCCATGCAGTATATTCAAGGCAGCTTGACGCAGAACGGACATTCAACGGCCGCCCGTAAACAGCTCCACAAAGACATCTTTAATTTTGCTGTGGGTCGCTTGATGTTGCAGAGTCTGACGGCCGAGCAATTTCCGGATGTTAGCAATCTGGATTTTGAAAAACTGAAGACCTATTTCTGTTTCACCAAAAATGCTCGCGGTGAATCGGCGTATGAATTCTTCACCAAAAACTGCAGCCTCGGCCGCAATGAATTGAATTATTATTCGAAGCTGGGTCTGACCAACGCCGAGCACAAAGTGCATATTGAAAACGTTGACCGCATTGATTCGGTGAAATTGAGCGATGGCCGCTATGCCATCTGTGCGGCGGTGACCATGGCGGGCATTCATACCGACGATCTCTACCCCACCTTTCCGTTGCAGCAGACGTTGATTCACGGCTTCACCATGAATCGGGTTGAACCGGGCTGGGTGGTTGACGACATCCGCCAGTTCAGCGATTTACCGTTGCAATGGAGCGCCGGTGAACCGCTGGTGACTTATCTGGGTTTACTATTTGGCCCCTTTTTCAACCCGGACTGATAGCGACTTTTGAACCTCTCCTCTGTGTTATCCACGACACCCTGGCGCGCCTGGTTGGGCTTGCTGGTGGTGTCGGTTCTGTTCTCAGCAGTGCTCGAATTGCTGGGTTTACCCGCTGCCTTGCTGCTCGGGCCGATGATCGTTGGCATTGTGTTCAGCTTGCGCGGCAGTGCGCTGCGCATTGGTAAACCGGGTTTTTATGCCGCCCAAACCATGATTGGTTGTCTGGTCGCGCGCAGCCTGGAAGCCGATGTTGTCGTCGACTTTTTCAATCGCTGGTGGCTGTTCTTGTCGGTCACTTTGCTGGTGCTCGGTATCGCGGCCACCCAAGGCTGGATACTGGCGCGCAAACAGGTGCTGCCCGGCACGACCGCTATTTGGGGCACGCCGCCCGGCGCGGCTTCGGTGATGGTGATTCTGTCTGAAAGCGGCGGCGGCGACCCACGGCTGGTCGCTTTTATGCAGTATCTGCGCGTGCTGATGGTGGCCGGAACGGCGTCCATTGTGGCGGCCATGACCGCCTCGCATTCGGGTATGTCGGTCACCAGCGCCGCTTATTGGTTCCCGCCCTTTAATCTGATTGCGCTGCTGGAAACGCTGATGATCGCCGCCTTTGGTGGCTGGCTGGGCATCAAACTGAAAATCCCCGGTGGCGCTTTGCTCACACCATTGGCGATTGGCGCTGCCTTAACGCTGAGCGGAGTGGTCGAATTGGTGCAGCCACCCTGGTTGCTGGCGATAAGCTATATGCTGCTGGGTTGGCGCATTGGGCTGGGCTTTACGCTGGCGGTGGTGCGTTACGCCATGCGCGCCTTCTGGCGCATTCTGTTTTCGATTGTGCTGTTAATGGTGTTGTGCGGTGGGCTGGCGATTGGCCTGGTGGTGGTGTTCGACATCGATCCGTTAACGGCGTACCTCGCCACCAGCCCGGGCGGGCTCGACAGCGTGGCCATCATCGCTGCATCGACCGACGTCGACGTGGGTTTGATCATGACATTCCAGACACTGCGCTTTTTGTTGGTGTTGTTGATCAGTCCGATGTTGGCGCGGGCGTTGGCAAAAAGGCTGCAGGCCGGAGCCGCTTCGCTCCGGCCTGAGTAATCCGATGGGTTTATAAGCCCGGTTCGAACATGGGGCGGCCACTTCGGGTTGCAGAATGTCCCAGTGCTCAACAATTTTACCGTCTTCGACGCGGTACATGTCAGCACCAATCATCGGTTGCGGTCCAAAGCCGGTGTAACGACCCCGCACCATCACCAAATCCTCCTCGGCCAGTACAACGCCCATTTCATACTTGAAATTCGGGGGTAGATTTCCGGGCATGTTCAGCACGACATCAACACCGTCGGGGAAGTTCGGGTTGTGCTGGTGGTAGGTGTCTCCCCAATACTGTTGAACCGCCTGCGCATCTTGGTCGATAAACAAAGCTGTTACGGCGTCGATGACCAGTGCTTTGTTGGCGGCTTCCGTATCGGCATCGGCAGTGTCAGTGCTGTCAGCACAACCACTCAGTGCCAGTAGGGTTAACGCGGTTATAAATGCTGTCGCTGACTATTTAAAATGAACCATTAAAAATACCCGCTGTATTGCCTATTAGGAGTGATGCTGGTTAGCGGCGAATTAACCGCAGAAGTAGCGACGGGTTCACTAGAAATCACCCCAACGCTGCTGCAATAACGCAAGCATGACCACCGGTGCGGTTTCGGTGCGCAGTACGCGCGGACCGAGTTGCCAGCTTTGGAAGCCAGCGTTGCCGGCCGCTGCTACTTCCGGTTCGGTGAGGCCGCCTTCGGGACCGATGAGGAAGCTGACCGATTCGGGAGACGCTTCGGGAAAGGTTGGTTTTTCAGCACTGGTGTGCAGCACCAGTTTCAGCGCGCTGTGTTGCGCTAAGACCCAGGCTTCCAGGCTTTGAATGTCGCCCAGGTCGGGCACGGAATCTTGTCCGCATTGTTCACAGGCGGAGGCCAGCACGCCTTGCCAGTGCTGCATTTTCTTCTCTTGCCGGTCGGCTTTGAGTTTTAAATCGCAGCGCTCGCTGGTCAGTGGCGTGATGGCGCTGACGCCCAGTTCGGTGGCTTTTTGCAGGGCGTAATCGAAGCGGTCGCCTTTGGACATCACCAAACCGAGGTGCGTGCGCAAGGGTGATTGCGTATGCGAAGGCAGCGCTTCGAGCAGTGCGACTTCAGCGCTGCGTTTGCCGACGTCTTTGAGTTGCGCGCGAAAACGCTGGCCGCGACCGTTAAAAGCTTCCAGTTCGGCGCCATCGTTCATGCGCAATACGCGCACCAGATGACCGAAGGCGCCGTCGGGCAGCGCCAGTTGAGTGCCGCTTTGATCGGCACTTGGCAGGTAGATTCGCGGGATGCGCATCGAGGCTTACCGATTCAGTACCGTTGCAGTTATAACAGGCCGGTGCTTTCGTCCAGCCCCAGGCGCAGGTTCATGTTCTGAACCGCCGCACCGGAGGCGCCTTTGCCGAGATTATCGAGCCGCGCCATCAACATGATGCGGCCATCTTTGGCGAAGACGAACAGTTCAATGCGGTTGCTATTGTTGCAGGCGGTTGGGTTTAAAAAACCGCCTTCGTCGAGTTGGGACTCGTCGTTCAGCGGCATGAGTTGTACGAAGGCTTCGCCGCTGTAGGCCGAAGCCAGACATTGATGAACCTGGGCTGCGCTGCCACCCAGCAGACGTTCGTGCAGCGGCACTTCGACGATCATGCCTTGCTCGACATTGGCTACGGTGGGCACAAACACCGGCGCAAATTCAAAGCCCGGAATCTGCTGCATTTCCGGCAGATGCTTGTGGCTGAGGTCGAGGTTTTTGGGGCGCGCTGCGGCATTGGCGGCGTCGGTTCCGGTCTTGGCCTGATAGTCGGCGATCATCGCCTTGCCGCCACCGCTGTAACCGGTGATGGCGTGCACGCTGATGGGGTAATCCTTGGGCAATAAACCGGCGTTGACCAGCGGAGTGGTCAGCAAGGTCATGCCGGTGGGGTAGCAGCCGGGGTTGGCGATGCGGGTGGCCGTGCGCAGTTGCTCACGCTGGCCGGGCAGTTCCGGCACGCCGTAGACCCAACCCGGCACCACGCGATGCGCGCTGGAGGCGTCAATGATGACGGTACCGGGGTTGGTGATCAGCGACACCGCTTCGCGCGAGGCATCATCGGGCAGGCACAGGAAAACGACCTCGGCGTCGTTCAGGTATTGCTGGCGCAGGGTTTGATCGCGGCGCTGGTCTTCAGGAATGCTGAGCAGTTCGACCTCGGGATGAGCCTCGAGCCGTTGCTGAATTTGCAGTCCAGTGGTGCCGTACTGACCGTCGATGAATACCTTGTGTGCCATAGTCTGCTCGCGTGCTGGTGGTTGGGCCGTGCTAGGGTAATACTCATCGGCCTTCTACGGTAGAGTCGTACGGTGCATTTCTCTGCTTTCACCTCCGACAGTGAACTGTAACTTCGCGCAGTGGGACTGGTGTTTGCAATGCCTTGGGTTCGGCTGCTTGGTTCCGGTGGCTATACGTCTCCAAGCATGACAATCCAGCGGCATACTCTATGACTTTCGGCGGTGCGGCAGTGACGTTAAAAGTTTATCGCCATTTTCATGATCATCAGTAAGTACAACTGAGATAAGAGGTGGTGTGTGAAGTTTAGAAGATCAAAATGCACTTTCATGTTTTTTGCGATGCTGGTTGTCGCGGGATATTCCACTGCTAGTGAGATTAAGGATTTAGATGCGTTGGTTAAAGAGACTGTGCTTGCTGAGAGGGAGAATAGAAATTTAGTGTGTGAAGAAGGCATGGTTCGCGCAGATTTTAATCTCCGAGGTATAGGTCGCAGTGACGAGGTGAATGAAAAGTATGAGTGGCAATATGAATATTGCTACGGCAATAGTGAGAATTACCTGAATATTAGGATTTCGACTGATCAATTCTATATAAAAGTGCCAAGTGATTTGTTTAGGGAACCGGTTTGTACTGGTGGACCTGCTACTAGTGCTTTTGAAGTTTATCCTTTCTTAGGTTCGGATATCGAGGAAGAAGATAATGTGTATATCAAGGTTCAGAGGTCTTGTGGGTCGGCAGGATGTTCACACGATATTACTATTAGAGAAGGTGAATTAGACAGTATTTGCTTCGACCCTTATGCTGAATAGGTTTAAATTTTAAACGATAATTGGCCTCCATATTATTTTGGTAGAAATTATGATTTTCAGATCAGGCAATATTTAAAAGTAGAGCGAAAATAATGGTTTTGTCTATGTCGCTGACTAAAAAATGGGAGCGCCGAGCATGCGTATAGTTTTTTTAGTAGGGATATTGTTTTGGCCGATGGCTGTTTATTCTGTAGATAATGAAGACGAATATGATTGTAATATTGGCGTGTTCGAGCCGTTGGAAGAAGTCACAAACAGTGCTGTGTTGACAAGATCATACGGTAGCTCAGTAGACGTATCGCAAGTTGATACAGTGTTGCAGTTAATGGTTAGGTCAAAGGTTTATTTATCGGTTGAAGACATCGGTGTAGAAGTAGAGTTGTTTGAGCTGTGTACATTGGGTTCCAATTCAGCATGCAGCTTTTGAGCCTGAAGAAATTTCAGATGCTTCTGAGTTTGAATTTGAGGGTATTGAAAGTGTAGAGCTGTATGTGTCCGAAGGTGGTGATCTACGTAGGACTGAACTTTCAACTCAGCCAAATTACATTTTATTTGATGATGTGCTGTCAGTAATTTTAAAGAACCGAATTATCGCTAATGAATCTGATCAATATGAAGACTATTCGGGATTGCCGATAAGGAATTTAATCAGTTGGACGTTTAGAAGTTGTGGCGCTATGGAGCAATCGCAAAGTTGATAGTGTATATGCTGCCAGCTGCAGACAGGTAATGACCCCGTATCTACAAGCTGAGCCCCAATTTAAGTAGGACTATGGGAGCGAGGCCACTCCCATAAGAAACCATTACCCCAGACGATCCAGAATAGCCAGTGACGGTTCGGCGCGGTTCAGGGTGTAGAAATGCAGCCCCGGTGCGCCGCTGTCGAGCAGTTCGCGACATAGGTTGGTCACGACCGTCTGGCCAATGGCCTGGATGCGTTTGCTGTCGTCGCCGCAGGCTTCAAGTTGCTTGCGCAACCAGCGCGGAATGTCGGCACCGCAGGCATCGGAAAAGCGGATCAGGCTCGATACGTTAGTGATCGGCATGATACCCGGCACGATGTCGATGTCACAGCCCCGCGCCCGCACTTCGCGTACGAAATGGCGATAGGCGTCGGCGTTGTAGAAGTATTGCGTGATGGCGCGATCGGCACCGGCTTTGGCCTTGGTGATGAAGTTTTGAATGTCGGCATCGAAATTCGGCGCTTGCGGATGCATTTCCGGGTAGGCGGCCACTTCCAGCGTGAAGGTGTCGTTGTAATGCGTGCGGATAAATTGCACCAGATCGCTGGCGTGACGGAAATCGCCACCAGTGCCACCCATGCCCGAGGGTAAATCCCCGCGCAGGGCGACGATGCGGCGAATGCCCGCTTCGCGATAACGATCGAGCAATTCTACAACGGTGGCCTCGGTGGTGCCGATGCACGACAGGTGGGGCGCACTGGGCACACCACGTTGATTCAGGTCAATCACCGTCTGAATGGTGCGTTCCTGAGTGGAGCCGCCAGCACCGTAAGTGACGGAAAAAAATTCGGGATTGGCGGCTTTTAAAGCGTTGTGCTCACTGAACAGTTTTTCGTAACCGGCTTCGGTGCGCGGTGGAAAAAACTCGAAACTGACAGGTACAGAGGAAGGCATGGTTTTGACTCTTTTGGGCGAGGCAAAACGGAAGACTCGATAACGCCATTAAGCGTTAAGCGTCTCCCGTCCAGCGTCGAGCAGTTTTTAATATTTATAATCGTTCGGTTTAAACGGACCTTCGACCGGTACGCGAATGTACTTGGCTTGTTCGTCGGTCAAGCGAGTAATAACGCCACCAAAACCGCGCACCATTTCGGCAGCCACTTCTTCGTCGAGTTTTTTCGGCAGTACTTTGACGTACAGGTTCTCGGCTTTTTTGGCTTCCGGCAGGTCGGCAAATTTCTGTTCGTACAGATACATTTGCGCCAGCACCTGGTTAGCAAAAGAACCGTCCATCACGCGGCTCGGGTGACCGGTGGCGTTGCCCAGGTTCACCAAGCGACCCTCGGCCAGCAGGATCAGATAATCGTTGTTATCGTCGCTGCGGAAGATCTGGTGCACTTGAGGCTTCACTTCATCCCAACGCCAATTTTTGCGCATGTAAGCGGTGTCGATTTCGTTATCGAAGTGACCGATGTTGCACACCACTGCGCCTTTTTTCAGCGCGGTCAGCATGTGCTGATCGCAAACGTTGGTGTTGCCGGTGGTGGTGACGATGAGGTCGGTGTTGCCCAGCAGTTCTTTGTCGATGCTGGCGGCGGTGCCGTCGTTCTGGCCGTTGAGATACGGCGAGACCACTTCGAAGCCATCCATGCAGGCCTGCATGGCGCAGATCGGATCGATCTCGGTAACGCGTACGATCATACCTTCCTGACGCAAGGATGCAGCCGAGCCTTTGCCGACGTCACCGTAGCCAACGACCAGCGCTTTTTTGCCGGCCAGCAGGTGATCGGTGGCGCGTTTGATGGCGTCGTTCAACGAATGACGGCAGCCGTATTTGTTGTCGTTTTTCGATTTGGTGACGGCATCGTTCACGTTGATTGCCGGGACTTTCAAGGTGCCTTCGTCGAGCATTTCCAGCAAGCGATGCACACCGGTGGTGGTCTCTTCGCTGATGCCGTGAATGTCGTTCAGCAGTTGCGGGTATTTGGTGTGCACCATTTCCGTCAGATCACCACCGTCATCGAGAATGATGTTGGCGTTCCAGGTCTCTTTGCCGTCTTTTTCCGAGAGGATGGTTTGCTCAATGCACCACAGGAATTCCTCTTCGGTTTCACCTTTCCAGGCAAAGACCGGAATGCCCGCGGCAGCGATGGCAGCGGCAGCGTGATCCTGAGTGGAGAAAATGTTGCACGATGACCAGCGCACTTCCGCGCCCAGCTCGACCAGCGTTTCGATCAGCACGGCGGTCTGAATGGTCATGTGAATGCAGCCCATGATGCGTGCGCCGGCCAGTGGCTGATCGGCTTTGTATTTGCTGCGCAATGCCATCAGCGCCGGCATTTCACTTTCGGCAATGGTGATTTCTTTGCGGCCATAACCGGCCAGGTTAATGTCGGCGACTTTGTAATCGCTGAAGTTGGAAAGGTCAGTTGCTGTCGTCATGGGGTTCTCCTGTTGGAGCGAGCGCGAGGGTCGGGGTTCGCGCTGGCTGCCAAAACTGTGATTGCGATTAGAGGTTAGCGCCTTTCTTCAAGGCGTCGACTTTATCCAGATTTTCCCAGCTGAAGCCCTCTCGGCCGAAGTGGCCGTAGGAGGCCGTTGGGCGGTAAATCGGGTTGAGTAGGTCGAGCATTTCGACGATGCCGCGTGGGCGCAGGTCGAAGTGTTCGCGCACCAGTTCGGCGATCAGGTTTTCGTCGACCTTGTTGGTGCCGAAGGTGTTGATGGAAATCGAGGTCGGTTCAGCGACGCCGATGGCGTAGGAAACCTGGATTTCGCACTTGTCGGCGAGGCCAGCAGCGACGATGTTTTTGGCCACATAGCGACCGGCGTAAGCGGCCGAGCGGTCCACTTTTGACGGGTCTTTGCCCGAGAAAGCACCGCCGCCGTGACGCGCCATGCCGCCGTAGGTGTCGACGATGATCTTACGACCGGTCAGGCCGCAGTCGCCCACCGGGCCACCGATGACAAAGTTGCCGGTCGGGTTGATGTGAAACAGGGTTTTGTCGTGCAGCCATTCTTGCGGCAACGTTGGCTTGATGATGTGTTCGAGCACGGCATCGCGCAGATCGCCCAGACTGATGTTTGGATCGTGTTGAGTCGACAGTACCACCGCATCGACGGCGACCGGCTGGCCGTTTTCATAGCGCAGCGTGACCTGGGATTTGGCGTCCGGACGCAGCCACGGCAGGGTGCCGTTTTTGCGCAGTTGCGATTGACGCTCAACCAGACGGTGCGAGAAATAAATGGGGGCCGGCATAAAGGCGTCGGTTTCGTTGGTGGCGTAGCCGAACATCAGGCCCTGGTCGCCAGCGCCCTGGTCTTTGTTGTCGGCTTCATCAACGCCCATGGCGATGTCGGCGGACTGTTTGCCGATGGCGTTGAGTACCGCGCAGGAATCGGCGTCGAAACCAACGTCGGAGCTGGTGTAACCGATGTCACGAATCACGTCGCGGACGATGTCTTCCAGGTCGACATAGGTGTTGGTGCGCACTTCGCCGGCGATGATCGCCATGCCGGTTTTCACCAGTGTTTCGACGGCGACGCGGGCGTTTTTGTCTTCGGTCAGAATGGCGTCCAGTACCGCGTCGGAAATCTGGTCGGCCATTTTATCCGGGTGACCTTCGGAGACGGACTCGGACGTAAACAGGCTGTATTCGCTCATAGTGGTTCCCTCGAGCTGATGATGATTGGGTCAGGCTGCCACGGTGGCGTGACGGTCTGGTTGTTCGTGTTGCATGAATGGCTTGCGGTACAACTGCGTCTGCACCTGGAAGCCATTGCGTAACGCCAAAAATCGGCCGGTTTCGTGGGCCAGGCCGGCTGCATCGGCCCACTGGTGTAATTCATCGGGCTCGAAACCGAGCCACTGATCGCCGCATTCGCTGTAGGCCCATTCCTGTTCGTGACGACACAGGTCGGTGACGACCAACAAACCACCGGCGTCCAGCAATTGGGCGCACTGCTGTAATTCCTGACCGGGCGCCGGTACGTGGTGCAAGACCATGTTATAGACCACCAAATCGTAAACGTGGCCTTCGGCAACTAAGGCTGCGGTATCGCACTGGCGCAGTTCGACGCCGGTCAGGTCTTCAGTCAGCCCACGCGCCTGGTCGAGCATGGCGCTGGATATATCAACACCGGTGACCGAATCGAAGCGTTCGTGCAATGCGCGCAGAAACTCGCCTTTGCCGGGGCCGACCTCCAATACCGTCTGGTGGCTGGTTTTTCGAACGTTGTCGAGCAGTGCCAGCGTTTCCGGTCCGTACTGGCCAAACAGCGCTATACGTTCCTGATAGAGTTCCAGTTCATCGGCGTGACTGGCAAAGAACGCCTGAGCGGCTTCCAGACGGGCGGCGCGGATGTCGTTGAGCTTCCTCGCCAGCGGCTTTGGCAGGGCGTAGCTGTCGAGCGTGCGAAACAAATTTTGTTGCAGGCCGAGCTGATCGGTCAGGGCGCGACGGTAATAGATGGAGTTGCCTTCGCGCCGACTTTCGACCCAACCTTCTTTGGCAAGAATCTTCAGGTGGTGGCTCATGCCGGACTGTTTAACGTCGAGCAGATCGCTGAGTTCAAGCACGCCAAAAGCACCCTGCCCCAGGACCTGCAATACGGTCAGTCGGGTTGGGTCACCGAGGGCTTTAAAGAAGGCGGGCAGCTGGTCTAGGTTCATGGCGGGAAGACTAGCAGTGGATTCGGGCTTTCTCAATGTCTATATCAAAAAATATTGATATAGATTTGGTAGCTTGGCGCCGTGGCCCCAGACGCGGCCTTTCTGATATTATTTCGCGTCTCGAAAGTGAGGGGTGGACCGGTGAACGGTGTTAACGGGTTCATTGGCCCCTCGGTTCACTTTTGGGACCATTAATTATCGCCTTTCGGGAGCCATTCCCGGACACGTCGCTCGTACAACAAATGAATCAATCGAGGATGTTTTGATGCCGTCACGCAGTGATCTCGCCAACGCGATCCGCGCTCTGAGTATGGATGCGGTCCAGAAAGCCAATTCCGGTCACCCCGGCATGCCGATGGGCATGGCCGATATCGCCCAGGTTCTGTGGTGTGATTATCTCAAGCACAATCCGACCAACCCGAGCTGGTTCGATCGCGACCGCTTTATCCTGTCTAACGGCCATGGCTCCATGCTGCATTATTCGCTGCTGCATCTGAGCGGTTATGACCTTGGCATTGAAGACCTCAAACAATTCCGTCAGCTGCACTCGCGTACGCCGGGCCACCCGGAATATGGCTACACCCCGGGCATTGAAACCACCACCGGACCGTTGGGTCAGGGCCTGGCCAACGCCGTCGGTTTTGCACTGGCGGAAAAAACCCTGGGCGCGCAGTTCAACCGCAAGGGTCACGACATTGTCGATCACAACACCTATGTGTTCCTCGGTGATGGCTGCTTAATGGAAGGCGTTTCTCATGAAGCCGCCTCACTGGCCGGTACCCAAGGTCTGGGAAAACTGATCGCGTTTTATGATGACAACGGCATTTCCATCGACGGTGAAGTAGAAGGTTGGTTCACCGACGATACCGTTAAGCGTTTCGAAGCCTATGGCTGGCAAGTGATTCCGCGTGTTAACGGTCACGATCCGGAAGAGATTAAGCAAGCCATCGAAACCGCGCGTGACAATAAAGATCAACCGACGCTGATCTGCTGCAAAACCATCATCGGCTTTGGTTCGCCCAACAAAGAAGGCAAAGAAGCCAGCCACGGCGCGGCGCTGGGTGACGATGAAATTACCCTGACGCGTGAAAAACTGGGCTGGAAACACGGTCCGTTTGAGATTCCTCAAGACATCTACGATGCCTGGGACGCCCGTGGTAAAGGCCGCAAAGCTGAATCCAGCTGGCAGGATGCGTTCAACGCCTATCAAAGTGCCCATCCGGAACTGGCGGCGGAATTTGAGCGTCGCATGAAAGGCGAATTGCCGGCCGACTTTGAACAGTTTGCCGAAGGTCTGATCAAAGACATTGACGCCAAAGGCGAATCCATCGCCAGCCGTAAGGCGTCGCAGCAATCGATTGAAGCCTTTGCGCCGAAACTGCCGGAGTTGTTCGGTGGTTCTGCTGATCTGGCGGCGTCTAACCTGACGCTGTGGAGCGGTGCTAAGGGCGTCAGCCAGGCCGAGCCCGATGGCAACTACTGCTTCTACGGTGTGCGCGAGTTTGGTATGACCGCCATCATGAACGGTTTAGCGCTGCACGGTGGTTTCCGCCCCTATGGCGCGACCTTCCTGATCTTTATGGAATACGCGCGCAACGCCGTACGCATGTCGGCGCTGATGAAGCAGCCGGTGATTCACGTCTACACCCATGACTCCATCGGCCTGGGCGAAGACGGCCCGACGCACCAGCCGGTTGAGCAACTGGCGTCACTGCGTCAGACCCCGAACCTGGAAACCTGGCGTCCGGCCGATACCGTGGAAACGGCCGTGGCCTGGAAAAATGCCATCGGTTCGAAGGACCAACCCAGTGCACTGGTGTTCTCACGTCAGGGGCTGGCGCACCAAAAACGGACAAGCCAGCAGATCGCCGATATCGACAAAGGCGGCTATGTGTTGCGTGACAGCGATGGCGCACCGGCGGTGGTATTGATTGCCACGGGCTCAGAAGTGGGTCTGGCCATTGACGCGGCCGATCAACTGGCTGCGAAAGGCGTTGCAGCACGGGTGGTTTCCATGCCCTGTACCGAACGGTTTGATGCCCAAGATGCGGCCTACCGCGAAGCCGTACTGCCGACCGGCGTTAAGCGCATTGCGGTCGAAGCCGGTATTGCTGATTTCTGGTACAAGTACGTCGGTCTCGACGGCGCCGTGCTGGGCATGACCAGCTTTGGTGAATCGGCGCCAGCCGGTGAGCTGTATCAGCATTTCGGCATTACCGCCGATGCGCTGGTCGAGCGCGCTCAAGCGATTTTGTAACCGATTATTTCCCGCTTGTTCGGGACCGCCTGTTATCACCACCGGCCCAGTGCCGGTGGTGTTGTTTTGAAGCTGCGTAAAACGGCGCTATTGCCCGTTATAGGGTGGCGGTAAGGCTTTTGCATAACAAAGTGTTTGCATTGGATCGCATTGCGGGATTCAACGGCTGTCACACCCGGTTAGCCGTGTATAATGCAGGCGTTTGTTGCACTGGGGCTTCAGGGGTTGACCGATCGGTCAGCTATGCCTAGAGTGCTCCCAACGGTCCGGGTCGGGCCAGTTGGGCGTATGCAAAAACAACCATAACTTTAATCGCTGATAGGGGATTCTCCATGAAAGGTATGTTCAAGGTCGCTGCTGCGACGGCCGTCGCGGGCGCTGTTTTGGTGGCGGGTTGCTCATCCGATAGCGAAGAAGAGCAGTCCGCAAGTTTTAGCCCGGCTGTGATCTACGACACGGCAGGTAAGTTTGACAAATCATTCAACGAAGCGGTTTTCCGTAACGGTGTTGAAGAGTTCAACGCGGATAACGAAGACATCACCGTTTCTGAATTTGAACCGCAGAACGAAGAGCAGCGTGAACAGGGTCTGCGTCGTCTGGCCAGCAATGGCAACAGCCCGATCGTATCGGTTGGTTTTAACTTCAGCTCTTCTGTAGAGAAGGTTGCGGCTGAATTCCCGGACACTCAGTTCGCCATCATCGACTCTGTGGTTGATCTGCCTAACGTTCAGTCCATCGTCTTTGCTGAGCACCAGGGTTCTTTCCTGGTCGGCGCGCTGGCAGCTATGGCCAGTGAAAACGGCGCTGTTGGTTTCGTCGGTGGTATGGACATTCCGCTGATTCGTAAGTTCGCCTGTGGTTTCGAGCAAGGCGCCAAATACGTAAACGGCGACATCGAGTACTTCGAGAACATGACCGGTTCTACCCCGGCTGCGTTTGCCGATCCGGCGCGCGGTTCTGAGCTGGCCAAGTCGCAAATCTCTCAAGGCGCTGACGTAATCTTCGCGGCGGCCGGTGGTACTGGTATCGGTGTGTATCAGGCTGCGGCTGACGAAGGCATCTACGCCATCGGCGTTGACTCCAACCAGAACTACCTGCAGCCAGGCACCATGCTGACCTCTATGGTTAAGCGCGTTGGTGTTGCTGCTTACCAGACTTGGGAAGAAGGCCAGTCCGGTGAGTGGGAAGGTGGCATCAAGGTTCTCGACCTGTCTGCCGGTGGTGTTGACTGGGCTCTGGACGAATTCAACCAGGACCTGATTCAACCGGCTTGGGAAGAGCGTATGGCGCAAATCCGTCAGGCCATCATCGATGGTGAGATCGAAGTATACGATTACACCACGACTGGTAGCTGCGACATCTGATCGTTCAGACCTGTCGCTGAAAAGCACTCGCCGATGCGCGAGTGCTTTTTTGTTCGGCCCAGATCCGTCTTCCACCCCCGACGGATTCGGGCCTATCCTTCCGTTAGCTAACGATTACCGGGTGACCCATGACTCCCCCCGATTCAGCTTCTGATTCTGCCATGGATATGGCTCTGGAACTGCGCGGCATCGACAAGCGCTTTGGCGACGTGCATGCCAACAAGGACATTAACCTTCAGGTTCGACAAGGCACCATCCACGGCATTGTGGGTGAAAACGGTGCTGGTAAATCGACTCTGATGAGCATCATTTACGGCTTTTATGCGGCCGATAAAGGCGATGTCCTGGTCGATGGTCAGGTACTCGATATCAAAGATTCCAAAACGGCGATTAACGCCGGCATTGGCATGGTGCATCAGCACTTTATGCTGATTCAGAATTTTACCGCCCTGGAAAACGTCATCCTGGGTGCCGAGGATGGTATCGCTATTGAAACCAGCCTCGACAAAGCCCGTCGTGAAATGGAACGGCTGGCTTCCGAATATCAATTGAATGTGCCGTTGGATGTGCCGGTCGAAGAGTTGTCGGTCGGTTACCAGCAGCGCATTGAGATTCTTAAAGCGCTCTACCGTGGCGCCCGTATTCTGATTCTCGACGAACCCACCGGTGTGTTAACACCGCAGGAAACCGATCACCTCTTTAAGGTGTTGGCGTCGCTGAAAGAGCAGGGCACGACGGTCATTCTGATTACCCACAAGCTGCGCGAAATCATGGCAGCGACCGACGAAGTATCGGTGATGCGTCGTGGTGAAATGGTGGCGCATGTGAAAACCGCCGACACCAATCAGGAAGATCTGGCTGAATTGATGGTCGGTCGTAAAGTATTGCTACGGGTTGAGAAAGGCGAAGCCGAACCTGGCGACGTTAAATTGGCCGCTCGCCATATCAGTCTGACGGATGCTCAGGGTGTGAAACGTCTGAGCGACGTATCCTTAGATGTGCGTGCCGGTGAAATCGTGGGTATTGCCGGCGTCTCCGGTAATGGTCAGTCAGAATTGCTTGAAGCCTTGGCAGGCATACGCAACATCGATTCAGGCGAGATGTATCTGAACGGCGAAACGGTGACAGCGGGGACCGCTATCGACCCGGAAAAAGTTCGTCAGCTGGGTGTGGGGCATATTCCTGAAGACCGCCATCGCATGGGTCTGATCAACACCTTCTCGGCCTATGAAGCCTTTGTGCTCGGTTATCACCGTGACGCCAGTTACAACAGCGGCGTGCTGATGAGCCAGAAGGCGATGATTGATGATTGCCGCGCCAAAATGGAAAGCTGGGACGTGCGTCCGCCAGACCCCTTCCTGAAAACCGCCAACTTCTCCGGTGGTAACCAGCAAAAGCTGGTAATCGCCCGTGAAGTGGAGCAGGGCCACGATGTGATGTTGATTGGCCAGCCAACGCGCGGTGTCGACATTGGCGCCATTGAATCCATCCATAAACGCATTCTGGAAATGCGCGATGCCGGCAAAGCCATTTTGCTGGTGTCGGTGGAGCTCGATGAAATCCGTTCGCTCGCCGATCGCATTCTGGTGATGTTCGACGGCATCATCGTTGGCGAAGTGCCGGCCGATAAAGCCGATGAGCGGACCTTGGGCCTGATGATGGCCAACATTGTTCCCGATGAAATCAAAGCGCTTCAGGCGGAGGTATCAGCATGAGTCAGCAGCGCATCCCCGCCTGGATCACCGTGGGTGTGATCCCACTGGCCAATATTCTGATCGCCGCCATTGCCGCCGGTTTGGTGTTTTTGTATCTGAACATCAACCCGATCGATGCGTTGCAATCGATGGTCTCCGGTGCCTTCGGTAGCGGCTATGGTTTGGGTTATACCCTCTATTACATGACCAGCTACATCTTCACGGCGCTGGCCGTGGCGGTCGCGTTTAAATGCGGCATGTTCAACATCGGCGGTGAAGGCCAGGCTTATATCGGCGCGCTCGGCGTTGGACTGGTGTGTCTGGGTTTGGGCGGTCATGTTCCGTTTATTGTGCTGTTGCCGATCAGCATCATCGCCGCGGCGGTGTTCGGCGCACTCTGGGCGCTGATTCCGGCCGCATTGCAGGCGTATCGTGGTTCGCACATCGTGATCACCACCATCATGTTTAACTTCATCGCGGCGTCATTGATGAATTACCTGCTGGTGTATTTCCTCAAGCCGGTCGGCACCATGTCGGTGGAAAGTGCGGTCTTTGATCGTGCCAGCTGGATTCCGCAGATGCATGAAGTCTTTGCCTTCTTCGGCATTCGCATTGCGGCCTCGCCCTTGAACCTGTCGATTTTCTGGGCGCTGTTTGTGGCGTTCGCCGTCTGGGTTTTCCTGTGGCGTACCCGCTGGGGTTATGAAATCCGTTCGGTGGGCAGCAACACCAGTGCAGCTCGCTATGGCGGCATCAGCATTTCGCGCGTCACCATTCTCACCATGCTGGTGGCGGGTGCTTTGGCCGGCTTTATGGCGCTGAATGTGGTTCAGGGCCAGGCGCATCAGATCAAGCTGAACCTGGTTAACCAGATGGGCTTTACCGGCATTGCCGTGGCATTGATGGGACGTAACCATCCGTTTGGTATTGTGCTGGCTTCCTTGATGTTTGGCTTCCTGACTCAAGGGGGCAGTGAGTTGCAGTTCGAGTATTCGGTCGATGCCCGCATCGTGGTGGTGTTGCAAGGTCTGGTGATTCTGTTCTCCGGTGCCTTGCAGCACATGATGAAGCACCCGATTGAGCGGTTGTATCTGAACTATGCGCGGCGGCGAGATGCCAACGCCGATGACCAACACCCAGCGGAGGCCTGATCATGGAATTGTTTAACAGCATTATCGTGATCCTCGACGCCACCTTGCGTAACGCCACACCGCTGATTTTTGCAGCCCTGGCGGGGATGTTTTCCGAGCGTTCCGGCATCGTCAACATCGCCCTGGAAGGTAAAATTCTGATCAGTGCCTTCTTTGGTGCCTCTGCGGCTTATTACTTTGGTTCGCCCTGGATGGGGTTGCTGGCAGGTGTGTTGTCGTCTGTGGTGTTCGCGCAATTGCATGCCTTTGCCACGGTGACGCATAACGGTGACCACGTGGTGTCTGGTCTGGCGATCAATATCCTGGCGGCGGGTTTAACCGCGGCCGTCGGTAACTACTGGTTCAGTCAGGGCGGCAATACACCGAACCTGGCCTTTGGTGACACCCAGGCGCGCTTTACGCCGATTACTCTGCCGTTTGCGGATCAATTGGCGGATGTGCCAATCATCGGTGGCATTTATTCCGAGCTGATCAGTGGCCACTACCTGTTGGTTTACCTGGCGTTCGCGGCCGTTCCGCTGTGCTGGTATATCCTGTTCCGCACTCGCTTTGGTCTGCGTGTGCGTGCGGTCGGTGAAAACCCTCATGCGGTAGATACGGCGGGTATTTCGGTGGCCAAGACGCGTTATCTGGCGTTGCTGATGACCGGTATTCTCGTCGGTTTTGCCGGTGTGTATTTGTCGGTTGCGGTGACGGCTCAGTTCTCGCCTAACATGAGTGCCGGTAAAGGTTATATGGCGCTGGCGGCGTTGATCTTCGGTAAGTGGCGTCCGCGTACCGCGATGCAGGCTTGTTTGCTGTTTGGTTTGCTCGAAGCCATTGCCATTCGCAGCCAGGGTGCCGTCTTCCTGGGTGTGGAAGTGCCGGTGCAGCTGGTCGAAGCCACGCCGTATATCCTGACCGTGGTCTTGCTCGGCGGCTTTATTGGACGCTCGGTGGCGCCCAAGGTCATCGGCGAGCCCTACGTTAAAGAACGCAGTTAAGACGATAATAAGTGCCCGCCGAAAGGCGGGCCGATCCGATAATAAAATGGGCGGCTGGACCGTCCTTGCGAGATGCTCATGAACACCATTCCCAGCCTCGACCTGACCCGCTTTGATACCCACCCTGATGACTTCGTCCGTGAAATGGGCGAGGCCTATCAGGCTTGGGGTTTTGCCGGCATTACCGGTCACGGCATTGATCGTTCGGTCGTCATTGATGCCTTGCGTGCGTCGGAAAAGCTGTTCGCTCAGCCTGACGACGTCAAGATGCAATACTTTAAGGACAACGGCGGCACACGTGGTTATACGCCCTTTGGCACTGAAATCGCTAAAGACGCCGAGCACGTCGATCTGAAAGAGTTCTGGCACGTGGGCCGCGAAATCGACGGTGAAGCGCCCCATCAGGACCTGACGCCTAATATCTGGCCTGCCGAAGTACCGGAATTTAAAACCGCCATGTTGCGGCTGTATTCAGAGCTGGATGCACTGTCGGTCACGCTGTTGCGTGCGTTCGCCTTGTTTATTGGCGAAGATCAGCATTACTTCGACAACAAGGTGAATCATGGCAACTCCATTTTGCGGCCGCTGCATTATCCACCGATCACCGATCCCAACCTGCCCAATGTTCGCGCCGGAGCGCACGAAGACATTAACCTGATCACCCTGCTGGTCGGTTCTGAACAGGAAGGGTTGGAAGTGCTGAACAAGCGCGGAGAATGGGTCGGAATCTCGATGATTGAAGGCACCATCATCTGCAACGTCGGCGATATGCTGCAACGGTTGACCAACCACGTATTGCCTTCGACCACCCACCGGGTAGTCAACCCCAAGGGAGACGCGGGCAAGGTGTCGCGTTATTCCATTCCCTTCTTTGTGCACCCCAATCCAGGCACTTCTTTGGATGCCTTGCCGCAGTGCGTGACCGAGGATAATCCCAAGCGTTATCCCCCGATCACCAGTGATGCTTACCTGTTGGAACGCTTGCGTCAGATTGGCCTGATTAAGTAGCGCTCAGTCGGCGGCGCCAAACACCAGACTGACGTTGGTGCCGCCAAAGCCAAAGCTATTGCTCATGACTTGATTCAACCTTTGATCAAGACGGTGTCGCACCAGTGGTAAATTGCCGACACCCGGATCGAGTTCATCAATATTGGCCGAAGCAGCGATAAAGCTGTCGCGCAGCATCAGCACCGAATAGATGGCCTCATGAATGCCAGCAGCGCCCAACGCATGACCGGTTAAGGATTTGGTCGAACTGAAGGGTGGAACATTTTTGCCAAAGGCTTGCTGCATGGCCTGGAGTTCGACCAAATCGCCCGCCTGGGTACTGGTTCCGTGTGTGTTGATGTAATCGATGGGTTGCTCCAAACCGTCCAGAGCCATAGTCATGGCGCGCTTCGCGCCATCGCCGGAAGGCGCCACCATGTCGTAGCCATCAGAAGCGGTGCCGTAACCGGTGACTTCTGCCAGGATGGTCGCACCGCGTTGCAGCGCGTGTTCGCGTTCTTCCAGAACCATCACACCGCCGCCGCCAGCGATCACAAAGCCTTCGCGGTGAGCGTCGTAAGGGCGGCTGGCGAGCGTCGGGTGCTCGTTGTAGTGCGTTGGAAATGCGCCCATGGCATCGAAAAGTACGCTCTGGCTCCAATGTTCGGCTTCGCCGCCACCGACAAAGACAATGTCCTGTTTGCCCCACTGAATCAGTTCGCTGCCATAGCCGATGCAATGGGCGCTGGTGGCGCAGGCGGAGGAGACGGTCGCGTTCATGCCTTTGATGCCATAGGCCGTTGATAAGCACGCGGAAACGGTGCTGCCCATGGTAGAAGTAACGCGATAAGGGCCGACTCGACGAACCCCTCGTTCGCGCAAAATGTCCGCTGCCTCAACAATGTCTTTGGTTGAAGCGCCGCCAGAACCCATAAGCAGACCTGTACGGGGATGACTGATCAACTCAGGGCTCAGACCCGCCTGGTTAATGGCCTCTTCCATGGCGATGTAACTGTAAGCTGCGGCATCGCCCATAAAGCGATACAGTTTGCGCGGGATGCGTTCTTCCAGGGCCAGGTTTTCGACGGAACCGGCGATCTGACAACGCAATCCCTTGGCCTGATAGTCAGGCTGAAAGCGGATGCCGGAGCGCCCTTCTCGCAATGAGCTCAAAACCTCCGATTGCTCGTTGCCAAGGCATGAAGTGATGCCCATTCCGGTGATAACGACTCTACGCATGATGAAATCCTTTATTGTGGTTACTGATGTGATGTGATCAGTAAAACTTAAAGGTTTCTTTAAGAGACCAATAGTTTAATCACAGAAAAACAGCTATTCCATGGATCATTAGATGCAACGAACTGACTTCTCCCAAATGTATTGCTCGCTGGCGCGCTCGCTGAATATCGTCGGCGAAGGATGGACGCAGCTCATCATGCGCGACCTGTTTTTAGGGAATCGGCGCTTTGGTGGACTGCAGGAAAGCCTGGGGATTTCAAAAAAAGTACTGACCGAACGCCTGGAAACCTTGCTCGCAGAAGACCTGGTTGAGCTGCAACCTTATGGCGAATCTGGCCGTCGCTTTGAGTACCACCTGACAGAGAAAGGCAATGAGCTCGGGCCGGTCATGCTTGCGCTGATGGCCTGGGGTGACAAATGGGTGTCCAACGAACAACCCCCTGTTAAGCTGGTGCACGATCTGTGTGGTCAGCCAGCTAAGGCGCAGGTCGTTTGCAGTCACTGTGCTGAGCCGATCAACTTCAGTAACGTCACTGGCCAGGCTGGCCCCGGGATGCCAGAGGCAGAGCGTCAACGCATTCAGGCACTGCGACTTAATTGGGTTGGTTCTGAATCGGATTGACCCAAGCTTGTTACCATCGACTGCAAAGGGAAAAGCCCATGCCATCCATCAAACACGTTGCCATTACCGGCGGAACGCACGGCAACGAACTGACCGGTGTTTATCTGCTCAAGCAGTGGCGCAACAACCCGCAACAGGTGTGTCGCGACAGCTTTGTCACCGAGTTGCATCTGGCCAATCCAAAAGCGAACGGGCACAACCGGCGGTATCTCGATCAGGACTTAAATCGTCAGTTTGGCTGGGATGACCTGAACGACCATGCGCTGTGTGGCTATGAACAGAACCGCGCCAAATCGCTGAACTCACTGCTCGGCCCCAAAGACGAGCCGCGCGTCGATTTTGTGCTCGATTTGCACACCACCACCGCCAATATGGGCGTGACGTTGGTGATTAAATCGGACGATCCGCTGGTGACCGGTATGGCGTTTTACGCCAAGCAATGCATGCCGGAAGTGACGCTGTTTTATGAACCGGCAACGAGGCTGGACGATAATTTTCTGATTTCCCTGGGCCGCCGCTATGGCTTGTTGATTGAAGTCGGGCCGGTGCCGCAGGGTTTGTTGCGTTGGGATGTGTACCATCAGACCGAGCAGGTAACCGGGCATTGCCTGGATTATCTGGACGCGGTGAATCGTGGTGAACCACCCGAAGTGGCGACGTCGATGCCGGGCTTTCAGTTTGTGCGCAAAGTGCAGTTGCCGGAGAACGAGCGCGGAGAAATCACGGCGATGGTGCACCCGAATTTGCAGGACGCCGATTATCAGCCGATCGCGCCGGGCGACCCGCTGTTTATCTCGCTGGATGGGGAAACCTTGCCCTATGAAGGCGAGGAGACACTCTACGGTGCCTTTATCAATGAGGCGGCCTATTACGACCGTCACGTGGGTTTGAGTCTGATGCGTCCTTGCACCATTGAGCGATCAGAACAGCCCGCTTAAATCTGGCCGAACTGGAAGCTCAGAACGACGGAGGCGCCGGACAGGTCGTCATCGGACACACCGGCCAGGTCCGGATCGGTGGTCAGGCGATAAGCGCCACCAATGCCCACTTCGAGGAAGTCCGTCAGGTTGACTTCGGCACCAATCGTGACTTCGCTGACCAGAAAACTGCCGTTGTCTTCATTGGTACCGTCATCCAGCGAGACGGAACCCGCACCCAGCAGCAGCTTTGTTTCTACATGCACCACCGCATCCGGGCGATGGGTGTAGCCAATCAGCAAACCGCCATAACCCATATCCAGAGTGGTACTGGTGTCCCATTCCGGCTCGTTGATCAGGCCGTAACCCGCGCCGCCAATGAGCAGCGAATGAACGCCGGTGGTAAAGGTGCCCGCGCCTTCGCCGCCGAGCATGATGGCGGTTTCATCGCCGATTTCACCGTATTTGACCAAGGGGCCGCCGTAACCGCCGGAGCGGGCGTTCTGCATATCGATCAGAGCATCTTTGGCAAACGTCGGCAGGCTGAGCATTGCCACCAGAGGTAAAAGGATCAGGGCGCGCATGGGTCATTCTCCATAACAGGGCACAGGGCCGGATTGGGCTCATCTTGCCGTTTGTTGGCCGTCAGCCCAGTGGTAAAAGTCACGATGACGACGAATCGCTCAGTTTGGCTTCCAGTTCGTTCAGCTGGGATTCAAGTTCAGCCAATTGAACCCGGGTGCGTTCAAGCACCGCTTGCTGCGCATCGAACTCTTCACGGCTGACCACATCGAGCTTGCTCAGTTGCGATTGCACCAGACTGCGTAAATTAGTGCGCAGATCGTCGCGTGCTTGCTGTCCCTGACTGAACAGAGCACTGGCCTGGCGGCTGATTTGATCAAGCATGTCTTCGGGTAATTTCATGGGACCTCCGTGCTCCAAAACAGGGCTGTAAGCCGCAGCGGGCTCCGCTTCCAGCCTCTACAGATGGAGACTCAGTTCAAATTTCTGTGGCAACGATGCCAACACCTTGAGCGCTAACATCGTGATTTCTCGGGCCAAACAGCGGCGCTGGGCAAATAGTGTGCACTGACGGCGCACAGCTTTTGTGCGCTGCACCTATTTTGTGCACCCTAGCCGCCAACCTTGACCCGTCCTTTACGTAAATCCTTGATTCATCGCATTGACCGGAGTTGGCACGGGCTTCGCTTTACCCCCTCGCACACGATTCCAATCGCAGCCAACCGTTGCGTTGGACATTGTAACTCGGGTGATTTCCGGTAGCACTGGCTGCGACGGGCGATCCCCTCGAGCCGGCGCTGTCAATTCAGTGCAACGGTGGAACGGAAAGGAGTGAACAAAAATGAAACTCGTATCAGCCATTATCAAGCCCTTCAAGTTGGACGACGTCCGCGAAGCGCTGTCTGAGATCGGCGTACAGGGCATTACCGTAACCGAAGTAAAAGGTTTCGGTCGCCAGAAAGGCCACACCGAACTTTATCGGGGTGCGGAGTATGTCGTCGATTTCTTGCCGAAAGTGAAAGTGGAAGTCGGTGTTTCCGACGAACTGCTGGACCGGGCAATTGAAGCCATTTCTAAGGCCGCCAACACCGGCAAGATCGGTGACGGCAAGATCTTTGTAACCCCGCTCGAACAGGCCATTCGCATTCGTACCGGCGAGACCGGCAACGACGCGATTTAAGCCGAACGGATTAACGGGAGAGACTGACCAATGAACGAACTAACGCAAGTACAATACGCGCTCGATACTTTTTACTTTTTGATCTGTGGTGCTCTGGTCATGTGGATGGCCGCTGGTTTTGCCATGCTGGAATCCGGCCTGGTACGTGCCAAGAACACCACTGAAATTCTGACTAAAAACGTCGCGCTGTTCGCGATTGCCAGCATCATGTACTTGGTGTGCGGTTACGCCATCATGTACGAAGGTGGCTACTTCCTGAAAGGAATCATGGGCGTCGGTGACGGCTACTACGCACCGTCTTCTGACTTCTTCTTCCAGGTGGTCTTCGTGGCAACCGCCATGTCCATCGTCTCTGGTGCGGTTGCTGAGCGCATGAAGCTGTGGGCCTTCCTGGCTTTCGCAGTGGTCATGACTGGCGTCATCTATCCGGTGGAAGGTTCCTGGACGTGGGGCAGCGCCTCAGTCTTCGGTATGTACACCCTGGGTGATCTGGGCTGGAGTGACTTCGCGGGTTCCGGCATCGTTCACATGGCCGGTGCGTCTGCTGCCTTGGCCGGTGTTCTGCTGCTGGGTCCACGTAAAGGCAAGTACGGCAAGAATGGCGAAATCAATGCCATTCCGGGTGCAAACCTGCCGATGGCGACTCTGGGTACCTTCATCCTGTGGATGGGCTGGTTCGGCTTCAACGGTGGTTCTGTGCTGCAGACCTCGACTGCCGACACTGCCAACTCCGTTGCAATTGTCTTCCTGAACACCAACACCGCTGCTGCTGGTGGTTTGGTTGCCGCTCTGATCGTGGCGCGCATCTGGTTCAAGAAAGCTGACCTGACCATGGCTCTGAACGGCGCATTGGCTGGTCTGGTTGCCATCACCGCTGAGCCGTCAACGCCGACTCCTCTGATTGCTACTATCTGGGGTGCTCTGGGTGGTGTTCTGGTCGTCTTCAGCATCGTGGCTCTGGATAAACTGAAAATTGACGATCCGGTCGGTGCCATCTCTGTGCACGGTGTCGTGGGTCTGTTGGGTCTGTTGCTGGTGCCGATCACCAACGACGGCGCTACTTTCTCTGGCCAGATCATCGGTGCCATCACCATCTTCGTCTGGGTGTTCGGTGCTTCTCTGATCGTCTGGGGCATCATCAAAGCCGTTATCGGCCTGCGTGTCTCTGAAGAAGAAGAGTACGAAGGCGTCGATCTGACCGAATGCGGTATGGACGCTTATCCGGAATTCACTGCCTCCAGCAAGTAAGGTGCAGTGACTGAGCCGCAAGGCTCATCGGAACAAAGGCCCCAATTGGGGCCTTTCTTTTTTTTGGGCCGTTGTTGTTGATGGGGCATTCTATTTTGTCGCGCTATCTGCATGGTTTATGCTTGAGGTGGGTCGTGACTACCTCTCAGGGAGAGTGCTATGAAACTCGTAACCGCAATTATTAAGCCTTTTAAACTGGACGACGTGCGTGAAGCGCTGTCTGAAGTGGGTGTACAAGGCATTACCGTGACGGAAGTGAAAGGCTTCGGTCGCCAGAAAGGCCACACCGAGCTGTATCGTGGCGCTGAATACGTCGTCGACTTTCTGCCCAAGATCAAGGTGGAAGTGGCTACCGATGACAACAAACTGGAAGCTGTGATCGACGCGATCTCCAAATCGGCCAACACCGGCAAAATCGGCGATGGCAAGATTTTCGTGGCAGCGCTGGAGCAGGTGATTCGCATCCGTACCGGCGAAACCGGTGAAGATGCTGTGTAACTGAGCTGTTTTCAGTCCATAAAAAAACCCGTCCACTGGACGGGTTTTTTGCATCTGGCATTGCTTAACTGGTGCGTGAACGCCGAGCGGCCCAATAAGCTGGCAGCTGGAAGCACACAAAGCGAGCCGTCAGGCCCGCGGCGGAAGCAAATAAGTAGCCCGCCACATACACCGGCCCGGTGAGCTTCACTAAGGCGCCGCCGATGATGAAGTCCATAAACATCATGGCCACCAAGCCGATGGCGTAACCGCTGATCAAATAACGGTGGCCGCTGCGAAACAGAAAACCGAGCACGGCACCGACCGCGCCAAAGCCGATGAGCAGCTGTAACGGCGATTCCGCAAATTGGGCACCCAGTTGCGCCATCATAAAGAGGCAGACGCCAGCTAAAGCCATGCGTTGGACGTTGGGATTCATTGGGTGACCTTCTCGTTGTTATTGTCGTCTGGCCGAGCTTAGCGGTGGCGGGGGGCGTCTCAATGCGACTTTGGTCGTGCCCCGCCAATCAAACCGTGTTTGCGCAGTTGGCTGCGGAACTGATGATACGTCAGTCCCAGCGATTCGGCGGCTTTTCCCTGGTGACGCTCATGGCGCTCCAGGGCCGCTTCAAGCAGGCCGATTTCAAACCGCGCCACCTGATCATTAAAGCGGCCATCGGCCAGCGACACCTCGGCAGATGCCCGGCCCGGTCGCCAGGGTGAATCGAAGGGGTCGAGTATCAGTTCATCCACGGGTGCATGCTCATTGCCCCAGCGATAGAGACTGCGCTCCACCACATTCTTCAGTTCGCGCACGTTGCCGTGAAACGGGTGCTCATTCAGCGCCGCCAAGGCTGTTTCGCTGAAACCGGGAAACATTGACCACCCTAATTCGCTGCTCATCGCAATGGCAAATTGTTCGGCCAGCAAGGGCACATCGCCCTGGCGCGCGCGCAGCGGCGGCAAGGTGAGGACGTCGAAGGCCAGACGGTCGAGTAAATCGCTGCGAAACCGGCCTTGAGCGGCCAGAGCGGGCAAATCTTCGTTGGTGGCTGCGACGATGCGCACATCGACGGTCAGTGTTTTCTGGCCGCCCAGCCGTTCAAACTCGCCGTACTCGATCAGCCGCAACAGCTTCTCTTGCAAGGGTGCAGACATGGTGCCGACTTCATCGAGAAACAGCGTGCCTTCGTGGGCGCGCTCAAAGCGACCGATGTGCGTGCGGTTAGCGCCCGTAAAGGCACCCGGCTCGTAGCCGAACAAATCCGCGTCGAGCAGGCTCTCGCTGATGGCGGCGCAGTTCACTTTGAGCAGAGGCTGTTGCCAGCGCGAGGACAAAAAGTGCAGCCGTTCTGCCACCAGTTCCTTGCCCGTTCCGCGTTCACCGATGACCAGTACCGGTCGATTCAGCGGCGCCAGATCGGAGGCACGGTCGAGCAGATCGGCCAGAACCGGGCTTTCACCAATCATGCGTTGTGGGCTGCGTTCGCTCATTGCCGGCTCGTGAGGTGGAGTGGATGGGCTGAGTTTAGGGTGTTTGGTTGATCAGACCAATGTCATTGGTCATTTTCGCTAAATATAGTTTGGCAAAACGGCCCAATTTCTCAGAAAACATTTTAAAAACAATGAGTTAACAACTTGGCACGAATGCTGATATAGCCAAGCTGTGTGTCGACAAAGGACATCCTGATGATCCCCCTAAAAGAACGGACACCGCTGTATATGGTCATGATCACCCTGGGCAGCGCCTTGGCGGCGGTGACGCAATGGTGGATCGGACTGGTCAGCCTGGCATTGGCATTCGGCTTAATGGAAGCCGTCGGCCACGGATTGAACCGCTTGCTGCGTATCAGCCAGCGGCACCATTAACGAGGAGATTGCTATGGGTATTTTTTCCCGCTTCACCGACATCATTAATTCCAACCTCAATGCGTTGCTGGATCGTGCGGAAGATCCGCAAAAGATGATTCGTCTGATCATCCAGGAAATGGAAGAGACGCTGGTTGAGGTACGCTCCAGCTCCGCGCGCGTGATTGCCGATCGCAAAGACGCCGAACGACGCCTGGCACGCGTGCGCAAAGAAGTGGACGACTGGGAAGCCAAAGCCAAGCTGGCTTTAGCCAAGGATCGTGAAGACCTGGCGCGGGCCGCCTTGGCGGAAAAACAAACGCTGGTGGAAGAAGCCGACATTCTGCAACGCGAATGCGAGGCGCTGGATGACCATTTGCAGCAACTGTCCGAAGAAGTGGGTCAGCTGCAATCCAAGCTCAATGACGCCAAAGCCAAGCAGAAAGCATTGGTCATGCGCCAGCAAACGGTGACCACCCGGATGAAAACGCGGCGCCAATTGCACCGGGAAAACTTGCAAGATGCCTTCGAGAAGTTCGAACATTACGAGCGACGCATGGACAGTATGGAAAGTGAGCTCGAAGCGCAGGACTTGGGACGCGGACGCGATCTGGCCCAAGAAATCGACAGCCTGGCTGAGAACGATGCCGTCAATGCCGAACTGGAACGCCTCAAGGCGGACCTGGAGAAGACCGACAAAAAAGGCTAAGGCGACAAGGAGCCCAGCATGCAAGTTTTCGAATTCCTGTTCGTATTCGTGCCCACTATTTTATTTATCGCGATAGTGATGCCGATGTGGCTGTTTATGCATTACCGCTATAAAAATCGGGTGCATGCCAGTCTGAATGCGGACGATCAGTCGTCGCTCGATGAATTGCTGCGCACGCTGGACCAATTGAACGATCGGGTGGCGGCGTTGGAATCGATCCTCGATGAACGCAGCCCGAACTGGCGACGACAAACCGACTAACAGGAGCAGCCACCATGGCCTATCAACATCGCAACAAGGACAACTTCGGTTTCTGGAAACGTCGTCGCCAGGGCTTCGGCATGAACCTTTACCGCAACAAGCGCGACGGCTGGATCGGCGGTGTCTGCGCGGGCTTGGCGGACCATTTTAACATCGAGCCCTGGGTGGTTCGGCTGGTGGTGGTCGGCAGCAGTTTCTTCTTTATGACGCTGACCTTCTGGGCCTACATCGGCGCCTGCATCGTGATGGCACCGCGCCCAAAGGGTCCGGTCGATCAGGAATATCAGTACGATGAAGAGCTGCATGCTGATCGGCCGCGCAATCTGTTTCGTTACCGCAATGCGTCACCGGGTGAACGTCTTAAGCGTGCCCGTCGTCGGCTCGACGAAACCCTCGGTCGGGTGGAAAACATGGAACGCTATGTGACGTCTCGGCGTTATGAACTGGACAAGGAATTCTCCAAAATCCAGGACTGAGCAGCATGCAGAATGCTCTCTGATATACTCTCGGCCGGGCCCAAGCCCGGTCGTTTTGTTTGTGTTACCTGGAGTTCATTGTGTCCGATTCCACCGCTCGTTTCGCCGTTGTTAAAAATCCCACCTTCTGGGTTGTTGTTGTTCTGTTGATCGGTTTTGTTTATCTGCAATGGCCGACGCATCTGCGCACGCCTTACGCACCGGATTACCGCACCGTTACTCTGGCCGATGGCGTGCAAATGCAGTGGGAGGGCGAGCCGCAAGTGGTTGAAGGCGAGGCCGGAACCGCCTGGACGTTTAAGAACAAAGGGTTGGATTTTCTGGTCCAGCAGGGCGACTTGAATGCGTCGTTGACGCAACTGGCACAGCGCCAGCGTGATATTGATCGTGCTCAGGTGGGCGGCATCGAATACGCGCCTCTGGAGGTGCGTGGGTCCTTGGCACAATACGCCTTGATCGATGCGGAGAATCGCATTCAGCGACACCGCCTCTATCAGCGCGGTGAGCGGTGGCTTAAGGTGTCGGTTCTGTACAAGGCCAATAACGAAGAACGCGAAGCACGCGCTCAGGTGTTTCTGAATTCGGTGGTTCTGCCGTAAAGCCGCCAAGCCCAGTCAAACAACAATAAGGAGAGCACGCCATGTTGCGTTGGGGTGTGATGGGAACGGGCAATATAGCCCACCAATTTGTCAGCGATGCGCGTCATGGCAGCGGCGGTGAATTTGTCGGTGTCTATTCGCGCAGCCAGCAAAAAGCCGATGCGTTTGCTCAGGAATTTGGACTGCAGCACGCCTTCAGTGATTTGGATGCGTTTCTGGCCAGCCCGGATATCGATGTGGTCTACATCGCCAGTCCGCACACCAGCCATGTTGAACAAGCCCAGGCGTTGCTGGAAGCGGGCAAAGCCGCGCTGGTGGAGAAGCCGGTGGCGGTCAACCGGACCGATGCGGAGCGTCTCTATCAGCGGTCCCAGGAATTAGGCGTGTTTTGTCA
The DNA here is from genome assembly GCF_003054965.1 of Saccharospirillum sp. MSK14-1. Classification (GTDB taxonomy): domain Bacteria; phylum Pseudomonadota; class Gammaproteobacteria; order Pseudomonadales; family Natronospirillaceae; genus Saccharospirillum. The sequence continues at coordinate 431,211 of NZ_MIES01000026.1, forward strand.
GGAAGCCTTCTGGACGCGTTTTAACCCGGCCTATCAGCAGATTCTGGAGCAAGCGCGTGATGGTCGCTTGGGCGCGCTGCGCCACGGCCAGGCGAACTTTGGTTTTGTATCGCCGGCCGACCCCGAGCATCGCTTGAACAACCCGGATTTGGCCGGTGGTGCTTTGCTGGACATCGGTTTATACCCGCTGATTCTGACGCTGGACTTATTCGGTGAACCGACCGAGATTGACGGCCGCGTTACCTTAGGCGAAACCGGCGTCGATCGCAGCGCCGATCTGGTCTTGAGTTACGCCGGTGGTGAACGCTGCGCGGTGCATTTCAGCCTCGATTACGAGCTGCCGCAAACCGCCTGGATCAGTGGTGAAAACGGCTGGGCAGAGATTCAGTCATTGTGGTTTGCTCCGAACCGGGCGCATTGGCAGGTGGGCAGCGCGCCGGTGGCGGTCGAGCACTATCCGCTGCTGGGTAAGGGCTATCACTACGAATTCACCGCCACCAACGAAGCCATCGCCGCCGGTCGACTGGATTGCGCCGAGCACACTCAGGCAGACAGCCTGACGCTGATCCGCTTGCTCGATCGCATTCGTGATCGGTGGGGACCGCGCTATTCGTTTGAGTGATGCAGCCGGGTATCGGCGTAGCCGCGAGCGGCGATGTCGGTACACAGCGAATGCCATTCACAGTCGAAGCAACCGCTGCGCAGCTGGCCTTGCGTAAAGGCCTGGCGCAGGGTTGTCAGTGACGACGGCGTTAAGCGCAGCGTTTGACCCACCGTGACTTCTATCCCCAAGGCCTCACTGACCGCCTGCATCGCCAGGGCGTCGCGCCGGTGAATGCGGCGGTGGTGACAATGCGCGCAGTCACCGTCTTCATCGCGCACTAACGGTTGGCAAATCTGATCGGGTCCGCGAATCAGTGCAATCGCCTCGCCTTGATTCAGGCGCGCAATAATGGCGTCGTAATTACGGCAGAAGGCATCGCTGTACCCCAAGCCTTTGTAGGTCAGCATGCACAGAAGATGATGGCCGCGCAGTTCGATGCTCATCGCTGACCGCTACAGCCGGTACAGCCGCGCTTCCCAAGGACGCAATTCGATGGCCGGCTGAGCGGCTGCATCGGCGTAGTTGCCGAGGCAAAAACCATTTTCCGCGGGCGTCGCCGCACCCAGTTCGCCTTGCCAGGCGTCGTCGCTGAGATTGCACAGCACCAGAAATTGCTCGCCCTCCAGGCTGCGGGTGTAGGCGTAAACCTGAGGGTCATCGTCCAGCACCAGATCGTACTGGCCATAGACTAAGGTGGGCTCGGCGCGGCGCAGCCGAATCATGGCTTTATAAAAATTCAGCACCGACGCCGGGTCGTCCGCCTGATCAGCGGCGTTCAACCATTGATGATTCGGGTTCACCGCCAGCCAGGGCCGGCCGATGGTGAAACCGGCGTTGGTGTGGCGGGTCCATTGCATGGGCGTGCGGGCGTTGTCGCGTGAGCTACTTTGCAGGTCGGCCAGCATATCGGCATCGCTGCGACCGTCGGCGCGCCATTCTTTGATCAGGTTGCGGGCTGCCACGTCATCGAACTGGTCGAGTGACGTGAAAGGGTGATTGGTCATGCCCAGCTCCTGACCCTGATAAATAAAGGGCGTGCCCTGCATCATAAAATACATCAGCGCGATGGCTGTGGCGCTTTCGCGCCAGTAGTGCTCGGTATTGCCCCAGGTTGAGGTGATGCGTGGAATATCGTGGTTTTCCACAAAGAGCGCATTCCAGCCCTGGCCTTCCAGGCCCTTTTGCCAGCGTGTCAGGGTGCTTTTCAGCTTGGCTAAATCGAGGCCGTCATTGCCTTCGGTGCCCCAGAGTTTCAACTGTTCAAACTGGAACAGCATATTGAAGCGACCCTGGTCTTCGCCAACCCAGTCCGGTGCCTGTTCGATGGTCACGCCGTTGGCTTCGCCCACCGTCATCACATCGTAGTGCGCGAAGGTTTCCGCGCACAGTTCGCTGATGTAGTTGAGAATGCCGTCTTTGTTGCGGTGCATCTCATGCGACGGCACGGCCGAAAGATTTTTCGGGTTGGGCAGATCCGGAAAGCCGGGCTCTTTGCGAATGTGGGTAATGGCATCGATGCGGAAACCGTCGACGCCTTTGTCGAGCCACCAGCGCACCATGCGGTAAACCGCTTCGCGCATCTCGGCGTTTTCCCAGTTTAAATCCGGCTGTTTGCGCGAGAACAAATGCAGATAATACTGACCGCTCAGGTCGTCGTATTCCCAAGCCGGGCCGCTGAAGATGCTGGCCCAGTTGTTGGGGGGTTCGCCGTTCGGTTTGCCGTCGCGCCAGATGTACCAATCGCGTTTGTCGCTGCCCGGCTGGCGGGCTTCCTGAAACCAGGCGTGTTCATCGCTGGAATGGTTGACCACCAGATCGAGCAACACGCGCAGGCCACGGTCGTGCGCTTGCTCCAGCAAGTTGTCAAAATCGGCCATGGTGCCGAAGTCGGACAGGATGCCTTGATAGTCCGCAATGTCGTAGCCGTTGTCGTCGTTCGGCGAGGGGAAAATCGGGCACAGCCAGAGCACATCAACGCCCAGATCTTTCAAGTAATCCAGTTGTTCAATGATGCCCGGTAAGTCGCCGGTGCCATCACCGTTGCCGTCCATAAACGAACGCGGATAAATCTGGTAGACGACGGCTTCTTTCCACCAGCGTTGAGTGTGAGCGACAGCGTTCATTCAGCGTTTCCTTCGGCGCGCAGCATAAAGGCTTCATAGGGTGCCAGATCGAGTGTCTGACCCAAAGCGCCACGTGCACTGGTGTTGTGAATCAGGCACTGGCACAGGGTGTTTTGCCAGTGTGCGGGCAGATGAACCTGAGTGCGCTCAGCGCTGAACGAGCCCAGCACCAGCCAGCGTTCGCCGTTTAATTCGCGCTCGTAAGCGAAGACGGTCGGGTGGTCTTCCAGCAGCAGTGTGAAGCGGCCATACACCAGTACATCGTGGTCTTTGCGCAGCTGAATCAGCTTTTGGTAGTGCTGGAAAATGCCATCCGGGTCGGCGCGATCGGCGGCCACGTTAATGTCGCGGTAATTCGGGTTCACCGTCAGCCAGGGCGTCCCGGTGCTGAAACCGCCGTTGTCGGTGGCCGACCACTGCATCGGGGTGCGGGCGTTGTCACGGCCGTTGCGATAGATGGCGGCCATGCGCTGGGCATGCGTCCAACCCAGGTCGCCGTATTCGTTGTAGAAATTCAGGGTTTCGATGTCGCGGTAGTCCTCGATGGCATCGAAGCGCACATTGGTCATGCCGATTTCTTCACCCTGATAAATGTAGGGCGTGCCTTGCTGACCATGCAGTATGGTGGCGAGCATCTTGGCGGAGCGGATGCGGTGTTCACTGTCGTCACCGAATTCAGAAACCGCGCGGGGCAGGTCGTGGTTGTTCCAGAACAGCGAATTCCAGCCACGGCCACCGGCCAGTGCGTGCTGCCATTTGGCCAATACCTGCTTGAGTTTCAACGGATCGACCGGCTTGGCGTTCCATTTGCCGCCGTTGGGAGCGCCATCTTCCGGTTCGCCGAAGGTCAGGCTGATGTGTTCAAACTGGAACACCATGGAAATTTCATCGCGCTCGGGTGCGCAATACAACGGCGCGGTCTCAGGCGTGACGCTCCAGGTTTCACCCACGGTCAGCGCATCGCGCGGTCCGTAAGTGGCTCGGTTCATGGTGTGAATGCGATCGTGCAGTTTCGGGCCTGCGGTCAGTTGCTGGTTGTCGACGTCTTTGCCGAGCAGGTCGAGAACGTCCATGCGGAAACCGGCAACGCCCCGGTCGAGCCACCAGTTCATCATGGTGTGGACGGCTTCGGGTACGGCCGGGTTATCCCAGTTCAGGTCGGGCTGCTTTTTGCTGAACTGATGGAAGTAGTACTCGCCGCTGGCCTCGTCGAACTCCCACATGGAGCCACTGAAATAGGAGGTCAGCTCGCTCGGCGGGCCGCCGTCGGCCGCCGGTTCACGCCAGATGTAGAAATCGCGGTAGTCACTGTCTTTCGACGATTTGGCATCGACAAACCAGGGATGTTCATCGCTGGAGTGGTTAACCACCAGATCGAGAATGATCTTGATGCCGCGCCGGTCGGCTTCGGCGATCAGTCGGTCCAGATCGTCCAGGGTGCCGAACTGGGGCGCGATGGCTTGGTAGTCGGAGATGTCGTAGCCGTTGTCGTCCATCGGCGAGGCAAAGATGGGCGACAGCCAGATCACGGTGATGCCCAAATCGGCCAGATGGTCGAGCCGTTCAATGATGCCCGGCAGGTCGCCCATGCCGTCGCCATTGGCGTCCATAAAGGAAGACGGATAAATCTGATAAACGACGGCACGGTGCCACCAGCGTTGTTCGGTCATGCGCTACCTCGGTGATCGATGCGATTTTCGGCGCAGCCTAGTGGAGTGTTAAACAAAAATAAAATGCTTTATTTTGTGTTCATTATAGATTTTATCGATATTGAGGTGGGCATGGATAAAGCGTGGCGACAGTTTCTCGCGGTGGCCGAATTGCGCTCGGTCAGCCTGGCCGCGCAACGGCTTTTTGTCAGCCAGCCGACGCTGACGCACAACCTGAAGAAGCTGGAAAGCCAACTGGGCGTGACTCTGTTTAATCGCTCCCCGCGCGGTATGACGCTGACCTCCTATGGCGAAACCTTGCTCGAACAGGCGCGCATCATGCAGCGGGTTTACGACAATGCCTTGGGCAAGCTTCAGCAATTGAAGGTCGAACAGGAAAGCGGCCTGCGCATCGGTGTCGGCATGGCCTGGTGGCACCTGTTTTTCCGCGACCTGTTTCAGCGCTACCGCGAGCAGCACCCGACCGCACCGGCGCATATAGAGATTGGCAACCACCTGCGCTCGATGGATCAATTGCTGGCTGGCGAGCTGGATTTGTTTATTGGGCACCGCATTGCTGGCCTTAATCCGAACAGCGGTGCGGTGTTCACGCCTCTGTTCAAGGTGCGTGATGCGTGTTTTGTCCGCACGGGGCATCCGCTGTTGGGCCGGGCGGTGAGTTTCGACGACTTGCTCGATTATCCCCATCTGGCAGTAACGCCAGACGAGACCCGCTACAGTCGTGCGGTGGTCACCAACCCACAATTCAAGGAAGCCGAACATCATCAGTATCATCTGGCCGACCGTGTGGTCTGGTCGACCAGTTCCATGAGTGCGGCGCTGGATATTCTGCGCGACAGCGATGCGGTGATGATTTATCCCGAGTCGATGACTGAGACGTTGGCGGATAGTGGTGTGGTGCCGTTAGCGTTGACCGAGCCGCAGGAAGCGATGGAGGTTGGGGTTTATCGGTTGGAAGATCGAATCAGTGATGACGGATTGGATGCACTGGTAGAGGAAGTAAAACTGGCGTTAGTCGAAACAAATAAAGTCGAACTAACCACCTAAAGAGTGCCCGACTGCGGTTGAGTTTTGGCTGACCGTCGGTCCACATGGATGCGGACCGCCGAGCATACAGGGATGTACTTGCAGCGTGTCAGCCAAAACTCAGCCGTGGTCGGGTACGGAATCGCAAGCCACAGAAACTCAATTAAACAACCGGCATCGCCCGCTCAATGATCTTCGAACAATCCACACCCGGTTCCAGCGTCCCGTAATTAAAAGCGCCGTTCGGATTTAACCGAGATTCAACAAAGGCTTCTGCCACGCGCGGATCACCATCGCGTAATAAAATACTGGCCTGAAACGTCATCGCGAGTTTGTCTACCAGCGTGCGCGCACGGTATTCCAGTTGCTCGGTGTTGCTGAATTGTTGTTTCAGTTCCAGCAACGCCCGATCAAAACTTTTCGAGTGACTCTGGGCTTTTTCGATATCCGCCAGCAGCGCATCGAGTGTTTTGGGGTCACGGCCAATGGCCCGCAACACATCCAGACATTGAATATTGCCCGAGCCTTCCCAGATGGCATTGACTGGTGCTTCGCGATACAGCCGGGGCAGAATATTTTCTTCCACATAACCCACTCCGCCAATGCACTCCATGGCCTCATAGGTTAAATGCGGCGTGCGTTTGCAGACCCAGTATTTGCCAACGGCGGTTGCCAAACGCGCCAGCAATTGTTCCGATTCATCACTGGCGCTGTGGTCCAGCGCGCGACCGACGCGCAGGCTCATCGCCAATGCCGCTTCTGATTCAATCGATAAATCGGCCAACACATTTTGCATTAAAGGCATGTCGTGCAAGGGCTGACCAAAGGCCGAGCGACCGCTGGTGTGGTGCAATGCCTGAGCGGTCGCTGCACGCATTAACGCAGCCGAGCCAACCAGACAATCGAAACGCGTCATGGCGACCATTTCGATGATGGTGCGCACGCCTTTGCCTTCCTCACCTAACAACCAGGCGTGCGCGCCGCGAAATTCGATTTCCGATGACGCGTTGGAGCGATTGCCCAGTTTGTCTTTCAGTCGCTGAATAAAGAACGCATTTTTCTGACCGTCGTCGCGCCAGCGCGGCATTAAAAAACAACTCAAACCGTTTTCGGTTTGCGCTAACACCAAAAACGCATCGCACATGGGCGCAGAGCAAAACCATTTGTGACCGATCAGTTCATAGCGCTCGCCGGGCTGACGTTTACCCAGCGGATAAGCGCGCGTTGTATTGGCGCGCACGTCGGAGCCGCCTTGTTTCTCGGTCATCGCCATGCCGATGGTTAGGCCGTCTTTTTCATAAAAAGGCACGTTGCGCGGGTCGTAAACCGGGGCGGTTATTTTCGGCAGCCAAAGATCGGCGACCTCGGGTGTCGTAGCAATGGCCGGGACGGCGGCAAAGGTCATCGTCAGTGGGCAGGCTGAGCCGGCTTCGGCGTGCATGTGCAGATATTCCAGTCCGGCGCGGGCCACGTGGGCGCCTGGTTTTGGCGTGCGCCAGGGCAACGCAGGAATGCTCGCTTCAACGGCGGTACGCATTAATTCGTGATAAGCCGGGTGGAAACGCACTTCGTCGATGCGGTGGCCGAATCGATCATGCGAATGGAAGGTGGGTGGCACTTCATTGGCCTGAAAACCCGCCTCGATTAAATCGCCGCCGGCGCGCTGGCCGTAATCGTTGAGCCGGTCTTCAGCCCAGCCCGCACCGAAGTGATGGCTCCAGTGTTGCAGGGCGTTGTCGCTGCGGTAAAGGTTGTAGTTTGCCAAGGGTGTTGGCTGATTGATGACATCGTGGGTGTCGGCATTGGCCAGATGTTGGTCGCGTTTAAAGGGGGCATCGCTCATGGTGGCTGCCTCTGATTATTGTTGCGTCAGCCTAGCGCAGCGCAGTGGTTGCGACTAGTGATCGTCGTCTTGCTCGCGTTCTTCGAGTTCCAGTTTGATGCGCTTCAGCGTTGCTTGAATGGCGGTGGAATCGGGTTCTTTTTCCAGCGCTTTTTCGAGCAGCCGAATGGCATCCTGTTCGCGGCCGAAGGCAACCAGCGTGTCGGCTTGCTCGATCACCAGCCGGCCTTTGCTGCTGCGCCGTTCGCGCACCGCGGCGCGGCCATTGATCATGCGTAAATAGGTGAACAGCACCAGCACCAGCATGAGTGCGCCGACGCCTGCGAATCCCAACCCCATGAGTGTGCTCCTCGCGAATAGGATGCCCTATAGTTTAGCCAGATCGCTCACTTTGCAATTGTTCGCGCGCGTAGTCGTAACCGCTTTTGAAAATATCGTCTATCCTGCCCCAGTCCAGTAAGCCGATGGTTTGCAGCGGCGGATTAAAGTACAGGTCGGTCAGCGATTTATCCGTATCGCGCTGTGAAAAGCTGTACATAAAACTGACGCTGATCAGATAGGTCGCCAGCGACGGCAGCGGATAACGCCGTTTCTTTTTGCCGCGCAAACGATCGAGCAACAACCCCCAGGTTCCAGGCACTTCGTCAAATGACAGAGGCTGGGGCGAGCGAATGCCTAGGTCGACGCCAATGACGGTGCCGACTCCGCGTACCGAACGCATGATATTGACTGGAAAGTTGTTCAGCGTTGCGCCGTCGCACAATAAATCGCCGTCTTTAAGAATGGGCGGCAGGGCACCGGGAATGGCGCAGGTCGCTCGCAAGGCACGGGTTAAATCGCCGCGCTTGAGCACGTCTTCGCGGGCGTGCGAGTAATTAGTGGCGATGCAGTAAAACGGCAGCCACAAATCTTCCAGTTGGCCGGGGTGACCCATGAGTTCGCGGAAGGACTCGTCAATCAACGTGCGCAAGCGCTGGCCGCGAATCAGCGACATGAGTGGCAGCCAGTTGTAATCCCTGGTGGGGCTTTTACGGAAGGCTTTACGGCAGGCGTCCTGCAATTGATCGACGGGCCGGTCCATGGCGATAACCGCCGCCATAATGGCGCCGATGCTGGTACCGCCCACCACGTCAATTTCAATGCCCGCTTCATCCAGCGCCTGCATCACACCCATGTGCGCCAGACCGCGAGCGCCTCCGCCAGCGAGCACCAAGCCAACAGCGGTGCGGTTTTCAATGCGTGCCAGTCGTGCCAGATCTTTCGCGCGTTGAGGCCGCACGTGCAGGTGGTCGGTAACTGGACGGCGATTGAGCCAGTCGGCGGTACCGCGCGGCGATGCGGCTTCTTTCGGGTGCAGCAAGATCAGACGCTGCGCCACGTCCAGTTCCGGTGGGATTGTGTCCAGGATGTCCGTTTCGGTCGGATGGCATTCAACGGGGTCGTTGGCATCGGCCAGCAACAGGTGTTCGTCGCTGTGGTTGCAACAGAACCGAGTCCAGGCATTGGGTTTGGGGTCGGCGACCAGCAAGACGTAATCGTATTGTGCTTCCAGCGCATCAAGATGCAGCGCCAGCCGATGTTGGCTCGGGTGGTCATTGGACTCGTCGCGAGCCAGTCCGGCGGTATTGGTATCGCTGTCCATTTGTTGTGCGGTCAGCACGTAAACGCTGCCCAGTGAACACAATGCCTGACGAAAGCGTTCGGCGAAATCGATGGCATCGGCGCTGTCACTGATGGGAATTAACGTCAGCGTTACCGGCCGAGTTTCAGTGTGCTGACGCTGAGGTTGTTGCAGTCGTTCGATGATTTTGCGCGGCAACGTTAATGACAGATGCAAGCTGCTGCCCAGCAGCTCTTCAAAGTGCGCTTGATCCAGACGGACCAATACGGAATCGCGCAGCGCCACGACAGTAGCCGAACGAGGCTGGCCGGTGTACAGGCTCATTTCACCGATGACTTCGCCGCGGCCTAGTTCTTGAACGGGGCGGGTTATTCCTTGTTCGTTGTTAACATAAACACGCAATCGGCCGCTGATGGTCAGGTAGAGCGCATCTCCCAGATCGCCCTGTGTCATCAGTCGCTCACCGGATTTGATTTGTACCCAGGTGAGGCGGTCGCGAACCTGTTGTAACGCAGCCGGTTGTAAATCACTGAGAAAGGCATTGAGGTGGTAAGTCAGCAGCTCGTTCTGGTGAGCTTTTGGATCCGTTATTCGTGCAACCAAAATCTGTCCTCCTTGGCTAACGGGTGTTCATCGATACGCCATCCATGCGCCGGTAGATAGTACGCGCTGGCTCGTTGAATGACAGCGAGAGAGCCGGGTATGACTTCAATTTTCAGCCGTCGTTGTCGATAACGTTGATCATTTAACAACTCTATGGCGCTGGCGTATCGGTGCTCCGGCCAGGTCGATATACTGCGGTCATGACTGCAACTGCCCACTCCGTACTGCAACACGTCTTTGGCTACGACGCTTTTCGCGGCGACCAAGAGGCCATCATCAACACCCTTATCGACGGTGGTGACTGTCTGGTGCTCATGCCCACCGGTGGCGGTAAGTCGCTGTGCTATCAGGTGCCAGCGCTGGTCCGGCCGGGCACGGGCGTGGTGATTTCGCCGTTGATCGCCTTGATGCAGGATCAGGTTAACGCCTTGCGTGAGTTGGGCGTGAAGGCCGGTTTTCTCAATTCCACCTTGTCGTTTGATGCCGTGCGCGAGACCGAAAATGCGCTGCTCGCCGGTGAGCTGGATATGCTCTACATCGCCCCGGAGCGGTTGCTGCAAGAGCGCACTCTCGACTTACTCAACCGTGCGCCCCTGGCGTTGTTTGCCATCGATGAAGCACATTGTGTGTCGCAGTGGGGACACGATTTCCGCGCCGATTATCTGAAACTCGGTTTGCTGGCCGAGCGCTTCCCAACCATTCCACGCATTGCCCTGACCGCGACCGCTGACGCCCGCACGCGCCTCGATATTCAACAACGCTTAGGCCTCACCGACGCCCCGGCCTTCGTTGGCGGTTTCGATCGACCCAACATTCAATATCGCATTCAGGCCAAACAACAGCCGCGTCAGCAATTGCTGCGGTTTTTAAAAGACGAAGGCGGCGATCAGGCGGGCATTGTTTATTGTCTGTCGCGTAAAAAAGTGGAACAGACGGCGGACTGGCTGGTGCAGCAGGGGTTTAAGGCGTTGCCGTATCACGCCGGTCTGGATGCGAATGTGCGCCAGGATCACCAGCAGCGCTTTTTGCGGGAAGACGGCATCATCATGGTGGCGACCATCGCCTTTGGCATGGGCATCGATAAACCCGACGTGCGCTTTGTGGTGCACCTGGATCTGCCCAAAAGCATCGAAGCCTATTATCAGGAAACCGGCCGCGCCGGCCGCGATGGCGAACCGTCCACGGCGGTGTTGTTTTACGGTTTTGAAGACGTCGTCAAACTGCGCCAGATGATGGCGCAATCGCAAGGCAGTGAAGAACATCAGCGCTACGAACAACAACGTCTGAACGCCATGCTCGGTTTGTGTGAAGTTACCCGTTGTCGGCGTCAGGTGTTATTGCGTTATTTCGACGATGAACTGCCCGGGCCTTGTGGTAATTGCGACACCTGTTTGCACCCGGTTGAAACCTGGGACGCGACCGAAGCGGTGCGCAAAGCGCTGTCGTGTGTGTATCGCACCGGTCAGCGTTTTGGAGCCAATCATTTAATCGATGTATTGCGCGGCAGCGACAGCGAAAAATTGCGTCGCCTGGGTCATCACCAGTTATCGACTTACGGTATTGGCACCGAATTATCGGCCAACGAATGGCGTTCGGTTTTGCGTCAATTGGTGGCGACGGGTTTGCTGGCGGTCGATCCGGATGGCTACGGCGGATTGCGCTTAACCGATGCCTGTCGGCCGGTGCTTAAAGGCGAGCAGATCGTCAGTCTGCGCAAAGACAGCCTTCCGGAGAAGACCTCGTCCCGCCGCTCGGGTGCACGGACTGCACCGGCCCAGGTTGATGAAGCCGATGAGCCGCTGTGGCAAGCCTTGCGGGCCTGCCGTAAACAGTTGGCGGACGAACAGGGCATTCCGCCCTTTATGGTGTTTCACGACAAAACGCTTGCCGAGATGTTGTCGCGACGACCGCAATCGCTCAGCGAATTGGCCGAAGTGTCCGGTGTCGGCGATGCCAAGCTGGAACGCTATGGCGATGCATTCCTTGCGGTGTTTGCCGAAGCGATCACTCAGCCTCCAGCCTGAACCGGCCCACTGCCGTTTCCGTGCCTTGCGCCGTCTCCAACAGATGCTCACCCAACTGCGCCAGTTTCACGGTGGTGCTGTGGCTGGTCTGTGCCATTTCTGTGATGTCCCTGACCCGCTGGGAAATCGATTGGCTGGCATCGGCCTGATGCGTCGCCAGTTCCGACAGATGCTCCAGGCTGTCGAGTGATGCCTGGGCGTCGGCATCGAGCGCGGTCAGGGGTTCAACGATACGACCGATTAAGGTTACACCCTCATCCATCCCCGCTTTGCCCGCACGAATCCGCTGTGCCGCCTGATCGGTCTGATCGTTGATGCGACCGAGGATGCGATTGATGTCGTCAGTCACTTCGCCGGTGCGCGTGGCCAACTGACGAACCTCGTCGGCCACTACGGCAAAACCGCGACCTTCTGACCCCGCCCGAGCGGCTTCGATGGAGGCATTAAGGGCGAGCAAATTGGTCTGGTCGGCAATTTCGCGAATCTGGCTGACCGCGCCGATGACTTCGCTGGCGCTTTCGCTGAGCTGCTCAATGCTGGCCGCGGACTGGTCGATCAAAGCGGCCGTATGACGAATGCCATCGGCCGCTTCGGTGACCCCGGCGACGCCATCGCGGGCCAGCGCTCGGGCGCGCGATGCTTGATCTCGCGCCACCTGGACGTTGCTCGCCATGGCCTGGCTGTCGGCCGAGAGTTGACCGACCGAGTGATCAATCGCTTGCGCCAGATCGTGTTGCCCAGCGCTGTCGGTTTGCACCTCCGTAGTGAACTGACGCATCTGTACCGCCGCCTGACTGACCGCCGTGGCATTGGCGCGAATGGTGCCTATGACGCGGTGCAGCTGCTCGCGCATGGTGGAAAAACTGCGCAACAGCTGGCCGATTTCATCGCGGCCACCCGGCGCAACGTCATGCTGTAAATTACCCGAGGCAATCGCATCGGCGGCGTCGACGGCTGAGCGTAACGGCCGCACGATGCTTGGCGTAATCAGCGTCGCCATCAGCACACCGGCGAGCAACGCCGCCAACCCCAAAACGGTAACCAGCCAAGCCGACCCCTGTGTCGCGCTCAGCGTTTGCTGCTGGCGGCTGGCCATCATTTGGCGTTGCTGTTGTTCTAGTTCCGCAGTGTGCTGCAACAGTTGGTTGAGCGCATCGCGCGTGTCGCCAGCCATCAGGCGGCGCGCTTCGGTGCGGTCACCGAATTCCAGCGTCTCGACCGTGAGCTGTAACTGATCCTGATACAGTCGGCGTAATTCGCTGAGTTCGTCCAGACGGCTGGCTTGCGCGGTGTCAGCCAATAAATTTTGCAGACGTTCAACGGCCGCATCGATGGTTCGGTTACGCGCGTCGATGTCCTTATACAGTTCAACGCGGGCGTCGCGATCTTCGACAATAAACAGCAGCAGCAGGCGACCGGCGATGCTCTCCGCATCCAGATTCACCGAACTGGTCAATTCAACCAGAGCGGCATCGCGCTCAACCACCGCCTGCAACTGATTCGACAGCCGGTCAAAACGCTGTACGGCGACCAGCACCACGGCAAAAATAAACAGCAATAAAATGGCGTAGCTGACCGCCAGACGTCCCCGAATGCGCATTGCCTTTCCTCTTGGCATGACCGGCGTATTCGCCGGTAGTCCATCGCCCGGACGAGCAATGTCATCTGCAGACCCGCGCCTGCATGGAAAGTTCCTGTTCAGTAGAGACAAAAAAATAATGACCCATCGGGAACTTCCAGCGCGGTTGCTGTATCCAAATCTCCGAAGCGCTCAAGGTGCTTTGCCAATAGCGCCACCGACGCATCGGGCGCTGTGATTGAAAACCAACAGGAGAAAGGACGTTATGAAACAGAAAATGGCTCAAACATCACTGGCTTTGGCCTTGGGAACGGTTTTAGCAACAGCGGTTATTCCGAGTCTGGCTCAGGCAGAAGACGCCAAAGAAAAATGCTATGGCGTTGCGCTGCAAGGTCAGAACGACTGCGCTGCTGGCCCGGGTACCAGTTGTGCCGGTACGTCGACTCGCGATTATCAGGGCAACGCTTGGAAACTGGTTCCGGCCGGCACCTGCGAAGAAATGATGTCGCCGACGTCACCGACCGGTTACGGCCAGCTGCAAGCCTTCAACGAGCAATAAGCCAGTGAGGCCCGCCCATGACGGTTGATCACAACACCTTGCCAGCGCGTGCTGGCATCAGCTTAAAACCCATGCATTTTCAGGCCATGCTGACGCATCAACCCGACCTGGGTTTCGTCGAAATTCATGCCGAGAATTACATGGTGGATGGCGGGCCTTATCATTTCTATTTGCAACAAATCTACGAGCAATATCCGTTGTCGATTCACGGCGTTGGTTTGTCGATTGGTGGACTGGAACCACTGGATAAAAACCATCTGAATCGACTCAAGGTGTTGCTTGATCGCTACCCGCCTGCCCGATTTTCGGAACATCTGGCCTGGTCGTCTCATCAGGGCGTTTATTTTAACGATCTGTTGCCGCTGGCATACACCGATGCCAGTTTGCAACGAGTGTGTGAACACATCGATCAGGTGCAGCAAGCATTGGGTCGGCAGATGCTGTTGGAAAACCCGTCGACCTATGTGGAAAGCCAGGAATCAACCTGGCGTGAGACCGACTTCATGCAGGCGGCTATTGAACGCACCGGCTGTGGCTTATTACTCGATGTGAACAATATCTACGTCAGTTCGGTGAATCACCACCAGGACCCTGTGAGCTATTTGCAGGCGTTGCCGTATTCGGCCGCGGGTGAAATTCATCTCGCCGGTTTTGCGGTCGATCAGGATGTCGATGGCAGTCCATTATTGATTGACAGTCATGACCGCGACATCAGTGACGAAGTCTGGTCACTGTACGATCAGGCGCTCTCATTGTGCGGCCCGGTGGCGACTCTGATTGAACGCGATGGCAATGTCCCCGCTTTGGATGTTCTGTGTGCCGAGGCGCAGATGGCCGAGCAGCGGTTGCTCAGCATTGCAGACATCTCACGTCCCAAGGTGGCCTCCTATGCAGGCTGAGTTTGCTGACGCTCTATTACGCCGACAGGCGAACGAACCGGATCATTTAAAGCGTTGGGACGATGGCGCAACGGCGCATCGGTTTGGGGTGTATCGCAATAATTTCAGTGTGTCGTTAATCGATGCGTTGCAGGATATTTTTCCCGTTGTTTGCGCCTTAACCGGCGTTGATTTTTTTCGCGCTTTGGCACGCGAGTATGTGTATCAGCATCCACCGAATTCTCCCGTTCTGGTGTTTTATGGCGAACAGTTCGCCGACTTTATCGACGCCTTTGAACCGGCCCGGGCCTTGCCGTATCTCGCCGATGTTGCACGGTTGGAACGACGCTGGCTGAACACTTATCACAGTGCCGATTGCCAGGCCGTGTCCATTGAACAACTGAGTGCATTACTGCATCAGCCGCAGCAGTTAGAGCAGGCGAAACTGACCATCGCGCCGGCGTGTCAGTGGCTGGCTTCTGATTATGCGGTGGGTTCCATCTGGCGCGCGCACCAACCAAACAGCGATGTCACTTTGCAAGATGTGGTGTTGAACCGTGCTGAAACCGTGTTGTTAACGCGGCCGGCATTGGAGGTTCAGCTGCATACGATTGAATCGGACGCGGGTATTTTTCTGGATCGATTGCGCCAAGGTTGTGTGTTTTCTGAAGCCATAGAAGGGCTGGAATTTAATCTGGTGTCTTTGTTGCAGATCCTGGTGCAACAAAGCGCGTTGACAGGTCTGTCTGTTGCCAAATAAATGTGGCTAAAACAAAAAAATTAATGGAATAAAAAGGCGAAAAAAATGAACTCAAAACTGCAACAGTGGCATGCACTATTTTGTCGTATCCCCAATGATCTCATTGCGGTCGTCGGTCGGTTTTCCATCGCGGGTGTATTCTGGTTATCCGGGCAAACTAAAATTGATGGGTTTGCCATGAATGTGATCAGTGGTGATTTTCAGTGGGGCTGGCCGCGGCTGTCCGATACCGCCGTCTTTTTGTTTCAGGAAGAATACGCACTGCCGTTACTGGCACCGACCACAGCCGCCGTACTCGCTGCCTTTGCCGAGCACCTGCTGCCGGTTTTAGTGTTCATTGGCCTTGGGACGCGATACGCCGCCACCGGCTTATTGGCGATGACCTTGGTGATTCAGATTTTTGTCTACCCCGGGGCTTACGTCACTCATGGTGTTTGGGCCTGTGTCTTGCTGTATCTTATGGCGCATGGAGCGGGTCGGTTATCGGTGGATTATTGGCTGGCTCGTCGTCTTAACGGCTGACGCTTTTGGCAGTCTGTTAAGGCGTTTTTAATCACGCCTGACAGGATGCTGCCATGGCCGCTTACCAACAATTAAGCACACCCTTGGGTGAGATGATGGCGGTGGCTACCGACCGGGGCCTGTTTTTGCTCGAATTCACCGACCCACAGCGGCTGGAGCGTCAGTTGCCGGCTCTGGAACGCTATCTGGGTGAACCCTTGCAGGCTGATTCTGAGCGAGCGTTATTCGCCACGGTGCAGCAACAGCTGGACGCCTATTTCGCGAAAGAATTGCGTCGATTTGAAATACCGTTGGATTTGCAGGGCAGTGAATTTCAGCGTCAAGCCTGGTCGGCGTTGCTCGCCATTCCCTACGGACAAACGCGCAGCTACCAGCAACAGGCACAGGCCATTGATCGGCCTCAGTCGGTGCGTGCCGTGGCCCGAGCCAATGGCGATAACCGCATTGCCATAGTCGTGCCGTGCCACAGAGTGATCGGTAAGGATGGCACTCTGACCGGCTACGGCGGCGGACTGTGGCGCAAGCAAAAATTGCTGGCGCTGGAAGGTGCCGTAGCACAGCCGGGTTTGTTTGATGATTAATGGCGTATAGATTACGAGTGTGATGCTGGCTCGTGAAACGCAGTCAGCGCTAACACCACCCCAACGGCTGCATAACCGGCCATCGATAACAAAAAGGTTCGCGCATCAATGCCCGCATCGATCAGCAAGCCGAGCAGTGCCGGTGACGCTGAGGTCGCCAACACCGACAGTGACGTAAACAGCGAACGAATGCTGCCTAGGTGAGTGGTGCCATACACCTCGGCCCAGAGGGCGTTGGCAATGGTGCCCATCATGGCGATGCCGATGCCCAAGGTTGCCATCATGGCGTAGACCACCCAGATGCCCTCGCGAAACGCACCCAGTGACAGGCCGAGCACAAAGGGAATTCCCATAAATTTAAACAGGCGCGTCGCGGAATACCGATCCACCAGTGAACCGACCACAATGGACGCTGCCCAATGAACCGCTCCGTACAACACAAAGGCGCTGGCAAACAGCGCCGGCGACCAGCCTTTCTGTTCGAGCACGAAACCCTGATGAATAAACAAACCGGTAACGATAAAGGGTGGTGCCAGTAACAGTGGCAGGGCGCGCCAGAATCGACCATCGCTGAGCAGAGTGCGGCGCGAGCCGTCAACCCAGTCCGTAGCGTCGGTACGCACCTTGGGTGCCACGGTTTCCGCCTCGCTGGCACCGGCTTTGGAGAGTAACCAGAACACCAGTGGCAGGAACACCAACGGCACAAAGAAGGCGATGATCAGCCAGCTCAATTGCCAGCCTGCCAGGGCGATCAGGGCAACCGCAATGGACGGCAAAATCATTTCACCCAAAGGGACGCCGTTGCCCGCAATACTGGTGGCTTTACCGCGATTGAGTGAGAAGTACCGGCCGATGGCGGTCATGGCGGTATGTGGCATCAAACCCTGGCCACAAAAGCGCAGCAGGAACAACGCGAGCACCAACGACAACAAGGAATCGACGCGCCACATCAGAAGCGCGGCGATGGTTAAACCGACGGCGACCAGCGTGACAAAGCGTCGTAACGGAAATTTATCGACCGCACCACCGATCACCATGATGGTCAGACCACTGACCAGCGTGGCGCCGGAATAGGCCGAACCGTAAGCGGCGGCAGAAAGCCCCAGCTGTTGTTGTATGGCAGCGCCATACCAGGAAATAAAAAACGACTGACCAAAATTACCGATAAAGACGGTGAACAGACCAAACAACAGCATCGGCCAGTAGGACCGAAACATCGACAGGTAACCGCGAATCATGGAAGACCTCTGGACAGACACCACAGCGCGATCGCCTTAGCGAGCTGGAAAGGTGCCGGTGAACGGTAAAAAGCGCGCCCAGTGTACTGCGATTGAACGCGCGATTCACGGCAATGAACTTAGACGCTTCGTCCGCGCAGGGCGCGTTTGCGAATCACCGGCAGCCACAGGTAACCGAGCACAAAGCCACTGGCCAGACCCCCTAAGTGCGCGGCGTTATCGATGGGGCCGATGACAAAACCGATGGCCACGTTGATGACGACAAAGCCCAGGGTGTTGCGCAAAAAGGCTTTGCGGAATTCCGGTTTGAGCAGGGAAGTGGTCAGTAACGCCAAAAAGAAACCGTAGAGCCCGAAGATGGCGCCGGACGCTCCGACACTGACCGCCGCGTCATTGAAATACAAGCTGGTCAGGCTGGCCAGCAAACCGGTCAGCACATACACCACGGCCAACGACAGTCGGCCCAGCAGGGGTTCCAGGAAGATGCCGATGTTGGCCAGCACGATCATGTTGAACACCAGATGCAGCAAGCCCGCGTGCAGGAAGGTACTGCTGAACAACCGCCACCATTGGCCATCGACCGTCCAGGGCCCGTAATTCGCGCCCAGCATGACCAAATCACGCGGATCAAAGGACATCAGGCTACCGGTGTAGAGCACGGTGAGCACAAAGATGGCGGCGTTGAGGTAGATGATCACCGGCGTCAGCCAGTAACCCCGGTGTGGTAGAAACAGATTCATGGTGATGTCTCGATCCAAAAAACAGTGAACAGGCTACCAGAGGTTAGGGGCGCCGTGATGGACACCAAGCGTTATCGGGGTTGTTGACGGTGTTTTTACGTGGCGAAAATTTGCTCAGTCGGTTATGCACAGTATGGCTGAATAAAGGTGTGGATAAACTGGTGGTGGACCGCCAGGTCGACCGGCTGATGGTGAATGCGCCAAAGCGATAGATTTTTCACCAGTGCGCTCCGGTTCACTGCATCTTGTTGAAATGATGAGCAGGAATCCAATAGCGTTGGGGAATGTTCGGCAGCTGGCCGTCCATGAGTGGGTTGACCAGCCAGATCAGTTGATAGCCATTGTGGTCGAGCCATTCACGCGCTTCCGTGATGGCCGGATGGGTTCGGTACAGTTCGTCCAAAGCGCCGTTCGCCTGAGCGGTGATTAACCCAGCTTCCAATTGAAGGGCCAGTTCTTCGTCGTCCCGGTTGAGATAAACAAAGTAATCCGCCGGATAGGCCAGTAGCCAATCCGGCGAGATATGAAATGAGCGGCCCTGTTTGGCTTGCTGTTCGATTTCTGCAAAGGCTTCAGCCACGCCGCGGGGAAAAGCCGTGAAGCGGCGGCGCGCCAGCATGGGCCACAGATTGGCGTACTCACTTTCAAACACCCGAAAGCCATTGCTTTGCAGAATGTCGGTATCCAGCCAGTTCAGGCCAGAGCCCATGATCCATTGCTGTTTCAGTTGATCTAATGTCTCGACGGCCGGCGTGTCCTCGGGCACGACCAACACTCTCAGGCCGAGTAAGCCTTGCGTCAGCGGGAAAGGAATTTGCCGAAGTTGCTGGGCGCGCTCCTCGGTGTGGCCGGAAAAATACAGGTCAAAATCGGCGCTGCCGTTTTCCAGCATGGACAGTATGCGCAGCTGATTCACCTGTGGCAGATGGGCGATCTCCAGCGCTCGCGGCTGCGGTGCGTTGGCCAGACCCAGACGTATGACACTGATCGGTAATTCCGACAGGGGATGGCTGCCAAACCGCGTCGCAACGCGCACGACCGACGGGTCATCGTCAGCCCACATGGGAACGCTGAACGGCACCAGCATCAGCGTCATCACCACCACGAACTTGCCACAGCGCATTACCATAAGTACGTCCTGTACTTGCGTGTGAAGCAGTATAGTCAGCCTGAGTGACTTTGCTCTAAACCGCCTGAGGTAAGGGTTGGGGTGAAGCCGAAGGTCCGTTGGGGTCGCGCGGTACGTCGTGCTCGTGCAGGTACTGCAAAATACGGTCTTTCAATGCCTGACTGCTCGCCAGCCCCTGATTGCCAAACAGCCGATTAAACTCCAGCAGATAGGGATGACCGCCGACCCAGGCGATGTCAAAGCCCGCGTGATTAATGTTCAGATCGCTTGCGACCTGTAACGCCAAGTCGATGGCAGCGGTTGGTACCGCGTCATGACTGACCCAGCCGCCACGGGCGACGTTGTTGTAGAAACCCTGGTCAGCCTGGCGTCGCCAGTACGCCGATAGGACCTGATCACCCACAATTACGATGCGAATATCCCGATCGATGGGCAGGTATTCCTGCACGTAAAGCACGTCGGCGCTGGCGTAATACCGTTGCCAGTCAGCGCGGTCGCGAATTAAAAACACGCCTTCGCCCATGCTCGCCTTGGGATGTTTGGCGACAAACGGCAGGGTCATGGTGTCCCACAGCAAGGCCTGTTGCAGCGGGCCGTTGGGTTCTATCAACGTGAGCGGAATATGCGCCGGAGCGACCACTTCAAAGGCGCGCGTCATCTCCACCTTGTCGTGGCCGATTCGGTAGCTGGCTTCGCTGGGGAAAACGCGGCACTTCAGTCCGTAGAGCAGGGCATTGAGTTGCCAGTAACCGGGGAACAACACCCAGTTTGCCTGGCGCAATGCGTCTTGATGGCGGAAGAAATGTTCCGGCTTCAGCACCTGAGTGTTGGGGAAGCCAAGGGTACGGAAAGGATCGAAGGAGATCAGCTGCATAAAAGTTGCGCAGGCCAGGGTGCGCAGATTTTAGGCAGCTTTGCGTTTTTGACAAGCGTTATTCGTGGGTGTTCGGGGCCTCGTCCAGATGGCAGCGAAAACGCCCGCTGAGGCGGTCCAGTTCCTCGGACTGGCCGCGCAAGGTCTGGCTGATGGTGGTGGTGGCGGCCACCGTTTCGGTCAGCCCTTCGGCGCTTTCGGTGAGTCGCTGCGAGCGTCGTGCGACCCGGCCGATTTCGTCGCGCTGGGCCACCAAAGCGGCATCGATATCGGTGCTGCGGTGTTCCAGATCCGTAAAGCGATTGTTCAACTCGGTCAGGTGTGATTTCAACGTGGCCATGGTCTGGCGGTTATTTTCACCGGCATCGGTGGTGGCATCGAGCAGGCCTTCGAGATTGCCCACCTGCTGACCCAGATCGCCAATCCAGTCGCGAATCTGAGCGGTCGATTCGGTGGTGCGCTTCGACAACTGACGCACTTCATCAGCGACCACCGCAAAGCCACGGCCTTGCTCACCGGCGCGCGCTGCTTCGATGGCGGCATTCAGTGCCAACAGGTTGGTCTGGTCGGCGATGTCGACGATCACATCAATCACCTGGTCAATACGACCACTGGCGTCGCGCAATGCAGTGATGCCATCGGCGACTTGATCCATCACTTCGGCGGCCTGGTGGGCGGCGGCTTCGTTGGCGACCAACTGATGTTGCAATTCAGCATTGCTGGTCACTGCCGTTTCGATGGTCTGGCGTGACGCCTGCGCTGAGGTTTCGATATCCGCGGCGCGATCGGCGATGGTTGCCATGGCTTTGCTGACGTCGTGAATTTGCTGGTGCGTCTGGCCGGTGGCGGTGCGCACCGATTCGGACTGGGTGTCGAGCCCGCTGGCGCTGTCTTGCAGGGCGGAAGCGGCGAGGCGGACATCGCCGACAAAGGTGTTCAGTCGTGCCACCAGACCGTTGATGGCGACCGCCACACGCGTGACTTCATCGCGGCCATCATCGGGTAGGACGGGAGTCAGATCGGCGTCGGCGTCCATGGCATCCAGTTCGCTGGCAATGCGTGCCAGGCGAACCGTGACGGAGCGTCGTAGCCATTCGGTTAAGGCCAAAATTAATACCAGCGCCAATGCGCCACCGATCCAGGCGACACTGCGTTGTTGAGCGAGAAATTGAAACAGCGTTTGCACCCCGGCTTCGGTATTGTCACGTCCGGCCTGACGGTTTTCATCGACAGCAGCAATCATCGGGTCGATGGCGCGATACAGTTCCAGGTCGACCACGCGACCCACGTCATAATAGCTGCGCGCTTCAATCCCGTTGGCCATCTCGTTAAGCAGTTCGTCGACGGCAGCGCGCTCTTCGGCGTGTTCGGCAACCCAGGTACTCAAGCGAGGATTATCCGCCGCGGTTTGCCATTGGTTCGCCAGATCGGTGCGAATGGTGGCAAAGCGGCTGTCGACTTCGTCCCAGAAAATCAGCTGGGCTTTGATGCGGTACGCCAGATCCTGCAGTGAGCGGTGGCTTTGAGCGAGGTCAGACAGCAGCCAGACATCGGCCAATTGCTGATGCACAAGACGGTCGGTATCGCGCTCGGCCTGGCTCATGGTGGTGGTGGCCAGGCCGGTCAGTCCGGCCAGTGCCAGGATGCTTAACGCGGAAAACAACAGCAACCGCAGGCGAACGGTAAGCGCCATGGTTGGAATTTCCTCAGTCAGGCTGGACCAAGCACTTTATGGCAGAAAGATGACACTTTGATGATGCCGGGCGGCTCTTGCGCTATATCAAAATAAATTGATATAGTTCGCTCCATTGAATGAACCCGCTGATTTAATGGTCACTTGCGAGCGGTATATAAATGCAGCTAAAGCGCCGGTCTGGCTTTCCCTGCACCCCTCCCATTGAATCAGCACCGCTTAGTTGAGGTGCGTGATGACAACCTTGTTTGCCCATTTTCTGGCCCAGGTATTGGGCTGCGCCCATCTGGGTAATCTGCATAATCGCGTGCGTACGCGGCTGATGTTTCAACCCGATCACGGCTTGAGCGCGGCTGAAGTCGACGACTTTCTGCTTAATGGCAGCGAGGATGACGATGCGCTGGCGTTCTGGGCACAACTGCTGGCCATAGACCTCGACCTGTTGCGCGACGCCGCCCAGTTAGCGCAGCGCAGTGCCGATGCTCAGTCACAACGGTTGCCGAGTCTGGAAGTGACGGCCGTTGGTACACCAGAACTGTTAGCACCCCATCGGCGCGTTCGGGTGAGCATTCGGGTAGAACCGACGGACCTGCCACAGCCAGAACGATTGGCTCGGCTGGGCGAGCGCTGGCTGCAACGCGACACGGGCTACACCGTGGGCGATCTCAACCAGTCGGGCGCGTTCGATCAGATTTTAGCGGTCGCTAATCAGCATTGGCAGAGTGTCGAGCAACTGACCGGTGCACCAGCTGCCGCTATTGATATTGAACTGCTGCCGGAAGCGGGGTGAGAGGTTGTTATCAACCAATGAGCAACGCGCGCTTGAGCATTATTCGTTGGTCACAGGGTGTGTTGTTGCGTCAGCAAATCGCCCCGTTTATGCACCTATGGCTTGGCGTATCCAAGAACGCAATGGTCGGGTGCGAATGCGCAGGTAATCAATGAGCGACTTAGCGACCCAGCGGATCGTTTGTCCATTCTTTTTCAGCCAAAGCAGCTCGATGCACAACTGGCTGTAGTGGCATAACCCCAGCCTGTCTTTAAACAACGCCAGCAACGTCCGTAATTGGTTTTCGCGCAATGGTTTGAAATCGAACCCATGCATTATGCAGAGTTTTTTCTCCAAGGCATATCGAATTCGATAGCCCTCAAGTTTGTTCGCTGTTCCTGAAATACGCGTGCCCGGGGTCTGGTGATGGGTGAATAACGGCTTGCGTAATACGCCAATATTCTGGGATACATGCAGCGCATTTAGCATCATGATGTG
Organism: Saccharospirillum sp. MSK14-1; assembly: GCF_003054965.1. Taxonomy (GTDB): domain Bacteria; phylum Pseudomonadota; class Gammaproteobacteria; order Pseudomonadales; family Natronospirillaceae; genus Saccharospirillum. The sequence continues at coordinate 454,545 of NZ_MIES01000026.1, forward strand.
GTCTTGAAACAGCGGTGTTTTCACAAAGCCATCGGAGGCGAGATAGACCGATTTTTTCATCATGATCATGGGCGTAAAAGCGACGCCGTGGAATAAAAATTCGTGCAAGGAAGAGGCAACAGCCTTGGTATGCCAGTCCTGAAAATAGTGCTCAGCGCCGGCTTCGTTAACCATGTCCATATCACAAACACAGATGTCCAGATTATGGTTGACCATGTAAGACAGTTGCTGACTTACTTTATCGGGTCGATAAACATCGTCGTCATCCAGAAAGGTGATGTAGCGGCCTGTGCAATGCTGAATGCCGTAATCCCGGGCCAGGCTGCCGCCGAGGTTTTCAACGACAGGCAGGTAGCGAACCCTGGGTAGGTTGTCGCACATGCTCGCAATGAGAATCTGCGTGTCAGTGCCCAGGCCATTGTCATCCACAACAACGATCTCAAGGTTGTCATAAGTCTGCGCCAGCAGGCTGTTCAATGCGCGCTGGAATTCACGGACTCGGTTGTAGGTCGGTAAAATGATCGATACGTTCATCGGATGCGAGAGGTGACTAACGCTAAGGTTGACCACTTGATGGTTCTGGCAACTAAGTAGAGTGGTAGGTTGGAAATCATCAGTCTGGAACTCAATTTGAAATGTTTTATTTCCTTGTTTTTGGAGAGCAGCTTTCTCAGTGTTTGGTAACCGATTCCGATGATGCTTTTATGCATATTGATGTAGATATGCATGTAAATAATCAACGCATTGCACAGCAAAAAGAAATTCAGGTCGCTGGGCATTTTTCGGTACTGCTGCAGGCACTTTGATATCACTTGGTGAAGACTGACCAAGTCTTTTTCAGTGTTGGTGTTGGTAATGGACGTTGGCCGATAGCGATAACCGACACAGGGTGTGTCAATCGTCAGAATGTTTTGAGCGCGCAGATAGCATTGCGATGTAAACAGCACATCTTCATAAGTAATGCCTTCAACAAAATACAAATCAGTGAGAATGTCTCGCTGGTAAAAACGTGCCCATACCATCCAGTCAGATTGCACGAAGGCGCTTTTTTTAATGGCATCAATGCTTTGTGCCGAATCGATCAGCTTGAATACTGTGTGGGTATCCATTTCGGTATCGGTAAAACGCTTGGCGTTAAATTCGATGACGTCGGCCTGAAATGTCTGAATAGTGCTAATGAGCGGTTGCATGTCTTCCAGCCAAATATCATCGCTGTCGAGAAATCCAATGTAGCGGCCCGAGGCAATGGCTAAGCCGGCGTTTCTGGCAGCAGACAGTCCGCGGTTGGTTTGCTCAATCAGTTGGTAAGGCAGCTGTGTTCTGGGCAGCAGTTCAGCCAGCCGTTCGGCCGTGTTATCCGTTGAACCGTCGTTGATGACGATCAGCTCCACCGACGCTCGGCTTTCGCTTGGGACGTTTCTGGCGACAGAAAGCAGGCAGTCTTCCAAGTATTCTGCGGTATTGAAGCAAGGAATGATGATGCTCAGTTGAAAGGCGGGCATAAAATCAGACTCAACGGCGAGAATGGCACCCAGAGGGCCAGGGTGCTTTTTATCCAATGCGATGGGTTCGCGAGTAAGAGTGTTTGGTATCTATTTATGATGCCAAAAGTGTTTTAATAACGTGATAAGTAGCATGATAGCGTCTTTTGGGCGGCAGACCAAGCGCAACACCCTGAAAAGGGCGCCTCGTCCGGGAGTTTTAGTGGCGGTCCAGCAGCTGTGCCCGGGCGGCGTTGATGCGGGCCGCCAGATAGGCACTGCCGCCGTGATCGGGGTGGAGTTTCTGCATCAATCGGCGGTGGGCCTGGATAATGGCGTCTCGGTCGGCACCGTCTTCCAGGCCGAGAATTTCGTAGGCTTCGGCGTCGCTCAGGGCTCCGTTGTGATGGGCGGCCGCCTGCTCCGATTCGGTGTGGCCGACAGTATCGTCAGCGCGCCAGGCATCCCCAAAGCGCTTGTCCAGATAGCTTTCTAACAGGCGGGCGGAATCGTTGTCGGTCTGGCGACAGTAGCTCAGCAAGTCGAGAAATTCTTGTTGATCAAGGTCGGCCAGATCACGTCCGGCCATTGGACCGGTTAGAACCTGTCCGGTCATGGCGCCGCTGTCGTGGTCAAGTTCCATTTCCACAACCTCTCCTGCGACCCGTGAACGCTGCCCGCCTGTCGAACTTTGCCGCTGTTGGCGACGCCGATACCAGCCGGCCAGAAACGGCAGCGAACGCAGCAGCCAGGGTAAAAAATGGCGCAGTAACGGCAGCATGAGTGCAAAGAGAGCGCCGATCAGATACAGCCGATGGGTCAGTGCCAGGAAGATGACACCGAATAGTGCCAGCGCCACCAGCGCCTTTATTCGGAACGGGCCGCGTTGAGCGGCGGGCAGGCGTCGGTAATACAGCAGCACGCCTGACACGAGCACCAACAAAAACATCAAGGTGATGGGATTCACGATCGGCCTCTTATTTCAATTGCTGGGTCAGGCGCTTCACTTCGGCTGGCGCTGCTTTGGAAAATGTTTCTAAAGCGGTGCGACCGCCGCTGGCATAGACGGCCACGGCACCCAGTAAGGCTTTGAGCACGTCCGGGCTGCGGTGATCGAAGGCGCTAAGCGCACCGCCGGACAGTTGCGCCAACTGTGAGAAAACCCGTTGGGCGTTGGCATCCTGGCCTTCTTGAAAGATGAATAGCGGCGTATTGAGTAGGCCCAGTTCGCCGGCCAGCTGGCACAGGTCGTCTGCCGATTCTTCGCAGCAATCGACCACCAGGATCACCGCTTTAACCGATTGCTGCCGGGTTTCACGGATGGCCTGTTTCAGCACTTTGCGAATCTGGGTGTGGCCACCGAGGCAACGGACGCCGTTCATGGCGCGCAGCAGGCCATCGGCGTTGCTGACCCAGGGCAAGGCATAAAACTCATTGAAGCCGCGGTAATAGCACAGCTGGATCGCCAATCCGCCCAGGTCGCGCGTCGCGAAAAAGAGTTCACTGTGCAGTTGGCAAGCGGTGTCCCAGCTCGGTTGTCGGCTGGCGGTGGCATCAAGCGCGAACATCAGGCGACCGGGTTGCTGCGCCGCCACGGGTGTTTTCGCGGCGCTTTGCAGGAACTGGTCGATGTCCTGTCGGCTGGATTTACTGGGGAGTCGGTCGTTGCTCATGGATAAAGCATACAAAGGCGATATCGCCTTGACCATGATTCAGAGGCGAGCAGGCCAACGCCCGTCAGAATGACGGGCGTTGGTTTGAGCCGTTCATCAGCGCACGGTGACGCAGCTGCAGTGGGCCAGTTGCATGACTTTGTGGGACACACTGCCCAGCATCAGGCTTTTCCATTCGCCCAGACCGCGAGTGCCGAGCACGATCATATCGGCGTTCAGTTCATCGGCTTTGGCGACGATTTTGTGTGCCGGATCGCCAATCACCAGTGAGGTTTCGACATGCTCCTGACCGGTGCTTTTAGCGACGTCCACCGCCGCCGCGAGAATGGCATTGCCCGCTTCTTCGAGTTCTTCGCGAGTGGCGTGCAAGGTCAGGCTGGCGCCGCCCATTACCAGCACTTCATCGCCAGTCATGGGTTCAGGTACGTGCAGCAGGTGCAGTTTGCCGTCGTGAGTTTTGGCCCAGTCAGCAGCAAACTCGATGGCTTTTTGTGAGTGTTCGGAACCGTCCACCGGTACCAGTATTAATTTGCTCATGATGTCCCCTCCTCTGGATGGGTACGAATTAGATCGGAGCACCGAACGACAGATTCAACCGGTCCGACCACGCTTTAATCATGGCTGACATTCGACCGATGTGGCTTGATACAGGTCAAACTCACGGCGGTTGTCGCTCCTTGGTGAACGTTGCGTTTACCGGCCTGTCCGGGTGAAATGCCGTGCCATGCCCCCACTGTTAGGGCCACAATACGCTCACTTACAGCGCGATGGAGTTCGATCATGAGCCAAGCTGTTCAGCAGGTGATTCAGCTGGGATTCCCCTGGCAGACCGCCGACCCGTTTTTGTTTTGCGTGCATCACCTCGACGATTTCCCCAAAGGCAATGCCGGCATGGGGCCGCAGGCGTCGCTGGCTGGCCGTCAGATTGGCCAGGATTTCGACTGGAATCGTCCCTGGCGGATGTACCACGGTGACACCGTGCCCGGCTTTCCGGCGCACCCGCATCGCGGTTTTGAAACCATTACGGTCGTGACCAAAGGCTTTGTCGATCACGCCGATTCTCTGGGCGCGGCAGGACGCTATGGTCAAGGCGATACCCAATGGATGACGGCCGGTCGCGGCGTACAGCATTCGGAGATGTTCCCGCTGCTGAGCGAGCAGGAAGAGAACCACATGGAGCTGTTCCAGATCTGGTTGAACCTGCCGGCCAAAAGCAAAAAGGTTGAACCGCATTTCGGCATGATCTGGGGTGACGAGACGCCCATCGTTGAGGAAGCCGACAGCGAAGGCCGCAAAACCAAAGTGCGCGTGGTTGCCGGTCATCTGCACGGTCACGATGCACCGCCACCGCCGCCGGATTCCTGGGCGGCCGATGCCGACAATGAAGTTGCGGTGTGGACCATTCATCTGGAGCCCGGTGCGCGCTGGACGTTGCCCGCTGCGTCAGCGGATCTGAACCGCATGCTGTATTTCTACCGCGGCGATGCGGCTCGGGTGGAAGAGACCGACTTACAGGTGCGGCAAGGTGTACAGCTGGTTTCCAACGCCTCAGTGGAACTGGTGGCCGGTGAGTCCGGTGCCGACTTTCTGATGCTGCAAGGCAAGCCTATTGCCGAGCCCATCGCTCAGTACGGCCCCTTTGTGATGAACACCGAAGCGGAGATTCACGAAGCCTTTGCCGATTTCCGTCGCGACGAGTTTGGCGGCTGGCCCTGGCCGCGAATGGATCAGGTGCACGACCGGCCACGCGGGCGTTTCGCCAAGCACGCTGACGGTCGGGTGGAAGAGCGCGACTGAGGCAATTTGCGCCGATTAAAAGGGACCTAAAATCGGCGCTTGCTATCTGATTGGTTGGGCTACACTCTGGTGCTCCTCACCGTGGCAACAGGAAGACAAGATGACTTCAACTGCCCAGACGGCCGTTCGCCAGGCACACGATTTTGAGCTGCACCTCAACGACGACGAATACCGCCTGATCGAGCGCGCTGCCGAAACCTGGCAATTATCGGTGACCGATTTTCTGGTGGAAGCCGCGCTGGAAAAAGCCATCGCCATCACCGAAGAAGATGTGTCATCCCATCTGGCCACCGTTACCTCCGACGAACTGCCTTCTCATTCCTGATCTGCCGGGACATGGGCGTCGCTCATGCGATGCCAATGTCCGGGTGCGTGCGCAATGCTTCTGCCAGATGATCCATCAGTGCTCGTACCCGAGCGCTGTGTCTTAAATCCGGGTGGGTGAGTAGCCACAGCTGCGTACTCATGGCGGTGATCGGCTCGCCCAGTTGGGTCAGCCCTGCGTCGGCTTGCGCCAGATAGCACGGTAACACCGCGGCGCCCAAGCCATGGCGGGCCGCTGATTGCATGGCGAGGGTGGTATCGGTCCAGTAGCGGCAGCGCTGTTCCAAGCCCTGTTGATGCAGCCATTTCTGCAAGCTGTGATAACCCATGTTTGCGTCAGGACCGATCCAATCCAGTTGCTGCCACAGCGCGGTACCATCCAGAGCCTGAGCCAGGGCCTTGTCTGCTTTTTCGCTCGCCAGATAGATGGCTTGACGAATGTGGCCGACGCGTCGCCCGACCAGATTTTCCGGGGGTTGGTTGGCTGGGCGCAGCGCCAGGTCCGCCTCACGTTTGCTGAGATTGAACGTCTGGCTTGGTGCGACGACTTCCAGTTTTATCGCCGGGTGCTGGTGCCGGAAATCAGCCAGGATGGGCGTCAGTACACCGCTCAGCAGACTGTCGGTCGTGGTCAGCCGGACCGTACCCGCCAGTTGCAGATCACGGCCGATCAAGCGGCGCTCCGCTGCCTGCACTTCGCTGTCCATTTTGGCGGCAACGGCGGCCATTTCCTCGCCAGCGGCCGTTGCCTGATAACCACCGGGATGGCGCTCAAACAATGCAACGCCGAGGCGTTTTTCAATGATGTTGAGGCGACGAAAGACAGTGGCATGGCTGACCTCCAGCCGACGGGCAGCACCGGACAATGAGCCGGTCAGGACAATGGCGTGAATGGTTTTGAAATCGTCCCAGTTGAACAGGTTGTTCGTTTTTGCAATTGATGTTGGCATTTTTTGAGAATTTTTGTGCAATTTTGATCAGGCTAGCATGGGGCCTGTCTTTTTCCACAGGAGTTCCCCGTGATGTCCGCGCTGATTTTGCACAGTCACCCCGAACCCACCGCCTTCAACGCTCAGCTCACCCAGCAGGCGACTCAGACTCTGACGCAGATGGGTTATTCAGCCGATGTTGCCGATCTTTATCAGGAAGGGTTTGACCCGGTTGAACGCGGCGAGCATTACCCAGATCGCACCGATGCAGAGGTATTTTCCCCATTGACGGAGCAGCGTCACGCTTGGCAGCAACGGTCACTGCCCACCGATGTTCAACGGCATGTATCGCGGCTGGAGCAGGCCGAGCTGTTGATCCTGCAATTTCCGCTCTGGTGGCATGGGCCACCCGCTATCTTAAAAGGCTGGTTTGACCGGGTGCTGATCAGTGGCGGTCTCTATACCAGCCGGATGCGTTACGACAATGGCTATTTCAAAGGTCGCCGTGCGCTGATCTCGGTGACCACGGGGGCACCTGCAGAGGCGCTGGGGCCGGGCGGTCGAGGCGGTGATATCGATGCGCTGCTGTGGCCGCTGCATTATTCACTGCATTATCTGGGTTACAGCGTGCTGCCCCCTTTTGTGGCGGCCGGGGTGCAGGGGCAGGGATATCGCTATCGTGATGAGGCTGCGTTCGCTCAGCATTTGACCGGGCTGAAACAGCGTTGGAGCGAGCATTTGCGGCGTCTGGATGCCCATTCGCCGCTGGTCTTTCCCGGCTGGCAGGATTGGGACAGCGCAGGTCGGGCGCTGCCTCTGGCGCGTTAAGGCACTTCTTCACCGGCCGCGGCGGTCCAGATTTCAAACCAGCGTTGCCGGTCGATTTCAATCTCCAGTGCACCGGCCAAGCCTTGAATGCGGTCGATGGAATTGGTGCCCACCACCGGCAAAATGCCCGCGGGATGGCGCAGCAGCCAGGCGATTGCCGCCAGATCGGCGCGGCCGTTATGGTCGGCCGCCACGGCTTCCAGTAACGGTCGAACGCGCTGAGCGATCTCGGTATCTGCAAACAGCTGCCCTCCGGCTAAGGGCGACCAGGCCATCGGCTGCAAGCCATCGAGTTGCAGGTTATCAAGCGTGCCATCCACAAAAGCGCTGCGCTCCAGCACACTCATTTCAATTTGATTCGCCACCAAAGGGTGCGACATCGCCGACTGCAACAGTCGCCATTGTGAGGGCGTGAAGTTGGAAACGCCGACGGCACGAACCATCCCGGTATCGACCAGTTCATCCAGTGCCGCGCCGGTTTCCGCCGCATTCATCAGTGGGTCCGGTCGGTGCAGTAACAGTAAGTCGAGGTGATCGGTGTGCAGATGACGCAGGCTGGTCTCGACACTGCTGCGGATGTAAGCAGCGCTGGTGTCGTAGTACTTAACCCGGCGCTCCGGGAAACGATCGGAGGTGAGGGCGATGTCGCATTTGCTGATCAGTTCGATGCGTTGACGCAGCGCGGGGTCGGCGGCCAGCGCCTGTCCAAAGAGCGCTTCGCATTGGTAGTTGCCGTAAATGTCGGCGTGATCGAAACTGCTGATGCCTTCGGCCAAAGCCGCATCGATTTTACGGCGCACCTGAGCGGTGCTGGTATCGGCGTCGTCGGCCAGACGCCAGGCGCCGTAAACCAGGCGGCTTAAGCGGATGTTGTGGTTTGCCAAGTCTATTTTATTCACAAGCGTTAACGACCGTTCTGCGGATCAAGGCGCGCCAGCTTAACCGAACGCGGGGTGCTTGTCGGCTTTTATGACCGCTGGCACTAGTGCTATTTGGGTCGTTCGATACGCTGGTTGATCGCTGTTCTCTGCGTCATTCTGTTTGAGGTTGTTTACATGTCCACTGCGTCATCGTCCACTGAAGTCAATCGCACCCTGATCGTTGCCCTGCTGATTGCCGGGGCTTTCGTAACCATTTTGAACCAGACGCTGATGCTGGTTGCCATTCCCGCCATCAGTGCCGATTTTGGCGCCGAGCCGAGTCTGGTGCAGTGGGTGACCACGGCGTTTATGTTGGCGAACGGGATTTTTATCCCGGTGTCGGCGGTGTTGATTGACCGCTATTCCAACCGGGCGCTGTACCTGACGGCCATGGGTATTTTCGTCGCCGGCACGCTGATTGGCGCCTTGTCGACGTCCTTTGCCATGTTGCTGGTGGCGCGCATCATTCAGGGCGCGGCTGCGGGCTTGATCATTCCGATGATTCAGACCTTGGTGATGTCGCTGTTTCCGCCGCATCGTCGCGGTGCAGCCATGGGCCTGGTCGGTCTGGCAATCGCCTTTGCGCCGGCGATTGGCCCGACCTTGTCCGGCTGGATTGTCGAGCATCTGTCGTGGCGGGCGTTGTTCGTATTGATGCTGCCGATCAGTGCGTTGGTCTGGGCAGCCACGGCGATCTTTATGACCAATGTGACGCCGCGCCGCGACCGGCCCATCGATGCGTTATCGGTGGTGTTGTCGACGTTCGGCTGGGGTGGTCTGCTCTATGGCTTCAGCGTCGCGGGCAGTCACGGCTGGACCAGCCCGGAAGTGTTGATTGCCTTGATCGGTGGGGCGCTGAGCCTGGCCTGGTTTGTTCATCGCCAGCAGCGTCTGCCGATGCCATTGCTCGATATGGCGGTGTTCCGCAATCCGATTTTTACCCTGACGACGGCGCTGTGCACGCTGATCTTTTTGCTGATGATCGGCGTCATGACGTTGATTCCGATTTACGTTCAAAACGCCTTGCAACTCGGGGCCCTGGTCTCGGGCCTGGTGCTGCTGCCCGGCGCCATTATTAACGGGGTGATGTCGCCCGTTGCCGGTCGTTTGTTTGACCGTTTCGGCATTGGTCAGATGGCGCCGTTGAGTTACGCGCTGATAGCCGTCGCTCTGTTTTTGCTGATGCGCATGGACCTGGAGACGTCGCCTTGGATGATCGCGGCATACGTGGCCTTACTGATGTTCGCAATTGCGCTGCTGTTCTTGCCCTTGGTGACGGCCGGCATTAATGCCTTGCCGCACGAACTCATCGCTCATGCCACGGCCATGAACAACACCCTGCGCATGGTCGGCGCGTCGGTGGGCACCGCCTTGCTGGTGACCATTATGAGTTGGCCAATGTCCCAAGCAGGCGCCGAGGCAGCGCCGGCTGCGACCGTGGCTGAAGGCGTGCACCTGGCCTTTGGCGCTGCTTTGGGATTGGCTTTGTTGGGATTGGCTGGGTCGTTGTGGTTATGGCAGATGGTGAGTCGCCCGGCTCAGCAGACGGTTGAGGAATAAGCATGGACATTCGCGCGGTGGAAACCACCGACCTGGACGCCTGGGTGACGTTACGCCAGGCACTGTGGACCGATCTTGAGCGAGACACCGGGCTGGACGAATGCCGCGCGATATTGGTGAACACCAACGAAGTGGCCTTTATTGCCTGGCAGGATGACCGACCGGTGGGTTTGATTGAAGGCCAGATTTATCGCGGTGACGATGAACTTTATGGTCACGTTGAAGGCTGGTACGTGGCTGACGAGGTTCGCGGCCGTGGCGTTGGCAAAGCTTTGATGAGTGCACTGTCGAGCTGGTTTCTGCATCGTCATATCCGCACCGTGTTTTCTGATACCAACCCCAGTTATCCACTGTCCCCGGCCGCCCATGAGGCCGCGGGGTTTGAAGAAGTGGATCGCATCATTATTTATCGGCAACGCCTGAACGCCGATCGTAACCGTTGACGCCCGGCGGGGAGCGTGCTCGAATCGAAGCTCCCCCGGCTACGGAAGCGTTACGATGTCCTCCGAATCAACCGCCGCCTACACCCTCCCTTTTCAGCGGCCCTGGATACTGGCAGCAACCATTCTGGCGTCCGCCATGGCGTTTATTGATGGCTCAGTGGTGACATTGGCGTTGCCGATCATCCGTACCGATCTCGACGCCTCTTTGGCGCAACTGCTCTGGATACTCAATGCCTACACCCTGTTTTTGGGCGCCTTATTAATGGTCGGTGGCGGCGCGGGGGATCGTCTGGGGCGGCGTCGTATTTTCAGCATCGGCATCTGGCTGTTTGCATTGGCTTCGTTCGCCTGTGCGCTGGCAACGAACCCGACCTGGCTGATCATTGCCCGCGCGGTTCAGGGCCTGGGCGCGGCGCTTCTGGTACCACAAAGCCTGGCCATTATTTCGGCCACCTATCCCAGTGGGGAACGCGGCAAAGCCATCGGTCTGTGGGCCGGTGCGTCGGCGTTAACCACGGCTCTGGGCCCGGCCTTTGGCGGCGTGTTGATGGATTGGTTCAGTTGGCGTGCGGCGTTTTGGATCAATCTGCCGCTGGCGGTGATGGTGGTGTGGCTGACGCGCCGTTATATGCCTGAAAGCCGCGATCCGGATGCGCGTGGCCGGCTCGATTGGGGCGGTGTGTTGATCGCAGCGGCGGCCTGCGGGTTGCTGACGTTGGGTTTAACGGTCGTCACCGAAGGCATCACCGGCAGCGGTTTGTATGCCAGTGCGATGATCGTGCCGGGCCTGTTGGGTTTGGTGGCGTTCTTTTTCTATGAAGGGCGGGTTAACAATGCGCTGGCACCGCCGGCGTTATTTCGCAATCGCGCCTTTACCGGCACCAACCTGATGACGTTGTTGCTTTATGGCGCCTTGGCCGGGGTGATGTTTTTGATCCCTATCGATCTGATGGAGCGCCGTGGTTTGTCACCCTCCCAGGTCGGGCTGGCGTTGTTGCCCTTTGGGTTGATCATCGGCGTGTTGTCGAGCCGCGCGGGTAAGTTGGGTGATCGTTTTGGACCGCGGCCAATGCTGGTGCTGGGTGCGCTGCTGGTGACGCTGGGAATTGTCGGCTTGATTCCGCAATGGTCGTCGTTCTGGCTGGGCGTTGAACTGCCGTTGTGCCTGATGTCGTTGGGTATGGCGACGCTGGTGTCGCCGCTCACCACGGCGGTGATGAATTCGGTGCCCGATCAACGTGCCGGTGCTGCCTCAGGCATCAATAATACCGCCAGTCGCCTCGCCGGGCTTTTCGCCATTGCCGGTGTAGGCGCCTGTGCGGCTGGGTTATTTCGCAGCTTTCACGGTGGCGGCGGGCAGTTTGGCTTGTTTCCGGCGCCTGGCGATGCCGAATACCAGGCAACCCTGGACGCTTATCAATGGGCGCTTGGCGGCAGTCTGGCGCTGATGGCGCTCTGTGCCTTGGGTGCGGCAGTACTGGCCGCCTGGCTCATCCCCGGGAAAAACACGTCGACGGTGGCGGCATGAAAAGACGCTGGCTGATGGCGTTAGTCGCGGTGCTGGTCAGCGTCGTGGCCCGAGCCGATCGTGAGTTTGAAGCGATTGCCGCTCAGCCCTGGCCGGTGGCGTCGGCGTTGCAGTTACACCAGCAGCCACAGCAGCGCTTTGCCGCTGACGGCGTGCCGATGCTGGTGAACGTCTGGGCCATCTGGTGCATTCCGTGCCGAGAGGAACTACCCGCCTTAAACGGTTTGCGTCAGCGCATCTCCGATGACGAGCTGCGGATGGTGGCGCTGAATTACGGCGATACACCGGCCAATATCACCACCTTTGTCGAGCGATTACCCATCGATTTTGCGGTCTGGCTCGATATCGATACCAGCGTCAGCCGGCAGTTGCCGATGCGCGGTTTGCCGACCACCTTTCTGGTCGATCATCGCGGTCAGTTGCGTTACCGACTGGAGGGCGTTGCCGACTGGGATGCCGATGCCATGGTCGAACATCTCGCCGATTTGCTGCCTCAACTGACGTCGTCGCCTTAGATCCATTTCCTGTAAACAATCTTTGTTTATCGCCTCTGGTTATTGAAGCGCTGCGAGTTGTCCGAGCCGGGCGGCTGAGCGACGGGTGCCTGTGTGGCTGAACTGCGGTCGACGGTTCCGGGAAAGAACGTGGCCACCGATGCCACCTTGGTTGAAAAAGCCGATATCTGTCATAGGGTTTTAACAGCGGTGGTCTCAGTCGCCTGCCGCAATGTCCTGCCTAATAACCGCACAAAAAGCACAAGAGGGACCGACCATGAAATGCGTCTACTACTTGTCTCCGACCTTAAAAGAATGCGAGCGCATCGCCGATGACCTGCACAGTGTGGGTTTGTCGAATTGGCTGATACACCTGATCAGTCACAACGACACCGGCATCAGTCGGCACCGGCTGCAATCGGCCAACTATGTGGAAACGCTGGATCTGTATCACAGCGGTGTTGTGGGTGGTTTTCTGGGGTTTTGTGCCGGTCTGTTATTGCTGGCCATTTTCCACGTCACCGGCTTGTTCAGCGACAGTCTGCCGTTCTTCGTGAACCTGGTGTTTGTTGCCGTCTTGACGCTGTTTGGACTGTGGGAAGGCGGGCTTTGGGGTGTTGAGACGCAAAACAATAAGCTCGAACCGTTCAGCGCCGAGCTGGATGCCGGCCATTATCTGATTTTGATTTATACGCCGCGTGAATACGAAGCCCAGGTGCGGCAGATGATGCAGGAGCGTCATCCGGATGCGCAGCTGGCCGCGGTCGATCCACACTTTATACTGCCGTTTTCGCGACCCAAACGCGTCTGATCAACGCCGTTCGCGCACTGGACAATAGTCACTGTTGAAAGCCCGGGTATTGCCACCATCTCGGGCTTTCCATTTGTTGTTGCGCGTTCGGCCACCTCCGTGACGGGCCGGTTCGTAACCCTCAGTCAGGAGTGTTCATGGCGTCGATCATCTCCATCGAAAACCTCACCAAAACCTACGATTCCGGTTTCCAGGCACTGAAAGGCATCAACCTCGATATTGAGCAGGGCGAGATTTTTGCGCTGCTCGGCCCGAATGGCGCCGGTAAGACGACGCTGATCAGCATCATCTGCGGGCTGGTGAATCCCAGTGGCGGCCAGGTCACCGCCGACGGCCACGACATCATCAAGCACTACCGTCAGGCGCGATCCAAAATTGGTCTGGTGCCGCAGGAACTGACCTCCAATGCCTTTGAATCGGTTTGGGACACGGTGAATTTCACCCGCGGTCTGTTTGGCAAAGCGCCGAATCCGAAACACATCGAGAAAGTGCTGCGCGATCTGTCGTTGTGGGACAAACGCAACGAACGACTGATGGCGCTGTCGGGCGGGATGAAACGCCGCGTGATGATCGCCAAAGCCTTGTCGCACGAACCGCGCATTTTATTTCTGGACGAACCGACCGCCGGTGTGGATGTCGAGTTACGCCGCGAGATGTGGACCATGGTGCGTGAACTGCGCGAAAGCGGCGTCACCATCATTCTGACCACGCATTACATCGAAGAAGCGGAAGAGATGGCTGACCGTGTCGGGGTCATCAATCAAGGCGAAATCGTCCTGGTCGAACAGAAGCAGGATCTGATGCGTAAGCTCGGACGGCGTGAATTGCGATTGGCTTTGCGTGAACCCTTGAGCAACATTCCGGCGGGTTTAAAAGACCGCGATTTGAGCCTGAGTGAAGACGGTTACCAGCTGACGTATCGCTTCGACAGCCAACAGGATGACACCGGTATTCCGGAAATGCTGGCGACCTTGAATGATGCAGGTATCGATTACAAAGACCTGCAAACCCGTGAAAGTTCGCTCGAAGATATTTTCGTGAATCTGGTTCACCGTAACGATTAATCGATCAGGAGAGTCCATGAATTTTTACTCCATTCGCGCCATCTACCTGTTCGAGATGTCGCGCACCTGGCGGACTTTATTGCAAAGTGTCGCCACTCCGGTGATTTCTACCTCGCTGTATTTTGTGGTGTTCGGGTCGGCCATTGGTTCGCGCATGGTGGAAATTGACGGCGTCAGTTACGGGGCTTTTATTGTGCCCGGTCTGATCATGTTGACGCTGTTGATGCAGAGCATCAGTAACGCCTCCTTTGGCATCTATATGCCGAAGTTTTCCGGCACCATTTATGAAGTGTTGTCGGCGCCGGTTTCCTATCTGGAAATTCTGATCGGTTACGTCGGTGCAGCCGCGAGTAAGTCGGTGATTCTCGGTCTGATCATTCTGATAACCGCCACCTTCTTTGTGGATTATTCCATCGATCATCCGTTCTGGATGTTCAGCTTCTTGGTGCTGACGTCGATCACCTTCAGCTTCCTCGGTTTTATCATCGGCATCTGGGCCGACGGCTTTGAAAAACTGCAGATCGTGCCGATGATGATCGTGACGCCGCTGGTCTTTCTGGGTGGAACCTTCTACTCCATCGATATGCTGCCCTCCTTCTGGCAAGGCGTTACGCTGTTGAACCCGGTGGTGTATCTGGTCAGTGGATTTCGCTGGAGTTTTTACGGTCTGTCAGACGTGCATATCGGTGTCAGCATCGGCATGACGCTGGGTTTCCTGGCGCTGTTTGTTGCCATCGTCTGGTGGATTTTCCGCACCGGTTACAAGCTGAAAAGCTGACACCCATCGCGGTGAGCGGCGCATGATTTGTTAGACTGCATTCTGTGTTTGAATCGAGTCCGTTATGCGTCGCTGCCTGTTACTGCTGTGTCTGTTTTGTCTCTCACCACTGCGTGCGGAAACCTCAACCGCTCCCTGGTTGCAGGTGGTGCGCGATACGCCCTACGTTTTTAGTTCCGGTTTCTACGACAACCTGTCCACCCTTCGTCGCTGGGTGTTACTCGGCGAAAGTTATTGCACGCAGCCGCAGCGTCATTTGTTGTTCGATCAGCGTGGCCGCTTCCTGGCCTGGTTCGATAACCCCGGCGATTCAGCCGCCAACCAAATTGAATTGAACGCGGTGCGTGAACAACTGTACCGCGACGGTGACGTGCATCGGCTGATTGAGGGCAGTGCCGGCGAAACCGGTTATCCCTTTGCACTGCGCTGCGATCAACCACACGTCGATCTGCCTGCAGCGCTCGACCGGTTATTGGGCGCGAAGGCTGACGATCGGGTCTGGGGGACCTGGGATGGCATTACCGCCGGGTCACCGGAAGCGCCCTGGTCGCTCGCGGCGGTGGTGATCGAGGTGTTGCACACTCAGGCGCAGCGTCGTGGTTATCCGGTAACGCCGGCCATGCAGCGCGCTTTTCTGGGGCAGATTTTGATTGAAAGCGGAGCGCGCAAACGGTCGTTTTCCGCAGCGCAAGCCATCGGGTTGTTGCAACTGCGTCCGGAAGTGTTGGCCGATTGCGAATTGGCCGAACGTTTTTATTTGCACCGGATGGCGCAGGTTGATTGCGCGGTGCGTTTGTATCAACAGAACGACCGCAATTTGCGTCCGGCGTTTGAACGTCGCTTTGGTGATTTACCGGACGACAAAGCCGAACGGCTTTATTCACTGTTGTTGGTGCAGGCCTATCACGGCGGCATCGGCCGGATGCTCGACTTGCTTGGTGACGGCGAGGTTGGGCGCGCCGGACGTGAACTGGCGGCTGAGGCGCAACGTTACAGCGCCGAAGATCTGGCTCTGGGTTTGGTGTTTCACAACATGGGACGCATCGGGCTGGGGTTGGAATCGTTGTACTACAACGTCGATGTGGTGATCGCTGCCGACGCGGTTTGCGACGCCGAGCCGGAGGTGTGTTTGTGAAAGGCATGAGCGTTGTTTTACTGGCCTTCATGTCGACGGCTGTTTGGGCACAGGTGCACACCGAATTGGATTGGCAGCCTTACCCGGTTCGCCTGGCCGAGGGTGAAACGCTGGCTGAAGCGCTTGATCGCAGCTCGCCGATTCGTCAGCGCGCTCTGGTGTACCACGCCACGACCGATTGGCAGGTGCAGTGGCGGTTCTGGTGGCAAAATTCCGATCATGGATGCGTGATTGAACGTGTGCGTACCGACGTTACTGTGCAGATTCAGTTGCCGGAATTAGTCGATGGAACGGCAGCACAGCAGGCGGAATTTTCCGACTATCGCGAGGCGCTCAGAGTGCACGAAGAAGGGCACCAGCAATTTGCGCTCGAGGCGGGCGAGGCTATTGATCGGGCGTTGCAGCAATTACCGCCGGCCAGCAATTGTCGGGCGCTGGAAGTCGACGCTAATGCACTGGGTCATCACATCTTAGAGCGCGTTCGTGAGCGAGAATTTGATTACGACCGACGCACCAATCACGGCGAAACACAGGGCGCCTGGATGGAATAATAAGTTGGTGTGGTATTACAACGGCCGGTGCTGATCCTGCCAGTACACCACCCAGCTTTGATCGCGCACGAAGTGATTCACCGCCTGCATCGACGGAAACCATTCGCTTAATAACACGTCCGATTGCGGATCGGCCTGGCGGTATACCATGACAAAAAAACCGTCTTCTTCGGTATCGCGACTGATGTGGCAAAAACCGCGATAGTGATTGCCTTCAATGATTTCGCCAAAGCGATCGAGCACCACGTTCAGTGACATGTCAGACTCGATCACCGGCCAGTCGATCCAGCTGATGCGCCAGGTCAAAATCACGTTGTGACAGACCGTCGACATCGTGACTGGTGAGTTGCACCTTGACGGTTTTGTAGACGTTGAACCACTCCGGATGGTGGTCGCTTTTTTCAATCACCAAGGCCGCCCGGGTCATAAAACCAAAGGCCTCGACAAAGTCTTTGAACTGGTAGGTTTTGCTCAGCTTGTCGTCTTCGATGGCCCAGGCATGAGTCGACTTGGAATTCAGTGCCTGCAGTTCGGTCTGGATTTTTTGGGCGTCGTAACGGTCGGAAGGCATGGTGTGTCTCCATCGTTGGAGTGGGCCTGTACCTTAGCAGCCGGGAGATGGGAGAGGCAAAAGGGTGTACGGGAGACGGGAGACGCTAGTTAGCTGAAACCCACGCCCCTGTAAATTGGTGTCTCCCGTCAAGCGTTCAGTTTGGCAAGCTCCGCGATGCCAGCCCGAATCTCAGCTTCACTCGAATTGGCAAAACCAATCACCAATCCCGTTCGCTTCGGCTCGGCCAATGCATAGTCGCTCAGCGCCAACGGGCCATAGCCCGCTTTATCGAGTTGATAGGCCCAGGCTTGGTCGTCGCCGTCGCGCTCCAGCACCAGATGCATTCCAGCGCTTTCGGCGACGGTGCGGAATTGACCGCCCAGCTGTTGCTCGATCTGCTCACTCAGCAACTGCCATTTGCCGTGATAGTGCTGACGCATTCGTCGCAGATGGCGCGCAAACTGACCCTGGTCGATAAAGGCGGCGGTGACGGCTTGCAGCAGTAAGGGGGTCTCGCCGGTGTGAATGCGTTTGAGTTGATTGAAGGCGTCGACCAGATCCGCTGGAACCACCAGATAACCCAGTCGCAACGCCGGAAACAACGTCTTGCTGAAGCTGCCGACGTAGAGCACCGGTGCGTCGTCGATTAAACCCTGCATGGCCGGCAGCGGTTTGTTGCTGAAGTGAAATTCGCTGTCGTAATCGTCTTCGATGATCCACACCCCGGCGCGCGCCGCCCAGTCGAGTAAGCGCAATCGCTGACTGATGTCGAGTATGCCGCCGAGCGGATACTGGTGAGTCGGAGTGCAATACAGCAGCTTGGCGTCGGTCTGGGTGGGCAGCCGATCCAGATCGAGCACGGTGTCAGCCAATGGTATCGGCTGTAATTTAACGCCGGGTCGCGCCAGCGCAAAGCGGGCACCGCGATAACCCGGGTCTTCGATCAATACCTGATCACCGGCGTGCAGAAACAGCTCGGCAATCATCGACAGCGCCTGCTGCGCTCCGGCCGTGATGATCACCTGATCGGGGTGGCAGCGTACGCCGCGCGATTGGCGCAGATAGTCGGCAATGGCACGGCGCAACGGTGGGTAACCCTGATGACTGTCGTAACCGAGCAGGGCCGTGCGGCTTTCCTGCTGATGCATTAAGCGGTTCCAGCTGGCCAACGGGAAGGCATGGTGATCGGGCAAGCCGGGTGTAAACGGACGGTTCTGATCTTCCCGGCCGGCCGCTCCTGGACGGTGCAGCCACGGCAAGGCCGGGCGCGGTCTCGGTGGTCTGGGATGGGCCGCCGGCTTTGGGGCGTCGGTGACCGACTGGGCGGGCAAGCGTGGGTCGACATAGGTGCCTGAACGCGGCTGATGGCGGATAAAGCCTTCGGCCTGCAATTGCTCGAACACCGCCAAAACCGTATTGCGCGCCACGCCCAAATCCTTGGCCAGCAAGCGGCTCGATGGCAAGCGATCGCCCGGCTGCAGTCGGCCATCCAGAATGCGCTGACTGAGTGCCTGGTAAAGCTGAGTCTGCAACGACTGCCCGCTGCGGATTGGGTCGAGCAGGTGCAGATCATTGAGCGGCAGGCTGGTGGTCATTCTGGTTCCATTAAAAATTAAATTCTGGTTCTTTTTAGAATACCAGATGTCGTTAGTCTAGACCTCGTTACCACGAGGAGACTGTCATGCCCCGCCAGACCAACCAAGACGCCAGTACCACCGAACTGGGCTTTTGCCCGCGTAGTCAGGTCCGCCGTGCTGCCAAGCGGGCGAGTTACGATCGTGAGCCGGTGTATCAACTGATCGATGCGTTAAAAACCGCCCACCTGGGGTTTGTGGAGGACGGCGAGCCGCGCGTCATTCCCATCACCTGCTGGCGCGATGGCGACAACCTTTACGTGCACAGTGGCAATAAAGGTCGTCTGGCGAAGTACCTGCAAAGCGGTCAGCTGGTGGTGCTGTCGTTCGCCGAATGCAGCGAATGGGTGATGACGAAGTCGGCTTACCACCACAGCGCCAATTATCGCTCAGCGGTGCTCTATTGCCGCGGGGAAGCGGTGACCGATGAAGCGGAGTTCGACCACGCCTTTCGCGTGCTGATCAATCAACTCGAACCCGGACGCTGGGAGCAGGTTCGACCGCCCAACCGGATTGAGCGCAAGGCCACGGTGCTGGTGCGGCTGCCGATGCATGAAGGCTCGTTCAAAGCCCGTACGGGCGGCCCGGTTGAAGAACCGGAAGACATGGACTTGCCCATTTGGCATGGCACCTTGCCGGCGCGGTAACTCGGCGGCGCTCGATGTGAGCCACTTAACACTTGCGCTGTGAACGTTGTTCAAAGACACTGACAGGCGTCGCTCAGGCGAGCGCGCCTTTTCTTCACCGCGAGGTGAACCTGAAAGGCCCGCTTAGCGTACTCATGGATGAATGGAAACGCTGAGATGAGCATGTTAGATACACTCAAAGATTTTTCGATCGTCTATTCCTTTGACCGCAGTGGCTATCAGCGCCATGCGCGTCAGTTTGCTCCCCTTGAAGACAGCCACCTGATTGGCAAACGCTTTCTGGTCACCGGCGGTACCAGCGGTATCGGTGCGGCGCTGGCGCAGCGTTTGGCGGAGGCGGGCAGTGAGGTCATCGTGACCGGCCGCAGCGCCGAGCGCTTTGAGCAGTCCGGGCTGGAATCGCTGGGAGTCGCCTTTGTGCCGCTGGATATGGCCGACTTCAAAGCGGTGATGCAACTGAACCTGCCCGAACTCGATGGGCTGGTGTGCAATGCTGGTGGCATGACGGAGCAACTGCAGTTGGTGAACAACGAATACGACGTCATTTTTGCATCGCAAGTGATTGGTCACTATCTGTTGATGCGGCGCTGCATGGAGTCGGGTGTGCTGGCGTCCGGTGGCAGTGTGCACCTGACCTCCAGTGGCGGCATGTACCTGAAAAAGCTGAACCTCGATGACCTGTGCTGGCAGGAAAACCGCTACGACAAGGTGCAGTCTTACGCCAACGCCAAGCGCGCTCAGGTGATTCTGAATGAAGAGCTGTCACGGCGTTATCCGGACTATGTGTTTTCATCCTCGCACCCGGGCTGGGTGGGCACTCAGGCTTTGCGCGACGCATTGCCGGGCTTTACCAAGCGGTTGTCGAAACGCTTGCGCAGCGATGACGAAGGCGCCGATACCATTTATTGGTGTCTGGCTCAGGGCGAGCAACTGCCCAGCGGTCAATTCTGGTTCGATCGGCAAAGCCGTCCGCTGTACCCGCTGCCCTGGACCCGCGAAACCCAGACCACGCGCCAGCGGTTAATGACGCTGTGCGCCACCGTCTGGGCCGAACAGCTCAACTGACCCTGGTCGCGACAATGCAACATTGTCGCTGGCGGGCGCGGCGCGTATATTGGGCGATCCTGATTGCCGACCGATAGCCACCCTTTCGCGCCATGCCCGCCTTTACTCCGTTACCTGAAAACAGCCGACGTCATTACCTTGAGGCCATGGGCATCGAGTCGTGGTATCCGCGGATGCGCTTGCCAATGGCCCCCGAGCCGCTGCTGTTCGATCTTGATGACAGCGGGTATTCCGCGCCTGCGGCCGAGCAGGCTTCGGCCACGCAGCAGCCCCAGCCAACACCCGGCCAGTCAGCGCAATCGCCAGCACCAGCGCAACCGGCAGAGTCCACGGCGGTGCCGCGCATTCAGGCCGTCCCCCCCAAAGCCGAAGCTGAACCCCAAGCCGCGCCCAAAGCGCAGTCGGCTCCGGCGGTGCCACGCTTTGTGCTCTCACTCAGTGTGGTCGGCCCTTATTTGATTGCCGATACGCTGGCGCGCGGTTTGGAACAACCCACGGCGGCGGGTCAGCAATTGTTGCTGAATATTCTGGCGACCTTGGGTGTCAGCGCCAAGGATGTGCACACCCATCATGTGATTCAGTGGCCGCTGTTTACCAACCCGCGTGTCGATCAGGGCATTCAGCAAGCGCAGCTCTATGTCGATGAAAAGCTCGAACAGTTTGTGCGCCAGCACGAACCCAAGCAGTTGTTGTCGTTCGGCGCGGTCTTGCCCCGCCTGCACGACTGGCAACAACCCCATGGCGAACACCTCGGTTTGCCCTGGGTTGGTCTGCCGTCGCTCTATCGCATGCTCGACGACCCGCGCCAGAAGGCGGTCGCCTGGCAGCGTCTGAAACCCTTGGTCACTGCAGCAACCCCCGACAACGCATGAAGCTGTTGCCCGCCCGCGTCGATGATTTCAATGCGTTGGTGATACTGGACGCCGAAGCCGGCCCCCACCCGTGGTCGGTGATGGCGTTGCAACAGGCGCTGAAAGAGAGCCGTGTCTGGCAGATTGAGCACGATGGCGAACTTGCTGGCTTTCTGGTGGGGGAATCGGTGCTCGATGAAAGCAGCCTGCTGCATCTGGCGGTCGCGCGTGCGTATCAGGGCCGCGGGCTGGCGCGTCAGGCGCTTAAGCACTGGCTGGTGCAGTTGCATCGCCTGGGCCAGCAACGGTGCATTCTGGAAGTGCGACCAAGCAATGTTCCGGCGCTGGCGGTGTATCAGGGCTTGGGGTTCACTCAGATCGGTCAGCGCCGCCGTTATTACGCCGACGGTGAAGATGCGTGGGTGATGGCGCTGACGCTGTGAGCGAAACAGGGCGGCAAGAAGCCGCCCGTGGGTGGATGTTATTTAAACCAGGTGGACCAGGTATGGAGCGTGCTTGACTGGGTTGCGGCCTCCCAAACAACGATGACCGTGCCGGCTTGGTTACTATCTAATTGCGGGTTTTTTGAGCCTCGAGATGACTGATTGGATTGGCTCTTATCGATGTAATGCAGCTCCTTTGGTGTTGCATTGCGCCAGTCGCCGACACCGAGGGCGTGCACACTGGCCCAGATCGCAACGATGTTATCGCCGTCGCTCTGGTTGACCTGCTCCCAAACGGCGATGGCGTCTCCGCCTGGGGTGAGGGCAATCTGGGGTTGGCTGACGTCCTGGTTTTCAACGCCTTCGGTGGTGTCTAACCGAACGACGCCTTTCCAGTTGAGACTGTCTGGATCGTATTGGTTTACCCAAATATGGCGACGGTTGGTGTCATCCTCGTTTTGCTGCCAGACAGCGACCGCGCGACCGCGCTCATCGATGGCAATATCGGGTAGGTCGGCGTGCCCTTCGGTTGTTTCCAGCAATACGGCTTCACTGTCCCATTCACCGTCGGCAAAGGTTATGGCGCGAATATCGGTCTTGCTGTCGCCAGCGGCAGAGGACGATGGCGTTTCCCACACCGCTACGGCTTGCCCGGCCTCGTTCAGCGCAATCTGCGGATGGCCGGTGTTTTTGTGATCGTTAAAGTCGTCAATGCGCTGTTCGTCGAGCAGGGTTGGTTCACTCCAGTTCCCTTCCTGTGTGAACGTACTGGCCCAGATGCGCGCAGCCGCGGATGTTTCGCCTTGCCCCTGCTCCAGTTCACGCCAAACGGCAATGGCCAGGTTATTGTCGTTTAAGGCCAGTTGAGGCGCACTGCGGTAGCCACCGTAGCTATCCATGGCGTGGCTGATGGGTGTGCCCGCACTCCAGCTTTTGGAGCCCCAGTCATAGTGGCTGTAGCTCACTCGAGCCCTGCTACCGTAGTATTCAAACACGGCTAACGCGAGGCGATTATTATTCAGAGCGATCTGTGGACGGTTGTGTGAGTTCTCGAGGGGGTGCGCTGCGGTATCATTCCAGGCTGCCTGGCTGGGCCGGACATGGGCCCAGCTTGTGGCGTTTTTGAACCAAACAACAATGGCATCGCCAACGTCGTTTAAGGCCACCTGGGCGTCAGCCGCATTTCGGTTTAATGATTCCTGAAGGCGGCTGGCCGCAGCATCCTGCCAACCGCCCTTTTCCGCGTAGTAGTCTTTTGCCCAGATATTGGGCTTGCCATCGCCATCCACGTATCGATTTGGCAACCAGACCAACGCCGCGTCCCCATCATTATTCAAAGCGATCCCAGGTGATGTGTCTTGGGCAGCCCTGTGATTATCGGTGATCTGTTCCGGCTCCGTTTGCCAGGCCCGGCAGTGAATCTGAAGGGTATCGATATCGGTCCCCTCGACGGTGCCGTTGCCATTGGCCGCAACGGTGCACAGTTGCTGCTCGGGGTTTTGGGTAATGGCGACCTGATAGGCGGTGCCGTTGTGCAACGGTGTTTCATTGAAATTGAACGCTGTCGCTCCGCCCGCAATATCGACTGGCGGTTTGGCGTTCAGGCTTAATTGCAGGCCGTTGGTGTTCAGTCCGGTGATGGTTCCGCTGATGACATGCGCTTCGTCTCTGGGAAAGCAGGTCACCTGAACGTCGGTGATGTTATTGCCATCAATAATGCCGGTGCCGTTACTGATATCGCAGAGTTGATCGTCCGGTACACCAAAATGCGTGACGTGGTATTCGCTGTTATCGGTCAGTTCGGTCGTGAATTCGAACGTACCATTGCCTCGATTGTTCAGGGTTTCGGTGTCGTTTAACGTCAGACTCAGCGTCCCGTTAAGGCCGGAGACGGTGCCTTTAATACGGTAGGTGTTTGGGCTTTCAGGGACGCCCTGTCCCGTTGAGCCGGTGTCATTGCATCCGGCCAGTAGTGTGAGCAGTAAGCTGATCACCATCAGTTTGAACGGGGTGCGGTAATCGGGTTTCATAAGTCGCCTCAGCGCAGATGGGTTGGCGGGGGAGCGCTTAGCAATGTTGTTACGTGGCCACCCCAAGGTTGCGCTAGGGTAGAAAACGGTAGTTTGAGAAATCGTTTAATAAATCGTTTGAATTACATCTGTTCGTTTGAGAAAACCGACTTTCATTGACGCCTTTACACGATTGAATCAGGAAAACGAATTCGAGTTGCACCGTCAGTGACTTTCGGCGGCTGTTTCGGCGTGACTCTGCGCTTAGGGTAGGGCGAGTGTTATAACAATGACTGACGGTCTGTTACTGCTAGGAGAGCCGCGATATGCGCGAAGTGCGATATGAGATTGTGAAACAAGGGGTGTCGTTCGGTACGGTGCTGGCCATTGTGCTGTCGTGGAGTGCCAATAAGTCGATCCTTTGGGCGATTATCCACGGCTTGTTCAGCTGGTTTTATGTGCTTTATTTTGCGCTGTTTAAATCGGTTTAAGAGCGCGGCTTAAGCCGTTTCGCGCACCTGCAATTGGGTGGGCAGAATCTGGCTTTTAAAACGTTCCGGGTCGAGCGCCATCATCGCGGCCAGCCGGCCTTTTTCGATGCTGGGTTGGTAGACGGTGGTGATGGCCGGGTGCGAACGTCGCGCTTCGGATATGTCGTCGAAGCCGATAATTTTTAAATCGTCCGGTACGCGAATATCCAGATCGCGTGCCACACTCAAGGCCGCCAGTGCCAGCTGGTCGGACATACAGAACAGCGCTTTGGGGCGCGGCTCACACAGCAAGGCTTCGCGCGCGGCTTTAACGCCGTCGGACCAGTTGCTTTCGTGCGTATTCCACACCTGATCTGCCAGAATTTTACCGCCGACTTCGGCAGCTGCATCGCGGTAGGCATCGAGACGCTGGCGCGAAATGGACGTGGCCGAATCGATCAGTTCAATCTCGCTGATGCGACCGACGGCGTCAGAACGAATCAAGCGCAGGCCGATGACCGCGACCGGGGCGTCGCCACCGATCTGACGATAAATGTGCTGCGCTGCCTGTTTGGCACCGCCGTAGTTGTCGATGTTCAGTGAGAGGTGATTGCCCAGCGTAAAATCGACGGTGACCACCGGTTTATGCTGTCGCTCCAGACGCTGAATAATGCCCAGGTCGCGCGGCGGCCCGTAGATGATAAAACGGTCGGGAATCGATTCCATCGATTGCTGGTGGTAGAAATCGTCGCGGCCGGGCATGAGCAACAAATTCACGCGCGCGTCATCGAGCACTTCAGCAACGCCTTGCAGAAATTCGGTCGCACAGCTGTCGCGAAAGTTATACGCCAGACGTTCGGCGAGCATGACGCCGACCACGCCGGTCGCGCCGGTGCGTAACGAGCGCGCAGCCGGGTTCGGACCATGGTAACCAAGCCGCTCGCACTCTTTGAGAATGCGATCGCGCAGCACGGCCGAGAGCTGATCCGGTCGATTGAACGCATTGGAAATTGACGCCGTCGATACCCCCAAGGCATCGGCGACGGCTTTTAAGGTCATGCGTTTGGTTGGTGCTTTGTTGTTGTCTTTGTTGATCACACGCATATTGTCCGCCAGGAAAACGCCGGCACCAGGGCCGGCGTCCGCTTACTCGGTCCAGGCTGCCAGAGTGTAAGCCGGAATTCGGTCTCCGGTTGCGGCTTGGAAACCAGGGACGGTCTGAGCGCTGCCTGAGACCTCAACCGGCAATTCCCGGCTGGTCATGTTCAGGGCAATCACCAGACTTTCCTGATCGTTCACCCGCCGGAACAGCAGCAGGTCTTTGTCGCTGTCGAGCCACTCAAAGCGGCCGTCTTTCAGTGCCGGATGTTCACGGCGCCAAGCCAATAACTGACGGCTGAAGTTGAGCGTGGATTCGGTATCGACGCCCTGCTCACCCACGGCCAGCTGACGATGGATCGGCTCGATGGGCAACCAGGGATGACCGCCGGAGGTGAAACCGCCCATGGCTTCATTGAGCCAGGGAATCGGTGTCCGGCAGCCGTCGCGGCCTTTGAATTCGGGCCAGAATTCGATACCGAACGGGTCTTGCAGCAGTTCGAACGGCACCTCAGCTTCGGGCAGGCCCAGCTCTTCACCCTGATAAATGCACGGGCTGCCGCGCAAGGTGGCGAGCAAACCTAAGGTGGTGCGTACATAGGCTTTGGGGTCGTCGGCGTCTTTGCCCCAACGACTGGCCGAACGCTCAACATCGTGGTTACTCAGCGCAAAACAAGGCCAACCATCGCCGAGGTTTTGTTCCACCCGTTCAATGGTACCGCGGATGTAATCGACGCTGTGTTCTTTTTCCAACAATTCGAAGGTGTAAGCCATGTGCAGCTTGTCACCGTTCGAGGTGTACTGCGCCATGTATTTCATGCCGCCCGGTGCGCCGATTTCACCCACGGTGGTGGTGCCCGGGAACTCATCCATGACCGCACGCAAGCGCTTGAGGAAATCGAGGTTTTCGTCGCGGCACATTTGGTTCACGTGATACTGACGGGTGAACGGATTCACCTTGTCGGCCCCGACAAACTGTTTCTCCGGCGAGTCGGCCAGACCGTTATCGGTCAGCGCCGCATCGTGGAAATACATGTTAACCACGTCCAGACGGAAACCGTCGACACCCAACTCCAGCCAGAAGCGGGCGGTGTCGAGAATGGCGTTTTGGACATCCGGATTATGGAAGTTCAGATCCGGCTGGCTGGCCAGGAAGTTGTGCATAAAGTACTGGCCACGGCGAGTATCGAACTGCCAGGCCGGGCCACCGAACAGGGACAGCCAATTGTTCGGTGCGGTGCCATCGGGTTTGGGGTCCGCCCAGACGTACCAGTCGGCTTTGGGATTGTCGCGACTTTCGCGGCTTTCCTTAAACCACAGGTGCTGGTCTGAGGTGTGGCTGTAAACCTGGTCGATGATGACCTTCAATCCCTTCTGGTGCGCTTCTTCAATTAAGTGTTTGAAGTCGTGCAGCGAACCGAACATCGGATCGACATCTTTGTAATCGGAGATGTCGTAACCGAAGTCCTTCATCGGTGAGGTGAAAAACGGCGACAGCCAGATGGCGTCGACGCCCAGCTCGGCGATGTAATCCAGATGCGCAATGACACCGGGAATATCACCGATACCGTCACCGTTGCTGTCGAAGAACGAGCGCGGGTAGATCTGATAGATCACGCCACCGCGCCACCAGTTGAGATCGGATGACACTTAAATCAGCCTCCTTTGACTGAACCGGCCAGCAGGCCGCGAACGAAATAACGTTGCATGGAAATGAAGACGATCAACGGCACGATCATGGTCACGAACGCACCAGCAGTGAGGATTTCCCAGTTGTCGCCGCGTGAACCCAGCAGCTCAACCAACTGAGCGGTCATCACCGTTTTACCTTCGCCCTGGCCGAGGAACACCAACGCCACCAGCAGGTCGTTCCAGACCCAGAGGAACTGGAAGATGGAGAACGACGCCAGCGCCGGCAGTGACAACGGCAGCACGATGGTACGGAACACATCGAAGTGACTGGCGCCGTCCATCCGGGCGGATTCCATCACTTCTTTGGGCAGACCGGCCATATAGTTACGCAGCAGATACACCGCCAGCGACAAACCAAAGGCGGTGTGCGCCAGCCAGATACCGGGGTAAGACTTCGGCTCAGTACCGAAAATGCCACCCAGGGTGGTGTACATGCGCAGCACCGGAATCAGTGAGATTTGCAGCGGTACCACCAGCAGACCCACGATCATCGCCAGTACCAGCATCCGGCCTTTGAAACGCATCCAGGCCAGCGCGTAGGCGGCAAAGGCGGCGATCAGAATGGGGATAAAGGTGGACGGCAAGGTCACGGTCATGGTGTTGATAAAGGCACGGCCGACGCCTTCGGACGCCATCACTTCCTTGTAGTTCTGCAAGGTGAAGATGGGCGGTACTTCGGCGATGTAGAACACCCGTTGGCCCCGGTTGTGGCTGAACGGTTCGTCAGACACCCAGCTGAAGTCGCCATCGGCGGTGAGCGTCATTTGCGAGCCGTCGTCCAGGGTGGTGGTGTCGCCGGCGGCAAAGGCCGTCAGGTCGGTCGGACGCAGGCTCCAGCTTTGCACTTCTTTGCCCTGATCGACATCGAAGATGTTGCCTTCAATGACGAACTGACCGTTCTGTTCGCTTTGCGCCTCGGCCGTTGGCGTGCGGTAGAACTCGTTGCTTTCACTGGCCGACAACGACGTCCACCAACCGGTCTGTGCCAGCTGGTCTTTGTCACGCACTGAGCTGATCAACAGGCCCAGTGTTGGAATGGTCCAGAGGGCGACCAGGATAAATACCGTCAGGTGTTTGCCACCGACAGTCAGAATCGAAGAGTTATGGCTGCTCATGGTCGGCTCCTTATTGTTCGTCCTGGCGCGCGCGCCGGATGTTATAGAGCATGACAGGCGTCACGGCGAACATGATGACCAGAGCGATGGCGCTCCCTTTACCAATGTCACCGGCCCGGAACAGCTGGTCATACATGAAGTTGGCCAGCACGTTGGTGTCCCACTGACCGTTGGTCATGGCAAAGACGATGTCGAAGATCTTCAGCACCAGAATGGTGATGGTGGTCCACACCACGACGATGGTGCCGAAAATCTGCGGGATCACGATCTTGAAGAAGATGGAGAACTGGTTGGCGCCTTCGATGATCGCCGCTTCCAGGGTGTCTTCGGGCACACCGCGAATGGCGGCGCCGAGGATGACCATGGCAAAACCGGTCTGAATCCACACCAGGATGATCATCAGCAGGAAGTTGTTCCAGAACGGCACCGTAATCCAGGGGGTCGGATCGGCACCGAACGCGACAACGATGGCGTTGAGCAAACCGATCTGCTCTTCACCGACACCGCGGTAATCGTAAATAAATTTCCAGATCACCGAGGCACCGACAAAAGAAATCGCCATCGGCAAAAACACCAGCGTACGCGCCAGCTTGCCCCACCACAGACGGTCGGTCATATAGGCGATCAGCAAACCAAAGCCGGTCGCCAGGGTCGGCACAAAGATCAGCCATAAAATATTGTTGCGAACCGCCACCCAGAAATTGGGGTTCTGAACGGCCCAGGCGTAGTTGGCCAGGCCGACGAATTCGTTGGCGTTTCGATCGAGCACGGAGTACCACAAAGAGGCAAATACGGGGTACACCAGATAAACAAGCAGAATAAGCACCGCTGGACCGATAAAGATCCAGGGACGGATGGATTCGCGCAGGTTATCGCGCTTCATCCGGGCGGCATCGCCGCTGAGCGAATCACTGGACAGGAAACGGTCCAGCAGATAGTTCGATCCAAGAAAAAATAGGGCACTGAGGCCTATTGCCAGGGCAATAGCAATCACTGCCGTGATAATTTGCTGAGCCACAGTTGTCTCCTGACCAAGAAGGGGTTAAAAGCAGCCCGCCCCGAAGAACGGGGCGGGCGGGGTACGACGACCGCAGTCGTCGTGGCTCGGGTAAGGGGCCTCGACTTAGAGGTTATCCCAGGCCGATTGGATGTCGTCAGCTACGTCTTCGGCAGAATCGCCACTGACGTAATCGACCATACCGGTCCAGAAGGCACCTGCGCCGATGCCGCCAGGCATCAGGTCAGAACCATCGAAACGGAAGGTGTCGGCGCTTTGCAGGATCTCAGCTTGACGACGCAGGGTGTCGTTAGCGAACAGATCGTTGTTCACACCGGTGTGCGGTGTCAGGAAGCCACCGTTGATCATCCAGATTTCATGCGCCAGCGGAGTGGTCAGGTATTCCATCAGAGCCACAGCCGCTTCGTTTTCTTTCGGCATGGTGACAACGGTGCCTGCGCCCAGTACCGGGTTACCCAGGTTTTTGGACTCGAAAGCCGGCAAGTAGAAGAAGTCGATGTCTTCACCCACAACAGTACCTTCCGGGAAGAAGGCCGGGATGAAGCTCGCCTGACGGTGCATGAAGCAGCCCGGCGGGATGTCGAACAGGCCGTTCGGGCTTTCGCGGAAGTCGGTAGAGCCAACTGCCTGAGCGCCGCCTTGAACGTAGTCGTCGTTCTTAGCGAAGTCGCCGAACAGTTCGATGGCTTCAACCACGCGCGGATCGTTGAACGGGATTTCGTTGCTGACCCACTGGTCGTAAACCGCTGGCTCATGCAGACGCAACATCATGTCTTCAACCCAGTCGGTGGCCGGCCAGCCGGTGGCAGCACCGCTACCCAGACCGATACACCAAGGTGTTTGACCATCGGCAACCATCTGGTCAGACAGTTCGATCAGCTCTTCCATGGATTCTGGAACGTCATAGCCGTAGTCGGCGAAGTTGTCCGGGGAGTACCAAACCAGACTCTTCAGGTCGACGCGGAAGAAGACACCGTAGAAGTTGTCGTTACCGCTGGCGTCGGCGTAAGTACCCAGATCAACCCAGGATTGACCGGCCGCGTAGTTGTCCAGAACGTCTTCACGCAGTTGTGAAGACAGCGGTGCCAACAGGTCCTGGCTGGCCATATCGGAGGCCAGACCTGGCTGCGGGAAGATCGCCAGGTTGGGCGGAGAGCCGGCCTGGAGATCGATGCGAATTTGTTGTTCGAAGCTGTCTGAACCGGAGTACTGCACATCCGCACCGGTGGCTTCTTCGAAGTGGCTGACGATGGCGTTAAAGATGGCGTTTTCCGGCGCCAACCAAGGACCGGCGACGGTAACCGTCTGACCGGACAGATCCATGTCATCGAATTTATTCAGTGAATCCCAGTGGAAATCACCGGAACCACGGCTTGGGTTTTCCTCAGCAGCAGCGCCTGCAGCAAAAGCCGCTGACATAGCGACGACGAGCGTCTTTTTCATCAAGGATTTTGTCATTTTTGTAGCCCTTTTCGTGCAATGGGATGGTTCGCGTTTTCAAAATCAGCGCCACACACCGGGGGTGATAACAGACGCTGGGCTTGGAAAGCACGGTCGATAGCTTAATCGTTTAAGAACGTTTGTCACCCGCTTTTTAGTCTGATTGTTCATCATCAGCGTTAAACAGCAGAGAACAAACGTACACAACGGCAACAACCTTGCTGTGTTTTGAGCCTAGTTGCCGCTAATGAACGCGGACTGAACTCAAACATGCCCCGACTCGCTGGCGGACCAACTCATCAAGGGGGTTTCCGAACTGCCTTCAATAATGCGAGCGGCGGGTTGTTCGAAGTCGACCTCCAACACCAAACGCTGCTCGCCCTGTGACCACGCTAACCGCAGTCTAGACGATGATGGCTGATCCAGGTCAAAAGACCCGTCGAACGCTGAATGAGTGTTGCGCAATCGGATCAATTCGAGCAGTTGCTGTACCACGGGACGCTTCAGTTCGGTGCTCAGTTCATCCGGTTGATAATAGTGGCGGTTGATGTCGCGGCCGACGCTGGTGCGCTGGAGCAGGTCCAGATCGTTGCTGCCGGCGAGCAGGCCGGTGTAGTACACCTGAGGCACGCCGGGTGCGAAAAACTGCAACGCCCGGGCAATTAAATAATCGACATCGCGTTCGCCCAGAGCGGCGTAATAGGTGCAGTTCACCTGATACAGGTCGAGGTTGGACGCCGCCGCACCGGTCGCCAGCCGGCTTTCGCCCTGGCTGCGCTCGTGAATGGTTTCCACCAGTTGATCGATGGCTTGCGGTGCCAGCAGGCCGGGTTTGTCGCCATCGGCGCCGACGTCCATGACACCGATGCCGTCGTGTGTATCGAGCACGGTAATGCAGTTGCGCGGTGATATGGCCAGCCAGTTGGCCAGCGGTTTGGCGTCGCCGGTGAACAGCGCGTGCAGGATCAGCGGCGGCAGCGCAAAGTCGTAAACGCGACCCACGCGTTCGGCGATGTCGATCTGGGTTTGATAGTGGCTGTGAATCTCAACCAGGGTTTCCATGCCGCGCTCGGAGGCTGCGTCGCTCAGACGATGAATAAAGTCGAACGTCTCAGGCAACATAAAGCAGCGGGTGCCGGCGCGTTTGATGGCGTAGCCAGCGGCATCGAGACGGATCATCGACACCCCGCCGTCACGGAAGCGGTCAAGAATGGCGGTTAAGTAGCTCCAGCCCGCGTCGGATTCGACATCAATATCGAGTTGCTGCGGGGTAAAGGTGGTCCACAGCAGGCGCTTTTCGCCGCCGAGGTTGTATGGCGTCCACGGCAGGCTCGGGCGGGGTCGGTAGATCGCTGTCAGTTCGGCTTCTGTTGCGCCATCGGGAAACACCCGGTCGTAAGTCAGAAATAAGTCGTGCCACTGGCTGTTGCGACCGTTCGCCTGAACATCCAGGAACTGCGGTGAACGACTGGACAGATGGTTGACGATTAAATCGGCCATGACGGCCGTGTTCTGGCTCAGTTCGCGAACCTTGCTCCAGTCGCCCAGTCGAGGGTCGACACTGAGATGGTCGTCCGGATCAAAGCCCGCGTCACTGCCGTCGATGGGGGTATAAAATGGCAGCAAATGGATGCCGCCGAACAGGTTCGCTAGCGGGCCTTGCAAGAGTTTGTGCAGGGCGTTGAGGTCACTGCCGCTGAGGCGGTCTACGTAGGTAATCAGCTGAACTTGGTTGAGCATGGGCGGGCTTCTGTGGTGAGTCGCCACGAACCTTAGAAATCTTAAACGTTTAAGTAAAGCCTAAGCTGTGGTTAAAGAAGCACAAGCAGTGGTCGAAGAGGGAGATCTTTGACTTAACCGACACAGTGGCCGCTTAACGCTAAGTTTCGGCGCTGAGCTGCCGGTACAATGCCGATCCCTTATTGATGGAGGCCGACATGGTGCGTTGGTTTCTGCCACGGCGCGACGGCGATTTGGTTCGCGAAAAGGCGGTGGTGGCGTTCTGTTTTCTGGCGGTGCTGGTTGGGCTTTATTCGTTGCTCAAATGGCGCGCGTTCGATGTCACCGGCTTGCAGGTGACGGCGGTCATTTTGATGGCATTGGTGTTGCCGGTGCCTTGGTTGGTTCGCGCTGGTTTCTCGGTGGTGCTGGGGTCGAACCTGGCCATTGCCGGTATGGCCACTCACGCTTTGTTCTCGGCCTACCTGTTTGGCGGCATCGATTCGCAGTATCTGCTGTGGCTGGTCACGCTGATCGTGCTGGCTTATATGATGACCAACCCGGTGTGGGGATCGGTCTGGTCGTTACTGATGCTGGGCTTTGCCGGCTTCTTTGTATGGCTGAAGCTGAGCGGGCATGAATTTCCCGAACCGCCGCTGTCCGGCAGCGATTTGAACCGCGACATCGTCGTGGGGTATCTGTTGCCGGTGATGATGATCTGGGTGGGTCAGGCTTATATGCAGCGCATCACGCTTCAGGCCGTGGACGATGCCCGCGCCGCTGAACTGGCGGCCAGTGAGCAAAGCGATCGGCTGGAAACGGCCAGCAGTCGTATGAGCCAAGTAGTGGATCGCACTCGTGACGTCAGTACGCGGTTGGTGGATGCCACCTCGGAGCTGGCGTCGGTGCGCACTCAGGTGAATCTGGAATCGACCGAGCTGAACGACGTCAGCAGTCGTCAGGCCAGCCTCAGCCAGCAGCTGGCAGACAGCCTGGCGCGGGTGGATGAGATTATGACCGTCAGCGGTCAGACCTTGGCGCAGGTGGGAACGTCTTTGGATGCCACGCGTGAACAGTCCGATCAGACCCGGCAACTGGTAGCAGAACTGGTGGCAGAAATGTCGGCCATTAAATCCAGTAACGATCGCATTGAAGAAGCGTCTCAGGCGATCAGTGACATCGCTGCCCGCACCAACCTCTTGGCATTGAATGCGTCGATTGAAGCGGCGCGCGCGGGTGAGCATGGCCGTGGTTTTGCGGTCGTGGCTGACGAAGTGCGTGCGCTGTCGCTCAGCTCCGATACGTCGGCGAATGAAATTCGCGACCTGCTGACCGAAAGCGGTGAACGCATTACCCGTGGCATCAGCCAAAGTGAAGACAGCCAGCAGCGCGTGCAAGCCGTGGCCGATCAGGTGGCGTTGATGCGTGAGCGTTTTGCTGAATTGGAAGAGCAGCTCGGCCGCGTCGCCCGTGAAATGCAGTCGCTGGCCGCCGGTGGCCATGAGCTGAACGACAGCAGTGCGACGTCTTTAGCGACGGTTGAATCCATGACCGGTCGATTGGCGACTCTGGGTGAAGTGGCGGATGCCCTGCAGGAGGCCGCCGAAGAATTGCGTCAGACCACCACCGACTGAGATGGGCTGCTGCGTTCGCCTGCGTTGCTTGCGTGCCTGACCGCAAACCCGGACACTGCTGCACCTCGATTCGTACAACAATCCGTTCGAACCATCGCGTTTGAACCACAATAAAAACGAGGTCACCGTGTCCTATCGCGCCATTTTGGTGGCGGTCGGCTTTGCCGTCCTGGCCAATTTTTTCTGGGCGACCAATGCCATTGTCGGCAAATTGGCCGTTGCCTCTGTCCCTGCGTTTACCTTGTCGCAATTTCGCTGGTGGCTGGCGCTGTTGTTCATTGCGCCCTTTGGTGTGCCGTTCTTACGACGCCAGTGGTCGTGGTACCGCCTGCATTGGCGCAAGCTGGTGACGCTGTCGATCCTCAGTGTGACCCTGTACAACAGTTTTCAGTATTGGGCGCTGGAATACACCCAGCCGGTGAACATCGGTGCGCTGACCGCTTTGATGCCGGTGATGATCTTTATTCTTTCCGGCTGGTTTGGCCAGGGCCGGCTCAGCGCCGGTCAATGGTTGACGGCACTGATTGCCGTGCTGGGTGCGTACCTGGTGCTTACGCGGGGCCAGGGATTGAGTTTGGATGAACAAAGCTGGCGGGGTGACCTCTTGTTCATTCTCGGCCTGCTTGGCTGGTCCTGCTATTCGGTGTTGTTGAAATCGGTGCCGACGCACGAGGTGAATGGTCTGGGGTTGCTGACGTTTCTGATCGGCAGTGGCAGCCTGTTTATTGTGCCGTTTTGGCTCAGCGGATGGTTCACCGGCACCGCCTTAATACCGAGCGGTTCGGCTTGGTGGGCGGTGCTTTATGTGGCGATCTTCCCATCACTGGTGGCGTATTTTTCCTGGATCAAAGCCGTCAGTCATGGCAACCCCAGTATGGCCGGTTTGATGATGACCACCGCGCCACTGTTTAACGCCTTATTAACCTTGGTCGTTTTGCGGCAGCCGGTTCTGACGGTGCAATGGTTGGGCATTGGCTGCGTGGTTATCGGTGTGGCCCTGACACTGCTGCAAGCGGGCCATCGCGCCACAATGCCAAAGGAGTCATTGGAATGAAGCCGTTTCAATCATCGGCCTATGCAAGCCTGGCGCTGCTCTATTGTTTAGCGATGCTGTGGGTGCCTTTCACCGGTGACGCCGTCATTAAAGCCTTGCCCATCGTTTATCTTGCCGTGCTGGCCTGGCAAAACGGCGTACTGGGTTTGACGGGGGCGCTGGCCATCAGTGCGGTGGGTGATGTGTTGCTGGCGTTTGATCTGTTTGAACTGGGTCTGGCGGCTTTTTTGGTGGCTCAGCTTTGCTACGCCGCGCTCTTTGCCCGTCAATTCGAGTGGCGCGCTGATCGGCTGGCGCCGGCTTTAATGCTGCTGCTTTGGTGCGCTGCTTTACTGCTGTTGATCGTGCCGGTACTGGGGAATTTGAAGCTGCCGGTCTTCGCGTATTTGCTGGCCATTGTGTGTATGGGATTGTCGGCGCTGTTTAACCGTCAGTCTTTGTGGCCGGGAGTTGCCGGTGCGGCCTGTTTTATTGTGTCCGATTCGCTGATTGCGTTGGAGATGTTCACCGTTGCCCTGCCAGCTCATGGCTGGGCCATTATGGTGACTTATTATCTGGCTCAATGGTTACTGACGCAGGCATTGATTCAGTCTGGCAGGGCGACGCAATCTTCCAGAATGGCTTTTAACTGAGAGACACCCATGGCTTCCATGCGCTCAATGTTGCGCTGTGGAATGTCGGCCGTATCCGGGTAGCGTTCGATGGCATTCTCAAGTGACGCTTCGCGTAATACATGCAAGACAGGATAAGGCGAACGGTTGGTGTAATTTTCAGCATCGTCCAGTTCGGTGCCGGCAAATTGATAGTCCGGGTGGAACGTTGCGATCTGGAATACTCCTTCCAGATTTTTATATCGCAACAACGCATCGACCTGGTCGAGAAAGTTATTGAAGTCGAAAAAATCCAGCAGCGCTTGTGGGTGAATCAATAAGGTTGTTTCTATCTCTGGATTATCCTGCAGTCGGTTCAGTTCCGCATCCAGATCGACTAATAAATCGGCCTCGTCTTTGGCGCTGCAATGCACAAAACGGACGCTGTTTTTAACCAATTCCCGCTTGGCAAATGGGCACAGGTTTTCGCCGACGACGAGACGTTCCACCCAGTGGTGAACCGAACGGATGACAGGATCTTGGGTGTTCATCAGACGGTGGTTTTCTCCGGGCGAGACAGCAGCGTTTCCAGTCGTTGTGGGCGATAAAAGTGAAAGCCTTGTAATTCATCACAGCCCAAGCCGGTGAGAATTTTGACTTCCTGTTCGGTTTCCACGCCTTCGGCTACCACGCTTAATCCTAAGGTGTGACCCAAATTAATGATGGCCCGCACCAGCTCCAGATGTTTGCCACCGGCGGTCAGGCTTTGCACAAAGCGCTTATCGATTTTCAACACCGACAGTGGCAACGATTGCAGCATGCCAAGATTGGAATAACCGGTGCCAAAATCGTCCATCGCAAAGCGGATTCCCATGGCGGACAGATCGGTCAGAGTGGTCAGGGTGGTTTCCGATTCTTCCGTCACCGAGTGTTCAGTAATTTCAAACTCTACCCGCTCGGCCGGTACACCGGACATCTGGACTTCGGAGGCCACGTAGCGAACCAGGTCGGAATGCTCCAACTGTCGCGGTGATAAATTAATGGAGATCACCACGTCCGGTTCCAGCCGATCCAGGTTGGCGGCAAACTGCGACAGGGCTTCACGTATCACCCAGTTACCAATATCGACGATCAGGTGGCTGCCTTCGGCCAAAGGAATAAACTCGGCGGGGGAAACAAACCCCAGCACTTCACTTTCCCAGCGCAACAAGACTTCGATGCTTGACCAGCGATTGTCGACACTGGAAACCCGGGGTTGTAGCACCAGATGGAACTCGTTGTTGTTGAGGGCATTGGGCAACAAACGCATGACTTCCTGTCGCCGGTCGTTTTCCTGGTTCAATTGATCGGAGTAAAACTGATAAAAACCGCGCTCCACTTCTTTGGCTTTTTGCAGCGCCATTTCCGCTTTTTTGACCAGGCCTTCGTAATCTTGATCGTCTTCGGGGCAGGTGGCGATGCCCAGCGTAGCGGTCAAGCTGATGCGCCGATCATCCATTTCCAACACCTCCGACACCGACTTCAAAATGGTATCGGCCACAAAGATGGCGTGGCTGGGGTCTTTCAAGTTTTGCAAACAGGCGGCAAAGCGATCGCCTGACAACCGAGCAATGCTGTCGCTACGACGGGTGCAGCGCGCCAGTCGATCGGTCATCACCTTAAGCACTTCATCGCCAATGAAATGACCGTGGCTGGAATTGACGGCTTTGAAGTCGTCAAGGTCGATAATAATCAGCGCCAGATGGTTGCCATGACGGCGCGACAAACTGATCGCTTGCTGGACCTGTTTGCTGAAGAAATTACGATTGGACGCGCCCGTCAGCGAGTCGTAGTACGCCAGTTTTTTCAGCTCGGCTTCGGTCGATTTAATTTCGGTGATGTCACGCACCATGCCAGACATTTCACCATCGGCATTGATGGCCAGGCTGTGCTCTACCCAGATTAATGCCTCTTCGGTCATCACCCGATGTTCCAGACGTGTAAAGCCTGCTTCACCGGAGCGGATAAAGCGCATGTGCGATAAAACGTATTCACGGTCGGGTTCATAAATGTACCCGAGAATCTGTTTTTCGCTCAGGCACTCGCGCTCAGTGCCGAGCATTTCCGCCAGCGGCGAGGACAGCGAAAACTGCCGGTAATCATCCGTGGTCCAGGAACCCAAGCGACCCAGGCGTTGAGCTTCCAGCAATTCTTTTTCCTGAGCCTTCAGACGCAAGCGTTCGCGATCGCGGACGCGCATCAGGCGGTGCTGCCAACCGATGATGCCGAATAAGAACCCCCACAACACCAGGCCAACAGCGCGAGCGCCCCAGGGTGCCCAGGGAGAAGGTTGGAACCCTTGTTCGGGTTCGGCCTGAAATTGCCAATCGAACCCGGAGTGGAAGAAGTGCGCTTGAACCGCCCGTGGGCCCAATTCATTGCCGGTGAGTAATTCGTGGCTCTGGTCGCCGCGCTTGAGGTTCAGTTGCAAATTAATGCGTGAACCGGCCAGGGCCGCTCTCGACAGCAACCGATCGAGCGACAGTACGCCCGACACAATCATCTCTGATCGACCCGGAACGGGCAGGCGATAAATCAACGCCTCATCGCCTTGCAGGGTTTCAATGGGGCCGACGACCAGCGGCCGTTGTTGTTGCATCACCCACTCAATGGCGGTGCGTTGTTCGGGCACCGTGCGCATGTCCAGACCTTGTATGGCCAGGTTGTGTTCCGACAGCGGATAGACGTGGGTGATCACCAGGTCGTTTGTGATGGCGATGTTCAGGTAGGTGTAGTTCTGGGTTGGAATCAGATAGGTCAGCCAGCGCAGGTAAGCGGCTTGGCTGATGTCGTCGGCATTGGCGACCAGCAATGTGACGGCATCCAAGTGGCTGCGATTGACCACCAATTGGCTTTCTACCCGCTTAGCGATGACATTGAGATCGTCGGCCAGCTCTGCTTGACGGGAACTGATCTGCAGCTCCAGCACCAGGCCTTCCAGCCAGGTGGTCATGGGCACCGCAGGAACCGCGGCCAGTAATGCCAGCTTCAACAGCATCTGGCCCCGCCGGCCGCGCCAGATCGATACAGCCACGCAAAGCAAAGCCGTCAACGACAGAGCGACGTCGACCCACAAGTCCGAGCTGTAAAACGTGCTGCCCAGTAAAACAATGGCGAGGACCAGACTCAGGGCGGGCATGGTCGGCATCCGATCATGAACATAGTTCCCTGAGTATAGACAACTGACAACTAGTGACCACTAGGTAACAACTTCAATCCAACGGTTTCGATGCGGTCGCCAGTCATTTGACGGATAGTGAGCCGAACCGCGCCAAGACGCGTGCGATCGCCCACCACCGGGTGACGCCCTAAGCGCTGATGCAGCAGGCCGGACACGGTCAGTGAGCGTTCGGTGTCGTCGATGTTGAGGCCATAGGCGCTGGCCAGGTCAATCAACTGGGCGTCGGGGTGCAACACAAACTCCCCGTAGAAGTTATTGCTGGCGAGCAGACCGCCCTGGGTTTCACTGGAGAATTGACTGGCAACGTCGTCGACGTCTTCGCTGCGTAACAGCATCCAGACGCGGTCACCGGCCGTCAGTTCAACTTTGCCATCGAGTGGCAATGGCCGACCTTCGCGCACCAACGCCATCATGGCTGGGTTGATGGGATTGTCTTCGCCGACCCGAAACAGCGGTGACAGCACCGGTGAATCGGGTTCAACGCGGAATTCATCGACCTCCAGGGTGATCTGATCACTCGAGACCAGGCGATGCCGCTTAGCCGGCGCCGGCGCCGGCGGAATCAGCACTTTTAACCAGCGCGCCATCAACGGCACGGTTGAACCCTGCACCAGCAGCGACACCAACACCACGGCAAAGGTCACATTGAAAATGTATTGGGCATTCGACAAGCCGGCCATTACCGGATAAACCGCCAGCACAATGGGCACCGCCCCGCGCAGCCCGACCCAGCTGATGTAAAAGCGCTCGCGCCACTGAAAACGAAACGGCAGTAAGCAAAGCATGACCGCCAGCGGCCGGGCGATCAAAATCAAAAAGGCGGCGATGGCGCCCGCGGTCGGCGCGAAGTAAAACACTTCATTCGGCGCCACCAGCAAACCAAGAATCAAAAACATACCGGCCTGAGCCAGCCAGGCCAGACCGTCCATAATCTGCGACACCGGCTCAGATGGCCCGGTACGCGCATTGCCCAGCATCAATCCGACCAGATAGACCGCCAGATAACCACTGCCACCCAGGCGGTTCACACCGGCAAAGACCACCAGTCCGAACGAGACCACCAACAACGCCTGCAGACCATCGGCCAGGCGCAGATGCTGCACCAGTCGCACCAGCAGCCAGCCACCGCCGACACCGATCAGCGCGCCCAGCGCAAATTGCTGCGTCAATAATGTCACCAAGGGCAGCCAGGACAGTTCCGCCTCGCCTTGAATCAGATCGACGATAACAATGACCAGCAGAATCGCCATCGGATCGTTGGCGCCGGACTCCAATTCCAGGGTACCGCCGACCCGCTCATTCAGGCGTATGCCGGAATTGCGCAACAGATTGAACACCGCCGCGGCATCGGTGGAGCCGACAATGGCACCCAATAACAGGCCAAAGAGGGGGCTGACGCCCAGCAGCCAGGTGGCGAAAACGCCCAAGGCACTGGCGGTCAGCACCACGCCGACGGTGGCCAATGACAGGGATGGCCAAAAGGCCGCTCGGAAGGTCGATGTTTTGGTGCGCATGCCGCCGTCGAGCAGAATGATGGCCAGCGCCAGATTGCCGACCAGGAACGCCTGGTCAAAATTATCGAACGGGATTCGGCCCAAACCGTCTTCGCCGGCCAGCATGCCAATGGCCAGAAACAGCAACAGAAAGGGCAAGCCAAGACGCACGGTCAGTGTGCTGGCCAGAATGCCGATCAACACCAGCAGGCCAGCGATCAGTAAAAAGAGGTTGGCATCTAACGGCACGCGCTAATCCTTAATCATGTCAGCGTTCAGCATACCGCAAAGGCGGGCGGTGACGCAGTGATGCGACGCTCAAGCGACGGTTGGATCGTCCAGTGGGCACAGCCCAACACCGAGGCCGGTGCCCAACGTCACCATGATGGCAGGCACCGGACTGGGAAACGCCAAAGCCGCGGCGCTGCTGTCGTGCATCAGGCTGACGAGTCGGCCCAGTCCCGCCTTCGGTAACCATTGTTGATCCAGGCTGTGCGCCAGGTGCGGGCTGTCATCAATCAGGCGGTGGTAAACACCGGAGCGGTAATCGTATGGCTGACCGTCCTTCATATAACACGCCAGACTGATGGCCGTGGGTAAGGCGGTGCCAACGGCCATGCGGCTGTCGTGTAACACCGCCTGAAAGGCATCGGCGCGAAACAGACCGTCGTCGTTCAGCCAGTGATCCACATTCAATTCGGGCAAGGACTGTAACTTGCCGCGTTCATCAACCAGACCGCGCTTAATGCCGGTAGCGCCGAAATCCATCACCAGCAAGGGGGACGGTTGCGACCACAGCGTGGCCAAACCGACCAGAC
Organism: Saccharospirillum sp. MSK14-1; assembly: GCF_003054965.1. GTDB lineage: Bacteria > Pseudomonadota > Gammaproteobacteria > Pseudomonadales > Natronospirillaceae > Saccharospirillum. The sequence continues at coordinate 495,424 of NZ_MIES01000026.1, forward strand.
CGGTTTGACCGCCATAAGGCGACAACGCCAATTCCCGGCCGTCCAGCCCGCCGGTGAGTGCGGCCATCAGCGCACGACCAAAGGCATCGCTGCTCAAACCGCCACCCAGGACCAGCCGCTGGCATTGGCGCCAACAGTGCGCATACCCTTGCTGGAAGGGGCTGCCCTGGGCCCAGTAATCGGCGCGCAAAGCGGTTTTTAAAACTGTCATTAACCGGTTGGCATAGCGCGTTAGTATGCATTCGTCCTGGGGGTTTCGGGCATCGAAGGTGCGCAAAAACTGCCGCACTGAGCGCTCATCGCCCGGGTCCTCATCGAGCATCAAACCATGCAACGCCTGGGTCGAAACCCAATGGCGCGCGGGCCGGGTTGGTTCGCCCGGCAGTGTCACTGGCAGTCGGTTAAGTGACGCTTCCGGCGTCAGTGTCAGCATGGCATTGGCGATCACGGGTGGCCTGACGGTAACTGAAAATATCGGGCCACCTTAGTTCCGGCTGGGCGACTTGAACAGCCAAAACGTGTCAGAATATGGCCGACAAAAAGCGTGAGCCAACGCGCTCGCAACAACATTGAGGACGCTCATGGTCACATTGTTTCATCAGGTCGATATCGACGCGCCCGCTGCCCGCATCTGGGAGCAACTGACGACCCGAACCGGATTGCAATCCTGGTGGTCGGGTACTGTCAGCATTGCCGGTGGCGATAGCTGGCGCTTCACCAGCAGCGACCTGGAAGCGCCGATTACGGTGCGAGTGGTAGAAGAAGAGCCCGACCTGCGACTGGAATGGCTGTGTGTGCAAGGTGCGCCGGACTGGGAAAACACGCTGATCCTGTGGACGCTAAAGCGTGCCAAACAAGGGTTCAGTGTTTGCCTGGAACACCGCGATTGGCGTCTCGATGAAGCCAGCCTGGCAGCCGAAAACACCCGCTGGGGAGAGCGACTGATCAAACTGCGCGCCAACTGCCACCACAACGACGAACTGCCTCACAACGACGATGATCTGAGCGTCTGGACTTAAGCGTCCCGCTCAGCTTCGCAGGAGAACCCGGAATATGACTGGCTCGGTGTTAACCGAACTGTGGACCTCGCTGTTACTGTCGGCGTTGGTCGGTGCTGCCCTGGCGGGCGGCGGTATGGCGATCGTGCGTCAACGTCTGCTGAAAGCGTTACAGCAACAGCAAAGCGACTTGCAACAGGCGCGTTTCGAAACCCAGATGGCGGAGCGTCAGCGTGGCGATACCCAGGCCGAGCTGGACGCCAGCCGGGCGCGATTGCAGCAGCTGGAATCGTCGCTAAACGACAGCAACAACCAGATGGCGCGACTGGAAACTCAGCATCGAGCCGATGCGCGTCACTATGAAGAACAGATTCAATTGCTCAAAGAAAACAAAGAGCAGTTGAAGCAGGAATTTTCCAATTTGGCGAATGAGATTTTCGACCACAAAGGCAAACGTTTTGCCGAACAAAGTCAGGAAAATCTCAATGCGTTGCTAAAGCCATTTCGTGAGCAGGTGGAGCAATTCCGAAAGCGCGTTGATGACATTCATACCCAGGACACTCAGGGTCGCGCCGAGCTGAAAACCCAGCTCGATTCGCTGAAAGAAATGAACAATCAGTTGAATCAGCAGGCCGGCGATTTAACCCGGGCGTTACGCGGTGATAAAAAATTGCAGGGTAACTGGGGTGAGTTGCAAGTCGAACGTATTTTGGAAAGTGCCGGTTTGCAGCGCGGTCGAGAGTTTGAACGCGAAGCTAATTTTAAAGACGAAGACGGCCAGAACCGACGTCCGGATTTCATTGTTTATTTACCCGATGGCAAACACCTGATCATCGATTCAAAAGTGTCGCTGAACGATTATCAGCAGTACATTAGCGCCGAAGACGATCTGGAACGTGACGCGGCTTTGAAGCGCCACATCGGATCGGTTCGTCAGCACATTCGCTCGTTAAGCGATAAAGATTATCCGCATTTGGAAGGCATGAAGGCGCCGGATTTTGTATTGATGTTTATGCCGGTGGAGCCTGCTTTTATCGCGGCATTCCAGGCAGACCCGCAGCTGTTTAACGATGGCTTTGAACGCAACATTGTGGTGGTAACGCCAACCACCTTGCTGGCAACGCTGCGCACCGTCGCCAACCTCTGGACGCTGGAGCGGCAAAACGATAACGCCAAAAAACTCTTCGATCAGGCGGGCAAGGTGTACGACAAACTGCGCATCTTTGCCGAGAAGATGGAGAAATTGGGCAATCAGTTAGGCACCGCACAACGCACTTACGATGACGCCTGGAGTTCGTTGCGCGATGGTCGAGGTTCACTGGTGCGGCAGGTGGAAGTGTTGGAAGAGTTGGGCGCATCGGTGCGGCGTAAATTGCCGGAATCGGTTGCCACCGGTTTGGGCTCAGATGACGCAGACAGTGCTTCTGTGGATACCGACTGATACAGGAATGGCTCGGCGGTTTTAGCGCTCGTCCGGGCTTCTGCTTTCCACAAATTTTTTAAAGCGTCGCATTGTTTTCAGCGATTCTTTGCGGAAAGCACCGGGTAAAAACCACGTCATCAGTTTCATCCAGCCAGTGCCGATGAATTCATTGTCGGCATGCCAGCGTGTTGAGCCGCCTAAGTCTTCGAAACGATTAACCATCTGATTGCTCATGCCGGAGGTCTCAAAACGCATGGCGATGCGTTCTGGCAAGTGACGCTCGAGCACGGTTTCGATCATTTCCATCTCCCGTTTGCCCATGCGGTATACCAGTCGCACCTGGCTGTCGGGTTGACCGGGAATACCGGCAATGGGCTCCAGTTCAATCAGATCGGGCTGCCAGGTGGGCAGATGGTCGGGGTTATCAAACAGCTCGACGACTTCGTCCCGAGGCCGTTTGATGTCCACGTGTACGCTGTATTTCATGACGCAACTCCTGCCTGTTCACCCGACAGTCGCCAGCTTAGGCGGCCAATCGAATGTTGTCGATGCGGCTGACAAATAGCTACCAATGGATACACTAGCCACTCACTCCCATTAAGTCGTCTTATGTCTGATCTCAGTCTGGTGCAGCTTGGTCTGATCGCTTTGGTGTTTGTCTGGAGCGGTTTTGTCCGTTCTGGTCTGGGTTTTGGCGGGGCGGCATTGTCGTTGCCGTTCCTGTTATTAATCGCCGACAGGCCGGTCGTGTTTCTGCCGATCATCGGCATTCATTTGCTGGTGTTTTCGTCGTTGACGGTCTGGCAAAGTCATCGTCAATCGCGAGCATCTGACCAGACTGACGGCGGCACAGTCGATTGGCACTATTTGGGTAAGTTACTGGCGCTGCTGCTGATCCCTAAACTGATCGGGGTTTTTGGCTTGCTGACGCTGCCCGATGCTGTGATGAGTGGCATTATTTTTGTCATCGTTGGCAGCTATTCGATCAGCTACATCCTGAATAAACCCTTCCAAAGCAATTCCAAAGCGCTGGAAATTGTGTTCATTATTCTCGGTGGCTATATCAGTGGCGCATCGCTGGTCGGCGCGCCGTTATTGATTGCCGTAGCGGCACAGCATGTCGCGCGCCATCAGTTGCGCGATACGCTTTTTGCGCTTTGGTTTGTGCTGGTGTGTATCAAGCTGGGTGCGTTTGTAGCCTTTGATGTCGACCTGCAATTACTGGCGGCATTGTATTTGTTGCCCGCTGCAGCCTTAGGGCATGTTCTAGGGTTGCGTTTCCACTCCTTGCTCCAACGCGCTGACTCACGTCAGTTCTACCGCGGGCTGGGCTGGGTGTTGCTGATCACCAGCTCTGTCGGGGTGGTGCAGGTTCTGCTTTGATTGGGTTGTAAAATCCGTGGCCGGTCATAAAACCCTGACAGAGTGACGTTAAGTCACTCTGTCTATCCGTCTTCGACGGATACCGGGTTTTACCCCCAGTCCTCAATCGGGAAACCGCCGTATTGTTCGCCCAGCCAGGCGAGGCCGGCTTCGGACTCGGCGATGCTGTCGAGTTCGGCTTCCTGGGCGCGGGTTTCGAACGGCAGTTGATCCGGGAAGACGTGCAGCAGGCCTGTCAGCCACCAGCTGAAGCGTTCGGTTTTCCACACCCGCGCCAGCGCCACTTCGGAATACCGATCCAGCAGGCTGTCGTTGTTTTCCTTGAAGTGCGTGGTTAGCGCGCGCCACAGGTAATAGACGTCACTGGCGGCCAGGTTCAGACCTTTGGCGCCAGTTGGTGGCACGATGTGAGCGGCGTCACCGGCCAGAAACAGATTGCCGAAGCGCATCGGCTCGGAGACGAATGAACGCAGGGGTGCGATGGACTTTTCAATCGACGGTCCGGTGACGATCTGCTTGGCAATGTCGGGCGGAAAGCGCTGGGTCAGTTCGTCCCAGAAACGGTCGTCCGACCAGTTTTCTACTTTGTCGTCCATAGAGCACTGAACGTAGTAACGGCTCAGCATTGGGCTGCGTTGCGACGCCAGTGCAAAGCCGCGCTCGTGCTGTACGTACCAAAGGTCTTCGAGCGGCGGGGTTTCTGACATCACGCCCAGCCAGCCGAACGGATACACCTTCTCGAAGGTTTTCTGAACCGACTCAGGAATGGAGCGACGCGATACACCATGGAAACCATCACAGCCAGCGATGAAATCGCAGTCGATGCGGTGTTGTTCGCCGTCTTTGCTGAAGGTGACGTAAGACGATTGATCGGTCAGCTCGTGCAGTACCACGTCTTCGGCTTCATGCCAGACCTGACCACCGATGTTGTCCATTTCGGCGTAGAGGTCTTCGGTGATGTACGTCTGGCCGTAGGCCATCAGCTTGCGCTTGGAGTACTTGAAGGAATCGATCATCAGGTGGCGCTCGCCCTTCCAGGCGACGCGGGTGCCGTCGTGGGCGTGACCTTGCTTATCCATGCGTTCGCTGACGCCGGCTCGGCGCAGCAGTTCCACCGCGCTCCATTCGAGAATGCCAGCGCGGATACGCTCTAACACGTGCGCCCGGGTGGCGCGTTCGATAACGATGGAATCGATGCCTTCGCGGTACAACAGGATGGACAGCAGCATGCCGGCTGGCCCGCCGCCGATGATGGCGACCTGAGTCTTTTGAGTCTGGCTCATGCATTACCTCCGCTGGTGATTGTTGTTGTCAGTCTGGTACAAGCCGTTATCGAAGCAAAGTACCACCACCCACCCTATTGCTGTAGATGATAAATTGGTTAGCATGATAACTAATGGTTATAGAGTAATGGAGCACCCATGAAGCTCGATCTGATTGAAGCCTTTATGGCGACGCTGCACAGCGGCAGCATTCGTGCCGCCGCCAAGGCGTTGCATCAGTCACAGCCGGGGGTGTCGAAAAAGCTGCGTCAACTGGAAGCCGAGCTGGGCGTGCCGCTGATTACCCGGTCGCAAAAGGGCATTGATCTGACGCGGTATGGCGAGGCGTTTGCCGTGCGTGCCCGGGCGATTCTCAATGAAACCGATCGCGCTCTGGATGAAATGAAACAATTGCGCGGTGAGTTGGAAGGGGCGGTGCGCATCGTGTTGGCGCCATCGTCGTGTGTCGATCTGGTGCCGCAGGCGGTGCGCCTGTTCCAGCGCGATTGCCCGCAGGTGCGCCTGGATATCTACGAAGGCTTGCAAGCCTTGGCGATTGATCAACTGCGCGCCGGTCATATCGATTTTGCCGTCTGCCCGCTGTGGGAGCCGTTGTCGGAATCGGAGTTTATAGTCGAGGAAATCGAGCGGATGCGGATGGCGGTGGTGACCAGTGTGACCAGCCGCTATCGCGAGTCCACCCGTTTGGCGCAGCTTGATCCGGCGGACTGGGTGCATGTGGGTGCCGGTGCCAACATCAGCCCTCTGGTGGTGAAGATTTTCGAACGAGCCGGACTCGCCGCACCGCAGCCACGCATGGAGTGTTACTCAATGACCTCGACGCTGGCGCTGCTGGTGCATTCCGAAGCGGTAGCGTTGCTGCCAGCCAAACTGGCGCAGCAGCCGCAGTACCGCGATTTACTGGTGGAGGTGCCGGTGCGCGACACCATCCCCGACTATCCGCTGTACATCATTCACCGTCGCGAAAGCCCGCTAACACCCGCCAGCCGGGTATTAGCGTCGACCTTCGCTCGGGTTGCTGGCGCCAAGCACTGAGCGCTCAGTCGGTCTCGCTGAACATTTCCGTGTCGATTTCCGCCAGCGTCGCTTTGCCGTAGCGCGGACCACTGACGGTGTCTTTGTTGATCAACCGATCCAGCTCATCGACCACACTCTGGCTCAGCTTGACGTCCGCCGCTGCCAGGTTGTCTTTCATGTGCTGGATATGCGTGGTGCCGGGTATGGCCACAATGGACGGCGAACGGTGCAGCACCCAGGCCAGGGCCAGTTGCGCCACCGTCACTTGGTGTTCCGCCGCGAGCGTTTTCATCGGTTCCAGCAAAGCCAGGTTTTTGGCGTAGTGCTCGGTGGTAAAGCGTGGCATCTGACGGCGGATATCGCCTTCGGGCAGGCGCGAAGGATCAATCAATTTGGCGCCAAGATAGCCGCGCGCCAGTGGGCTGAAGGCGACAAAGGTGACGCCCATTTCTTCGCACGCTTTGATCACGGCAATTTCCGCATTGCGCGTCCACAGCGAGTATTCGGTTTGTACTGCGGCAATGGGGTGAACGGCGTGCGCCTTGCGCAGAGTGTCAGCCGAGACTTCCGACAAACCCAGTTCGCGCACCTTACCTTCTTTAACCAGATCGGCCATGGCGCCGACGCTGTCTTCGATGGGCACGTTTTTATCCCAGCGATGCAGGTAATACAGGTCGATCACCTCGGTGTTCAGACGCTGCAGCGCGGCTTCGCAGGTTTCTTTAATCACGTCCGGGCGACCATCGATGGCGCGTTTGCCGTCTGGGCCTTTGAACATGCCGCATTTGCTGGCCAGATAGAACTCGTCACGACGATGCATGATACCGCGACCGAGCAGAGATTCGTTTTTACCAAAGCCATAGAGGGCGGCGGTATCGAGGTGGTCGTAGCCAGCATCCAGTGCTGCGTTGAGCAGTTTGATGCCGTCTTCCTCCGATGGACGCGGCCCATAGGCGTGCGAGAGGTTCATGCAACCCAGGCCAATGGCGCGAGTGTCTTTCAATGTGTTCATGCGTTCCTCCGCGAACGTTTTGCCGTCGATAAGTAAAGCTGATAAAGACCCTCCAGTGTAGCGCCCACAGGCGTTGCATGTTTAGTACGCTGTGTTGCATGGGTGACGATGGTTGGGGAGACGCCACCCACCCTTGATGGCCGAAAACCGGTATGGTTAAACGCTCTATCAGTGTGAGGAGTTGGTTATGAAATGGGTGTCTTTTATGCATCGAGGTGAGGTCGGTTTTGGTGTGTTGGATACCTATGGCGTGCGCGATGCCCGTGCCTTGGCCCCGACGCTTAAAGCGCTGCTGCGCGGTGCTGGATTAGCGGGCGTGCAGCAATGGGATGATCTGCCGTTGATTCGCTTCGATGACATAACCTATTTGCCGGTGATTCCTGATGCCGAAAAAATTTACTGCATTGGCATCAACTACGCGCGCCATATCGTCGAAACAGGCATGCCCAAACCGGAACATCCGATGATCTTTACTCGTTATGCTGACACCCAGGTTGGTCATGGTCAGCCGCTGATTATTCCTAAGGTATCGCATCGTTTTGATTACGAAGGTGAGCTGGCAGTAATCATTGGCAAAACAGCGCGCCATGTAACGGCCGACGAGGCTCTGGATTATATTGCCGGTTACAGTTGCTACAACGATGCATCGGTTCGTGACTGGCAGGTTCATACCTCGCAATTTACGCCAGGGAAGAACTTTCCCGGCAGCGGCGGATTCGGTCCGGCTTTGGTGACGACTGATGAGATTCCCGATCCATCGCAACTGCATTTAACGACCGAGCTCAATGGCGAGGTCATGCAAGAGACCGACGTCAGTGATCTGGTGTTTGATGTGCCGCATCTGATCGAATACATCAGTACGTTCTCGCAACTCAACCCTGGCGATGTAATCGTCACCGGTACCCCAGGTGGTGCGGGCGCCTTTCGAAAGCCAAGAGTTTGGTTGAAGGCGGGCGATGACGTTCGGGTAAGAATCAGTAAGGTCGGTGAGTTAACGAATTCAGTGATGCAGGAAAGTTGATGGTTTTCAGCGAGCAAAGAACCGTCATCTAATTGGCATATTTTCGGCAGGGCTCAATTATCTGGCGAGAAACCGTCAATAATTTTACAAGTTTTCCTATCAATAAAATTGAGTTCAATTAATGAGGTTTCTAGTGACCTGAATTTTATTTTTGGTGTCGCATCTGTCCGTAATTCCGGCAATGTTTTCTTTGTTTTGTGCACTCTTTTTGCGAATCTGTTTTGGAACGTTCTATAAAAGTCGATGGGATTATCCGACTTTATAGGCTTTAAAACGAATATGAATAGCCAAGAAGGATATCGATATGAAGAAAATATTTCTGCTGTCTGGCTGTGTTTTATTAGCTGCTAATGCTTATGCACAATCTCCCATTCAGGAAGGAGATTTGGATTTTATCATTAAACCAATCGGTGAAAATGCTGTAGGTCTGCGTTATGCGACATCGGACCAACTGGCTGTATATGGCGTATTAGATACCCTGTTTTTGCAGAACGACGATATGAAAGATTACGACACTTCTACGGATCGTTATGAAGCTCATAGTAAGTCGAGGGACCCGAATTTGGCATTAAGAGCCGGTCTGCAATATTTTTTCATGGAAGGAGCTTATGTCAGTGGTAGCGCCGGTTTTTATAGCCGAACAGACGCGACTGATTTTGAAACTGGAGCGTCAGAAGAAACAACGACATTCACTCTGTACGGTATTATTGATTTAGGGTTTGAACATGAGCTCAGTGAGCGCGTGGCAATACATGCTGAGTATGGTCTTGAAATCGGCAATCCTAAATTCGAATCGGTAGAAAAAGACGCTACTGGAGACCAGACGGACGGCTATCAAACCGATCGGCTCTATATGGACAGTAATTTCACCTTTGGTTTGTCTTATACGCTTAATTGAGTCGCCTTTTTCTGAAAATAAAAACCGATTCGACACCGAGTCATGTAAAAAAACCCGCCTCTAAGGCGGGTAAAGCACAACACAAGATGGGATAGCTGGTGGGTAAACCGCGCCAGTTTGGCGCGGTAATCATGACGACTAAACTTTCAGTCGCGGAAATACTGCGCGGGCGTTGTCTTCAAAAATCATCTGTTTTTCAGCAACGCTTAACTTGGTATTGCCATCGATATAACGCTTGGTGTCGTCGTAATAATTTCCGGTCCGCGGGTCGATGCCGCGAACAGCGCCGATCATTTCTGAGGCGAAGAGGATGTTCTTGGTCGGAATCACATCCAGCAACAGGTCGATGCCTTCCTGGTGGTAAACGCAGGTGTCGAAGTAGATGTTGTTGAGCACGCGCTCTTCCAGATCGCCCCAGCCTTTGTCTTCACTGATGCCACGGAAACGACCCCAGTGATAAGGCACCGCGCCGCCGCCGTGTGGGATGATGAATTTCAAATCCGGGAAGTCTTTAAACAGATCGGATTTCATCATATGCACAAAGGCGGTGGTGTCGGCGCTCAGGTAATAAGACGAGGTGGTGTCGAAGCTTTCGTGGCAGGAACCACTGACGTGAATCATCGCCGGGATATTCAGTTCGACCATTTTCTCGTAGATCGGGTACCAGAACTTGTCGTACAACGGCTTGTCTTTCCAGAACCCACCGGACGGATCGGGGTTCAGGTTACAGCCGATAAAGCCCATTTGTTCAACGGTGCGCTCCAGCTCGGCGACACAGGCTTCCGGGGAAACCTGAGGGCTTTGCGGTAGCTGGGCGACCGGTGCGAAGTTTTGTGGGAACAGGTCGCAGACGCGCTTGATCAAATCGTTGCAGTGTTCGGTCCAGGCAATGCTGGTGCTCTCGTTGCCGAGGTCGTGCCCCATCCAGCTGGCGCGCGGTGAGAAGATGGTGAGGTCTGTGCCGCGTTCGCGCTGAAGTTTCAGCTGGTTGTTTTCGATGCTTTCACGGATTTGGTCGTCGCTGATGTTCAGCGCGCCTTTGGAGGTGCGAAAGTTGGGGTCGTCTTTCAGTTCCGCGCGTTGACGGTCGCGGTATTCGCCCAGTTCGCCCGGGGCCGTGGTGTAGTGACCGTGGCAATCGATGATCATGGTCCGCTCCAAATAAGTCGGTGATGTTGTGTTGTTATTAATTGTGTTTTTAGCCGGGGCCAAAGGGCCCCGTTTGTTGGGTTGTCCGCCAGACGGTTATTCGTCTTCCAGCAGAATAATACCAGCGCCGGTGTTGGAAGCCGGTACGTGATAGAAGCTGTAGGTTTCCTTGGCCGCATCGCCAAGGGCACCACGCATGATCAGCCACATCACCAGTTCAATGCCTTCAGAGCCCGCTTCGCGCATGTACTCGACGTGCTGCTTTTTCACCAGGCCGGGTACGTCGGCGGTCAGGTCGCGCAGGAAGGCGCGGTCGAATTCTTCGTTTACCAGACCGGCGCGCTCGCCCTGCAATTGGTGCGACATACCGCCGGTGCCAAAGATGGCGACGTTGAGGTCTTCGCCGTAGGCTTCGACGGCTTTGCGAATCGCCACACCCAGATCGAAGCAGCGCTTGCCGGTCGGTGGCGGATATTGAATGACGTTGACGCACAGCGGGATGATTTTGCACGGCCATTCTGCTGGCTCACCAAAGGCAATCGACAGCGGTACGGTGCAGCCGTGGTCGATGTCCATTTCGTTGGCGATGGTCATGTCGAATTCATCGAGAATCAGCGATTCCGCCAGATGCCAGGCCAGATCTGGTTCGCCTTCGGCGACCGGCACTTTGCGCGGGCCATAGCCTTCATCCGCCGGGTTGAAGGATTCCGCCACACCCAGGGTGAACGTCGGGATCAGGTTCAGGCCGAAGGCTGAGGCGTGATCGTTGTAGACCACAATAGCGACGTCGGGTTTGTTCTCTTTCAGCCAATCGCGCACGGGCTGGTAGCCATCGAATAACGGTTTCCAGTAATCGTTTTGGGTTTTGCCATTATCGATCGCGGCGCCAATTGCCGGGACGTGGGATGAGCCGATGCCGGTCGTAATTCTAGCCATGGTTTAGCGCTCCTGTGCTTTCTTGCTGCGATTGCCTTCGACGGAACGCCCGCCGCCTAACATCATTTTTGCAAACTCTTCTTCCGTCACACCGCTCATTTCGCCGCCGACGTACTGCATGGAATGGCCGTCGAAAATGGCGAGTTTAAAGGTGTAGTAGATGTTGCCGCCCAGACGCAGGAGTTCGAGCCAGTCACGTTCGAGTACGGCTTTGCGTTGCTCGGGGGTCAGTTTGTAGTTGTCCAGGTAGGCCGCTTCGTCCTTGCGAAAGGCGTCGCGGTTTTCAGCTTGGTTCAGTGACATACAGAACATGTTCAGGTGATAGCCCTGACGGCAGTGCCGACCATCCATGACGTAGGTGCCAGGAATGTCCATGTATTCACGGTCTTCGCGGTTCATTGGTTTCACCTCTTGAGCGTGGTCACTTCTAAGTGAGTGATCCGACGAGTATTCGTTCCGGTGCATTTTGCATTGGCGTTATTTTAGGGCGTACTCAGGTGCCCTGCGCCGGAATAGGGTGACAATGAGACTAGTTAAGGGCACAATCTGGAACAACCTATAACAATAGGACGTTTCGTTCGTGAAGTGGAACATTGCCGATCTGCCCGTCTTTGTCGCTGTGGTTGAGCGTGAAGGCATTTCAGCGGCTGCTCGAGCCCTGCGTATGCCCAAATCGAGTGTCAGCCGCTTTATCCAACGACTCGAAGACGATCTCCAGGTCCGTCTGCTGGAACGCAACTCTCGACAGATGCGTATGACCAGTGAAGGTGAGATTTTCTATAAGCATTGCCAGCTGATCATGGAGCAGATTGAAGTGGCCGATGCGCAGATGAACGGTCTGACGCATACGCCCAGTGGTGAGTTGACTGTGTCGTTGCCGATGGCCTTCAGTCGCCACATTCTCGGCGGCCATTTAAACAGCTTCCATGAGCAATACCCGGAAATTCAGCTGAACATTCAAGTGACGCCAACCACGGTTGACCTGATTGGTGATCACATCGATCTGGCGGTTCAGGTGGGTGATTTGCCCGATTCGGAGTTGATCGCGGTTCCTTTATTTGAAACACCGCTGGTTTGGGTAGCGAATCCGGCGACCTTTTCGGCCAATCACCGTTTCGACAGCCTGGAAGACTTGCTGGCGGAAGTGAAAGTCTGCGAACGTCGCTATAACCGGACGCCGTTGTTGATTCGCCATCATGGTGAAAAACAAAAAGCCGAAATCGAAGCACCGATCGAAACCATCGATCCGATCATGGTGCGCGACACCGTCGCCGCCGGTACCGGTATTGGTCTGCTACCACGCATCTATTGCGCCGAATTGATTGAAGCCGGTCAGCTGGTGGAAGTGGGTCGTGAATACGCGTTGGATGCGCCCGCCAAGGCGTCGGCGGTCTATACCAGTCGACGTATGCTCAGCGCCAAAACGCGGTTGTTCATCGAATTCCTCAAAGAGTTGACCGAAGGCTGGGGCTGACCGAAGCTGGGCGCCTGGCGATAGCGAGGCGAGGACAGACTCATGACAGCAACGCTGGCGTTCGACATCTATGGAACGCTGATTGATACCCAGGGCGTGGTAGAGGAGCTGTCGACGATGGTCGGTGAGGCCGCTGCCCAGGTCAGCCGAAGCTGGCGCGATAAACAACTCGAATACGCCTTCCGCCGCGGCCTGATGGGCCGCTATCAACCTTTCTCTGACTGTACTTCCCAAGCGCTGGATTATGCGCTGGCACTGCATCAATGCTCAGTGACGGCGCGGCAACGTCAACAGCTGCTGGACCGTTATCGACGCTTACCGGCGTTTTCGGATGCCGCCTCAGCCTTACAGCAATTGGGTCACGCCGGTCATCGGTTGTGGGCGTTCTCTAACGGTCAGGCTGCGGCCGTAGAAACGCTCCTGGCCAGCGCCGGGGTGCTGGACACCTTCGACGGTATTGTCAGTGTCGACGAGATTGGCCGCTTCAAACCCGACCCGGCGGTCTATGCCCATTTCCTGAAGCGCACTGCTGCCACAGCCGAATCGACTTGGTTGGTGTCGTCCAACCCCTTTGATGTACTCGGTGCCCGTTCTGTGGGTTGGCAAGCGGCCTGGGTTCAGCGGTCAGCGGCCGTGCCGTTTGATGACTGGGAATGGTCGCCGACGGTGACGGTAGAGCGGCTGGATCAATTGGTTACCGCCTTGCCCGGCTAACGTCTTTGCAATAGCGGAACGCACTGTCCAAGGCGCCGCTGGATCGGCGAACTGAGTATGCTTGGCGCACGACAAGAGGGGAGGCCCAATGAGCCAAGAATTGACCGAATTGGATCGCTGCCTGATCCACCGTGCGGTGGAAGACCTGATCATCCGCACCGGCAAAACCATCGACAGCAAGGACTTCGCGTCCCTCGACCAATGTTTCCATACCAATGCCCAGCTATTTCGACCCACCACGCCCGATCCATTGGTGGGCCCGCAGGCAATATCGGCGTCTTATGAACAGAACCCGCCGCAGCGGTTGAACCGCCATCTGGTGTCCAACCTGAGTGTGAGCATCGATGCCGCCGATCGGGCGCGGGCGCACTGTTATGTCACGCTGTACTCCAGCGATGAAGGCGATCAGGCCGACGCGGTTTTTGGAGCGCCGTTGCACCGCTGCCTGGTCGGAGAATTTCACGATACCTGCGTCAAAACCGACGCCGGCTGGCGCATTGCCGAACGTCGCGCCAGTTTTACGCTGAAGATGCCGGTAGGAGAAACGCTGTGAAACCAACCCTGATGTTATTGCCCGGTCTGATGTGCGATGCGCATGTCTGGCAGCCACAAATCGATGCGCTCAGCGATGCCTGGGATTGCCGCGTGCCGGACTACGATTTCGCCGATGATCTCGGTGCCATGGCCGACCATGTACTGAGCGAAGCGCCGGAAAGCTTTGCGCTGGCCGGGCATTCCATGGGCGGCCGGGTGGCGCTGGAAGTCATGCGTCGTGCTCCGGAGCGGGTCGTGCGTCTGGCACTGCTCGATACCGGTTATAAAGCGCTGGCCGAGGGCGAAGCCGGTGAGCGCGAAGTGGCTGGACGCATGCGTTTGGTTGAATTGGCGCAGCGTGATGGCACGCGTGCCATGGGCGAAGACTGGGTTCAGGGCATGGTTCATCCGGACCGGCTCAGCGATTCAGCGCTGATCAATACCATTGTTGAGATGATCGGTAGTAAAACCGTGGCGACCTTTGAGCGCCAGATTCACGCCTTAATTCACCGCCCAGACGCGACTGAGGTGCTCGAATCCATTCGCTGCCCGACGACCTTCATTTGCGGCAGCCACGACAGTTGGAGCCCGCTGCAGCAACATCAGGAAATGGCGGATCAGGTACGTCACAGTCGAGTGGTCGCTATCGAAGCGGCGGGCCATATGAGTACGATGGAACGTCCCAAGGCGATGAACGAGGCGTTCTGGCAATGGCTGAGCTGACATCCATTGATCTGCAGCCCATAGGTTGGGTTCGCGGTGGTCGCGCCGAGGCCACCAAAGATGGCTGGGGCGGCAATCGCTGTCGGCTGGAATTGCGGGCCGATCGGTTCGGCCCTGAGGCGCTGGCAGGCACGGCTGAGCTGTCGCATCTGGAAGTGTTGTTCTGGTTTCATGTCGATGCCGATGAAGCCACCGAGACCGGCGCGCGTCACCCGCGAGGCAATCCCGACTGGCCGTCCGTCGGTATCTTCGCTCAGCGCGCTCGCATGCGCCCGAACCGCATTGGCGTATCCTATTGCAAGGTGGTCAGTGTGGATGGCTTAACCATCGAGGTGGAAGACCTGGACGCAGTGGACGGTACGCCTCTGCTCGATCTGAAACCGGTCTGGCGGGAAACCTTGCCACGCGGTGAGATACGTCAGCCCGGCTGGGCCAGTGAATTAATGCGGAAGTATTATTAAGGGAGAGGTTGAACGGAAGCCGCAACGCACACCGGATTGGCGTCTTACGTTTCCTATCCAGCGGATAGCAATCTTTCAGCGATTGTGGACGATCGGATCGTCGCCGTGATTGCGTACCAGGTCATCCTCAGCGTCGCCGGCAGCTTCGTCGGATTCTTCTTTGAAGCGCGACATCAGTTCTTGCAGCTTCTGGCGTGACGGCGCCGGCATCTCTTCCAGCGACACGCCTAAGGCGTAGAGCGTTGCGTCGTTTTCTGGATCACACCAGCGCACCCGGGCGCAAAAACCCATCTTGCCTTCACCCATGGTATTGCGCGGCAGCTCGACACTCAGCGCCAGGCGAGTATCGGGGGCGTAGGCGGTGTTGCCGATCAACATCATGCCCTCGAGCGTGACATCGACCAGATGCCCACTGAACCAATGCCCCTGATCGTCTTGGGCTTCGGCGCGCAGACGATAGATGAAGCGAGCTCGGTCCTTTCGCCTTGAGTCCATATCAGGCCTTTTGCGATGAGGGGTAGGCCAGCGACAGAGATCCATGCCGCGCTGAGGCCCTGCCTTTGTGGCCCAGGCAACGCCGTACCACCAGCGCCGTCATGTCATCGTCCTGATCCTGCTGATACGCCTTAACACCATCCAGTATGGTTCGGGCGATGGTATCCGGTTCACCCTGAATGCCTTGCCGGAACAACTGCTCCAGGTTCTGTTGGCCGAACATTTCACCACTGTCTTCGCCCGCCTCAGTCAGACCATCGGTGAACAGCAGTAAAGTATCACCCGGTTCAATGGTCAAGGTGAGGGAGTCGATCAGGCCGCGCAGATCATCGGTAATGCCCAGCCAGGTACCGGTCGTTGGCTGAATCTCCAGGCTGTTGCTGGCATAACGGTGCACCAGAATATCCTGATGATGGCCGGCAATTTCGATGATTTCATCACCCAGCTTGAGGATAGTCATCGTCATATAGTGATCTGAGCCCAGGCGGCCGACGTTCTCGCGCAAAGCCGCGTTGATGGTTTCCAGCGCTCGCACTGGCGAACAATCCGGTTCCGCTTTGAGCAGGGTCATTAAGCTGGTTTGCACCATCATCATGATCAAACCGGCGTTCAGGCCATGGCCGGCCACGTCACCAATGGCGACATAACGCGCGCCGGTTTCGGTCTCAAACACTTCGTAATAATCGCCGCCGACTTCCTGCGCGGGCTCCATTAAGGCCGCTATGTCATAACCGGAGATGTTCAGCTGGCGGGGCAACAGCGACATCTGAATGCGCTGCGCCAGTTCCATTTCGCCCCACAACGAATCTCGGGCTTCTTTCAGTTTGATCAACAGAGAAAATTCGTTGGCAATTAAGCGATGGCGCAACTCGTTGATGGACACCGCCAGAATGCCGCTGCTGCATAAGAAGAAGAGGTTGTTGACCAGCAGCCGACCGTCGTAGGGCTGCGGGTAGGCAAAATTCAGCCCCAGATACATGCCAATAATGATCAGCGTGTTCAGCCCGGTGTGCTTACCGCGCCAGGGCAGCAGCAGGTTAACGCCAATGATGACCAGAATCAGACCGACGTAATAGCCGTTATCAAAACCGCCCAGGTGAACCGTCATTAAGGCGATAAAGCCGCCGATCTGGAACGAGGCGAAATAACCGTGGAAGTACGACAGTGTGCCGGGCTGAGTGCGGCTGAGAATAACGAACTGCAGTAAAATCAACGCAGTCGACAAGCCGCGATACAACGCAAAGAGTGGAATTAATTCATGCGGTAACAGAATAACGTCGAGGACAAAAAACAACGGCACCAAACCGGTCGCCAGAAAAGCCACGGTGCGCAGCCATCGGTGGACCAGTTCGGTTTGGTAGGCATCGAAGTCGGTGTGCTTAACTGCTTCGTCGACGTCCGGGCCGTATTGTTTTTCTAAGTCTCGGCTCAAGATTCCCGTTTCCGTATGCGTAGCATCATTTGGACGCCGGTATCGTCAAATTCGATCCAGGTTTGCGCGCCCTCAAGGCCTTCTGCCAGCGCCGTAAAACTGTCTTCGGTGCGGTAGATAATGGGCCAGTCTAGCCAGTAATCCATATAGTAGCGACTCGGATTACTTTCGTGAAAGTTTCCAATCGCCATTTCACCACCAGGCAGTAATAAAGCATAGAGCTTTCTTAAGACGGCGCTGGCGACCGGTGGCGTTAAATAGTCGAACAGTCCCATCGAATAAATAAAGTGGAAATCGCCCCAGCGAGCTTTCAGTTCACGCGTGGATAACAGCGTACGCACCGATTCGCGGATGAAATCCACCGACAGCTTACCATTGAGCTGCGTTTCAATCGATTCTACCGTTTTGCCGGCTTCAAACAGCGCGGCCGGGTCCTGATCGAGCAAGGAGGCGTGAATGTTGTCGGCGTCGTCGGGATTAATATAGATATCTGCCAATTCCCGAGCCGGACCACAGGCCACTGATAGGAACTTGAAAGGCGCTTCGATGTTGCATTGAGGCCAGCGGGGCAGCTGCGCGCGAATTAATTGCGGGATGATTTCGCGCCGGTTGCGCACGGCCTGTGCGCCGGGTGCGGAAACCGGGTGCTTGTGCAATAACTTGCCGAAGGTGGATTCACCTTCATAGGTATTGCGATAGCACATGGCCATCATTTCTGAATCGCCGATATAGCCGCGCGGTTTTAAATTGGTTCGGGCAATAAAGGGCGCACACAATAAGTCGCCCCAGATCAGCTTGCGCAGATAATAGCCATGATGGCTGTGCTGCTCGCCATCAAAGCCCGCAATCAGACCTTCCAGGCGTTGGATGTGGTGGTCAATGCAGTCATGCAATTGCGGCCCCAGGCTGGCGAGAATGCCCGCCTGAATGCGCTCGGCGACTT
The DNA here is from genome assembly GCF_003054965.1 of Saccharospirillum sp. MSK14-1. Taxonomy (GTDB): domain Bacteria; phylum Pseudomonadota; class Gammaproteobacteria; order Pseudomonadales; family Natronospirillaceae; genus Saccharospirillum. The sequence continues at coordinate 513,320 of NZ_MIES01000026.1, forward strand.
CGGGAGGTTCGTTGGCGTATTCCTCATCGAGACGGTCGAAGAGGTTGTGATAAATGCTCAGGTCGTATGCGATGTCGGCGACGTGTTCGCGGAACGCCGGGTCGATGTTGTCTTTATAACCCAACACCAACGGCAGATTACGAGCGGTGTTATCGAGCACGTCGATGCGGCCGTCGAACAGCAACTTTTTAAAGTCGTGAATGTTCTCCAGCGCGACCAGCCGGTAATCCGAGTCCTCGTTCTTGGGTGCAATAATTTCACAGCGACCGGTTTCGATGGTGAGAATTTCTGCGTTCAGCGTGAGGTGGTCATACAACCCCAGCGGCGATGGTGGTTGGTCGTCGACAAAGCGCAACCAGAGTGAATATTGGGAGGCATAGCGCAGCTCAACGCGGTAGAGATGATCGCCGCGACCCAATTGGCCACTGAGCGTCGGCCGTTGGCTGTTGTCCACAGTCTGACTGTCCGCTTGTGGCGTGGTCATTAGGCGGCGCCTCCGTCGATGCGAATGCGCTCATCGGGTGTTTTAAAAATGGTCATCGCAGAGAACGACACAGTTTGCCATTTTTGATGGCGGTCGTAACAAATGGTCAACGCCTGCTTACCCAGCCGAGCTTTTTCCAACACCTTGATGACCGGTGCAAACGAAGAGGAATTCATGTAAGTCACTTGACGGAAGTCCAACACCAATCGACGGTCGTTGTCGGCACTTTCTTCCATCGCCGTTGCGAAGATGGGCATCAAGGTATCATTGGCATCGCGAATGATGCATTTGCCAATCAATTCCAGGGTCAGTATTCCGTCTTCGATGATGCGGGAAATCTTCAGGGTGCCATCGTCGAAAACTGCGTCCATTGTACTCATAGCGGAACCTCCGGTTGGCGGTTGAGCGGAGCGCGGTTCAGTGGCGCCAGGGCAGATACGCTCAGTCGGTCGTTATCGTCCAAAATAAAATCAATATTGGCGCGGCCTTCGTAGGCAATGCGCACCAATCCCAAGCAGCTGCGTGCCATGTTGAGCGGTTCACGGGAGATTTCCCGAATGCGTTCCAGGTACGCCTGATAAGGGTCCTGAACGCCGCGGATCCATTGCAGTGTGCGATCCAGTTCGGCCAAGTGCGGTCGAGTGTTGCTGTTCACAGCGTTGTCGACCTGAATGCTGATGTCGGCTTCGGTGATGGTCACACTGACGTCAATGGTTTCACCTTCGCTGCCATATTTGATGCTGTTTTCCAGCAGTTCGCAGATCACCATGGTGTAGGTATCGATGGCTGTTTCCGGCAGATCGGTTTGACGCAAAAATGCCTGCGTTTGATCGTTGATGCGCGCGATTTCGTGCCAGTCCGGCTGAATACTGAATGTCAGTACATCGTTCATAGCGGCGTGGTTCCTTCAGGATCGACGAGCAAACTGTCGCGAGCCGCCAGCTCTGGAATAGCCGTGGCGGGTTCGGGGCGACAAAACAAGAAACCCTGGATATAGCGGCAACCGTATGACTGAAGTTGCGTCAGTTGCTCCTGACGCTCAACACCTTCAGCAACCACGGCCAACCCGATGGCGTCGGCCATGGACATAATTGAACCAACGATGGCGGCGGTGACGGGGTCGGTGGCAATGTCATCGACGAAACTTTTGTCGATCTTCAGACGATCAATCGGCAAGTGTTTCAGGTAGGCCAAAGAGGCGTACTTGGTTCCGAAGTCGTCGATCGATACGGTAACGCCCAACTCGCGTAAACGATGAAGGTGATCGATGACGTCTTCCCGGCCTTCTATCCAGATGGTTTCACTCAGTTCCAAGTCCAATCCATCGGCCGGGTAACCGGTTTCCTTTAGGATATCCTGAACGCGTTTAACAAAATGGGTGTCTCGTAATTGTTGAGCTGAAACGTTAACGCTCAATCGGTCGAAATGAAGACCGGAGCGGCGCCAGGCAGCGCCCTGTTGGCAGGCGCTGCGTAAAATATGCTCACCCAGGGGGCGAATCAATCCGGATTCTTCAGCGATGTCGATAAAGGTGCCGGGTCCCAATAAGCCTTCGCTGGGGGAATCCCATCGGGCCAGCACTTCCAGTCCACTCAGTCGACCGGTTTTCACATCCACAATGCCCTGGAAACGGGTCACGATTTCGCCATCTTCGATCGCCCGGCGTAATTTAGCCTGGCGGGTCAGGCGCTCACCCATGTGTTCGACCAGACTTTCAGAGACACGCTGATAGCCATTTTTGCCATTCGCCTTGGCGGCATACATGGCGCTGTCGAGCAGGCGCAGCAATTTCTCGCTGCTTTGACCGCGCTGATAATCGCTGATACCAATGCTGGCGGTGAGGAAAAATTCCTGGTCTTCCAGCGTGACCGGTTCGGCAATGCGAGCCAGAATTTGTTCGGCAATCTGGTTGGTACTATCGAGGTGATCCAGGTGACGCAGTAACAGTAAAAACTCATCACCACCCATGCGGGCGACGGTATCGCTGTCGCGCACGCAGTCGACAATGCGCTCGGCGACGATGCGCAACATTTCGTCGCCGGATCGATGGCCGAGGTGATCGTTCACCAACTTGAATCCATCCAGATCGATCAACATCAGGCCGATGCATTCACCGCTGCGATCAGCCGATGACATCGCCTGTGACAGACGGTCGTCGAACAATCGCCGGTTGGATAAGCCGGTCAACTGGTCGTAGTGCGCCATCTGAAACAGTTGCTCTTCAGCTTCTTTTTGACGCGTAACGTCCGTGAGTACGGCAATGTACTGACTGAGGCTGGCGTCGTCTGCGCGCACCTCAGTAATGGAGAGCCACAATGCATAACGACTGCCATCTTGGCGCTCACCCCAGAGTTCACCCTGCCAGCTGCCCTTGGCCAGCAAAGACTGGCTGACGGACGCCATAAACTCAGGATTCTCTTCGACTTCGGCGTGAAAGGTTGCGGTCTCGCCCAGTACGTCGCCCGGTTGATAGCCGGTAATGTGCGTGTAAGCCGGGTTCACGTCGATGACCCGCAAGTCCGGGTCCATGATCAAAATGCCTTCCAAAGCCGATTCAAAGACCCGGGCATTGAGCTCAATTTTTTCTTCAATTTGTCGGCGGGAAGTGACGTCGATGCCGATAACACTGATCTGATTTGAGGCGGGAAGGGGCAGAAATAACAGGGCAATGCTGACCATGCCAGCCGAGAGCGTGGCTTCTTGAGTTTCGCCGCTGTGCAGTGCACTCAAGGCGGTGCTTAGCCAGGGATCGGTCAAGCGTTCCCCGGGACTGACCCCCCATTGATGCTGCACCAACCAACTGCCAGCATTGGCGTCGAGCAAGGTGCCGTCGGCGTCAACGAGTAACACGGGGCAGGGATTATTCTGGGCGTCCTGAACAAGACTGACGGGCAACTCATTCAGCCGATTGGCGCCTCTACTCGTGTCCATGCCCGTCCTCCGAACTGGACCATCCAATTACCCAGTTCAATATTGTCAGTTGCTAATAAAAAGTAGCAGAGCTTGACCTCTCCGACAACGATCATTGGTCGAACCCAGCGTCATGTGGGCCGGTCAAAGGTGACCGGCCCACAACGATCAGCGCTGTTGAATGAGCAACTGTTCCATCTCGTTCAGGCTTTCCATGGCAGGCAAGCACTGAGCGACGCTGGCATTGGGTTCACGGCCTTCGCGAATGGCATTAATGAATTCACGATCCTGCAATTCGATGCCGTTCATTGAGACGTCAACCTTGGACACGTCGATGGGGTTTTCGTTGCCGTCCACCAGGTCGTCGTACCGCGCGATGTAGGTGCCGTTATCGCAGATGTAGCGGAAGAAGGTGCCGAACGGACCGTCGTTGTTGAACGACAGCGACAGCGTGCACAGCGCGCCAGAAGGCACCTTCATACCGATGCTCATGTCCATAGCGATGCCCAGTTCCGGGTGGGTTGGGCCTTCCATCGCCTGAACGTGGTTGGCTTTTTCACCGGTCTGGTACTGGAACAGATCGACCGTGTGGCAAGCGTGGTGCCACAGCAGGTGGTCGGTCCAGGAGCGTGGCTTACCCAGTGCATTTTTGTTGGAGCGGCGGAAGAAGTAAGTCTGGACATCCATTTGCTGGACCTTCAGTTCACCGGCCTGGATTTTGTTGTGAATCCATTGGTGGCTCGGGTTGAACCGACGGGTATGGCCGGCCATGGCGACCAGGCCGGTTTCCTGCTGAACTTTCACCAGCTCGCGGGCGTCTTCGATGTTATCGGCCATGGGGATCTCCACCATGACGTGCTTGCCCGCTTTCAGGCACTGGATCGCCTGACTGGCGTGCACCTGGGTCGGCGTCGCCAGTACAACGGCATCGACGGCGTCGTCTTTCAGCGCTTCGCCAAGGTCGGTGTGGAAGTTGTCGATGCCGCGCTCTTTGGCGAACTCAGCGACACCGTCTTGATCACGGCCGACAATGGAATGGACGTCGACACCGTCGATCTTGCTGAGGGCGTCCAGGTGTTTCATACCAAAGGCACCAGCGGCACCGGCTACACAGATTTTCATATCAATCCTCCGTTAAAGGTTGGAGTTTCAAGGCGGAAATCAGGGCGTCGGCGGTAACGCGCACATCGTCGTTCGCCGCCTCGGCCAGGTTCAGCTCACCCAGCCGGCGTTGCCAGCTGACCGTCCGTTCGGACAGTGGCTCGGCCATGCCCAGTTCATTCAGGAAATGACACACTTCGGTCATCTCGGCGGCGCGTCGGCCACCGTGGTTGAGCATGCGCTCAAAGTTGTAGGCGCTGCGTTGAGCCCAGTCAGCACCCGGATGGGATGCGTTCAATGACGCCAGGACATCGTCTTCGACACCCGCCAGCCGTCCTGCCAGCACACATTCGGCGGTCAGCGCTTCCAGGCCTTTAACCATGATCGATCGCACCATCTTGACCGATGAGGCTTTGCCAACCGGTCCAGCCTGGATGCTGGCGTTCAAGTTCAGGCGGTTCAAGGCGTCCAATGCCGAATCACAGTGCTCGCCGCTGATCAGCAGTGGCGTCCGGTTACGCGCGGGCAGTACCGGCGCCATCACGGCGACATCGACGTAGCGGCCACCGGCTGCGGTAATGGCTGCGGCTGATCGTTGCTTGGTTTGAGGCGCGCACGAGTTGCAGTCGAAAAACAACGCACCCGTGCTGAGCAACGCCGCCGCTTCGATGGCCACGGCATTGGCCTGGTCGGCGGTGACGACGGAAATGACCCAATCAGCACCGTTCAGCGCCTCAGCTAAACTGGCGCAGCCAATGACCTGAGCGCGTTGCAGGCGTTCGGTCAGTGCGCCGTCCGACTGAACATCGAAGGCGCGCACGTCGGCCAGCCCACTGCGATCCAGGCTGCTGGCGAAGGCCTCACCGGCTTCGCCGAAGCCGATAAAGGCAAGTGTTAATGCGCGGCTGTCCATGGCGGCGTTCGCTCAGCGCTCCCAGTAGAGGCGCATCGGGTTGTCGATCAGCAGTTTCTGGCGCGCAGCTTCAGTGGTGGCAATGCGTGGAATCACATCGACCAGCACGCCGTCGTCCGGCACATGCGATTTCATGTTCGGGTGCGGCCAGTCGGTGCCCCACAACACGCGATCCGGGAAGCGTTCAACCAGGGTGCGGGCGAAGGGTACGACGTCGTCGTATTCCGGACCGTCGATGGTCAGACGTTCCGGGCAGCTGACTTTGGTCCAGATGTTGGGGTTGTCTTCCAGCAGTTGGATAAACGACTGGAAACCCGTGCCATCGACGCCTTCGCTGACGTCTGGACGGCCCATATGATCAACCACAATGGTTGTATCAAACTGGGCTAACAGCGGCTTCAGACCTTCCAGATCGGGCGCTTCAAAGTAGACAACGATGTGCCAGCCCAGCGGTTTGATCTTTTCGTAGATGGTCAGGAAATTTTCCCATGGTGTGTCGTCGACCAGCCGTTTGACGAAGTTGAAACGCACCGCGCGTACGCCGGCGTCGTCCATCTTCTGCAATTCTTCGGTGGTGACTTCTTTGCCGACAAAGGCGACACCACGCGCCAGCTCGCCAGCGCTGTTCAGCGCATCGACCAGAGCGTCGTTGTTCTTGCCATGGCAGGACGCCTGGACAATGACATTGCGGCTGAAACCGAGGTGATCGCGCAGCGCGAACAGCTGGTCTTTGCCAGCGTCGCACGGCGTGTATTTACGCTCCGGCGCGTAGGGGAATTTATCTTCCGGACCAAACACATGACAGTGCGCATCGACGGCGCCAGCCGGTGGTTGATAGTCAGGTTTTTTCGGGTTGGGGTGAAACGGCAGATAGCCTTCGCTCATAGGCATGCGTTTTTGCTCCTAACCGGACAAGTTGCCGGTTGTTGTATCAATGCTGTGGATCCGGCCCGGTCGGCCATCACTCATTAGGGGTCGGCGTAAATCCGTCCATGGAGCCTAGGCCTCGGCATCCATGCCTCGGACTCCCCCTAATGAGTGATGGTCAACCTGACCTCAGTTTGTGGCGCTTGTTCAGGCGAATACGGTGCCGTCCATCAACTTGCGCGCGGTGCGCAAAATGGCGGCGCTGTCGACATCGCCCTGCTCGTTGCGCTTCAGTACCACCGTGGTTTCGCCACTGGGGTGTTCAATGGCCATATCGTCGCCGCTGATCTGCGCGACTTCGTGCGCGACCGAGCCTTCAATAGCGCAGGCCGTCGCCACCGACACCGCGCCCAGTACGCCAATGGAGGCGTGGCAGCGATGCGGAATAAAGGTACGGGTGGAGATCACACCACCGTTGGTCGGCGCGCTGACCAGACTCATCTTGGGCACGGTTTTTTCGGTCACGTCGCCCAGGTTCATCAGGTAGCCGGCTTGCAGGCGGATTTTTTCCAGACGCGCTTTTAGCTCGTCGTTGGCGTCCATTTCCTCACGGGTTTCTGTGCCGCTGATGCCGAAATCACGGGCGCGCAGCAGCACCGTCGGCATGCCGTTATCGATGCAGGTGACGCGCGTGCCTTCGATGGTGTCGTAGGCGTTGCCCGTAGGCAGCAGCGCACCGCAGCTGGAGCCTGCGGTGTCTTTAAAGGTGATCAACACCGGCGCTGAGGTGCCTGGCACACCATCGATTCGGGCATCGCCGTCGTAGCTGACCTGGCCATTCGGGGTTTGAATATCCGCGACCGCTACTTGCCCGGTGTTGGCCATAAAGATGCGCACCGAGGTTTCATCGCCCTGGGTTTCGACTAAGCCACGTTCAATGGCAAACGGGCCGACGCCGGCGAGCATGTTGCCGCAGTTTTGGGCATCGGTGACGATGGCTTCGTCGATCAGCACGTACAGAAACAGATATTCGACGTCGACATCCGGCTTGTCCGATTGACGGACCACGGCAATTTTCGAGGTCAGCGGGTCAGCGCCGCCCATACCGTCAATCTGGCGCGGGTCGGGCGAACCCATGATCTTCAGCAAAAACGCATCGCGTTCGGCGGTGTCCGTGGGCAGGTCGTCCGCCAGGAAGTAGCCGCCCTTGGAGCTGCCGCCGCGCATCCACATGCAGGGCGCCGACTTAGACATATTTCAGCCCTTTTTCTTTCAGGCGCGGGCGCATGTCGTAAATGTCCAGGCCCAGTTCGCCATTGGCCAGACGGACGCGTTTTTCTTCCTCTTTGGCCATGCGCTCGCGGGATTTTTCCAGTACCTCGGCGGCTTCTTCGCGGCGCACGACGCAGACGCCGTCGTCGTCGGCAACGATGATGTCGCCCGGATTGACCAGCTCACCGGCACAGACGATGGGCACGTTCACAGAACCGAGGGTTTCTTTCACCGTGCCTTGTGCGAAGACCGCCTTGGACCAGACGGGGAAATTCATCTCGGTCAGGTCTTTGGTGTCGCGAACGCCCGCATCGATGATCAGACCAACGCCGCCGCGCGCTTGCATGGAGGTCGCCAAGAGGTCGCCAAAGTAGCCCGCGTTGGACGGCGAAGTGGGTGCCAGCACCAAAATGTCACCGGCTTTTACCTGCTCGATGGCAACGTGCACCATCCAGTTGTCCGCCGGCGGTGCAGAGATGGTGACGGCCGAAGCCGCCAGCATTTTGCCCTTGAAAATGGGTTTCATGTAATCAGCCAGCAGACCTTTGCGGCCCTGGGCTTCATGAACGGTAGCGACGCCACATTCGGCCAGACCGTCAATGATGGCCTGATCGGCGCGTTCGATGTTTTGCACGACAACACTCATCGGAAATGCTCCTGCGTTGAGTTCACCGCGGTCGGAAAATACTCGGGGAGTCCACCCGGCCGCCGGGTGAAAAGAACCGGCGGTGGCCGGTTCGAACTGTCAATAGAAAGGCCGGCAGGCAGCGCCGGCCGGACTCTAAATTAATCCCAGTGCCAACACCGGGAAGGCGATCAGCAGCGCCAGACGAACGATGTCCGACAGTACGAACGGCACTACGCCTTTGAAAATTTCGGTAATGCGCACGTCTTGTGACACCGATTTAATGACGAAGACATTCATGCCAATCGGCGGTGTGATCAGACCCAATTCCACGGTGATCACGGTGACGATACCGAACCAGATCGGATCGAAACCGGCCTGCATCGCCAACGGGTACACAATCGGTACCGTCAGCAGCAACATCGCGATGGAGTCCATCACCATGCCCAGCACAACGTAGAGCGCCAGAATGGCGAGCAGAATCATGAAGGGCGACAGATCCAGGTGCGTGACGATTTCGATCAGCGTCTGGGAAATGCGTGATACCTGCAGGAAGTAACCGAACACTTCGGCGCCGATGACCATAAAGAAAATCATCGTCGACATGATCAGGGTTTCCTGAATGGCATCGACAAAATCTTTCCAGCCCATGCCACGGAATAAGGCAATCACCAGCGCACCGGCGGCACCCACAGAGGCGGCTTCGGTGGGCGTGAAAATACCGCCGTAAATACCACCGATGATCAGCGCAAAGATGGCGCCGAACGGAACCAGACCTTTCAAACCCGCCAGTTTTTCGCGCAGGTTAGTGGCTTCACCCGGGGTCGCCAGTTCCGGCTTCAGCGCCACGGTCACAGCAATGGCCACCATGTACAGCACCAGACCGAGCAAGCCGGGAAGGATACCGGCAATGAACATATCGCCGACCGACTGTTCGGTCATCAGACCGTACAGCAGCAGCGCCAGCGATGGCGGAATCATAATGCCCAGGGTGCCGCCAGCGGCCAGCGTACCGGTGGCCAGCGAACTGGCGTAGCCGTTCTTTTTCATTTCCGGCAGCGCCACTTTGGACATGGATGCTGCGGTGGCCAACGACGAACCAGAGATGGCGGAAAACACACCGCAGGAGGTGACGGCCGCCAAGGCCATGCCGCCGCGCCAGGCACCGAACAAGGTTTTAGCACCGTGGAACAGTTCCGCCGACATCCGTGCTTTGGAGGCAAAGACCCCCATCAGAATAAACATCGGAATGGGGCTGAAGTCGTAGGAGGAAATGGTTTCAAAAGCGCCGTTTTCCAAAATGGAAATGGCCGGTTTAAAAGCAATGATCCAGCCGAAACCGACAAAGCCGGTGATGCCCATCGCCAGGGCGATGGGCATGCGCAGCGCGATCAGGCCGAACATGCCGGCGACGCAGAGGAAGCCGATGATTTCAGAACTCATGACTCACTCCCGTCGGTCAAAAAGAATTCTTCATACGCCAGCGCCAGACCGCGCAGGCCAAGCAGTAACATGCCGACGGATGCCAGGTAGTAGATGTATTGCATCGGAATCAGCAGGTCCTGAGAGGTTTCGCCGTTCATGGCAGCGCCCTGGCCGGACTTGATCAGCAGCCAGACCATCAGCATTCCAAATACGCCAAATAACAAGGTGTAGAGCCCTTTGAGCCGTTCTTTGATCCACTCGGGCAGGTTGTCGGTAAACAGATCGACCACCACCTGAGCGCGCGGCAGGGTGTAGGGCATGCAGTAGGCCAGAGATAGCAACATGCCCCAGCGCACCAGTTCAAAACTGCCGGTAAAGGTTAAATCCAGGCGGCCACCGGTCAGGCCAAAGAGAGAACGCAGTAAAATTTCAGCGAGCACGACCAGCATGGTCGCGATCAGGATGACGCCAGCAGCCAAGTTCAGGCCGTAGGCGGATTTTCGTATCCAGTCAATCAGGGTTCGCACGGGAAGTCTCCGATCAGCACGAGAGGACGATGTTAAAGGGGCGGCCGCAGCCGCCCCTTGCAACGTCGAGCTGGTTTCGTCGCCTTAGAGGGCGCAGTCGCCGCCAGCCAGTTCCAACGCACGCTCATAGGTAGCGCGTGCCGGCAGACCACGGGATTCCAGGTCGTCCAGGTAGGCCTTGCGACCCGCTTCGATAGCCGGAGCCCAGGCCGGGTTAGACGTGCCGCCTTCGATTTCGATGATTTCATCACCCAACTCAACCGCTTGCGCACGGCCACGAACGTCGAGGTTGTCAAAGACCTGACCGGCTTTAGTCGCCCAGTCCATACCGGAAACCGCATCGATCACGGCTTTGTTTTCAGCCGACAGGCTGTTGTACACGTCCTTGTTCATGGTGACCACGAACGACAGGGTGTACAGACCACCGATTTCAGTGTGGGTATCGGCCAGTTCGTTCAGGCGGAAAGACAGCGCGCCTTCCCACGGCAGAGCCACACCATCGATCACGCCACGCTGCATGGACGTGTAGGATTCCGGCGCGGCCATACCGACCGGCTGGGCACCCAGTTCACGCAGGATGTTTGCAACCACGGTGGTCGGACGGCGAATGCGCAGACCTTCCAGATCGCTCGGCTCACGAATGGTGGTGCCGTTGATGTGGAAACCGCCCGGGCCGTGAGTGAACAGGAAGACCGGGTGAGTATCGGCGTACTCATCCGCGATCAGACCTTCATCCAGCAGGCTTTGCACGACGCACGCGCCTTGCTCGCCACTGTCGACCACGCCCGGCAGTTCAACCACCTGGGTCAGCGGGAAACGGTTGGCGGTGTAGCCTTGAACGGTGGCGGTCACGTCCATAATGCGGTTAGTGACGGCATCGTACTGAGCCGGCGGTGCTGCCAGGGCGCCGCCCGGGTAGACTTCGACTTCGATACGGCCGTTGGACTCTTCCTCGACGGTATCCGCCCAAACTTGCATCAGATCAACGTGCGGGCCTGCAACAGAAGGCCACAAGTGACCAACGCGCAGGGTGACATCCGCTGCCTGGGCAGAAACGGCGGAAGCGGCCAGCAGGCCGATGAGGGTGGTGTGCTTAACAAACTTCAGCATTGTCAGTTACCTCATTGTTCTTGTTATAGGAGCAAGCTCCTACAGTGCTTCGAATGCGCTGTTAACGAAAAAGACGACTGCGACGGTTGGTCGGTTCGGCTGACAATCATCCTTGCTGCCACGTCTAACGACTCCGATCCGGATCAGGCCAACACAGCTACTGCCTTGTCTTAAGAACTCGTTTAAAAGTCTTTCGTTGCCAGCGCCTGCAGTTCCGATTCTTCAGTATTGTCGAAGGCAAGGCAATCAGCCATTTAGTTTTCCTTTAGAAGGTATTAGTTTCTGTTATAAAGTCAGTTTTTGTTCAGTTTTGGGGCAGGCCTGAAAGCCGCTTAAGCAGTGGCGCCTGTCCGATCCGGAGATGTTGGAATGCTCGATCATTTGCCCAACTTGCGCCATTTAAGGGCTTTTAGCGAAGTGGCGGCTAACGGCAGCATCAGTGCGGCGGCCGCACAGATCTTTCTGTCGCAGTCGGCGGTGACTCAAGCGATCGGGAAGCTGGAATCCAATCTGGGAACGGCGCTGTTCTTGCGGCGCCACAACGGCATGTTTCTGACCGATGCCGGGGAACTCTTTTCGACCCGGGTGAATCGGTGTATCTCATTTTTACGGGCGGGTCTGCGCGATGCGGTGCGGATTGGTGAGCGTAAAGACGCCGCTGAACGCCACACCAGCCATCCGCTGTATACCCTGATCACCAACGCTCATCTGCGGGCGCTGCTGGCGTTACAAAATGCCACCAGTTATTCCATTGCCGCCCGTCAGATCGGTATTTCCCAGCCGGCGCTGTATCGTTCGGCCGGTGAGCTGGAGGCGTTGCTCAATACCTGGCTGTTTGAAAAAACTAGTGTGGGCATCAGCCTGACGCGCGCCGCCTTGCGTCTGGCACGGGCCGCGCGGTTGGCCATTAAGGAAGTCGATCAGGGTATTGAGGAGCTGCACGAACTGGAGGGGGCCGATTCGGGCAGTATTCAGCTGGGTTGCATGCCGCTGGCGCGCACCTATGTCGTGCCCGCGACCATTACCCAGATGGCGCAGTTTAAGCCGGACGTCAGTGTCGGAGTGATTGAAGGGGCCTACGACGACTTGCTGGGCCGCTTGCTGCATGGCGAACTCGATATGCTGATCGGCGCCTTGCGTGACCCGGCGCCGAGTCCGGACATTCAGCAGGAACAGCTGTTCATTACCTCCATTTCGGTGGTGGCGCGCTCGGGTCATCCATTGGCCGGGCGCCAGAAATTGACGCTCAATGATCTGCACGGTTATGGCTGGGTAGTGCCCCGGCCGGGTACGCCAGCACGGGGCTTGTTTGACCAGGTGGTCGCCGATCAGGATCCGTCGGTCTTGCGCGGGGTGGTGGAATGCAGCTCGCAGATTGTCATCCGCGAACTGCTCACCGACTCCAATCGGCTGACCTTTATTTCCTCGCATCAGGTTCAGCACGAAATCCAGGAAGGCATTTTGAGTGTACTCGACACCCAACTGCCATTGACCGAGCGGCCCATCGGTCTGACCACTCGCACCGACTGGCGGCCGACGCCGACGCAGCAGTTGTTTTTGTCGATGCTGCGTGAGCTGAGCCGACCCTTGGCCGCCGCCGAAGCGGGCTAACTCAATGGCAGTGTGTGGTCGAGTTGCAGGGCGGCAATAAAGTCCGGGTCGTGTGACACCACCATCAGCGTGCCTTGATAGTCTGCCAGCGCCTGTTCCAGCAACAGTCGCGACTCCAGATCCAAATGGTTATCCGGTTCGTCGAGCAGCAGCAGGTCGGCCGATTGTTCACCAGCGGTGACTGCCAGCAATGCCACTTTTAATCGTTCACCGCCGCTGAGTTGCCCGACCGGGCGCAGCGCATCATCACGACGCAATCGCATGCCCGCCAGCAGCGTGCGCAGATCGCTTTCGCGGCGGTGTGGATGCAGCCGCAGCAGATTCTCGGTGGCTGATTGCTGTGGGTCGAGCAGCGAGAAGTGTTGGTCGAGGTAGCGCACTGTACCGTGTCGGTCGCACTGTCCGTTCTTCGGCTCCAACTGACCGGCGATGATTTTCAGCAGGGTAGATTTGCCGCTGCCATTGGCGCCGTCCAGGTGCCAGCGCTCGCCTCCGTGCACGCTGAGTGTGATGGTTTCATCGCACCCGAAGGGCAATTGCAGGTGATCCAGATGCAATCGCAACCGACCGTCGCTGCTGGCTGATTGCAGGCTGACTCGCTGGGCTTTGATCTGCTCCACCTCGGTTTTTGCTTCCTTCAGTTGATCGCTTAATTGATCGCGGCGTTCGCCTTGTCGACGCTTCAATGAACCCAGGCTGGTTTCGGCGCGGTTCTTTTGGGCGTCGAGTAACAAGGTGCTCTGGCTGCCGGATTTACGCTGCTGTTCGCCACTGCGTCGTCGTTGCGCTGCCTTTTGCAGCTCGGCTTGTTGGGCGCGTTGCAGCTGTTTCTGTTCATTGCCGAGGCGCTCGAGGCGGGCTTCAGCAGCAGCGCGCTGGGCGTCGGTCTGAGCGCGATAGTGATCGTAGTTGCCGCCGTATTCGGCCAGCCCCAGGTTGGTCAACTCGAGAATGCGGTCGACCTGGCGCAACAGCGTTCGGTCGTGACTGGCGATGAGTGCGCCGCCCGGGTGCTGGGCCAGGGCGTCCAATAACCAGGCACGACCGGCCCGATCCAGATGGTTGGTGGGTTCATCGAGCAGCAGATAATGATCGGGACGCAGCAGCGCCCGGCACAACGCCAGACGGGTGCGTTCGCCGCCACTGAGTTCGTCGATGCTCGCATCCAGCGCTTGATGGAGCCCGGCGCGATCGAGCAAAGCGCGCCAGTCGGCCGGTTCGTGCCAGCGATCGGCAAGCCGGTCGAGATCCTCTGGGCTGCCTTGGCCCGCTTCGACGCGGGCGAAAGTATCGAACAGCGCACCGACGTCCAGTGCATCGACCAGGCGCGGACCATTGAGGCGATCGAGTTGTTGCAACCAGAGTGTTGGCACGTTCCAACTGACCGAGCCGCTCGTGGGTCGACGTTCTCCTGCAAGCATCGACATCAAGACCGATTTTCCCTGACCGTTGCGGCCCACCAGGCCGGTCAGCCCCGGTTGCAGGCTGGCGGAAAGATCGGCGAACAGGGGGGTGTCGTCGAAGTTGACGGTGAGGTGGTCACAGTGACCGAGTGTGGATGGCGTAGGCATAAGCGATTCCTGTCAAAAGCGACAGATCGCGTTTAAGCAAGCACAACGGAAAGATAGCAAGGCAGAGCGAAACCGACGCGACCTGTCATCACACAACAACCCGGTGGTGTCACCGGACGAGAGCGAAGATGAGCAGGCTTAGTTCATGGGCGTCGGGGCCTCAGTGATTCAAAACACGCGGCGATACTAGCACAGCCTGGTGATGGCGACGAACTAGAGCGCCGACAGGGTTTGGTATTCCTCCAATGCAAACTGATCGGTCATGCCGCTGACCATGTCTTGCAGCAGCCGGCAGCGACAGTAGGCTTCCCACAATTCAGCATCGGTTTGGGGGTGCTTACGCAGCTGGTGGTAGGCGGCGACGTGCTTGTTGGGCAGTCGCTTAAACAACAGCGATTCGACCAGCAAGCCTTTGCGTTCGCCCTGGCACAACCGATCAAAATCGGCCATGGGCAGCATCAGCAGCGGCCGGTAATGATCGAGCAGGCCGTTAATGATGGTGTAGCCCTGCAGCTCGAGCGTTTCCACTTCCGGCACCGAGAAGATCGATTGTGCGGCCACGGTTTTGAACGTTTCAATCACCGCATGACAGGGCGAATCGTCTTCCAGCAACGCCCGGTTTAAATGGCCGTGATAGATGGCCTCGATGTGATCGACAAAGGCTTGGGCGGCGTGTTTGACCAGCGGGTGAATCAATTGCACGCGCAGCCACAAAAAGAACTGGTGGTCTTTGTTGATGTCTTCGTCATCGGCGCGCTGGACCGCGTAGTCGACGATGTTGCGGAAGGATTTGTCGCCAAAGGCCGACTGGCGGTAGTCGGTGGGTAAGCGCTCGCCAAAGGCGTCGAGCAGTTGGTCGGCGACCTGACGGTAGCTGAGAATGCCTTTGTCGACGCCGTCTTCGATGTCGGCCAGGCAATAGGCGATGTCGTCGGCCGCCTCCATCAGATACGCCAGTGGGTAGCGATGCCCCGGCTCCAAATTCAGCGCGTGTTGCAGCGCTTCGACGTAGGGTTGTTCCGATAAGTAATAGCCGGGTTTTTTCTTCAGGTACGACAGCGGATCGCCAATTTCTGGGCGCTCATCGGTGGCGCGGCGGGTGTATTTCAAAATGCAGGCGGCCTGGCTGTAAGTCAGGTTGAGTTTGAGCAGGTTGCTCACCAGCCGAATCGCCTGAGCGTTGCCTTCGAAGGAACTCAGTTCCGTGATTAAGGCCTTCGCTTCGCTCGCTTCCAGCCGGAAGATCGGCACCGCCTCAAGGTTGCGGGCAAACCAGTCGGAGATAGCCGCCTCGCCAAAGTGTCCGAAAGGCGGATTGCCGATGTCGTGCATCAGACAGGCCATTTCAGTCAGGCTTTCCAGCGCCCGTTCCAGCCCAGCCAGACCGTATTGCTCGGCGTCTTTACCGAGCAGATCGAAGACGGTGCGCACCAGAAAACGGCCGTTCTGCTGCACTTCCAGTGAATGCGTCAGACGCGAGCGAACGGCGGCATTGCGCTCCAGCGGAAACACCTGCGTCTTCTGTTGCAGTCGCCGTACCGCGGCCGACTGAATGATGCGGCCGCGATCGCTTTCCAGTGCGACCTCAAACTGAGCAATGCTTTTGGCGTCGACGCCTTGGTGATCAATACCGGGCTGTTGGCCTTTTTGCAGAAAAGGCCGTTCCTGAGAAAGTTTGTCGCGAAAGTTGATCATCGCACGCTGCCATCAACGGAAGAACCGCCAAGATACCGAAGCTGCTGTCAGAACAACACCGTGCCGGCGTGGATTAAAACAACAGCCACAACACCACGGTCAGCGACAGGAAGGAACTCAATGTCGCCACCACCAGCGTTGCGGCGTAACGGCCGCCCGCCACGTAATGCCCAGCGAGCACCGGATAGATCGACAGCATGGGCATGGCCGCCGCGAGAATGGCGATGGTTTGTAACTGCCCATCGAAGGGCGGTAGCCACCACACCATCAACGCAACCAACGCTGGATGCAGCACCAGTTTGGCCAGCGTAATGATGGCAATGGCGCGTCGGTCCCCTTTTATCTGCGTGCCGACCAGCGAGCCACCGATCACAAACAACGCCACACCCGCTGCGGCTTCGGCGAGAAACTCCAGACTGCGGTCAATGACGCCCGGCAGGGTTAAACCGGTCAGACTGAACGCCAGGCCCGCGAGAATGCCCAGCAGAATGGGCTGAGTGAACAGGCGGCGCACGAAGTTGATCAATACCTGGCGCGTCGAACCGCCTTCGGCCAGTGCCCGGTTCAACTCCAGAATCATCAGCGTCAGCGGCATGATCAGCAGATTCTCCACCAACAGTGTCATGGTGAAGGCCGCTGCTGGCAGGGTTCCGAATACCTGCAGCAAGACGGGGTAACCGATAAAGGCCGAGTTACAGATAGCGCTGCCCAGGGCATTCAGGGTGGCGGCGCTGGTTTGGCTGCCGAACGCGCGGCTTAGGCCAAATACCAGAGCGAACGCCAGTAAGGAGCCGCCGCCATAAGCGGCCAGGTAGAGTGGTTCGATCACTTCCCGAATGGGCGTATGCGCCAGGGTCGAGAAAATCAGCGCGGGCAGGCAGAAGTAGAGAACGAAGCGTCCCATACCCGGAACAGCACTTTTGGGCAGCAGTTCGGTTTTAACGGCGGCGAAGCCGATGGCGATGACAATAAAGATCGGGCTGATGATGGGTAGAACAGCAAACATGGTGGCTCCGCTGGGTCTTTAACGGCGCTCAAAGCAGGCGTCGAGGCCCGGCAGTCTAGCGTAACAAGATGTTAAAACCAGAGGATGAACCGATCGATTTAAAACGACCCTCATTTTTCAAAACGTGGAATGTTATTGAATTGGTTCGCAAAACTGTCTAGCGTTCGCATCGCGAAATGTCGAATCACATACAATAAGAGGACAACAACAATGACCCGCATTTCTGCCCAGGCTGCTGTTGCGGCCATCGCACTGACCACCATCGGCGCTGTTTCGGCCGAAACCATTCGTTTTGCCCATGTTGACCCGGCGGAATGGACGCAATCCAAAAAGGGTGCGGCCAGTCAGGTGTTCAAAAACCTGGTAGAAGCGGAAACCGACATCAGCGTTGAGCTGTATCCGGCTGGTTCTTTAGGTGGTGAAACAGAACTGATCGAAGGCGCTCAGGACGGCAGCATCACCGTTGCCATGGTGTCCGGTGCTTATGCCAATTTCTGCCCGGCTGCGGCCGTCACTGATATTCCCTACACCTTCCCGAACGCGCCTCTGGCCTGGGAAGTCATGGACGGTGAATTCGGTGATGCCCTGGCAGCGCACTGCCTGGAACAAACGGGCTTGCGTACCCTGGCCTACGGCGAAACTGGCTTCCGTAATTTCACCAACTCGGTCCGTCCGGTCGCTGAACCTGCTGATATGGCTGGTTTGAAGTTCCGCGTACAGACCATCCCGCTGTACCTGGAAATGGTACGTGGTTTGGGTGCTGAGCCGCAGGGTATTGCCTGGGGTGAAGTCCCGACTGCTTTGGCGACCGGTGTGGTTGACGGTCAGGAAAACCCGATCTCCGTTATCTACAGCAACAATTTCTTCGAATTTCAGGATTACCTGACGCTGGATCGTCACGTTTATGGCGTCGACCACATCCTGATTAACGATGAATTCTTCCAGTCACTGGACAGTGAACAGCAAGCCGCAGTTCAGCGTGCTGCCATTGTTGCCGGAACCACTGGCCGCGCGATTCAGCAGTTCGGTTCTGCCGATGGTATCGCTAAGCTGGCGGCTGAAGGCATGGAAATCACTCAGCCAAGCGCCGAGCAGATGGATAAATTCCGTGCTGCAGCGCAACCGGCTGTGCAAGCCTACCTGCGTGATGAGCTCGGCAGCGATGCGGTCTGGATTGATCGCCTGGCTGACGCAGTTGACGCTGCTCAAGGCAACTGATTATTTGATGCTGTCTGGGTCGCCCAACGGGCGACCCTTATTATCACTGCCTACTCTCGTTGCGGGAAAATCTGACTCATGTTGAGTGTTTTAACTTCGCTTAGGCGCTGGCTGATGCGCATCAATGCCTTTGGCGCAGGCTTGATGATGCTGCTGGTGTTCGGCATCGTTTTCGCCAATGCGGCCTGGCGCTATGGCGCAGGCAAATCCATTGTCTGGGGTGAAGACATTGCTGTCTTTGCGATGATTTTCGGCATCATGTTCGGCATGGCACTGGCGTATCTTGAAGACGGCCATGTGCGCTTTCACTTTGCCAGCTCACTGGTGCCAAAACGGTGGCGCCTTGGCCATCGTGTATTAATCGATATTCTGGTTTTGCTGGTGGCCATTGGCCTGACCTGGTCGGCGTTTGAGTTTATCGCCAGCCGTGGCGGTCGCATGTCGCCAAGCACCGGTATTCCCATGGGTGTGTTTCAGTCGGCCGTCTTGATTGGCGGTGTATTGTTATCGTTGTCAGCGCTGACTATGGGACTGTGGCGCTTCGTTGAAACGGAGGCCGCGTCACAATGACTTACGCTATTTTATTGCTCACCTTGCTGCTGGGTGTGCCCTTTGCATTCGCCATTCTGGCAGCACTGCTGTATTTGATGCTGACCGGAGATTTTCCGTACCACATTCGCATCGTCGCTCAGCAAACTTTCTCCGGTTTGAATTCGTTTCCGTTGTTGGCCGTGCCGCTGTTTATTCTGGCGGGCGAGCTGATGAACGAAGCGGGAATTACCCGGCGCATTATTAACCTCGCCAATGCCTTGGTCGGGCGCATGAAAGCCGGCCTTGCACAGGTGAATATCTGGGCGTCGGTGATCTTTGCGGGTCTGTCCGGTTCGGCCATTGCCGACACCTCGACGCTGGGGCGTGTGTTTATTCCGTCGATGGAAAAAGAAGGCTACCCACGGGCGTTTGCAGCGGCACTCACGGCGGCGTCGTCGGTGATCGGGCCAATCATTCCGCCCAGTATTCCGATCATTATTTATGCTCTGACGGTTACCGGTGTTTCGGTGCCGGGCCTGTTTATGGCGGGTATCGTGCCGGGCTTGTTACTGGCCTTGGCGCTGTCGATTTATGTCTGGTTGTTTGCCGGTAGAATCGGTGCCAGCAAAACCTTGCAAACCGGTTCGCGTCGCAAGGCGGTATTGTCAGGACTGGTGCCATTGTTTATGCCGATCTTTGTGGTTGGTTCCATTCTCGGCGGACTGGTGACACCGACAGAAGCCGCGTCGTTTGCGGTGGTGTATGCACTCATCGTTGGCGTGGTGTTCTACCGCTCTATCACCATAGGCAGCTTGCCGCGTATTTTCTCGCGCGCCATGCGTGACAGTGCCGTCATCATGATCATCATGGGCGCGGTTTCCGCGGCGAACTGGGTGCTGACATTCAATCGTGTGCCCAACATGATCACTGAGTGGGCATTGGCGACG
Organism: Saccharospirillum sp. MSK14-1; assembly: GCF_003054965.1. Lineage (GTDB taxonomy): Bacteria > Pseudomonadota > Gammaproteobacteria > Pseudomonadales > Natronospirillaceae > Saccharospirillum. The sequence continues at coordinate 533,133 of NZ_MIES01000026.1, forward strand.
GTCGATGCACAGTGGACCTTCCTGCTGGCGGTGATGTTGCTGTTGCTGGTCGTGGGTTTATTCCTCGAAGGCATTGCCGCCATTTTGGTACTGGTGCCGATTCTGCATCCGATTGCAGTGGGGCTGGGTATTGATCCGCTGCACTTTGCCATCGTCGTCGTCTTTAACCTGATGATCGGTTTGATTACCCCGCCTCTGGGGCTGTGTTTGTTTGTCTCCGATGCCATTGCGCGAACTGGGTTGGCTGCGATTATTCGCCATTTAATGCCGATGTTGCTGGTGGAAATTCTGGTGTTGCTGGTCATTGTCTTTGTGCCTGATCTGGTGACCTTCCTGCCTCGTCTGGCTGGCTATTGATGCCTTTTATTTTGGATTGGAGCTGACATGAAATGAGCGATTTTCCCGTGACCACTGAAGAAGAATTGCCGCTCTACGAGCAGATGCGTAATGCGCTGATTTATGGCAGTTATGAACCTGGCCAGAAACTGAAAATCGATGTCTTAAAACGTGATTTTTCCGCGGGTCAGAATGCCATTCGCGAAGCCTTGGTGCGTCTGAGTGTTGAAGGTTTGGTGGTGGCGGAAGACCAAAAAGGCTTTCGTGTCGCCCCCGCGGGTTTGAACGAACTGAAAGACCTGGCTTACATGCGCAATCTGTTGGAGAGCGAAGCGGTGGGTCATTCCATCGATGTTGGTGACTTGGAATGGGAAGGCCGGGTTGCCGCGGCCATGCGCAAGTTGCATCGCACCGAAGAAGCGTTATTGAACAACGAAACCAGCGTCGAATTATGGACGCGTTATGATCAGGAATTTCATCTGGCGTTGATGAGCGCCTGCGGTTCAAAACTGATGATCCGTACCTATCAGGATTTGTTTTTAAAATACCGTCAGTACGTGGTGCGCGAACTGAAAACCCAGGGCTTTCGCGGCCGTGAAATCATTGCAGAACATCTGGCGATTGGTGAAGCGGCTCTGGCGCGCGACAAACAACGGTGCCTGGCACTGCTGCGCGATCACGCCAATACCTATCTCAACCGCCAGTTAAAACAGGAGCGGCACTGAGATGTTTCCTTCCATCGCCACGGTTTGCCTCAGCGGTGCGTTGCCGGAAAAACTGGATGCGATTGCGCGCGCTGGTTTTGAAGGGGTTGAGCTGTTCGAGAATGACTTAACCGCCTTCGACGGCAGCGCTCGTGAAGTGGGTGAACTGATTCGTGAACGCGGTTTGAAATTAGTGACCTTGCAGCCGTTTCGAGATTTCGAAGGCCTGGAAGGGGACGATCGCCGGCGCGCCTTTGATCGCGCTGAGCGCAAGTTTGATCTGATGGAAGAACTGGGCACGGACTTATTGATGGCCTGCAGTTCAGTGCATCCGCGTGCCCTGCCGGGCATTGCGCGTGCGGCGGACGACTTCCATGAACTGGGTGAACGCGCCGCCAAACGAGGCTTGCGCGTCGCCTTTGAAGCGCTGGCCTGGGGTCGGCACATTCATGATTATCGCGACAGTTGGGAAGTGGTGCGTCGAGCGGACCATTCGGCGGTCGGTCTGGTACTGGATACGTTCCATATTTTCTCGCGCGGTACCGAACTGGGTACTTTGGCGGGCATTCCCGGTGACCGGATATTTCTGGTGCAGACTGCCGATGCGCCACGCCTCTCGATGGATCATCTGTCCTGGAGTCGTCATTACCGCTGCTTCCCGGGTCAGGGCGAATTGCAGATGCGCGACTTTATGACTGCGCTGGCGGAAACCCGTTACGACGGTCCACTGTCGCACGAAATTTTTAACGATGTATTTCGCACCGGTCGCAGTCGCCAAACCGCTCGCGATGGTCTGCACTCCTATAAATTATTGAAGACCATGACCGGTACGACCGACGTGCCGGCGGAACAACCAATTGAAGCGGTGGAGTTCATCGAGATTGTCACGACGGACGATAAGATCGACGGACTGCGTGATACCTGTCGCGCCCTGGGCCTGGCACCTCTGGGCCAGCATCCGACCAAAACTGCCGAACGCTGGGGTGTCGAAGGTGTCAATCTGGTGCTTAATACCGAGCGCGATTTTGCCGAGCGTTTCCACGGCGGTCGTCAGACCGCGGCCGGTGCTTTTGGTCTGCGCGTGGGCAACAGCTACAACACCATTCAGCGTGCCCGTGAGTTGGGTTACCCATTGATTGAAGCGGCTGACGACAGCACCAGTCATGGCATGACCGCGCTCGACAGCACGGAAGGTTCGCTCGCCTATTTACTCGATGCGCCTCTGGCCAGCCGAGTTTGGGACACCGAATTCAGTGTGGATCGTGCCGCTCCGCAAGCCGGTTTGCTTAAGGCTGTCGATCACCTCAGTCTGTCGTTGTCCTATCACGATTACCTGTCGTTGCTGCTGCAATATCGTGGGTTGTTCCAGTTGGAAACCACGGCCTCTTTTGACGTCGCCGATCCGCGTGGCTTGATTCAAAGTCAGGTCTTACACAGCGCCGGTGGTGACTTCCGTCTGGCTCTGAACGCCAGTGCGTCGCCCGACACTACGAGCAATAAATTTGTGCGCCGTCACGGCGGTTCGGGTGTGCAACACATCGCCTTGGCCAGCAGTGACATCATCGCCAGTGCCGAACGGTTGCAAGCGGCGAACGTTCCGGTGCTGGAGATCCCCGATAATTACTATCGTGATCTACAGGCTCGCTTCGACCTGGACGATGCCAGTCTGGCTGATCTGCAACGGCTGAACATCCTGTATGACGAAGACGACGCCGGTCGTTTCTGGCAGCTCTATACCCAGCCGATTCACGACACCTTCTTTTTTGAAATCGTCCAGCGCGATGGTTACCAAGGCCTTGGCGCTCCCAACGCCTTTGTCCGGGTGGCCGCGCAACGCCGCGCCGAACGCGCGACCATGACTGAGGAACTGTAAGCATGTTGAAGTTGGGATTGATTGGAGAAGGCATTGGCCAATCCAAGTCCCCAGATTTACACCAGCGACTGGGTCGGTTGGTGGGTATCGATACGGACTATCAATTGATCGACTCGCTCAATGAAGCGGATTTCGAGTTTGTCTCGACGGTGGCGCGTGTGCGTCAGGCGGGTTTTCGAGGGGTCAACGTGACCTTCCCGTTTAAAGAGGCGGCGCTGAAACTGGCCGATCATGCGGGCGAAGGTGCGCGTCGAGTTGGTTCGGCGAATACGCTGTTGTTTGAAGAGTCTGGTATTCGCGCTGAGAACACCGACTACACCGGTTTTGTCAGTGCTTACCAATACAGCTTGGGTGAACGCCCGGTGGGAAAGGTGCTGCTCGTGGGTGCCGGTGGCGTAGGCCGTGCTGTGGCCTGCGGATTGGGTGAGTTGGGTGTCGAAGAGTTATTAATCGCTGAGCGTGACAGCACGCGTGGCGAAGCGCTGGTAGCGCATCTGGTTGGCCTGGGCATAAAGGCCCGTTTCGTCAGCGCGGCCGATGGACAGGCCGCGCTGGCGCTTTGTTCCGGCTTGGTGAATTGCACGCCAGTAGGACATCGTAACCATCCGGGGTGTCCGGTGGACCCGAGCCCATTGACGGCGAATCACTGGGTGTTTGATGCGGTGTATATTCCCGCCCACACCGAACTATTAAAGGCGGCCGAGGCTGCGGGGTCAGCCGTGCTCAGCGGTGTGGATTTGTTCGCCTTTCAAGGCATTGACGCTTACCGCTTCTTCAGCGAAGGCGTGGTCGACCCGGCACAGCTCAATAACGCGGCACGCGGCATCCGCGATCATTATTATCAGCAATTAGTGCTGAGCAAGGATCACTCGTAAGGTCGAATCTTGGCCGATTCAAACCGGTATCCGGCGGTGCCGATGTCGGTCTCGGTCTGGGCGATGGTCAGAGTGCCTTCGGCCCAGTAAGGTTCGAACAGATTGTCGAAGGGAATCGCTTCGTCCAGAACCACATGCACGATCTGGTTAGATGGCGGTGGCGGGGTGTGAATGCAGGCGCCGTAGTAAGGCACCAGGAAAAATTCGCGCACCGCGTCACCGGCGTTTTCTAACGGCACCAGGAAGCCCGGCAGTCGACTGTCTTGACCATCGAGACTGGTGACCAGGGGGACGCGTGACATGGCGTCTTGCAGGTCAGAGAACAGCCGTTGCGCTTCCGGATCGTCGTCTTCCAGAGATTGAATATCGTAGCTGTCCAGGTCGATCTGATCGCGGATGCTTTGGAAGTCGAAATCCGCCGGTAATAAGTCATCCCAACTGAGTTCGCGATACGCCAAGTCTTCCGGATTGGCGATGGGCTCGATGGTTTCGCGGGGTTCCAGATCGCGCTCTTCTGCCGATAGCTGAGAAGGTGTCGTACCCAATTCAGGTTCAACGGCGGGCTGATTGGCTTGAGCCTGAATCTCAGCGTCGACGTCGTTTGCCGACTGGCCGCAGGCGCTGAGCAGCACCGTTAAAAATGCCAAACTCATCAGGGAAGAACGGATCGACATCGCACACAACCTGTCTGTGAATATGGGCGATACAGTATAACATTGGCGCTTAGGCGCAAGTCATCACGCCGGCCAGTTGGAGGGTTTACCCGGCCTTGACTGTTTAAGACCGGGTCCGGCGCAAACCGGCTCAGTTGGCTCTGGGGTGATAACGCCAGCCTTGCAGGGAGGACTGGTTGGCCAATTGTAGGTCGAACAATACACGACCGTCGGCATTGGTCAGCTCGGTGATCTCAACGACGCGAGTATAAAGACCTTTTTCCACTCGAATCATCTTAGGCAACGTCACTTCGCCCGCCGCAACGGTGAAGTGTCCATCGATCTCTTCCAGACGAATGCCACGCGCATCGCGACGAATGTCTTCGCGTTTCACAAAGCGGTATTCGCCATTGGGCAAGCGACCCAGAACAGCGTAAGTCTCTCCTTCCCGCACCACCATGCGCATGCGATCCACCTCGCCAGTGGCGACGTTCTCAACGCTGAAAATGTAGTTGTATTCGAGTTCGGCATCGCCTTTAACAACGATGTCGGTACCGAATACCACCAGACCTTCCTGCTCGCCTTCATAAGGCGAGACCGTTGGGCTGATACTGCAGCCGGTGAGAAATAACACCGATACGGCAGCCATCAGGCTGAGTGATTTCAAAGCAGACATAGGGCACTTCCGACAATGGATTAAACGGTGCCGCAGCATAACTCAGGCGCTGGCTGCTGTGCACCTTCCATCAGTCACGATTGCGAAGGGGGTGGCAGGGTCACGACATCGAACCAGTAGGTGTCCATGGTACAAATCAATTCGCGCAGGCTGTCAAAACGCAAGGGGTATCGTAAAACACTGTTGGCGCCGAACTGGTAAAGCATGCGGGTTAAGGCCGGGTTGTCTCCATCAATCAGAACCACCAGTGGAATGCTGCGCCAGCGCGGCAAGAGACGAATTTCTTCGACAGCACTGCGCGCCCGTTCTGAATCACCTAAATAGGCAATCAAACACAGGTCGATGCGTGCCATAGGCTCTGCGGTAACGCCCGGTCCCAGGGCTGCTTCCTGATATTGGTCGATGCTACTGTAGCTGTGGAGATGATGGCTGAGTTGATAGCCGGTTAGCGCCTGCTCAATGTGCTCCGCTAGCGCTGCGTCATCCGTCAGCAGCAGGAGATGGTGATTGCGATAAGCAGGCATGGGCGCTCACCTTGCAGGTGCCGGTAGCCGGGGCTCAAGCTCTGCCAATGGCATCGGGCGATAGTAGTGGTAGCCTTGAAAATACCGGCATCCTTGCTGGCAAAGTAAGTCAACTTGTTGCTGTGTTTCAACCCCTTCGGCGACCACTTCCAACTGTAAGCCTTGCGCCAGTGACAAAATCGATTGGGTGATGGCGGGTTCGGATAATCCAGTGCCATCTTTTCCACTGACGAAACTGCGATCGATTTTAATGCGGTCCAACGGCAAGTCGCGCAGATAGCGCATCGACGAATAACCGGTACCAAAATCATCGATGGCAATGCGAATGCCGGCATCTTTCAAGTGCTGCATCATTTGACTGTACACCGAGCCGCTGTCGATAAAGACCTCTTCGGTCAGCTCGATCTCCAGAGTGCCATCGACGAGCCCATGCTGTTTAACGCAGTCAATCAGATGGTCGGCAAAGCCGTTAAATTTCAGTTGGCGCGGTGAGACGTTGATGGACAGGGGCAGATGAATACCCGCTTTCTGCCACCTACCGAGCAAGGCGCAGGCGGTTTCGATGACCCATTGGCCGATGGGAACGATCAGCCCACTGCGCACGGCAACGGGAATAAATTCATCCGGAGCGATCAGTTGGCCGTCTGGTCGATGCCAGCGAATTAACGCTTCCAGGCCGGCAATCTGTTGGGTTTGAATATCAATTTGAGGCTGAAAATACAGCTCAAACTCATTGTCTACCAGAGACTCGCGTAGCGCTTTTTCCAGTTCCAGGCCGCGCATCAGCCGTTGCTGAAGATTCTCAGTGAAAAAGTGATAGCGACCCGGGCCGAGTGCTTTGGATTCATACAGAGCCATGTCGGCTTTTTGCATCAGCTCGATCGGCAACTCGCCATTTTCCGGATACAGCGCCACCCCAATGCTGACCGATACATCTAAAGTGGTGTTGCTGATGGGGGCGGGGCGACACACTTCGGCGCAAATTTTTTCAACAATTTGCGTTAGGTCATCCGGTGAATTGATGCCATCCAGTAACACCGTGAATTCATCGCCACCGATGCGCGCAACAAAATCACTTTTGCGTACGGATCGTTTAAGGCGGTCGCCCACCAGTGTTAACAGTAAGTCGCCAATGTGATGCCCCAGGCTGTCGTTTACGTCCTTAAAGCGATCGAGGTCCATAAACAAAACGGCTAGCTGAGCGTTGCTGCGTGATGCCCGAGCGATGGCCAGCTCCATGTGTTCCTCAAACAGCACGCGATTGCCCAAACCAGTTAGGTGATCACGTCGTACCAACTCAGCGATTTCTCGCTCAGACGATTTTCGTTCAATGGCATGGCGAATGGTGCGATCAAGAAACGGGGTGCTTAAATCGTCTTTAGGAATAAAATCGGCCGCGCCTTCTTTCATCAACATGTCATCAAGCTCGGCGGAGTTTGTACCCGTCATCACCACGATGGGTTTGGTGCATCGAATTTCCCGCGCCTGACGCAAAATATCTAAGCCCGAATATTCGCCGAGAAAATAGTCGAGCAAAATAATATCGTAGTCGTCATCGATCAGCGCTTGAGTGGCTTGGGCTAAGTTGGTCAGGTGTCGAATATCATAGTGGGCTCGCTCACTGGCACGCAGCGCTGTTTTAATCAGCAGAAAATCCTGATTATCGTCTTCAACAATGATCGCGCGTATGCGTTTCGTTTGTGCTCCGCTCATGCCTGACTCCTGTCACCAAACCAGTACTGATAAACAGAGCTGAGTATGGTGTCTAAGGCTTTTGGGTCGTCGGGTTTGCTGATGTAGGAATTGGCGTTCAATTCATAGCAACGTCGAATATCGTCGGGTGCATCAGAGGTCGAAAAAACCAGAATTGGGAGATCGACCCAGTTGGGGTTTTCTTTTAATCGCTGTAAACATTTACGCCCATCCAGCCGCGGCATGTTCAAGTCTAAAAACACAATCAGTGGCGGTATCTCAGTCGGCAAAACACCTTCCGTGATGGTCTCGTTCAAATACTCAAAAAGCGCATCTCCGTCGTACAGGCTGATCACTTCCAGAGGAACCTCTGCACGGCGAATGGCTGTTTTGACGAGCAGAATGTCCTCAGGATCATCATCAACCATGAGCAGCTTGTGTTTAGTCTCTGTCATCATCAACAACCTCAGGTGGTGCTTCGATGTTTTGTTGCCGCACTGGCAGGTCAATGATGAAGGTTGTGCCTTCATTTTGTCGGCCATTGGCCATAATAATGCCGTTGTGGCGGTCGACGATTTTGCGGCAAATCGCTAAGCCCATACCGGTTCCGGGGTGTTCAGAGCGACCATGAAGCCGTTTGAAAACCTCAAATACCTGTTCGTTGTAACGTGGATCGAAACCAATGCCGTTGTCGCTGATGACCAGTCGATAACGCGATTCGGGTAACGACTCACCTTGAATTAAAATGTGCGGTGGCCGCTCCGGATGACGATATTTCAGCGAATTACTGACCAGGTTTTGCAGCAGTTGTCGAAGTTGACTGCTGTCGGCGTCGATGCGTGGAAGATCGCCAGTGTCGATACTCGCACCGGTTTCTTCGATGGACAGCTGTAGGTCGGCTTTAACCTGATCGACGACCTGGGCAACGTCTGTTTCAGTAAAGTGCCGACCTTGGGATGTGATTCGACTGTAGGACAAAAGGCTTTCGAGCAATTCACGCATGCGCTCGGCGGCACTGACAATGTAGTTGGTAAATTCCTGGCCTTCTTTGGTGAATTTTCCGTAGTCATTGCTTAACAATAGACGTGAAAAAGAGATGATCTTTCGCAGTGGTTCTCGTAAATCATGAGAGGCAATGAAGGCGAATTCTTCCAGTTCTTTATTAGAGCGCTCTAAAGCCTCATTGTGCAGTTGAATGCGTTGCTCATAACTGCGTCGTTCGCTGATGTCGACAATGGATGCAATGATCTCTCCACCATCGCTGCCACTGACGGGGTTAAGGCCGATTTCAAGCGGTACCATGGAACCATCCAGGCAAAGACCGAATAAATCTTTGCGATCGCCCATCATGCGTTTTGAAGGTGATTCTGTGTAACTGACACGACGATCACGGTGATCCAAACGATCCTGTCGGGGTACCAGATCTTCCACAAAATGCCCAACCAGATCGGTGTACCGAAAGATGCTATTGGCGGTGGCGTTTGCCTGTAGGATATGGCCACTGGGAGACACGACGATCATGCCATTGGGTGCAGATTCAAAAATACTTTCCAGTCGTTGTCGAATTCGATGAGCGGCGAGCACTTCCATTTCCAGCGCTTCTTTTGCGTTTTCGAGCTCCCGGGTTCGTTCACTGACGGTCCGCTCCAGGGACTCATTGATGCTGACAACTTCTTGTTCGGCACGCCGGCGTAATTGCATTTCTTCATTGAGTGCCTGATTGCGCTCAGACAAAACGTGAGGACTGGGGATTTGCCGTAATTTCGGCAAGAGTGGCCACAGTAGAATAGCGGTCAATACGGAAATAAGTGCGGTGATTAACTTCACAAACCCTTCGAAATAATAGTTGCCGTTCCAGATATTCCATATCGCTATAAAGTGCGTCGTTCCGCAGGCAACGATGAAGAGCGCAAATAATTTAAAAACCCAGCCGTACTCGATGTTTGGACGCTGACGCCACAGTACCAACAACGCCAGTGGAATGGAGTAATAAGCTAAGGCGATTAATAAATCGGAGCCAGCGTGTAGCAATAGCAAGTCAGGACGCCATAGAAAACACATGCCATGTGGCATGAATGCTATGTCCTGGAAATACGTTGAGAGACTGGACATCTTTACTCCTTTGACGCCTAAAAAAGACGCGACCTGCCGGGCTATCTGTGGCAGTTCCTTGTGGCTTCCGGATGCTATTCGCGGTGCAGAAGCTAAGGCACTGCAACCCTACAGTGCCTTTCGCAGTCTAGTCAGTGTCTGGACGCTTTTCCAAAGTCGGCTTAAATTCCTTTCGTACGGCGATCAAAACCGGACGACCGGCTGCGTGCATTGTTATATGATCACGCGCGGTGAGGATGAACTGGAATTAGGTAGAGGATAATGTCGAAAAACCGAATTTTTGTGTTGGTTTATGCGCTGACGCATCTAGCAATGGCGTTTGCCCTAGAGCGGTCACTGCATTCCGGCGATGTGCAGTTGTATTACCGTTTTGCCTTGGATACCTGGCAGTCGATAACGAATTTTTCTGCCTTTAGCGGTGGCTTTGCTATTGAATACCCGCCGCTGACTGCCTTTTTTGTAACCTTGCCATTGGCGGTGGCAAAGGTATTTGGTAGTCAGGTTGAATTTTCAGTCTGGCATCTTTTTTTTAAATCATTTTATTGGTTGATCGATCTGAGTGTCATGCTGGTGCTGTTAAAGTACCTGGCGCAAAACCCGCTTAAGAAAACCGATCGTTGGTTATGTTTTGCTTCGCTGTATTTGGTGTCATTAGTGTTGACACCCGTCTATTTTGATCGCCTGGATGTGTTGCTCGGTGCGCTGATTTTTGTAGCCCTGGTGTCCACATCATCCGCATCAAAAAACGGCGTCTGGCCCTGGTTCTGGTTATCCGTCGGGGTGTGTTTTAAGTTAATACCGGTACTGCTTGGGCCTTTATTTTTAATCTACTTTATTGCCCAGCGTCAGGTACAAAGTAACGACCTGACATTGGGTCGTACCGTTGTTGCTGAAACCGTCCGAGCCGGTGCTTTCTGTGTCGCTGTTTGCGTTGCGTTGGTGTTGCCATTTTTGTTGTTGTGGGGCGCTGATCTTTTTGCGTTTTTAGGCTACCACAGCGAACGCGGATTGCAGGTTGAATCGGCTTACAGCAACTTGATTCTGTTATTGCATCACTTGGCTGGGTTGCCGGCGACTGTTAGCTTCAACTACGGTTCGTTCAATATTAATGCGCCTTTGGACGAAGCTTTGCTGAAGTTAAGTTCGGTATTGCTACTGACCGTGCTGTTCGGTTGTTATGGCTATGCGGGTCTGGCGTTCTATCGTGCGGGTCAGGCAGGCAAGCTCGATGACCGGCGTAATGCCATTGAACTGCTGGCGGCGCTGGTCTGTCTGTTATTGCTTGGCGCCATTCTGACCGCCAAGGTATTTTCACCCCAGTATATGCTGTGGTTGTTTCCCTGTTATGTGTTGGTGGGCAATCGTGGTCGGGCGGCAACGCTGTTCCAGGTCATGCTGCCGTTGGCTTGCGCATTGACCACGCTGATTTATCCGTTGACGTACGGGAGTGATTTTGTCAAAGACAGTTTGGCCTGGCGCCAGAATGGCCAAACCTTCTGGCCGGCTCCCACCGTGTTGGCGACGGTATTACTGACCTTAAGAAATCTGGTGTTGGTGATTGCCGTGGTTGCTTTGTTAGGCGTTGTCCGGCGCCATGCATGGCAAGCTGAGCGTCCTTCTTAAACGCAAAAAAAAGCCCCGGTACTGTGCCGGGGCTTTTTGGTTTTGGTTGGTTTATTAACCGTGATCTTCCGCTGATTTTGGCAGGAAGCGTCGTGCGAAGTGACCAAACTGTTCGATGTAGGTAACCACAACCGGCACCACCACCAGGGTCAGAATCGTCGAGCTGATCAGGCCGCCAATCACGGCGTGGGCCATCGGTGCATTCTGACCCGCGCCTTCGTGAATGTTCAGCGCCAGTGGCAACATACCGAAGATCATCGCCAGGGTGGTCATGATGATCGGACGAAAACGGGTCATGCCCGCTTCGACCAGTGCATCGTATAAATTCAAGCCGTCTTTGCGACCCTGGTTGGCGTTATCCACCAGCAAGATGGCGTTCTTGACCACCAGGCCCATCAGCATAATAAAGCCGATGATGGAGTAGATGTTCAAGGTACTGCCGCCCACCAACAGACCCAGCATCACACCGATCAGCGATAACGGCAGTGACGCCATAATGGCCACCGGCTGCAGGAAACTGCCGAACTGAGACGCCAATACCAGGTAGATAAAGACGATTGCCAACAGTAAGGCCTGACCGGCAGAGGCGGCTGTTTCGGCCAACTGCTCAGCATCGCCGCCCATGGAAATGCGATAGCCGCTGGGCAAGGTCATATCGTTAATGGCTTGCTGAATGAGCGGCGTGACATCACCCAGCGGCACACCCGCCAGATTGGCACTGAGCGTGACTCGCCGCGACAGATCCATCCGGCTGATTTCCGACGGGCCGGTCGATTCCACAATGTCAGCGACCTGGTCCAAACGCACCACAGATGAACTGCCCGTAGCGCCGCTTTGGCTGATCGGTAAACGCGCCAGGCTGTTGACATCGCTGCGGAATTCTTCGGGCAAACGCACCACCATGGTGTGGTTTTCACCATTGGGTGCGGTCCAGTCAGTGACTTCTTCACCGCCGACCAATGGCCGTAAGGTGGCACCGATTTGCTGCAGGCTGACGCCCAAGTCACTGGCCGCTTCGCGGTCGATGCGAATGCCGATGATCGGCTGGGCAGCGTTCAGGCTCGACTCAATATCGGTAATGCCTTCGATGCTGGCCATGCGTGATGCCAACTCGTCGGACAGCCGTTCCAGGGTGGTGAAACTTTCACCATACAGATTGACCTGAACCGGTGCGGTGACACCGCCACCAAAACCGCCGGCTGCACCCACACGGACGGTGATACCGGCAACCTGTTGCAGAGCCTCGCGCACCGGAATGGTCATTTGTTGCGGTGTGCGATCGCGTTCACCCGGGGCCGTCATCGACACCAGAATGGTGGCGCTGGTTTCACCCTGAGCACCGGCACCGGCGTTGATGGTGGTGTAGGTATCGGTGATCTCCGGGAACTGACGCAGAACGGCATTCACCTGACGCACCTTAGCGGTGGTGTAATCAAGATTGGAGCCATCCGGTGTTTCCAGGTCGACCTGGAATTCGCTGTTATCCACTGACGGTGAGAATTCAAAACCGACGTGAGGCGCCAGGAAAAAGCTGCCAATAAACGCGAAGAAAGCAATCACCAGAGTGATAACGCGATGACGCAAACTCCATTGCAGAACCGTGCGGTAGTGTTGGCGCAGTTTGTCGAACCAACCATCGAATTTTTCCACACCGCGACCGATAAAACCGCGCTTGGCGTTAGTGTCAGTTGAAGGATCGTACCAGACGCTCGACAGCATGGGGTCGAGGGTAAAGGCGACAAACATGGAGATGGCAACCGCGACCGATACGGTAACGCCAAACTGCAGGAAGAAGCGGCCGAGAATGCCATCCATAAAGGCAACCGGCAGAAACACAGCGATGATCGACAGCGTGGTTGCCAAGACCGCCAGACCGATTTCGTTGGTGCCATCGAGCGCGGCCTGTTTGTGGTCTTTATTCATGTGCAGATGGCGCATGATGTTTTCGCGCACCACGATGGCGTCGTCAATTAACAGCCCGACCGCCAGCGACAACGCCAGCAACGTCATCATGTTCAGCGTAAAGCCGAGGAAGTGGAGCGCGGTCATGGTACCGATGATGGAAATCGGCAAGGTCAGACCGGTGATGACGGTGGAGCGCCAGGAATTCAAAAACAGGAAGACGATCACCACCGCCAGTACGGCGCCTTCGATCAGCATGTTGCGCACGGTGTGGAAGGATTGTTCGACCGGTTCGGCGTTGTCACGCACCACTTCAATGTGGACGCCATCGCGCGCCAGTTCCTGCTCCAGTTTGTCGATTTCCTCGCGCACCGCTTCGGCCACGGCCACGGTGTTGGCGCCTTGGGTTTTAACGATGTCGATGGCCAGAGCCTGTTCGTCGTCGAGCAGTGCCAGACTGGTCAGTTCAGAAACACCGGGCACAATGGTGGCGACGTCACCAAGATACACCGGCTGGCCACCCTGACGACCGATGATCAGGTTGAGGAATTGATCCAGCGATTGAATGCGGCCCTCCACCTGAATGGACGTGACTTCGCGGCCTTGGCGAATCGAGCCCGCAGGCAGGTTCATATTCTCCTGATTCAGTGCTGAGACCACCTGGCCAATGCCAACGTTAAAAGACGCCAGCTTGTCCGGGTCGACCAACACATTCAGCTGGCTGGCCTGGCCGCCGACGACGGTGGTATTGCCCACCCCCTGAATGATCGATAACCGTTGGGTGATGGTGTCTTCGGTCAGACTGGTCAGTTCACCGGTGGTCAGTTCGGAAGAGCTGACCGACAGTGACATGATCGGAAATTGCGCCGGATCGAAACGCCAGATGAGCGGATCATCGGCGCCGTCCGGATAGGATGCGGTGACGGTCGACATCCGGTCGCGCACGTCCTGAGCGGCACGGTCGGAGTTCACCTCCAGATCGAACAGAATCACCACCAGCGCCTGGCCCTGACGAGCCGTTGATTCGATGCTGTCGATGCCGTTGATGGCGTTCACCGAATCTTCGATGGGTTTGATGATGTCGTTTTCGACGGCCTCGGGCGAGGCACCCGGATAGGACGTTACGACGGCCACCACCGGCACGTCGATGTCGGGCATCTGCTCAATGGGCAGGCGTTGGTAAGAATAAAAACCAAACACCATGATGGCGACCATAATCATGGTCGCAAAAACCGGTTGGTTGACGCTGATTCGTGTCAGAAACATCAGTTCGACTCCATCAGGCGGACCTTATCTCCGGCCTTTAATTCGGGCAGCGGCGCGGCAACGTATTGTGTGCCCGCGGTCAGTCCGGCGTTGATTGCAACGCGCTCACCGCCGTTCCATGGTTCACCGGCTTCGACGGCTGTGCGTTGCAATTCGTCGTTGTTAAGCGTCAGGACAAAGGTGCCTTCAGCGTCCTCACGCAATGCATCAACTGGGATCGACAAGGCGTCGTCGCGCTGGGCGATGATGATTTCAACACTGGCGAACATGCCGCCACGCAACCGCTCTTCCGGGTTGGGGACGCGCACATAAACCGCTGCCGTCCGAGTACCGCTTTGCGCCACCGGATTGACCCGATCAACGGTACCGTTAAAGCGTTCACGGTTGATGCCGTCGATTTGAATCAAGGCGGTTTGGCCCGGCTCGATGCGGTCAACCGCCCGCAGCGGAACATTGGCTTCCAGCTCCATGGACGACAAATCGACCAAGGTCATTAACGGCGTTCCGGTAGAGACGTACTGACCGGCTTCCACCGAGCGACTGGCAATGCGGCCGGCAACCGGTGCTGTCACCGTGGCATTGGCCAACGCCCGCTCGGCGGTTTGCACGGCCAATTGCTGTGCTTCCAAATTGGCTTCTAAGGCGGTGACCTGAGCGCGCTGTGACTCGATGGATGATTGCGGTGTCAGACCACGCTCACCCAAAGAGCGGTCGCGTTCCAGCTGATTGCGAGCGACCGCCAGGTTCGCTGCGGTGGACCGAACGTTAGCGCGTTGCTGATCCAGGGTTGAGGCCAGATCATCGGTTTCCATGCGCAGCAACACATCGCCGGCTTCAACCGCATCACCGGCACGGACCAGCACCTCAGCGATCGGCGCGTTCACTCGGGCGGCCAGTTGGGTGGTGGCCAGCGGGCTCAGCGTACCGTTGACGCGCACACTTTGGCGGACCGGGCCGCGTTCGGCCGTGGCCACCTCGGTGGCGTTCAATTGCATGATGGAGACGGTATCCGCGTCTTCTTCACTGGCGCCGGTGTCATCACCACCGCCGAGCACGACCATCAGCAGCAGCGCCACAATGACGACCGCAGCGACGATCCAGGGCCAGCGGCGGCGTGGTTGGGGAAAGCCTTGCCGCCGTTGATCGGCCTTGCGTTTTTCACGGCGGCTCATTGCCCAATCGGGCTTGTCGTCGAGGTGTTGGTTGGACATGACGAATGACCTTAATTCAGTGTTTGTTTGCTGACGACCGTAATCGTCAGTCCATTTCCGGCAGCTGATCGAAAATCTGCCGTGCAGTTTCTGCGGAGACCCGGTAACACTGGGCCAAGCCATGGATGCGTTGTTTCACCTTGGAGGGGCCGTCGTCCGGCAGCAGCGACACCATGTTTTCAATCTGCTCCGCACGGACCAGAAAACGTTCGGTCATGGTGAGGCTCATTTGGCGATACAGGTCGGGCACCAAGGCGTAGCTGTCTTGTCGGTGAGAACTTTTGATGTGTTCAATGACACCGATACTGGCCAACCGGCGCGCATTAGTACTGGCACTGGCTTTGCTGATTTCCAGGCGCTCGGCAAAGTCGTTCAGCGTCAGCGCGCGACCTTCCACCAGCAACAGACCGAACATGCGGCCGCCAATGCGAGGTTCGCCGTCGGCCTGGCTGATCAGGCCCATCAGTTCAACGAAATCATCGTAGGTGTTTGTCATAGGGGTTCCTCAAGACTGGCAAAGGTAGGCGCGCGCTATCGTTCAGTCAAGACTGAACGATGAAGCCATAAGTCATGACTTTGCAGGAGCGCGTGAGATGAGCGCAGGCTTTCGAGCTCAACTGGGCGAAGTTGGTGGTTGTGATATCCATGGTGGGAGTGATGGTGCAGATCTGAGTATTGCTACCGGCGAGGTGTGAAAGCAATGCATGGATGATTATCGGAAGATTTCTGGTTGATGGTTTTATACGACGGGATAGAAATTTCCACCAACATAAATTGCCATGTTTTAAGGTTGTTGCTCATCAATAATGTTTACTGAAAGCGGATAACGCGTGAAGGTTGATTCGGAAATGACTGGTCGTGTGATGATACTCTTGCGTGGGTAATTGATTTCAGTACGGCCATTTAACTTTTAACGATAGGCCAGGGAGGCTTACGGTTTGTACGATTTTAGAAAAGGATGCATTAGTGCTTCTGCCATCGCACGCGCGTTAATTTCAGCAGTGATTATGCTGATGTGCGTGGAGGTTAAAGGAGAATTACCCAAACCTGAACAAGAATCGCTCGATCAGCAGCGTCGCTTCGAAGAATGGCAGCGACAACAGAACGAACGCTTTCAGCCTGACCCGGATGTCTTTTTTGATACCCCAGAGTTCCCGTCATTGGATGACGATCAGTTGCTAGACGGAACCTGTTTTCCTATTGCGAAAATTCAGTTGGTATCGGCTGAGAACAAACAATTTCGTTGGCTGGAAAAACATCTCAATAGCCGCTTGGAAACAGACGGATGTCTGGATGCCAAAGACATCAATCGTCTGATGGCTGAGACTCAGAACGATGTGATCAGCGCCGGCTATGTCACGACCCGTCTGGTTGCTGAAGCGCAGGATCTGAATTCGGGGTTGCTGACTTTTACGCTATTACCCGGATATGTTGAGGATATACGCTTTGCTGATGGCGCGCCGCGCCGGGCGACAGTCTGGAATGCACTGCCAATTCGCTCAGGTGATGTGCTGAATTTACGTCACCTGGAGCAAGGTCTGGAGAACCTCAAAAGGGTTCCTTCGGTTGCAGTGAATATTGATATTGAACCGGGGGAACAACCTGGCTACAGCGATTTAGTCATTCAGTGGCAACAGCAAAAACCGCTACGCGTGACCGAAACCCTGGATAACAGTGGCAGCGAAAATACCGGACGCTATCAAAGCAGCGTGACCCTGAGTTATGACCCTTATTGGGCGTTCAATGATCTTTCCTATGTGACCTATGTGCAGTCCATTGTCTTCGCCGTAGGGCAGTTGGGATCGCAAAGCTTCAGCGCTCATTACTCCGTGCCTTATCGCTATTGGCTGCTGAGTTTGAATGGTGGTTACAGCGAAAATTTTCAGACCATAAAGGGCGAGACTGGATCCTACAAATACGCCGGGACCAGTTCGAATCAGAGCGTTAAACTTGAGCGAATCATGTTCCGCAGTGGCCACCAAAAAGTGACCGCTTCTTTCAGCGTTAAAGCTAGCCAATCGGAATCTTTTATCAATGATGTAGAGATAGATGTACAGCATCGGCGGCGCCGAAAAATGGAGTTGGCATTACAGCATCATTGGTTTCTGAGCAAAGCAACCCTGGACGCCAGTTTGATTTATAAAAGAGGCATTACGGCCTTGGGTGCCTCCGAAGATCCGGAAGTGAAAGCCGGATATGGCGTGAAAAATCCGCAGTGGCTGATGCTCGATATAAACTACAGCCAGCCATTTAAGTTCGTGAAGCACAACTGGGTATTAGGCAGTCGTCTTCAGGTACAAGGCAACCTAACCCCATTGATTCCGCTCGATCAAATGCTACTGGGCAGCGACTACAGCGTACGAGGCTTTGACCAGGGCATCAGTGGCGAGTCTGCTGCCTATCTGCATAACGACCTGGTTTTTGTCGTACCAAAGATTTCCCAGCAAATCACCCTGGGTTTCGACGCTGGGACGGTATTTGATCATGGAGCCGTTCTGGCAGGAGCGAGTCTTGGTTTTAAAGGGCAGGTGCTTGGTGTGACTTATGAAGCCAGCATCAGCCGCCCCTTGCTGAGCCCGGCGGGTTTAGAACCAGAATCTTCAATCTATGCTTTCCAGCTATCGAAGGCATTCTGAGTAACCTTGTTGGTCCGGTTGTGAAAATAAGTTGTTACTGGACCCGAATTCAGATCGGTATATTGCGATAAATCTATTATTGATCTGGCATTGTGACGTGCATCTCAAAATTAGATTTCGTACTTGTCAATAAATTGACGGTCGTCTGACAAAGAGCTTATCAAAGGGGGGCTGAATATTGACACTGCCAACCAGGAAGGAGGCAGTGTTCCAGCTCTGAATGGGTGCAACCAAGGGACTGCAGCGATGAACAAGCAATGCTATCGCGTTATTTTCAATGCCGCGCGCGGCCAACTAATGGTGGTGGGTGAGGTAGCCGGGTCGGGTGATTGCGCCAAGGGTACCGCAACCGCAATGCGACCATCCGTCCCATTCCACTTATTCGGGCTGCTAACCCGAGCCCTGGGTAAAGGCCTGATTTTGTTGATTGGCTGTGCCACCCTGGCACAGGCCGAGACCCAGATTATCTCTGATCCCAGCGCCAACCAGGCACAGCAGGCTATTGTGACCGAAACCGCCAGCGGCATGGTCCAGGTTGATATCGCCAAGCCAAGCGCTGGCGGTGTATCGCATAACGTATACAGCCAGTTCGATGTGGGCGCCGACGGCGCCATTCTCAATAACAGCCAGCAAGCGGTACAGACGCAACTGGCTGGCTGGGTAAGTGGCAATGCCAATCTGAGCCAGGGCAGTGCTCAGGTAATTCTCAACGAGGTTAATAGCAACGACCCTTCTCTGTTAGAGGGTTATATTGAGATTGCGGGCCAGCGCGCCGAACTGGTGGTCGCCAATCCGTCCGGCATTCAGGTTGATGGTGCTGGCTTTATCAACGCTTCCAGCGCCACTCTCACCACCGGACTGCCCATGCTGCAAGACGGGCAACTAAGCCATTACCGGGTTACCGATGGCGGCATTGCTATTAACGGCGCGGGTCTGGATGGCCAGCAGACGGATTACACCCAGTTGATCGCCCGTGCCGTCGAGGTCAATGCAGGTATCTGGGCGCAGGATCTATCGGTGGTGACGGGTGTTAATGAAGTAGACGCTGCCAACCTGAATGTCACGGCACTGGAACTCAACGACACCGGCGTTGCACGTCAAGAAGGTGCCGCTATTGATGTCGCAGCGCTGGGTGGCATGTATGCCGGAATGATCCGACTGGTTGGAACCGAAGCTGGCCTGGGCATTCACAATCAGGGCATTTTGGCCGCCAGCAGCGGCGACGTAGTGATCACCGAAGACGGCCAGTTGCTGAATGCCGGTGTTATTCAAGCCGAGCAAGGGGAGGTCAATGTCACGGCTGAGACGCTGACCAACGGCGGTGAAGTAACAGCTGAATCCGCTCTTGTCGCCCGCACCCATACCTTGGACAACACCAACGGCACCCTTCAGACCAACCGCTTTGATATCGAGACAGAAACCCTGGTGAATACCGACGGAACCCTACAGCAATTGGGCAACCGCAAGCTGGAATTGGCTTTGGCCGAAGTGGACAACACCGCAGGCTGGATTGGCCAGTTGGAGCAAGAAAGTGAGCAAGACGATGATCTCGACGTTCCTGATGATATAGATACGCCAACCTCAGGTGATGGTTCGGGGGAAACACCGGATGAAGACGAGGCAGAGGGTGGCGAAGTAGAGCAACCACTAGCGGGCCGTATTGAAGTAAACGGTCAGACCGATAACCAGAACGGAACCATTTCCAGCTCGGGACTTATGAGTTTTTCCGCCCAGGCGTTGGGCAATAGCGAGGGTGAAGTTCAGGTAGATGTCTTGACGTTGTCAGGCACCCAATTAAATAACCAAAATGGCAAGATCCAAGCCCGTCAGGCTGATCTGACATTGGAAGATTGGAATAACCAGATTGGTCAATTTGAAGCGGATAATCTGAATGCTCAGGTTGCAAGTCTTAACAACGACACTGGTCAAATCCAGGGAAATGAATTGACCGCCTATCTGGATACTCTAAGTAACGACGACGGTGATATCCGAGCTGATGCCAATTTGCTACTTGATGTGGATGGTTATTTTACTAATAAAGGTCGACTGGAAGCGGCAGAGAATTTGAAACTCAACGCGACCAATTTGAACAATGCAGCAGTAGGTAAAATCAACGCCGGATATACCTTTATTAACGTGGATAACACATTCAACAATCGCGGCCTAGTGGATGGTGGTGGTACCTATATAAGTACAAATTCTCTGACCAATATTGGAACAGGACGGATTTATGGCAACCTTGTTTCCATAGATGCCTATCGCTTGGGGAATTATGCGGAGTCGACGAATGGATCAAATAATAAAGCCGTGATAGCGGCCCGAGAGCGCTTAGATATTGGTGCTAGTTATATATATAACACAGGTGGATCTACCCTGATGAGCATGGGTGATTTGAATATCGGTGGCGACTTAGACGATAACCATAGAGCCGTGGGCGTAGCGAGCTATATCCGTAATGGCAGTTCTACGATAGAAAGTTATACGGACATGTACATCAGTGCTGATCGAATTCTTAACTATGATGCAGTACGTACTTGACTACGAAACTTATTTGGCCGACGTAGAGCACGTTTATGAGAAAATAAATAGCCACGACTATCTTGATTATTATATTTATGGATATGACGCAAAAATAACCAAAAAATCTCCAGGCAGGATTATCAGTGGCGGAGATATGGTTATTGACAGTCGGGATGCTTTGAATATGGATAGCCATATCATCGCGGGTGACACTATTTATATCAAAGGTAAAGCCGTTGATAACAAGACCACGGAAGTAGTGGTTACGGATAAGCATACTGGTACCTATCGTTGGCGTGAAGAAGATGAAGACTGCTACTGGTGGTCGTTCGGTTTGATTTGCGATACTGAATACAAATACCATTATGAAAATTACTACAAAGAATTTAATAAAACTAAAAAACTCGCGACAACAAGATACGAGGACAATGTATCTGTCGGGTTTGGCTCTGGCATACAAAATAGGACTGCTTATGAAGGCGATACAAATAAACCACAGGCTTTAGCTGAGTTAACCAGCAGTGGTTTATTCAAAACGATGCCTGATAGCTCCAGTGGCTATCTAATTCAGACTGATCCTGACTTTTCAAATTATAAAGATTGGATGAGTTCTGAATACATGCTGGAAATACTGGGCATTGGTGATGATGAAGAAGCGCCAATATTATTAGGCGATGGATTCTATGAGCAGCAACTGATCAAAGATCAAATTATATCCCAGACTGGTCAGCGTTATCTAAATGGCTATACGGATGATGACGCTCAGTACCAGGGTTTAATGGCAGCGGCTATCGATTTTGCTCAAGGCAAAGATCTGAAAATAGGAATAGCCTTAACTGACGAACAAATGAACTCTCTAACAAGCGACATTGTATGGCTGGTTGAACGAAAAGTGACCATGCCTGACGGTCAAATTGTGACGGTACTGGTTCCTAAGGTCTATACCGCAGAAAGATCAGATAACGACGCAGTGAGTGGTGCAGTGTTGGCTGGCCGCAATATCAACATCGATGTCGATGGTGACTTCACTAACACCGGTACCGTCCAGGCCACAGAAACCGCCAAAGTCGATGCCGAAAACATCAACCACGAAGGCGGTGCTATAGCCGGTGAGCAGGTTCAACTCTCGGCTGATGAAGACATCAATGTCATTGGTGCTAGTGTTAGGGCTGACGATCTGTTGGCACTTGATGCGGGCAATGATGTCAACCTAGTTACCTCAACCAACCAACAAGGGGATTGGAACAATCGAAACTGGTACTCAGGTGAAGGCGCCGGCCCGGTGCAAGAATCCACCAAACAGATCGACCAATTCGCCAGCCTGACCGTTACCGGGGAAGGTGGTCAATTGGTGACCAGTGCAGGTAACGACATCAATCTAACCGCAGCACAAATCGAAAGTGCTGGCAGTGCTCAGTTCAATGCCAAGAACGATATCAACCTGAATACCGTTACTGAATCTTCATATAAAAAAGTTGGTTCGGACCATAACTATGTGGAAACAGAAGCAAGCCGTGAGGTAGGTACCCAAATACTAGGCGACGGCAATGTAGTTATGGTCGCTGGGAATGATATCAATGCTCGCGCCGCCGAAGTGCATGCCCAAGAAAATCTGGCGCTGCAAGCGGGTGGTGACATTGCCATAACAGCAGGGGAAAGCACCTATTCACGAGAACAGGAAATCAGGATAAAGAAAAAGGGGCTCTTCAGTTCCAGTACCTACAAGGAGAAAAACAGCTACTCCAGTACCGAGTTGCAAAGTTCTAATCTTTCCGGGGGAAACGTTTCCATAGTATCGGGTAACGATATACTGGTAGCGGCATCTTCGATCAGCAGCCAATCCGATACCCTGTTACAAGCGGAAGGCGATATTGATGTAATCGCCGGCCATAATACTGAGGAAGCCAGTCGGGACGTTTACAGCCGTTCAAAAGGTCTTAGCTTTTCCTTCGACTCGTCGTCCTTTGGTATCTCGTGGACGGATGAAAAATCATCCAATGGCAATGATCTGAACGCTAAAACCTCAGTTGGCAGCACGATAGATGCTGGCGCAGGTAATCTTATTATCAATAGCGGTGGCAAAGTCTCGCAGATAGGTTCCGATTTACTTGCGGGCGCGAAGCAAGACGGTACCGCTGGAAACATATTAATAGCTGCACAGGAGGTTGATGTTCAAGCCAGCTATGACACCTTCGAAAGCACCAGCTACAGCGACAGCAAAACCTATACTGTTGGTTTAACTGTCGATGTATCTACTGGCCTGCAAACGGCCTACGAAACAGGGCAAAAAATTAAAGGTACGAATGCCAATTTTGGCGCGGCTTTGGATAATGGACAGAGTATTTCTGCCACTCTGGCGGGGCTCACACTGGCCGATCAGGCACTAACGGCAGCAGGGAGTGCAAAGGGTGCAATTGGTAATGCCATAGATGATCCACTTTCAACCATAACACCAACAGCTAGTGTGGGTTTGAGCGTAGGTTACAGTGCCAGCGAGTCCAGCAGCAATACAAGTGGCAGTACCGCCAGGGCTAGCAGTATTAAAGCCGACGGCCAAATCAGCATAGTGGCCAGCGGTGCGGGCGAAAATTCCAATGTCAGCCTGATCGGTGCAAAACTCGATGCCAGCAGTATTGGCATAGCGGCCGACAACGATATTCTGCTGCAGGCGGCAGAGAATACCTATCAGGAACATTTGGAATCTTCGAGTGTAAGTGGATCAGTCGGTGTCAATGTTTCAGCTGCGGGCTATGGTGGAAATGCATCGGCGAATAGCTCGGAATATGAACTGGAGCGCAACCGCACTTCCTATATGCAGACCAGTTTGAACGCTGACAACATTACCTTGAACAGTGGCAATGATTTGACCTTGATTGGCGCCGACGTCAACGCTGATCGCATCGCCGCACAGGTAGGTGGAGACTTACATATAGAAAGCGTCCAGGCATCATCCACATACAGCGAACGCAGCCAGAGTTATGGTGCCAGCGTTAGTGCTGGAGGTGGAGCACCTGGCGGTGCAAACCTCAATGCCAATACCAGTCGTCTAGAAGCCACTTATACCAGCGTTGAAGAACAAAGTGGTCTCTTTGCCGGTGATGGCGGCTTTAACGTGAATGTTAAAGGCAGCACCAACCTGGTCGGTGCTGCCATCAGCAGTTCCCCCGAAGCGGAACAGAATGGCAGCAACAGCCTAGTAACGGCAACCCTCACCACCGAAGACCTACACAACGAATCTAGCTACAGCGTCAGCAGTAACAGCGTCGGCATAGGAACCGATATGCTTTCACAAGGTGCCTACAGCATGATGACAGGTATTGGCGGTAACGTGGCTGGGCACGGTTCCGCTAGTGACTCAGATGTAGGCACGACCAGCAGCGCCATCTCGGAAGGAAGCGTCACCCTGACGGATGCTTCAGCTCAACAAGAACTGACTGGGGAATCTCCAGAAGATTACTTGGCGGCTTTGAATCGGGATGCCGACAGCAGTCACAACTCAGTAAAGTCGTTTGAGGACACGGCGAAATCCGAACTCAAGCAGGTCGAGGAAGAAGTTGAAGTGCGTACCACTGCCTTTAACAATTTCGACTTAGAGCTTGCTAGCGATATGTACGCCTCCGGTGTATCGAAGAAAAAGGTATTGAATCAAAAGTGCGAGGCTAAGGGGCGGAACTGCACCAATTCAGGCCCGGTCATTATAGAAGATATAGAAGCAGGGGAGGATGGTGTCATCTATGTCTTCAACCATGGCATCAACCAGACTGAAGAGGAGGCGCTACAAACTGCCGCTCAGCAGAGTTCAGATGAAGCCAATGCTGATGGTGTCTATGTTGTAATCAATCGAAAGACCGACAGCTTTGTGTCGGAAGTGTTGTATGCGGGTTACGACAAAATGAACGAGCTAATTGGAGCCCCCATGCCACTGACCAATGCCGGCAATGCGAACGTGGACATCGCCAATGTGGCAAGTGGACAGGGCGCTGAAATCAGAAGCGTCAACCACAGCCGCGGTGGCATGACTCAAGCCAATGCGACACAGAAACAACTTAATAATGGTGAGGCTGATATCCCGTTATCGAGTGTTGTGTTCAATGGGTCGGCAGCCAACTCACAAGGGATGGCCAATCGCTTAGACGAAGCTACAAGCGGAGAGGGTGAGATGTATCAGTCGACACATAGAAGTGATTTTGTGGGTCGGGTCTTAGGTTGGAATGACGCTACAGGTGATAAGATCTTATGGGCCCCAAGGGATTGGTTTGGTGATGCGCATAATAATTATGGGCCTAATGCGCTTGAGCAAAATCAACAGGATATATGGGGCGGACTTGGAGTGAATATACCTGTTCTAGTGGTACCGGACTCAAATAAATAAAAAGATGGATAATGTCATATTGGTGTTGGCGACGGTAGTGACTATCCAAGGCTGTGGATTGCAGTATTTTGGAAGAGTCCCTCCCCCCGAAGGAAGTCAGTGGAGCAAGGACGGCTTTCAACTCCAGGAGGCCCAAGATTTTATGTTTGAGTTTTGTTGGGCCAGTGGGACTGAAGGAATTCGTACAGATCAAGACATGATTAATACACACGAGTGCATGTTAGCGCACGACTTTCACTTTCTTGAGGATCCATATGATGTTGTTGAGCTTGGCTACGCACCATTTAATAAAAGTATATGTACTAAGAACCCCGATAGATTTATGTATAGTACTCCAGGATGCAAATCATATCGTGAAAAACACCCGGATAGTTTGAATTGGTTGCGCCGACTACTCGATTAGTAACGATTTAATCTGATCTGTGATTTTAAAATTTATGGTTTGAGTTTCATGTGTTTTATATTTCAAGGAGGTTATAGTTAATTTCAATTTAAAAATTCGATTTATGGAGATAATTGATGCATTGTTTCCAGCCCTTAAATAAGGATTTTTAGGTTGCTGGTAAGAGACTTTGTTTAAAGGTAAAGACTTCAAAAAAGGAGAGTTGAAGTATGAAAGTATACGTCCCGCATTTGTTTGCCCTTCTAATAATACTCTTGTCTGGCTGCAATGATTAATCTGGCGGTGGTGAAAACGATGGCGGCGGTTCTGTGCCAAAAACCGATGTTAATGTAGCTGCCAATGCAACGGTTACAACGTCTTTTAATCCAGATGATGCAAATAATCTTGTAGATGAAGACACTGCCACTTCTTTAGTGAGTGCGCCAGGTACTCCGATTATTGTTGATTTAGGGCAAGTTGAAACTATTAAGAGCTTCACTCTTAGTCGGGTTTCATCTTCGGCAAATTTCGGTACTTTAAGTGCTACGACACCTGAAATCTTGGTGGAACTTTCTAGTGATGGAATTGCATACGAAGCCTCGAACATTTCAGTTATTGTTGGTGATGTTGATTGCATTAACTCAACAAGAGGCCAGACAACGATGAAGTGCGAAATGGCGAATGGGTATGATGTAAGTCATATTCGAATTACTACACGAAATGGTAAGAGTTATCAGTTTACTGAGTTGGAAGCTATTGCTGAAAAGTGAGTTTTGGTGTTTGCCACGTCTGACGCAGTTTTAGATGTGGCAATTTTGATAGTCGGCCCGTGAGATTACCTTATAGCGGTTTATTGTCATCTTGAGATTATATGGTTACAAGTGAGTCGGTCATAATGCTAGGCCAGTTGAGACCTGAATTAAATAATATAGGGGTATATTATGAAAGTCATCATCATGAATATTTTTATGTTACTTCTGCTTTCGGGATGCGCAACTGTTGGCGGTATGGATCGCCGGGAAGCGGATATTAAAGAAATCCGCTCCATGTATGAGACGATATATATTTTTGAAGTGCCAAACACTGATACGGTTATCAGTGATACTTTGTTGGTTGCTACCATTAAGCTGGCTTCGTCAAAGCCTTCTGACGACTTACTAGTTTATATGCAATCGATTTCTGCAAGTGACCCTATCGTCGTATACAGTGACTCAGATGCGGTTGCTGCTGCCACATTGGAGCGCGCAATGAAAGATGGTATTGGAACCATCGATGGCAAATTGGTGTACTTTCTTGGGGCTGAAAAGTATTGGGAGAGTTTGACCGACGTTGCTAAAGAAGCCGGTGTTAATCTTCGATTCTCCAACAGTACGCTTTGAGCAGTCGTATGGCAGCACATAAGAAGGGTTAAGGTCGTAACCTCAGTTGGAAAGAGTGATTCAAAAGATGCAGCTGCGACGTTAGTAAGGGAACTGCCGAGAGAGCGGATCTTTTGACTATATCCGCTGTAGCACTACATCCACTATCCAGGCCGCAGCAGCCACCCATACAATCAGAATCAAAGCTGCCCCTGCTTTACTGGCGGAGGGGGGCTTTAGTTCCTTAGCCCGTTCCATACACTCCCGCCGCACTTGCGCTGGTATCATTCGATCGACCAGCCACAATCCAATCGGTACTAACAGCAGGTCATCGAGCAGGCCGAAGACGGGGATAAAATCGGGAATCAAATCGATCGGTGACAGGGCGTAGGCCACGACCAGTATGCCCAATGCCCGGGCGTACCAGGGCGTTCTTGGGTCACGCACGGCCAGATATAAAACCACCAGCCGGGTTTTCATGGCGGTGGCGAACTGTTTCAGTTTTTCGAACATGGCTATAGCGCTCGTTGTTTAGTCGTCACCGCGGCTCAATTGCACGCGCCGTTTTAAGCTGAATAAATCCTTGCGGCGATCTTTCAGGTTGGTGACTGAGCCTTCATTGCGCACGATTTTCAAGCGTGAAAAATCCACATCCGAGAAGAAAATCATCTCGGTATTGGGCGTGGTTTCGTTTAACACCGCATCGTGTGGAAAGGCAAAATCAGACGGGCTGAATACCGCCGACTGGGCGTATTGAATATCGAGGTTTTCAATCGATGGCAGGTTGCCGACGCTGCCGCAAATCACCACATAACATTCGTTTTCAATGGCGCGTGCCTGAGCGCAATGACGCACGCGCAGGTAACCGTTTTTGGTGTCGGTCCAGAACGGCACGAACAGAATGTCCATGTCATCATCTGCGAGCAGACGTGACAGCTCGGGGAATTCGACGTCGTAACAAATCAGCATGCCGATGCGACCGGCATCGGTCTGGAAGACGGCCAGTTCGTCGCCACCTTCGATCACCCAGTCGCGTTTTTCCTGCGGCGTAATATGCAGCTTGGCCTGGCGCTCGGTGGTGCCATCGCGACGGAATAAATAGGCGACATTATAAACCCGCTGATCGTCGCCTTCTTCGATCATCGAGCCGCCAATAATATTGATGTTGTAACTCACTGCCATACGCGACATTTCGCTTTTGAAGGCCTCGGTGTGTGTGCCTAAATAACGAATGGCAGCGACCTGATCGGATTGATCGGTCAGGCCCATTAAGGGTGCGTTAAAGAGCTCCGGGAAGACGGCGAAATCACTTTGATAATCGGATAGTGCATCGACGAAATATTCGACCTGTTGCAACACATCCTCGACCGATTCGAACACCCGCATCTGCCATTGCACCGCACCGACGCGCGCCTGCGTCCGAGTGTTTTCAATCACTCTGTCGGCGGGTTCATAAAGGATATTGTTCCATTCCAGCAAGGTGGCGTAGCCGTGTGATTTTTCATCTTCCGGCAGGTATTTGCGCATCAGACGTTTCACCTGAAAATCATTGGCTAACTGGAACGATAAAATGGGGTCGTGGATTTCTTTGCGGGCAACCTGATCGATGTATTCGGTCGGTTTCAGTTCGTCGGAATGTTCGTGGTAATTGGGAATGCGACCGCCGGCCAGAATGGCGCGCAGGTTCATCGAGCGACACAGTTCTTTGCGGGTGTCGTATAACCGCCGGCCCAGACGATGGCCGCGATAATCCGGGTCGATCAGCACGTCCAAACCGTAGAGTGCATCGCCTTCAGGGTTGTTCAGAATGATCTCGCGGTGACCGATCAGGTCGTCGTATTTGTGCGGGTTGGAAAAGGTGTCGTAATCCACCAGCAGGCTGAGTGCCACACCCACCAGTACACCATCGTCATCGATGACGATCTGGCCATCGGGGAAATCGGCGACCAGGGTGTCGATGGTTTCTTTGTACCAAGAACCACCGATGTCATCATAAACGCGGTCCATCAACCGTTTCAGCTGAGGGTAGTCCTCACTGGTCAGGTTGCGCAGGTTCAGGTGAGCGTCGTCCTGTTGCAGCATCAATCGGCTCCGCGGCGTTAAACTGGAAAGTGGAAGGCCGCCATTGTAGCAATGAAAGCGGGTGGACAGCGATGTTCAGTGCGCGAACAGCAACCACAGCAGCGCCATTAACTGAGCGGCCAATAGAAGGCTGGCGAGTCGATTGGCCCGCAGGGCGTAGCCTTTGTAGAGCGCATGCCACAACACGCCGAACAGTGCGATCAGCATAACCGGCACAATCCAGAACAGCGCAAATAGCAATATGATGGCTGGTGGCGGGCCCTGGTCGTAGTTCGCCAGGAGCAGTGGACTGAAGATCAGCGCAAACACCCAGAACGGCACGGTGACTATGAGCATCAGGTGCGCCAGCAGCGGCAATAGCCAGGGGCGAGAGGTTGGCGGCATAACGGGTACCCAGCAACGGTCATTGCGGCAGATTAGCCAGCCTTGCTCGGGGCAGCAATAGCGCTGTTCGCCGTCCGGTGTGGCCGCTACACTGCGGACCATCGCCCCCCATCTGACTGTGCCATGACCGATACTGTGATTACCGACGTACCCGACATCGAACACTGGCCCACCTGGACCACCGATTTGTTCCTGTGTACCAACCCCTACCACGAGCTGCTTAAAGCGCCCGTGCTTCAGGCAATAAGGTCGCATCGTGAACAATCGCAGGTCGCCATTGCCAGCCAGGTTGCGGTGAGCGCTAAACATGCGTTGTTTGAAAGTGAGCTGGATTTTCTGGAAACCGACGACGCCGACCTGCAAACGTTAAGGCAGGTGCTAACCGACCTGGTGTTGGAATGCGCCGCCAGCGTGAACGAACCCTACTGGACGGAAGGCGCCGAACCTGATGCCCAGATTATCGAAAGCTGGTATCACCTCACCGGTAATGGCGGTTATCACGACGCCCACTCACACCCGAACTGTTCCTGGTGCGGTATTTACTGCCTGGACCCGGGTGAATCCGATTTGCAGACACGAAATGGCGTAAACCGTTTTTACGACCCGCGCTACAATGCCGCTCATTATATGGATGCCGGTACGGCCTATCTGGATGGCACCGGCTTTTGGGATGTGGCGCCGGTAGCCGGTCAGGTGGTGATCTTCCCATCCTATTTAAAACACTCGGCGTTGCCGTATTTTGGCGATAAAGAGCGAGTGGTACTGGCCTTTAATGCACGGGTCGATTTGCTGTGATAAAGAACACAATCGAATCACCCACCGGGTTTCTGGCGGGTTATGAAAAGGCATTGTCGTCGCAACGTTGGTCAGCGGTTGAACCTTTTTTTCACGACGATGCCTGTGTGACGTTTGCCAACGGAACCTTCAAAGGTAAGGCGGCGCTGAGCGATGTTTTTCAGCAAAATTTTGGCAGCATTGAAGACGAGCAATACACCATCTCTAATGTGCACTGGGCCTATCAATCAACCGCTTCAGCCGTCGCGCTCTACGAATTTCACTGGCAAGGAATGATTGATGGCAAAGCGGCATCGGGCAGCGGTCGTGGTACTAGCGTCTTGATCTTCGAGCAAGAGCGCTGGTGGATCATCACCGAGCACCTCGGCCCGTTCGCTGATCAATAAAACAGTTTCCGAAAGAACACCCGCTAGTAACCCCGATTCAAACGTCGGTCGGTTTCCTGAAAATCGGTCGCCTTTGCTTGTCTTCCTCCAAACGTATTGCCAATACCAAAACCGGCAACGGCATCCGGATCAGGGCGTTGCCTTCCAGAAATCAGCAGGAACCGGGACGCGGGCATTTAAAACGAGACTGTATTTTCTGTGGTGCCGGGCCTGCCTGGGTTTGTTATCCTTGACGTTCTATCAGAATCATTAAGTTCGAACATGATCAAATGGATTGCTGGATTTCTCGTTGTTCTTTTTGTCGGTTTAATGCTTGTCACCATCAGCTCTCAGGTTGCCGACAGTTGGCGAGCCCATCAAAACGCGATGATTGCGATGGAAGAAAATCTGGCGACACAGAGCAAAAAACGGAGCGAAACGGCTGAGCGCATTGCGCTTATTCAGAGCAAACCGGAACTTGATGATCATGACCGCTGGCTGATCGATCATTTAAGTAAAACCTTGGCGGGTCTTGATAAAGCATTGTTAACGATCGATGCAGGTCAAGAACTGCTGCACAGAAGCCTGTTACGAACCTGGGTAGGCAATACGGTTCTGCTGCTGACTCTGTTGATTTTTGGGCTTGGTATGCTGGTCCGGCCCGCTAAGATATTGACTGCGGAAGAAAAACGCTGGTTAACCAGTGATCCTAAAACCATCCCGGGTCTTACTTTCAGTCCAAGCTCCTTTAGAAAAACCATCGCACCCACTCAAAATTCCAGTAATTTTGTTACCGGCCGAGTCAAAGCGGTCAATAAGAACGTACTGAAAGTCACTAACAGTGGAATACTGCGTCGTATGGCGCTGATGTTTATCATTGCACCTCAAGGTGGACTGATAATGGAAATCTATTTTCTCGTCGGCGATTTATTTGTTGAACCGATTCCCTTCTCCCAACTGCAGTGGGACAACATAGCGCGCAGTCTGTTGTTATCGATTCCGTTTACATTGGTCGGTCTATATTTGTTGGCTTCGGGCACCAGTAATGCGCAGCTTGATAGAAATCAGCAACGCATTATTTTCCCAGGAAATAAAGAAAATCTGTCGTTTAAAGACGTGGAATCAATACAGCTCAATGAGTTTCTGACGACCGGTAAACGCAGTTATATCAACAGCCAGATCCAACTCAATTTACGCAATGGTGATTGCCTTTCTCTGCTAAGCCACGCCGGCAAGGATCACATTTATGTCGATTTGATTCGTACGGCATTATTTATGAAAAAGCCGGTGGTATTGCCGGAGTCTTGATGGGATCACTCAACAAAAGCTGAGTCAGTTTTGCCAAGGTGGCTGTTACGTTACGGTTTTAACATACAGCATGGTGGGCAGTCCGTTCCATAAATCCTCGGTCTGGAACAACTTTCTGAAACCATAGCTTTCATAAAATGCACGGGTGTTTTGGTAACCCGGATGAGGCAATGTATCGCCCAGTGTTTTGACATGCAGGAATGAACAATGACGCCGCTTGGCGAGGGCCTCAGCAGCCGTCAAAAGTTGCGTGCCAATGCCTTGGTGATGATGCGCCAAGCTGACCGCCATTGAGTAGATTTCTGCTGTTGTGTCGTAGTGATACAGCAGCGATATAACGCCTTCGACGTTATTGTCGATCAACCCGACTAGGGAATTCGCTTCACACAATTGCTCAGCGTACTCGTTATTCAGTTCTTCACTGCCGAACCAGCCATCGAGCTCGGCAAAGATGTCAAAGCACCTCGTCCTATGGCTGTTCTGAAAAGGCTGAATCGATAGCATCTGCGTTGTCGGCATGGACGGTTAATCCCGCTCTTCATGCTGTGGCAGGTCATCGGTAATGTCGTACCAGGCCGCTTTGGAGCCCACAAAAATATGTTCCGTGGGCCGAATGCCAGGATCGCCGTCTACCGTTCCCAATGCAATGCTCGTTAAACGTCCATCAGCACCGGGCATACCCAAACTGGATGCGCAGGTTTTGCAGAATGCCCAGCCTTTACCCGGGTTCGGTTCGTAGATGCCAAGTTGATCTTCACCCTGTAACCATTGGAAATGCTCAGGATCAAAATCGGCATAGGTTGAAAAGGCGGTACCGTGAAAGCGACGACACATTGAGCAGTGGCAATGTTCTGCGCTGATCAAAGGACCACGAATTTCATAGCGGATGGTACCGCACAGGCACTGCCCTTGAATCGTCATTGATCGATCTCAGTCTCTTCGATGCTCATCAAGATGTGTGCTGGATTTTTGAGCAAATCGGGCGCCACGGACATCACCTCAAAAAACTTTATTAATGGAATGTGCCTAGTGATTTTCTTTGGGTTGGTAGTGAATGATTTCGTCAACATCGCCAAGCCCACCAAATTCGACGGTCACCTTGGGCAGACTCAGATAATGACAAATCCGAATCAGGATCGCGCCGATGGCAATCGTCAGCATGGCGTTAAAGCCAACCATCAGCGTTTGAAAATTTTCGACATCGGCCGGTCCGTGAAGCGTGCTGGCGCGGGCCAGTGGCAACTCGGCCATAAAGAGTGTCATTAAAATCAGGTTGATGACTTTCCAGGCCAGACCGACGATCAGCACGTTGATAAAGAGTTTGCGCGACCATTCGAATCGGTTGAGCACACCAATGGCTGCAATGAATAAGGTGGCCGACAACGCGGTGAATAGGCCAACCAGCCAGTCGAGGTGCGCCGCCAGAAAGCGCGCCAGTGGCGGAGCACTTTCAAGGTCGCGGCTGAGCTGTAACAGAAAGTCTGGATACAGCCAGTAAATGAGCAGGTTTTGCGCGATGCCAATTAAAGTCATCAAGGCGGCAAGAACAATAAAGACCCAGGCGAGCAGGGTAACAGAGTCGGATCTCAGTTCCCGTTCGGTCATGGACGGCGTCTCCTGTGTGATGCGTCGAGCGGGCGTCGTGTGTCGACGCCTCGGTGTTATCAGTGCTTATTCTTTAATAAAGCCGCGGCTTTGTAAGAACGGCAGCATATGCGGCCGCGCTTCTTTTTGCAGCATGCCGGATATTTGTTCCGTCCAACTTTGGCTGCGCGGGTTGCCGGTGCGTGTCTGATAGTACTGGCGCACCGTCGTATCATAGTCAGCTAATGCCTGTTCGTCGCCTGCATCGCTGTAACTCTCCTGTTTGAGCACCACCGATAATGGCAAGCGCGGTTTGACTTCCGGATTCTGGTCCGGGTGGCCGATGCACAAACCAAACAGCGGATAGGTCAGCTCTGGCAATGCCAATAGCTCGGAAACCGCAACCGGATTGTTGCGCAACGCACCGATGTAGCAGATGCCGAGTCCCTGACTCTCAGCAGCCACAACGACGTTCTGGGCGAAGAGTGCGCAGTCGACCGAGGCGGTCAGAAACTGTTCGGTAAAACCGCTTTTCATGGGCGCATTGTGCAGGTTGCATGCAATTTGGTGGCGATGCATGTCCGCGCAGAACACCAGAAAAACCGGCGCATCATTCACATAAGCCTGGTTGTTAGCCAGCTCGGCCAGTTGTGCCCGGCGTTCGCCCTGACTGATTTGAATGACGGTGCAGGCCTGAATAAAGCTCGACGTCGCGGCAGCCTGGCCCGCACGGATCAGATCTTCGACGGTTTCCTGATTAACCGGTTCCGTGGTGAACTTGCGGATGGAACGGTGGTTTTGCAGTTGGTTAAGAAGGTCGGTCATCGGGGACTCCAACTGGACATGATCGGTCTATTTTATCATTGATTACGACGCCTGGCGGCGCTCGGACCGGTATTTCTGAATGCGCTTGTTTTGCGGTGTTCTGCGCGGTACAAAACCGCCTTGCTTTTTTTGGGGGGCAGCGGTGTCTTCGTCTTCAGTTTCTCATCTGCGTTTGTGGGCATCGGGTGTCGCTGCGAGCACGTCGTTGGCGGTGGGTTATTTTCCCGTCGCCTTTTCGTTTGGTGTGGTGGCGTTGCAGGCGCAGTTGTCGGCGGGCCAGGCGCTGCTGATTTCGTTGATCGTATTTGCCGGCGCGTCGCAGTTTGTACTGGTCAGTCTGGTGGTCGCGGGTACGAGTTTCTGGCCAGCCCTGTCGGCGCTCTGGATGTTGAATTTGCGGCATCTGTTTTACGGCCCGGCCTTGGTGGCTCAGTTGTCTCGCCCGCCGGGGAAATGGTTGCCGTTTATCGCCTGGGGGCTGACCGACGAAATGTTCGCCACTGCCATGGCGGAGTCGTCCCGTCGTTCTTTGCCACCAGCTTGGTGTCTGGGCGTTGGCTGTGGTGCCTACGGTTCCTGGGTGCTCGGAACCCTGGTTGGCGTTTGGCTGGGCATGGAATTCGGTGGCGGTGAGGGGTGGTTTAATGACGCCCTATCGTTTGTTTTGCCGGCGCTCTTTATAGCTTTGCTGGGGCAGGCATTTGAGCGGTCATTGTGGCCGGTCATCGTGTCGACCGTCGTGGTGACAGCCGTGGCGTTGATCTGGTTGCCATCGCATCTTGCGTTGATGGTTGGCATGGTGCTGGGTGCCTGTACCCGGCCATTAACGGTAGCGAGGTCTGCCCAATGACCGATCATGAATTGTTGTTGCTGATTGTGCTGGCGGGTCTGGGAACCTATCTGATGCGCCTGTTGCCGATGCTCTATGGTCAGCAATTGGCGGCGGGTCGCGGGGCGTTTGCCTGGGTGTTAAGCGCGTTGGGTGTGGCGGCAATCACGGCGTTGATTGTGGTCTCGCTGGTGGGGCTGGTCATCGAAGAGGCTGGGTTGTTGCGCCTTCTGCTGGCCTCGCTGGTGGTCCTCGTGGTCTTAAAGTGGGTGCGCAATGTGGGCGTGGCAACCTTGTCGGGTGCCTTGGTGTATGGCCTGTTGGGCTTGGCGCTGGCTTGACCGCAGCACCCCATCGGAGCAAGTTGATGGTGGCTCAGTTAAAGAGGTAACGGTGTTGTTGGATTCGTGGATTTATGTCGTGGATCAGTACGGTGTACGAAATTATCGTCTGACATTTTTATCCTTACTGGCCGTGTTTATTTTGTACGGTTCCATCGCGCTATTGTCGCCGGTGTTGTTGTGGTTCGAACTGGCCGCGGCCAATGCCAATATTCACACCTACGCCGATGCTTTCTGGACCTTACAGATGGCGGCATCGACCATCGGTTTTGGTGATTATTATCCGGTCTCGTTCGGTGGTCGTTTAATCGTGGCTCTGATGTTTTATCTGGGTGTCGGGCTGGTGGGTTTTATCGGCGCTTTAGTGGCCGATAAGTTGCTCGGCTTTGCCGATACCAATGTGAAGAACTGGGAATTGCGGGAACAGAATGCGGTGTTGCTGGCGCACAATCGCGAGTTGGGACGTAAGATCGACAAACTGTTGGATCGATTCGAGGCCGACATTGAGCAGGAAAACAGCTAGCGGCCATCTCTTTTAGGGCGTGGCCGCTTCCGGTGAATCAGCCGAGCGGGCGCACGCCGATCAACAGGCCATGCAGCCAGAAGGCGAACACCAGGTAGCCCACCAGGCCGGCAATCAAAACGGCCATATCACGACCAAGGCCAAGAACGGGATAGGTCACGCCCTCAGCGCGATCACGACGACGCGACACCGCAAAGTCAGCAATGGCCCACACCAAGAAACCGCCAAACAGCAACAGATCGGCCAGCGTCCCGTTGGCGATTAAATGCGCCAGCGCCCAGACCTTGGTGGCCAGTAACATGGGGTG
Source organism: Saccharospirillum sp. MSK14-1 (assembly GCF_003054965.1). Classification (GTDB taxonomy): domain Bacteria; phylum Pseudomonadota; class Gammaproteobacteria; order Pseudomonadales; family Natronospirillaceae; genus Saccharospirillum. The sequence continues at coordinate 569,191 of NZ_MIES01000026.1, forward strand.
GCCCATGCGTGCCTTGATGCGGTTGCCCGGAACGTAGGCCGCCGCCAGCAGGACGAAAGCGAACAACATCAGCAAAGCCGCCAGATGGTAGGTCCATATCGGGCTGACCCACAGCCAGACTGGCGCCATGCGTGCCTGGCCGTAGCCCCAGACAATGAGTGCCAGGCCGATCAACGAAACCAATGCGAACAGGCCTTTCCAGGCCAGCTCACCGAGTTTTTCGATCAGCGCTGTCCGAACGTCGGGAATAAAGATGCGCACGGAGTGCGCGCCCAGAAATAACAGCAGGCCCAGAATTAACGCCGCCATCGTCTTGCCTCCATAAAAGGTCGTTGTTTGAGTCGAGCACGGTGGAGCCAGAGTAGAGGGCTTGGGCGAGGCTGTACAGATGCGATGCGATGAGCGGTATTTAACGTTCCAGATCAATGACGCGGGTCAGAATACTGAGCAACCATTCTTTTTCGCCGGAGTTCATAACCTGTTCAAAATGCGCCTCGTGAGCCAGCACTTTTTTGTGCAACTCATCGGTGAAGCGAATGCCATGATCGGTGAGATAGAGTGCGTATGAGCGACGGTCATTTTCCGACGGGCGGCGTTCGATTACGCCCAGTTTTTCCAACTTGTCGACGGCCGCCACCATGGCGGAGCGATCGGTCTCAATGGCCTGGGCCACAGCGGTTTGAGTAAGGCCAGGGTTATTGCGCACGATCGCCAGAATACCGAACAGGCCTGGCGTGATACCGGAGTCGGCACAGGTGGCGGTGAAGTTCTCAAAGTAGGCGAGCTGCGCCCGGCGCAGTCGATAGCCGACCAGTGAATTCAGCAGGGTGTAGTCGATGCTGGTTTTGGTCTCGCTCATAAAAATCTCATCGCCTAATTAGAGGAAGCCGCAAGCGCGGTTGCGTGATGGCGTGCAGTCTATCACCGACGGCACAAACCGGCGCCCGTCAGCCGGTCATAAAGAGCACCAGTTCCGGCCACAGAATCACCAGCGTGACCACCACCAGATCGGCGATCAGAAAATACGCCACGCCTTTGAAAATATCGACCAGGCTGGCGTATTGCGAGGCCACCGAGCGAATGACAAAGATGTTCATGCCAACCGGAGGCGTGATCATGCCAATTTCCAGCAGTTTGACCAACAGGACGCCAAACCAGATCAGACTGATGTCGTACTGTTCAAACACCGGCAACAAAATGGGCAGTGTGACCAGCATGGCCCCGAATGGGTCCATAAACAGGCCAAGAAAGAGGTAAATCAGCACCACCACCAGCATCAATTGCAGAAAGCTGAGTTCCCAGCCGGTCACCGCCATGCTGATAAATCCAGCCAGACCCGACAGGCTTAAAAAGACGGTGAACATGGTGGCACCCACACCAATGATCAGCAGGGATGCCGTGGTCGACAGGGTTTCCAGCAGGGCGGTTTTCAGTTGCCCGAGCGTCAGTTTGCCGAGCGCAAAACTGATCAGTAGCGCGCCGGCGGCGCCGACAGCACCGGCTTCTGTGGCGGTAAAAAAGCCGCTGAACAAACCGCCGAACACCAACGCGCCCAGCGCCAGCACGGGCCAGATTTCCAGCACGGCTTGGCGCACCGAATAACCTTCTACGCCCTCGGCCACGCGTGGTGCGATATCCGGCCGAAGCCAACTGACGATCAGAATCACCAGGCTGTAACTGAGCGCTGTCAGCAAACCAATGGTGATGCCGCCGAGAAACACCTGAGTGATGGATGTCTGCGCAAAGACGCCGTAGATGATCATTAAAATAGACGGTGGAATCAGCGCGCCAATGGTGCCGCCGGCGGCGATGGTGCCGCAGGCAAAGCTGGGTTTGTAGCCCGAGCGCACCATTTCCGGAATGGCGATACGACCCATGGCTGCGGCACACGCCAGGCTGGAACCGCTGACGGCGGCAAAGCCGGAGGCTGCAAAAATACTGGAGATGGCCAGGCCGCCCGGCAGCCAGCGAAACACCACTTTGGCAGCGTTGAACAGGCCGGCGGTTAGGCCAGCGTGGTAGCTGACAAAACCCATCAGCAAAAACATCGGCACCGCACTTAAAGTCCACTTAGCGATAAAGTCGTAGGGTGTGGACGCCAGCAAACTCAGCGCTGTTTCCCAGCCCAGCATCAGGCTGAGCCCACCGAGGGAGACCACCATCAACGCTAAGGCTACCGGCACGCGTAATGCGAGCAGCAGCATCAGCACCAGCAAGCCATAAAAACCGGTTTCAATTGACATGCGTTTGCCTACTGCGAAGCCATCGCAGTGCCGGTGTGATGCAGTCGCACTATGCGGATCAGACACACCAGCCCCGCGAGGGCAAAAGAAAGCGGCAGTACGAAATAGGTCGGCCAGACCGGGACTGCCAGATCGAGCGCCATCACATAGGCGCCCAGTTCAAATTGTTCGACCGCCTTGTCCCAGGTAGCCAGCGTAAAAACGCCATAGAGTCCGGCGGCAAGCAGGGCGACCAGACTGTCGAGCCAGCGCACGCCAGCGTCACCGAGAATGGCGGAAAAGGCTTCGACGGTAATCATCTGCTGTTTCCACTCCACCCAACCAAGCGGCAGTAACACCAGGGTGATCATGTAATAGCGGGTGACCAGTTCGATGGTCGCCGGTACCGAAACAGACAGGGTTGAGCGCAGCACCACATCGAGGGTGACGTGCACCATCATGGCGAGAATGCCCAGCGTGCCAAGCAACGCCAGACCGGCAACCAGACGATCGGAAAGGTGATACAGCCAACGCATCAGCAGTGTTCTCCGGGCAGAAATCAGCCGGCCCGACAAGCGCCGGGCCGGTACAACTGAGAGATTAGAGACCGTAGGTCGAGAAATCGACCTGATCCCACACCTGACGGTTCACTTCATCGGCAATCCGCTGAGGGTCGTTGTCGACCGATTCGGCGAAGTCGGTCCATTTATCGACCAACGCTTCAAAGCGTTCAACTTTGGCCGCGGCATCGGCAATGCCGTCGCGGTCCTGTGCCAGTTCAATGGCTTTTTGCAGGTCTTCGCGTTGGTAAGCGTTGGAGGCTTCCAGCAGATCAGCGCTGGGCTCAATGAACTCGATACCGGCATCGCGCGCAGCCGCTTCCGCGGCAGAAGGCATTTCATAGCCCCAGCGTTGCGTCGCCAGCGCACTCGCATAGCTGGACGTTTCGGCCAGCACACGACGATCTTCAGCGCTCATGCCATCCCAGGTGCGGGCGTTAATGGCGTGCGAGATGGTGGAGTGATAGGTGCCCATCGGCAATACCGTAATGTGCGTGACCACATCATCCAGGCGGAAGGAAATCAGGTCGGCGGTGGAGGCAATGGTGCCATCGAGCACACCCTGAGAGATGGCTTCGAAGGTTTCGCCGACGGATACATTAGCGCCATCAGCGCCCATCTCTTCGGCCCAGCGCGCAAAGTGCGGGCCGCCAACGCGCAGTCGCAAACCCTGCAGGTCGCCAAGATCACGCACCGGCTTGGTGGTCAGCAAGACGTAGATGTCGGAGGAATGACTGGAGCCATAGACCACACCCAGCTGCTTCAGTTCCGCCTGACAGTCGGCGCAGGTGACAATGTATTCGGTCATGGCCGCCGCCATCGCCTGAGCGTTGCTGCCGAGGAACGACAGGTTACCCACCAGGTTGATCTCGGAGAGATCGGCCGGGAAATAGGCGGGCAGGAACATGCCGGCATCGGACAAGCCTGAGCGAATGGCGGTACGCATGTTGCCCAGATTGGCGACTTCGGTGCCGAGAATCATGCCAGTCAGGTCGCCATCAGTGCGCGCATCAATTTGCTCAGCAAAGGCAGTAAACAGCGGCGTATGGCCGGGGTGGGCCGGTGGCGTTCCGGGCGTCAGTCGCAGCGTTTGGGCACTGGTCTGAGCGCCGAGCAAACCGCACGCCAGCAGCAAAGCCGCCACAGCGGCGGGAAGTTTCTTGGTCAGCATCGTTCGAACCTCTAGTTTTTGTTGGACTTGTTCTTAGAGCCGGGCGGTGCCCGCAACGATCGTTTTGTCAGGCCGAAGAGCCTGGTCGCCAACGAATTCGGTATCGGCGTACGCTGAAGTTTATGGCATAGATTGTTGTATTCATCAACAAAAAATCAGCGAGTGGCTACTAGAGGGGGGTTCCGGTGAAACGTAGTAGCATCCCTGAAACCCCCATTTTATATGGGCTTAGCGCTTATCAATCTGAGAGCGTCTGTACTTAGCTTGAAATGTGATAAAAATAAATTGTTTACAAATACAACAATCAAGGCTAGTTTTTTTTAGCCACAACAGCGGACCCCCTTAGGGCCAGGTAATAACAACGACTGAATAACCTGATCCGCTGTCCGACGATTCATCAGCCGCCGCTGCGCGGTGTTGCATACGGGTTCGAGCATGACACAGACGCCTTTGGTGAACTTCGACTTGAGCGAAGGTATTGCCCATATCCGCCTTAATCGGCCAGACAAACACAACGCCATTAATGACGCATTGCTGCTGGAACTGGAAGCCTGTTTCGACCCGGTGCCTAAAGGTGTGCGAGTGGTTGTTCTCAGTGGCGCGGGCGATAACTTTTGTGCCGGTCTGGATCTGGCAGAGCATCAGGCGCGTGAGCCATTCGAGGTGGTCAAGCATTCGCACAGTTGGCATCGCGTCTTTGGCAAAATCCAACAAGCCGGTGTGCCGGTGATTGCCGCACTGAAAGGTGCGGTGATCGGCGGCGGGCTGGAACTGGCAGCGGCGGCGCACATTCGCGTTGCCGAGCCCACCACCTATTTCCGGTTGCCCGAAGGTCGTCATGGCATTTTTGTCGGCGGCGGCGCTTCGGTGCGGGTGGCCCGATTAATTGGCACGGGTCGTATGACCGACATGATGCTGACCGGCCGAACCCTCGATGCCGATGAAGCCGAACGCTTTGGGCTGGTCCAGTATTGCGTTGGCAACAACGACGGCGATGCACACGCCCTAGAACTTGCACGCACCATTGCAACCAATTCTGAGCTGTCGAACTGGGCCATGGTGTCAGCGCTGTCGCGCATTGAAAACATGAGTTCCGACGACGGTTTGTATACCGAATCGTTGGTCGCGGGCATCACTCAGACCAGCCCGGAAGTACAAGCCCGCATCGGTCAGTTTTTGAATAGGAAAAAATAAGATGAACGCCTATGCCGATTCCGAAAACAGCGCGCTGAAATCCCGTTACGACGACGTTTATTTAATCGATGGTCGGCGTACGCCTTTTGCCGATTACTGCGGTGTGCTGCGCGATATTTCACCCACCGATCTGGGCATTTATGCCGCCCGTGCTTTGTTTGAAAAAACCGGCATTCCGGCGACAGAGGTCGACGCCATTGTCGCCGGTAATGTGGCGCAGTCGAGTTTCGATGCCTATCTGTTGCCGCGCCATATCGGTTTGTATTCCGGTATGCGTCAGGCAGCGCCAGCACTGTTGGTGCACCGGTTATGCGGCACTGGTTTCGAAGCGATTTTAACCGCCGCCGATCAGATTCAGCTGGGTAAAGCGCAGCTGGTGTTGTGCGCTGGGGCTGAGTCGATGTCACGTAATCCGGTGGCGTCATACACCCACCGCGCTGGCTTCCGCATGGGCCAGGTGGAGTTCAAGGATTTTCTCTGGGAAGCGACCATCGATACCGCGCCAGAAGTGTCCATGGGCGGCACCGCCGAAAACCTCGCCAGCCGTTACGGCATCAGTCGGGATCAAGCCGATGAGTTTGCTGCCCGCAGTTTTGCCAGCGCCGAACAGGCCTGGCAAAACGGTTGGTACGACGATGAAGTGGTGGCCGTCGAAAACGCTCATTGGACGCTCGATGGTTACGCCGATCGCGGCCTGAAACTGGCCGATAAAACGCAGCGTTTTGATAAAGACGGTCACATTCGGCATTCGCCGTTTGAGGTGCTGAATAAATTACGCCCGGCCTTTGGCGGCGTGCAAACCGGGGGTAATTCGTCCGGCATTGTGGATGGCGCCGCGGCGGTATTGGTCGCCTCGGGCGATTACGTTCGTGCCCACGGTTTGAAACCGCTGGCGCGTATCGTCGGTGGTTCGGTGGTTGGCGTACCGCCGGAAATTATGGGCATCGGTCCGGCACCGGCGATTCGTTCTTTGCTGGCCGATCAAACAATGTCGCTCACTGACATCGGCCGCATCGAAATTAACGAAGCTTTTGCAGCGCAATATTTAGCCTGCGAACAGGAACTCGGTCTGGATCGCGACAAGGTAAACCGTCATGGCGGCTCCATTGCTATTGGTCATCCATTGGGTGTTTCCGGCGTGCGCCTGACGCATACCGTGGCGCGTCAGATGAACGCCGACGATCAGCAGTTTGGCATTTCGTCCGCCTGTGCCGGTGGTGGTCAGGGTGTGGCTGTGTTGCTGGAAAACGTCTCTTAACGAAACCGGGGTGGACGTGTCGTTATGGAATTGAATTCTGCCAACATTCTGGTAACCGGTGCAGCGTCCGGTTTGGGTGAAGCGGTGGCGCGTTATCTGGTAACGCGTGGCGCGCGGGTTTTACTGGCCGATCTGAACAGCGACGCCGGCCATGCGCTGGCGCAAGAACTGGGTGAGTCGGCTTTTTTTGTGACCACCGATATCACCCGCGAAGACGAAGCGCGCCATGCCATTGAAACGCTGCGCGAGCGCTGGGGCGATTTACACGGCCTGGTGAATTGCGCAGGCATTCCTGGTGCGGCTCGCGTGTTAGGGCGCGAAGGCGTGCACGATTTAGAGCGTTTTTCGCGCGCCATCGGCGTCAATTTGATCGGCACGTTTAACATGATTCGACTGGCTGCCGAGGCCATGCAGCATACCCAGCCAAACGATCAGTTAGAGCAAGGCGTGATCATAAATACCGCTTCGGTCGCGGCGTACGATGGGCAAATTGGTCAGGCGGCTTATGCAGCCTCCAAAGGCGGCATTGTGTCGATGACGCTGCCGATTGCGCGTGAGCTGGCCAACTTCGGCATTCGGGTGATGACCATTGCTCCGGGTCTGTTCAAAACACCGATGATGGGAGCCTTGCCGGAAGAGGTGCAGCAGTCTTTGGGTGAGTCGGTGCCTTTCCCGGCGCGGTTGGGTGAACCGTCCGAATTCGCGTTACTGGTCGGTCAAATTTTCGATAATCCCATGCTCAATGGTGAGGTTATCCGGCTTGACGGTGCCTTACGCATGGCGGCGCGGTAACGGGTTATGACAGCGTATCGTGCTCCGATGGAAGATTACCGCTTTATCATCGAGCGGCTGTTATCCGATAACGAGCGGATGGCGGTCAGTCGTGATGATTTAGACGACGAGCTGCTGTTTGCCATTCTCGATGAAGCCGCACGCTTTGCCGAAGACCGAATGGCCTCGGCCTATCGCAGCGGCGATCAACAAGGTTGCACACTCGATCAAGGTCAGGTGAAAACCCCGGACGGCTGGCGTCAGTTGTATGCGGAATTTCGTGAGGCAGGCTGGACTGGATTGGCGCTTCCCGAAGCCATGGGCGGGCAGGGTTTACCGCGTTGGCTAGCGACACCGGTAACCGAATTCTGGCAGGGCGCAAACCTGGCATTTTCCATGTTTCAGCCGCTGACGGAAGGCGCGTTGGAAGCGCTCGAAACCAGTGGCGATAAAGCCTTGATGGATCGTTATGGCCCGGCGCTGGCCGCCGGAGACATGACCGCCACCATGGCGTTGACGGAAGCCGGTGCGGGCTCTGATTTAGGCTTGTTAAAAACGCGCGCCGAACCGGCCAGCAACGGAACGTATCGGCTCAATGGCAGCAAACAATTCATCACCTTCGGCAGCCACGATTTTTGCGATCGAATTCTGCATCTGGTGTTAGCACGATTACCCGATGCACCCGCTGGCAGCAAAGGCATTTCGCTGTTTGCCGTGCCCAGTCATTTAGACAACGGTCAAGCCAATGGTGTGCTGTGCACCGGCGTCGAAGAAAAACTGGGTTTACACGGCAGCCCCACCTGTTCGTTATCGTTCGACGATGCCCAAGCGCAGTTAGTCGGAGAGGCCGGTAACGGTCTGGCCATTATGTTTGTGATGATGAACGAAGCGCGTTTGTCGGTGGGCTTGCAGGGTGTGGCCGTCGCTGAACGCGCTTATCAAACCGCTTTGGAATGGGCGCATGAGCGTCGCCAGGGACGGCACCCAATCACCGGCGAAGCACCCAGCGCCATCATCGAGCATCCGGATGTCCGGCGGTTGTTGATGCGCCAGCGCTCGCAGACATTGGCGTCGCGGTTGCTGGCCAGTCATTTGGCGTTGCGTCTCGATCAGTCGCGGTTGCGCAGTCATCCAGAACGGGAATGGGCGCAACGTGAGGTGGAATTGCTGACGCCGGTGTTTAAAGCCTATTCAACCGAAATTGCCAATCGTCTGGTGGGCGATGCGATTCAGGTGTTAGGCGGCATGGGGTTTGTTGAAGAAACCGGTGTGGCGCAGTGCTACCGCGATTTGCGGGTGTCGACCATTTATGAAGGTACGACCGCGATCCAAGCGCAGGATTTTTTGCTGCGAAAAGTCGCCACCGATGGCGGTCAGTCACTGTTCCAATGGTTGAGCCGAGTTGATCAACAAGCGCCGACGCTGGTCGAAAGCACCCACGCCATTCGCACGACGGTGCAACAGTTACTGGCGGATGATACCGAGTTGTATCAACGCCTGGCTGGGTCAACTGCGTTGCTTGAAGCGGTCGGTATTCTGGCCAGCGCCTGGCAATTAAATCGTGCGCTCGCCTGTGCTCAGGATGATCATTACGGGCGCAACCTGCACGCGATCTGGGCGTTTTATCGAGCGCATTTTGTGGTCGAGATCGACGCGCAATTACGCCGTGCAGCGCAGGCAGTCGACGGTTTGAATTATCAGTTTGGTTAATGCTGTAGACGTTTAACGACAGACGTCAAAAAATAACAAACACCACAATAAAAACAATCTTAGGTGACACCATGAATGGCGCATTTCGCGATGTTCGCATCGGCCGCACCACGGCTGATTTGCAAGCTCAACCGGACGGCAGCCAAGTGCTGCGAGTACGCGAACCACTGGGCACGTATCCCGATACATTAATGGAACGACTGGACCATTGGGCCGAGGTCGCGCCCGATCGTCTCTTTGTCGCGCAACGAGATGCCACAGGCCAGTGGCGGCGTTTCAGCTATCGGCAAACACGGGAGGTGGTGCGCAAACTCGCGCAAGCGCTACTCGACCGGGGCTTATCGAGCGAACGGCCGGTGGCAATTTTAAGTGGTAATTCCATCGAGCATTTGCTGCTCGGCTTGGCAGCGATGTATGTGGGTATTCCTTACGCGCCGATTTCGCCAGCCTATTCGTTGATCAGTACGGACTACGGCAAACTGCGCCACATCATTGAGCTGTTAACGCCGGGTTTGTTGCTGGTGGAAAAAGGTGATGATTTTGCCGCCGCGGTAAATGCAGTGGCACCATCCGTTGAAACCTGGGCGATGGATCCCGGCCAGCAGTCGATGACCGCTTTTGACGCCTTGTTGGCAACCACCGTTACCGAAGCGGTCGACGAGGCTCACGCTCAGGTAACGCCCGATACCATTGCTAAGTTTTTGTTTACCTCCGGTTCAACCGGCATGCCTAAAGGCGTCATCAACACCAACCGCATGTTGTGTTCCAACCAGGAAATGCTGGTCAGTCTGATGGAATTTATGCGCGACGAGCCGCCGGTTCTGGTGGATTGGCTGCCGTGGAACCATACCTTTGGCGGCAATCACAACGTCGGTATCGTGCTTTATAACGGCGGTTCGCTCTACATCGATGATGGTAAGCCCGTGCCCGGGCAGATCGAAAAAACCCTGGCCAATTTACGCGAAATTGCGCCGACGGTTTACTTCAATGTGCCCAAAGGGTTTGAGTTATTGGCGGCAGAATTAGACGCTGATGAATCCTTGCGTCGCTTCTTTTTCAGCAAACTCAAACTGATGTTTTTTGCCGGTGCGGGGCTCGCGCAGCACGTCTGGGATAAGTTGGATGAACTGGCGCAAGAAACCATTGGCTCGAAAGTGGGAATGCTGACAGGGCTGGGCGCAACTGAAACGGCACCCTCGGCTTTATTCGCATCGCTGGAAGAATCGCAGTCGGGCGTTATCGGTCTGCCCGCTCACGGTGTTGACATAAAGTTGGTGCCCAACGGCGGCAAGTTGGAGTGTCGGGTTCGCGGGCCGAACGTGATGCCCGGTTACTGGCGTCAGCCGGACATTACCGCTCGGTGTTTTGATGAAGACGGTTTTTATTGCCTGGGTGATGCGGCCAAGTTTATCGATCCGGAAAACCCTCAGCGTGGCCTGCGTTTTGATGGTCGTATTTCCGAAGATTTTAAACTGGACACCGGTACCTGGGTCAGCGTTGGGCCGTTGCGCGCAAAAATTATTGCCGAAGGTGCACCCTTGGTGCAGGACGTTGTGATTGCCGGCCTGGACCGGCCCTTTGTCAGCGTGCTGATTTTCCCGGACCGGGAACAATGTCGCCAACTGGCCGGTTTGGGCAAAGACGCAGCGTTGACGGAGGTGCTTGACAGTGAACCGGTACGTTCGCGAGTTCGCGCCTTATTGCAGCAATTAGTCGATACCAGTACCGGCAGTTCCAACTGCGTGCGCCGCGCTATCTTGTTGGCCGAACCGCCGAAGCTGGATGCCCACGAAATTACCGACAAGGGATCGATCAACCAGCGTGCTGTGCTGGAAAACCGTGCTGAGCGGGTGGCCGATCTGTACAGCAAAACCCCAACCGATGCCGTTATCCGGCTGGACTGAGCAAGGACTCTTTATGCTGAAAAATACTCACACCCAGACCATCGAATGGGGCGATTGCGACCCGGCCGGTATCGTTTTTTATCCGCGTTATTTTGCGTATTTTGATGCCTGTACGGGCAAGCTTTTTGCTCGCGCTGGTTTCGATAAATTCGCCATGCTCAAGCAATTCAATATCGTTGGTTTTCCCATGGTGGATACGCGATCCAAGTTTTATATCCCCTCGCATTTTGGCGAAGAGGTGATCATCGAATCGACCGTCACTGAATTCCGTCGTTCCAGTTTTGATGTCCATCATCGATTGATGAAAGGCGATGATTTGGCCGTGGAAGGCTTCGAAACCCGGGTCTGGGTGGGTCAGGATCCAGACAACCTCGATGGCATCAAATCGCAGCCAATTCCGCAGGAGGTCATCGACGCTTTTCAGCGCGGTTGAGTGGAAGCTGGCACAGGCTGTTAACAATAATAACAAGGAGCTAAGCCATGAAATCCAGAACAAAGTTGATGGTTATTTTGACCACCTTGGGCACCGGTATAAGTTCCGCTGCCCTAGCGGAACAGCTCGAGTGTTCGCAACAAACGACGGCGCGTTTGGGGGTGTCCGATGTCCAGATCGATGTCGTCGAAAGCATCGCCGCCGGAGGCGAGGTGGCCGTCGGCCATTGCCGCCTAGCCGGGATAACTGGAGCGCATCGCGGCATGGATGGCAACGACTACGCCATTGGTTTTGAACTGCGCTTACCCGATGACTGGAATGGTCGTTTTGTGCATCAGTTTAATGGCGGCAATGACGGCGCGGTGGTGTCGGCGGTGGGTCCGCTGCTCGGTGGCGATGACAGCGATACGGCGTTATCGCGAGGCTATGCGGTGGTGTCGAGCAACGCGGGTCATCGTGGCGATGCTCATCCGGATGCCGGTCTGGCCGGTGGTGCACGCTTTGGTTTCGATGCCCAGGCTCGACGCGATTACGGCTATCAGGCAGTGGCCACGTTAAACCCACTGGCCGAGGCTATGGTCGAAGCCTATTACGATGCGCCCATTGAATATTCTTATGGTGTGGGAGGTTCCAATGGCGGACGTCATGCCATGGTTGCAGCCAGCCGACTGCCCGATGCCTTCGATGGTTTGCTGGCTGGATATCCGGGGTTTAATTTGCCCAAGGCGGCGATTCAACACGCCTGGGACGTGCAGGCATTTAAGGCGGTAACCGGTGATGTTCGCACCGCCTTCAGTCGCGACGATCTCGATCGAGTGGCCCGCAATATCTTAGCGCAGTGCGACAACCTCGACGGGCTGACCGATAACTGGGTCGCCGATGTCGATGCCTGTCAGCAAAAATACAACCCGGACTGGCTGCAATGCTCTCCCGGGCAGACTCAGGGGTGTTTGAGCGCGGCTCAGGTAACGGCACTGAAAACCGTACATCGTGGCCCACACAACAGTGCGGGCGAAGCGTTGTACAGTGACTGGGCGTGGGACAGCGGTATCGGTTCCGGTGATTGGCGGTTTTGGAAACTGGAATCGCCGATACCGCCCTGGGGGAATAATTCGCTGATCGCCGTTATGGGCTCGTCTTCGTTGGCGCAGCTGTTTACGACGCCGCCAACGCGTGTGGCCGGCTCGCCGCAGGCGCTGGAAGCCTATTTGCTGGCGTTCGATTTTGATCGCGATGCGCCGCTGATTAATAACAGCACTGCGCAATTTCCGGAGTCAGCGATGGACTTTATGACCCCGCCAGGAGCAGAGAATCCTGAGTTGGCAGATTTCCGTGATGCCGGTGGCAAGTTGATCGTCTTCCACGGCGTCAGTGATCCGGTATTTTCGGTGCGAGATACCACGCGTTGGTATCAAAAGCTGGATGCCAATAACGGTGCTAACGCAGCGGCTTTTGCCCGTTATTATCGCGTGCCCGGTATGCCGCATGGTGCGGGTGGTCCGGCGCCGGATGACTTCGATGTCTTCTCGGTCTTGGTCGATTGGGTCGAGCACGGTCGTGAACCCGGTGCGGTCACGGCCAGTGTGAGCGATGCTAATGAGGCTGGGCAGGCGATGCTGGGCGATGTCAGCCGGTTGCTGTGCCCTTACCCGCAGGTCGCGCGCTATGGGTCCGGCGAGCCGCATCGTGCCAGCAGTTTTAGCTGTCGATAAGCGGGGCGGGCGGTGAGCTGTCAGATCGGTTCATCGCCCAGACTGACTAAGAGGGTCCGCAGTAAGTGCGCCAGCTCAGCTTGTTGCGGTTCACTGAGCCCGGCGAGTAATTCGGCCTCGCGGGCAGCGTGTCGTTCCAGCACCCTATCCACTTTATCCAGGCCGGCTTTGCTGAGGGTGATGCGGACCGAGCGTCGGTTGTTGGGATCGGTCTCACGCGTCACCCAACCTTTATCAACCAGTCGGTCGATGCGGTTGGTGATGGCGCCCGAGGTGACCATCGCAGCGTCCGTTAACTGACCAGCCGTCAACCGGTAAGGCGCGCCGGAACGACGCAGTGTGGCCAGAATGTCGAACTCGTGGGACTGCAAACCATGCTCGGCGAAGTGCTTGCTCAAGCTGCTGGAGAGTCGGCGTTCTAAGCGCGCCAGTCGTCCGATGACGCCCATGGGCGAGGTATCGACATCCGGTCGTTCGCGTTGCCATTGCTCAAGAATGGAATCGACACCGTCCTTCATCGTGAATTCCTTAACGTTAAACTGTTTGACGGCAGTCTAACACCGAGATTAATATTTCAACATTAAAATGTTTAATGTTGAGGTTATTGCCATGTCAGCCATCAAAAGCAGCAGCCCGATCTGGCTGACCACCTTGATCACCGCCTACGCCCCCATGATTTGGGGTACGACCTATTTAACTACCACCGAATTCCTGCCGCCGGATCGACCCTTTCTGGCCGGCGCCGTGCGTTCTTTGCCGGCCGGTCTGGCGTTGCTGTTGTTAGTACGGCGTCTGCCGCAAGGTGCCTGGTGGTGGCGTTCGGCGGTGCTGGGCGTACTCAACATCGGTGTTTTTTTCGCACTGTTGTTTGTTGCCGCCTACCGGTTACCCGGCGGCGTCGCAGCCACCTTGGGTGCGGTACAGCCGCTCTGGGTTGCCGTGTTGGCCTGGCTGGTGCTTGCAGAAAAACCGGGGCTTTGGCGACTGGGCTGGGGGCTGGCCGGTGTGGTCGGTGTGGCCTTACTGGTGCTGAAAGGTGAGCTTTGGCTCGATCCGGTTGGTTTGATGGCCGGTCTGGTGGCCATGGGCTCTATGGGCCTGGGTGTGGTGCTGACGCGCCACTGGGGTCGGCCAACCAGCATGCTGGCACTGACCGCCTGGCAGTTGATCGCTGGCGGACTCTTGCTGATGCCATTGGCGCTGTGGGTGGAAGGCCTGCCGCCGATGCTTGATGCTCGCGCCGTAGCGGGTTATCTGTGGTTGTCGATTCCCGGCTCTATTGTGGCGTATTGGTTGTGGTTTCGCGGCATTAACCAACTGCCGGTCTCGGCGGTGTCGTTTCTCGGTTTGCTGTCACCGGTGGTGGCAACCTTGTTGGGTTGGTGGGTACTGGGTCAGGCGCTCTCGGCCTGGCAATGGCTCGGCTTTCTGTTGGCGTTGGCCGCCATGCTGGCGGCGCAGTTCCAACCGAAATGGGGCCTGGGCCGGTTTAGCCCAGGTAGAGCGGGTGTTTAAGCAACACCGCGTAGGTTTGCCAAAAGCCGGGCTTGGTCGGTGTGCGTGGCGATGGGTTCATCATGGCTCCCTCTGTCGTGGAGTGTCGGTCTGGCTGTGACTATGAAAGCAGGTTAGTTGAGCCTGAATGTTAGGTAAAATATATTGCTGTTAATTAAATGATAGCTATTGACTAATATGTGACAGGCTTTACACCTTGCCCATGGCACCGCGCCCCGCCTTGGGGTAAAGTGCACGCCCCCGCTGACCGGCGGGCTTTTTTCTCACTGCCCGATTCCACAAGAGACACCTCCTCACGATGAGTTTTGCCCCTTTGGGCCTTGCCACCCCCTTATTGAAAGCCGTGGCCGATCAAGGTTACGAGACGCCTTCCCCCATTCAAGCCCAAGCCATTCCCGCCGTCCTCCAGGGCCGCGATGTGATGGCGGCTGCCCAGACGGGCACAGGCAAGACGGCCGGTTTTACGCTGCCGTTGTTGCATCGTCTGAGTGAAGGGCAACGCGCTGGCAGCAACCGCGCCCGCGCCCTGATTTTAACGCCAACGCGCGAACTGGCCGCTCAGATCGGCGAAAATGTCACCGCTTACAGCAAATACCTGTCGATGCGTTCGGCCGTGGTATTCGGCGGCGTCAGCATCAACCCGCAGATGAAAGCGCTGCGTCAGGGTGTGGATGTGCTGGTGGCAACACCGGGTCGTCTGCTCGATCTGTACAACCAGAACGCGGTGCGGTTTAGCGATCTGGAAGTGCTGGTGCTGGATGAAGCCGACCGTATGCTCGACATGGGCTTTATTAACGACATTAAGAAGATTCTTAAAGTGTTGCCGGCCAAGCGTCAGAACCTGTTGTTCTCGGCGACCTTCTCCGACGACATTCGCAAGCTGGCTAAAGGTCTGGTTAACGACCCGGTCGAAATTGACGTCAGCCCGCGTAATTCGACCGTTAAAACCGTCACGCAGACGGTTTACACCGTCGATAAAAAGCGCAAACCGGCGCTGCTGACGCAACTGATTCAGGACGGTAACTGGCGTCAGGCGCTGGTGTTTACCAAGACCAAGCACGGCGCTAATCGCCTGAGCGAACACCTGGAAAAGAACGGCATTCGCTCGGCGGCCATTCACGGCAACAAAAGCCAGGGTGCGCGCACCAAGGCGCTGTCCGGTTTTAAAGCGGGCAAGATTAATATTCTGGTCGCGACCGACATTGCGGCGCGTGGTCTGGATATCGATCAACTGCCGCAGGTGGTGAACTTCGATCTGCCCAACGTGCCGGAAGATTACGTGCACCGCATTGGCCGCACCGGTCGTGCGGGCGCTAAAGGCCAAGCGTATTCACTGGTCAGTGCCGATGAAGCCAAGTTGTTGGCGGCCATCGAACGCTTGACCAAGCAGACCATCACCCGCACCACGCTCGATGGTTTTGAGCCGGACCAGAACGTGCCTCATGCGCGCCCTGACGACAAACCGCGTGCGCGTCGTCCGGGTAACGGCAGTGGTGGTCGCGGTAATGCTAATGGCGGCGGACGTGGCAATGGCGGTGGCAATCGCAGCCAGGGTAACCGTAGCCAGCGTTCGAATGGCAATGGCCAGAGCCAGGGTCGTGATGGGCAAAGTCGCGATGGTCAGCCAGCACGGCGTCGACCACGCAGCGGTAACCGCTCTGGTAACCGCACGCCAAATGGCAATCGCGCTTGATCGTTCAAGCCTAAAAAAAAGAGCGCTTTGGCGCTCTTTTTTTATCGCTGAAATAAACCCATCAGTGTGCCAAACAGCAAGCGACCACCTCGTTAAAATGATCGGTTAACAAGAGGGGTTGATGCACATCCAGCGGCTTATTCTGATGGTAACCATAGCTGACCGCGATGCGTGGCATACCAATGGTTTCCGCCGGTATTAAATCGTTGACTGAGTCGCCAACCATCATCGCTTCGCGGGTACTAATACCAAAACGATCACACAGAATTTGCAGACTTTGCGGGTCGGGTTTGGGACGGTCAACTTCATCGCCACACAGCACTTCGTCGAAGGCGTCGGCCAGTTCCAGTTGGCGTAAAAAAGGTTCGGTGTAGTGCGACGATTTGTTGGTCACGCAGGCGAGTTTTAAACCGGCCTTTCTTAATGCAGCCAGGCCTGTTCGCACGCCTGGATAACACACCGCATTACCCAACGTTTGTTCGTAGTAATGGCGAAACCGTTCGAGTGCCTGCTCGGATGGCAGATCCATAGCGCGAAATGCCAGCGCGCGTTCGATCAGTTTTTGCGGGCCGTTACCGACCCAGACACGCACCTGATCGTCGTTGCAAACCTCGCCACCCAGTTCCGCCAAAACGCCGTTCACTGCTTCGGTCAAACCCGGCACGCTGTCGACCAGCGTACCGTCCAGGTCGAACAAAACGGCCTTTAATGTCACAGCGAAAATCCGTAGCGATCCGCGAGGAAATAAGCGATGGCGTGGTCGGTGTTTTTGCCGATGGTTTGGGTCGCCATGGCTTTCAATTCGGGCAAACCATTTTCCATGGCGTAAGCTTCGTCGGCGCGTTCAAACATGGCGATGTCATTGTCGGAATCGCCAAAACAAATCAGCTTTTTAGCGCCGGTTTGCTCTTGTAAATATTTGACTGCGTCGCCTTTGGTGCCTTCGACATGATGAATATCGAGCCAGTAATAGCCGTCGTGATACATGTCCGAACCGGCATAGACTTGTACCCCGGGAATGTCGGCCAGTTCTTCAGCCATATAGAGCACGCGGGCGTTTTCGGTGAGTGCGAAAATGTTAAACACCGTGCCTTCAATGACGTTGAAATCGTTGTGGCGTTGGATGCTGATGGCCTGACTTTCCATATAACGCACCCAGCGTTGTTCGCGCTCATTATTGGAATCGCGTACCGCTGCGCCGATGCGGTTTTCGTCATTCAAAACATTGGCCATGGCGTTGATGCCGTGGGCGTCCAAACGTTTGCACACTTCGAGAAATTCGCTGCGATCGAGCGGGCGAGTATGAATAGAACGATCGTCGTTTAAGTCCCAGATCAATACGCCGTTTTTATACGCCTGCGGATGTTTAAAGCGCATGTCTGGCAGTGCTTCGCGGGCGCCCTGTGGCAGTCGACCCGTGGCGACGGTCCAGGCAATGCCCCGTTGATCGAGTTCGTGCAAGGCACGGCGGGTGACATCAGAAATACGTTCGTCGGCATCAATCAACGTACCGTCGAGATCAAACACCAATAATTCGTCCACGGAGGCTCCGTTCGTCAGTAAAAAGTTAACCGCACTGGGCGGCAGCAAGTTCGGCGCGCATTGCGCGGATCGGGTCGGCGTAGTCGTCGGCGCCGAAAATGGCACTGCCGGCAACAAAGGTATCGGCGCCGGCTTCGGCGATGGCGCGGATGTTGTCGACCTTGACGCCGCCGTCGACTTCCAGGCGAATATTGCGTTCGCTGGCGTCGATGAGCTCTCGGGCGTCGCGCAGTTTATCAAGCGCAGTGGGAATAAAGCTCTGGCCACCAAAGCCCGGGTTCACCGACATGATCAGCACCTGATCGATTTTATCCATTACGTAGTCGAGGTAGGTCAGCGGTGTGGCCGGGTTGAACACCAGGCCGGCGCGGCAGCCACCATCGCGTATCAGTTGCAGTGTGCGGTCGATGTGATCGCTGGCTTCCGGGTGGAACTGAATGGTGGTGGCACCCGCCTCAATAAAGTCGCCAATCAGCCGATCAACCGGAGACACCATCAGATGCACATCCAGCGGTGCCGTGACACCATAGTCACGCAACGCCCGGCAGAACATCGGGCCCATGGTCAGGTTGGGTACGTAATGGTTATCCATCACATCGAAATGTACCCAGTCGGCACCCGCGGCCAGAACGGCGGCGGTGTCCTCGCCCAGGCGAGCAAAATCGGCGGAGAGTATGGACGGCGCTATGACAAAATCTGACATCGGCAGGCGGTCTCTAGGCAGGCGGATTGCCCATTGTAGTGACGGCCGGGGGCAGGTCAAACGACGTCTGCTCGCCGGGCTGCTATTCACCCTGATTCCATGGCTGGCGGCCGCCGAAGCGCTGGATCAGGCTCGTCAGAATCACATGAATGATCTGGCCACCTATTACCGCAACGCTCTGCGCGGTGAGGAAGTGGTTGAACTGAGCGCCAGCGGCGAAACCTTCCTAGGCCTGTGGTTGGAGCAACGCACCGGTACGCCACAGGGTGGTATCTTGCTGTTGCACGATCAGGGTCATCAGGCCGATTGGGCGTTTCGTTTGCAACAGACGCGGTCTTATTTACCCGACGTGGGCTGGAATACGCTGTCGATCACGCTGCCAAGAACGCCGGATGATTTAACCGATGCCGATTACGATCGCCTGACCATGGCGCGGGTCAATGCAGGCGTACAGCGATTGATACAGGAAGGACAGTTTAACCTGGTGCTGCTGGGCTATGGCGAAGGGGCATACTGGGCCGCTCGTTACCTAGCCATGACCGGCGCGCCGCCAGAAAACTTTGGGTATGCCTTAATGATGGTGGATGCCACGCCCGACCGGGCCGACCTGCCGGATTTGATCGGCCAACTGGAGGTCCCGGTGCTCGACCTGATGTTCAACCGCGACAACTGGGCTAAGCGCAATGCCCGCGAACGCAAAGCCGAAGCCGCCCGCAACCAGCTGGAAAACTACCTGCTGATCGAAGACGCCCCAGATGGAACCTTTCTCGGTGAACCCAACCCCAGCCGGACCACCCGGCGTTTGTGGGGATGGCTGCGTTCCAACGCAGCCGGTCAGGAAGTCGATGTTAAGCAATAGAGCTGTGATATAGTTCACACACGAAAATGCGACTGATTGCTAACTTCAAAGCCAGGGTCGGTTGTTGAAATATTAGCCAAGCCGACATTGATGGCCGCGATGGCAGGAGACTCGGGATGAAACCCTCCGAAGCTGTAGTTCCGGAAACAGTTCCCGTTGGCGCCGAATGGAGCGCCGACAACACCAGCGATCTGCTGGTTCGGTTGGCCCAGGAAAAAGGACTGGGCAACCTGATGCAGCGCATTCTGCGCGAAGCGCGTGGTTTGACCGGTGCTGAGGGCGGCACCTTCTACCGCTTTATCGACGATGGCGACAACTCCCGTCTGGCGTTCTCCGTGGTTCACAATACCGTGCTCGGCATTGAGGCCATGATCAACGAAGGACAGGATCAAGGCTGGCCGCCGATTCAGTTGTACAAAGACGGCGAACCCAATCACCGCAATGTGGCTTCCCACGTTGGTCTGACCCGTCAGGCCGTGAACATTCCCGATGTCTACGACGCCGAGATGTTCGACTTTACCGGCACCCGCCATTTTGACGCGGCGCACGACTACCGTTCCCAGTCCATGCTGACGCTGCCGCTGCTCAACCATGAAGATGAAATCATCGGCGTGATGCAGCTGATCAACGCCCGCGACGCCGACGGCATCACCCGTCCGTTCTCGCCGGAAGATCAGGCCACCGTTCAGGCCATGGCCAAGTTTGCGGCCATCACGCTCGATAATCAGCTGCTGGTACAGAGCCACAAAGACTTGCTCGATGCCTTTATTCAGGCGTTGGCGCGCATCATTGACGTGCGTTCGGCACACACCTCGGCGCACTGTCAGCGCATTCCGGTACTCACCGAACTGATCGCTCAGGCGGCCTGCGAAGACACCGATGGCGTCTTCGCTGACTTCAACCTCAACGATGATGAATGGTACGAGCTGCACGTCGCGGCCTGGTTGCACGATTGCGGTAAGCTGGCGACCTCGGAAAACGTGCTGAACAAAGGTCGCAAACTGCAAAAACTGCACGACGGTTTTGAGTCGGTGCGTGCCCGCTTTGCCTCCGCCGTTGCTGTAGCGCAAAGCGACGACGAAAAAGCCGCGCTGCGCGACGATATGGAGTTCGTTGAACAGGTCAACCGTGGCGGTGAATTTATGTCCGACGAATACAAAGCCCGCATCGAACGCATCGCCACCGGCACCTGGCCGGATGCCTACGGCGAGCCGCGACCGCTGCTGACGGAAGACGAGGTGTACAACCTCAACATCACCCGCGGCACCATCAACAACGAAGAACGCGCCGAGATTAACCGTCATATCGACATCACCATCGACATTCTCGAAGGCCTGCCGTTCCCGCCGAAATTGCGCCGGGTACCGGAATACGCCGGTGGTCACCACGAACGCATGGATGGCAAAGGCTACCCGCGCGGCTTAACGCGCGACCAGCTGTCCATTCCTGCGAGAATGATGGGCGTCGCTGACATCTTCGAAGCCCTGACCGCCAAAGAGCGTCCCTACAAACCGCCGATGCCATTGAGCCAGGCGTTTACCATCCTGCGTCGCATGCGCGACGACAACCACATCGACGGCGACGTCTTTGAACTGTTCCTGCGCAGTGGTAAGTGGCGCAAGTATGCGCAAGATCATCTGCTGCCGGAGCAGGATGATATTGAAGATGTGGAGCCGTTCATAACGGGAGACGCCTGACGCTCAACGGAAGACGCTGGATAGCAAAAAGGCACCCAAGGGTGCCTTTTTTTTGTAGCGTGCGTTTAGCGTCTCCCGTCAAGCGTCTCCTGCCACCTCAGTGATAACGCAAGGTGGTGGATTTCCCCCAAAACACCCGATACGCATACACCGTATACGCCAGAATCAGCGGCAGTACGATGGCGACGCCGACGCCGATAAAGCGCAGTGAGGCTTCGGCGCTGGCGGCGTCGGTGGCGGTGATGCGGCCAGGGACGACCTCCGGGAAGAAGCTGTAAGCCAAGCCAAAGAAGCTCAGTACAAACAGGAAGGCCGTGGCGGCAAACGGCAGCCAGCAGCCGACGTCGCCACGCGTTGGCACCTGACGCAGATACTGGTCGGCTACGACAATCAGCACCAGACACATCAATGGAATCGGTACCAGCAGAATGACCGCCGGCAGCGTAAACCAGCGCTCGGCGACGGCCGGGCTGAGCAACGGATTCACAATGCTGATGGCGGCCAGACCAATGGCTGCCAGCCAACCGCAATAGCGCGACCAGCGCGCCGCCCGCACTTGCAGTTCACCTTCGGTTTTCATCACCAGCCAGGCGCCGCCGATGTAGGCGAAGGCGGCGGTGACGCACACCGCGCTCAAGGCGGCAAAACCGTAAGCGGTCGGACTGTCATCAAAACCGAGCACGTAGCGGCCGAGCATATAGCCTTGAGTTGCCGCGGAAATGATCGAGCCGGCTTTGAAGGCGTAGTCCCAAAAACGCCGGTGCCCGGTCACTGCCTTGGCACGAAAGTCGAAAGAGACGCCGCGCAGAATCAAACCCAGCATTAAAATGGCGGCGGGCAGATAGAGTTCGCGCAACACCAGCGAATGCGCTTCGGGAAAGGCGATCAGCAGAATGCCAACGGCCAGCACCAGCCAGGTTTCGTTGGCATCCCAGAACGGGCCAATGGAGGCAATCATGCCGTCGCGCTGGGTTTCGTTATCGAGCGGTAGCAAGACGCCAACGCCCAGGTCGTAGCCGTCGAGTACGGCATAAACCAGCACCGCCAGACCCATCAAAAACAAAAAGATATAGGGCAACCAGTCACCGGGAATCATGCGTTGGTCTCCTTGGTGTGATGGGTGTTGAGGTAATTAAAGTCGGTGGACATTTCATACTCTTCCACCTTGACCGATTTGCGCGCCATGTAGAACAGCGTCTGGATATAGGCGAACAGCAGGCCGGCATAGAGCAGCAGATACATGGTCAGCGACAGTCCGACCTGGCTGCCGGGCACCGTGGTTACAGCTTGGTCGGTGGTCAGGACGCCGGTTACCAGCCAGGGCTGGCGACCAATTTCAGTGACGTACCAGCCTGCCAGTGTGGCAATCCAGCCCGAGAAGGTCATGCCAATCAGCACACGTTGCAACCAGCGCGGTGGATCGGTGCGGTGGCTGGCTAAATGCCAGAAGGTGGTCCAGCTGACCAGCAACATCAAAATGCCCATGCCGACCATCACCCGGAACCCGAAGAACACGGGTTTAACCGGTGGGTGCATGCCTTCGAATTCGTTCAGGCCCGGAATTTCGCCGTCGGTCTGGTGCGTCAGAATCAGGCTGGCCATGTTGGGAATGCCGATCTCGAAATGGTTTTCCCGGTCTTCTTCATCCGGCCAGGCAAACAGCAACAGCGGTGCGCCGTGCTCGGTATCCCAAACGGCTTCCATCGCGGCCACTTTTTGTGGCTGATGCTCGAATGTGTTCAGGCCGTGCATATCGCCAACCACTATCTGCACCGGAATCAGCAGGGCGGCGACGGTCATTGAGGTTTTCAATGCGACGCGCGGTGCGTGTTTCACGTCGCCTTTAAAGATGCGGTAGGCGGAAATACCGGCGACCAGGAACGATGCGGTCAGACCGGAGGCGATCAGCATATGCGCCAGGCGATAGGGCATTGAGGGGTTAAAGATGATGGCAAGCCAGTCCAGCGGCATGGCCACACCGTCGATCATTTCGAAACCGTCGGGTGTGTGCATCCAGGAATTGAGCGCCAGAATCCAGAACGCGGACAGCGTGGTGCCGATGGCGACCAGGAACGTCGCCAGTGTATGCACCCAGTTCGGCACACGATGAATGCCGAACAACATGACACCCAGAAAGGTGGCTTCCATAAAGAAGGCGGTGAGCACTTCGTAACCGAGCAACGGCCCGGCGATGTTGCCGACGGTTTCCATGTAGCCCGGCCAGTTGGTGCCAAACTGAAAGCTCATAGTGATGCCAGACACCACGCCCAGGGCGAACGTCAGCGCGAAAATTTTCACCCAGAAGCGATAGACGCGCATCCACACTGGATGACTGGAAATATTGGAGCGGACTTTAAAATAGAACAGCAGCCAGGCCAGCGCGATGGTGATGGTGGGGAAGAGAATGTGAAAGCTGATGTTGGCGGCGAACTGGATGCGCGACAACATCAGAGTCTGGGCTAGATCGGCTTCCATGGAAGTCTCCGTCAGTCTTTACGGCCACCCGGACGAATCCGGTCCGTGAATTTGAGGACTCCGGTGCCCAGCGTCAGCAAACGCTTTAACTGGTCCGGGGTCAGGGTCTGTACTTCGTCGAACCCACGATTGAGCAACTCCAGCAGGTCATGCATTTCCTGCAACTGCTGGCGGGCATGAGTGGGCGGATCGTCTTCGTTACCATCGAGCAACTGGCTGCGTAACAAAGACAGAGTGGGGTCCATCTCGCGTTTTTTGCGTTCCGTCAGCACCTGCTGTGCCAGCTCCCAGATGTTGCCCGCGGCGACCAGATAATCCTTGCGGTCGCCCGGCTCGCGGTGGGTGCGCACCAGATGCCAGGCGTGCAGCTCTTTCGCTGCCATACTGACATTGCCGCGTGAAACTTTGAGCTCAGCGGCGATTTCGTCGGCCGCCAGTGGCCGATCGCTTAACACGATCAAAGCCAGCATCTGGCCGACGGTCCGGTTGAAGCCCCAGCGGCTGCCCATCTCGCCGAAATGAACGACGATGTTTTCCAGTTCGGGCGTCAAGTCAGCCTCGGTAGTTTCAGAAATTTCTGAAAGTTTAAAAACTTATGCCAAGAACGCCAAGTTTTTTGATGTAAATCAATGCATTCAGCGTCAGCCCGCGGTGGGGTCGGCGCGCATCTGCAATTCATAGAGGTGCTTATACAGGCCGTCTTCAGCGACCAGTTCGGTGTGGCTGCCCAGTTGTTGAATCTGTCCCTGATGCAGCACCACCAACTGGTCGGCGTCTTTTACCGTGCTCAGCCGATGCGCAATGGCGATGAGTGTAACCCGGCCGCGCAAGGTCATCAGTGACCGCTGTATCAATGCTTCGGTATGACTGTCGATGTTGGCGGTGGCTTCATCGAGAATCAGCACACTCGGTTTGCGCGCCAGCGTTCGCGCCAGGCTCAGCAGTTGGCGCTGGCCGCTGCTGAGGTTGCTGCCGCGTTCGGTGAGCATCGTCTGGTAGCCACCGGGCATGCGCATAATGCTGTCGTGCAACTGCGCCTGTTGAGCAGCATCGATGATGTCGCTGTCACTGAGCGGCAGTTCCAGGCGGATGTTGTCGGCGATGGTGCCGGCAAAAATAAACGGATCCTGCTGCACCAGACCTAAGCGTCGGCTGCGCTCGGCGGGGTCGAGCCGTTCCAATGGCACACCACCCACCAACACCTGACCGAATTGCAGCGGATAAAACCCCATCAGCAACGACATCAAGGTGCTCTTGCCCGAACCGGTGTGGCCGACAATGCCGATAAAATCGCCGGGGTTGATGCGCAGGTCGATGTCGCGCAGCACGGTATGACGACCGTCGTAGCTGAACACCTCGATATCGAACTGCACCGACGCGTTGTTGGGCACTTCCGGGTGTTTGGGCGCGCTTTCGATGGGTTCGTCGAGCAGTTGAAATACCCGATCGGCCGAGACCAGCGCCTGCTGGAACAGATTCAACCGAGAAATCATATCGACCATGGGTTCGGTCAGGTTGCCCAGATAATTCAGGAAGGCGTAGATCACCCCGACCTGAATGGCGCCGGTCGGGCTCAGGGCGTCCATACCGAAGGCATAGAGCAGCGCGGCGAGCACCGCCATATACAGCAAGTCGACCAGAGCTCTGAGCATGACGCCATCAATGACGATATTACGGATTTTGGCGCGGTAATGATCGGTCGAGGTTTTGCCAAAAGCCTTGCTGAACGCCGCCTGCTGATTCATCAGTTGAATGACGCTCATGCCCTGAATGCTTTCGCTGAGCCGGGCGTTGATGTCGCTGAGCAGAGTACGCACGCGCTGGAACACCGGCGTCGATAATTTGCTGTAGGCGAGCATGGCGATCACGATGCCGGGCACTAACGCTGCGCTGATCAACATCAGGTGCCAGTCGAGCAACGCCATGGCGATGAGAATGCCGACCATGCGAATGGCGTTTTGCACCACCACCGAGATGACGTTGACGTAGAGGTCTTTGATGGTCTCGGTATCGTTGGTGATGCGGCTGACCAGACTGCCCGTTGGCGTGCGATCGAAGAACGCCATCGGCAAACGAATCACCCGCGCGAACACTTGCTCACGAAGGGTCTGCACCACGTTCAGCGCGATTTCGTTAAAGCGAATCGCCTGTTGAAAAAAGGTCGCGGCCGACACCAGTTGAGCGGTGATGTAGGCCAGGACCAGCGCGACAATCGGACCGACCGTCCAATCGCGCGGTGTTAAATGCTGGTCGATAAACACCTTGATTAAATAAGGCCCGAGCACGTTGCCGGCGGTGGCGATCATCAACAACAGCACCGCTTGGGTCAGCAAGCGCCGGTAGGCCAGCCCGTATTTCAACAAGCGCAGGAAGGGACGGTTCATCGGCCATCCTCCACGGTGCGTTCAAGCTGTTGGTAATCGTAGGTGCGTTTGTACCAGCCGTTTTCTGCCAGTAATTGAGCGTGAGTACCGCGCTCCAGAACCCGTCCCTGATCGAGCACCAGAATCTCGTCGGCCTGTTCGACGGCGCTTAAGCGGTGGCAGGCAATCAAGGTGGTACGACCAGCGCGCGCTTGTTTTAAGTGCGCCAGGATGTGTTTTTCGGTGCCCAGATCGACCGCCGACAGCGCATCGTCGAGCACCAGAACCGGCGCATCGAGCAATAGCGCACGCGCCAGGGCGAGGCGTTGCTTCTGACCGCCGGACAGCGTCACACCCCGTTCGCCGACGCGGGTGGCGTACCCATCGGCAAAGCGTTGGATATCGTCGTGCACCTGCGCCAGTTTGGCGGCGGTTTCGATGTCGTCGACCGTCGCATCCGGTTTCGCCAGCGCGATGTTTTCAGCGACACTGGCGGAAAACAAAAACGGCGATTGCGGCACCACCGCCAGATGCCGACGCAGATTGGCGAGGCTGAATTCAGCCAACGGTTTGCCACCGAGTGTTAACGGCGCATCGGGGCTTTCTGACAATCGTAAGATCAGATCGATCAGCGAGGTTTTTCCGGAACCGGTGGCGCCGACCAGTCCGATTAACTGGCCCGGTTCGACGGTCAGTTTGATATTGCTCAGCACCGGAGGCAGATCTGGGGCGTGACGGAATTCGCGGATGGCAATGTCCAATGCTGGCGCAACTTGTTCGTCGAAGGTGCCGCTGTCTTTGATCGCCGGCTCAGTATCAAAAATTTCCTGGATGCGTTGGTACGCCGCTTGACCGCGCTCAACCAGATTGAGCATCCAGCCGACGGCGAACATCGGCCAGATCATAAAACCCAGATAGAGCGTGAAACTGGTCAGCTCACCAAGCGTCATTGAATCGTGCGCGATCAGCCAGGCGCCCCCGGCAACGCTTAAGAAAAACGAGGAACCAATGGCCAGCGAAATGGCCGGATCGTATTTGGAATCGGTGCGCGCCACGGCCTGGTTGGCTTCATTCGCTTCACGGGCGATAGCGTTAAAACCGGCGTCTTCAACATGTTCACGGCCGAAGGCACGAATCAATCGAATGCCCGCCAGGCTTTCCTGAACGCGGTCGTTCAAGTCGCTGAAACGCGCCTGAGCAATGTGGAAAGACGCCTGCATTTCCTGACCAAAACGCCACATAAAATAACCGACAATTGGCCAGGGCAGCAGCGCCACCAGCGTCAGTTGCCAACTGATTTGGGTGGTCAAAACGATGAGCACGAGCAAGCCGGTGAGCGCGCCATCGAACAACGCCAGCACGGCTTCGCCAGCGGTCATTTCCACGGCTTGGATATCGTTGGTGGCGCGCGCCATCAGATCGCCGGTTTTGTGTTCGGCAAAGAACGACGGCGGTTGCAACGTCAGGTGTTGATAGAGGTCCTGGCGCAGTCGGTTGGCGAGTGCAAAGCTGGCACCAAAGAGCGCCACGCGCCAAACCACACGCAGCGTATAACTGACCAACGCGACAGCGAGCACGATGCCAACATTCATTAATAGCTGGCTGCGCGTCAGGCTGCCATCGGCAATGGCATCGACTACCCGGCCGGTGATCCAGGGCGGCACCAGGACCGCCAGACCAACGATGATCAGCGCCAGCACCGCTATTCCATAACGACGCCATTCTTCGCGGAAAAACCAACGTAAATGCCAGAAGACCGACACCCTGCCTCCCTTGAGCGAGCCGACCAAACAGAAGGCGGGCAGCATAGTGAAGGCCGGGCGAAAACACCAGACGGGTGACGTCGAGGGATGTCAGCGAAAGCGGCGGCGTAATTGGCCCGGCGTTTCACCGCGATATTTGCGAAACAGCCGATTGAAGTTGGCCAGGTTGGTAAAGCCGGCCTGTTCGGCGACCAGGGCAATTGGTTGGGTATGGCTGATCAGTTCTGCGCAGGCATGGCCGAGCCGGACCTGGGTCAGATAGTGATGCACGCTCTGTTTCATATGGCGGCGGAAAAACCGGCTCAGCGTCGCCGGGCTCATATGGGCGAAGCTGGCCAGTTCGGCCAAGGATAACGGCTCGGCAAAACGCTGGTGAATCCGCTCAAGCAGAGCGCTGAGCTGTTGCTGGTCTGACGGGGTCGGGCGATTGGCCGCGAAGTTGGGTGAGGCCAGCGTATGACTTGGCGCCTCCAGTAATTGATCCAGAATGCTGAGCAAACCGGCCAACCGTTCGCGCGGTGTGGCGTCGATGAGGGTTTCGAATTGTGGCAACAGTCGGTCACTTAAAGCGGCATCAAAAACCAGGCCCTGGCGTGCCCGCTTCAGTAACTCGGGCAATGGCCGGTATTCGGCAAAACCGTCACTGAGCGTTTGCACCCAATCCTGACTGAACCAGAGCACAAAGGCGGTGTGCGGTTGGTTTGCATCGGGCCGCGCCAATGACTGCCAGGAATGCGGCAGGTTGGGGCCGATCAAGGCCAGATCGCCAGACTGATAGTCACTCAGATGATCGCCAACAAAACGCTTGCCGGTACTGTTCAACGTCAGCGTCAGTTCGTATTCGGGATGGAAGTGCCACTCGAACGGCAACGCATCCAGCTGGCGATAAAAGAATCGCCAGGACGCGTCAGCCGGCGGTTCAATGTGTTCATGAAAGGCGCGCATGACGATGCATATAAACCTAACTGAAGCTCAATAATGATCGGAAAGTATCATTTTTTGCGTGTTTTGGATAACACCGCGGTTGTCAGCCGACCAGAATAGTCACTCCAACAAAAACAAGACGAGGAGACGGCATGAGTTCACAAGCCTCCACATCGGGTCAGCCGCAGAACCGCTACGGCTTTGGCGACAACGCACCGGGCAACAATTCCATTGCCAACACCGGTGACGTCCCGTTGCGCGAACTGCAAAAACAGAAGCCGCTGCGCGTGCTCAGCGAAGCCGATTTTGCGCACTGGCAGACTTACGGTTACGTCATTGTGCCGAACGCCATTGACGACGATGCCATTGAACGCACGCGCCAGCTGCTGTGGGAATTCCAGGAAATGGATCCGAACGACCGTCGCACCTGGTACCAGGATCAGCGTCGCGATCACGCCATGATCGAACTGAATAATTCCGGCATGGTGGAGTGTTACAACCA
This sequence comes from Saccharospirillum sp. MSK14-1, assembly GCF_003054965.1. Classification (GTDB taxonomy): domain Bacteria; phylum Pseudomonadota; class Gammaproteobacteria; order Pseudomonadales; family Natronospirillaceae; genus Saccharospirillum. Next base: position 598,162 of record NZ_MIES01000026.1, read on the forward strand.
CCCGCAGCTTTGGGCCAACCGTCAGTCGCCGCGCATCTACGATGCCTTTGTGGATATCTGGGATCGCGAGGATCTGTGGGTCACCATCGACCGCGCTAACCTCAATCCGCCGAATACCCAACAGCGCGCCTTCAGCGGTTTTATTCACTGGGACGCCAACACCACGCTCGACCCCTTGCCGATCAATGTACAGGGCGTGCTGGCGCTGAGTGATACCGATGACGATACCGGTGGCTTCCAGTGTGTGCCGGAATTGTTCCGCGATTTCGATGACTGGCGCGCCCGCCAACCGGCCGATCGTGATCCGTACCAGCCGGAACTGGCTGACTTGAAACCGAGGTCGATTCCACTGCGCGCGGGCGATTTATTGATCTTCAACTCACTGCTGGCGCACGGCATTCGACCGAATCATTCCGACCGCGTACGGATGGCGCAATACATCGCCATGGTGCCGGCCGATGAAGACAACACTGAAATCCGCGACTGGCGCATCCGCTCCTGGCGCGACCGCGAACCGCCACAGGGTTATGCCTTTCCGGGTGATCCACGCGAGTGGGAAAAGAAGCGTTACGGTCGGGCGGAGTTGACCGAGTTGGGGTCGAGGTTGCTTGGGCTTAGTAACTGGCGGTGATGGGGGGACGCAACGACAAAAACCAGCCGGTCGCTGCTATCCAGCGTTTTCCGGGCGCCGCCAACGGCGCCCTAATAATCCTCACTCCAGTTCAACTCCAGCCCACCCGAGCCATACTGGCCATTGGTATACAACTCCAGACTGACCTGGGGCGTGACCTGGAATTGCAGTCGGCCAGAAAAGCTTTGCTCGGTGCGCACGCCCGACTCGACCTGCAAATAGAGTTGGTCTGACAGGTACTTGCCCGCCTGCACGTTGACCGCCGTTTCGCCGGCTTCATTGGTGTTGCTGTCGAGTGACAGCGAATCCAGACCGAGCAGTTCGCGGGTGGTGCCGAACAGGTCCAGACCGGAATTCGGATCGCGCAAACTGTTCAAGGCCGTGGCCAGCTGGAAGGCTTGAACCGCGGTCATTTCGTTCAGCGTGGTGCCGAACAAGAGCCGGGCCAGCAATTCGTCGTTCGCCAGCGGTGGCGACGAGGTCAGTGTCAGGTTCAGTTTGTCCTGGGTGCCGGTGATGTGCAGTTCCACGTCCAGCTCTGGGTTGGAATAGGTGGCGGTGATATCGAGAAAAATCTGACTGCCCTGAACCTGAATCGTACCGTCGGTGATTTGGAAGATTTTGCCGAAGGCGGTGTAGGTTCCGCGAATGACTTCGAAACGACCGCCCACACTCGGGCTGGCTAATTCATCGGTCAGATCCAGTTCACCGGACAGTTCGGCTTCCAGTCCCTGACCGTAAATCTGCGCACGGCGATCGGCCCGCAGGCGTACCTGCCATTGACCTTGAGGTGCCAGCAAACGAGGTTCGGCATCGTCCTCTTCGTCGTCCGCCTCACTGTCGCCATTGCTGCGTACCACGTTCAGGCTGGGCGCGCCGCTTTGCAGCAGTGAATTCAGCTGAATGGTCAATGGCGAGACTTCGACGTTGCCCGCAGCGGTCAGATCGCGCCAGGGGCCGGTCACACTGACTTCGCCGCTGACACTGGCGTCCATATCGGCGCGGCGCAGCAAGTGCGCGTTGCGGGTGTTCATCGCCAGGTCGAGTTCGGGCATCCACCACACAGCGCGGTCTTCCGGCCACACTACCGTTCCACCGAGTTCCACCCGGCCGCCGCCGTCATCGGACGCGTTCAGCTCCAGTTGCAAGGTGCGGTTGTTGGCGCTGAGGTTGCCGTTCATGTCCGACAGCACAGCGCCGTAAGTGGCGTTTTCGTAACGACCGTCCGCCAAGCTGACTTCGCCGCTCCATTGCGGCCGGGACAGGCTGCCTTCAATGCTCAACCGGCCTTCGAGGTCGCCGGTGAAATCCTGATCGGGGCGTCCCTGGAAGAAGGGGTCGAAAACCGTGGAGTCGGTATCAAAATGCAGTTCGGCATTGAACGGACGGTCGGTCGGTTCGCCTTGCCAGTCGCTCAGCGCGGTTTGGGCGGTCTGTACAGAGACGCTTAAACGTTGGGTATCTTCTTCGCTCAGCTGAGCGCTGAGCCGGTGTTCGCCGTCTTCGGTGCTCAGATTAAGATTCATCGTCAGCGGCCAACGATCGGAGCGCCAATCGAAACGGGCGCTGACCATCGGCTCTTCGGCGGTGCCACTTACTTCGAAGCCGCCTTCTAACTCGCCGCTCCACTCCGGTCGATTGGCCAGCCAGTAGCGGCTGTCGGTGATGTTCACCTCGCCGTTCAGAGTCAGCTCTTCCATCGAGCCCGACCCGCTGATCATTAATCGACCGGCGCTGCCCAGATCGGCTTCGGCCTGCTGCAGTTGCCAGTCGTCGCGGCGGCCCTGGCCATTCAGATTGATGCGCCAGTCGGTGGGGTTGGTCAGCCCAATGCTGGCAGGTTGCCAGCGGCCGGCGCCCTGCAATTGCAGGTCGAGTTCCGGGTCTTCCAGTGTGCCAGTGACGCCCAGGTCGGCGTTGAGCTGACCCGTCACGCCGGCTTCCAATGGCACACCCAAGGCGCGCAATTGTGCGATGCTGAGATTGGCCACACTCAGTTCACCATCCATCTCATCGCCGCGGCTGTTCAATAGCCCGTCCAGGTGGGTATCACCCCAGTTCAGACTGAGGCTGTGGCCGAGTTCGTTGGCCCATTCACCCTGGCCGCGCCAGTTCAGTTGAAAGCCTTCATTGCGATAGCGACCACCGGCGGTTAATTCGCCATCGAGCGTTAACTGTGGCCAGCGACCCTGGGCGTTGAGCTGGCCGGAGGCTTCACCGGTCAGGGTTGAAAACGACTGACTGATGCCCTCGGGCATCCAGGGTTCAACGCGTGCCCAATCGAGATTGTTCAGCTCCGCTTGCAGGTCGATGGCTTTATCGGTCCAGTCTAACCGGCCCGCGAGCGTGAGCCGGGCGTTGCCGGAGCGCAACTGAAACTGTTCGATGTCTGCTGCTGCAACACGGGCTTGTGTCAGGTCGGCATCCAGTTGCAAAGGCGTGCGGTCGATGGCGCCGTCAAAGCTCACTCGGGTATTGGATAACTGCGGCCGCAACAGGTCGCCGCTGATTTGCCCCTGGGCGTTGGCGGTGCCGCTGAGCTGCTCCCAGGGGTCGGGCAGCGACAGGGGCAGCGATTGCAGTTGTGCCATCGTCAACTGGCTGACGTCGAACGCGCCTTCGAGTGCTGGCGTGAAGGGTTCCACCCAGCCTTTGTAGTGCACTTCGGCGTCGCCCCAGTGCAGACCGGCGTGATTGATCTGCCAGCGGTCGCGTTGCTGGGCCTGAACATCAAGATCGGCGCTGAGCGGCAAATCCTGCCAGTCGCCCGTTAACACCAGGTCAGACACCAGTCGCGGATGCGTCCAAGGCCCGATCAGTCTGAGCTGACCGTCAATCTGTCCGCTTAATTCATCCAGCAGCGTCGGCCACGGCGGTGTGAAGGGGCGAATGCTCGCCAGTCTAATGCCTTGCGGAGTGGCGTTCAGATCCAGAGTGCGTTGTTGCCAATGAACCTGGCCGGATAAACCGGTCTGGGCGTCGCCCAGGGACAGCCGACTGTCAGCCAGTGTGACTTGATGCAGGTTCAACCGTTCAACCGCGATGTCGCCGTTCAGCGACTGATCTTGCCATTGGCCATTCAGTTCCACCGTGCCGGTGGCGTCGGGGTTTCGCAACGCACCACTCCAGCTGAGCTGACCGTTTACCTGCCAGTCGTGATCGCCGGGTAAGGCGGCGCCGAAGACGGGCAACCAGTCGGAGTGGACATCGGTGAAGCGGCTGTCGGCGCGCAAAGTCGCATCGCGAAAGTTGATGTTCAGGTCGCCGGTCACGCCGCCCAGATCGGAATCGAGCTGGACATCGGCCAGGGTCAGTTGCGTGCGCGTTAACCGGACGGGCGTCTGTAATTGCAGGCCTTGGTCTTTGTAGGCGCCGTCGGCGCTGACCTCAGCGGTCAATACCGGCTGGCGCAGCGGGCCATTGATGCTGCCATTCACCTCCGCGTCGGTAATGTGAATGTTGCTGGGCCAGGCTGGGACCCAGTAACGCCAATGACGATCGGCGAGGCCTTCGCCTTCAAAGGTAAGATCGAGGCGTTGGCCAACCCAGTCGACGCGACCCATTACGCTTAACTCGGCTGGCCCCCATTGGGCGTCAAATTCATCGAGGGTGATGGCGTTGCGGGTGGCGCTGGAACGGGTGTTGATGTGCAGGGTTTCGTCTTGCCACTGACCGTCGAATGCCGCATTGCCGGCAAAACGCGGTGCGCGCCAACCGCCGGTTAAGCGGCCGTCTATCGACAGGGCGCCATCCAGACCGGTTATGGGTAACCAGGGTTGCACCAGCGCCAGCGGTAAGGCGTCGGCATTCAGGTTGAGGTCGGCGCGGTCGGCCTGGACGAAACCGTGCAGCCGCGCCGGCTGGCCGTCAGCGCTGAGTTCGAATTCCGAGAAAAACAGCCGGCCGTTGTTTGGATTCAGACTGATGCCGCCTTCGGCGCGCAGTGATTGTTCGCGCCAGGGCAACGACAGGGTGTCGATGCGAGCCTGGAGCTGGCCTTGGTTCTGGCTCAGTTCCAGGTCCCAGTGACCGATTAAATCTTGTTCCAGTGGCCATTCGAAAGCTTGCGCCCAGGCGCTGTCAGCCGGCGCGTTTAAGCGGCCCTGGATGCGCAGGGCATCGACGGCATCCACATTCACATCGACGATGAGCGCGCTCTGGCTGCCCTCGCTGAGTATTAATTCCAGGCGGGCAGGCCAGCTGCCCCAGTTGATGGCCAGCTCGCCAACCGCCGTGGCTTGCAGCGCGGGCAGGCTGGGGTGTTCAACGCTCAGGCCTTGAATGACTAACTGATCCAGTCGTGCGGAGGGCAGTTGCGACCAAAGCGCGGAGACATCCGGGATGCCGCCACTCGATTCGTCGGGTTCGGATGCCTCGGTCTGGGGAATTGTCACGTCGAGACGATCAGCCGTGAGTTCGTCAATCCACAGTCGCCGTTGCCACAGATAACGAGGCCGCCATTGCAGGCTCAGGTTTTCGGCGTCCACCGCCACACCATCGCTGCCGGTTTGCCAACTCAGTTGCTCAAACCGCCAATCGCCAATCTCCGGTGCACGCGCGCCTTCGGTTTGCAGACTGAACGGCGTGACGCGAGGCAGCCAGTGCTCAACCTGACCGAGCAACGTCAATCGGCCACTTTCGCTGGCCAGCAGCCAGGCGATGACGAGAATCAACGTCAGCAACAGGCCCAGCAGGCTGCCCAGGCCAATCATCCAGGCGCGCGCCGCGCCTTTGCGCAATCGCCAGGCCATCAGAACGATTGCCCCAGGCTGATGTAGAGCTGGTAATTTGGATCGTCTTCACGCTGATCCAACGGCATGGCGACATCGATGCGAATGGGCGCGAATCGGGTGAAATAGCGCACACCAATGCCCGCGCCGCTGAACCACTGTTGGCTGTTATCGGTCGGGTCCCAGCTTTCACTGACGCTGGCGGTATCGGCGAACAGCACCAACCCCCAGTTGTCGCTCAGGTTGCCGCGCAGCTCCAGGCTGCCTTGCCATTGTTGAGTGCCACTGTTTTCGCTGCCGTTGAGACCGATGGAGCGGTAGGGATAGCCGCGCACCGAGCCGCCGCCGCCAGCCAATAGGCGATCCGAGGGTGGTGCGGTGTCGAGATCAGCGCTGTCACGCAGCGGCCATAACGAGGTCCACTCTATGCGGGTGGCAATTACCAGATCGTCGCCAGCCGGGGTAAAGCCTGACCAGCCCAGCGTACCGATCCAGAACGGGTCGCTTGAGCCCGACAGACTCCACACCTGTTCGGCGCCGACGTTATAGCGCATGCCGTCAACGGGGTTGAGGCTGCCGGCTGAACCGTCGTATTCGTACGCCAGCGGTACCCGCGCCAGGCTGAAGGTTTCCCAATCATCGCCCACCCGTTCGTCACTGTGGCGGTAGGCTAAGCCGTAGCTGTAGGTGTCACGGCTGGAGGCCTGGCGGTCGATGGTGGCGCGGCTTTCGTAGATGTAATACTCCTCGTTGTCGGGCGTCTCATGCGTCACGGTGTTGTTAACCGTGAGGGTGTTCCGGGCTTCGAGAAAGCCCGGCAGCGTCAGTTTCACATTGGCGCTTTGCCGCTCTTCTTGCAGGCTGGTGCCCAGTTCCAGCCATTGAGCGCGATGCGCCAGGTTGCGGTGTTCCCAACCCAGTGTCAGACCGAAGCCTTGATCGGTATCCCAACCGACACCGGCACGAATGGTCCGTGGAGAGCGCTTGATCACCTCAAAGGTGACATTGACCTGGCCCGCATCATCGCGCGTCAGTGAGCGGCGCACGGTGGCAAAGAGTTGAGTCTGGTAGAGGTTGATGACGGCTTGGTCGATGTCGGCGCGGCGGAAGCAGGCACCGGTATCCAGATCGGTTTGCCGACGCAGATACGCCTGGCTGATGTCGTCTGCACCTTTAAATTGAATGTCGCCGATGCGCGATGGCTGACTGGCGTTCACCCGATAACGCACCCGTCCACCGGATTCGCCGGGCACCAGGCGCACCTCGTGACTGACCGATAACTGAAAGTAACAGCCCTGATCATCGACAATGGATTGCAGGCTGGATTGATCCGACAGAATGGTTTCAGCATCCAGCGGTTCGCCTTCGCGGGCTTGTGGCCAGTCGTTGGGCGGTTCGACGGTCACGCCCTGGATATCGACCGATAAGACTTCATAGCGCGGTCCGGTATCAATGCGATAGCTGAGCCGTTCACCGCTGTCGGTCTCTTCCACTCGATGCAAAATTTCGGCGTCGTAGTAACCGCGTGAATCGAGCCATTGAATCATACGCTGGCGTTCGCCTTGGGCCAGACGGTTGGAGCGCGGGGCCAGGTTGATGGCGCGCAGGGAATCGCGATACTGGCGCAGCTGATCGAGCAATTCGCCTTCCAGGCTGCGGTTTTTCGGAGACAGAGTCAGATCGGAGCGACCGATACGCGGTAACTCTTCTGCGTCGGCCAGACTGGCCATCATTAGCAGCGCGACGCCGAGAACGGTCGCCAGGAAACGTAAGGCTGTAATGATTGACCCCTTTTGCGGTAACAATGTGTGGTGCTCTGTCGTGTTGCCAGCTTGCCTGAACCCGGCCTGAAGACAACGTATATAGCGCTGGCGGGTGTATTTATTCCAATAGAGCATTTCACCCAACCTAACTATAACTTTAGAATGCCCGGCTTTGGTCAGCTTTCACTGACTGCCATGGATAAATAGTATCCGCCGACGCGATAGAGGCACCCCATGAAACGAGATAAGCAACGTGTTGAAGGCGAAACCTGGAGCGAGGAGCATCTGGCGGAATATTTGGGTTTCAAAACATACGACGGCACCGACCCGGATTTCCATTGCCTTTACCGCGCTTATACCCGCATGAACGAAACAACGTTTGAACGGTTCGTTCAGTTGTTTCGCGATCAGGGCCGTAACCTTCAGGCCACGAACCTGGAAGGCAAAACACTGACCGACATCATCCAACAGCATCGCCAGTCCGAAGACTACGTGAAAGTGCTGCGCGGCGAAGCGATTCGCTAAAGATCCTGCAAGGCGGCCAGCACTTCATCCAAACGCTGGGCGCCGATCACCGTCATACCCTCAATCGATTTTTTCGGCATGTTGGCCTTGGGCATGATGGCCTTCTTAAAGCCATGCTTGGCCGCTTCCGATAAGCGCTCCTGACCGTTAGGTACCGGTCGCAATTCGCCATTCAAACCCAGCTCACCGAACACCACCCAATCTCTCGGTAAGGGTTTATCGCGCAAGCTCGACAGCACCGCCAGCAGCGTGGCCAGGTCGGCGCTGGTTTCGGTGACGCGCACGCCGCCCACCACGTTCAAAAACACATCCTGATCGCCGGTGAAGACGCCCCCGTGACGATTCAATATTGCCAGAATCAAACTCAGTCGGTTGGTATCCAGACCCACCGCAATGCGCCGCGGATGGCCCATGCTGGTGCCGTCGACCAACGCCTGCAGTTCAATGAGCAGCGGCCGGGTGCCTTCCCAAACCACCGTAACCACGGAACCCGGCGCTTCTTCGCTGCCTTGATTCAAAAAGATCGACGAGGGGTTTTTCACCTCTTTCAAACCGGAATCGAGCATCGCAAAAACGCCCAGTTCGTTGACCGCGCCGAACCGGTTTTTAATGGCGCGCAAGGTGCGGAAACGACTGTCGCCCGAGCTTTCCAGCATCACCGACGCATCGATCATATGCTCCAGCACTTTCGGCCCGGCCAGGCTGCCATCTTTCGTCACGTGTCCGACGATGATCAGTATTGTACCGGTCTGTTTGGCAAAGCGTGTCAGCCAGGCAGCCGACTCGCGCACCTGCGACACTGAACCGGGTGCCGATTCGACATCCGGCGCGTGCATCACCTGAATGGAGTCGATGACCAGAATTTTCGGCGCGACCTCTTTGGCCGTTTCAGTGATGCTCGCTACAGAGGTTTCGGCCAGAATCGACAGGTCATCCATCGGCAAGTTCAGGCGTTTGGCACGCAGCGCAATCTGTTGCACCGACTCTTCGCCCGAAACATAAAGCACCGGCAACTGCCGCGCCAGGTGACACAGCGTCTGCAGCAGCAACGTCGATTTGCCGGCGCCGGGATGCCCCCCGATCAACACCGCGCTGCCACCCACCAGACCACCACCGAGCACGCGATCAAATTCGCTCATGCCGGTGGCGATGCGCGCCTGTTCGGCCAGATCGACATCGGACAGTTTCTGAATGCGCGAACGCGAACCGGCAAAGCCATCGCGGTTATCGGTGAAGTTGGGTTGGCGCGCTGCTGCGCCGGTGGCCTCACGAAATTCTTTGAGCGTGTTCCAGGCTTTGCATTCAGTGCACTGGCCCTGCCATTTGGAATAGTCGGCGCCGCATTCGCTGCAGACGAATTGAACTTTGCTTTTGGCCAAGAAAGGATGCCTCTGACGGTGCTGCGAAAAAGGAAACAGTTTGACACAGCCCATGGCGCTCATAAACGTTGATGGCTTGCCAGCGCATCCGCGCTGCTGGATCATTCCCTTTTATTTGAACGAGATATCATCATGGATTGGACGCAACTGCTGACCACTGAACGCTACGGCCATCAGGCCATCGACGCCGAAGAGCTGGGTCGCAGCCATTTCCATAAAGACCACGATCGCATCGTCTTCTCCAGCGCCTTTCGCAAACTTGGCGGCAAGACGCAGGTGCATCCGCTGGCAAAGAACGATCATGTGCATAATCGCCTGATCCACAGCCTGGAAGTGGGCAGCGTTGGTCGCAGCCTGGGCATTCGGGTGGGTGAGCGCATTCGCGATCAATTACCCGCTTTTATCGAACCGGATGATCTGGGCGTGATCGTACAAAGCGCCTGTCTGGCGCACGACATTGGCAACCCGCCCTTTGGTCACGCCGGCGAATACGCCATTCAGGATTGGTTTAAACAACCGGAAAATGACTATTTATTAGCACCGCTGTCCGATGCGACACGCCGCGATTTAACCCATTTTGAAGGCAACGCTCAGGGTTTTCGCATCGTCGCCCAGGTGGAATACCACCTCGGTCGCGGCGGCTTGCGGCTGACCTATCCAACGCTCGGCGCCTCGATCAAATATCCCTGGACGGCCGCAGGCGCAAACGCCAAAGGCAAGTTCAGTTGCTTTGAGCCGGAGCGGCCCATTCTGCACAAACTGGCGGCGCAATTGGGGCTGGTACCGCGCGGAGAGTACGGTTTTGCGCGTCACCCGCTGAGTTATCTGATGGAGGCGGCTGACGATATCTGTTACGCCTTAATCGATCTGGAAGACGCTGTTGAATTGCACATCCTCGATTTCGAAGAGGTGCGCGATGTATTTCAGAGCATTCAAGGCAGTGCCGATCTGGATTTGGATGGCGGCGACAACGGCGTCTCATCCGGCCGTCAATTGGCAGCGCTGCGTGGCAAAACCATCGGTGTGATTGTCGATGCGGTGGTCGATGCCTTTATCCAACAACAGGACGCCATTCTCGCCGGCACCTTCGAAGGTGACCTCATTGCCAGTTGCCCGCCGCGTATTCAAGAAGGCATTCAGCGCGCCAAGACGCTGGCCTACACCAAGGTCTTTCTCGACACCCAGAAAACAGAAACCGAGATTGGCGCCTACGCTGTGTTGAGCACCTTGTTGCAGGCCTTTATCACCGCCGGTTTCGAGTTGCACAACAAAGGCGACCACGGCCAACTCAGTTACCGGGCCAAACGCGTTTTCGACTTGATGGGCGATGAAGCACCGACTGCGCAAAGCTCGCTGGAGACGATATATCACCGCGTGATTGATCACATCGCCGGTATGACCGACAACTACGCCAGTTACCTGGCGCGGCAGATTGGTGGACCGTCGCAGCCGCATTTTGTGTGAGTTGCTCTAAAGGGGGAATGCCGCGTTCGATGCGGTGTAAGCCGTATTGAAAGTAATTATCATTATTGACTCTTGACGGTGAGGCGTTAGAGTTGCTGCGGTTATCGCACTCACACTCATTCGATAGAAGTCATCTTATGCGTCTGCAACTACCCAACCCTGTCCTGATTCTGTGTTTTGCCGTCACCCTACTGGTTTCCTGGTCGGTAGCGGCGGAACAAAGCTTTCCCATTGAAATTGAGCACGCCTTCGGCACCACCACCTTGGATGAAAAACCCGAGCGTGTGGCTACCGTTGCCTGGGCCAACCACGAAGTTCCTTTGGCGTTGGGCGTGGTGCCGGTCGGTTTTGCGGCGGCCAATTTTGGTGATGACGATGGCGACGGTTTGCTGCCTTGGGTGAAGGCGCGTCTGAACGAGCTCGGAGCCGCCACGCCCGTGTTGTTTGATGAAGGCGACGGCATCGATTTCGAGGCCGTGGCAATGACTCAGCCGGATGTCATTCTGGCGGCCTATTCCGGCCTCAGCCAGGCCGACTACGACACCCTCAGTCTGATTGCGCCGGTAGTGCCTTTTCCGGAATCGCCCTGGTCAACCGACTGGCGCGAGATGATCCGCTTCAACAGCGCCGGCATGGGTATGGCCGCTGAAGGGGACGTCTTGATCGAGCAACTGGAACAACAGATTGCCGATACCGTAGCGGGCTACCCGGAACTCGACGACAAGTCGGCCATGTTTATTACTCATCTGGATGCGACCGATTTAAGCCTGGTGCGTTTTTATACCGCCAACGATACCCGGGTGAAATTCTTTGCCGACCTGGGTTTGCGCACACCACAAAGTGTTGAGCAAGCCAGTCGCGATGGACAGTTCTCTGGCGAAGTCAGCGCTGAACAAATCGACCGCTTTAACGACGTCGATATCTTTGTGACTTACGGTGATGAAAGTCTGCTGGCACCGCTGCAGGCGAATCCGTTGACGGCGAGAATGCGCGCCATCGCCAACGAATCCGTCGTGATGTTAGGCAACGGTCCGATTGGTACCGCTGCCAATCCGACACCCTTGTCGATTGGCTGGGTGCTGGATGATTACGTTGCCATGCTGGCCGAAGCCGCACGCAAAGCGCAATGACATCGCCTGCTGGTTTGAAGGACGCAACGCCGTCTTTTAAACAGAATATTTTATTGCGATCGGCCGGTTTACTGGCGCTGCTTTTAGTCTTGCTGGCGCTGTGTTTTTTATCGATAGCGGTCGGCACGCGCGACGTTAGTTGGCCGGAAATTATGGCCGCTTTGCAGGGCCAGATTGATAGCGTCGGTGACGCCGCCGTCGCCACCCGTATTCCTCGTACTTTATTAGCCGTCATTGCGGGCAGTGCGCTGGGATTGGCCGGTGCCATTATGCAGGGGGTGACTCGTAACCCGCTTGCCGATCCGGGCATTCTTGGCATCAACACCGGCGCTTCCCTAGCGGTGGTTATTGGGCTGGCCTGGTTTGGTATGAGCCTGGCACATACTTATGTCTGGGTAGCAATTTTCGGCGCCGGCATCACCGCAGTTTTTGTTTATGCCATCGGCTCGCTCGGTCTGGGTGGTGCAACGCCACTCAAATTAGCCCTGGCCGGAGCCGCGACTTCCATTGCCTTATCCAGCTTCACCATCGCTGTGGTTTTACCGCGTAATGATATCGCCGGCGGCGTGCGTTCCTGGCAGATGGGCGGCGTTGGTGGCGCTACCTTCGATACCCTCCTCTTAGTGCTGCCATTTCTGATCGTTGGCTTTGTGATCAGCCTGTTATCGGCGCGCAAATTAAACACCCTGGCGCTGGGTGATGAGCTGGCTGCGGGTCTGGGTGAAAACGTCATGCTGGCGCGTTTAAGTGCTGGCCTGGGTGCCATCCTGCTGTGCGGTGCAACCACTGCTGCCTGCGGACCGATCGGTTTTGTCGGTTTGGTGGTGCCGCACCTTTGCCGGTTATTGGTCGGTGTTGATCATCGTTGGTTATTGCCGTTCTCCGCGCTCAGTGGTTCGGGTTTATTGTTGCTGGCCGATGTGGTGGGGCGACTGGTGGCCCGACCGAGTGAACTGGCAGTCGGAATCGTCACTGCCTTTATCGGTGCGCCATTTTTCATCTGGATCGTGCGTCGTCAGCGAGTGCGTGATTTATGACAATTACTCAGACAGATGTGCTTGAGCGTGTTGTTACGCAGCGACATAAACGTCGCCAGGGCTGGCGTTCTATCGCGCTGATTTTTATGCTGATTTTACTGGTTGGTTTCACGCTGACGTTGCTGTTGGGGCAATCTTTTACACCGCCTTTGGATGTGCTGCGGGTGTTGTTGGGAGAACCGGTTCCCGGTGCCAGCTTTACCGTTGGTCATCTACGTTTGCCGCGTGCAGTGTTATCCATTCTGGTGGGTGTGAGTTTCGGTCTGGGCGGTGTCGCCTTTCAGATTATGTTGCGCAATCCACTGGCCAGTCCGGACATTATTGGCGTCAGTTCAGGCGCCAGTGCCGCAGCGGTTTTTGCCATCGTCGTGCTGCAATGGGATGGCACTGTGGTGACCGTTTTCTCGGTGTTGGCCGGCCTTGGTGTGGCGTTACTGGTTTATGCGTTATCGTTTAAAAACGGCGCCGCCGGCAGCCGCTTGATTCTGATTGGTATTGGCGTGGCGGCGATGATCGAGAGTTTTATCGGCTATGTTTTGCTGCGCGCCCCCGCCTGGGATTTGCAGGAAGCCATGCGCTGGCTGACCGGCAGTGTGAATGCGGCGCAATTGAGTCAGGCCTGGCCGGTGTTGGTTTCTTTGCTGGTTTTTGGTGGCCTTCTGCTCAGCCGGCGGCGCGATCTGGATGCGTTACGCATGGGTGATGATACCGCTGCAGCGCTTGGTGTGAAGGTGGGAGTCACCCGGGTTATGGTCATTGTTAGTGCGGTTGGCATGATCGCCGTGGCAACGGCCGTTACCGGCCCCATTGCCTTTGTTGCTTTTTTGTCTGGGCCTATCGCGGCACGCATTGTCGGCAGTAAAGGATCGTTGTTAATTCCATCGGCTTTGGTCGGCGCTTGCCTGGTATTGATGGGCGATTATGTCGGACAATTTTTATTGCCCAGCCGTTATCCGGTCGGCGTCATTACCGGTGCGTTGGGTGCGCCCTATCTGATTTATCTGATCATTCGCGTGAACCGCGCGGGAGGTTCGTTGTGACGCTGGATCATCGTTTGGTGGTTGAGAATTTATCGGCCGGTTATGGCGAACGGACCATTTTGGATGGTCTCAATCTCGATGTTATTCCCGGTCGCATTACCTCCATTGTGGGTGCCAATGCCTGCGGTAAATCGACGCTGTTGCGCACCATGTCGCGGTTGTTGAAACCCACGCATGGACAGGTGTTGCTCGATGGTAAGTCGGTGCATCAACGACCTAGTCGTGAACTCGCCCAGACGCTGGGTCTACTGCCGCAATCACCGATCGCGCCGGAAGGCATTACCGTGGCTGATCTGGTCAGCCGGGGGCGTCATCCTCATCACGGTTTGATGTCGCGTTGGGGCGCTCGTGATGACGAAGCGGTTGCCCAGGCGTTGCAGGTGACCAAGACCGCTGAGCTAATGGATCGCGATGTCGACGAACTGTCTGGTGGTCAGCGCCAGCGCGTTTGGATCGCCATGGCGCTGGCGCAGGAAACAGCGTTGCTGCTGTTGGACGAACCGACCACCTTTTTGGATGTCAGCCATCAGGTGGAAGTGTTGGATTTGCTGGTCGATCTGAATCAAAGCCGGGGTACCACCATCGTTATGGTGCTGCACGACCTGAACCTGGCGGCGCGATATTCCGATCAGTTAGTGGCGGTGCAGGGCGGGCAACTGTACGCACACGGCGAGCCTGAGGCGATATTGAATGAAGCGATGATCGAATCGGTATTCGGGCTGCGCAGCCAGGTGATGATCGATCCGGTTTCTGGCAAACCGATGGTGTTACCGATCGGTCGGCACCGTTTGTCGCTCGGCACTAGTTGAGATAAAAAGTCAATGCTAATGAAAATGAGCATAATTCCCATTAGCATTGACTAAGTAAGCCCCTCCTTACACACTATGACACCCCTGATAACCAACAGGCCGCAGGCATCCCTCTGATGCTCGGCCTACTGAGGATGTCTATCATGTTCCAACCCAAACCCCGGATGATTTCAGCATGGACTCGCTGTCAACGTTCCACCTCTGTCCTGCTGTATTGTACTCCGTTGGTGTTTGCGCCGCTGAGTGCTCAGGCCGAGCAGGCTGAGAACGAAACTGAAGAAGAAACCTTCCGTCTTGCACCCATCATTGTTAACGCCCAGGTGCAGGCCGACGACGATGCCGAATCCACCGTCGCTCAGGAACTCTGGATCGGCGGCAAAGTCGCTACTAGTATTCTTGATACCCCGGCTTCAGTGTCGGTGATTACGCAAAAAGAAATTGAGCAGCGTGATGCCAATACGACTGAGGAAGTTTTGCAGTATACGGCGGGAGCCATTTCTGACTATTGGGGTACCGACGATCGCAATGATTACTTCCAGATTCGCGGCTACAAAGCGACAACATACCGTGATGGTTTAACGCTGGGTTCTATGCGTGGCGTTCGTGAAGAACCTTATGCTTTCGAACGCGTTGAAGTATTGCGTGGTGCCAATTCAACCTTATTTGGACCAGCCGATCCTGGCGGTTCAATTAATTTCGTCAGCAAACAACCCCGGTTTGAGCGATTCAGTGATACGTATCTGACGCTGGGGTCGTTTAGTCATGTGGAAGCGGGTGTCGACGTTGGAAACGTCCTAAACGAAGATGAAACACTGGCTTATCGACTGACGGGTAAAGTTAAAGACAGTGAACGCGAATATGACCATTCGCGCGATAACACTGGATTTGTAATGGGTGGTTTAACCTGGGATGCCACCGACAACACAAGTGCGACTGTGATCGTTGATTACCTGAATACTGACAGTACGCCGAACAGTGGTGGCTATGGATTTGATAAAGAATACGACCGTAGCGATTTTTATGGGGAGCCGGATTACAACTTCCATGATGTAGAACGTATAACGGTATCGGGTCAGGTTAGTCATGATTTTGAAAATGGTTTTACGCTCAGAAGCAATATTCGCTATAGCGATCTAACCGATGATTTTGGCTATGTCTATATCACCGATAGTGACAGTCGAGTAGGTTCTGTCGTTGATCGTGACTATTTTGGAAGTGATACGGAAGCCCAAGAGCTGATCGGTAACATTATTACCCAATATAGCGCGCAGTTTAATCGCTTCGATAGTAATACGACCGCTGGTATTGAGTACCGCAATGCGTCAAGCAGCAGTACCTCAGTATACGGTGACACAACCTCAATTGATCTGAATAACCCCAGTTACTCTGGCGCGCCATCCAGTTTGTCGGTTTATCAAGAACAGTCGCTGGACTACTCTTCCTTGGCCGTTTTTGTTCAGCAAGACATCGCCATCAATGATCAATACATTGTGACTGCTGGTTTACGTAACGACCTGCTGGATATATCACGAGAAGGCGAAAGCGCTTATACCGGTTCCTTAGATGCCGAAGATAATTTCTCGGAATTCTCTTTTCGAGGCGCTTTGACTTATATCGTTAACGATTCAGTATCCACCTACGTCAGTATGGTTGAGTCTGTTGAGCCACCAGAAGTGGGCTCCGAGCCTGAACGGGGAGAACAGTATGAGTTGGGTGCTAAGTATTCGCCGGCTGACATAAATGCGGTGTTCTCTGCTGCTGTCTATCAGTTGACCATAGGTAATGACAGCATCGCTATTGTTGGTGGCGATGGCAGCATTACACGTGAAAGTATCGATGAATCCCAGGTCCATGGTCTTGATCTAGAAGCCAGAGCTGAAGTTACTGCCAACCTGAGCATAACAGCAGCCTACTCTTATATGATGTCTGAGATCGAACGTCGTGAAGGCTCTGAAGAAAAAGAAGGTAATGAGTTACCGACAGCACCGAATCACACTGCTTCGGTTTGGGGTTTCTATGAAATGCCGGAATTGGACCTTGGTGTTGGTTTGGGTGCTCGATATGTTGGCGCCTATTACTTTTCAGAAGACAACGATGTAAAAAGCGATGAGGCGGTCATCTTTGATACCTCATTGAGTTATCGACCGATTGAAAATACCGATTTCTCAGTTCATGTTAGCAACTTGCTGGATGAGCAGCATGTTGCAAACAAAGGGTCCGCGATTTACTACAATCCCGGACGTGAAATCACTGCCACCGTTAGCTATAACTGGTAAATAAGTCGATTAACGGAACGCAATAAAAAACCGGAGTCGATCATTCGGCTCCGGTTTTTTTGTGTTGATAGGAAGTGCTAAAAACTCAGCTACCCGCCTTCTTCAACACTTCCGACAGACCTGCAACCGCACCGCCGATGTTGGACAGTTCAGCAGGCAGAATCAGGGTATTGTTGGTCTTGGCGAGCTTGCCGAATTCACCGACATACTGTTCGGCGATGCGCAGGCTGACGGCATCTTTGCCGCCGGGTTCCTGGATGGCGGAGGCGATTTTGCGCAGACCATCGGCGGTGGCAACCGCGATCAGTTCGATCTCTTTGGCACGACCTTCCGCTTCGTTGATCTGCTTGAGTTTCTCACCTTCAGACAGGTTGATGACTTCCTGTTTCTGACCTTCAGAAACGTTAATCATCGCCTGGCGTTCACCTTCGGATTTGGCGATGGCGGCGCGACGTTCACGCTCGGCGCGCATCTGTTGTTCCAGCGCATCTTTAATGCTTTCCGGCAAAGCGATGTCGGAAATTTCGTAACGCAGAACTTTGATGCCCCAGGGCGCAGCGGCTTCGTCCAAGGCTTGAACCACGACCTCGTTGATCTTGGCGCGTTCTTCGAACGTTTTATCAAGGTCGGTCTGGCCGATCACGGAACGCATGGTGGTTTGGGCCAACTGACTCGCGGCGTTGCGATAGTTATCGACACCATAACTGGCTTTGTGCGCGTCGATGACCTGAATGTAGAGCACGCCGTCGATGCCGACCTGGATGTTGTCTTTGGTGACACAATCCTGCTGGGCGACGTCGATCACTTCTTCTTTTAAGGTGTGTTGATAAGCAACCTTGTCGATGAAGGGAATCAGAATGTGAAAACCGGAGTCGAGGGTCTTGGAGTATTTACCCAGACGCTCGACGACGAAATTGGAACGCTGTGGAACGATGCGCGCCGTTTTGAGAATGACGACGATAACCGCGAGGGCAATACCCAGCGCCAGAATAGTGCCGATATCGAGAAAGCTGTTCATGGGATGTCCTTATTGTATGGGGAGGGGATTCAGTTCGGGCGCTGGCGACTGACAGTGAGCCGGATGCCTTCGTTGGCGACAACCCAGGCGACATCGCCTGCTTTGAGGTCGTCGTCGCTCAGAGCATCCCAGGCGACGCCATTGAGAATGACGCGGCCGGCGCCCTGGTTGAAATCGTGCTCTACGGTGACGCGTTCACCCAGGTCCTGGCGAAAAGCGCTGTGGCTTTCGCCTTGATCAGTGGTGAAGCCACCGAACCAGGCTTTAAGACGACGGCGGGCAACAACCAGCGAGCCGAGGCTGACAATACTGAAGGTTAATAACTGCCAGGTGAGACTGTCGATCCAACCCAGCCACAGCAAAATACCGGTCACCAAGGCACCGAGGCCGATAAACACAGCGACCACACTGGTGGCCAGTAATTCAGACAGAATCAGCAGGATGCCGACAACAATCCAGATGATGGCATTCATCCTGGTTTCCTTGTGTTAGGCGTCCGCATGGCCTTTGCGAACGCGCTGGTTATTGTTTTATTAAGGGGCTTGCTTATTTGTGTTCGACTTGTTCGATTTCGTATTCGACATCTCCGCCGGGCGTTTTTACCACGACTTCGTCGCCTTCTTCTTTGCCAATCAGCGCGCGGGCAATGGGTGAGCTGAAGGAGATTTTATTGACCTTCACATTGGCTTCATCTTCACCAACGATTTTGTAGGTCACGCCCTGATCGGTTTCCAGGTTAAGCAGGGTGACCGTGCAGCCAAAAATCACTTTGCCACTGTGCGGAATGTCGTGAATGTTGATCACTTGAGCGTTCGACAGCTTGCCTTCAATTTCCTGAATACGGCCTTCGATAAACCCTTGCTGTTCACGCGCGGCGTGATATTCGGCGTTTTCTTTTAAATCGCCGTGCTCACGGGCTTCAGCAATGGCTTTGATGACAGCGGGCCGTTTGTTTTGTTTCAGGTCTTTCAATTCGTTTTGTAAGGCGATTTCGCCTTCGAGTGTCATCGGATGGCGTTGCATCGGGATCGTCCTGTTTCGGGCCACACCGGTGGTGGGGCATGTATTCGGTTCGGGTTGGTGCCTGTTAAAGCACAAACAAAAAGGGCGCCGCAGCGCCCTTTTTCATTGTACGGGAGCCGGCGATCAGGCGATGTGCTTTTCGTGCAGTTGTTGCAGGCGGCGCACGGCGGTGTTCTGAGCGAACTTTAATGCCATGACCGAGGCCTCTGCACCGGCCATCGTCGTAGTGTAGTAAACCTTGTGTTGCAATGCACTACGGCGGATAGCGGAGCTGTCGATGATCGATTGACGCCCTTCGGTGGTGTTGATCATAAAGGCAATGTCACCGTTTTTGATCATATCCACCAGGTGCGGGCGGCCTTCTTTCACCTTGTTCACCACACTGACGCTTAAGCCTTCACCTTCCAGGAACTTGGCGGTGCCGCTGGTGGCGCACAATTCGAAGCCGAGTTCGACCAGAGCGCGTGCCGTCGGCAGGATGGTTTTCTTGTCGCGATCCTTAACCGAAACGATCACCTTGCCGGCTTCGGGCAGGCGGGTGCCGGCACCGAGCAATGCTTTGGCATAAGCCTCCGCGAAAGTTTCACCCACCCCCATGACTTCACCGGTGGATTTCATTTCCGGCGACAGAATCGGATCGACACCTGGGAACTTATTAAACGGCATCACCGCTTCTTTCACCGAGTAATAGGTCGGGATCAGTTCCTGAGTGAAGTTCAGTTCGGCGAGTGTTTTGCCGGTCATCACCTGAGCGGCAATTTTTGCCAGCGATACACCGATGGCTTTGGACACGAACGGGACGGTCCGTGACGCACGCGGGTTCACTTCGATGATGTACAGCTGCTCGTCCTGCCAGGCCATCTGCACGTTCATCAAGCCGATCACGTTCAGTTCCAGCGCCATAGCGGTCACCTGTTCGCGGATCAGGTCGAGCGCTTTTTGCGGCAGGCTGTAAGGCGGCAGCGAGCAGGCGGAATCACCCGAGTGCACGCCGGCTTGTTCGATATGCTGCATGATGCCGCCGATGACGACCTGCTTACCGTCGCTGACCGCATCGATGTCGACTTCAATGGCGGCATCCAAGAAGTAGTCGAGCAGGACCGGTGCGTCGTTGGAAACGCGCACCGCGTCTTTCATGTAGCGCTCGAGCTCGCTCTCTTCATAAACGATTTCCATGGCCCGGCCGCCCAGCACATAAGACGGACGTACCACCAGCGGATAGCCGATATTGGCAGCCACGGCCAGCGCCTGTTCGTGGCTGCGTGCCAAGCCGTTCTGAGGCTGCAACAGGCCGAGTTTGTCGGCCATGACCTGGAAGCGTTCGCGGTCTTCGGCGCGGTCGATGGCATCCGGTGCGGTACCGATGATCGGTGCGCCAGCGGCTTCTAGATCGCGTGCCAGTTTCAGCGGTGTCTGGCCGCCGAACTGAACGATTACGCCCTTGGGTTTTTCCAGCTCGATGATTTCCAGCACGTCTTCGAGTGTGATCGGTTCAAAGTACAAACGATCGGAGGTGTCGTAATCGGTCGAGACGGTTTCTGGGTTGCAGTTGACCATGATGGTTTCAAAACCATCTTCACGTGCCGCCAGCGATGCGTGCACGCAGCAGTAGTCAAACTCGATGCCCTGACCGATGCGATTCGGACCGCCACCGATCACCATGATCTTGTCGCGATCGCTCGGCGCGGCTTCGCATTCCTCGTCGTAACTGGAATACATATAGGCGGTGCTTGAGGCGAATTCAGCAGCGCAGGTATCGACGCGCTTGTAGACTGGGCGGACGCCCTGGGCCCAACGTTTTTTACGCACTTCCTGTTCGCTGACACCGACCAAACGCGCCAGGCGTTCGTCGCAGAAACCTTTGCGCTTCAGCTGGCGCATGCGGGTTTCGTCGAGGTCTTTCAGGCCCGATTCGGACAGCGTTTTTTCTTCGTTGATCAGGTCTTCGATCTGCACCAAAAACCACGGATCGATACCGGTTAAGCGCTGTACTTCTGCAACGCTGAAATCGGCACGGAAAGCATCGGCGATGTACCAGATGCGGTCGGCGCCGGGTTCTTTCAGTTCGCGTACGATGGTGTCGATGGCGCCCTCGGCGTTGAGGTCGACCTTGGCATCGAGACCGCCGACGTTCACTTCCAGACCGCGCAGCGCTTTTTGCAGCGATTCGGAGAAGTTGCGACCGATCGCCATGACTTCACCAACCGATTTCATCTGAGTCGTCAGCCGGTCGTTTGCCTGCGGGAATTTCTCGAAGGCGAAGCGCGGAATTTTGGTGACCACATAGTCGATGCTCGGTTCGAACGACGCCGGGGTGACACCGCCGGTGATTTCGTTGCGCAACTCGTCGAGCGTGTAACCGACAGCGAGTTTGGCGGCGACCTTGGCGATGGGAAAGCCGGTCGCTTTCGACGCCAACGCTGATGAGCGGCTGACGCGCGGGTTCATTTCGATGACCACCATGCGGCCGGTTTGCGGATCGACACCGAACTGAACGTTGGAGCCGCCGGTTTCCACGCCGATTTCACGCAGCACCGCCAAGGAGGCGTCGCGCATGATTTGGTATTCTTTGTCGGTCAGCGTTTGCGCGGGTGCGACGGTGATGGAATCGCCGGTGTGTACGCCCATGGCATCGAAGTTTTCGATGGCGCAAACGATGATGCAGTTGTCCGCTTTGTCGCGGACCACTTCCATTTCGTATTCTTTCCAGCCGATCAGGCTTTCGTCGATCAGCAGTTCGTTGGTCGGTGACAGATCTAATCCGCGTTCGCAGATTTCATCGAACTCTTCTTTGTTGTAAGCGATGCCGCCACCACTGCCGCCCATGGTGAAGGACGGACGAATGATGGCCGGGAAACCGATCCAGTCGAGGATGTCCCAGGCTTCCTGCATGGAGCGGGCGATGCCGGAGCGCGGCGTTTCCAAATTAATGGCTTTCATCGCTTTGTCGAAGCGCTCACGGTCTTCGGCTTTGTCGATGGTGTCGGCGTTGGCGCCGATCATCTGCACACCGAATTTGTCCAGTACCCCGTGTTTTTCCAGATCGAGTGCGCAGTTCAACGCGGTTTGGCCGCCCATGGTGGGCAGCAGGGCGTCGGGTTTTTCCTGCTCGATGATCTTGGCGACTTCGGTCCACACCACCGGTTCGATGTAGGTGGCGTCGGCCATGGCCGGGTCGGTCATGATGGTGGCCGGGTTGGAGTTCACCAGAATGACGCGGTAACCCTCTTCGCGCAGGGCTTTGCACGCCTGGGCACCGGAGTAGTCGAATTCGCAGGCCTGGCCGATGACAATGGGGCCAGCGCCGAGGATCAGAATGCTTTGTATGTCTGTGCGTTTGGGCATGGGTCAGTCGCTTCGCTTTGTGACGCTTGACGCTTGATGGGAGACGGGAGACGCAAGTTAGCGTCCAGCGTCTCCCATTCAGCGTTTTGCGTGATCCATCAATTCAATAAAGTGGTCGAACAAAGGCGCGCAGTCGTGCGGGCCCGGGCTGGCTTCCGGGTGACCCTGGAAACCGAACGCCGCCTTGTCGGTGCGGTGAATGCCCTGAACAGTGCCGTCGAATAACGAACGGTGTGTCAGTTCGACGTTGCCCGGCAGGCTGTCGCCATCGACCGCGAAACCGTGGTTTTGACTGGTGATCATCACCGTCTTATCAGCAATGGTTTCCACCGGGTGGTTGGCGCCATGATGGCCGGTTGCCATCTTCATTGTCTTACCACCGCTGGCCAGTCCCAGTAACTGGTGGCCGAGGCAGATGCCGAACACTGGAATGTCGGTTTCGAGGATCTGCTTAATGGCTTCAATGGCATAGTCGCAAGGCTCGGGGTCGCCCGGTCCGTTCGATAAGAAAACGCCATCCGGGTTCAGCGCCAGCACGTCTTTGGCGGGGGTTTGCGCCGGAACGACGGTCAGTTTGCAGCCGCGATCAACCAGCATGCGCAGGATGTTGCGCTTGGCGCCGAAGTCGTATGCGACCACATGATAGTTCAGGTCCGCCTCGGTTTTCTCGCTGTGACCGACACCCAGCTGCCAGCTGCCGGAGCGCCAGTCGTATGGCTTTTTAACACTGACTTCTTTGGCCAGGTCCATGCCTTTGAGGCCCGCGAATCCGCGTGCTTTGGCCAGTGCATCGGCCTCATCGATGTTGTCACCCGCGACGATGCAGGCGCCCTGAGCACCTTTGTCGCGCAGCAGACGGGTCAGGCGCCGGGTATCGATGTCGGCAATGGCAACGACGTTGTTGTCGATCAGGTATTCACCCAGCGAACCCTGGCTGCGGAAGTTTGAATGCAGCAAAGGCAGGTCGCGGATCACCAGGCCAGCGGCCCAAACGCGGTCGGACTCATTGTCTTCATCGTTGGTGCCGGTATTGCCGATATGCGGGTAGGTGAGGGTGACGATTTGTCGGGCGTAAGAAGGGTCGGTCAGGATTTCCTGGTAACCGGTCATGGCGGTATTGAACACCACCTCGCCGATCGATTCACCGGGAGCGCCAATACTGACCCCCCGGAATAGACTACCGTCGGCGAGAGCAAGTATGGCTGGCGTACTCAAGATCCGTTCCTCTATTCGATACGAATGGACTGACTGGGCAACGGGACCGATTTCGTTGCAGCATCCTGACCGGTCGGACGAAAGTCCTAGCCTCTTTCGCAAAAAAGCGAGATGAAGTAGCCTCCATCCCGCTCGGAATTCGTTTGCGATGTGCAAAGTCGCGACCTGTGCTCAGCAGCGTAGACGTAAACGTCTGATTTTGCTGTGCCGGCGATCCGGGTGCCGTGCCCAAATTTCGGGGATTCTACCCAAGAAACAGCCTGGCTGTCCACCGAACCGGGCCATGAATCACGCCTTTCAGAGGAACGACCATGTCGTTGAATGCTCGTCTGTCCTTTACTGAAGATTTGGCCGTTCAGGCCGGTCAATTAATCCGCAAGCGCCGCGAAGTGGGCAACCTGAATACCGATTTTAAAGGGGGGATTGAGTTGGTGACCGATGCCGATCTGGCGTCAGAGCAACTGATCACCAACGCCATCGCCGCCAGTTATCCGACCGACGCCATTCTGGCGGAAGAGAGCAATCAGTCACTGAGCGATGCGCAGTTAAACGGGCCGCTCTGGGTGATCGACCCAATCGATGGCACGGTTAATTACGCGCATGGTCATAACATGGTGGCGGTCTCCGTTGCCTGGTACGACCGGGGCGAGGCTCAGGTTGCCGTGGTGTACAACCCCTTTTTGAACGAGTGCTATACCGCCATTCGCGGCCAAGGTGCGTGGTTAAATGGTCAGCCGATTCGGGTGTCCGACAAGACCGACCTGTCGCGCGCCATTGTCGGCACCGGGTTTCCTTACGATCGCGCCGCCCGTGCTGAGTTACTGCCGCGTCTGAGCCGGGTTCTGGTCGAGTGCGCTGATGTGCGCCGTCTGGGTTCGGCCGCCATGGATATCTGTTGGGTCGCCACTGGCCGGTTGGACGCCTACTACGAATCGATCAGTCCGTGGGATGGCGCTGCCGGTCAGTTAGTCGCGCGCGAAGCCGGTGCGGCACTGAGTCATTTTTTGCCGATTGATGGTGACTTGCCGGAAGAGTTGGAAGGGCGTCATTGGTTAATCAGCACGCCCGGCATTCACGAGCCATTGAAGGCGATACTGGCGTCAGCAGACGTTTAATTCTGTGAATGAACGTTCTGTTCATTGTGCAAAAGACGATGGAGTGTGCGACGATTGGTAGCATCTAACGCTACCTCGTAACGCCTCCATCATGTCTCAAACTGCCCAACTTGTAGATACGCTCAAGCGAATTTTACGCGAGCGCAAAATCACCTACGCGGACGTCGCCGCTCATCTCGATCTTAGCGAAGCCAACGTTAAACGGATGTTCTCCAAGCGTCATTTTACGTTGTCGCGACTGGAAGAAGTCTGCGCACTGGCCGGTACCGATCTGAGTTATCTGATGACGCGGATGCACGAACGGGCGATGAACCTCGATGAATTGAGTGAGGCCAGTGAAGCCGAGCTGGTGTCGAACCCAAAGCTGTTGCTGATGGCGCAGCTGATGGTCAACCGTTGGCCCTATGAGGAAATCGTCAAGACCTATCGGATTGAAAACGACGAAGCCTGCGAGCTGTTGGCGCGATTGGATCTGATGGGTGTGGTTGAACGATTACCGGGCAATCAGATTCAAACCAAGATCTCACGTGATTTTCGTTGGATTCACAATGGTCCGGTCTACCAGTTCTTTCGCCAGCACATTTCCAGCGAGTTTTTTGACTGCAATTTCGACCCGCGTATGGGCGAAATATTGGTGTTTGTTGGCGGGATGCTGTCCCGGGAATCCAATCAACGCATGCAGGGCGCCATTCGACGCCTGGCGAAAGAATTCGATGAGTTGAGCCTGGAAGACTCGCAGTTGCCACAGCACGATATTTTCGGCACCGGGCTGGTGATGGCGATGCGTCCGTGGGAATTGAGTATTTTCACGCAGTTGCGGCGCGGGCCGATTACCAAGAAATTCTGAGGGTTAACCCGGCAACGGACGTGCCGGGAGGATGGTTAAGTCGTTAGACGATGAAGTCCAGGTTGCGGCCGACGGTTGCTTGCTGGTCTTTATATTGTTCGCGCACCAAGGCTTGTTCATTGACGTCACGGCTTTGCTCAAAGATGGTTTCAAAACGCTCTTGAGCGTTGTCGAACTCCTGCTCTTTGACGTCGTCGTTGCGGGCATCAGAGCGTTCGGTTCGGTTTTCCGATTCCTGCTCAATCGAGCGGGATTCTTCCACTTCGCGATCACTGTCTTCTGTCTCTGCGCGCTCTTGCTGACGCAATTCAACTTGAGCCTGAAGCGCCAGCTGAGTGGCCTGGGCTGCAACGGAACGGTCCTGACTGGACGGTTCTGCCGGGGCCAAGGCGGCCTGGCGAATCTGCTGAGCTTTTAAGCGGGTTGCTTCCGGGTTGCCGGGCACCGGTGACAGGTCAATGGGCACTTCACCAGACACTGCATAGCGACGACCATCCGGACCGGTGGTGTAGTCCAGTTTCATGGCACCTGCATATTGTCCGCCGACGGTTTGGTGAGCCTGTTCATGACTGCGCACTTCCCGGTCACGGCGTGCCAGGTCACGAATGGTTTCCAGCTGTTCTTTCTGCAAACGTTCTTCGTTGCGGCGCTCCGCCAGATTTTGCGATTGACTGCTGTCGTCTTCGGAAGTGTTTTGCTGCACCGGACGGCTGGCTTCAGCCGAATCGTTACGCTGCTGTGAAGCGGACGCAGATGCCGGATTGGCCCCCTGTGCGCTGGCTTGGCGTTGTTGTGCCGCGCCCTGTTCGGGGCGGTTTTGGCTCGCCGTTGTCGCTTCGCTTTCTTCGACCGGCGAAAACACCGCAGTTTCGTTGCGACGACGCAACTGCGCCTGCTGATCAGGATCGTTGACCGGCGCAATGCTCGGTGTTACTGACGTTGGGGTAAGACCACTGAGTGTCGACATCCTGTACCTCCCCTAAACTTCGATATCCAGCAAGGATCCCAATGTTGCGGAGCCTGCCTCGACAACACGAGCGCTAGCTTGAACCTGAGTTTTGCCTTCAATCTGTTCTACCAGAGGGGGAGCAAGGTCATCCGTTCCGCCTTCTTCAGCCGGAATATTGGCACGCGCAATCTCCTGGCCACTGCGAGCCAGAGAGTTCATGCCGGTATGGATACCGGAAATAGCGCTACTGAAGACTGAACCTATCATTTCATGCTCCGGGATAAGGTCCCTGAAGTGACTGCGAAAATCAGATGGATCACGAGCCCAAACGTTTGAAAATCCGTTTGAAACGTTTGAATTGCACACATTTTAACCAGCATTTGTCAGCTTGTTGTAACAAATTGTTATAAAACTTCAATTTCTTGGTTTTTTTGCCGACTTAATCACAGTTCAACCCTCAATCCGTGCATTTTCCCCACTCATCGTTGCTCCCTTGTTCAGCCACTCCTTACAGTGTTTGGTCGAATGACTCTGGATGGACGGGCACGGATGCCTGTGAAATTCCCCGCTTTTTATCGTCAAACCGCGTCGCTTCTCGCCCGCGGTGTGAATGGCCTTGTCGGGCTGGCCTGCCCATTGTGCGAACAATCGTCGTATAACGGCGAGCTGTGCGAGTTATGCCGCAGCTGGCTGCAACCCTTGGTGGATCCGTGCCCGGGTTGCGGTGCGCCCAATACGCTGGCGCCGCTGTGTGGCCGTTGTCAGCGCCAGCCGCCTGCCTGGCACCGGCTGAGCGTGGCCTGGCCTTTGGTCGGAGCCTGCCGGTTTATGATTCATCAAATGAAGTACCACCAGGATTACGCCAGTGCGCGGGCCTTGGCGGAACACTGGGTGCGGGTGGTTGATCCGGCTCCTGGCGCGGCGGAGGTCGCGCTGCTTCCGGTGCCTGTGCATCGCCGTAAACTGAATGAACGAGGCTTTAACCAGGCGCAGTGGTTAGCGGCGATCTGGTCGCGATCGCTGGGCATTCCGGTTTGGCAGGGTGTCAACAAAGTGCGGCCAACACCCGCTCTGGAAGGTTTGAACCGGCGGCAGCGTAAGGCAGCGCTGCAAGGTGTTTTTGAGGTGACGCAGCTAGCGCCTGCGCGACTGATCATTGTTGATGATGTGCTGACCACCGGCGCAACGGCAGCCGAACTGAGCCGCCAGCTGTTAACGCAGGGTGTGGGGCGAATAGAGGTGTGGACGCTGGCACGCACGCCGCTGGGTGACTAAGCCCACTTTGGCTCGGCTTTGCTCTACAATGCGCCGACATTTTCCCGCCAGGCTGTGATATGACCACAAGTGCTCATCCGTACGATGCTCTGAGTCAGGACCGGCTGATCGATTGGATCGAATCACTGGGCCTTTGGTCAGACTATCGACTCTATCCGCTCAACAGCTACGAAAACCGGGTTTATCGCGTGGGGATTGAAGACGCTGAGCCGATGGTCGTGAAGGTATACCGGCCCGGGCGCTGGAATGAGGCACAGATTCGCGAAGAACTTCAGTTTACCGATCAACTGGCCGTGGCCGATGTGCCGGTGGTACCGGCGTTGAACATTGCAGGCGATGTCCTGCACGAGCGCGATGGGTTTTACTTTGCCTGCTTTCCAATGCGTGCCGGCCACGCCTTTGAATTGGATAATCCGGATCAGTTGTATCGCATCGGCCAGCATCTGGGACGCTTGCATAATGTTGGCGTGGTAGAGGCATTTGAGCATCGACCTCGGTTATCGCTGTTGGATCCACTGCAGCAGGCGCAGACCTTCTTTGCGGACAGTCCCTTGTTACCGGACGATTTGCGCGCCAACTACCTGGCCACGCTGGAGCCGCTGATCCGCCTGATACAGGATCGCTTCGAGCCGATTTACCGCGATATACCGGTCCACCGCATCCACGGTGATTTCCACGCGGGCAATATTCTCAGTCGCGGTGATCAATTGTTGATTGTCGACCTGGACGACACCGTGATGGGACCGGCGGCTCAGGATATTTGGAAGTTGTTGTCCGGCGACGTCAACGAGCAGCGGCTGCAATTGAGTGAGCTTGAAGAAGGGTACGAACAGTTCCGGCCATTTCCCAAATCGGATCTGGCGCTATTGGAGCCGTTGCGCACGGTGCACATGGTGCGGCATACCTTATGGATTGCGCAGCGCTGGCAAGACCCGGCGTTTCCGCGTGCCTTTTCCTGGTTCGACAGTGCGCGCTTTTGGAGTGACCACTTACTGGCGTTGCGCGAGCAGTGGTCCCTGTTGCAAGAAGCGTAAGAGTGACAGGCAGCGTAGGCGTTATCAGCAGGGCGACATGAGTCGCCCTTTTTTATGCGGCTTAGTCGTCCGCCAGAATTTCGATCAAGATAATGCCACTGTTGTGGTCGCTGCCCCATTCGCTGACTTCCAGCGTGAAGGTGCCCGGAATCAGGTCGACCTCAATCATCGAATGGGTACTGCCACCGTGATCATCGTTTTCCAGAACCAGACCGCGACCGCTGAGCCTTAAAATGGTATCGAGCGTATGCGAGCTGGCGCGGATGCGCACTGAGGCTGGGTCGTCGGCCACCAGCCAGTATTGCAAGGTTTGGCCGCGCTCGAATTCACCGTAGAACCGGTCGCCTGGCGTGACGATACCGTCGTTCTGAATGCGAATGGTATCAGCGCTGTTGGCGACGCTGATGGTATAGCGGCCATTACCACGATCGGCGGCCGATACGTCGAGTTGATAAGTGCCTGGCGCCAGATGCTCGCTGATGCGGGCACCGTTGCCCAGGCCACTGTCCGCATCCGTGCGGTTGATGACGCTGTTGCTCAGCGTCAGTTCCGGATCAAAATCGTCAGAAGTGACATCGACTGTCATTTCCGCCGGCTGTTCCAGAATCAGGTTGTAATGGTGGCTGGTCGAGTTCAGCTGACCCTCGATACGATCGCCGAGGTGAATCTCGCCGGGTTGCTCAAGTAAGGCATTTTTGACAGGGTGGGTTTCCATCCACAACTGGTAGCGCCCTGCGCGATACAAAGCGCCGAAATCGCGCGCCACCAGTTGGTAGTCACCGGCCGGTAACGTCGTGGTGATACTGGCGTCGCTGCCCGAACCGCTGTCGTCGTCGCGCACATCGACATCCGGTCCGGTGAGCACCAGATAGGCGTCGAAGTCGCTGCTGCGCAGGTCAATTTGTACCGAACTCGGTCTAGCCAGCGAGAAGTGATAAGCATCGTGGCTGCCTTGTGTCAGCAGGCCATTGATCACCTCGCGTTCCGGCAATTCACCGCCACTGCGGCTGCCAGCTGGCAGAGCGATGGTCTGGCTGTGGAGGTGGACTGCCTGGCCGGGGTTGCTGGTGAAGTCGGCGCAGTCGCTGCGGGCGCGCATGGCGTTAGGCCGTTCGTTGGGCAGCAGGACCAGCTGGTAATTGCCAGCGGCAAGGTAGGCGTGCAGTTGCAGTTCACTGCCTTCGCACGCCACGGCATCGGCTAAATCGCGCTGCTCTCCATCCCCGATAAAGGCGGTAAAACTGCCGCTGGTGTCGAACAGAGTCAGATCCAATTCCAGGCTTTCAGGAATGGGCAATTCAAACCGGTAGGCCAGGCTTGGATCCAGCTGTGATAGATACTCGGTATTCAGTATCAGGGTGTCATCCATTGCCAGCGGCTGGATATTCACCGGCTCCAACCGATAAGGGCCGTAGGCGTTGTCGGTGGCACCACTGACAATCACCGTCAGACAAGCATCGTCGGGTAATTGCACCAGCAGCAGGCCGTTATCGGTGTGGCGTTGACTGGAACCCAGCAGGTCGGATTCGATGCTGGTAACCGACAGCCGCGCTTTGAACGGGCCGTTAAAGCGATACAGCCCAACCTTGCCGGCATCGCCTTCACATATCAGATGGCGGTAGTAGCGCGTACCGTCGTTCTGATTGACCGGGCTGTGCGAGGTCAGTTCGCCACGCAAAACATCGCCCAGATGTTCCTGGGTTTCGGCCTGAACGGACGCCAGCACCAGGCTCAGTATCAACCATGGCAGGGAACGAGCCAGACGCCCGAACCGGAAGGCAGAAAAACGCTTCATGGAATGCATTTCCTTAACTCGGTTTGCGACCTAAGTGGACCGGCCGCACTGCAAACTGCGAATAGGAAGAGAGACAGCGGGAATAAAAAAGGCGGCCGAAGCCGCCTTTTTATCGAATGGCTTAAGAGGTAACAGCCGTTGCCTGAGTGATTTCCAGACGAATGGTGCCGTTGCTGCTGTTGCCAAAGTCGCGGACCTGGATGGTGTATTCACCCGGTGTCAGGAACTGCTCGATCAGCGAGTTGGTGCCGTCGCCGCCGTCATCATCTTCCAGGTTTAAACCGCCACCGCTCAGCGTCAGCACGGTATCGGCTGAGCCAGAGCTGGCGCTGATGCTGACGGTACGGGCGCTGTCGACGTTCAGGCGGTAGGTCAGCGGCTGGCCGTTGGTCATCTGACCGTAGACCACATCACCCGGTGCCACATCGCCGCTGTCTTGCAAACGGCCGACCGCTTCGGCCTGAGTCACGCTGATATCGAAGACGCCGCCAGACTCGCCGTAGGCCGATACCTGAATGCTGTAAGTACCCGGCTCCAGCAGGGTTTCGATGCGGGAGTTGGTGCCGTCGCCGCCATCGTCGTCGCTGAGGTTGACGTTGTTGCCAACCAGAGTGAGCAGAGTGTCAAAGTTGTCTGAACCAACATTGATGGTAATTTCGGAGCGCTCTTCAACCGTCAGGCTGTAGGTGTTGTCGGTGCCGCTGTGCAAGCCGGTCAACTGTTCGCCCGGAGCAATGTCACCTTCGTTGGTGAGGTCGCCGCTGAACGGTTCGATGCGTGCGCGCAGGTCGTATTGACCGCCGCTGCCAGAACCGAAGGATTGCACCAGTACGCGGTAGTCACCCGGACGCATGATGGAATCGATTTCGGAGTTGGTGCCGTTACCGGAGTCGTCGTTGCGCTGTTCACCATCGGGACCCTGAATTTCCAGGACGGTGTCGAAGTCAGATGACGCCAGGTTGATGGTCACTTGAGCCAGCTCGTCGATTGTTAAGCGGTACTCGTTATCGCGACCGTTACCCAGCACGCCGATGATTTCGTCGCCATTGGACAGCGGACCGCCATTGCGCATGCCTTCGGGCATTAAGCTGGCCGTGGTCTTCAAGAAGAACGCCTGGCCATTGGTGGTGGCAACGGCAGCACACTCGTCCACAGGCAGATCGCTCGACGGGCGCTGGCCGGGAATCAACGAGACTTCATAATCGCCCGGTTCAAGGTAGGTGGTCATGCGCAATTCATTATCGCCACAGGCTAACGCCTGATCGCGGAAGTCGTCGTTGCTGATGCTCAGACCAAGACGGCCGCTGGCGTCGACCAGTTGCATCTCCAGCTCGGTGGCATCGTCAACGCTCAGCGGGAAACTCAGGCGCTTATTGGCATCGGTTGCAGCCAGAATGGACTGGCCAGGTTCCAGGCGACGGGTAGAGCTTTCAGCGCTGACGGCATTCAATTGGTAAGGGCCATAAGCATTGCTGTTCTGGCCGCTGACAATCAGCGTCACGCATTGATCCGCCGGCGGGTCGATCAGTACCAGACCGCCGTCGCCGCTGGTGGCTTTATTGCCCGCACCAATCAGGCTGTAATTTTCATCGATCAGTGACAGGCGAGCGCTGAACGGACCCTGAAACTCATACAAGGCAATGTCATCGCCATTGCCAGCACAGAAACGGTGGCTGGAATAACGGGTGCCATCGTTCAGGTTGACCGGGCTTGCCGAGGTCAGTTCACCGCGCAGGTTTTCGCCCAGCGCTGAGACCGGAACGTCTTCAGCAAATGCCTGGGAAGCAAAGGCGCTCAGAGTGGCGACCAGACTCAGACGGGTTAAAGGGCGAAGCGCCCTGAGGTGAGCTGCGCTCAGACGGCTGATCATGAATTACATCTCCTTCGGGGGTAGGTCGCAGCCAGGTCCGACCTGGCTACACAGCAAGCAAGCGACTATAGGGAGCCCGTCATGTTAGGTAAAGTCGGACATTGCGCTTCGTGAGCGGGATCAGACTTTTGGTTTTTAATGCTTGCGTCCGGCCTGAACTTCCGGTTGGCGTAAATGCTGTGCGAGCTTGTCCAGTACGCCATTCACATAGCGATGCCCTTCACTGGCTCCAAAGACTTTGGACAGCTCAACACCTTCATTAATGATCACCTTGTACGGTACGTCCAACCGGTGAACCATTTCATAGCTGCCCATTCGCAGTATAGCCAGTTCTACCGGAGTCATTTCCCGGGTGGGGCGATCGGTAAAACGTTCGATCTGGGAATCGAGTTCCGCCTTGGTGGTGGCGACACCGCGCAGGATTTCAGTGAAGTATTCACCGTCGACCTTAGTCATATCGTGGTCGGTGTTGAACTCGGCTTCGATCTGGTTGATCGGCGATGACGACACCTGCCATTGATACAACGCCTGTACCGCCAGTCGACGGGCTTTGCGGCGAGCCGCCATGGATGGACGATCGCTCATTCGCTGACCTCGATCTGCTTGAACAGGTTCACCATTTCCAGCGCCACCTGAGCGGCTTCGGCGCCTTTGTTGCCGGCTTTGGTGCCAGCGCGTTCAATGGCTTGCTCGATGGAATCGACGGTCAGTACACCGAAGATGACCGGCACGTCAGTGGTCAGGGAAACCGAGCTCAAACCACCAGCGGCTTCGCCAGCCACGAAATCGAAGTGCGGTGTGCCGCCGCGAATCACGGCGCCGAGTGCGACGATGGCGTCGTAGCGGTCGGTTGCTGCCAGCTTCTGACAGACCAGCGGCAGTTCATAAGCGCCCGGGGCGCGCACGATGGTGATCTGATCGTCTTTAATGCCGTGGCGTTTCAATGCATCGACGGCGCCGTCGAGCAGGCTTTCGACCACGAAGCTGTTCCAGCGGCCGACGACAATGGCGTATTGCGCGGCGTTGGGCGAAAAGTCGCCTTCCAGAGTTTTGAGCGAAGAGGTGAGTGTCGACATCGTCCTATCCTGTTGGTGGAGCCGTGGCTCCAGGCAAAAATTAACGTGGCCGGTCAGTCGCCGGCCGCAGCGATATATTCTGTCACTTCCAGATCGAAGCCGGAAATGCCACCGAATTTGATGGGCGAACTCAGCAAGCGCATCTTGCCGATGCCCAGCTCGCGCAGAATCTGCGAGCCGGTACCGATGGTGTTGTAGGTCCCGTATTTATCCACTTTGGGGTTGCGACGACTGGGCTCGCCTTTGCATTGTGCTAACTCGGTCAGCACATCCGGCGCCTGTTGGACGTCCAGCAAGACCACGCAGCCAGCGCCTTCTTCGGCGACGCGCTTGAGCGACGCATCCAGCGTCCAGCCGTGGCCACGCGGTGGTGCGACCCCCAATAAGTCGCGCAGTGTCTGGGCCACGTGCACCCGCACCAGCGTCGGTTCGTTGGGATCGAACGGGCCACCCAGCGTCAGTGCTAAATGCGTACCGCCGGTCACGCCATCGCGAAACACCTGAACCTCAAATGGACCGTTACGGGTTTCCAGACGATTGGTTTCAACGCGCTCGATGGTGCGCTCGTTCAGTATTCGGTAGTGGATCAGATCGGCGATGGTACCGATGCGCAGACCGTGTTCTTTGGCGAACACTTCCAGGTCGGGACGGCGCGCCATCTCGCCATCCTCTTTCATGATTTCGACGATGGCCGCAGCGGGAATCAAACCGGCCATGCGCGCCAGATCGCAGCCGGCTTCGGTATGACCGGCGCGGCTCAATACACCGCCGGGCTGGGCGCGTAATGGAAAGATATGGCCCGGTTGAACGATGTCTTCCGCTTTGCTGTTCGGGTCGACCGCAACACGAATGGTGCGTGCCCGGTCAGCGGCGGAGATGCCAGTGGTGACACCCTGCGCGGCTTCGATGGAAATGGTGAAGGGCGTGCCAAAGGCTGAGCCGTTGTCCTTTTTCACCATGGGTTCCAGCCCGAGGAAATCGCAGCGCTCACCCGAGAGCGTCAGGCAAATCAGACCGCGCGCTTTGGAGGCCATAAAGTTGATGATCTCGGGCGTCACTTTTTCCGCCGCGACGATCAGGTCACCTTCGTTTTCACGATCTTCATCATCCATCAGGATGACCGGTTTTCCCTGGCGAATGTCGTCGATGATGTCTGCAATACTGTCCAGTGCCACAGCGGGACCTCGTCGTTGTAAAAGAGCGACCGCCGTGCGGCCAAACTCGCTGTCAAGTTAGGGTAGCGCTCGGGCTTTTCAAGCGCGGTTGCAGCCGCCAGCACAGGTCAGTGCCGAGGCTGAGTCGTTCGATGACGTTAAATTGCTGGCCATCGCTCAATTGCGTTAAAGCGGTGGCGTATAAAGGGCGGATGGCCGAGCCCAGAAAAACCGGCGCCTGATACAACCGCACTTCATCGACCCAGCCCCCATCGAGCAAGCTGGCGGCCAAAGTGGCACCCGCTTCGGTCCAGATTTCATTGTAGCTTTGTTCGCCCAGCCAGGTCATAACCGCATTGAGGTCGAGCTGGCCGTGATGGTTTAAGGGTATTTCGTGCAGCCGGGCACCCGCATCGAGCAGTGCTTGTTGCGCGGCCTGATTATCGTTCGGGCCGTGCAGCAGCCAGGTTTTGCCTTCGAGACTGAGCATCTTCGCGGTGCTTGGTGTGCGCAGGTGAGTGTCGAGCACAATGCGGTCAGGCTGGCGCGGGTGGTTGTCCAGACGCACGGTCAGCGACGGGTCGTCGGCCAGGACGGTGCCGATGCCGGTGAGGATAGCGCAGCTGCGCGCTCGCCCGTGTTGGACGTGAGTACGCGATTCTGCGCTGGTAATCCATTGGCTGGCGCCGTTGGCCAGAGCTGTTGCGCCATCAAGGCTGGCGGCTAATTTCAGGGTCAGCCAGGGTTGCCCGGTCCGCATGCGTTTGAGAAAGCCAAGGTTCAGCGCTTCGGCGTCGGCCGCCAGTACATCGCTGCGGGTCTCAATGCCCGTGGCTTCCAAGCGTGCCAGACCACGGCCGGCAACATTCGGATTCGGATCTTGCATTGCGGCAACGACCCGGCTGACGCCTGCCTTGATTAACGCATCGGCGCAGGGTGGCGTACGACCTTGATGACTGCAGGGTTCGAGCGTGACATAAGCCGTAGCGCCGCGCGCTTTATCGCCAGCAGCAGCCAGTGCATGAACCTCGGCGTGCGGCTCCCCCGCCCGTTGATGAAACCCTTCGCCGACCACTTCGCCATCGCGCACCAGCACACAGCCGACGCGTGGATTGGGGCTGGTGGTGGTCAGGCCGTGTGCGGCAAGTTGCAGAGCGCGGGCCATCCAAAGGGTGTCATGACGATAATCGGGCACGGTCAGGGCTTCTTGCTTTCCAGCCGGTCGATCTCACTGCGAAACTCGCTGAGATCTTGAAAGGAACGATACACAGAGGCGAAGCGTACATAGGCGACCTGATCGATATCGCGCAGTTCATCCATCACCGCTTCACCGACGCGACGCGACGGCAGTTCGCGCTCACCGGTCGCGCGTAAGGCCTGCTTAATACGGGCAATGGCGGCTTCCACGTCTTCGACACTGACGGGGCGCTTTTCCAGCGCGCGCTGCAGGCCGGCGCGCAGTTTGATTTCATCAAAGGCTTCGCGGTTGCCGTTCTGCTTGATCAAGCGCGGCATTAACAATTCAGCACTTTCATAGGTGGTGTAGCGCTCGCCGCATTCCAGGCATTCACGACGCCGACGCACTTGCTCGCCTTCGGCGACCAGACGCGAATCGATCACCTTGGTGTCTTGGGCTTTACAGAAAGGGCAATGCATGGCGGTAGCGCTGACTCAAATACGTGAATTAGGGGGCAGACTTTAGAACGGCGTCAGTGTACTGGGAATGCACAGTTTTGGCGATCAATTCACCCCTTTTACCGTCTTGACTTTTGCCAAGTCCGCCAGGAATCGGGCTTGGCGGCTGATGATTATTCACATGGCGGGCGTGCACCGTCTCAGTGCTTATCGGTGGTTGCCGATGGGTCGATCAAAGTATGAGCAATTCAGCAACTCTATGATTTCATTGGCTTTTTTATTGCTGTTCATTTTTTGATCAATAAATTGCAACAACAGTGTCATGCCGATAAGGCGTTGCTATAAAGAGGCTGTGCACAATTTTATCCACAGATTCTGTGGATGGATGCAGCCAAGCGGCATCCCAAGCGGAGTCGTCGGCTGAAGACGGTCAGCGACCAGGATTCAGGCTGGCGTAGTAGGCGGCCAGGTTGCGGATGTCAGCCTCAGACAGCCCCGCCGCCAGACTCCACATAACGGCGGCGTTGCCACCCTGTCGGTCGCGGCTTTTATACGCCTCCAGTGCGGACACCAGATAGGCTTCTTTCTGACCTGCGAGGTTGGGGTAGACCGGGGCATTGGAAATACCGGCAACACCGTGGCACCCCACGCATAACCGCGATTTATCGCGTCCGGCATCGATATCACCGTCTGCCAGGGCGGCCTGAGCGAACAAAACGAAGCAAAGGATAGACAGAATACGAGCGATCATGAGGATTCCTGGCGCGGTGGAGGACGGCGTTAAGCTTAATGCTCGAACGCCATTCAGCAAACCACCACGTTCACCGCCAGGCCGCCGAGGGCGGTTTCTTTGTATTTGGCGGTCATGTCCTCACCGGTCTGGCGCATGGTTTCGATGACCTGATCCAGCGACACCCGGTGGTCGCCCGGTTCGCGCAAAGCCAGACGCGCGGCCTGAATCGCTTTAACAGCGCCAAAGGCGTTGCGCTCAATACACGGCACTTGTACCAGACCGCCCACCGGGTCACAGGTCATGCCCAGATGATGCTCCATGGCAATTTCCGCGGCGTGTTCGGCTTGTGCCGGGCTGCCACCGAGCACCGCCGCCAACCCGGCTGCAGCCATGGAAGACGCGACGCCAATCTCGCCTTGGCAGCCCATCTCAGCGGCTGAAATAGAAGCATTGCGTTTGTAAAGCCAGCCGATGGCCGCGCAGGTCAGCAGGAAGTCGGTTTCCGCTGGTCGATCGAGCGTGGGCAGATGGAAACGGATATAAGCCAGCACGGCGGGAATAACACCCGCCGAACCGTTGGTTGGCGCGGTCACGACACGTCCCCCGGCGGCGTTTTCTTCATTGACTGCCAGGGCGTAAACGCTGACCCAATCGATTAACGCCAGCTCATCGGTGGCGGGTGTTTCCTGCAGCGCTTTCACCATGCGAGCGGCGCGGCGTTGCACGTCCAGGCCGCCTGGGAGGGTGCCGGTCAGCGTCATGCCTCGGTCGAGACAGGCGAACATGGCCTCAACGATCAGCTCGCACCAGCCAGCCAGATCGGTGTCACTGCCGCCCAAACCGAGTTCGTTATCACGCACCAATTGCGCAATGCTCAGTTGATGCTGATCGCACTGAGCCAGCAATTCGGTGGCATTGAAAAAGGGGTAGGGCCGGCTGTCCGGGAATTCTTCGAGCAAATCACGGTGCGCCGAATCGCGTGCCAGTTCATTGGCAATGGCACCGCCGCCGACCGAATACCAGGTTTCGCTGAGCAGTACGATGCCGTTGGCGTCTTCGGCCGTGAAGCGCATGCCGTTGGGGTGTTCGGGCAGGAAGACTTCTTTAAACAGACGCACGCTCTCATCGAGATCGAAACGCACATCGTGCTGACCGGCCAGTGGCAGGCGTTGTTCGGTGCGCACTGTCAGGAAGGTCTGATCGGCGTCTTGCGGATCGACGGTAGCCGCATCCAGACCACAGAAACCCAGGACCACGGCCTTATCAGTCGCGTGACCAACTCCGGTCAGCGCCAGCGAACCGTAGAGGTCGGCGCGCAGTTGTTGGACCTGGTCCAGCAAGCCTTTTTCCTGCAGGTGCAAGACAAAGCGCTCGGCCGCACGCATGGGCCCGAGGGTATGCGACGACGATGGGCCGAGCCCGACCTTGAACAGATCTTGTACGGAATAGGGTTGCATCAGCGGCATCCGTGAGACGGTGATGCCTATTGTTGATGGCGCTGCCGGACTTGTCGATTCGCAGGCTCACCGCAAAGCGAACCGCGAGTGTAGCGTTGGCTTGCCAGTTCAGCCGGTGATCGGTGGCGGCGCTTCGGGCGGGACTGATCGCTGGCGTTTTTCCTGACTGAGATACACACCGAGGAAGACCAGCGCAATGGCGAACCATTGCCAGAGATTGACGCGTTCGCCGAGCAGTAGCATCGAAAACAGCAGAGTGAAGGCGGGGAGCAAATTGGTGTAACCGGCCGAGACGGAGGCTTTCAAGTAGGTCAGCGAGTAATTGTACAAGCCATAAGCGCCCAGCGTGGCGACCAGCCCGAGGTAGACAATAGTGCCAAAGGTGGACAGAGAAATGGTTTCCGGCCAGTCGGCCAGCAATGCCAGTGGCAGGAAAAACACCGCACCGACACACGCCTGGAAGGCGGTAATAAAGAAGGCGGAATAGCGTTTGGTCAGATGCTTGACCATCAGGGTGTACCCCACCGCCGCCACCATGGCGAGCAACTCCAACGTATTGCCGAGCACGGCATTGGGCGCCTGATCATCGTCCTCACCCGCCAGCGTCATTAACACCACGCCAACGACGGCAATGGCAAAGCCGATCCATTGCCGGGGCGAGGTGCGCTCTTTCAACAAAAAATAAGCCGCCACGGCGACCATCAATGGCAGCATGGCGGTGATCATGCCGGCCTGGCCGGCGCTGGTGTATTGCAGCGCCTGAGCTTCGAAAATGAAGTACAGGCAAGGCTCGAACAGCGCCATACCGGCGAGCAGTTTCCAGTCGCCTTTTTGATAATGAAAGCCGTGGCGTAACCAGGGCCAGACCACCAAAAATGCCAAGGCGCCAACGCACATGCGCAGGAAGACGACGATCATCGGCGACAACTCGGTGACCGCCAGTTTCAGCGCAATAAAGGAAGAGCCCCACAGCAGCATGGCGAGCAACAACGCCAGGTGAGCGCGCAGAGTGACATTATCCGGCATGGCACGACCTCATTTTTGACCCTGTTAAACAACAAAACCCCCTGCCGCAGCGCGACAGGGGG
This sequence comes from Saccharospirillum sp. MSK14-1, assembly GCF_003054965.1. Classification (GTDB taxonomy): domain Bacteria; phylum Pseudomonadota; class Gammaproteobacteria; order Pseudomonadales; family Natronospirillaceae; genus Saccharospirillum. The sequence continues at coordinate 637,575 of NZ_MIES01000026.1, forward strand.
CTGGCGCTAATCCTGCCTTGCTCAGCGGTAAACCGGCAGCTTGGCGCAGATGCCCAGTACTTTCTGTTTGACCGCTTCGATCACGCTGTCGCTGTCGCCGTTTTCCAGCGAATCCAGCACGTCGCAAATCCAGCCGGCCAGTTCACTCGATTCGGCTTCGGTGAAACCGCGACGGGTGATCGCCGGGGTGCCGATGCGCAAGCCAGAAGTGACAAAGGGTGAACGCGGATCGTTCGGTACCGCGTTTTTGTTGACCGTGATGTTGGCACGACCCAAAGCCGCATCAGCGTCTTTACCGGTGTATTCCTTGCCGATCAGATCGACCAGGAACAAGTGATCGTCGGTGCCGCCGGAAACAATGTTGATGCCGCGTTCGATAAAGCTCGCCGCCATTGCTTGAGCGTTTTTCACCACTTGGGTTTGGTACGCCTTGAAGTTCGGATCCATGGCTTCTTTAAAGCACACGGCCTTGGCGGCGATGACGTGCATCAGCGGGCCGCCCTGGCTTTCCGGGAAGACCGCGAAATTGAGCTTTTTGTTCAGCTCTTCATTTTCTTCGGCCAGGATCAGACCACCACGCGGACCGCCCAGGGTTTTGTGAGTGGTGGTGGTGGTGACGTGCGCGTGCGGCACCGGGCTTGGGTAAACGCCCGCAGCAATCAGACCGGCGACGTGCGCCATATCGACCAGCAGGTAAGCGCCCACTTCGTCGGCAATCTTCCGAAAACGCGCCCAGTCGACCACGCGCGAATACGCGGAGAAACCAGCGACGATCATCTTCGGTTTGTGCTCGCGCGCCAGTTGTTCAACCTGCTCGTAATCGATTTCGCCGGTTTCTGGGTTCAGACCGTATTGCACGGCGTTATAGATGCGGCCAGAGAACGACACCGAAGCACCGTGGGTCAGGTGACCACCGTGCGCCAGGCTCATGCCCAGAACGGTATCGCCGGGTTCGCACAGCGCCATGTAAACGGCGGCATTGGCCTGGGAGCCGGAATGCGGTTGAACGTTAGCGTAACCGGCACCGAACAGCTTCTTGGCGCGTTCGATGGCCAGATTTTCGACCACATCAACGTGCTCGCACCCGCCGTAATAGCGCTTGCCCGGATACCCTTCGGCGTACTTATTGGTCAGCTGAGAACCCTGCGCCTGCATCACGCGCGGTGAGGTGTAGTTCTCGGAGGCGATCAGTTCAATGTGCTCTTCCTGACGCGCGCGCTCAGCTTCCATTGCCGCCCACAGGTCGGCATCGTAATCGGCGATGTTTTGAGTCTTCTCGAACATGGGCAAATTCCTCAGGCAGGTTGGCGTTGGCCAGCTAACGAAATGGGATCAATGCTGTTGACCGAAACTGACCGCAAGATCAGCTTTGGCTCAGCCGCAGCGGGCATTTCGCGAAGGGGCGTTATTGTACATAACAGACGCCGTTTTCCCACCGCCAAAACGCGGCCAGCCTTCCCATAGTCAGGGCTTTTCTCTACCCTAGTCGCTCATTATGGATACCCCGGCGAGCCGCTGTTCAATTCGCTCGCTGTTTGGCATCCGCCGCACTTCCTCATTTATTACATCAAGGCAAAGGTGCACTGGTGGCTCAATACGTATTTACCATGAACCGCGTGGGCAAGGTGGTTCCGCCCAAAACTGAAATTCTGAAGGACATTTCACTGTCCTTCTTTCCTGGCGCCAAAATCGGTGTGCTCGGTCTTAACGGTGCCGGTAAGTCGACGCTGCTGCGCATCATGGCCGGTGTCGACAAAGACTACATCGGTGAAGCCCGGCCTCAGCCGGATCTGAACATCGGCTATCTGCCGCAGGAGCCGGAACTGGACGACAGCAAAACCGTGCGCGAAAGCGTTGAAGAAGCGTTGTCGCATCTGTCCGAAGCACAGGCCAAGCTGGAGCAAATCTACGCCGCTTACGCCGAGCCGGATGCCGATTTCGACAAGCTCGCCGCCGAACAGCAGGAACTGGAAAATCTGCTCGCCGCGGCGGATGGCCATAACCTGGAAAACCGTTTGGAGCAGGCCGCCGATGCGCTGCGGCTGCCACCCTGGGATGCCAAGGTTGAACATCTGTCCGGTGGTGAACGCCGCCGGGTGGCGCTGTGTCGTTTGCTGCTGTCGAACCCCGATATGCTGTTGCTCGACGAACCGACCAACCATTTGGATGCCGAATCCGTCGCCTGGCTCGAACGCTTCCTGCACGAATTCTCCGGCACCGTGGTGGCCATTACCCACGATCGCTACTTCCTCGATAACGTCGCCGGCTGGATTCTGGAACTCGACCGCGGCCACGGCATTCCGTTCGAAGGCAACTACAGCAACTGGCTGGAGCAGAAAGAAAAACGCCTGGAGATGGAAGCCAAGCAACAGCAATCGCACGAAAAAGCCATCAAGGCGGAGCTGGAATGGGTGCGCCAGAATGCCAAAGGGCGTCAGGCTAAATCCAAGGCGCGTCTGCGTCAGTTCGACGAGATGAATTCGCGCGAATTCCAGGAACGCAACGAGACCAACGAAATCTACATCCCACCGGGCCCGCGTCTGGGCGATGTGGTGATTCAGGCCGACGGCGTGTCCAAGTCGTTCAACGGCACCTTGTTGTATGAAGATTTGAGTTTCTCGTTACCGCCGGGCGCCATTGTCGGCATCATCGGGGGTAACGGTGCCGGTAAGTCGACGCTGTTTAAAATGATCGCCGGTATGGAACAGCCGGACGCCGGTTCGATCAAAGTCGGTGAGACGGTTGATCTGGCTTACGTCGGTCAGATGCGCGAACTGGATGGTTCCAAAACGGTCTGGGAGGAAGTCTCCGACGGTCAGGATATTCTCAGTGTTAACGGTTATGAAATTCCGTCGCGCGCCTACATTGGCCGCTTCAATTTCAAAGGCTCGTCGCAGCAGAAATACGTTAAGCAACTGTCCGGTGGTGAGCGCAACCGACTCAACCTGGCCAAGCTGCTGAAAGAAGGCGGCAACGTCCTGATGCTCGACGAACCGACCAACGATCTGGATGTTGAAACCTTGCGTGCACTGGAAGAAGCCTTGCTGGCCTTCCCGGGTGCGGCGATGGTGATTTCGCACGATCGCTGGTTCCTCGACCGGGTGGCGACGCACATATTGGCGTTTGAAGGCGACTCCAAAGCCGTCTTCTTCGAAGGCAACTTCACCGAGTACGATGCGGATTATCGCAAGCGGACCGGCAACGAAGGTCCTAAGCGCATTAAATACAAACGCATTCAGTAACGGGGTGGCGCGTCCGAATGACGTCCGAAGGTAAGGCCGATCGAGAACAGCGTCGCGCTCTAGTGCAGCGAATGAGAAAACTCAGTCTGTTGGCGTTTGCCGCCGGTCTGGCGGTGGCCTTGGGACTGTGTTTTTTTACGCTGCGACAGGATCTGATCGCCACCGCCGCGGGTGTTGTGGTGTTGCTGTTGGCGATCGCCGCCGTCTCTCAGGTTCGAACCTTATTGGATTCATCCAGGCTGGATAATGTGGCCGCGACAAACCCAGCGGCGTCATTGTCTTTGCAAACCTTTGAATGGCTGCCTTATCCCGCCTGGTTGAAAGATCGGGCGGGGCGTTATCTGGCGGCGAATGCCGCATTCCGCACGAACTGGTGCAACGGCGCCGACCCGAGCGGGCGCAGCGATGCCGATGTTTTGCACAGCGCCTTGGTTGAGGTGTTTGAAGACAGCGACGCGGCTGTCTGGGCCAATCGGCAGGTTCAGTTGAACGAGCTGAAAATGGAAGCCCCGAATCAGGGTGTGCATTGGTTTCGGCTGGAGTGGCACCCCTGGCTGGATGCCGAGGGTGAAACCGTGGCGGTACTGGGGGTTGCCTTCGACATCACGCCTTACAAGATGGCGGATGCGCAATTGCGCGCTGATCAGTGGCTCGATCCGCTGACGGGCTTTGCCAATCAGCCGGGGTTGCGCAGCTTTATGGAGCAGCTTGACGATGAAGAGGCAACCAACCTCTGGTGCCTGCACATCGACATCGATCATTTCAAAGTGCTGAACGATTCCATGGGCGGTGAAGCCGGCGATCAATTGTTGCGACAGTTGGGCGCGCGTTTGTCGGAACAAAGTGATCAGGGCGATTTCCTGGCGCGTGTCGCCGCCGATGAATTTGTCGTCTTCTGGCAAGGCCCGCATCAGGACGATCAAGGCGAAGACAACCGAGAGCAACGCCTTAGCGATCTACATGTACAACTGACGCAGCCGTTCAATCTCGGTGGCGCCAGCTATTCGTTTACGGTGTCGATCGGCGTAGCGCGTTCGCCGCGTCATGGTGACAGTGCAGGCGAGTTGCATCGTAATGCCGGAGTGGCGTTGTTCAATGCCAAGAAACTCGGTCGCAATCAGGTGCACTGGTATCATGCTGGTTATGAAGACCAGGCGCAGCGCCGATTGAACAAAGCGCAGACGTTAACGCGTGCCTTGCAGCAGCACGATATGGAAATCCATTTGCAGCCGCGCATCGATTGCCGTACCGGTGAGATTCAGGCGCTGGAAAGTCTGGTGCGGCTGCAAAACGAAGGCGGCGATCTGATTTACCCTGGCCACTTTATCGACCTGGCCGAACACAACGGTTCCATCCGTGAACTCGACCGCTGGGTGCTGGAACAGACCTTGATGTTAATCGCCCGCCAACTGGGCGAGGGTGCGCAGCCGGTCACGCTAGGCGTTAATTTCAGCGTGCAGAGCGTTAACCGCGACACGCTGCATTATTTACGCGCCTGGCATGAACGGCATCCGGAAGTGTTGCGTTATCTGGAAGTGGAAGTCACTGAACATCAGCTGCCGGACCAGAACGCCGATTTCCGCGAACTACTGGAAGCCTTCTGTGAGCTGGGTATTACTCTGGCGCTGGATGATTTCGGTACCGGCTACGCTAATTTATCGCGCCTGCCCGACCTGCCGTTCCAGGTGGTCAAACTCGACCGCACCTTTATTCACGACCTGCCGCAATCCGATAAACAAATGGCCGTGGTGCGTGCCGTGGTCGATCTGTGTCAGTCGTTATCGATACAGGTCGTCGCCGAAGGTGTGGAAACCGAAGCTGAACTCAATGCCGTAACCGGTCTGGGTTGTAACCTGATTCAGGGTTTTGTTTATGCCCGCCCGCGGCCGCTGGGTGAAGCGATTGAATGGTTTGAGCAACGGCGCTTATCGCGACAGTAATTCAATGACCTGATACCGCTTACTGCCCATTGGCTGTGACCCAGGTGCAGCCGCAACGGTTGTGATTGTCTACACTGTTACTGTGAAAGAGTTGCTGCGATGGCCGCGAGCCTCTGGCTAGAGATAAACGACCGTACGACGGCGCTATCGGATTCGTCCCGAATCTTAATGGGAATCCGTAAAAAAGAGACCAAAAGATACGATTAATCCGAGTCACTGCGATATGTCGGTTGTGCCTAAAACCGATGCACAGCGGCCGTGGGAAATTCTATTTCAATCAATTAACAGGGAGGCCACACTATGCTGTACGAATTACTGTATACAAGCATCGCACCAGCCGGTTTATCTGAAACTGAACTTTTTCAAATATTAGAAAAAGCCAGAGCTAAAAACCAAGCTGCCGGGATAACAGGCATGCTGGTTTATCACAATCGAGAAATAATGCAGATTTTAGAGGGCGAAGAAATGGCAATTAAAGCCCTTTTTGACGCTGTCTTTAAGGACGAGCGGCATACCAGTGTCGAAGTTTTTTATCAGGGATATATTGATCAAAGAGCTTTTTCGGATTGGTCTATGGCATTCAAAATGCTTGATGAAGACACCGTTAAAGAACTGTTCGTTGGGTATGAAGATTTTGATCCCGGCAAAACCCCGTTAAATGTGATTGCTTCCAGCCTCAATCGAGGTAAGAAAACGTTTTTAGACCTGCGTAACTCACTATAGATAACGATTTTCTACGGTTTGTGTCCACGATCGGCATCACCGATATCGAATGAACGCCGCTAAGCGGCGTGAAAGATCAGTCAGCGATGTCTAACCCGACATGCGATAGAACGTATGACTGTTATATTGCCAGTGGTTATTGAGGCTCTGGTAATACGGGCGGCGTACTGTCGGCAAACGTTAAATAATTCTCCCAAAGCTCATGAGTTCTTTGTTCCGTGAGCCGAATTCCGCAGCTGATTGCCATGGCGTCTCTGATGGTGCCACGCCGCCATTTTGTATGAACAGCGTCGCAGTTCGATGTTCGATAGGTGTCCCAATCTTTTTGCGCCACATTAATTGATTGAATCAACTCTGGGTCATGGGCGTAGCGATCTAAGCTGGCTTGAAGATAGTTGTTCATTTCCGTGCGGGCGACCGTAAAGTTGCTCGACAGACATTCGTTCATATCAATGGTGTTAATAGCATCGCTGCAATCTTCAGCAAGGGTGACTGCTGATACGGTGAGTAATAAACCAGCTAAAACGGCGGTGAAAAGATTGTTCATAATTTCCTCAAAAAACACAGGATGCTCTACTGTAGGTGCCTTTTTCATAAGCGTTCTGCGCGATGGCAAGGGCGGACTGATGATGGCCGGTAACAAGCCCGGTTGCTCCTTGAATAACAACGCTTTATCCGGAAAAGAGTAGTAAGAAGTTCTTTGACCTTGATCCAGAATAAAGCACAGCAGGCCGTTTTTCTTGGCGAGGCCGCCGATATACCGGCACAGAACGCCAAGCTTAAAGACTTGTATTTTTTAGCCAATGACGAGCGTCCGGATGCTGCGGCATTCACAGCTCTTGAAACAAAGCTGGGGCATCGGTTTCCTGAGCTGTTTCTCGATTTTATTAGTCAATGTGGAGGCTTTAATGCAGGGCATGATTTCAGCTACCCCTGTGCCTTAAACGACATGAGAAAATCGTTGCGGCTAATCTTTGATGTCGCTGCTGTCAGAGAATTAGGAAAGGTTACATTCACTCTGTTTGACGGCATGTACCTGCCAGCAACACGAAGCGGTAACAGCGAGATGAACACGCTGCGGGATTGCTTTTCTAGGGGCGATTATGACAACGCACTGGAGGGACGTGACTGGGAGAAGCAGGTTCCCTTCGCCAGTGATAATAGTGACCTGCTTTGTCTTGATTTTAATGCCCCGGCAGAGCCCTCAGTCGTTTATTTGAGCTACGATGGTGTTGAAATTCTGCCCGCCCCTTTTCCAGCTTCAGTGAGCTGTTGATCGCGCTGGACTATTGAGGCGGCCTGATACGGCGGGCATAAAACGACAGTTGCCCCGGGCGCCGGAAATCATTAGTATCCTCCGTCCTTCCATGCGGACGTGGTGGAATTGGTAGACACGCCAGATTTAGGTTCTGGTGCCGCAAGGTGTGAGAGTTCGAGTCTCTCCGTCCGCACCATCTGATCGAATCCCTCCTTCTCTTCACCAACAGTGGTTGTTGCTCAGTGCTGGTTATCCTGTGCTTGTCAGTCGTGCGCCTATGAGGCAGACTTAACAAAAGTTATAAGATAAACAGATGTTAGTTTATGACGCCATCCATCGAAACCCGTTTGCTCGATGCCATTCGCCAGAACCCGCTGGCCAGTCAGCAACAGCTGGCCGATCAACTGGGGCTCAGCCGCGAGTCGGTCGCCGGCCATATCATGCGTCTGACGCGCCAGGGCAAGATATTGGGCAAGGGCTATCTGCTGCCGGAAGGCGAGCAGATGGTCGTTCTGGGCGGTGCCAATGTTGATCTGACCGGTCAATCGAGTGCGGCTTTTCTACCCGCCGATTCCAACCCGGGTTCACTGCGTCAGAGTGCTGGTGGCGTGGGGCGGAACATCGCTGAGAATCTGGCCCGGCTCGGGCACAACGTCAGTTTGATCAGTCTGATTGGCCGTGATCCGGGGGGCGACTGGCTGAGTGAACGCATTCGTCTGGCGGGCATAGGCATCGATGGTCTGCTGCGTGATCCGGATTTACCGACCAGCACCTATCTGGCGATGAACGATGCCAACGGCCAGTTGGTTGGCGCTATTGCCGATATGGGCATTATTGATGCGCTGACGCCACAGCGTCTGGCACCGCTGCAATCGCGGCTGGTGGCTGCCGATACTCTGGTGGTTGAAGCCAATCTGTCGGCCGAGACGCTGGCTTGGGTCGGTACCCTGCCATTGCGTGGCCGACTCTATGCTGACGCGGTTTCCGCCACGAAAGCGCCGCGGCTGCGGCCGTTGTTGTCAAAGTTGCGCGCGTTAAAGGTGAACCGCAGTGAAGCGGCCGCCATTCTGAATGCAACCAATCTGGATGATGATCAACTGCTGTCCCGACTGCATGAGGCCGGTGTGGATCAACTGGTACTGAGCCTGGGGAGTGATGGTGTGCTGTTATCGCGCGCCGAAGATCGACATCAACAGGCGCCCTATCGAGTCGAGCTTCACAATGATACCGGCGCCGGTGATGCTCTCTTTGCCGGCATTCTGCACGCTGCATTAAGCGGCGGTGATCTGGCCGCTCAGGCCGCCTTTGGTCTGGGTTGCGCTGGCCTGACGTTGGAAACCGATGGCGCCAATCATCCCGATTTAACCGAAACCTCTGTCCAACAATGGATCGAAAACCGATGAATTCTTATCTTGATATCAGCCCTGAAGTCGCGGCCGCTCTGGCCGATGGCAAGCCCGTCGTCGCGCTGGAAAGCACCATCATCTCGCACGGCATGCCGTGGCCGCAGAACTACGAAACCGCCTGTCAGGTGGAGCAGATTATTCGCGATGCCGGGGCTGTTCCGGCCACCATCGCCATTCTTGATGGCCGTTTGAAAGCGGGGCTGTCGGACGCTGAAATTCAGGTGCTGGCGAAAGCGGGTCAGGACGTTGCGAAATGCTCGCGGCGTGATTTGCCCTACGTCATTGCCCGTGGACAGCACGGCGCCACGACCGTCGCTGCAACCATGATTATCGCCGACCTCGCCGGTATTCGTGTCTTCGCCACAGGTGGTATTGGTGGTGTGCATCGCGGTGCGCAACAGAGCTTCGATATTTCCGCCGACTTACAAGAGCTGGCGCATACCTCGGTCGCGGTGATTTGTGCCGGCGCCAAATCCATTCTGGATCTGGCACTGACGCGCGAGTATCTGGAAACCCAGGGCGTACCAGTGCTTGGTTACCAGACCGAAACGCTGCCGGCGTTCTATACCCGTGACAGTGATGAAACAGTCGACTACCGGCTCGACAGCGATGCTGAGATCGCCGATTTCCTGGCGGCGAAATGGGCGCTGGGGCTCGATGGCGGCGTGGTCATCGCCAACCCCATTCCGTCCGAGTTTGCCATGGAGAAATCGGCCATCGATGCCGCCATCGAGCAGGCGTTGAGCGAAGCTCAGGAGCAGGGCATTGCCGGTAAAGCCTCCACTCCCTTCCTGCTGGCGCGGGTGGCGGAACTGACCGGCGGGGACAGCCTGGCCAGCAACATTCAGCTGGTGTTTAACAACGCTCGCCTGGCTGCTGGCATCGCCCGACAATTGTCCAACCGATAGAACTTTCGTCTTTGCTGCCACTCCCTATACTGAGTTGACTGAATTTGGATAGGGAGCAGGCAGCATGAAAAAACGTTGGATTGGATTGGGCTTGATCAGCCTGTTGATGACCGGTTGCGCCAGTTTGGGTTCAAGCCCGGTCAGCGAACCCAGTATCACCATGCCGCTGTTTCCTGGCTGGTTCGATGACCGCAAGGTGTATTACATCACTACCGACGCCTCGCCGGTCGCGGCCGCCATCGACAAGAACGCCAACTTCGCCCCTCGATTGAACGATGCGTTACCACCTCGCCCCAAACCGCCGGAACTCAAGACGGTCATCGAGCGCATTTACGGTTTTCCTGAGGGCGACCAGCCCGCTATTTTACCGTCAGCGCCTGATCCTATTGGTGCCACCAGCGTCAACCGACCCTACAGTCCTATTTGGCAGATTTATGAAGTGCGCTGGATCGCAACATCTGAACGCCGCGAGCTGACATCAGAATCGGCTCTTTTTGACGCCGAAGCCAATGGTTGGGTTAGCATTACAGCTACTGAGATGGTGGTGAACTGCGCCGTGGTGGCCGATGCCGAGGGCAATCATTTGCCGGGCAGTATGATTCAAGGTTTATAGATTTGGTCGCGTCAGTTTTTCGCACTGAACAATAAAAAACGGGAGCCATCTGGCTCCCGTTTTTTATGATGCGGATTAAAGTTTCAGTTCAACTTTCAGCCCCAGAGAGCTGGTGGTGTAAGTGGTGTCGCTGTCATCATCATCTTCGGTTTCAGCCATGGTATAAACCGCACCCATTTGCAGGTGCTTGTTGAATTCATAGCCAGCGCCGACGAGGATGCCTTTACCACTGGACTCAATATCGAAGCTGTTATCTTCCACATTGAAACCGGCCATACCGGCAGTCACTTCAAAGTAGGGTGAGCCTGCGGTTGGACTGGTGTAATGGGTGTAACCCAGGCCGATCAGTGTGGTCTGCGCGTCTTCAAACTCGATGTTCGTATCTTCCGTTTCATAGTCAAAATCGGAAGAGCGTGCGTGCACGTACAGAGCGTTTCGATCGTTTAACATAAAGCCCGCTTTCAGAGAGCGCAGCAAGCCGGACGTCGCCTCAGTTTCAACCTCGCCCAGAGAACCATCGGACGTTAAATTATTGGCGCCAATACCGGCACCGCCAGACAAATAGAGCGGGGTACGATCAGCCAGTGCAATACCGCTAGTTCCTAAAAGAACTGTTGCCAAACCGGCTGTACAAATTTTCTGGGTCTTGGTCTGTGTCATGATCATTATCCCTTTCTGTAGTCTCAATCACTTCGACATGAAGCGATCATGGAGCGAGACGGTACAGACCGAATTAGGGGGTACACAGTGAAGTAGATCACAGGAAGTCTGAATTAGACGCGGGATGTGATGGGGTTGCCGGTAAAGTTTGCTGACATTACGGACAATAGAATGACTGACTACAGTTTCTTTACTGTTTATTGCTTCAGCTTTTGATGCCTATTCGACACTGAAGAGTAGGTGCTATTGATGTATTTCTTAATGATGAGCCATACACGCTTAATGGCTGAATCAAAAAATGTGTTTCAAAACATCGATTGCTACTGGATCTTAAGCTCAAATTTGACAGCGACAGTCACGTGATGAAGATCCCAATTTGAACGGTCATTGCTATAGTTATAGTAGTTTTCCAGTGTCACCCCTGCCTGCATAAAATTATTGAACTCGTATCCAGCTCCGACTAAAAAGTACTGCCCTGGGCAGCTTGCATAAAAGGAGAATTGTTGTTGCTTGTGCTTGCTGATTCGATTGCAACGAAAGCTGCTCTACCAATACTTGCTTCTATATAAGGGGAGCCGATAGTTGGGTTGGCAAAGTAGGTATATCCTAAACCGCTGAATCCTGTAAATGCTGCGAACTCATCTCTTGATGAGGTTTCCTGGAAACTAAAAAGTGAGTTTTGGAAGTGTAGATAGACGGCATGTTGATGGCTAATGATGCCACCTAGCTTTAGCTGAAAGGCTCCGCCCCAACTGGCATCCAAATCAACATTTTCTTCTTCGTTAACGTAAATTAGTTTGTTTCCCCCAAGACCAAAGCCGGCGCTTAAGAGAATTCCGTCGCGGTCAGCATAGGCAAGTCCAGAGGTCATCAGGATCGCTACAGCAACCAAGATTTTTTTTCTCATAGGGATTTCCAGAAATATACAATTCGGGGTGAATTGAATGCAGTTACAAAGTTATAAGAAAAAATATGTGTCAGCAATCATTGACGATTTGATAAGTGTCATATCTGTCCGCCATCGGTGTCAGGCGGACAGAATAAAGTTCTCCAGCATTTCCTTGCCACCCTCGGTCGCAAACGATTCAGGATGAAACTGAATGCCGTGGATCGGGTAGTCGCGATGTTGCACACCCATCAATTCGAAGTCGCCGGCTTGTTGCAATGCACTGCGATCCTCAAACTGATCTGCTGTTAAATCACCAACCGCAGCGGTCACTCGTAAACATTCGGGCAAAGATGCTGCTTCTGCAATCAACGAGTGATAGCGCATTACCGCCAGCTGGTCGGGGACATTTGCAAAAACCGATTCGCCGGCATGAGTCACCGGGCTGATTTTGCCGTGCATAGGCAGCGGGGCGAGCACCACTTTGCCGCCGAAGCAATGCACGATGCCTTGCATGCCTAAACAGACTCCCAGCAGTGGAATCGTTGGACCCAGTTCGGTAATCACTGAAGCACAAACACCAAAATATTTTTCGTCATCCGGTGAACCCGGCCCGGGAGAAATTATGATGCGGTCCGGATTCAGGTCACGCACTTCGGCCAGGCTGATTTCATCATTGCGCTTAACCAGCACTTCGAACGCATCCAGCCGACCACGACGCTTCGCCGTGGAGAGAATTTCACCGATGTATTGATACAGATTGTAGGTGAAGGAGTCGTAGTTATCGATGATCAAAACCTTCATTCGAGTTCTCCTTCCATAAAAGGCGCCAACGCCATTCGGGTGCCGGCAAATTTGCGGCGAATTTCTTCGTATTCATCTTCAGCATTGCTGTCGTAAACATTGCCGCCACAGGTCTGAACATAGGCACGGCTGCCATTGGCAAATACGGTGCGAATTGGAATGGCAAAGGTGCAGTCGCCGTTAAACGAGAAATGTCCTACGCCGCCGCCGTAAGGTCCGCGGCCGTCGGTTTCCAGCTCGTCGATGATTTTCATGGCTTCAATTTTAGGCGCACCGGTTAAAGTGCCGGCTGGGAAGTTGCTGGCGAGCGCGCTGAACATATCCTCGTCTTCATCAATGATGCCGACGATCTCGCTGGCAATATGTTGTACATGGCTGAAGCGTTTGATGTCCATTAGCGAACGGACTTTAACCGTGCCAAAGCGAGCAACGCGACCGATGTCATTGCGGTGCAGGTCAACGATCATATTGTGCTCGGCAATTTCTTTCGGATCGTTTAACAAGGTCCTTGCAAACTGGGTGTCTTCCTGTTCGGTTTCGCCGCGCTTAGTGGTGCCGGCCAATGGAAAAGTCTCCATTTCACCCTGGCGCAGTCGGAACAGCATTTCAGGGCTGGCGCCGATGAGTTTCTGTTCGCCAAATTTCACATAGTACATTTGCGGAGAGGGATTCACCTCACGCAGTTTCTCGTAAATATTGATGGTGTCGCCATCAAGTTTTAGGCGTTTTTTGAAACCGACTTCGCATTGGAAAATTTTGCCATTGATGATGTCGTTCTTAACTTTCGCAACGGCTTTGGCGTGTTCGGACTGGCTCATGGTGTCGCCTTCGAACTCGATCCGCAGTGGTCCATTGCCTTCATAATCGGTGTCGATTAAGGCCTCGAGAAAACCGATGCGACTATCGCCGTAATGAAAGTAGATAACCTCACCGGTCATCTTGTCGAGAATTAAGCCGTCTTTATAAAGGCCAAAGCGGAAGGTATCGAAATCGTCGTTGTGTTTTAGCGACAGGCTGGGTTCAAAATACTGCATGGCATCGTAACCCAGATAGCCCGTCAGGCCACCCGCGTAGCGCCGAGAGATTATGTTCTGCGGCATGATGTCGCGCAGTAACTGGTAGGGGTTGTCGCTGTCGTAGTCTTGGCGCTGACCGTCACGCTCTTCAATGGTCAGTGTTCTGCCGTTGGCGTAGATCACAAATTCCGGATCGAAACCGATGGTTGAGTAGCGTGAGATATGGCTGTCTTCACCCAGGGATTCGAGCATGTAACAAATGTCGAATCGCTTTTCTAACTTCTTGAACAATTCAAAAAAATCGCAGTCAGCTGCCAGCTTCACATAGTGAGGTTTGCGCGGCAGCCGAAACGGTTGAGGGCGCTCGGACATAATGGGAATTCCTGGTCTGTGTTCAGTGAGTGTCGTCGTTCAGCGCGCGGGCGCCGCGAGAGACAGTGGCGATGCCGACACCCAGTGTTTCGGCAATCTTGCGTTGAGGCACACCGGCGCGCAGCATTTTGAAGATCTGCAGTCGTTTGCTGATCTCAATGTATTCTGCCGGTGTAAGCAGACTGTCCAGGGCCGCGTCCAGAGATTGGGCGTCATCGATGGCCAGCAAGTGCTCCAGCAGCTCGGCTTTGTAGTCAGTGGATGTACTCATGTACTAGTACGATATTTATTTTGGCCGCGCTGTCAAGCACTGAGTTTTTTGGGCCTAGCCGATCAGTCTTGGTGGCGACGGAAAATGAGTTTATGAGAGAGGGTGTAGTTGAAGCACATGCCGGCCACGCCACCGAGCCAAACGCCCAAAAGCGGCAGCCAGAAATCCCAAAAGGCTGGCAGCTGCAGGTGGTGCCCGATCACCAGCACCAGGCTGAAAACGCCATAGTTGATGAGTCCACCCGTGGAGTGGACACCGTAATAATGCGCCAGCTCGACCGACAGACGATGGACTCGTCGATGATTGTGAAAGGTGAAATGTCGGTTCAGGAAATAGCCGGTGGTCATGGCGCAAAAATAAGAGCACAGGCGCGAGAAGAAGACGTTCCACCCCAAACCTTCGTGTAAGGCGTAGAGCCCACCGGCGTCGATGATCGAGATGGTGCTGGCGACCAGAGCGTAACGGGTAAAGGTGACGGCATGATGAGTGGAATGCCGCAGACGATTCAGCATGGCAGCATCGAAAACAGGACAACAGTGGCGCACTCTACCGGTAACCGGCGAAGCTGACCAGTATCGATCACTGGCCTTAAGTTTATCGACGGTGGCCATCGGCGAACATCAAAAAGCCTCCAGGCGTAACGCTGGAGGCTTGTCACCTGAACCGAAGTTCAAGTCAGTCGGCCGCGGTCTGGTTCTGAGCCTGATTCATCAGAAGTTCCCGCAGGTCATTGCGGATGGACTCAGGCTCACCGCGGATGTCAGCTGCCGAATCAGTGTGATATCGATCAGCCAAGACGGCGTTGTTGGATGCACCAAGCGGTCGGGTATAGGAGACAGAGAGGAAGGGATGTCATCCGTTGCGTTAGAGCATCCTTGAGCTGAGGTTACAAACCTGCGAGTTTGCAGCTGAGAAGATTAGTGAAAGCGCTGGTTTTTGCCCGTTTTAATATGTCAAAACTGAGTAGTGATGTGAACTGCATCACCTATCTAAACCGCTTGAGCCGGGGATAGGCCTGCGATCAACCGACCGATGCGCGGCAAAACTGGAAAGCAATCATGCCGACTCAACGAACAGGACCATCCACTATGGCCGCGAATCCTTACAGTTTTGACCAGACCGCCGTCCGTCTGGGCGTCGATGCCCGTGCCGAAACACTGGCGCTGGATGAACACTTCTGGCCGCGATTAATGAGTGGCGAGCTGGGTGATTTTCACCATGAATTTTTGATCACCCAGGCCCGATCAATAGGGCGCTGGTCGCAGGCTGAGATGCACCCCTGCGGTGAAGAGATTGTCTGTTTGCTCGACGGTGCCGTGGATTTTGTTCTGCAACACAGCAACGGCGATGAAACGATTACCTTGCGTGAGCCCGGGGCCTTTGTTGTCGTTCCGCGTGGCGTTTGGCATTACGCAGAATCCAGCGAGGCGTGTCGGCTGCTGTTTATCACGGCCGGTGAAAACACCCAGCATCGGCCGGCACCTCAAGAGTGAACGCCGCTGGGTTAGCGGCCGCGTTCACCCAGCCACTGATAACTGACGCTGAACACCATCACCTGACGGTCACGATCATTGAGGATCTCAGTGGCCGGACTGTCGGCCGCATCCCCGAAATAGCGGCTGTAGCTGTACACCACAACGGCCGACCAACGTGGCTTGAACTGATAGACCGAAACCACGCCAAGACTGGCGTCCTGCCAGCCAGCATCGGCATCAAAGGGTTGTGTGCCGGCGCGATTGGCCTGGGTCGCGTCGAGTGAGAAAAAACGATCAGCGTAGTCGTCACCAAAATAGCTGAGGCTGGCATTGCTGATCAGCGTCCAGCGTTCTGTGGCCGGTAAGACCCAACCGAGTTTGATTTGGCCATAAGGCGACTCATGCCCTCCCGGCCAAGTGGTCACGGCTTCAGCGCCGGCGGTAATCACACCCGGTAGTGGCACGCCGATGACACGCCAGGGAATGCCGCTGCCTACGGACACGCCCATCTCGGCTGACGCGGGGATGTCCGGGAGGTTGGCTTCATCGCGGCCACCGCTGTAACGCAGCAACGGTCCCAGACTGACTAAACGGCTCGGTACCAGATCTGCACTGATCCCAGGCCCCTGAGAGGAAACCGAATATCCCCCCGCTTGATAGCGAAAGGAGGGCGCCGGAAAAACCTGCCAATCGTCGTCGTTATCCAGTGGAGGCAAAATGGCCGCGCCCAGACCCACGGATAAATCGGCGGCCGCAACGCTGCCCACCCACAAACACACACTCATCAAACACAGTCGAACGACCACCACAGATCTCCTGGTGCACTCTTGAATAGGCAGTGGCTGCCTCGGGAAAACAGCCACTTTATCATAACGGTATGGCGCGACGATGACCGTTTGTCGCGCGCATGGCGCGTCCGTCGCGCCGCCCGGCGTATGGGCGGGAATCCGTTACCTGTTGAAGGGCGGTGACAGCCGGTCGTCATCGCCAAGCCAGCGGTTATACGGAGGTTGTCGGTTCATCGGTTTACCGGATCAGCCAATGGTTTGCCGGCGAAGACTGCGTCACTGTGAATCGTTCACTGTGTGAGGTTGTGGCTTCGTTTCGCCCAACAGTTGTTGCAGATAACCCAAGAGCAACTGTTTCAGCTCAACGCGCAAAGCGGCCACATTTTCCGGGGTGGGTTCGTGGCCAGTAAGCAAGGTTTGCATGGGTCCAATCAGGCAGGTGGTGACGACAAAGACCGCCATCGATTGCGCTTCAAGAGAGGCCTTTCGCGAGGCCAGCATATTATGGATTGCCCTGGCGCAGCGTTCCGTGGTTTGGGCCGCCTGTTCATCACGGCCTAACGCCATGGGCAGCTGATACAGCGCGCGTGATAACCCCACCTGATCGAGTTTTGCATCCATAAAACCATCCACCAGCTGTGCCGCCATGGTGGCGGTGTCCTGACCTTTACCAGCGATGCAGGCTTGCTCCATAGCCTCACCAATATGGTCAAGATGGCGCCCCATCACCGCCGCCAATAACGCTTCTTTGTTTGGGAAATACTGATACAGGCTGCCCACTGACACACCGGCGCGTTCGGCCACGCGCGTGGTCGTCAGGCGCGAATATCCATCGCGCAGTAAAACCTGAACGGTGGCATCGAAAATCACCGTCAGTGTGTGTGCAGAACGCGCCTGAACCGGCAGTTTTCGGGCTTTCAGCTGGGGTGGGGTTGCGCTCATGGAATGCGAATTTAAAAGCTGAAGGATGCTTCATATTATGACGTCACCTGCTCAGCAACAAGGCATACCTTGATCATGACAACCTATCTGATTACCGGCGCGACCTCCGGCCTGGGGCGACAGCTCGCTGAACAGCTGCTGCCTGAGGCCAGTGAATTAATTTTGCCCGTGCGCGATGTGGACCGTGGACAACAACTGGTGCTTGAACTGCAGAGCAAAGGCGCAGCGCGCATTAGCACGCCGGAACTCGATTTGGCGTCTTTGCCATCGGTCACCGACTTTTTGGCGCAAGCCGAAACGAATCTGCCCGCGCTGGATGGTGTGATGTTCAATGCGGGTATTCAGGCATCGGGTCAATTGCATCGTACGGAGGATGGCTTGGAAAGTACCTTCGCGGTGAATCACCTGGCCCATCATCAGTTGTATCAGGGATTGGTCAGTCACCTTAAAACCGGTGCGCGTATCGGTTGGACCAGCAGTGGCACCCACGACATTAACAATC
The DNA here is from genome assembly GCF_003054965.1 of Saccharospirillum sp. MSK14-1. Taxonomy (GTDB): domain Bacteria; phylum Pseudomonadota; class Gammaproteobacteria; order Pseudomonadales; family Natronospirillaceae; genus Saccharospirillum. The sequence continues at coordinate 655,381 of NZ_MIES01000026.1, forward strand.
GCACCGCACGGCAAGCGGGGTTTCGGGGGGCTTCCGGAACCGCCGTTAAAGACGTAGCGATCGGCGATTACCCCAACCTGGACGGTGCCGCGGCCTGCCGGGCGGCGTATGCAACGTCCAAGCTGTATAACCTGATGTCGGCCCGTCACTTCGCCGCACGGGATTCGCACCGGCATTACTTTTCATTTGATCCAGGGCTGATGCCCGGTACGGGCCTTGCCCGTGAGCACGGAGCCGTCGCTCGATGGGCCTGGAAATGGGTGATGCCATCGTTGGCACGGCTGGGTGTGTTTGCTGACAGCAACACGGCGCAACGCTCCGGTGCGTTGCTGGCGGGCTATCTCAGCGGCGCTGAACCGCTCCCCAATCCCGGGGCTTATATGCACTGGAGTGGCCGGGAATTATCGCCTTGGTTTCCTGTTGAGGAAGTGTCATTAAGCGCCGATTTATTTGCCACCAGTGACGCTTTACTGGCGCAGTTGAATGGGGCAACTTAACGGTTGGTCGCTTGCTTAGGAACAGCCGATGAACACGCACGAATCCATAAATTATCTGGAATTTCCCGCTTTCGATTTAGCCGCCACCAAGGCATTTTTCAGTGCCGCCTTTGACTGGAGCTTTGTCGATTACGGTCCAAGCTATACCGCCTTTACCGGTGGTGGAATGGACGGCGGGTTTTATCAATCCGATCTGCAAGCCAGGGCTGCGCTGGGCTCGGTTTTGGTGGTGCTATACAGCCAGGATTTGGCAGCAACTCAAGCCAAAGTCGAGGCCGCCGGTGGGGTTATTTTGCAGGACGTTTATGAGTTTCCGGGAGGGCGCCGTTTTCATTTTGCCGAGCCCAGTGGCAATGAATTCGCCGTCTGGTCGGAGTAAAGCTAACCGGCGCCAGAGCTGGCACACCTCTTGTTATGGAATCCGCAGAGGCTTGCTAAAACCGAGGTGTCAGCATGAATGTGTCGGGCTCGCTCACGCAATGGGCGGAACAATTTATCCAAACCGTGGATACCCGGCGGCAAGAAGCTGCCGGTGTGATTGATCCCATCGAACGAACCGAGCAGCAGGCGGCCATGGAAACGGCCATGCTCTCCGGTGCGGCATCGAAGAACCATCTGGCGCGGTTGGTTTTTGGTGGCGACAGCCAGATTCAGCAATGGGCCAGTCAAGGTTTGTCGCTGGCGGATGAAACCCTGTCGGCGGCTGAAGAAGCCTTGAGTCAAGCCATGGCTGAACACGAAGCCAATGGCTCGGTGCCGTCGAAAGCCTTGTTCAATGCCTACCAACTGATTGCCGACAATCAGGAAGCGCCGGACTGGCTGAGTGAAGAGCAGCAGCAGGTGTTGGCCAATATGACCGATGAAGAAGCCAAGGCCGCCTTCGAAAACGGCGACCTGTACTACCTGACGGAAGTCGCTCAGGGCACTGGCAAGTCAGGCATCGATGCGTATCAGTCGATGCAAAAGCCGCTCAGTCTGATTGATCAGCTGTTCGGTTAAAGGGTCACAAACCCTGCATTGCCTCTGCGCCGATGCTGTAGGATTTCAGCCGGGCGGCGTGATCAAAGATCGGCCCGGTCAGAATGACCTCATCCACCTGAGTGCGACTGATAAAGGCCGCCAACCAGCGTCGCACACTCTGCGGTGATCCCACCGCAGATTCCACCAGAGCGTGCTCCACCTGCATGCGTTCCATTGGCGAACCGATGCTGTCCAGGTCATCGACCGGTGGCGGCATTTTGCCCGGTGTGCCCCGACGCAGCGCGACAAACTGTTGCATCATCGATGTCTTCAGACGTTCGCCTTCGGCGTCGGTATCGGCGGCGAACAGGTTGGCCGCCGCCGCACAGTAAGGTTTGTCCAGATACGTCGAAGGCTCGAAGCGTTCGCGATAAATCGCCAGCGCCTGGTCGAGCATATCCGGCGCGAAATGCGATGCAAAAGCAAAAGGCAAACCCAGAGTCGCCGCCAGTTGCGCCGAATACAGACTGGAGCCAAGCAGCCAGATGGGAATGCGCGTGCCGGCTCCAGGAACGGCTTTGATGCGCTGGCCTTCCTGCAGCGGTTCCAGATAGGCCAGCAATTCCTGAACGTCATCGGGAAAACGATCGGCGGCCGACATCGGATCGCGACGCATGGCCTGCATGGTGGCGCCATCGGTGCCCGGAGCGCGCCCCAGTCCCAGATCGACCCGGTCCGGGTACAGCTCGGCCAGGGTGCCGTATTGCTCGGCGATCACCAGCGGTGAATGGTTGGGCAGCATGACACCGCCAGAGCCGATGCGAATGCGTTCGGTGCCTTCGGCGACAAAGCAGAGCGCCACCGAGGTAGCGGCGCTGGCGATGCCGGTCATGTTGTGATGTTCCGCCATCCAAAAGCGGGTGTAGCCAAGCTGCTCGACGTGACGCGCTAAATCACGACTGTTGTGCAACGCCTGGCGGACGTCGGAACCTTCGGTGATGGGCGCAAGATCGAGCACGGAAAAGGCGGTCATAGAAACTCCAAAACTGGGCGATGGGCGAATCCCTCTATAAGATAGGGACCGAACTTGGCCCTGTTATGGGGTCATCAATGGGGAGCGCAAGCAGTGTCAGAAGTCACCTGTGACACGCTGCGTCTATGAAAGTGAGACGATGATGATCAGCTTGGAATTTCTATTAACGTCCCTGGTTGTGGTACTGATTCCTGGCACTGGCGTGCTGTATACCGTTGCCACCGGGCTGTTTGTCAGCCGTCGTGCCAGTTTTTATGCCGCCGCTGGTTGCACCTTGGGCATCGTGCCACCGCTGTTGGCCAGCGTACTCGGCCTGGCGGTGATTTTTCACACCAGCGTACTGGCCTTTCAGATCATCAAATACGCCGGGGTGATTTATCTGCTGTATCTGGCCTGGTCGATGTGGCGCTCGAGCGGCCCGATGAGCGTCGCGGACGGTGGCCATGAAAAAGGTGCCTTGTCCGTGGCGTTGAAAGGCTTGCTGATCAACATCCTCAACCCGAAGCTGTCCATTTTCTTCCTCGCCTTTATGCCGCAATTCGTGCACCCCGAAGCGGGCCAGCCCCTGATGCAAATGCTGTTGCTCGGCGGTGTCTTTATGCTGATGACACTGGTGGTGTTTATCGGTTATGGATTGCTTGCTAACCAATTCCGACAATGGGTCACTCAATCCCAGCGCGCGGGTGTGGTGCTGCAAAAACTCTTTGCCGGCAGCTTTGCAGCACTGGGATTAAAACTGGCGATGACTGAGCACAGCTGAGGCGACAATCGGTTAGCTCAAGAGTTGGTTGGCCCAGTCTTCCACTGCGTCACCACTGCCCAATGACGGCTGAACCAGGCCATCAACCATAAAGGTCGGTGACACATGGATACCGTTTTGACGCGCATATTTGCCGTGGTGTTTGATCAGTTTGTCCAGCTCAACCTGCTCAAAAGCAGCGGTTAATTTGACACCACTGTACTGTTCAATGCGCAGGATAATGTCGTTGGGCGTGGCGTCTCGATTGGGTCCGGTGCAGTGGTTGTCGAACTCAAACGCTTCGCGGTGATCAGCAACGGCCTGCATCACCGCTTTTGCTTTATCGCGTCCGTTTTCAAGCGTCGACGCGGCCAGAATACAACGCACGATCACCCCGGAATACAAATGCCAGGGTTGCGAATGCAACCAGATCTGAATGCGAATCTGGTCGGCACCGGCTGCATTGAGTAAGGCATCCAGTTTGTTGAAGGCTTTTACTGAAAACGGGCAGGTGGGTTCGAGAAAGACCTCAAACAAACGAGCGCCGGATCCCCAAATCAAAGGTGCTCCATGAACCATGTTATCTTCCAACAGTTGTTATCGATTAAGGATGGTGCGCCACTGTGCTGGCCGGGTAAAGCATTTCGTTTGGTGCGCCGATTGCACTAGATTAGCATCACGGTATGAATGCGTATGGGACAGTGCGGGATGTTAAGACAGCCTCAACCCGAGGAAATGGACCGGCTATATCAAATGGGCTACGACGCCTGGGGGGATGGTGACGATATGGCCACGCACCTGCGCGATTGCCGCACCAGTGAGAAATACGCGTCGGGCGAGTGGTTTGTTTGGGATCACCAGGGCCAGGCGGTGGCGTCTTTGATTGTCTTCCACGATCGTTATCGATTACCGGGCGGTTGCTATGGCATTGCTGCGGTTGCTACGGATCCTGACTATCGACGGCAAGGCTATGCGTCCGATCTGGTGAATGCTGTGGTTGCATGGCTGATCGAACGCAATCAAGCCAGAGCCGTCTACCTGCACAGTGACATTGATCCGCTGTTCTATCGACGATTGGGTTTTGAATGTGTGGCTACTGGAAGTTGTTGCATGGTGCGAATAATCCATCCCGACTTTTCGCAGGGCGACATTCCTGACTACTTTTAATGCAGATAATTAAAACGTTGGACTGACGATGAAGTTTGTCGTAATCGCTTTATTGATGGCACTCGGCTTGTATTTATCAGCGGCCAGTCAGGCCGAACGCGCGTACGATTTTTGTGTGCAGGCAAAAGGGTTGCCCAGCAGCGCCATCGAAGCGCGACTGGGCAAACATTATGAAGTGCGTGATGGGTTACACCGGTACGACCCAACCTGGATTTACTCGATGATGTACAACAACGATATCGCGGTTCAGTACAACCGCCAGTGGCGAGCGATGCGTGTGCGTTGCGGCGAACCTTAATGCCGTCACTGCAATCCGTACAAAATAAAACACGCCATGGTAAAGCCCACTAAGTGATAGCTGCCGGTAATCAGGCTATAAAATATCGGTTTTGGAATGTTTGGGTTAATCGCGATATTCACGGTATTCGCCACTAGAAATCCCAGCCCGATGACCATTGCAAAGGCGAATGTTTCACCGGCGCTGTTGATGGTTAGCCTTTGCATTAACAAGTCAGCCGCCACGGTTACCACCAGGCTACAAACAGCTGGGCCGATGATAAAAATCGGTGCGTTCGCGGGCGTTGCATCCGGACCTCGCCCCAAGGCTTTTTGATAAGCATTTTTAAAAAACACAGTGAACCAGAGCGCGCCTAATACAAAATAAGGGGCAAAGGCGGCGAGCACCGCCAAGACGTTTAATGAATACAGTGCATTGGTCATTTAAGTGTTCCTTTTGGGGAAGATGAACCGATTCGAATAACGGTGTTGTCTAGATTTAAAGCGCTTGTAATCTCTACAGGTATTGCGTCACCGCCGGTTCCTCAAACCAGTTATCGTGACGACCATCGCAGTAACGCACCGCCATGTGCGCCAGTTGTTCAGGCTCGAGTGAATCCAGGCAAGCCAGGTTAACGGTGACAAAGTCGCCGCCCAGGACATCGAGCGTACCGCGACCAAAAGGTCGTACCCCGCAGTGTTTGCAAAACAAATGATTCATCACCTCGCCAAAGCGATAGCTGCTGAGCGCTTCAGCACCGGCCAACAGCCGGAATTGATCGGGTTTCAGGTTGACGTTCCAGGCGCGTGTCTTAGTGCAGATGGAGCAGTTGCATTTGCCGCTGCCTTCATGCAAATCAATGTCCGCTTCGATTCTGACAGCGCCGCAATGGCAACTGCCGGTGTGCGTGGTTTTCATGACGATGGCTCCGCTGAGTGAGAGGAGCTCAGAGGTTAGAACGCATTTAGGCTGGTATACGCCCTAATTCGATGCGAATCTGGACACCCGATTCTGGAGACTGCTATGACCCGTCCAACCACGCGTGTGTTGACCTTGCTGGAACTGTTGCAGACGCATCGCCGTCTCAGTGGCAGCGAGCTGGCGCGCCGCCTGGAGGTCGACGGTCGTACCGTGCGTCGTTACATCCAGGCGCTGGAAGAGATGGGTGTGCCAGTGGTGGCGGAGCGCGGTCGGGACGGCGGCTATTCACTGGTCGCAGGTTTTAAATTGCCACCGATGATGTTCACCGACGAAGAAACGCTCGCTGTCGCGCTCGGGTTGGTGGCGGCCTCCGGCTTGGGACTGGCAGAAAACGATGTGGCGGTTGCCAGCGTGCGCGCCAAATTGGAACGGGTCATGCCCGACGGCTTGAAACGACGGGTGCGCGCTATTGGTGAAACCACGCAGATGGCGCGGACGCCGGCGCGAACCGAAATTGATGAGGGCGTTTTTATCACGCTGACGGAAACGTCGCTGGCTCAGCAACGGGTGCGTCTGACTTACTGCAGTGTCGATGGCGAGGTGTCTGAGCGCGAGCTCGACCCCTACGGCTTAGTGTTCCGAGCCGGATACTGGTATGTCAGTGGTTATTGCCATCTGCGTCAGGACCTGCGTTCATTTCGGCTGGATCGGGTAACCCGTATCGCAGCGTTGCCTCACAGTTTTTTGCGCCCGGCCGATTTCGATGCGGCGCGTTATCTATCCGACAGTTTGACGGGTTTATTTGCCGGTCACGAAAATCTTTGGGATGTCGAGATCGAACTGCACACTCAGTCGCACAATGTGTCCCGTCAATTGGGGTGGTTTGGCGGTGTTTATATTCCTATCCAGAACGGTTTGTTGCTGCGCACCCGGACGCCCAATCTTGACTGGCTGGCTGTCACACTGTGCGGTTTATCGGTGGACTTTACGATTCTGCAACCGTTGGAATTGCGCACGGCGATCACCCAGCACGCGGAACATCTGTTGCGTCTGGTTAATCCGGCTGAATAAAGGCGTTCTGACGCATCGCGGATCTTTGCCCTCAATTCGTGCTTTCGTTCAGACCAGAAGCTCTAATTTGGACCATTTGATCCACATCAATCTTTCCTACAAAAATAACTCCTTGTTTTTATTGCAATTTATTTATTGGCACGCTTACTGCTCTGCCCAGTTTCGAGCGAGCACTCAGCCAAAAGGGATGGGTTGCATGGCCTCGCTGTGAACTGAAGTCATTCGAGGGCAAACAGCATGACGAAGTTAGAGCAGGTACCCACCATTGATTTGGCGCCGTATTTTGATGGCTCCGACGCAGGCAAACAGCAGGTCGCTCAAGCGGTTGATCAGGCCTGTAAAGACATTGGTTTTCTGGTCATCGTTAATCATGGCATTGATGAAAAACTGGTGGAACGCGTCTATCAATTAAGCCGTGATTTTTTCAATCAACCCATGGCCGAAAAACGCCAAGTGGATCGACCGCGTGCCGACATGGTCCGTGGTTACAGTGCGGTGGCTGAAGAGAGTTTATCGTACTCACTCGAAGAAGCAGCGCCGGGTGATTTAAAAGAAAGCTTCTCCATTGGGCCGGTCGATGTGCCCGACGATGAATACCACAGCCTGGATGTTGCCGGGCCTCATTTTGCGCCCAATGTCTGGCCGCAGAACATTCCCGGTTTTGAACAGGCGTACGCCGACTATTTTGCGGCGATGAGTGACTTGGCGCGTTCATTGATGCGCATTTTTGCGTTGTCGTTAAAACTCGATGAGTTCTTTTTCGATGACAAAATCGACAAAGAAATTTCCATGCTGCGCACGCTCAGCTATCCCAATGTGGGCGATAAAATCGAACCCGGTCAGATGCGTGCGGGTGCGCACAGCGACTACGGCAGCCTGACCATTGTACGCCCGGACGATTCCCCAGGTGGCCTGCAAGCCTGCAATGCCAAAGGTGAATGGGTCGATGTGCCCTACGTCGAAGGCGGCTTTGCGGTCAATATCGGCGACCTGATGATGCGCTGGACCAACGATCAGTGGATATCGACCTTGCACCGGGTGGTTAATCCACCGCTCGATGCCGATGCAGAACATCCGCGTCAGTCGATCGTGTTTTTTCATCAGCCAAACTACGACGCCATCATCGAGTGCCTGCCCAGTTGTCTGGATGAAAACGGCCAGGCCAAGTACCCGCCCGTCAGTTCCGGTGATCATCTGAAATCCAAATTCGTCAAACAGACCACCTTTGGTGGCAGTAAAACCGAGGTGGCCTGAATGAGCACGCTGTCGTACGTCAATGTCTTTGCCAAAGACATCGAAGCGCAAAATGTTTTTTATCGGGATTTGTTTGGTTTTAAAGAAATTCCGGAAATTCGCTCACCGATTTTTCGTGGCCTGGATACGGGTAAATCCTGCATTGGTTTTAATGCGCTGGATGCGTATGAACTGCTGCAACTGGATGAGTATTCCGACACCCAGGGCTGTAAATTCCTGCTCAATATTGATGTCGATTCCAAGGAAGAAGTCGATCAGTACGTGCCTAAAGCGGTGGCTGCCGGCGCAACGGTTATCAAGGAGCCTTATGAAACCTACTACCACTGGTACCAGGCTGTTTTGCTGGACCCGGAAGGTAATGTTTTCCGAATCAACTACATGATGTAGCCAACACAAACCGCTCCCAAAGGACGTTCTCATGAAACACTTTGCAATCCGCGCCTCTATGGTGCTGGCAGGCCTCATTGGCCTGGCCAATGTCAGCTTTGCCGAAGGCTTTACTCTGAGTGAAGAACCGAAAATTGCCATGCTGTATATCTCGCCAACAAACGACGGTGGCTGGACACAGGCGTTCGACGAAGCCCGCCAGAAACTCGAAGACGAACTTGATGTCAGCATTCAGTACGTGGAAAGCGTGCCGGAAACCGCATCGGCCATTCGCCCGGCTGTTGCCCGTCTGATTCAGCGCGGCGCTAACATCATCATCGGAACCGCCTTCGGTTATTCCGACACCTTTGCGGCTCTGGCTGAAGAGTATCCGGATGTGGCCTTTTTGAACGGCTCGGGCACGACCAACGCCGACAATTTACTGGCCTTCTACGGCCGGACTTATGAAAGTCAGTACCTGTGTGGCATGGCTGCCGGTGCGGCGTCACCAACAGGCAAGCTGGGCTTTGTCGCGGCTAACCCTTTCGGTCAGGTCAACTGGACCATCAACGCTTACGCCATGGGCGCGCGTGAAATGAACCCGGATGCAACCGTGACCGTTGTTTACACCGGTGCCTGGAATGATCCGACCAAAGAACGCGCCGCGACTCAGGCATTGATCGACCAGGGTGCCGATGTGATTGGTCAGCACGTTGATACGCCGACGCCGCAATTGGTGGCGCAGGAAAATGGCGTGTACGGGACCGGCCATCATCGCGATTTCCGCGAGTTCGCACCCGAAGCGACCGTCTGTTCTTCCGTCTGGGTGTGGGATCGTTTCCTGAAAGACGAACTGGAAAAAATCATCGCCGGTAACTGGGAACCGAATCCATATGGCGCGCTGTTGTCGATGGAAGAAGGCGGCACCGATATCGCCTGCTGTGGTCCTGGTGTTGATGCCGAAGAAGAAGCCAAGATTATGGCCGCTCGTGAATTGCTGCTGAATGGCGAACTCGACATCTACGCCGGTCCGCTGTCTGATCAAAATGGCAATGTGATTGCCGCCGAAGGTGAGACGGTTTCCGATGGCGATCTGTGGCAAATGGATTGGTTTGTCGACGGAGTGATTACTCAGCAATGAAGCCAGAAAACGCGATCCAGCTGACCGGCGTCAGCAAAACCTTCGATGGCTTTCGTGCCTTGGTCGACGCTGACTTTACCGCCAAATGGGGTGAAGTCCACGCGCTGCTGGGGGAGAACGGTGCGGGTAAATCATCGCTGATGAACATCGCAGCGGGGCTTTATGGCCCGGAAGGCGGATCGCTGTTTATTGATGACAATGCCGTCGAGTTGAAAGGGCCCAAGCAGGCGGCCCGACTCGGCATTGGCATGGTGCACCAGCATTTCAAGCTGGTCACCCCCTTTACTGTGGCTGAGAACATTCTGCTCAATCTTGGCCACCAATTACGCAGCGGCTGGCATCGTCAGCGGTTGCGCCAGGTGTCGGACGATATCCGCGCCATGGCAAAAAAATTGGGTTTTCACATCGACCCCGATGCACGCATCAGCCGCCTGTCGATTGCCGAACAACAACGGGTGGAAATCGTCAAAGTACTGCTTGCCGGCGCCAAGGTGCTGATTCTCGATGAACCAACGGCGGTGCTGACGGAAGATGAAGCCGAGCGTTTGTTAACGACGGTGCAAGGGTTGGCGCGTGAAGGCGCGGCGGTGATTCTGGTCACGCATAAGATGAACGATGTGCTGCGGTACGCCGATCAGGTCACCATCATGCGCGCCGGTCAAACCATCGCCCGTTTGAAACCGGATTCGGTGTCGGTCGATGAGTTGGTGAAACTCACCGTCGGTGAATCGGCCGAGCGCAGTGAACCCGTCATGAACGCGGCGGAACCCGGTGACGCCCTATTGTCTGTGCGTCAGTTAGTCAGCCAGGTGAGTGACGGCCATCCGCCGTTAAACGGCGTTGATTTAACACTGCACCGAGGTGAGATCTATGGCATTGCCGGTGTCGGGGGGAATGGCCAAAGTGAACTGGCCAATGTGCTGATGGGCTTGCCCGAAGCCGTTACCGGAGAGGTGGAGTTGATCGGTGAGGGTTCGTTGTCTGACCTCAGTGCCTTGCAACGACGCCAGCTCGGTATTGCCTCCATTCCGGCGGACCGCTATGGCGCCGCGTTGGCAGGCCCTTTGTCGATTGCGGATAACTTTGCCCTGGGTGACATTCACTCCGGGCGTTATGGGCCGCCGTGGTGGTTACGTCAGCGCGCGATTGAAAACGCATCCGATGCCGCCGTTTTGCAGTTTGATGTACAGGGCGTGCGCTCGCAAAAACAAAAGGCAGCCTTGTTGTCGGGTGGCAACGCTCAGAAGTTGGTGATTGCTCGCGAATTCAGTCGCCCTCCTAACCTTGTGCTCGCTCACAGCCCCAGTCGCGGACTCGATGTGAAAGCCACTCTGGCGGTGCGTGAACGCTTAAAAGCGGCGCGCGATCAAGGCGCGGCGGTGTTGTTGATCAGCGAAGATCTGGATGAAGTTCTGACGCTGGCCGATCGCATTGGTGTGATGTCTGCCGGTCGCATTGTGGCCGAATTTTCTCAGCCGGCCGATCGTCAGGCCATTGGTCAGGCCATGGTGAATCATGTCTGAATACGCAGTAAAACGTCCGTTATTAAGTTACAAATTTTCCCTGGAAATTCGCCAGCAAATGGCCTGGTATTGGCAGGCGATTATTCTCGCCGCGTCCTTGCTGATCGGCCTGTTAATTTCCGGCGCTATTCTGGTTGCTGCCGGTGTTCCCGCTGGTGAATTGCTTAATGAATTTGTGCTCTACACCTTGCTCGATGTGCAAAGTCTGCAATCGGTTATTTTTCAGGCATCACCGTTAATTCTGGTGGGTCTTGCGGGTTGTCTGGCGTTTCGTGCACGGTTTTGGAATCTGGGTTTAGAAGGCCAGATGATCTTTGGCGCCATCGGCGCGACCGCAATAACCATGTGGGAAGTGGGCCATCCTGCCATGCGCTTACCGCTGATGATCATTGCCGCTTTGGTCTGTGGTTTATTGTGGGCCGTGGTCCCTGTTTTGTTGCGTTTAAAACTGGGCGTGAATGAAATTGTATCGACACTGATGCTCAATTACGTCGCCATCAATTTCTTGCTGCACCTGATGTACGGGGCTTGGAAAGACCCCAAAGACGCCTTCCCCTATTCGCCCAAATACGAAGCCTTCGAATTATTACCCGATGTCTTTGGTGGTCTCAGTTTATCGATTCCACTGGCGCTTGTTATTGCCGTTGTGGTGTTCTGGTTTGTCAGTTTGTCGCGTGCCGGTTTGTATTTGCGCTTTGTCGATCAGAGCCCGCGCGTGGCGCGAGCGCTGGGTGTACCGACGGCGCGCATTATTTTAATAACGGTGTTGTTCTCTGGTGCCTTGGCCGGCTTGGCCGGGCTGATGGTGGCCGCTGGGCAGGAAGGTCGGCTGACGCATTCGTTTTATGTTGGCTACGGTTTCTCCGGCATTCTGATTGCATTTCTGGCGCGCAATAATCCCATCGCAGCGACCTGCGCGGCGCTGTTGATTGCGACCTTGTTTGTCGGTGGTCGAAGTCTGCAGGTGTTTTATCAAATTCCGTTTGCCATGGTTCAGTTGATTCAGGCGGTGCTGGTGATCTGTGTGGCGTCGTCGGATTTCTTTATTCGTCATCGCATTCGTCGTATTCAGGGAGGCGATTAACATGGCTTTAATCAGCAGTTGGCTGGGTAATACGCCAGAGTTCGCGGTGCCCTTTGCGTTGGCCGCCTTAGGGCTCATCATCACCGAAAAATCCGGCGTGCTGGCGCTCGGTGCCGAAGGTTTAATGTTGGTCGGCGCCGTCATGGGTATTGGCGCTTATCTGAGCATAGAAAACACTCCCTTGGCGTTGATCGCGGCCATGGTATCGGCCAGCGTCGTGTCGTTGTTGTTTGCCTTAATGGTGTTGGTCATGCGCATCAACCAGGTGATTTCCGGTCTGGTATTGGTGTTCTTCTGTCAGGGTTTAAGCACCTGGATTGGCAGTCAGTTTGGCTGGGTCAACCGGCCGGTGCCCGGCCTTAGTGAATTCGCGGTTTGGGGATTGGCCGACATTCCCATCCTGGGTCGGGTGTTTATTCAAAACGCAGTGGTGTATGCCACGCCGCTGATTTTTTTACTCAGTGTCTGGGCGTTGTATCGAACCACCGCCGGGTTGCGGTTACGGGCGGTGGGTGAGAACCCACAGGCTGGCGATGCGGCGGGCATTCCGGTGCTTGGTTATCGACTGGCGGCCATCGTGATCGGTGCGGCGCTGATCGGTTTGGCCGGTGCTTTTATTTCCGTACTCAGCACTAAATTATGGATCGCCAACATGACCGGCGGTCGTGGTTGGATTGCCGTGGCGTTGGTGATTTTTGCGCGTTGGTCGCCATGGAAAGCGCTCGCGGGTGCGTTGCTTTTTGGCTGCATCGAAGCCTTGATTCCGCAGTTGGCTGCCTCGGGCATTAAGCTGTCGCAGTACTTTGTGTTTATGGCGCCTTATCTGATTACACTCGGCGTGATGATCTGGGTGGCAGTCAGTAAGCGTGACAGCAGCAGTCAGCCGGGTGCGTTGGGCAGTCCGTTTATTCGCGAAGAACGCACCTAGTCGAGCGATACAAGCATGCCTCTGTTACGTCAGCCCTGGCCCATTCGTCGTGAACGCACAGCATTGATTGTTGTCGATATGCAGCGCGTGTTCTGCGAGTCGGACGGGGCGCTCTATGTGCCTGCCACGGAATCCATTATTGCGCCGATCAAGACGTTGGCACAGCAATGTCGCCAGCACGGTTTACCGGTGATTTATCTGCGTCATGTGTTGCGCGGCGATGGCAGTGACAGCGGCCGGATGCGTGATCTGTATCCAGATGTGGATCAGGTGTTGGCACGCAATCATCCGCAGGTTGAGATCATCAACGAACTCCGCCCGCAGCCCGGTGACATTACGGTTGATAAATTGTTCTACAGCGGTTTTCACAACACCGATCTCGATACCATTTTGCGCGCGCGGGATATCGATACCTTGCTGATCTGTGGCACCGTCACCAATGTCTGTTGCGATACCACCCTTCGCGATGCGGTGCATCGTGAATACAAAGTGATTGCGCTCAGTGATGCCATGGCCGCCATGCCGTATCCGGATTTGGGGTTTGGCGCGGTATCGGCGGAGGAAGTTCAGAAGGTGGCGCTGACGACATTCGCGTATGAGTTTGGCGAAGTGGCGGCCACGGCGTCCGTGTTGTCGCGCATCGCGTCGTGAAGCTCAACTGACATTAATCAAACCACGCGCTTTGGCCTGAGGTATAGTAGCGCGCCTTACTCCAGCCAGTGCGAGACTCGATGTGAGCGATACACCTGCCTGCCCGCAATGCCAGGGCCAATACAGCTATGAAGACCGGGGCCTGTGGGTCTGCCCAGAATGCGGCCACGAATGGTCGGCTGCCGAAGCGGCGGCGGAAAACGACGCCGCGGTTATTACCGACGCCAACGGTCAACCGCTGGCCGACGGCGATACCGTGACCGTGATCAAAGACCTGAAAGTGAAAGGCTCATCGTCGGTGGTGAAGGTGGGAACCAAGGTGAAAAGCATCCGCCTGGTCGATGGCGACCACGACATCGATTGTAAGATCGATGGTATCGGTGCGATGAAACTGAAATCGGAATTCGTGAAGAAAGCCTGATGTTGCCTCGCCGTCCGTGGCGAGGTGATCGGTTTATTGCGTGGGGTTTTCCCGATCTTTGGCCGTTGCCGTGAGATCCGCATTGCGGGTGCGTTCCAGTGGCGGGCTGTCTTGATGCAGCGCCGCCTTGGCCAGCATGTGGGCGGTGATCGGTGCGGTGATCAATAGGAACAGCGTGATCACCAACTCCTTCACGCTTAGACCATTCTGGTCAAAGCTGAAATAAATACAGGACGCGATCAAAACGCCACCGATGCCCAGCGTTGAGGCTTTGGTGGGCGCGTGCAAGCGGGTGAAAAAATCCGGCAGTCGGGCCAGACCGATGGAGCCGACCAACAGGAAAATCGAACCCAACAGCAGCAGCGCTACCACGATCCATTCGGTTACAGCATTCATGGTGCTCTTCCGTCCTTTGCGTTATTCGATGATGTCGCCGCGCAACAAATATTTACACAGCGCTGCGGTGCTGACAAAGCCCAGCATAGCAATCAGCAAGGCGCCTTCGAAGTACAGCGGTGAGCCGAAGAACAGCCCCAGCAAGACAATCAGTGCGATGGAATTAATGTACATGGTGTCGAGCGCCAGAATGCGATCGAGCACGCTCGGCCCCTGGATCAGACGGTACAGATTCAACAGCAGCGCCAAACCGACCAGGGCGCAACAGATCAGAATGATCAGTGTCAGCATCCGAACATCTCCTTGAGCGGTTTTTCGTAGCGTTGCTTGATGGTGGCGATGGTCTTGGCTTCGTCGTCAAGATTCAACACATGCACATAGAGGTGACGGCGATCTTTGCTCACCTCAACGCTGACCGTGCCGGGCGTCAGTGAAATACTCGACGCCAGCAAAGTCACCGGCAGGTGTTCGGTGGTGTCGAGCGGAATCACAATAAAACCCGGGTTCAGTTTGCGCAGCGGACCGAGCACCTGAATCGCCACTTCAACGTTCGACAGCACAATATCCCAGAGCAGCATCAGCACATAACGCGCAGCCAATACCGGTTTGCGCAGGGTTGGGTGCGTTTTCTGCAACGGCGTCGTCAGCTTTGGAATGACCACCGCGAGAATGGCCGCCAACAGGATTTGGCCCGGTGCGATGGAGTTGTTCAACAGCAACCAGACCACGAACAGAATCAGCGTCAGGAAGGGATGGGGCAACAGGCGTTTCATCAGCGACCTCCTTCCAGCAGCGGTTGCACATCCGGATAAATGGCTTCCATCTGAGCGACGGCGCCAGCGGCAAATTCGGTCGCCGAGCCACCAAAAATCACCAACAGCGGCGACGCCAGCAGCAACAGAATGATGGCGGCTAACTGCACCGGCGCGGCTTTTTCATCGCTGGGTTTGGAGCCCGACAGGTGCCAGAACAGGTTGGTGCCAGCACGGGACAAGGCCACCATCACTGCCAGACTGCTGAGCAGAATGGTGCTCCATACCCAAGCCATGGTAACGACGGTATCAGCCGCCTGCAGCAGTAACGCTTTGCCGATAAAACCGGACAGTGGCGGTAGGCCGACCACGGTAACGGCTGCGACTAAAAACAGCGCACCCAGAATCGGCGCCTGCGCCATCGGTCGGCTGACCACAAAACGGTCTGAGGCCTGGCCGCGCTGTGTGGCAATCAGATCTGCCAGCAAGAACAAGGCGCCAGTGACCAGGGTGGTGTGTACCAGATAATACAGCCCGGCGATAAACGCCTGAGGGTTCAGCAGCACGATGGCCAGCAACAAGGTGCCGGCGGAAATCAGCACCAGGTTGGCGATCAGCAGTCGCAGGGTCGGTGCGGCTAAGGCGCCAATCGATGCCACCACAATGGTGCCAATGGCCAGCGGCCAGATCCACGGCACGGCGACAAAAGCCAGCTCGCCGGCACCGGCACCGAAGACCACGGTGTGAATGCGGAAGATGGCGTAAATGCCCACCTTGGTCATGATGGCGAAGAGCGCCGCCACTGGCGCGCTGGCGACCGAATAGGTGCGTGGCAGCCAGAAATGCAACGGCAGCATGGCGGTTTTCAGACCGAAGACCAGTAGCAACAGCAAGACACCGGCTTGCGCCAGAATGCGCATGCTGGGCGACAGGTCGGCCACGCGCACGGCCATGTCGGCCATGTTCAATGTGCCCAGCGTGCCGTAAAGAATGCCCAGCGCGAACAGAAAGAAGGCCGAACCGATCAGGTTCAGGGTGACGTAATGCACGCTCGCCTGGGTCTTCTGTTTGCCCCCGCCGTGAATCAACAAGGCGTAAGACGCGATCAGCAACACTTCGAAGAAGACGAAGAGGTTGAAGATATCGCCGGTCAGAAAAGCACCGTTAATGCCCATCAACTGGTACATGAACAGCGAATGGAAATACTTGCCTTTGTTGTCGTCGCCAGCCAGTGAATAGAGCAGCGCGCCGAACGCCAACACCGAGGTGAGCAACACCAGCAGCGCCGAGAGACGGTCGGCCACCAGAATGATGCCAAAGGGTGGACGCCAGTCACCCAGCACGTAGATCTGGCTTTGAATCAGGCTTTGTTGCAGCAGTAAAAAGGCCGCGACGATTAACACCAGCAGACTGATCACGCTGGTGGTGCGCTGACGGCGAATGCCGCCACCGAGCGGCGGCAGCAACATCAAAGTGCCCATCAACAGCGGAATCAGAATGGGCAGGATCGGCAGATGAGACATCAACGCTTCTCCTTATCAGCCGCCGCACTGGCGGTTTCTTCGGCGGGCGGATTGGTGCCGTCAACGTGATCGTTACCCAGATCGGCGCGGGCGCGAATGGCCAGGATGACCACAAAGGCGGTCATCGCAAAACCGATCACAATGGCGGTTAACACCAGCGCTTGCGGTAACGGATCGGCGTAGCTGCCATTGCCCAGAATCGGCGCGCCGTTAATGGTTAAACGACCGCTGGAAAATAAGAAGAGGTTGACCGCGTAGGACAACAAGGTGATGCCGACGACCACCGGAAAGGTGCGTCCGCGCAAGGTCAGAAAGACGCCGCAGGCGGTCATCAGGCCGACGCAAAAAGCGAATACCGCTTCCATTATTGATGCTCCGTCTCGCGGGCTCGCTCACCGGTGGTGAGCTGGCCCAGGTTGGCAAGGATCAGCAGGGTGGCACCGACCACGGTCAGGTAGACGCCCAGATCGAACGCCATGGCGCTGGCGACTTCAAACTTGCCGACAATGGGCCAGTAGAGGTAGTCGTGCCACGACGTCAGGAACGGCCGATCCCATATCCAGGCGCCCAGACCGGTCAGTACGGCAATCAATAAACCGCTGCCAATGACCTTCTGGTAATCCACCTTGAGCCGGTCTTTCACCCAGTCGACACCGTGCGCGATGTACTGCTGAATCAAGGCAATGGAGGTGATCAGGCCGGCGATAAAGCCGCCGCCGGGCAGGTTGTGACCGCGCAGGAAAATATACGCCGACACCAGCAGCGCCAGCGGCAGCAAGCCTTGGGAGATCACCGCCAGCATCATCGGATGCTTGTCTTCGGCCCAGGGGCGACCGCTGGAATCGCCGGTCGGTTTGAACAGGCGCATGCGCGAAATCAGCTTGTAGATACCCAGTGCGGCGATGCCCAATACGGTGATTTCACCGAGCGTATCGAAGCCCCGGAAGTCGACCAGAATAACGTTCACCACGTTGGTACCACCGCCGCCTTCTTTGGCGTTGGCGAGGAAATAATCGGAAATACTGTCCAGCGGACGCGTTAGCAACGCGTAGTTGAGCGTGCCGATCACACCACCGATCAGCGCCGCGATCGACAGATCACGCGCCACGCGTCGGGGTGTCGATTCCTTGGGCGTGTTCTGCGGCAGGAAGTAAAGCGCCAGCAACAGCAGAATGATGGTCACCACCTCGACCGAGAGCTGCGTCAGTGCCAAATCCGGCGCCGAGAACAACGCGAACGCCAGCGAGACAATCAGCCCTACTACCGACAACATCAGCAGCGCAACCAATCGCTGGCGATGCCAGATGATGGTCGCCAGCGAACAGAACGCCAGCAAAGCCGCGCCAGACAGCATGACCGCATCGACCGGAATCTGCGGTTTCAGACCGGCCGTGGCGTTCAGGTTAAACAGCGGCGCGGCCATCAGAATCAGCGCCAGTATCACCAGGAAGAAGGTGTAGCGTTGCAGCGAGCCGTTATCGATCCAGTTGATCAGCGTCGCGCAGCGTTTCATCAAGCCTTTGATAAAGCCGTCGAACAGCAGGCTGGCGTTGGCTTCCGGGAACTGCGCCTGAAACTGGAACAATTTATGACGGTTCACATAAACATAAGCGCCACCGGCCATGGCCAGCGCACTCATCAGCAACGGCAGGTTAAAGCCGTGCCAAATATAAAGCCCGTAGTAAGGCAGCTTCTCGCCACCAATCACCGCCAACGATGCCGACGCCAGTAGATCGCCCACCAACAGCGCTGGCCAGATGCCGATCAGCAGACACAGCGCCACCAGCACTTCCACCGGCACGCGCATATAACGCGGCGGTTCGTGTGGGGTTTTGGGCAGATCGACCGGCTCGCCATTGAAGAACACATCGTGAATAAAACGCAACGAGTAGGCCACCGAGAAACCAGCGCCGATGGTCGCCAGTACCGGAATCATCCAGCTCAGGGAACCGAGCGAGCTTTGGTGCAGCGTCTCAGCAAAAAACATTTCCTTAGACAGGAAGCCATTCAGCAACGGCACCCCGGCCATGGCCGCCGCCGCGACCATCGCCAGCGTCGCCGTGTACGGCATGTATTTCCATAGGCCGTTTAACTGGCGCATATCGCGCGAGCCGGATTCGTGATCAATGATGCCCGCCGCCATAAAGAGCGAGGCTTTAAAGGCGGCGTGGTTGATGATGTGGAACACCGCTGCGACAGCCGCGAGATCGGACCCCATGCCGAGCAACAGCGTAATCAGACCCAGATGGCTGATAGTGGAATAGGCCAGCAAGCCTTTCAGATCGTGTTTCAGCAAGGCGGTATAAGCGCCGAGCAGCATGGTCAGCAGGCCGGTCAAACTGACCACCAGGAACCACAGCTCGGTACCGGCCAGCACCGGATAAAACCGCGCCATCAAAAAGATGCCGGCTTTGACCATGGTGGCCGAATGCAGATAAGCGCTGACTGGCGTTGGCGCCGACATCGCGTGCGGCAGCCAGAAATGAAACGGGAATTGCGCCGACTTGGTAAAAGCACCGAGCAACACCAGCGCAATGATGATGGGGTAGGCGGCGTGATTGCGCAGCAGATCACCACTGGCCAGTACGTCGCCCAGCTCGTAACTGCCGACGATCTTGCCAATCAAGAGCACACCGGCGAGCAACGCCAGGCCGCCCATGCCGGTGACGGTCAACGCCATGCGCGCCCCTTTGCGCGCTTCGGTTTTGTGATGCCAGAAGCTGATCAACAGGAAAGACGACAGGCTGGTCAGTTCCCAGAACACCCACATCTGAATCAGGTTATGCGACACCACAATGCCGAGCATGGCGGTCATAAACAGAATCAGATAGGCGTAGAAGCGGCCCATAGAATCCTGTTCGGACAGGTAATAACGGGCGTAGAGAATGATCAGCAGGCCAATGCCCAGCACCAGAATGGCGAACAGCAGCGCCAGTCCATCGAGATGCACCGAGACCGACAAGCCCAGCAACGGCACCCAGTCGATGGTCGACACCAGCGTCTGCCCATCGAAGACCGCCGGCAGGTTGGACAACACCAACGCCAGCGCCGCCGCGGGCAGTAAGGCGGTGAAAAAAGCACAGGCACTACGACCAAAGTGAATGGTCAGCGGCGGAACCACTGTGCCGATCAGGGTTAACAGTGGTATCCAAAGCAAATTCATCGAACGCAGGCTCCAAAGCATAGGGCGGTGACCGCTATCGGCGTGAAGCGCCTCTAACAGTGACCGGTATCGTTCAGTGTTCAACGGCCAATGAGAATAGCCAACCCCTAGAGAGGCGTCCAGATTGGTGAACGCTTTCACAAAGTGGGGTCTGGGTACTAAGGCCAGTGCGAGTACGTTAATAACTGGCTTGCTCCGGGTTATCACACCCATAGCCTTTACACACGGAGCTTCGTGGAAATGCACCTCGACGGCGCTTGACGGCTTCGTTACGGGTTCACCCTAGTGCCAAAGTAGACGGTTCAACCTCAACCTTTATTCACGAAAACAAATTAAGTGTTTGCTTTTTAACCGCTTTTTAATCCAGGGCGCGGTTATTGCTTTGATCGGTGGTCGGTCGTAAGCAATGACGGTGCGGTGCACGCCGTTCTTTCACAAAAGGAACTCGGTATGACGGAAATGGCACTGACCCCGGAACAATTACAGGCGATGATCGAAATGTCCGGCACCATCAATATGGAGGTTTTTTATTGGTGGTGTACAGGGCTGATGGTCATCATTCACGCAGGTTTTCTGGCGTATGAAATGGGCGCGTCACGGCTGAAAAATGCCTTGGCGTCGGGCGTGAAAAATATCCTCGCCTTTGCCTTTATTATTCCGACGTTTTTCTTCTTTGGCTGGTGGATTTATCTGGCCATGTACGGCGGCTTTATTCCCGACTTTGAAGCCGGTGCCGGTGGCGTTCCCTGGCTGTCGGCCATGGGCCCGAACATAATGGATAATGGCACCGGTATTTTCTGGGGCGCCTTTGTTCTCTTTGCCGCCACGACTGCCTCGATTTTTTCCGGCGCGGTGATCGAACGCATTCGCATGAGTTCCTTTATTATCTTGGCGATAGTGCTCGGCTCTGGGGTGTGGATTCTCGGTGCGTCCTGGGGGTGGCACGGTGATGGCTGGCTGACCACCAAATGGGGTTTCCACGATTTCGGTGCCGCCGGTTGTGTGCACATGGTGGCCGGTTTCTTTGCCCTGGGTGTGATCATCAACCTCGGCCCTCGTATCGGGCGCTTTGCCGCGGACGGTACACCGATCGTCATCAAAGGCCACAGTGCACCGATGAGCATCATCGGACTGATGTTGATCATCGTAGGGTTCTTCGGCTTCCTCGGTGGCTGCATCATCTACAACACGGGCGCGCAGTGGACGACCATTTTTGGCACGCCAACCACGTTGTCAGCGGTCAGCTTTAATACCTTGATGGCATTCTCTGGCGGTATTATTGGTGCCTACTTTATTACCCGTCAGCCGTTCTGGATGATGTCCGGTGCACTGGCCGGTATTTTCTCGGCCGCTCCTGGCCTGGATCTGTACTACCCGCCGCTGGCATTTTTGCTGGGCATTATCGGTGGCGTGGTTACGCCGCTGGCTGACAAATTCATCACCTCAAAGTTTAAACTGGATGACGCCGTCGGCGCTTTTTCGGTGCACGGCGTGGGAGGTCTGATCGGCGTGGTCAGCCTGGGTATTTTCTCGGGGTATCCGAACGTGAACGGCCCGGATGTCAGCTTTTTTGGTCAACTGGCGAGTGCCGGTGTGATGGCTGCACTGGGCTTTATTCCCGGCTATGTGCTGTCGTTGATCATGGCCAAATTTGGTGTGCTGCGGGTACCGCCGAAAGCTGAAATTGCAGGGCTTGATCTGGTAGAAGTACCGCTGGAAGCCTATCCCGAAGCCGTGCCGGCTTCCAAACCTGATAACAGCGGCACTGGTGCTGCTGTCACTGCTTAAGGAGAGTCATCATGGCCAGTCCTATCACCACGTGGGAAGGCGCAGAAGCGGTCTTCACCTTTGCCGACAAACCCGCAGTTGTGTTTGGTATTTTTGTACTGTCGGTGATCGTGACTGTTGGCGTCATCATCTCGACCTACAAACACGAAAACCACAGCTATATTGATTATCAGGAATAAAGCAGTACCGATTAAAATGCCGGAGTTCGACTCCGGCGTTTTGCGTTAATCAAGGCAGGAAAGTATGGCGTCCTATTCGTTTGACTGTTACGGCAACCGCTGGCACTTCGAAGATTTAAAAACCTTGCTGGCAAAAGCCACACCCTTGCGTTCAGGCGATCAACTCGCGGGTGTTGCTGCTGAATCGGCGGAGCAACGCGTGGCCGCGCAAATGGCGCTGGCAGATGTGCCGTTAAAGACGTTTCTCAACGACTTGGTCATTCCTTATGAACGTGACGAAGTCAGTCGTCTGATTGTCGATACACACGATGCTGTCGCAATGGCACCGGTGGCGTCGTTAACCGTCGGGGAGTTCCGCAATTGGCTGTTGTCCGATGCGGCCAATGCCACCAGCCTGCGCAAACTGGCACCAGGATTAACGCCGGAAATGGTCTCCGCCGTCAGTAAAATTATGCGCGTGCAAGATTTGATTTTAGTGGCACAGAAGTGCGAAGTCGTGACCGCCTTTCGCAATACCATTGGCCTGTCCGGCCGCATGGCGACGCGTCTGCAACCGAACCACCCAACCGACGATCCAGCGGGCATTGCCGCCAGCGTGCTTGATGGTTTGTTGTACGGCAATGGCGATGCGGTGATCGGAATTAATCCCGCCACTGACAGTCCGCAAGCGGTCATGACGTTGATGAAAATGCTCGACGATGTGATCCAGCATTATGACATTCCCGCCCAGTCCTGTGTGCTTACTCACGTCAGTACGCACCTTCAGGCGATGCAAAAAGGTGCCCCGGTTGATCTGGTGTTTCAGTCCATCGCCGGTACTGAAAAAGCCAATAAAAGTTTTGGTATTGATCTGGCGTTATTAGCCGAAGCGCATCAGGCCGCACTGGCATTAAAACGTGGCACGGTTGGCAACAACGTCATGTATTTTGAAACCGGACAGGGCAGCGCCTTGTCTGCTAATGCGCACCACGATGTCGACCAGCAAACCTGTGAAGTGCGTGCCTATGCCGTGGCGCGCGCCTTCGATCCATTGCTTGTCAATACGGTCGTCGGGTTTATTGGCCCGGAGTATTTATTTAACGGTAAGCAGATCATCCGTGCCGGCCTGGAGGATCACTTCTGCGGCAAGCTGCTCGGCCTGCCGATGGGGTGTGATATTTGTTACACCAACCACGCCGATGCCGATCAGGACGACATGGACATGCTGTTGACGCAACTGGCGGTGGCGGGCGTGAATTTTATTATGGGCATTCCCGGCAGCGACGACATCATGCTCAATTATCAGACCACCAGCTTTCACGATGCGCTCTACGTGCGTGATGTGTTAGGCAAGCAACCCGCGCCGGAATTCGACGCCTGGTTACAGCGCATGGGCATTTTTTCCGAGTCAGGGCGGCTGTCAGTAGGCGATCAATTACCCGCCGCCTTTCAGAACACTCTGGGGCACCATTTTTAATGGCCGACCAACCAAAAACCGTACAGGAAAACCG
The DNA here is from genome assembly GCF_003054965.1 of Saccharospirillum sp. MSK14-1. Classification (GTDB taxonomy): domain Bacteria; phylum Pseudomonadota; class Gammaproteobacteria; order Pseudomonadales; family Natronospirillaceae; genus Saccharospirillum. Next base: position 678,705 of record NZ_MIES01000026.1, read on the forward strand.
CTGGCAGCGACTGCGCGAATACACTGACGCGCGCATTGGTCTGGGCCGCAGTGGCATCAGTTTGCCGACGCAACACCACCTGGATTTTCAACTGGCGCATGCTGCTGCGCGCGATGCGGTAAAACGCCCCATCGACTGGCGCGAACTGGATGCAGTGATGCAAGCGTCGGGTGTTCCAGCTCTGGCGTTGCACAGTCAGGCAGAGGATCGAAATCAGTATTTGCAACGTCCGGACCTGGGCCGAAAACTCAATGCCGATTCGGCGCAACAACTGATGCGCTGGCGTGAACAACACGGCGCACCGCAGGTCGTCATCGTTATTGCCGATGGATTGTCGTCGACAGCCGTTGAGGTACAGGCCCCGAAGATGGTGCAACAATTATTGCCCGATATCGCTCAGTTAAATGTGCAGACGGCGTTGCTGTGCCGTGTCGATCAGGGTCGGGTTGCCATTGGTGATGACATTGCTGAACGCACCGGTGCCGATCATCTCGTCCTGTTGGTCGGCGAACGCCCAGGCCTGAGTTCGCCCGACAGTCTGGGCATTTATTACACCTTTCACGCCGGCCAAGACAGCAGCGATGCCGACCGCAATTGCGTGTCGAACATTCGACCGGCCGGCCTCGCCTTTGCCGAAGCCAGCCGCCGATTGTGTTGGCTAATGCGTGAGGCGGCCAAGCTGGGTTATTCCGGAGTAAAGCTTAAGGACGACTCCGCCAGTGACATTCTGGAAGCGCCGACGCACAACAACTTTCTGGTGCCCAAAGCCGACGGCTGACGCACCGCTTCATACGGTGATTGCAGCCACCAGTCGCCTGACTAAGGGGGCCACCACCGCAACGGTGGGGAACGCAATGGGCCAGGTGGTCAGGCAACTGTTCAGCCATTGTCGCCCAAAGGTTGCGCTAAAACCTTGTGACATCAGCAACACAAAAGCAGTGACCACGCAGACCATAATGGCCGATAAAATGGCGCTGAATAGCCAGGGTGAATAGCGCGCGGGAATACGCATCGGTCACTCCTTAAAGGGATAATGGGTGGCGAAAAAGCTGAATCAGCACGGCACTGCCGTAGAGCCCGAAACCGAACAGCAGGTGAGTGATCAGGCTGTGCAGCCGAGCAGAATTCGGGTGCGCTGTTTTCGCCGCGGCAATGCCCAAGCCCATGCCCGGCTGCATCAAAAGAAACGGCGCCATCACTGTCACCAGGCCGACCACTAACGCGGGGAGCAAGGTGGGCTTTGTTAGCCAATGCTCGCCCTGCCAAGCGATCAGCGCTGCAGCAAAGCTGACCCCAATGGCGTAATGAGCGCACCAACCTAGCCAGGCTTCACCGGGCACCGCCGGGGCTTGCTGTATATTGGGCGATTGCAATCGTCCGGCAGGAATGCCCGCCATCCAGCGCCAAACCAGACCAAAGTCTGGCTTGGTCACGCCCAGCCACTGGGCGCGGACCAAACTCCACAGATCAATGAACGCCGTTGCCGCCACGCCCATCAGTAAGGTGCTTAACCAAAGATTCATAAAAACGCCTGTTTATTTGTTGGTGAGAGGTTAGGCTACAACCTCAAGTTAACTTTAGGTCAAGCGCGAAGATGGACATTGGCGAGGTTTCGCAACGCAGTGGACTGACGGTGTCGACATTGCGGTATTACGAGGAGAAAGGACTGATCCGCTCGATTGGGCGGAATGGCTTGCGTCGTCAATTCAACGCTAACGTGGTTGAACGCCTGGCGTTGATCCGTTTGGGTCGGTCGGCGGGTTTATCGCTAGATGACATCGCTCCCATGCTCGGCGTGCCGGGTACGCCCAACATCGATCGACAACGGCTGGCTGATCAGGCCGATCAGCTTGATCAAACCATCAAACAATTAACGGCGATGCGCGATGGGTTGCGTCACGCCGTGAATTGTCAGGCTCCGAGCTACATGGAATGTCCTTCGTTCCAGCGGTTATTAAAAGGGGCGACGGTGACGGCCGTGCGCCAGCAAAAACGGACCAAACCGTCGACCCGACGCCGTGGATAATTACAGGTCTTTCACCAACCTCAAGGCGTCATAAATGGCTGCATGAGTATTGCGCGACGACACTGCATCGCCAATACGAAACAACTGAAAGGTGCCCGTATCGTTGCGAATCACTTCCTGTGATTCACCGGCAATCAAGGCGTCGTAATTCACTTCGCCGCCATTGGATGAGTGCGGTTTTAAGTCGAAATACAGATCATCCAGCGGGCGGTTACCGTAGTTCACCACGACCTGATCGACGCGCCGTTGTTGCGCAATACTGAGGTAGTCACTGCCGACGGTGGCCACCAATTCGGCGTCGTCTTTGGTGACCGAGGTTAATCGATAGGTCGGCGTAAAACGGACATTATCGCGCTGAAGCTTGCGCATATAAGGCACCAGATTCATCGCCATAATTTCTGGCGACACGCTGCGATCCGGCGTCATGATTTCCAGTTCAGCACCGCTGGCCGCGATGATCTCGGCAGCCTGCAATGCGGGATGATCACCGGCTTCATCGAATAGTAAAACGCGTGCGCCGGGTTTCACGTGGCCGGATAAAATGTCCCAGCTCGACACTGTTAATTCATGGCCGTTGCTGGGCTGATCGTCAATCGGGAAACCGCCGGTGGCGACAATCACCGCATCCGGTTTTTCGGCCAGCACGTCGTCGGCTTCCGCCCAGCAGTTATAACGAAATTCGACACCCAGTCGTTCGCATTCGGCCACGCGCCAATCGGTAATGGCGATCATCTCGCGACGACGTTCGCTTTGTGCCGTGAGCCGAATCTGACCGCCAGCATCGCTCATGGCTTCCATGACCACGACGGTGTGTCCGCGCTCGGCGGCCACGCGAGCGGCTTCCAGGCCGCCGGGCCCGGCGCCGATGACCACTACTTTGCGGGTCACGTCGGCCGGTTCAATATCCTGCGGCATGGTGGTTTCGCGCCCGGTCGCGGCGTTGTGAATGCAGTAAGCCGCGCCGCCTTGATAAATGCGGTCGAGACAGTAATTTGCACCAACGCACGGACGAATGCGATCTTCCTGGCCGGCCATCAGTTTGCGCACGATGTGGGGATCGGCCATGTGCGCTCGGGTCATGCCGATCATATCGACCTTGCCGGTTTCGATGGCGTAACGAGCGGTGCCGATGTCCTGAATTTTGGCGCCGTGAAAGGTGGGGAAATCGGTGTGCTTGCGAATCTCACCGGCAAATTCCAGGTGCGGCGCGCTGCGCATGCCTTGCACCGGAATCACATCCGTTAAACCCGGGTCGGTATCAATATGACCACGCACCACATTGAGAAAATCAACCAGGCCGCTGTCTTTTAAGCGCTGCGAAATGCCGAACCCTTCTTCAGCGGTCAGGCCGCCGTCGAGCATTTCGTCGCCGGTGTAACGCACCCCCAATAAAAAATCGGGGCCGACGCGTTCGCGGATGGCGCCGAGCACGTCAAAGGTAAAACGCAAACGGTTATCCAGATGACCGCCGTAAGGGGCTTCGAGTGTGTTGGTTAACGGCGACCAGAACTGATCCATTAAATGACCGTAGGCCTGTAATTCCAAACCATCGAGACCGGCTGCCTGCATGCGTTCGGCGGCATCGGCGTAATCACGGATCAGGCGTTCGATGTCCCAGTCTTCAACTTGCTTGGCAAAGGCACGGTGGGCCATTTCGCGTTGGCTGGATGCCGAAAGAGTGGGCAGCCAGTCGGCTTTGTCCCAGCGCGTGCGTCGTCCCAGATGCGTCAGCTGAATCATCACCGCCGTGCCGTAGTCGTGACATTCGTCGGTCAGATCACGCAGCCAGGGCACCACCTCATCCTGGTAGGCGAGGATGTTGTTGAACACCGGCGGGCTGTCTTTGGCAACCGAGGCGGAACCGGCGGTCATGGTCAGACCGATGCCGGCTTTGGCACGCTCAACGTGGTAAGCCCGATAGGCTTCCTTGGGCATGCCATCCACCGGGTAGGCCGGTTCGTGGGCGGTCAGCATCAGGCGGTTTTTCAGCGTCAGATGCTTCAGTTGGTAGGGCTGCAACAACGGATCAAGGGCCATGACGAGCCTCGGCTTGGGTGGGCGAGCCGTCAACTTAGCGATGACTGTACATAGGTGTCAATATATAAGACACTGATGTACATCTTGTGTCGTATATGGACCATCATGACCGCTCATACGGAGAAAGGCGCCGATAAGGGGCGCGCGGAAGACTGGCTGAACCTGGCCTATGAAACCCTGGTTCGTTCCGGTGTCGAGGCGGTAAAAATTCAACCGCTGGCTAAGGCGATGAACACCTCGCGCACCAGTTTTTACTGGTTTTTCAAAGACCGTGATGCCTTGCTCAGTCAGCTCATCGAGCGCTGGAAAAACACCAACACCCAGGGACTGGTGGGTCAGACTGAGCGCTATGCCGAAAACGTGATGGAAGCCATGCTGAATGTGTTCGATTGCTGGCTGGAGCCGAAGCTGTTTGATGCCGACTTTGAATACGCCGTGCGCCATTGGGCACTGCAATCGAGCGATGTCGCTGACGCCGTTGCCGAGGCCGACGAGCGTCGGTTGGCAGCACTGCGCGCCATGCTTAAACGTTATGACTATCCCGATGGTGAAGCCGATGTCCGGGCGCGGACCATCTATTTAACGCAGATTGGCTACATCTCCATGCGCACTCAGGAAGATTTAAGCGAGCGCCTGAGCCGGATGGCGGAATACGTGCGCGTTTTCACCGGACGAACGTGTACGGACGGTGATCTGGCGCGCTTTGTAGCACGCCATCACGATGACCCGAAAGGCTGGTTGGAAACACATCAAAGCCAGACGCTGGAAACCTGGCTGGCCGATCGTTGAGGTCGATCAGGGTTGGCGTGGGTGTGCTTCGACGCCGCTGGGTAGCTCGAACCAATCCTGCTTCTCACTCACCCAGACGTGCAAGGTCGGTTGAATCACCCGGGTGTCTTCCAGGGTGCTGGGTTTGAGTTTGATGTGCTCCGGGTCAGCCGGATTAAAGTGGTAGATACGATTGCCACAGTCAGGGCAGAAAGCGGCACCATTGGTGTTGCCGCTGTCGGATGTGCGTTCCCAGAATTTCAGTTCGCCATGAAGGGTGAGAGCGCTGGCTTTCACCAGGGCGGTCACACTGAACGCACTGGTCGACAGCTTCTGGCACTGGCGGCAATGGCAGGCCATGACTTTTAACGGCGGCTCGGCCAGTTCGTAGGTAATGCCACCACATTGGCACGCACCTTTGAGCGGATATTTAAGGTCGGTCATCGTCGGGATCCGGCGGTTGGCAAGGGGCTTTAATTTCCCTGCTTTTTGGAGATTTGGCAAATGCAAGATCACACACGCATCGGCATCATCGGTGGTTTTGGCTGGATGGGACGTTCGCTGGGGCGGGCCGCTTTGGCACAAGGCATTATCGAACCGGCGCAATTAATCGTCTCGTCGCGTTCACCGCAAGCGGCCGTTTATGCCGACTGGCCGGGCGTTGAGATTACCACTGATAATCAGCAATTGGTTGAGCAGGCAGACCTGATTGTTTTATCGGTCCGCCCGCAGGATTTGCCCGCGTTGTCGGTAAATGCACACGGCAAAACGGTGGTTTCTCTGTTGGCAATGACCGATGCCGATCAACTGAAACAGTCGTTGGGAACCCACCGCATCGTGCGTGCCATGCCGAATGCCGCCGCCGAAATTGGCCGGGCGTTTTATCCGTGGTGGGCCACCGAAGCGGTGTCGCCAGCGGATCGCGACAGCGTGCAGCAACTGCTATCCAGCTGCGGCACGGCGCGTGAAGTGCCGACCGAAGCCGCTTTCAGTTATCTGGCTGCTTTGTCAGGCCCCGGTCCGGCGCTGCCGGCTTTGTTGGGCCGAGCGATGTTGGCGCATGCCAAAGCTCAGGGGCTGGATGATGAACTGGCACTGGAGGCCGTCTTGCAAACGCTGGCCGGTGGCAGTGAACTGTTGCTGCGCGAAGGCACCGACCCGACCGCCATGGTCGATACGCTGGTTGGTTATCAGGGTGTCAGCGCGGCAGCCTTGCAGACGTTGATCGACAGTGGCTTCGAGCAAAACCTGGCCGAGGCTTTAACGGCTGCGCATCAGGTTGAACTGAAAAACTCCGCACGATAAATCACTGCCATCTGGAAAACCCGGCAGATTCCCCCATTTGCTAAGGTGAAGCATTTTTTCAGGGCTTGAGAATGTATATCGGGGAACTCGCTCGTCGCACCGGCACCACACCCAAGGCGCTGCGTCATTATGAAAGCCTGGGCATTCTGCCGGCGCCGAGACGGCGTGGCCGCTATCGCGATTACAGCGAAGAACATCACCACTATGTCGAGTTCATTCAGTCGGCCAAAGCACTGGGGCTGACGCTGAACGAAATCCGTGCTGCTGGCCCGGTCGATCCGCAAGCGCCGTATTCGACCGGCGTTGCCGCCTTGCTGCAACGCAAACGTCAGGCACTTCACGACGACATTCAGCGTCGTCAACAGGCGCTCAATGCCATCGATCAATGCCTTAACGATTGGCAACGTTGTACTGACGCTTGACTTTGCCCTTAGGGTCAGACGCCAGACTGACGGTTCATTGTTTGAGGAGTAATAATGATGAGTCGCAAGATACTGGTGTTAAATGGCAACCCGAAAACCGATAGCCTGAGTAAGGCGTTGACCGAGCGCTATGTCGCTGCCGCCAAGGCGCAGCACGAGGTGCATCAACTGAATATCGGTGAAATGGATTTCGAGCCGGACCTGATCGAAGGCTATGATCGCGTCCAGCCGTTGGAAACTGACCTGGAAATCTTCCAGACCGAATTGCAGTGGGCCGACCATTGGGTTGTCGTCGCACCCACCTGGTGGGGTGGACCACCGGCCAAACTAAAAGGCTTGTTCGATCGCGCCCTGCACCCCGGTTTCGGTTTTAAATATCGACCCAATTCGCTGTTGCCTGAACGTCTGCTCACTGGCCGTAGCGCACGCTTAATTCTGACCATGGATACACCCATCTGGTACGACCGACTGGTGTTGAAAAAACCGGGTGTGCGCTTGCTAAAAACCGCAACGATGGAATTTTGCGGCATCAAACCGGTGCGGGTGACCAGCTTCGGTCCGGTGGTGAAATCCACCGAACAACAACGCCGGCGCTGGCTGGAAAAAGTGGCCCGCCTGGGAGCGGCAGGCCGCTAGTTGGTTTAGCTAATGGCTAAGCTGGCGCCCAATAAAGCAATGGCGGCGCCAGCCCAACGTTCCAGTTCTCGACCGGCCAGTTTCTGGCTGAGCGCGCCACTGGCCAGGCCGGCCAAATGCAACAACACCGTCGCCAATGCAAAGCCAGCAGCGTAACCAAAGGCGCTGCCATTGGCCGGCATTTCCAGGCCGTGCGCCAGACCATGAAAGACCGCAAATAAACCACAGCCGGCGGCTGCTAATACTGTCGGTACGCGTCCGGCCAACGCCAGGGCCAAACCGATGGCAACGCTGGAGGCAAGGATCATCGGCTCCATGGCAGGCAAGCTGAAGCCGGCCATACCCGCAGCACCACCAAGCAATAACGCCAGGACAAAACTGGCGGGTACCCAAAAGCGGGCAGAGCCGCCTAAGTAGGCTGCCCAGATGCCCACGGCGACCATGGCCAGCAGATGATCATAACCACCCAGAGGATGACCAAAACCAGACGCCAGACTGGCTTCGTGATGGCCGCTGTGTGCCAAGGCGAGCGATGGCAGAACCGCTACTAAACTCAGACTGATTCGAAGCAGATTTTTCATAACGTTCTCCTGAATTTAAACAACCGCTTGAGCCGGCGGCAGAGTTTTCGATTCGAGCATGCCTTCGCGCACGATGACGTCGATAACGGCATCCAAGCCTTCGGCTTTCTTCAAGTTGCAGAACACAAAGGGTTTGTCGCCGCGCATTGTTTTGGCATCGCGATCCATCACATCCAGATCGGCACCAACCAACGGCGCCAGGTCGGTTTTGTTGATAATCAGCAAGTCAGATTTGGTAATACCCGGACCGCCTTTGCGCGGTATTTTGTCGCCAGCAGACACATCGATCACATAGATGGTTAAGTCGGATAATTCCGGACTGAAGGTGGCGCTCAGGTTGTCGCCGCCGCTTTCGACAAAGACGACATCTAAAGCGCCATGGCGTGCAACCAGTTCATCAATGGCTGCAAGATTCATCGACGCATCTTCGCGAATAGCGGTGTGCGGACAGCCACCGGTTTCGACGCCCAGAATGCGATCGGCATCGAGCGCTTCGTGGCGCGTTAAGAAGTCGGCGTCTTCGCGGGTGTAGATGTCGTTGGTCACCACGGCAATGTCGTAGTGTTCGCGCAGCGCAGCGCAAAGCGAGCGCAATAAAGCGGTTTTCCCGGAACCTACTGGGCCGCCGACACCGACGCGTAAGGTTTGTTTGTTGTGGCTCATTCTGTTGTCTCCTTAAGATCGAAACAGACGACTGTATTGATGTTCGTGTTGGGCGCTGGCGATGGCGAGCGCGGGTAAGCCGGCGCCGATGGCGTCGTCATTTAAGTTTTCTGCGCTGGCCAGTGCGGCCGGAATCTCCGGTTGTAATTCGCCGAGTAATTTCTGCGCATCGGTCTGGCCCAGTGGGACCAGTTTTGTGGCGGCGGCAACCTGGTTTTCCAGCCAGGCCCAGCTGTAGCCAAAGGCAGCGGCCTGCGCATTAATGCCCCAGCGCGACGCGGCGATGGCAAAGGCGGTAACAAAGCTCAACTCGGTCGCCGGGGCGAACGGCAAGGGCATATCGAGGTGTCGCAACAGTCTCGCCAAGGCGGCACCCATGGCAGTGTCGGTCAGGCGTAATTCTTTGGTTTCGCGACACGCCAGCGCGAGGTCATTCCATTCGCTGAGTTGGTCAACGTTGCCGTTCTCGTTAGCGTTGAGTGCGCGCAGCAGTAACGGCAAATCCAGCCGCGCCAGCGACAGTTTCATCTGTGCCGACAAGTACTCGCGTGTGCTGTCTCGGTCGGTCAGCCAACCGTTTTCGATCGCGCTTTCCAAGCCTTGTGAAAACGAAAATCCGCCCACCGGTAAGCTCAGACTCGCCAACTGCAACAGCCTTAACAGGCTGCCATCAGTGGTGGTGATGACCATGGCTATAAGCTCCGGATTCTGGATTAAAAATTGCCATCTCCGCTTCGGTGGTTAAACCCAGGCCGTGCAGCATGTCTTCCAATACATGGTCGGGTTGAATGCGCAACCAGCGCTCGCCAACTTCCACTTTGGTGTGGCGGTTGCCCAGGTGATAACAGGCGCGGGCGAAGGTTGGCCAGTCGTCGCAACGCGCGATCACGGTGGCTTCGAGCGCGCCTTTTACTTGCAGGTGACGGCCGCATTCACTCTTTAATATTTCGCCGACCGCAAGAGGGCGACCACGTTCTAAAAATAAGCGAACTTCTTCGCCGTTGTCAGCGAACACTCTGAGTCGGCCTTTTTCGCGTTGTTCAAAAGTCAGGGTGACACCGGCTTCGGAATCAACCGGGGTTTGGGTGCCTAGACGTTCGTGGATATTGAGCATGTGTTTGGTCCTGTGGTAATGGATCCGCCCCAGGCTCGGGTGCGACTTCAGTGACACGCTGTAAATCCTTCCCTGGACGCTCGACGGCAGCATCCCTGCTGCCGACGGTCACTGAAGTCGCACCCGAGCCCGGGGCTGTGTCTGTGCTAGAACAAACAATACCGCTGCGCTAATGGCAGTTCGGTGGCTGGTTCGCAGGTCAGTAACTTGCCATCGGCCCGCACTTCATAGGTTTGCGGATCGACGCTGACATCCGGTTGCCAGTCGTTCAGTTTCATATCGCTTTTGCGGATATTGCGGGTGTTTTTGCAGGCGACTAACGGACGCGTTAATCCCAATTGTTTGCCGATGTCGGCATCGAGCGATGCCTGGCTGACAAAGGTGATGGAGGTTTGTGCCGCGGCCTGGCCATAAGCACCAAACATGGGCCGGTAGTGCACCGGCTGTGGTGTGGGAATGGACGCATTCGGGTCGCCCATGGGGGCGGCGGCAATCATGCCGCCTTTTAAAATCATCGCCGGTTTGATGCCAAAAAAGGCAGGCTTCCACAGCACCAGATCGGCCAGTTTGCCTGGCTCAATAGAACCGATGTCTTCAGCAATGCCATGGGTGATGGCGGGGTTGATGGTGTACTTGGCAACGTAGCGACGGGCGCGGAAATTATCGCAACCCAGATCGAGATCTTCCGCCAATAAACCGCGCTGCTTTTTCATCTTGTCAGCGGTTTGCCAGGTGCGAGTAATGACTTCACCGACCCGACCCATGGCCTGAGAGTCGGAAGCGATCATGCTGAACGCACCGAGGTCGTGGAATAAATCTTCAGCGGCAATGGTTTCTTTGCGAATGCGCGAATCGGCGAAGGCAACGTCTTCGGGAATGCGCGCATCCAGATGGTGGCACACCATCAACATGTCGAGGTGTTCGTCGATGGTGTTGACGGTATAAGGCCGCGTCGGGTTCGTGGACGACGGCAATACGTTGGACTGCGCGCAGGCTTTAATAATGTCCGGAGCATGGCCGCCACCGGCACCTTCAGTGTGGTAGGTGTGAATCACCCGGTCTTTAAATGCCCCAAGGGTGTCATCGACAAAACCCGATTCGTTCAGCGTGTCGGTGTGAATCGCGACCTGCACATCGTATTTTTCAGCGACGCTCAAACAATTGTCGATGGCCGCCGGTGTGGTGCCCCAATCTTCATGCAGCTTTAATCCACACGCACCCGCGAGGATTTGTTCTTCCAGAGCTTCCGGCTGGCTGCCATTGCCTTTGCCCAAAAATCCCAGGTTCATCGGCATCGTATCGGTGCTTTGCAACATCTTGCCTAAATACCACGGGCCGGGTGTGCAGGTGGTCGCTTTGGTGCCGGTGGCTGGGCCGGTGCCGCCGCCAATCATGGTGGTCACACCGGACATCAAGGCTTCTTCAATTTGCTGTGGGCATATAAAATGAATGTGCGCATCAATGCCGCCGGCGGTGACAATGTTGCCTTCACCGGCAATCACTTCAGTGCCGGGGCCGATGATGATATCGACGTCATCCATGATGTCTGGGTTGCCGGCTTTACCGAGTGTTTCAATACGGCCACCGCGAATGCCGATGTCGGCTTTAACGATGCCCCAGTAATCGAGCACCAACGCATTGGTGATCACCAGATCAACCGCGGTTGCATTGCTCTGTTGGCTTTGCCCCATGCCGTCGCGTATCACTTTGCCGCCGCCGAATTTCACTTCGTCGCCGTACTGACTGTGGTCCGCTTCCACCTGTATCCATAAATCGGTATCGCCGAGGCGAACTTTGTCACCGGTGGTGGGGCCGAACATCTGCGCATAACTTTGGCGATCGATCGAACTCATTGTTGCTTCTCCTTCGGCAAAGCGCCCATGACTTCAGCGCGAAAGCCCTGAACAACGCGCTTGCCCACAAAGGGCACCAAGGTGACGGTGCGCGACTGCCCTGGTTCAAAACGCACGGCGGTGCCTGCGGCAATGTCGAGGTGAAAACCAAGGGCGGCGGTGCGATCGAAATGCAGAGCCGGGTTGGTTTCGGCGAAGTGATAATGCGAACCAACCTGTACTGGCCGGTCACCACTGTTTTCAACACTCAGCGTCAGCCGCTTGCGGCCGGTATTCAGTTCAATGTCGCCATCGGCAACCTGAATTTCTCCGGGAATCATGGTCGTCTCCTCAGGCAATGGGGTGGTGAACGGTGACCAGCTTGGTGCCGTCCGGAAACGTGGCTTCGACCTGCACCTCATCGATCATGTCAGCAATGCCCTCCATCACCTGGTCGGCACTGAGCAGCTCTTTGCCGTCGCTCATCAATTCGGCCACGGTTTTGCCATCACGCGCGCCTTCGGCAATCGCCAGACTGATGTAGGCCACCGCCTCGGGATAATTCAGTTTCAGACCGCGAGCCAAGCGACGTTCGGCCAGGAGTCCGGCGGTAAACACCAGCAGTTTGTCTTTTTCTCGGGGCAACAATTCCATAACGATTTCCTCAACCTAAGCGGTGATTCAGGTATTCCAAACACGGGGTGGACAGGCCGCCATACCGATCAATGCCGGCCGTAACAGCGACCAGCACTGGTTGAATAATTCACGCAGTGGTTCGGCTCGGTTGGCCAGGGCGCGCACGGTGATAAAGTGGCCCACCTGACTGACACCGGCCAAAGGTTCGCGCTGACACAGTGCGCGTAATTCATCCAGTAATTTATGGTTTTCCTGACCAAAAGGGCCTGCGACCAGCAACCCATTGACGGCGTGTTGGCGCAGACCCGCGCTGCCATAAACGGCTTCACGATGAGCGTGCTGTACGGCAAAGTTTTCGCGCAAAACCACTTTGCCAGCCTGACGTATTTGCAGGCGCTGTTGCAGTTCACCATCTTCCAGATCACGCGCGCTGGCAGGCCAGCCCAGGCTGGTAATTTCCCAACCGATAAAGCGCGACCCGGCATCGAGTTCAACGTCGGTATCCAGTCGTGCACGGGCGTTGGGGTAGATGATGTTTTCCTGTGGCAACCATTCCAGAACACCGGCGTTAGCCACGGTTAACTGATTGCGTTGGTACTGCAGGGCGCCATCGCTTCGAGCGCGATAAGCGCGGCCGGCTCCGGGTGTGGTAATCAGCGCATGAGCGTCAGACTCGACCTTGATGGCAATGCGCAGATCATCGCCCGAGACCAACCCGCCGGGTGGGTGTAACAAATAAGCGTGCGCGCAATGTGCGCCTTCTGGATAGAACGCCTTTTGCACATACAGCGGGCCCTGATGGCGGCAGCGAACCAGACGCGTACCGCGCGCGCTGTTGGCAAAGCCGAGGCCCAGCCAGGCATCCCAATGGCTGGCAACGGTGGTGGCGGGCAAGTCGACTCGGCTGTTCATAACGCGAGTCCTTACACCGCCAGATGTTGACGAATCAGATCGTCGGTCAGGTTGGCCATCTGGTCGCTGGCGACGATGCGGCCTTTTTCCATTAAGCGGAATTCCTGACCCACACGCCGGGCAAAGCCGAGTTTCTGTTCCACCAAAATGACCGTGAGCCCATCTTCGCGTTGCAGACGCTGAATCACATCGCCAATTTGCGCCACAATGTTCGGCTGAATGCCTTCGTTGGGTTCGTCGAGAATCAGCACTTTCGGATCGAGCACCAGGGCGCGACCGATCGCCAGTTGCTGCTGTTGACCGCCGGATAAATCGCCGCCCCGCCGGTGCATCATTTCTGCCAGCACCGGAAACAGATCGAAGATTTTTTCCGGGATCTTTTTGGCTTTGTCCGGGCGCGCCTTCAAACCGATGCGCAAGTTTTCTTCAACCGTCAATAGCGGAAAAATATCGCGGCCTTGTGGCACATAACCGATGCCGGTGCGCGCACGCGTTTCGGCTGATTTATGGTGAATGCTGTCGCCATCGAAAATAATTTCGCCACTTTTTATGGGCAGCAAACCCATCAGACATTTCAGTAAGGTGGTTTTGCCCACGCCGTTGCGTCCCATAATGCAGGTACAGGCGCCGGGTTGAATGTCCAGATCGAGGTCCCACAGAATCTGGGTGCCGCCGTAGAGTTGGTTAAGACCGCGCAGTTCAATCATGCTTCTTCCCCCAGGTACACCTCGATCACATCCGGGTGGTTCTGAATCTGGTCCATGGTGCCTTCAGCCAACACCGAGCCTTGGTGCAGCACGGTGACGGTGCGGGCAATGGAACGTACAAAAGCCATGTCGTGTTCGACCACTATCACCGTGCGCTCACCAGCCAGTGACGTCAGTAATTCGGCGGTGCGGTCGGTCTCTTCGGCCGTCATGCCGGCGACCGGTTCGTCGATGAGCAACAGCCGAGGGTCGGCCACGAGCAACATGCCGATTTCCAGCCACTGTTTTTGGCCGTGCGATAAACTGCCAGCTAGCATCAGGCGTTGTCCGCTTAGGCCTATGGTTGTTAATACCGAGTCAATGCGATCGATGTCGGAAGAGGACAGCCGTGCCATTAATGTGGGCCACAAACCCTTGCGGCTTTTCATCGCCAGCTCGAGGTTGTCGAAAACCGTCTGAGCTTCAAAGACGGTCGGCTTTTGAAACTTCCGTCCAATACCGAGCTGGGCCACTTCGGCTTCAGAGTGCTTGAGCAAATCGATGGTCTGGCCAAAAAATGCGCGTCCGGAATCGCAGGCGGTCTTACCGGTAATCACATCCATTAAGGTGGTTTTTCCGGCGCCGTTGGCACCGATCAGACAGCGCAATTCACCGTCGTTTACATAGAGGTTTAAGTCGTTCAACGCTTTAAAACCGTCGAAGCTGACGCTCAAACTTTCAACGTACAAAATGACTTGATGCGACACGTCTACCGGCACGTGAGACGGCGCTAAAAACGGCCAGACGTGATCGCGATCGAGAATAGGAGAGGTCGTCATGCGGCGGGCTCCTCAGTCGTCTTCGAGGGTTTAAAACGCGAGCGCAACTGGCCGACGAGACCGACCAGACCTTTGGGCAGAAAGAGCGTGACCAGTACAAAAAGACCGCCGAGAATAAATAACCATCCGTCGGGCAGAATGGCGGTAAAACGCGTCTTGGCGTAATTAACCAGCAGTGCTCCCACGACCGCACCATAGAGCGTGCCGCGACCGCCGACGGCCACCCAGACCACCAATTCAATCGACTTCAGCGGTGCAAATTCACCGGGATTAATAATGCCGACCTGAGGCACGTAGAGTGCTCCGGCAATGCCCGCAATGACTGCGGAATAAACAAACAGACCGACCTTGTAGCGTTCGGTTCGGTAACCGAGAAAACGCACCCGGTTTTCGCCATCACGAATGGCTTCAACCACCTTGCCAAAACGCGATTTCAGTATCGCCTGACTGAGGACATAGACCCCACCCAGAATCACGGCGGTGATGGCAAACAGGGCTACGCGGGTGGTGTCGGACTGCAGATCAAAACCGAGCAAGTCTTTGAAATCGGTCAGGCCATTGTTGCCACCAAAACCCATTTCATTGCGGAAGAAGGCAAGCATTAGGGCGTAGGTCAACGCCTGGGTGATGATCGATAAATAGACGCCGGTGACGCGTGAATGAAACGCCAGCCAGCCGAACACAAAGGCGAGCAAACCGGGTACAAATACCACCATCAGCATGGCGAACCAAAACTGGTCCATCCCCAGCCAGAACCAGGGCAGTTCGTCCCAGTTCAGGAACACCATAAAGTCGGGCAGGATGGGGTTGCCATAGACACCGCGATCGCCGATCTGGCGCATTAAATACATGCCCATGGCGTAACCGCCGAGCGCAAAGAAAGCGCCATGCCCCAGACTTAAAATGCCGCAGTAACCCCAGATCACATCCACTGACAGCGCCAGCAAGGCGTAGCTTAAATATTTGCCGAGCAAGGTGATGGTGTAAGTCGAGACATGCAGTGCCGAGGTTTCCGGTATCAGCAAATTACCCAGCGAAGCCAACAAGGTGACGCCGAATAAGATCGCCACGAACGGCAGCGTTTTGCTGCCCGGTGCGCGGCCCAGTGACAGAAAGTGCATAACGGCGTTCATTCAGCGGCCCTCCCACGTTGCGGGAACAGACCCTTGGGTCGCTTCTGAATAAACAGAATGATGAACACCAGAACCAACGTCGTGGCGAGCACCGTTCCGGTAATCGGCTCCAGGAATTTATTGGCAACACCCAGACTGAAGGCGGCAACCAAGGTGCCGTACAAATTACCGACGCCGCCGAACACGACGACCATAAAGGAGTCGATGATGTACGACTGACCAAGGTTCGGCCCGACGTTGGTGAGCTGGCTTAACGCCACACCACCGACGCCAGCGATACCAGAACCCAGACCAAACGTCAGCGCATCCACCCAGTCGGTTTTGATGCCCATGGCTTTGGCCATGGCGCGGTTTTGCGAAACAGCGCGCACCTGTAAACCGAGGGCGGTTTTTTTCATGATCAGAACCAGCAACGCAAACACAATGAGTGCGAAGATCAGAATGTAGAGTCGGTTAAACGTCAGCGATAACGCCGGGTTGATTTGCCACGAACCGCTGAGCCAATCCGGCGCGACAACGCGACGGTTCAAAGGTGAGAAAATGGTGCGCACCAGCTGTTGCAAAATCAGGCTGATGCCGAAGGTGGCGAGCAGAGTTTCCAGTGGGCGGCCATGCAGAAAACGGATCACGCAGCGTTCAATCAAAACCCCCACGCTGCCAGCCACCAAGAAGGCCATAGGAATCGCCACCCAGATGGATTGGTTAATGGCGTTGGGCATCAATTGCTGCACCACAAAGGTGGTGTAGGCACCCAGCATGAGCATTTCGCCGTGCGCCATATTGATCACGCCCATCACGCCGAAGGTGATGGCCAGACCAAAAGCAGCGAGCAACAGCACCGAACCGAGGCTCAGACCAAAAAAGAGTTGGTCTACGTAGCCGTAAAAGGTGAATTTTTGTTCGATGCTGTTTAAGGATTCAGCGGCAGCATTCTGTACGGCTTCTGGTGCGTCTTCGTCTTCAGCCAAGCGAGCTAGGGCATTGCGTACCGCGTTTTGCAAACTGCTGCTGAGTTCGCCAATGGCTTGTACTCGAGCGCCGACCTGATCGCTGCTTTGAGCGGTGTATAAATTCAGGGCGGTATCGAGCGCCTGTTGAACCTTGGCGTTTTGTTCGTCGGCACGCAGCACATCAAGTTGGGCGATGGTGTCGGCGTTGAGTTGAGTCAGTAATTCATTGACGGCGGCTTCGCGAATGGCCGGATCGGGTGCGGTCAGTTTTAAACGCGCCAGCGCATCGTTGAGGTAACGACGCAGGCGATTGTTAACGCGAACTTTGGTGACATTGTCTTCGTTGAGCGAGGCGATCACCTCACCACTGAGAATGCCGATGTAAGGTGCGTCGCCGGTATTTGGGTCGGCGGCAACCAGGGTTTGGTCAGCATCGCGGTAATAGAGATTGCCGTTAAACAGGGCGTCGAACAGTGGCAACAAACGCGGGTCGCCTTCGGCTTCCAGTGCTTCTAATAATGACTGGGTTTCGGCCAGGCTGGCTTCGGTTAGTTCACCAAGGCGTTGTTCAAACAGCGACTCCGCCAGCGCTGTACTGGTCAGCAGCCAGAGCGTGGCCCAAAGGCAAAGACGTTTCACAGCGAAACCTCCAAACGAAAGCAAAAAAGCGGGCGACAGAGTCGCCCGTAAAAGAGAGAGTCGGGCTTAAAAACTCAGTAGTTCTGTCCCGAGCAGGTTTCGGTTTCGGTGTTGTAGTTGCCGCAGTTGATTGGGTCGGTCCAATCGGCGATCAGCATTTTGGAATCCGGCAGGAAGTCGGACCAGGCGTCACCGGCGACTACGCCATCGGTGCTCCAGACCACTTCGAATTGACCGTCGTCCTGAATTTCGCCAATCAGAACCGGCTTGCTCAGGTGGTGGTTGGCGTTCATGACCGCCATGCCACCGGTCAGATTCGGAACTTCCTGGCCGATCATCGCGGCTTCTACCGCATCGACGTCGGTAGTGCCGGCGTCTTCAACGGCCTGTACCCACATTTTGAAACCGATGTAAGTGGCTTCCATCGGATCGTTGGTGACGCGGCTGTCGTCGCCGGTGAACTCATGCCACGCAGCGATGAATTCGTCGTTGGCATCGCTGTCGACGCTTTGGAAATAGTTCCAGGCGGCCAGGTGACCAACCAGCGGACCGGTGTCGATGCCGGAGAGTTCTTCTTCACCGACCGAGAATGCAACCACCGGAATTTCGAAAGAATCGATGTTCTGGTTACCCAGCTCACGGTAGAATGGCACGTTGGCATCACCGTTAATGGTGGAGACCACGGCGGTGGGTTTGCCGGCGCTGCCGAATTCTTTGATGTCAGAAACAATCGACTGCCAGTCGGAATGACTGAACGGCGTGTAGTTGATCATGATGTCTTCTTCGGCCACGCCATGATCCATCAAATAGGCTTCAAGAATTTTGTTGGTGGTTCGCGGGTACACGTAGTCGGTACCAGCCAATACCCAACGCTCAATGCCCAGATCGTTCATCAGATAGTCGACGGCCGGAATCGCTTGCTGGTTTGGCGCCGCACCGGTGTAGAAAATGTTTTCCGACGATTCTTCACCTTCGTACTGAACCGGGTAGAACATCAAACCGTTCAGTTCTTCAACGACAGGCAAGACCGATTTGCGCGATACCGAGGTCCAGGAACCGAAGATCACATCAACTTCTTCTTCCTCTAACAGTTCGCGCGCTTTTTCAGCAAACAGCGGCCAGTCGGAAGCTGGGTCAACCACAACGGCTTCGAGTGGGCGACCGAGCACACCACCGGCTTCATTTTGTTGTTCCACCATCATCAAAACGGTGTCTTTCAGTGTGCTTTCACTGATGGCCATGGTGCCGGACAGTGAATGCAGTACACCGACTTTAATCGGATCTTCTTCGGCCAGCGCGTTGCCGCCAATGGCCGCACTCAAACCCAGCGCCAGGCCGGGCAATAAATGCTTGGTGTTCATGTTAGGACTCCCCTTGCTCTTTTTAGGTAGGAAACGGATCAGCGATTCGTTCGAACCCACGCATTTTTAGACGCAGGCTCACTGAAGGCATCAGCACAGCCGATGGTGGGCGAGGGTGGCAAGCCGGCCTAGTGGCCGATTGGCGGGGAGGGGTGGGGTAATTGACGTATTGATTTTATCGAGCGCAGTTGGCTCGGTGATTTGTAGCGATAAAAAAGCCGGGCGATGCCCGGCTTTTTTGGTTTGTTTCTTGGGTTACTGTTCCGCTTCAGCGGCCGCTTTTTCTTCCGCCAGTTGCTGATAGTACTGTTCGTAATAATGCGAGTACGGCCCGGGTGGTAAGGGTGTGTAGCCGTAATAAAAGGCTTGCGCGTTGGCTTCGCGCGTCAGCGGTAAATAATTTGGCGCAGCGCGTTCTACTGCGGCGGTGATCGCCGATGAAAGCAGACTCGCCATGCCGCCACCCTGACTTTCGTTTTGCGGCGTGTAGCTCAGGTTTTCGCGAGCGGTCCAGAGTTCCACGCCGTTTTTGTCGACGATGCGGTATTCAAAATCGACTTCGGTGGTGGTGGAAATCACCACGTAACGCGAGGTCCATTCGTGAATGGTGACGTACAAAACGGCATCGGCTCCGAACCAGCTGGCCAGATCGCTGGTCGCCAGTTGGTGAATTTCTGCCGGTTCATAGAGGCCTTCGAATTCCAGAATGGTTTTCACCGTGTTCACCGGAAAAACGTAATAGCCTTTTTCACCGAGCAGTTTAGGCAAGGTGGTTAACACCGACGACGGGGCCTGCACATCGACCGATTCATTAACCACCGGCACTACCAGAATGGAGGTGGGTTTGACCTCGTGGTACGTCGCTAACGGATCGTTGTAGGGCAGATTCATACAGCCGGCGAGCAGGGCAGCAAACGCCAGCGAGACCATCAAACGCAGTGCGTTCATCTTATTGCCCTCCCAGGTTTTCAATCAGCGAACCCATCAGCGGTCGGCTTTCCGGCCAGGTGTCGTACTCCAGTTGGTAGTACTCCAGCGCTTGCTCGGTGTTGCCCGCCTGCAAATAAAAGGTGCCGGCTTCGGCCAGTAAACCGGGGGCGGGTGTCTGGCCGCGAGCCATCACTTTATCGAGAAAGGCGACGTGATCGGCGAGCACGGCGTCTTGCTCGCTGGGCTCGGTGTAGTACACGAAGAGGTCTTCTTCATAGCTGCCCCAGTCGTACAACTGGGTGGATTCGCAGCCCGCCAACACCAAGGCCGGCAGGATTAACCACAGAATACGCGTCATGGGGTGACCTTCAGAATGCGAGTGTCGCCTTCGCTGAGAAAGATTTCACGGCTGAGCTTGCGCTGGCCGTTGTACCAGACTTCCACCACGTGACGGCCGGTAATGACCCGCACGGCGCTGGCTGAACGAGTGCCAGCGAGGTATTGGCTCATGTCGCCGTATTCGATGCCATCAATCACCACCTGATAGCCATTGGCTGAGGTGCCTTCGGGCAGTTCAAAAGCGATGCGCGGACGGTCGTCTACGGTGGTCGTTACTTGTGTGGCTGACTGAGCGCAGGCGGCCAGCATAAGCACTGTCATCAGTGCGATCAGTACTGCGTTGAATGCTTTCATCAGTTGGCCTCCCGGACTTCCAGTTGATTCAGATCCTGACCAGCGATGGAGCCAGAGATCAGACCGCCATAGGCGCCTTCTTCCAGTTCGCTGTCGCCGAAGGTGCCGTCGATGCGCAGTTCTCCCACTTTATTGCCCGGCAGCGTGATAATGCCGCCGGTGGTTTGTGAGGTGACCTCGCGACCGCGAGTCATCACATCGAACACCATGCCAGCACGAATGCCCTGGCTGGCGCCGCCACTGATGTAAATCAGGCCGTCTTCCACCGCCAGTACGTCGGCCGACCAGGGTTTTTCCAGCATCAGCAGCGTGAGTTTTTCAACCGCCGCATTGACCGCCGCGCCGATGGCCTGATCATTCAGGCTGCCGTCGTAACTGGCGACCGAACCGAAGCCCATGGTGCTGCCGGTTTCGGTTGACGAAGAACCGGTGCCGGTAACCGATTCAGTGACCTGGCCGGTGCGGGTGTCGACCAAGCGCAGGTCAACCGTCGCGGTGGCTTCCTGGCGCTTGGAGGAGGACAGAAACCCGGATTCACCGGTGGTGGAGCGACCAAATTCAGTGAGTGAACCGATGACCAGCGTATCGACGCCAATGATGTTAACGCTCTGGCCCGAGAGTTCGGACTCGCGTTCCAGCAGTTCGATGTCCGGGCGCTCGAACACTAAATAGTTGTTCGAGTTGATCAGCGACTGCACGAACATATCGGTGATCTTCTGATCGATGTTATCGCCCGCGTTGGTACCCAGCAGGCTGCGGCCATAGGTGGTTTCATTCGATAACCGGCCGACGGCGATTTTACGTTTCAGCGCCAGGCGAGTAGGCGCGGCGGCTGCCTGTTGGGCGGCGCGTTGTTGTTCAGCGGAGACCGGCGCTTCGACGTCTTGAAGGGTCGGGCTCTGGCTGGCGCAGGCGGCCAGAACCAAAGGCAGCGTCAGTAGCATGAATTTTTTCATGGAATCGTCCTTTCCGATAAGCGCCGCCGGAATGGGGCGCAGAACAAGCGGTAAGCCGCGTCACCATAGCAAAAGCGGCCCGGTTGTGAAGTGACTTTTAGCCAAATATCGTACGCGAACGGGAAGGCCGTGCTAGAGCGCTCTGGCCAGCCGTTTCAGATAGTTCTTGGCGAATGCTGTTTGCCCCCGGCTTAACCACTTGATGCAGCTGAGTAATTCCCAGATTAAGCCAGCGTCGCCGTGTTCATAGACGGCAAAATCTTCATGCGTTGGAGCCGGTTTATCGGTGAGGCGTGCTGAAACAATATCGTCTTTGTCGAACAGAACTTGATAAGGTCGGGCAATGTCGAAGGGTTCGCTGAGATCGGCGCAGTGAATCTCTGCACTGGCGCAATCATCGAAGAGGTATTTTTTAAAACAGGCACGTTCATTATGGTTGCCGTCCAGTCGATAGAAGATGGTGAACGGTTGTTCAAAACGTGTGTGAGCTGCGTGGCTATTACGATGAAAATCATTGCGCGTAAACACCATGAGATCGAGGTCAGACAGACGATCGCCGCTACCGCCAGCCAGTGAACCGAGCAATACCGCGGCAACGACGTCGGGTTCGGGTTCGAAAGTGTTTATAAAATGTTCGAGCAGTCGTTGTTGGTGAGGCAAGTGGCTCAGCTTATTGGTGACATCGGTCATTTTTTTACCTCGGTTAATCGCGCTTTCATCACTTTGGTGTAGGCTAGCGGATAACAGTGCGTTAATTGCAGTTCCGTTTTGGAAATCACATGACGGCGATTTATGGATAGAATTCCACAGCGATGGTTGATCGTCGATGACCATCAGATGTTTGCAGAGGCGTTAGCGTTAACGCTTTCCAGTCTCGACCCTCAACTGACCATCACCACCGTCACTCAAGGTGATGCGGCCTTAGCCGAGCTTTCAGCCAATGGTGATATCACACTGGTGTTGCTGGATTTAGACTTACCCGATCTGCACGGCCAGAGCGTCTGTGAACTGCTGTTGCAGCATAACCCTGGCTTGGCCATTTTGGTGTGTTCGGCCAATCCAAGCCCGATCAGTGCGCAACAATTACGCGCCGCTGGTGCGCGTGGTTATCTGACTAAGGACCAACCCGCCGAAGCGTTGCTGGCAGCGGCGCGTGCCATTCTCGATGGCGAACGTTGGGTGACGACGCCGCAGTTGCGTCAATTGACGGAGCAGCATGATGCGGGTACGGATTTGCTGTCGCCGCGTCAGCGGTCGATTTTACGTCTGATGCAAAGCGGTCAGACGGTGGATGAGATGGCGCAGCAACTGCACCTGAGTTCGAACACCGTCAAAACCCATATCCGGTTAATGTACGACAAGCTCGATGCGCGCAACCGCAGTGACTGCCTGCGCATCGCCGAACGGCTGGGGCTGATTTAAGCCGACTTGGACAACGTCGTTTTGGTGCTTGCCAGTGCCGACAAGACGTGCGCCAGTTGTTTCGGTTGCACCGGTTTGAACAAGACTTCAACGCCGTCGCGCTGGCGCTGCTGGCACTCCAGGGCGGTGTTGCCCGAGAGGATGACGACAGGTACCCCTGGCTGATGTTCGTGCACTCGGGTGATCACGCGGTCGCTGTTGGTTTGGCTGTCGATTTCATCATCCGTAATTAGCAAATCGAACGGCTCACCGGCCGCTAAATGATGCTCCAGTTCTTCGGCGTTGCGCGCGGTCCAGACGTCGCAATCCCAGCCGACTAAGGTTGTCGATAAGGCGTTGAGTACGGTGACTTCATCATCCACCAGCAGCACTCGCAATGCAGGAATGTTCAGGTAATCGCCTGCCACCGCTTGTGTCGGCTTAATGGCGGTTTCCGAGGCCAGCGGCACATGCAACTGGAAGCGACTGCCAAAGCCAGGCTGTGATTCCAGTTGCAGATGAATGCCCAGTCGCTGGCACAGCCGAGTCACAATCGACAGACCCAAACCAAACCCTTGTACCTTGGCTTCACGGCCATCGGCGATGCGATAAAAGGCATCAAAGACATTCGCCTGATGACTGGCATCGATACCCGGTCCGCTGTCCCGCACGCTCAGTAAGCAAAAATGACCGTGCGGTTCGAGTTCTATTTCAACGCCGCCTTCGGTGGTGTACTTCAGGGCGTTATCGACCAGATTGCTGACAATTTGGCTGAGCATTTGCGGGTTGGTCTCGACCCAAAGGTCGGTATCGGCCGCTGTTAACGTTAAGCCTTTGCGTTCGGCCTGGGGCATAAAGCGGTGCCGCAAAGGCTGCATCCAGGCGCCAAGATTAAACGCCACTTTGTCGGGTTTTTGCGTGGGGGCGTCCATGGCGGATAAATCGAACAAGTGGCTGAGCAGATCGTTCACTGTGTGCAAGCTGTCGTCCAATCGTTCGATGATGCTCGGATCAATCGGCCCGTTTTTATGTTTGTTCAATAAACCACTGTAGAGTGCCGCCGCTTGCAACGGCTGACGTAAATCGTGGCTGGCGGTGGCAATAAATCGGTTCTTCTCCGCCACCGCTTGTTCGGCTTCGCGGTTGGCCATTTGCAACTCCACCCGCAAACGCATGTGTTCCATTTGTTTGCGCTGGCTGATCAGGCTGGAAAGCGTTAGTACTGCAATGGCAACCGGTCCGATGGACCAATATCGCCCTTCACTGTTCAAAATAAACTGAGCCGTAAATGACAATACCGTCGGTGCCAAAAATGCCAGGTAAATAATTGGGTAAGGGTAGGCACCCAGCGTGACTGAAGGCATTGCTGAAAACAGCATTAAAATGGATAACAGAGAAAAAACCTGGAACTGTGAAGCGGAACCAAAAAAAAGCCAAGGCGCCGTCGCCCAAAACAATCCCCACATGATAGCCAGAGAAAGGTTCTGGGTTCGCCAGCGTCTCAACTGATGTAAGTCTGTTGGTGGGTGAGCCTGAAAATGACGTAAGGCAAAGAGGGTTACGGTTGAAACAACGGCAAGGCAGCCGAACCAGAATACCAGCGTCCAAAGTGGTGCGCTGAGGCCAAATATTAATACCGGTAACGCCGATGCTGGAATAGATGACAACGCTCGGGGGCGCAGCTCTTTACTGAACTGCTGAAAACGCAGCCACTGAATCTGGTTTTCAACAGCGTGATTGTGCGACAAAGGCATATGCAGCATGGTTCTAGCCTGGCAAGGCCCGGATGGTGCCATATCCTGGGCGGGGTTCAAGCGAAAGTGTCGTTTCAACAAGGTTCATTAAAAACGCTTAGGGCTGGCCCTGCTTCACCTGAAAAGGTGAACGTTAAAAATCCTTGAATTGCGATCAGACCTGTCTGGCGCTACGAACACTGTCCGGTAACGCCAGTCAGGCTTTGACTGGAGAGCGTTAGCCTCCAGTTCGGCTTAGTTGATGGCCGGTGGGCTGAAACGAATCAGGCGGCCTTCGCTGGTGGCGTCGTGACACCAAAGATTTTCACCATCCCAGGCCAGGGCATCGATGCAACGGTTGCCGTCGCCACTGAGTTTTTGGGTGTCGCTAACGATATAGCCGCCGGAACTACTGATGGAGTTGCCAACCAGCCCCTGATCTTCGCTGACCATGTAGAGGCCTTGATCGGGTACCAGGACCAGGTCGGTGACGTTAAAGTTTTCCGTCGCGCCGGTAAACGGGTTGACGGCGCTGTTGTAGTAAAGTGACTTGCTGCCCGTCGGCGGTTTTCTTATTTCAATGTAGTTATTGTTGTTGCTCTGTACCGCGTACAGCGGAGCCGTTTGGTAATCGTCGTAGAAATAGCCTTCGATGGCACGAATTGATTCACCGGATGAGCCGGCACTGTATGTATAGGTGTAAGAAGGTGAGACGATCCTGCCGGTTATGGTGCTGGCGAACAAATCGACATTGATATAAAGGTTAGTGATTTTAGGGCTGGTGGTTTCATAAGCCACGCGATATGAAAAACGGTCGTCGCCATTGCTGTAGTTAACCGGGTCAACGGCAACACTGGCGCAACGGGTAGCGTCCGTTGCCAAGGTTGTTCGAATCTGGTTTGGGTCACTGGCTAAGAACAGCGCTACAGCGCCGTCTTGTGCGCAGGCGGCAATGGCGTAATCGGTTCTGGTTTCACCGTCCTGGCTTTGGGTAATTCGCACGGCAGCGATGTCGTTGTACGTGTCGCTGGTCGTCAGTTGCGTCGAGGTAAAGGTACTGTCACCGCGCTGGCCGCTGAGCAGGCGTTGTACGTTGGTGGTGTCGTTGCGAACCAAGGCAAAGATACTGGCTTTGGTATCGAAATCCGGAATGGCAATGGACGCCCAGGTATCGGCACCCGCACTCCAGTTGGGGTCGTTGATGGTGGCGCTGCCGCTGCCGCCAGAACTGTCGGATGATGAACCACAGCCAGTCAATATCAGGGCCGTCAGGGCAATACCTGCGCAGGCCAGTTGAGGAAATTTCATGATCACTCCATCGGGGAAAAGATGGAGCGATTTAAATGCTAAGGCGGCTTGGTTACTTCACCTGAAAGGGTGATTTGTAGGCAACTCCGACCAGATTTGTTTAGGCGTTCACACTTTTGCAAGGATCTGGATCCAGGCCCTCCCTGGCCTCGATCAAGTTGGGTTCGCTGGTTAGCCGGCGCCGCCGACCTCAAACTCATCGGGGGGCGTAAAACTGATCAAACGGCCTTCACTGGTGGCATCGTGGCACCAGAGTTTTTCACCGTCCCAGGCCAGCGCATCGATGCAGCGATCGCCATCGCCACGGAGTTTTTGGGTGTTGTAAACGATGACGCCGGAACTATTGATGGAGTTACCGACCAGCCCCTGAACTTCACTGACCATATAGAGGCCTTGATCGGGTACCAGGACCAGATCGGTGAGGTCAAAGTTCTCCGTTGCGCCGGTAAACGGATTGGGTGAGTTGTTGTAGTAAGCTGAGGTGTAGCCCGCCGTCGCTCTTTTTCCTTCAATGTAGTTGTTGGTGCTGCTCTGCATCGCGTAAACAGGAACCGCTGTGTAATCGTCGTAAAAATAACCTTCGATGGCGCGAATGGAATAATCGGATGCGCCGACACTCTCTCCAGTCGAGAAACTGGGTGTTCCGATCATGTAGGCGGAGGTGGAAAACAAATCCACATTGAAAGAAATGTTAGCGATATGGGGACTGGTGGTGTCATAAGCGATGCGGTATTTAACACCCTTGCCGTCGCTGTAGTTGATTGGGTCAACAGCAATACTGGCGCAACGGGTAGCGTCCGTTGGTGTGGGTGTTCGGACCTTGTTTGGGTCACTGGCTAAGAACAGTGCTACAGAACCGTCTTCTACGCAGGCCGCAATGGCGTAATCGGTTCTGGTTTCACCGTCCTGGCTTTGGGTTATTCGCACGGCAGCGATGTCGTTGTAGGTGTCGCTGGTTGTCAGTTGCGTCGAGGTAAAGGTGCGGTCGCCGCGTTGGCCGCTGAGCAAGCGTTGCACGTTGCTGCTGTCGTTGCGAACCAATGCAAAGATACTGGCTTTATTGTCGAAATCCGGAATGGCAATGGACGCCCAGTTATCGGCGCCCGCGCTCCAGTTGGGGTCATTGATGGTGGTGCTGACCCTGCCGCCAGAACCGTCGGATGACGAATCGCAGCCAGTCAATATCAGTGCCGTCAGGGCAAGGCTCGCCCAGGCCATTTGAGGAAATTTCATGATCACTCCATCGGGGAAAAAGATGGAGCGATTTAAATGCTAAGGCGGCTTGGTTACTTCACCTGAAAGGGTGATTTGCAGGCAACGCCGACCAGATTTGTTTAGGCGTTCACACTTTTGCAAGGATCTTGATCCAGGCCTTCCCTGGCCTCGATCAAGAAACATTCCCCCTTAGGACGCAGGCGCCTCTGGGGGAGTAAAGCGGATCAGGCGACCTTCACTGGTGCCATCGTGACACCAGAGCTGCGAGCCATCCCAGGCCAAGGCATCGATACAACGGCTGCCATCGCCGCTGAATTTGGTCATGCTGGATAAAACGCCACCGAACTGTTCATGATACAGGGCAGCCAAACCCTGATCTTCACCCACCATAAAGAGTCCGTTGTCAGGGATCAGAATTAAATCGGTCAGGTTGGCTTTGCCCAAACTGCCGGTCAGCGGGTTGGATGTGGATTTATAAATCTCACTGGAAGTCGTGCTGCTGGTACGTCTCTTGATTTGATTGGTGGATCCCTGAATGGCGTAGTGCGGGTAGATATCATTAAATAGATTTTCAATGCCCGCGACGGCTCGTATTTCAACCGCCGAGCCCTCTGGAATGACGGAGACAGAAGAATTAAAAGCGGTCACGTCAAAACCACTGTTGTCGAACAAATTGACTGAGAAGGTGATTTCACCAAGGCGTGAGTTGCCGGCGATATAAGCCTTCATGGCAATGCCATTGGTGTAGTCTTCCGGTTTGGCGGCAATGGAAACGCAGCTGCTCATGCTGCCAAGATCATTGCTATCAACCTGGCCCGGGTTGCTGGCGAGAAAAATATCCGCGTTGCCTTCATTGCTGCAAGCAACGATAACGTAGTCAGATTTGGTATTGCCATTGCTGCTTTGAGTGACCCGAAAAGCGGTGATGTCGTTGTAGCTATCGGTTGAATTGATGCTGGCCGAGGTGAAGCTGCGATCACCAATCTGGGCGCTGAGAAAGCGCTGTGAGTTGCCCCGAACCAACGCAAAAATGCCCGCTTGGTTGTCGTGAAACGGCGTGGAGATCGACTGCATTGTATCTTGACCCGCACTCCAGTTTGGATCGTTGAGGGTGGCGCTGCCAGGGCCATCGGATGACGAATTGCAGCCAGCTAAAACGAGTGCTGTCAGGGAAACGCAACTCCAAAAAAAATGGGGGAACTTCATAATGACTCCATAGCGGGGATCGTGTACGGACGAATTCAACAAAAAAGGAAGAGCCAGCCGCTTTATCTGAAAAGATGATTGGGTGTGAGCGCCGACACGCTCACACTTTTTAATGGCTGTCGCCTTAGCGAGGCGACGATTGGCCTCAGCCGGACTCAGTCAATCGATGGCAGTTCAAAGCTGATGACCCGGCCTTCGCTGGTGGCGTCGTGACACCAGAGTTGCGAGCCATCCCAGGCCAGGGCATCCGTGCATTGACTGCCTTCTCCCGTGATGCGCACGGCGGTGGTGGAAAAACTGGAGCCAAGCCCCTGGCTCAGTGCGGCCAAGCCTTGGCCTTGGCCAACCATAAACAGGGCTTGATCGGGCACAATGACGAGGTCGGAGAAAAAGGCGTTTTCATCGACACCGCTCATCGGGTTGATGGTCGAGGAATAAAGTCCCGCGGTCTGGTTGCTCGGCAGGGCTCGGATCACTTGGTTATTCGAACTACGCACGGCGTATATCGGCGTGATGCCGTTGTAGTCCTGAAAGGCTGTGACCGCTCTCATGGCCACTTTGCTGGCCAAGATTTCATCGGCCATCATGATTACCCCGGAAAAGGGTTCGCTGTTGGTCAAATAAACAGAGAGTGAAATGCTACCCTGCACCGCTGACGTGCCGTTGTAACCGGCAATATAGGCGCGTAGGCCGTTGCCGTTGGTGTTGTCGGTCGGAAAAGCGGTAATAGATCTGCATTCGGTTAAGTTCGCCGTGCTGTAGGTGCGTACGACGGACGGATTGCTGGCGAGAAAGGCGGTTACCTTGCCTGAGGCCGTGCAGCCCAGAATGACGTAATCGGTTACGGGTGAGCCACCTTCAGGACTCTGTGTGACTCGAAAGGCGGTGATGTCACTGTAAACTGCTTCGTTGCTGATGTTGCTGGATTGAAACGTCCGGTCACCCCGTTGTGCGCTGAGTAAACGGGGAGGGTTCGAAGGGTCGTCGACCAATGCAAAGATGGTCGCTTGGTTGTCGAAGTACGGAATGGTGATCGATTTAAATCGACTGTAACCGCTGTTCCAGTTCGGGTCGTTGATGGTGTAGGTGGTAGCACTACCGCCGCCGCCGGATGATGAGCTGCAACCGCTGAGTACTATCGAGGCCAGGACCAGGCTGGCCCAGGCAAGTTGAGTGAACTTCATAATCGCTCCGGATAGGGAAAGTAAGTGGGGCGATTAGAAGAGATAGCATCAGGGCACTTCTTCACCTGAAAGGGTGAAATGGACGAAGCGTGTTGTTGTTTTGAGGCAGCGTTAACACTATTGACCGCTGAGTCGGGGTGACTAAGCGGTCGAATTAAGTAATGCGGTAGATATCGGGTTCAGGCGGCGACCGTCAGCCGGTCAATCTGTTCGCCCGCCGCAGCCAGCGCCTGGTTTTTGAAGTCGTCACCCATGTTGACGCCTTCGGCGCGTACCGTCACCACATCGCTCAAGCCGAGCAAGCCGAATACCGAGGTCAGATGGCTTTCCTGGTGTTCCATGGCCGACGCCGGGCCTTGGCTGTAAACGCCACCGCGCGATGATGCCAGTATCACTTTCTTGCCAGTGACCAGACCTTCAGGGCCGTTTTCGGTATAACGGAAGGTGCGGCCGGATTGCGCGATGCGATCGATCCAGGCTTTCAATTGAGACGGCATACCAAAGTTGTAGAACGGCAATCCAATGACGATGACGTCGGCACTGAACAGTTCATTCAGCAGGGTTTCGGTCAGTTCAAATTGGGCGCTTTGATCGGTATTACGCTGATCGGCAGGTACCTGGCCGGCAGAGAGCGACGCCATATCGAGATGCGGAATAGCGTTGGCAACCAGATCGCGATAGGTGACTTGGGCAGCTTCGTGCTGTTGGCGCAAGCGCTCAACCACTTGGCGGCTCAGTTGGCGGGAAACGGACTGGTCGCCCAGAATGGACGAGTCGAGATGCAGAATATTCATGGTGGATAGCTCCGGGTTAGTTGAACGGAGCGCAGCATAGCCTTGTTCATTTGTTGCTATTAGTCATTTAATATTGGTTTCATTGTTCTGTTTTTGGAACGATCTTTCAGCACTCGACGGATGCAGAAACCATGCAGGATCTCACCAGTTTGGCGCTCTTCGCGCATGTCGTGGAACACGGTGGCTTCAGCGCCGCAGCCCGTGCTCTGGGTATGCCCAAATCGACGCTCAGTCGTCGCATCAGTGAACTGGAACGCCATCAAGGCGTGCAGTTGCTGCGCCGCTCAACCCGACAGTTGGTGCTGACCGATGTCGGGCGGGCGTTTCTGGTGCATTGCCAGGAATTGCTGGCGGCGGCCGAAGCGGCCGATCAGGTGACTCAGTTTGTGCAGGAAGCGCCGCGCGGCACGATACGGGTGAGCACACCGCAGCAGTTGTCGCAGTTGGTGTTGGCGCCGCTGGTGCCGGTGTTTATGCAGCGCTATCCCGAGGTGAAACTGGAGTTTCTGGTCACCAATGCGCCGGTGGATTTAATCGCTGAACAGGTGGATGTCGCGTTGCGGGTGCGCAGCCATATTGAAGATTCGTCATTGGTGGCACGGCCGTTGGCGTCGGGGTCGAATTATCTGTACGCCCAGCCTGCGTTGGTGGAGCGATTGGGCGAGCCCGTTCATCCGAACGATCTTCACGATTGGCCGACGGTGTCGGTGTCCTACAGCAGCGGTCGCTATCAGTATGAAATGATTGGCCCCGATGGCGTTAAGTCGACCTTGCGCCACCAACCTATTCTGATCAGCGATGACATGCGCATGCTGCGCGAAGCGGCGATTCATGGGTTGGGCGTGGTGATGTTGCCGGAGCAACTGGGCGACCCGCGTGTGCGACAGGGACAGTTGCAACGCATACTGACCGAGTGGACGTTACCGTCGGGTAATCTGCATTTGCTCTATCCCTCGCGGCGGGGTTTGTTACCGGCCGTGCGTGCCTTTATTGATTTTATTGTTGAGCATTATCAGACGCATCCGATTCATCCGGAATGCCAGTGACGGCGTCGGAAAGTTGTCAAACGGACGGTCGCGCTGATCAAGGCGATCAAAGAGCGTCAATAGCTGGTCATTCTGGGGGGCTGGCGGGAATTTCACTCTGGTTTGGGTATCACTTCTAGTGCATTGATTTCACTAAATTTTTCCTGTTGATAGGCTCATTTCTGTCCGTTTAGACACACAAACTCTTTGGACAAGGCACCCTGGGGTTGCGAAGCTGTATGGCCGTATCGCTGAGTGCAGCGGTGACTTCGCCTTAATTGGGTTATTGGGATTATCCATTGCGGGTGATCGCTGGGGAAAGTCGTTATGAAACGCCTACTTTTGCTGGGACTTTCAGTGTGGTTGGTGGCGTGCCAAAGCAATGCACCCATTCGTTCCTCTGTATTGAAACCAGCTCAGGATTTTGGCCCGATTGAGGTTATGTCTCAGGCCGAAACGCTGCAGGGCGCCATTCGCCAGCGTGATTATGCGCGGGTTAATGACGGCCTGCTTTCGTGTTTGAACGAAAGCTTCGATCAGCCGGTTCTGGAAGTTCGCTGTGCCGAATTGTATGCCGCCATCGCCGTCCTCGATCAACCCTTTATCGACGCCGTCAAACACTGGCTGGAAACCGAGCCGACCAACTATCACGCTCGTCTGCTGATGGGCGAAGTACAAGCGCATGCCGCCTGGGCTGAACAGGGACGGCACTACCCGCGCAACACCCCATCTTTTTATCGTCAACGCGCTACGGCCTTGCGTTCCTTGGGCCAATCGCATTTCGAAGTGGCCATGTCGCTGCGTCCGGATTTGTCCTACGCCTATGCCGGTGCCATTCATCTGCTCAGTGACGAAGATGAAATGGACAGCGTCGAAAGTGTGTATCAGCGTGCCCGTTTCTGGGTGCCGACAAGCCTGGTGGTGACCAAAGCTTATCTGGATGCCAATCAGGCGGGCGGGATGAGTGTGTATGGTCGGCTGGATAGCGTGGTGGCCGACTATGGTCATCAGGCAGACGATGCGATTGCCAATCGGATTGCGGCCTATGCCACGTTTTTGCAGAGCTGGAATACGCCGATGAATGGCGCTCTGTTTCAAAGCCCGAGCCATGCGCGTGAACAACTGCAATCGCTGGTCGATCTGGGATATGACTGGCCCCGTTTGTACTGGGCACTGGCGGATGTGAATGCTCGTTTGGGTGACTTGTCGGCGGCGCGCCATGCCATCTTGACCGCCGTCGAAGCGGCGCCTTACGACGAATTTATAGTAGCCACATCCGCCTGTACTTGTTTCGGGTTAAGCCTGGATGAGGCGGTGGCTTTAAATGAGCGTTATGTGGCGCGTTACCCAACCGCGTTTTATGGCTGGCGTAATCTGGCACGCGATTATTTAAATCAGGGCGATCACGAGGCCACCTTAGATGCGGCGCAACACGCCCTGACATTGCGCCCTCTGGATGCCGAAATGCAACGCTATCGACGCGGCGCTTTGGCCGTGCTGGAGCAACCGGAACCGAGCCCGCCGTCCATTGACTATTATCAGTCACTGGTGCTCGACAGTCTGCAATTGGAGCTGCAAATGGCGCAGGTGCGCAACAACGTCCGGCGCCAGGCACAACCGCGCTTGAGCACCAGCGAATTGCAGGCGTTCGACCGGGCTTTGATCGATCATCTGAATGGCACCAACCTCACGCCAAAGCTCGATCAGCAGCTTGCAGAGCTGGGTTGGGATTTGGAAACCTGGCAGGCGGTGAGCACCTTTTTGTTTGACCAGGCCGGAATTGCCGATGACCTGGACGTCGACTATCGCCAGCGTGTGCGACTGCGTTTTCCGAACGATCAGGACGACCATGCCGTGGCCGATCTTGACGTGCTGTTCC
Source organism: Saccharospirillum sp. MSK14-1 (assembly GCF_003054965.1). Lineage (GTDB taxonomy): Bacteria > Pseudomonadota > Gammaproteobacteria > Pseudomonadales > Natronospirillaceae > Saccharospirillum. The sequence goes on from NZ_MIES01000026.1 coordinate 711,569, forward strand.
GCCAAACCGTGAATGCGTTGGTGCAGGAATTTATTTATCGGCAGAGTCAGGAACTGCCGCTGACCAGTGGTGGGATGACCAGTTGATGGGTGTGCAATACCGCGGCGGTTTTTGCCCGATTGATCTTTCGAAACTGCTCTGCCTGCTCCTGGCTTTATTACACCTAAAGGTGGGTGTAACCGCCGACCTGAATTCTCCATCGAATTCATCGGCATTCGATGACGCGACTCTGAATGAGCAGATTCAGCAGCTCACAGCACTCATTGCTGAGCGCAACATACCCGCAATTGAACTGTTATTGGCACCCTGCATTCAGGCGGTCGCCATTGACCCGCAAACGGAACGACAGTGCATTCGGCTATATACGGACAGCGTTATTCTCGACGACTCGTTTCAAGCCGTTATCCATCATTGGGCGCTGAGCGAGCCGGATAATTATCACGCTCTGATGCTGAAATCGCAGTTGCTGTATCTGTCGGTTTGGTCCGAAATGGGCTTAGAAGAGTTTGAAGAGATACCGCCGTACCAATTGCATCAGGCTGCGCTACTGCGTGAAGAAAACCGGGCCTTGCTGGAGTTTGCCATAACACGCCACCCGGATCTTCCATATGCCTATCGACTGCTTTTAAAAAACCTACATTGGACGGGCAGCCTTGAAGAACTTGAAACCGTTCGCCAGCAAGCCGTTCGGCGAGTGCCGGGCAGTTTTTATGTGGCAGCCGCGGTACTCGACAGTGCCCGGTTACATTTCGGTGGGTCTTATGATCTCCAGTATGAATTGATGCAGAGTTATTTAAAAAACGTCGATATCTATCCGTACCTATCAAGGCTGGCCGATTATCGGCGTCTGGTTTACGCACGCGACGTGCGTGACGGCTATGACGATGAAGCAGATCCTGAACGCGCCCTGGTTATTCTCAAGCCTTTGCTGGAAAAACAGTACCCGTGGCTGGAACTCTACATCGATATGATTGCCTTGTACTGGCAACTCGAGCAACCCGATCAGGCGCGGCGTCTGTTGTTAGAGGCCATGGAAATAGCGCCCGATAATGAAACGCTGTTAGCCATGGCCTTCTGTACGTGTTATGGCTTAAAGCCGTCTGAAACCATCACGGCGGCGCAGCGATATACCGAGCGGTACCCGACGTCATTCGATGGGTGGGCCAAGCTCGGCAACAAATATTATGACTCTGACGATTACCAGTCCGCGCGGCGTGCCTATGATAAGGCTTTGGATCTCAGGCCTCTGTCGCCTGCGATTTTGGTATACCGAAGTTGGGTCAGGGACGAGTTGGGGTTGTACACGCCGGACTTTCAAAGTACGGATTATTTTATTGACCTGACGTTATACAGTATTCCCAGTTTCGAGTTTGTTGAAAGTCTGGCGGAACGCGCACGCGACGCGCTGTATCCCGATATTCGAGGTCGACAACGCGTTCGATTAGACGCTCATATCGATGAGTTTTTTACGGCCAGTAAGCTGGATGCCGACGTTCGCCCGTACCTTGAAGCGCTCGACTGGGACATTGATACCTGGCGTGACGTAGCGTTTTATTTTGCAGATCGAGTTCGTCTCACAAGCCATCTTCAGGACGACTATATCGAGCCGGTTCGTGAACGGTATTCGGACCCGGAGGAAGATCACGAAGTGAGCCAGATACACCGAATTTATCAGAACGTAAGTCAGGACGTTTTAGAGGAATTTATCGCGAGATACTAGCGCTGTTCAGGCGTCGGCCAGTGCTAATTTCTTCAATGCCATGCCCGCCGCGGCCGTTCGATTATCCACCCCCAATTTAGCAAACACCTGTTCTAAATGTTTGTTCACCGTGCGCGGACTCAGCTCCAATATTTGAGCAACTTCGCGATTGGTTTTGCCGTTGGCGACCCAGTACAACACTTCGGCTTCGCGGTCGGTCAGTGGTAATTCGGCTTTTAAAACATCCGCACCAGACGCACGTTCGCCATCGATTAAGCGCAATAAAACTTCGTCTTCGCTGGGACGGGCAACAAAGCGCAGCGACAGTGGATACTCCGGGTGTTCCAGTGCCAGGCTGTGGCCGGGTTCGGGTTGGTGATTGAGCCAGTCACTGAGGCGCGGTGCCAGGTCGCGGCTGAGCCAGTCATCATTGGCACCGGCGCGGGCAAAAAGCGCGTAAGTTTGGGGCGTCGCCCAGCGAATCTGTCCGTCTTGGCTGGCGGTTAACAGGTTTTGCCCGGTGCGGTCGAGGGCGGTTTGCGCACTGGTGGTGAGGCGGGCATTGTTCAGGTGAACGCGCATTCGCGCCAGCAGTTCGTTGGGGTTGATGGGTTTGGTCAGGTAATCAACGCCGCCGCTTTCCAAACCGCGGACGATGTCGTCGGTGTCGGTCAGACCGGTCATAAAAATCACCGGTATGGAGGCCAGCGCCGGGTCGGCTTTGAGGGTTTCGCAGGCGGTGAAACCATCCATATTGGGCATGACCGCATCCATTAAAATGATGTCGGGTCGAATGCGTTTGGCGATGGTCAGCGCCTGTTTGCCTTCCAGTGCCAATAACACGTCTAGTCCGGCGTTTTCCAGGGCGTCATGAATCAGCCCGAGCGCATCGGGTGAGTCGTCTACCACCAACACAATGTCGTTGCGATCGGTCATTTCGGCTCGAACTCCAAGTGTTGCGCCAGTTTATCGAATTGCAGCCGCCCGGCCAGTGTTTCGAAATGGTGTTGCGCCTGAGCCGGAATCAGCGTGGCTTCGGCCAGCCGTTCCAGGGTGGTGATGACGCCACGCCGATGGCCGATTTCGGCGTAGGCTTTTAACTCTCGCAGCAGCGGATGATCGGGGAGCGGAATCGGTTTGTTCAGTGTTGGACTGGGCGCGGGTTGGTGGTGCTGGACGGGGTCGTCATCTTGTTGATACGTCCAATCGAGTTTCAGATGCACAGCGATTTTGTCGAGCAGACGCTGGTTGCTGACGGGTTTGACGAGGTAGTCGTCGTAGGCGTTTTGGTAACTCGGGTCGCGTTGGTGTTCCTGGGCGTCCGCTGACAGCATCACAATGGGCGCTTCGATGTCGCGGCTGCGCAGCGCTCGTGCCAGTTCCAGTCCGTCCATGCCGGGCATGGAAACATCGAGCAAGAACAGATCGGGGCTGACTTTGTCGAGCATGGTCAGGCAGCTTTCGGCGTCGTGGGCTTCTAAGGTGGTGAAGCCCAGCGGAATCAACAAGTCGGCTAACAGACCGCGTAGCACCGGGTCATCATCGACGACGCACAGGGTGCGTTGTAGACCTTCGTAACCGACAATGCGGCGTGGTTGATCGGTGGCATCGGCCTCGCTGGTCACCCAGGGCAGCATCAGGCTGACGTTGAAACGACTGCCCACGCCCAGTTCACTGTCGACATTCAGGTTGCCGCCCATAATTTCGGTGAGCAGTTTTACAATGGTCAACCCTAAACCGGTGCCGGGCAGGTTGGGTGTATCGGCATTCCGTACTCGTTCGAACGGATCGAAAATGCGTTCTAAAGCGGTATCGGGAATGCCGGCGCCGGTGTCGGTAATGGCGAAATCGGCGACCTGATTTTTGTAGTGAATATCGACGGTGACCGAACCGCTTTGCGTATATTTCACCGCGTTGGATAACAGGTTGATCAGGATTTGTCGCAAGCGCTTTTCATCGGTAATAACGGTTTTCGGCAGCGGGTCGTGACGGATGCAGGAAAACTCAATGCCTTTGGCGTCAGCCTGCATGGCGAACATGGTTTCCAGCTGATCGATCAACTCTGGTAATTGCACCCGGTTGCGATAAAGATCGAGGCGTCCGGCTTCGATTTTCGAGACATCCAGCAAGCCCTCAATTAAATCGGTCAGGTATTGGCCACTGCGGCGTATCGTCGCCAGGCCATGTTGGTGGTTTGCCGGTGTGTCGTTGCGGTCGGCCAACAACTGGGCATAACCAAGGATCGATTGCAGCGGTGTGCGCAGCTCGTGACTGAGACCGGTCAGGTATCGGCTTTTGGCTGCGTTGGCACGTTCGGCCAGTTCCTTGGCGCGTTGCAACTCCAGGTCAGTACGTTGGTGGGCTTCAATTTCGCGGGTCAGTTTTTGCGTTTGTCGATTGGATTCTTTTTGCGCCACCACCCGACTTTCGTGCGCTAATAAGAACAGCCAGGCGATCACGCCGGAGACGATCAATAACGTGAAAAACAACGTGCCCATGGTCTGATCAAGCAGTGCAATTTCGCCGGGCGTCGTTGGTGACATACGGCGATTGATCAGCGCCAAAAGTGCGGCGGTTAATAAATTGATGATCAGCAGAATGGCCACAAATCGACCCAGTCGCGAGTTCACCCAACGCACCGCTTTGACGGGTAATAACACGCGCAGCGAGTCGATCAATTGTTGTGACAAACGCGCCTGGGGTTTGCAGCTGTCGAGGCAGCGCACGTCCAGTGAGCAGCATAGCGAACAGATCGGTTGCTGGTAGGCTGAGCAGTAACTCATGTCTTCAACTTCAAAATCGTTTTCGCAAATACCGCAGGTTAACGTTTGATGAGCGGCGGCGGTTTTGGGTTGCGCCAGCGGAATCAGTTCGGGTGATTGTCGCGCCAGGTAGTAACGGCCTTTGGTCAGCCAGGCGATGGCGGGCACGCACACAAAGCAGGTGGCCAGGCTGATAAAGTGCGCCAGGGTGGCGGCGACTTCACCAAACAAGCCCAGGTACGCCACCATCCCCAGCGCGGTGGCAATCAGCATGGAACCAGTGCCGACCGGGTTGATGTCGTACAGATGAGCGCGCTTAAACTCGACGTGGACCGGGCTTAATCCGAGCGGTTTATTGATCAGCAGATCCGCCGACAGAGAACACAACCAGCTGACGGCGACGATGGCAAAGACGCCAAGAATGGCTTCCAGTGACTGGTAGATGCCCAGCTCCATCAGAATCAGCGCGATGGTGACATTGAACACCAGCCAGACGACACGGCCAGGATGGCTGTGGGTTAAGCGGGAGAAAAAATTCGACCAGGCGATGGAACCGGCGTAAGCGTTGGTGACGTTAATTTTCATCTGGCAGAGGATGACCATCAGCGCGGCCAATATCAGTGCCATGGCATCGGACTGAGTCAGGTAGAAAAACACCGTCTGATACATATGCGTTGGGTCAGACGCGGTTTCGGCCGGTATGCCCTGGCGAATGGCGAGAAACGCGAGAAAGGAACCGAGCAGCATCTTAATCACACCGAACACCACCCAACCGGGGCCTGCGAGGATCAACCAAAACCACCAGCGTTTGCGATTGGCTGAGGTTTTTTCCGGTAGAAAGCGCAGGTAGTCGACCTGTTCGCCAATCTGCGCCACCAGTGCAAAAAAGACTGAGGCGGCGGCGCCGAAGAGCAGAATATTGAAGTCGCCGGCGGCGGGCAGCTCGGCCGGGGCAAAGTGCGTCCAGTCGGGAATGGAATTGAAATCGTGCACAATGACGACCGCCAGCGCAGCGCATTGCAACGCTAACCAAATCCATTGCGAGCCAGCCTGGAATTTACTGATGGCGCGAATGCCGTGAGTGACGATGGGAATGACAGCGACCGCGCAGAGGAAGTAACCAATCGCTAACGGAATGCCCAGCAAGGCTTTTAGGGCGGAGGCCAAAATTGCCGCTTCGATGGCGAAAAAAATAAAGGTGAAGGAAGCGTAGATCAGCGACGTGATGGTGGAGCCGAGGTAGCCAAAACCGGCGCCGCGTGTCAGTAAATCGATGTCCAGGCCGTGCTTGGCCGAATAATAGGTAATCGGAAAACCGGTGATAAAAAACAGCGCACAGACCACCAGCATGGCCGCGACGGTATTAATAAAGCCATAACTCAGTGTGACCGCTGCAGCGATGCCTTCGAGCGCTAAAAAGGCGGTGGCACCGAGTGCGGTATGACCGACACGGTCGATGCTCATACGCCGGCCTTTGTGAGCGGTAAACCGCAGCGCATAGTCTTCCAGCGTCTGGTTGGCGACCCACTTGTTGTAGTGACGGCGTACCTTGAAGATTTTCTGGGAGGCGGTCATGCCATTGGCTCGTTAGCGTTGTTAGGGTGCGCGCACCGCCCTGTTTTGGTGCGTTGTGGGTGGGCTGGCGCTGAGGTGCCGCCGGGCAGTGTGCCCGCATTACCTGCTCACTGCCTCTACAGCAGTCTTTGTGCCAGTGCTAAACTCGCCAGCCGTTTCCGCCGGGCCGACCGTTTTATGCGCATTCTGATGCTCGATAACCACGATTCCTTCACCTACAACCTGGTGCACTACCTTCAGGAGCTGGGTGCGCAGGTCGTGGTTTGGCAGAGCGATGCCACCACCTTGGCCGACATTGACGCCCTGGCACCCGATGGTCTGATGATTTCGCCCGGGCCGGGTACGCCCGATGACGCCGGTATTTCGATGGCAGCGATTGAACACTGTGCCGGTCGCTTACCCATTCTGGGGGTGTGTCTGGGGCACCAGTGCATCGCTCAGCTGTTTGGCGGCCAGGTGATTCATGCACCGAGTGTCATGCATGGCAAGACGTCAGCCGTGACGCACTACAACGTTGGGGTGTTTGCCGGTTTGCCGACGCCGCTGAAGGTGACGCGGTATCACTCCTTGGTGGTCGATGCCGATCGTCTGCCGTCTGAACTGGAAGCCACCGCCTGGGTGCATGAAGGCGATGCGGCCGTGCTGATGGGCTTACGCCACCGACACTGGCCGATTGAAGGTGTTCAGTTTCATCCCGAGTCGATTCTGACTCAGGCCGGGCATGACCTGTTGGCGAATTTTCTGCGCCAGATTGAAGCCTGGGGCGGCTTGGAGTGAACCTCGCCGATGCGATCTGATATAGTCGGTCGTCACTGATTCAAGCCTGCCAGGAGCCGCCGTTATGGACATTAAAGCCGCGTTGAAACGCATCTCGGAACACGGACATTTCAGTCAGGATGAAATGCAGGCGGTGATGCGCCTGATCATGACCGGTGAATGCACCGATGCCCAGATTGGCGCCTTCCTGATGGGCTTGCGCATGAAGGGTGAAACCATCGAGGAAATCACTGGCGCGGCCATGGTGATGCGCGAGTTGTCATCCAAGGTTGAGGTGAACGGCGATCATCTGATTGATACCTGTGGCACCGGTGGCGATGGCCAGGATTTGTTCAACGTTTCGACCGCCGCGGCCTTTGTGGCCGCTGCTGCCGGTGCTCGGGTTGCCAAGCACGGAAACCGGGGCGTGTCATCCAGCTCTGGCAGTTCCGATCTGTTGGAAGCCGCAGGCATCAACATCAGCCTGACGCCGGAGCAAACGGCACGCGCGATTGATTCGGTGGGTGTGGGTTTTATGTTCGCTCCAGCCCATCACTCAGCGATGAAACATGCCATTGGCCCACGCAAAGAATTGGGCATGCGCACCATCTTTAATCTGATTGGCCCGCTGACCAATCCGGCCGGTGTGAAGCGCCAGGTGATCGGTGTGTTCAGCGCCAACCTGTGCGAACCGCTGGCCAATGTGTTGCACCGTTTGGGCAGTGACCATGTGCTGGTTGTGCATTCGCGCGATGGCCTCGATGAGTTCAGTATCGGCGGCGCAACCGAAGTGGCGGAGTTGAAAAACGGTGAGGTGACCACCTACACCGTGCGCCCGGAAGACGTGGGTTTGGCGACTCAGGGCTTGTCCGGTCTGGCGGTTAGCTCGGCGCAACAGAGTTATCAATTGATTCGCGAAGCGCTGAGCGGTGCCGACGATGAAGTCGCGGCCCGCGCGGCGGATTTGATTGCATTCAACGCCGGTGCGGCCATCTACACCGCGGGCGTAGCGCAAACATTGGAAGCCGGTGTGTCGATGGCACAGGATGCCATTTCTACCGGTTTGGCGTTTGAAAAAATGAAAGAACTGGCGGCCTTTACGGACGCGTTGGCAGGGGCCTGATGAACGACACTCCGACCATTTTAAAGAAAATTCTGGCGCGCAAAGCCGAAGAAATTGCAGAGCGCTCGGCGCAGGTTTCCGTCAGCGATCTGGAGCAACGCTTTGAGGAGCAGCCGGCACCACGCGGTTTCGCCCGCGCGATGACCGAGCGCGTGCAGCGCGGACAATCGGCAGTGATTGCTGAAGTCAAAAAGGCGTCGCCCTCGAAAGGCGTGTTGCGTGAAAATTTCGATCCGGCAGCCATCGCTCGCAGTTATGAAAAAGGCGGTGCGGCCTGTTTGTCGGTGCTGACTGATCGCGATTTTTTTCAGGGTCATGAAGACTATTTGAAAGCCGCACGCGCGGCCTGTTCATTGCCGGTTATCCGCAAAGATTTTCTGGTTGACCCGTATCAAATTACCGAAGCACGTGCCATCGGTTCTGACTGCATTTTGTTGATTGTCGCCGCCTTGCAACCAGCGCAATTAAAAGCCTTGCACGATCAGGCCATAGAGCTGGGCATGGACGTGTTGGTGGAAGTTCACAACGCTGAGGAAATGCGTCAGGCACTGATGTTGTCGACACCGTTAATCGGCATTAACAACCGTGATCTGCACACCTTTAATTTAACGCTCGATACGACATTGACGCTGAAAGACATGGTCGATGACGGCCGTACCTTGATTACCGAAAGCGGCATTCTCGAACCGGCCGATGTGCAGTTGATGAAGTCGGAAGGCATTCACGGTTTTCTGGTGGGCGAAGCTTTTATGCGTGCGGATGATCCCGGTTCACGTTTGAATGAATTGTTTGGAGTTGTCTGATGCCACCCATCGTTACCATTTTACTGGTTTTATTTGTTGCCATTGTGATCGTGCTCAAGGTGACCTCGGCGCGGGGTTCTGAAGTCTCTGACGAACAGATGGCAATGTACAGCAAATGGATTCGTATCCTGGTTCCGCTGGTGTTGATTGCCTTTGCGATTCGGTACTTTTTCTTTTAAGCGTTTAGCTTAAAAGAAAATGCAAGACGCTTAACGGGAGACGGGAGACGCTTAGTCGCGAAACCCGTCGTGACGCTAATCGGCGTCTCCCGCCAGCGAAGCATGCGTTAAGCGCCTCCCGTTTTAAGAAGCGTCCTTACCTTTGCGATGCGGCGCTTTTGCCCGCGGCTTGCGTGGTGCGCCTTTCGGCTTATCACCTTTGGGCTTGTCGCTGCGTGAACGATCACCGCGTGGCGCGTCCTTGTCATCGTCATGCCAGACACGCAGATGCAGCGGACGACCTTTCACCCGGGTTTTGCGCAGCTGCTCGAAAATTTCTTTCGGCATGCCGGTCGGTAAGTCGACCAGGGTGTAGCTGTCGCGGATGGAGATGTTGTTGATAAAGCGACCTTCGATGCCGGCTTCGTTGGCGATGGCGCCAACGATGTTGCCCGGTTCGACGCCGTCTTTGCGACCCACATCCAGACGGTATTTCTGCGCATCGTAATCGAGCGGTTTGTCGGGCTTGGGTCCGCGTTCACGGCGTTCGCCACGTTCGCGACGTGGACGCTCACCGCGTTCACCGCGCTCGGCACGTTCACGTGGTGGGCGTGGTTTTGGATCTTCCGGGATCTGCAGCGGACGATCTTCCTGCGCCATCATGGTCAAAGCAGCCGCCAGATCGCGCAGCTCGATGCCATCGCTTTCCACCCAGCCATCGACCAGCGCGCGGAAAAAACCGAGGTCGGCGGTTTCGATGCGGTTTTCCAGATCGGCGCGGAAAGCCGCGGCGCGATGTTCGCCCAGTTCAGCCGCGTTCGGCAGCGGATACGGTTTGATGACCGCTTTGGTGACGCGTTCGATGTCGCGCAGCAAACGACGCTCGCGCGGTTTGACGAACATGATCGCCTTGCCAGAGCGGCCGGCACGACCGGTACGACCAATGCGGTGAATGTAGGTTTGTACGTCACCGGGAATGTCCCAGTTGATGACGTGACTGATGCGTTCAACGTCCAGACCGCGAGCGGCGACGTCGGTGGCAATCAACAAATCCAGCTTACCTTTCTTGAACTGGTTGATGATGTCTTCACGCTGTTTCTGAGCAACGTCGCCACTGATGGCGGTACAGGCATGACCGCGGGCCGCGAGTTTTTCCGCCAGGAACTGGCTTTCTACCTTGGTGCGGACAAACAGAATAACGGCGTTCCATTCTTCCACTTCCAGAATGCGGGTCAGGGCATCCAGCTTGTCGATGCCGCCCACGTGCCAGACAAACTGCTCAATGTTGCCCAGTGAGGTTTCGTTCGCCTTAATTTCGATGCGTGTCGGGTTTTTCAGGTATTGCTGAGTCAGGCGTTTAACCTGCGGCATCATGGTCGCCGAGAACAAGGCGACCTGCTTTTCCGCCGGGGTGTGTTCGAGAATCCAGTCGATGTCTTCAACAAAACCCATGCGCAGCATTTCGTCGGCTTCATCGAGCACCAGATGGCGCAGGTTCGACAGGTCGAGGGAATTACGACGCAAGTGATCCATCACCCGGCCCGGTGTGCCGACGATGACTTGTGGGTTTTGCTTCAGGCCGCGCAACTGGTTGCGCATATCGGCACCGCCGTAAATCGGCAGTACGTGAAAGTTGGGCAGGTCTTTGGCGTACGCCTGGAAGGCCTCGGCAACCTGAATGGCCAACTCACGCGTTGGGCACAGCACCAGCGTTTGCGGTTCGCGGCTGTTGGTGTCCATGCGGCTGAGCAGCGGCAGTGCAAAGGCTGCGGTTTTACCAGTACCGGTCTGCGCCAGGCCAAGTACATCCTGACCGTCCAAAACCGCAGGAATGGCTTGTTGCTGAATGGGAGTGGGGGTTTCGTAACCCAGGCGGCTCAAAGTTTCGAGCAACGCCGGAGCCAGGCCCAGTTCAGAGAAATGGGGGCTTTCAGTTGTCATGCTATTTTCCTCGAGGTCCGGCATTGGCCGGATACAGACTGCGACAGGAGCCTGTGTTCGAGGGCGATACAGAGTGGAAACGTATCGGGCACAACCGCCGAAGCGGGATCGACTAACGGGCTCCTTACCAACCCCTGGCGCTGTGACGTTTCGTCGGGCCGGGGGCAAAGGGGCGCGGAGTATAGCGAAGCGCATCGCCGCTGTCTGTTTTTTTGTGCACCTAAGTGTCAATCAGTGGCTACAGGCGTTACAGCTCGCGAATCACATCCTGATGGGCATCGTCGCGTTGGCGACCGGTCAGTTCTTCGGCCTGGCCGTGTTGCATGCGAATCAGCCGGTCGGCCTGATCGAAATACTGATTGTCATGGCTGATGGCAATGACGGTGATGCCGGCGCGCTTCAGCTGCGGCAAGATGTCGCGATAGAAGGTGCGGCGGAATTGCGGGTCCTGATCGGCGGCCCATTCATCGAGCAGCAACACCGAGCGTTGTTCGGCCAGCGCCAGCATCAGTGCCAGGCGTTTTTTCTGACCTTGCGACAGTTTCAGGTGATCGAAGCGGTGGTTGTGCAGCGTGACTTTGTGATCGATTTCCAGACGACGCAGCCATTCATCAATACGGGCTTCATCGGCCTCGGCATCGTCTTTGCCGGTCACGCGGCTGAACAGATGGAAGTCGGTGAATACTGAGGCGAAGCAATGTCGGTAGGCGGCGCGATGGTTGTCGTCGATCACCACGTCGTCCAGCCGGATGGTGCCGGCGTCGGGCTGATAGAGGCCGGTGATCAGCATTGCCAGCGTCGATTTACCGCTGCCGTTTCCGCCGATGATAAACAGCGTTTCACCGCGTTCGATGTGCAGGTTCAATGGGCCGACGCTGAAGCTGCGGCCGCTGTCGTCGGCTGGATAGTCGAAACGCACCTGGTCGAATTCAATACGCTGCCAGTCGGGGTTGGAGCGAGCATCCAAGTCAAAAGACGCGCGATGTTCGGCCAGCGTCAGGCTGTCGATTTTGTTGAACGCCACCTGAGCGCTGAGCAGCGTTGGGAAAGCACCCACGGCTTGCAGCAAAGGCGTGCGCAGATACAGCAAGGTCAGCGAGAAGGTCGCCGCGACGGTGGTGTTGGCCCAGCCCAGACTGTTGGCGAGGAAGAACACCCAGCCGATGGCGGCCAGCATCATGATGTTTGACCAGTTGATGGCACTCAGGTGAAAGGTATCGGCGCGGATCACATGATGGCGATAATCGCGGGCGTTGCTGTCGTAGTCGTCGGTGTAATGACGGTGCGCTCGGTGCCGGTTCAGCCGCAGTTCCTTGCGCCCGAGCACCAGGGTTTCGAAATCCTGAAACAGCCGGTCTTCACTGTGACGCACCGCTTCCAGATGACGGTACACACGCGCTACCAGCCAGCTGCCGGCGATGATGGTCAACGCAATCCAGCCCGCAGCGGCAAGCAACAGGCGCGGTGATAAATAGAACAGATAGGCCGAGGCGGCGAGTGTCAGGATCACGCCCTGAAACAGTTCGGGCAGGCGCACAAAGGCGAGCGTAATGGCGCGAATATCAGACGACAGGCTGGCGATGAGTTTCGGGCTACCCAGGCGATCAAGCTGCAACACCGAGGTGTCGAGAATGCGTTTGACCAATTGGCCGCGAAAGTCATAAACGAAGTGATGACCCAGCCGCGTCAGTGTCCATTGCGAGGCCAGGGTGACGGCCATCAACACCAGAATCAGCAGCAGAAATTGTGGCAGTAACCACAGGCTCGGTTCGGGATGATCGATCAAACGGGTGTTGATAAAGGCGATGACGGCAACACCCAGAGCGGCGCTGATCAGGTTGAGCAAGAGGATGGCGCTGAACGCCAGGCGGAAGTGTCGAAAAACAATCGCCAACAATTGCATGAGCTTACCCGACCGTTGAATGGGCGGCGCAGTGTACTCTTTTTGTGACACAACAAAAATGATTTGCATCCGCGTTAAAAGGATTCAACGCCTGGGGAATGTGGTCATTTTCGCTGCGGATGAGTAAGCTACGGAGCCTTCGCAGCCACGGGTAGGGACAGCCGGGGCCATCCGTGTTTCATCCCAATTCAACAACCGGTATGACCATGATTCCCGAGCATTATCCGACTCAGCCTGAACATCTTTGGCGCCATTTCTACTCCATTACCCAGATTCCGCGTCCATCCGGTCGTGAAGAAGCCGTCCGCGCGCACATTGTCTCGCTGGCCGAGCAGCACGGCTTTGAGCACGCCGGCGATGCCGCCGGGAATCTGGTGGTGTACGTGCCCGCGTCGCCCGGCCATGAAGCCGCGCCGACGGTGGTGATTCAAAACCATCTCGATATGGTGACGGTCAAAACGGGCGACAAAGAACACGACTTCGACCATGACCCGCTGACGCTCAAGGTTGAAGATGGCTGGTTGAAAGCCGACCGCACCACCTTGGGAGCCGATAACGGCCTCGGTGCCGCAGCGGCGTTGGCGGTGATGACCGACCCGACGGTGGTGCATCCGGCGCTGGAATTGCTGTTCACCACCGAAGAAGAAACCGGATTGCACGGTGCGCTGGGTCTGGATGCGAGCCTGCTCAAAGGCACCCGCCTGATTAACCTCGACACCGAAGAGTGGCCGGAAATCTACATCGGCTGTGCCGGTGGATACGGCTATGCGGCCGGTCGGCAAATTATGATGAAGCGCCCGCGTCCGGGTTTGGTGAGTTATCGGCTGCATCTGAAGGGTCTGACCGGCGGCCATTCTGGCATTCAGATTCATCAGCAACTGGGCAATGCCAATAAGTTGTTGGGCGAACTGCTCAAAGACGCCGTCGAGCTGGATTGGCAATTAAGTCGGATGCGCGGTGGCGTGGCGCACAATGTCATTGCCCGCGAAGCCTCGGCGGATCTGTTTTTAAATACCGATCAACTGGATGACTGGCAGCGTTTGGCCGATGCCGCTCGCGAGCGCTGGCTGAGCTTTTTGCCCGACAGCGATCATGGCCTGCAATGGAGTCTGGAACCGGTTGAGGTCGAGGAACCGCTGGTCGCTTCCAGCGCCGATACCCGCACCTTGCTGAACCTGCTCAGCGTGATGCCGCACGGGGCGCAGCGTTATAACCTGAATCAGCCCGCTGACCTGGTGGATCTGAGCGTTAACCTGGCCACGGTGTCGCTGCGTGAAGACGAATTCAAACTGCAAACCAGCCTGCGCTTTTTCAACGCTGACGAAGCCAGACCGCTGCAACAACATCTGGAAGCGCTGTTTGAAACCTTCGGTCTGGTGCCGCAGGTGATTCTGGATTACCCGGGCTGGAACCCGGATTTTGGCAGCGATCTGGTCGCTCGCACGCGGGCCTTGGCGACTCAACAGCTGGACCGCGAACCGCAATTAAAAGCGATTCACGCCGGTCTGGAATGCGGCATTCTCAAAAGCAAAAAACCGGATTTGGATATGGTCTCGTTCGGCCCGACCATTCTGGGCGCACACAGCCCGGTCGAGCGTTTGGAGATCGCGACGGTGGAACCGTTTTGGGAATTGTTGAAGGCGTTGTTGGCGGATCTGGCGTAAGCCAGATCCGGGAAACGCTGGACGCACGCTTCGCTGACGGGAGACGCTTGTTAGCAGAAGACCTAGCTGGCGTCTCCCGTCTCCCGTCTAGCGTCAAGCAGAGTTAATCGCCAAGCGATTAACTCTCAAGTCCCTGCACAATAATCGCCAATTGATCACGCGCGTCGCGGATTTCCTGAATGGCGTCTTCGGCTTCTTCCGGGTCCAGATGCAGGTAATCATAAACCGCCGGATCGAACTCCTGTTCGGCGCCCGGCAGTAAGCCATGCTTTTGCAGCAGATGGTTGGCCAGGTACACCAGTTGGGCGTGATCGGCGTGTGCGCCCTGGTAATGCGGTTCGACCTGGTAGCGAATGCCCAGGCAAACCTCGTTTGGCATTTTCCAGTAGTGCAGGAGCGCGGCGGCAATCTGATCACCCGTGATGCCGAGCAGGTGCTGTTCAATGTGCTGATGCGGCAAATGTCGATTGCTTTCCATCATCCGGCAGGTGGCGGAAAAGTGCGGACGGAAGGCGTGCGCCAGAATCAGATAACCAAAGTTGTGCAGCAGACCGGTGAGGTAAACCAGACCAAAACCGGGACGGAATTCGCGCGGAATTTTAGCCAGTAAGGCACCGCAGGTTGCGGCCACGAAGACGGCGCGCGTCCAGTAAGATGAAAACCCTTCGGGCTGGTCGTCCGGCATGTCCAATGTTTTACCGAGTGCCAGGCCGAGCGCCAGATTCATCACCAGATCGTAACCGAGCACCCGCACGATGGCGTCCTGCACCGATTTAATCGAGCCGGGTGCGGCGTAATAGGAAGAGCTGGCCCAGCTGACCACCTGAGCGGCAAGGCTGGGGTCTTTTTCGACAATGCGACTGAGTTTGGTGATGTCGGCATCGGGGTCCGCGCGCAAACGAATGATCGACTGAGCGGTTTCGGACAGCGGTGGAATTTCCAGCGTTTCAGACAGCCGCTGACGAATGCGCAGCGCGGTAAAGCTGGTGACGGCGCGATCAATTTCCACCTGATCGTGCGCGAACACACCGAGATCATCGATGTCGGGCAGCGCGCCGGGCAGGTCGACGCACAGATCCAGAATGCGGGTGCTGTCTCTGTGTTTGAGTTCGGCGCCATTGCGCACCCGGATCAGCTTGTCGCTGTTGCCCGAGTGCACGAAAAAGTCTTCGGCCTGAAACAGCCGTTCGTCGATCAGGGTTTCGGCGTCGACCAGATCATCGAACGCTGGCAGGGTGTTGACCGATAACTTGGCTTTGATGCGATCGATGTCGAGCGTGGTCAGCGGTTCGAGTTTACGACCGGTCTGGCGCTGGATTTTCTCAAGGTCCAGTAACGTATCAGAGCGGAAAAATACCTGGACGAGACCAAAGGTATCTCTCAAAAGAGTCACTTCTGCGCGCATGTCTTTGACGTCGGTTGGTCCGGTTTCAGGCTGAATACCGTGTTTGCGTAGGTGTTGTTTAACCAGAAAGGGCAGGTCGGAAAGGTGCGGTTCGGCCATGGCTTTCTGCATGGGGTGTGGTTCCTTTTATCATCCGTGATCAACAGCCCACAAACTATGGTAGCCGTTTTGCCGTTCCGCAACCTTGGTTCGGCGTAAAAAAAGAGCCCTGCGACGAAAAGGCCGATTTGGTCACACTTGAGCGTAGCGGTCCGCGCCCCAGAGCCAGCGCTGCACCAAAGGTTCGACGTGAGATGGGTATTCCGCCGTCAAACGTTTGGCGAGATCGGGAATGACATCGAGCCAATGCCGGTCGCGCTCCAGGTCGGCAACGCGAAATTCCAAAGCGCCGGTCTGACGAGTGCCGAGCACCTCGCCAGGGCCGCGCAGTTTAAGGTCTTCTTCGGCGATGCGAAAGCCATCACTGGTTGAACGCATCACTTCCAGGCGTTGCTGACCCTGTGTCGATAACGGCGAGCCGAACATCAGCAGGCAATGACTGTCGACGGTGCCACGACCGACCCGCCCGCGCAGCTGATGTAATTGCGCCAGACCCAGCCGTTCCGGGTTTTCGATGATCATCACCGAGGCGTTGGGCACATCGACGCCGACTTCGATCACCGTGGTCGCCACCAGAATGTCCAGCTGCTGATCTTTAAAGGCCTGCATGATGCGGTTTTTCTCCGCCGGTTTCATGCGGCCGTGCAGCAAACCAACGCGCCGGTTGACCAAGGCGCGTTGCAGAACGTCCGCGGTCGCTTCGGCGGCTTCGGCCTGCAGTTCTTCCGATTCTTCGATCAGGGTGCACACCCAGTAGACCTGGCGTCCGTCGCCACAGGCTGCATCGACGCGGCGCACGACGGCATCGCGTCGTTCCTGACTGATGACCGTGGTGGTAACCGGCGTTCGGCCCGGTGGCAGTTCGTCGATGATGGACACGTCGAGGTCGGCGTAGGCGGTCATCGCCAGCGTGCGTGGAATGGGGGTGGCCGTCATGGTGAGCTGATGCGGCAGGCCGTGCACCGCCTTTTCTTTTAAAGCCAGGCGTTGATGCACACCAAAACGGTGCTGTTCATCGATGATCACTAAGCCGAGCCGTTGATACTGCACCGCCTCCTGAAACAGGGCATGGGTTCCCACCGCCAGATGCACGCGGCCGCTGGCCAGATCATCGAGCACTTCACCGCGCTGGCGCTTGCCCAGTTTGCCGGTGAGCAAACCACAGCTCAGGCCAAGCGGTTCGAGCCAGGCGCTTAAGGTGCGAAAGTGCTGCTCGGCGAGCAGTTCGGTGGGCGCCATCATCGCCGCCTGATGTCCGGCTTCGATCGCTTGCAGCGCCGCTAATACAGCCACCAGCGTTTTGCCCGACCCGACATCACCCTGCACCAGTCGCAGCATGGGTTTGCTGCTGGCCAGGTCGGTCTGAATGTCACCGAGCACACGTTGCTGGGCGCCAGTCAGTGTGAACGGCAGTTGTTTGAGCAGAGCGCTGACCAGTTGCTGGCTGGGGGGTAACGGCGTCGCGCCTTCGGCTTGGGTGCGTTGGCGCATCTGCATCAGGCTGAGGTGGTGTGCCAGCAGTTCTTCCAGCGCCAGCCGCTGTTGTGCCGGATGCTGACCGGAGAGCAGCGCTTCGGTGTCGCAGTCGGCCTGAGGGTGATGCAGGGTCAGCAAGGCATCCGTCAGCGACGGCAGTTGCCAGTGTGCCAGCCAGTCCGGCGGCAGCCATTCCGGCAAACCGCCTTGTTGCTTGAGCGCTGCGATGGCCTGATCGACCAAAGCGCGCAGCCGGTTTTGATTGAGACCGTCGGTGCTGGGGTAGAGCGGGGTCAGGGCGTTATCGAGTGGCGGGAAGTCGCCTTCATCGCGCACCTCGTATTCCGGGTGCATCATTTCCAGGCCAGTCGAACCCTGGCGCACTTCACCGTAGCAACGAATGCGGGTGCCGGCACGCAGGCGGTTCTGTTGCGCTTTGCTGAAATGAAACAGTCGCAGGCTGAGCAGGCCGGTGCCGTCCTGAATGCGGCAGATCAACGAACGGCGGCGGCCAAACACCACCTGAGTACCGCGTACCTCGCCTTCGATCACCACCGCCATGCCAAAACGCAACCGGCCAATGGGCGTGATACGGGTACGGTCCTGATATTTGTAGGGCAGATGAAACAGCAAGTCGCCAACGCTGTTCAGCCCCAAGCCCTGGCATTTTTCCGCCAGTTTGGGGCCGATACCGCTGAGCGCTTCTAAAGGTTGGTCGAGCTGCATCGAAGGTCGCCTTTCACAGGTCAGGCGACCTCAGGGGTTTTGCACTGACGGATGCAGGTTTCCAGCAGATCGATCGCCTTCGGCCGTGGGAAACTGGCGCGCCAGGCGAGCGCGATGGTGCGGCGTGGCGCCTTGCCAGAGAACGGCCGTACTGCGACTTGTTTGTCGTTGTACAGCGACGAGCCGGTGGCCGACTGCGGCAAGATGGTCAGGCCCAGGTTAGAGGCGACCATATGGCGCAACGTTTCCAGTGAGCTGCCGTCGGCCATGGTGCGGATGTGACCTTTAGGGTCGCGCGAAGCCGAGGCGATGTTCGGGCAGGCGCTGAAAATGTTGTCGCGGAAACAGTGACCTTCGCCCAGCAATAACAAGGGTTCTTTGATCAGGCGTTCGGCCGCTATGGCTTTTTCCTGAGTCAAGGGGTGATCGGCCGGCAGCAGCACTTCGAAGTCTTCGTCGAACATCGGCTTGGTCAGCACGTCAGGTTCTTTGAACGGCAGGGCAATAATGATGGCGTCGAGCAAACCATCGCGCAGCCGCTGACGTAAGGTGCCGGTGAAGTTTTCTTCAATTTCCAGCGGCATGTCCGGCGCCAGCTGACGCAACTGTGGGATAATGTGCGGCAGCAGATAAGGACCGACGGTGTAGATCACGCCCAGTTTCAGCGGGCTGGACAGCTGGTTTTTACCGGCGTGCGCCAGGTCTTCGATCTTGTGGCTTTCTTCGAGTACGCGCTGCGCCTGTTCGACGATGCGCTGACCAATCGGCGTAACCTGAACGCCGCTCTTGCCGCGTTCAAAGATGGCGACGCCGAGGCGGTCTTCGAGTTTTTTGATGGCGACGCTCAAGGTCGGTTGGGCGACAAAGCAGCGCTCGGCCGCTTTGCCAAAATGCCGTTCCTGGGCCAGGGCAACGATGTAACGCAGTTCGGTCAAAGTCATGGCGGGTTGTCCGATGCGGGCCGGCCGAGGGTCGGCTAGGTTGAACACAATCTGGATTGCAAAAATAGAGTTGAACGCCGGCTTGGGAACGCTCAGGCTATTAAGGCGTAAGCTATCGAAAGTTGGTTTTTAATACAAGTGGGTAATGATATGACAGCCGTTCATCTGTTGGCTGGTGTCGGCGATCTGAACCGCCGCGTCGCCCGACGTTTGCTGGAACGAAAACACTCAGTGGTCGGTCTGCGCCGCCGCGAGGCAGAACCGGCACTGGGCTTTGAACAACGCTCCATGGATCTTGCCCAAAGCGCCTGGCCAGATGTCTCGGCCGACACTGTGATCGTCGCGCTGTCGGCGGCTGAACGTACCGCTGAAGGCTACCGGCGGGCTTACGTCGAGCCGATCAAGCGACTGGCGGAGAGTCTGGATGGCTGGCAACAACCGCCGCGTCGGGTGTTGGTGGTCAGTTCCAGCCGGGTTTACGGCGCCGATGATGGTCGCCAGCTGGATGAAACCAGCGCGCCCGATCCGGACGGCTGGGCCGGTGCAACGCTGCTGGAAATGGAACAGCGGCTGGCGGAATTGCCGGTAACCACTGTCGTCGCGCGGCTCAGTGGCATCTATGGTCCCGGTCGTGACTGGTTGCGGCGTCAGGCGCGCCAGGCCGACAGCCAGCCGCCGGCGCGCAATCACTGGACCAACCGCATTCATATCGAAGACGCCGCTGCTGCCCTGGTGCATCTGGCGCTGGATGTTGAGCAGCCGCAGGACTGTTATCTGGTCACCGATCGTCAACCGACGCCCTTGTTCGAGGTGCTCAATTATCTGCGTGAACTGGAGGGATTGCCGCCTCTGGCCGATACCCTTTCCGTTGGCGGTGGCAAACAGCTGAGTTCGGAGCGTCTGGCAGACAGCGGTTTTCGCTGGCAATTCCCCGATTTTCGCGCCGGTGGCTATCGCTAAAGGTGGTCTCGGACGGTGTTTGATATAGAGTGGTAGCTGAAAACTGAGTTATCCGCAGGAGGGTCGTGCCATGAGTTCACAACCGGATGGTTACACTGCTTTTAGCACCGTGGACGAGGCACCGGGCGTGCTCGTGTTGCACGCCTGGTGGGGTTTGAATAAAGACGTTCGTGATTATTGTGACGCCCTGGCGCAGGCCGGGTTTAACGCCTTCGCGCCCGATTTTTATCAGGGCCAGGTGGTGACCACGGTCGAAGCCGCTGAAGCGGCCGGCGATGCATTGGATCATCAGCAAGCGACACAGCGCCTGGTCACAGCCGCTGATTGGCTGGCCGGGAAGACCGGTGAGCGTCACAGCGGTGTTGCCGCTGTGGGTTTTTCCCTGGGTGCCTTTCTGGCCCTGGGGGTGTCGATCAACCACGCCGATTTGCTGCATTCGGTGATCAGTTATTACGCCGCCCGGCCGGACGATTATGGCTCGGCGCGGGCTCGCTATCTGGCGCATATGGCGCAATCCGATGCCTTCGCCACCGAGGCTGAAATCGATGCCTGGCAGGATGTCTTGGCTGCCGCAGGCCGGTCATTGGCACTGCATCGTTATCCACAGACCGGCCATTGGTTCGCCGAACCATCACGCCCGGATGCCTATCAACCGGCGGCGGCAGAACTGGCCTGGCAACGCACCCTGAGCTTTTTGCGCAGTGGGCAAGCGGACTGATGTGGCGGCGATTGCGAACCGTCGTGGCGCTGTGCGCCAGCCTGTGGAGCATTGCCCTGGTGGCGGCTGAGCCCTTGCGGGTGCTTACCGAACATTCACCGCCGGGCGAATATCTGGACGACAACGGCCGGGTGACTGGCGCTACCGCCGAGATGGTGCGCGCACTGATGCAGCGGCAGGGGCTCGACGGCGATATCTCCTTGTTGCCCTGGGCCCGCGCCTATGCGCTGGCGCTGGAGGGGCCGAACATCATGCTGTTCGAAACCACCCGTACTGCCGAACGCGAAGCGCTGTTCAAATGGGTCGGGCCGGTTAAGCGGGTGGTGCACGGTTTATACGCCCTGGCAGATTCTGAACTGGAACTGATCAGCCTCGATCAGGCGCGTAACGTCACGGGTATTTGCGCCTATCTGGGCGGTTCCGGTGGCGATCAGTTGGAAGCTTTGGGGTTCACCAATCTGGAGCGGCCGGCGCAGCCGGAGCAGTGTCTGCGCATGTTGCGCCATGGCCGGGTGGCGTTGTGGTTATCCAGCGATATCGGCCATCGGCCGTATCTGCTCGATGCCGGCCTGGATGAAACGGCGTTGCGCCGCGTCTACAGCCTGGAGCATCGTTATTTGTATCTGGCGTTTTCGCGCGATGTGTCCGATGCCACCATCGCCGACTGGCAGGCCACCCTCGATGCGATGAAAACCGATGGCACGCTGGCGGGTTATTACCGCGGCCATTACCCGGCTTCGATGATCGAAGCGCTGAGCCATCCCGGCCAACCCGATTTTCCCTGGCTGCAATCGCCGTCGCCTTAAGAATCGCCGGCTTCGACGCGGTTACGGCCAGCTTCTTTGGCGCGATACAGCGCCTGATCGGCGCGGCGGAAGATCTGGGTTAAGGGCTGATCGGCCTGACCACTGGCCCAGCCGATGCTCAGCGTCAGTTGCACCTGGGGCGCTTCTTCAAGCCGTATCTGGCTGACCGCCTCGCGCACCGCTTCCAGCAGGGGCGGCAGTTGCTCGTCATCGAGGCTGTAACAGATTAAAGCGAACTCTTCCCCGCCGAGCCTGGCTACCAGTCGTTGATCGTGATCCTTGCTCAGCAACTGGGTTTCCAGACAACGCGCCACCGCCTGCAAAAACAGATCGCCGATGGGATGGCCATAGGTGTCGTTGACCCGTTTGAAATGATCCAGATCGAAGATGGCGGTGTGTAGCCGGGCCTGCGTCAGGCGGGCCAGGCGATGGTGCAGTTCGCCGAAATCGTCCAGCTGGCGACGATTGGGCAGACCGGTCAGCGGGTCGGTCAACGCCATCTGGCGCAGCCGGCGATTGCTCTCAGCCAACTGTTGAGTCCGTTCTTCCACTTCCTGCGCCAATCGGTCGGCCTGGGCGGTTTTCAGCTCCAGCGATTCCTGCTCCAGCCGTTGACGCCGCAAAATCGATTGGCGCAATTGAAAGCCGAGCAGCACGAAAAACCCCAGGCAGGTCATGCCCAGACCGGCCAGACAGAGCGTGATCAGCGCGTCGGTGTAGGCAATCCAGTCGAGCCAGGCGAGCAACAGCAGCAGCGCCGAGAGCAGCATCGGCGACCAGATCAGTGCGAATAACCGCGCCCGGCGCGAACCGCCGCGCACTTCCAGAAACAGCATGGTCAGAATCAGAGCCAGAATGACGAACAACCAGTAGATGGCGAACTGAATCAGCCAGGTGCGCTGACCGATCAGCGCCAGCACCAGACCGCCGGCCACCAGCACCGCCAGCAGAGTTTTGATGATGCCCGACAGGCGTGGCCGGTGATGACGCCCACTGAGCATAGTCGGCGCCATCCAGCCAAAACTGAGCGCCAGCAGATAGGTGCTCAGCGGCCCGGCAATGCGATTGACGACCAGAGCGTCGGGCCACAAATACTGAAAGCCGTAGCCAAACACCTGCAGGAAAAACAACATCGCCGCTATGTTGAACAGACCGAACGCCAGATAGGCTGGCAGCTGGGTAGCGACGTAGGTGACCAGACACAAACTCGCCAAGACAATAACGGTGGCGAAAAACAGGCCGTTGCGGATGGTGCGTTTTTCCGCCCAGGCTAGATAGGCGTCCGGGCGCCACAGCGAAATCGGCAAACGAATCTGCCGGCTTTCGATCCAACCGCTTAGGGTTTTGATCTCGCCGGCCTGCAGCACCAGCGGAAACAGATAGCTGGTGTGGGCGATGGGACGCGAGTCGAACGGTTGGTGATCACCGGTGTGCCAGTGCTGGTTGCCACCGATATTGAGACTGATGGTATCGAGCGTCGATTCATCGATATGCAGCCACAGCGTGGTCGCCTGGTCGGTGCTGTTGTGCAGCTGGGCGCGAAAATGCAGCCGCACATCCTGGCCGGTAAAACGCGCCGCTTCCAGGTGCTGATGCGCCAGCCAGTCATCCGCCTGCGGCAGCAGACCGGGCGGCTGCACCGCGACTTCCAGATGACCGTCCAACCACAGCCGATCCTCACCCTGCCACGACAGTGGCGGGGCGTGCTCATGCGCCTGTGACTGATCGATCAACAAGATCAGACACAGCGCAGCACCATAGATCAGGCGGTGTTTGGCAAAGCAATCAAGCGGTCGCACTGGGATCACCCGGGTTGCGCTCTCAGCGGCGCACCCGATAGCAGGGTACGTATTCGCTGCCCGGCAGCTTCATGCGTTGCTGGCGGACAAAGGCTTCGAGCAAATCATCCAAAGGTTCCAAAATGTCGGCATCTCCGTGCAAATCATAAGGCCCCTGTTCTTCAATCAGGCGAATACCCTGTTCTTTGACGTTACCGGCGACGATGCCACTGAAGGCGCGGCGCAAATTGGCGGCCAACAGATGCACCGGTATGTCTTTGCGCAAATCCAGCTTGGTCATGTTGGCGTGCGTCGGCTCGAACGGACGTTGATATTCCAGGTCGATGTGCAGTTGCCAGTTGAAATGGTAAGCGTCGGTGTGCGAGCGACGGAACGCCTGTACCTGGGCAATGCCCTGAGCCATTTCCCGCGCCGCCAGTGCCGGGTCGCCAATGATGATTTTGTAGCGTTGCTGGGCGGGTTCACCGAGCGTGCGACCGATAAAATCGTGCAGTTGCTGGAAATACGGTTCAGCCGATTTCGGGCCGCTGAGCACCAGAGGAAAGGGCAGGTCGGCGTTTTGCGGGTGCAGCAAAATACCCAGCAGATACAGCAATTCTTCGGCCGTACCCGCACCGCCGGGAAAGATCACTATGCCGTGACCCACGCGCACGAAAGCTTCGAGACGCTTTTCGATGTCCGGCAGAATCACCAGTTCATTGACGATGGGGTTGGGCGCTTCGGCGGCGATGATGCCGGGCTCGGTCAGACCCAGATAACGAGCGTGGCGAATGCGCTGTTTGGCGTGCGCAATGGTGGCGCCTTTCATCGGGCCTTTCATCGCGCCTGGGCCGCAACCGGTGCAGATGTCCATGCCGCGCAAGCCCAGTTCATGGCCGAGGTCTTTGGTGTATTCGTATTCTTCGTGGCCGATGGAGTGACCGCCCCAACACACCACCATGCGCGGTTCTTGCGCGGGCACCAGAACGCGGGCGTTGCGCAGCAAATGGAAGACATAGTCGGTGACGCCTTCGCCGCTGTCGTGATTGAGCCGTTTGCTTTCGATTTCACTCTGGGTGTAGACGATGTCGCGCAGCGCCGAGAACAGCATTTCGCGCGTTGAGGCGATCATTTCGCCATCAACAAAGGCATCGGCCGGTGCGTTGTTCAGGTTCAGGCGAATGCCTCGGTCCTGCTGCACGATGTCGATGGAAAAATCCGGATAGGTTTCCAGAATGGTTTTGGCGTTGTCGCTGTCTGAGCCGGTATTCAAGATGGCCAGCGCACAGCGACGGAACAATTCGTAGTGGCCGAATTCGACCGATTTAAGCTTGTGGACTTCGCGTTGCGACAGCACTTCCAGGCTGCCTTTTGGGGTTACAGAGGCGTTCAGTGTGGCACGTTGCATTCAGTCTTCCTGTGAGCGTACTGCATGGATGGCGAATGTTTGATCGCCCGGTCCTTTAGTCTAGCTCGTGAAGCAGCATCTCGCCGAATTTTGCGCCTTCTTGCAGTGCCTGATGCGCCAGAACTTTCATGGCGGTCGGGTCTTTAATGGTGATCTGGCTGGGGTCGGCGTGCTCATCAAACGCCAGCGCACGACTGAGCCAGAATCGGGTTGCCGCTTGCACGACCAGAGCCGGCATGGCCTCCAGTTCATCGCGTTGCAGCGGCCGTTGTTGGTGATACGCCTGTACAAAATCGAGGCTTTGTTGCCAGTCCAACTGGCCATCAATATTGAGGCACCAGTCGATCAGGCAGACGGCAATATCCAGCGCGTAATGATCGATGCCCGCGAAATACCAATCGATGATGCCTGCCAGATCGTCGCCGTCGAACAAAGCGTTGTCGTGAAACAGGTCAGCGTGAATCACGCCGCGAGGCAGGTTTCTCGGCAAGGTATCGATGCTTTGCAGTGCTTCAGTGAGCAGCGCCTGATCCGCACTGTCGAAGCCGGGTGCTAAGTGCACGGCTTGCTGATGAATCCAGGTGGCGCCATGGCTGTGTATGCGTTGGCCGTTAAATTTGGCGGTGCTG
This sequence comes from Saccharospirillum sp. MSK14-1, assembly GCF_003054965.1. Taxonomy (GTDB): domain Bacteria; phylum Pseudomonadota; class Gammaproteobacteria; order Pseudomonadales; family Natronospirillaceae; genus Saccharospirillum. The sequence continues at coordinate 736,899 of NZ_MIES01000026.1, forward strand.
GTGTGGATATTGGCCAGCGCCCGAGCCAGGGTTTGGGCGTGTTTCGGGCTGGCCTGATGGTGCTGGCCAATGACTCGTTCAAACATCACCGCTGGCTTGTCTTTCAGTACAGTCAGCAGCTCGCCTTCGGCGGTGCGATAAGGTTGTGGTACGGCGCAATTGTCGTCGTGCAGGTGCTCGCCGAGTGACAGAAAAAACGGCAGTTCGTCTGCATGCAGCTTTTCAAAAATGGTCAGCACAAAGCGCGACAGGTTGGTATCGATAAAATAATTGGTGTTTTCCGTGCCCGCGGAAATGCCCTGATGATCGCTGTAGCGACCCAGGGTGTACTGATCGAGCAGGGTTTCGATATCGGAGCGTGTCAGCTCGGTAAAAACGGACATACCGTACCGTCGGCTGGAATGGGACCGCGAGTATAAACGGCCCGGGCCTGCGGGCCCAGACTTGAAAGCGTCATCGGGCTTATCGAGGGCGTCAGCGTCGGCCGTGCGTGTTAAGATGCCCGCCAGTTTAATCGAGGACTTTGCTGCTATGGCTGACAACAAGACCGGGCCGGTGGTGCTGGTGGATGGCTCTTCTTATTTATTCCGCGCCTTTCATGCGTTACCACCACTGACCAATTCTGAAGGTCGCCAAACCGGCGCGATCAAAGGCGTCATTTCCATGTTGCGGCGTCTGGTCGATCAGTATCCAGACAGCTGCATTGCCGTCGTCTTTGACGCCAAAGGCCCGACCTTTCGCAATGAGATGTACGAGCAGTACAAGGCCAACCGGCCGCCCATGCCGGATGAGCTGAGGGAGCAGATTGAACCCATTCATACCCTGGTGCGGGCGCTGGGGTTGCCATTGCTGTCGGTCAGTGGCGTCGAAGCCGACGATGTCATCGGCACGCTGGCGCGCGAAGCCACCGAAAAACGCCTGGAGTGCATCGTCAGCACCGGCGATAAAGACATGGCGCAGTTGGTCAGTGAGCACGTCACCCTGATCGACACCATGAAAAACGAAACGCTCGACATCCCCGGCGTGGAAAACAAATACGGTTTCCCGCCCAACCTGATGATCGATTATCTGGCGTTGATGGGCGATAAGGTCGATAACATTCCCGGCGTGCCCGGTGTCGGTCAGAAAACGGCGCTGGCGTTGATTCAAGGCCTGGGTGGTTTGGATGACATCTACGCCAATCTCGACAAGATCGCCGAACTCGATTTCCGGGGCGCTAAGACGATGGCGAAAAAGCTAGAAGAGCATCGTGAGATGGCGTACCTCAGTTACGATTTGGCCACCATCAAACTCGACGTTGAACTCGATGTCAGTCTCGACGCCTTGGCCCCGGCGGACCCCGATAATGAAGCGCTGTTGGCGCTCTATCGCCAGTTCGAATTCAAAACCTGGATTCGCGAACTGACCGGCGAGAGCGAAGACCCGGCGGCGGCCAAAGCGGCGCAAACATCCTCATCCGCGGGTGGCACGAAAAAAACCGATGCCCGGCCCAATCTGGAAGCCCCGAAAGAAACGCATTACAGCGTGCTGGCCAGCGCCGATGAACTGGAAACTTTTCTGAAACAGGCTGATGACAGCGGCAACCTGTCGGTGTTGGCGGTGCGTGAAATCGGCCACTATCACCAGTCCGATCTGGTCGGTCTGGCGCTGGCGGTAAAAGCCGGCGTCGGTGCCTATGTGCCGCTGAAAGCCGAGCAGGGCGACACGCTCAGCGAAAGCGAACTGTGGGACAAACTGGCGCCACGCCTGGGCCGTTTTTCAGTGCGCAAAACCGGCTACGATTTTAAATCGTTCTGGCATGTGCTGACGCCGCGCAAACTGAAAGCCAGTAACTTAGGTCGCGATACCCTCTTGATGGCCTTTGTTTACGACAGCACGGTGCGCCGCGACACGCGGCTGAGCAATCATTTCAGTTCGCTCAGTCTGGATAATTTATTTTTGCAATACCTCGGCGCTGAACCCAAAACCATCGAAGATTTTCTCGGTAAATTCGGTAAACGCCAGTTACCCATCGCCAGCGCCGATCCGGCCGAAATCGGCCCCTGGTTTGCCGAACGCGCCGACCTGACTTTGCGTCTTGGTGAATGGCTCGATCAGGGCTTGAGTGGCCGTGAACTGACCGGTGTGTATGAGCACATCGAACGACCGCTGTCGAAAGTGCTGGCGGCCGTGGAAGACAACGGTACGCTGCTCGATACCCATTACATCCGCAAACTCAGCCACGATTTTAAAGAACGTCTGGCCGAGCTGGAAAAGCAATGCCATGAACTGGCGGGCAGCGAATTTAACCTCGGTTCGCCCAAACAACTCGGCGAAGTGTTGTTCCAGAAAATGGCATTACCGGTGATCTCAAAAACCGCCAGCGGCGCGCCATCGACCAACGAAGAAGTGCTCACCGAATTGTCGCAGCAAGGTTACGAATTACCGACGCTGATTTTGCAGTACCGGCATCTGTCGAAACTGGTCGGTACCTACACCGATCCGTTGCCGGAATCGGTCGAAGATGGCACCGGCCGTTTGCATACCTCTTATAACCAGACCGGTGCGCAAACCGGTCGGTTGTCATCGACCGATCCGAACCTGCAGAACATTCCGGTACGTACCGAAGAAGGCCGGTCGATTCGTCGTGGTTTTGTCGCACCCAAAGGCTGCAAGGTGGTAGCCGCCGACTATTCGCAAATTGAATTGCGCATCATGACGCATCTGTCGCAGGACGAGAATTTAATCACCGCCTTCCGCGAAGGTCGTGACATTCACCGCGCCACCGCCGCCGAGGTGATGGGACTTGCTGAAGACGAAGTCAGCAACGAGCAGCGCCGTTCGGCGAAGGCGATCAACTTTGGGCTGATCTACGGCATGTCGGCCTTCGGTCTGGCCAAGCAATTAAACATCAGCCGCACCGATGCTCAGACCTATGTGAATACTTACTTCGAGCGTTATCCGGGCGTGCGCCGTTATATGGATGAAACCCGCGCCGAAGCCGCCGAGACCGGCTATGTGGAAACGCTTTATGGCCGTCGTTTGTATCTGCCGGACATCAACGCCGGCAAACAGATGCTGCGCCGCGCCGCCGAACGCACGGCAATCAACGCACCCATGCAAGGCACCGCCGCCGACATCATCAAACTGGCGATGGTCGATGTCGCCAACTGGCTGCATTCAGGCAAATACAAAGCCAGGATGGTGATGCAGGTGCACGATGAATTGATCTTCGAAGTGCCCGAAGATGAACTCGATGAAGTGTGCGAAGGCATTCGCTTCCGCATGCAGCATTGCGCCCATCTCGATGTACCACTGATCGTCGATGTCGGCATCGGCGATTCGTGGGAAGCGGCGCATTGATTGTTTGCTTTTGCCGCTGTCTTGATCCAGGACAACCGCTGCCAATCGGCGGCGGTCATAATACTAAGCCTAGAGCCAACCCTAGCGTTCAAGCGCGGTAAGGATCGTCATGGGTGCCACCTTAATTAACATTCTGATCGTCGCCTGGATTTCCGGTCTGGGCGCTTTCTTAGGCGCGTTAATTGCCGGCCTGGAACGCTTTCGTGAAACGCGGCTTAAGCGGGAAGTCATCCACGGCGTAATCGCTTTTGGTGGCGGCATTCTGTTGGCGTCGGTGGCTTTTGCACTCACGCCCGAAGGCATTAAAGATTTGAGTGCGTTGCATTTGGCGCTGGTCTTTGTCGCCGGTGGTTGTGTGTTTTGCGCCATGGATATCTGGCTGTCAAAACGGCGTGGTTCGATGGCGCAGTTGATGGCGTTATTGATGGATTACATTCCCGAAGCCATCAGCCTGGGTGCGGTGTTCGGTTATAACCCGAAGCTGGGTTTGCTGTTGGCGTTGATGATCGGTATTCAGAATATTCCTGAGGGGTTTAATGCCTATCGCGAGCTGCGTCAGAACCAGCGACGGTTGCGCATCAAGGCTATTCTGATCATCTTTTTCGGCATCAGTTTTTTGGGCCCGTTGTCGGCCAGCATCGGCTATTTTCTGTTACAGGAACGTTCGGTTATTACCGCCAGTATTATGATCTTTGCCGCCGGTGGCATTCTCTATCTGGTCTTTCAGGACATCGCGCCGCAAGCACGGATGCGTCGCCACTGGACGCCGCCCTTGGGTGCGGTACTGGGGTTTATGGTGGGAATGTTGTGTCATCAGGTGTTGATATAGGGTGCATCGACCCTGGGAGGCTTTGTTAGCAGGACGCCGCAAGTACATCCATGTAGGCTCGGCCGTCGCCATCCATGGCGACAGACGCCTGCCAACAAAGCCACCCAGGATCAATGCTGGCTGAGTGGTTGGGTTAAATTTTAAACCTTCCCGAACCCACCACCTCCCGGCGTTTCCACCTGCAACTGATCATCCACATCCAGTACCGCGCTGGCTTTGCCGGCCAGGGTTTCTTCGTTGCCATTGGCGCGAATCACGGTGTTGCGACCGAGTTCGCCAGGCGCGCCGCCGTCCATGCCGTAGGGCGGCACTTCACGGCGGTTGGAGAGGATGCTGACGTCCATTTTCTCCAGGAAACGAATGCGTCGGCTGACGCCGTTGCCGCCGTTGTGCTGGCCTTTGCCGCCGGAATCCGGACGAATGCGGAACTCTTCCAGCCGGACCGGGAAACGCCATTCCAGAATTTCCGGGTCGGTTAAGCGCGAGTTGGTCATGTGCGTATGCACCGCACTGACGCCGTCGGCCTTGGCTGTGGCACCGCTGCCACCGCACAGGGTTTCGTAGTACTGGAAGGCGTTGTTGCCCCAGGTCAGGTTGTTCATCGTACCCTGCGAAGCCGCGGCCACACCGAGCGCGCCGAACAACGCATCGACCGCCACCTGCGAGACCTCAACGTTGCCCGCGACGACCGCCGCCGGATAAACCGGATTCAGCATGCAGCCTTCCGGCACGATGATGTTCAGCGGTCGCAGGCAACCGCCGTTGAGCGGAATCTGATCGTTGACCAGGCAGCGGAATACGTACAAAACCGCTGCGTGCGTGACCGCCAAAGGTGCGTTGAAGTTGTGCGGATGCTGACCGCTGGTGCCGGTGAAATCGATGGTCGCTTCACGGTTGGCTTTGTCGACCGAAATCGATACGGCGATGGATGAACCGTCATCCAGCGGATACTCGAATTTGCCATCACTGAGCACGTCGATCACCCGGCGCACGCTTTCTTCGGCGTTGAACTGAACGTGGCGCATGTAAGCACTCACCACGGCCAGACCATACTGTTTCACCACGCCGTGCAGCGCTTGCATACCGGCTTCACAGGCGGCGAGCTGAGCGCGCAGGTCGGCGATGTTGACGTCGATGTTGCGCGCCGGATAACGCGCGCTGCTGAACAGATCGCGCACCAGCGCTTCCTGGAAAATTCCGCTGTCGACCACTTTAACGTTGTCGAGCAGCACGCCTTCCTGTTCGATGTGGCTGGAGTCAGATGGCATCGAGCCCGGGCTGGTGCCACCGACGTCAGCGTGGTGACCGCGCGAGGCCACATAAAACGCCACTTCGCCGTCCATAAACACCGGCTTGATGACGGTGATGTCGGGCAGGTGCGTGCCGCCGTTGTAGGGGTCGTTCAACATGTAGGCATCGCCATCGGTCATGCGACCGGCGTTCTTGGCGATCACCGCTTTGATGGAGTGACTCATCGACCCTAAATGCACGGGCATGTGCGGCGCATTGGCGACCAATTCGCCCTCGGCGTCGAAAATCGCGCAACTGAAATCCAGCCGTTCTTTGATGTTCACCGAGGTGGCGGTGTTTTGCAGCACCAAGCCCATCTGTTCGGCGATGTGCATATAGAGGTTGTTGAAAATCTCCAGCGTGATCGGGTCCGCCTCGGTGGTGTCGGGCGTGGTGTTGTGAGTCGTGGCAACCTGTTCGAGCAGGATGTCGTTGTTCTCGGTCAGCACGGCTTGCCAGCCGGGTTCGATCACCAGCGTCGCGGTTTTCTCAATGATCACCGCCGGGCCACTCAGTGCTTTGCCGACCTGCAATTGATCGCGCTGGTGGAACGGCGCCTGGTAACGCTCGCTGCCGGTGGTCAGGTCGTGACAGAGCGGCTCGGCTGAATCGGTGTTGCCCGCCGCAGCGCTGGCGGTGAGTTCGGTACCGCCACCGAGCGCTTCCACTTGCAGCGCTTCGATAATCAGCGGCGTTTGCGCCGAGATAAAACCAAAACGCTGACGATGTTCGGCTTCGAAAGCGGCCTGAATATCGGCGCGGCTGCCGAACGGCACCAGCAAGGTGGTGTCTGAACCTCGGTATTTCACATGCACCCGGCTGATGGTTTCGATGGCCTCGACCGGCACACGCTGATCGACCAGCTTGGCAATGCCGTTGTCGGCCAGCTCGATTTGCTGCTTATCCAGCCTGGCAACGCTGTCGTCGTCGAGCGGCAATTCGACGCTGACTTCACTGAGGTCGCGCACATCGGCCAACCCCATGCCATAAGCAGAGAGCACGCCGGAATAGGGATGCAAAAATACCTTCTTCATGCCCAGCGCTTCAGCCACCAGGCAAGCATGCTGACCACCGGCGCCACCGAAGCAGCACAGCACGTAGTCCTGAATGTCGTACCCGCGCTGGGTGGAAATGTGTTTGATGGCGTTGGCCATGTTATCGACGGCGATGGTCAGAAAACCTTCGGCGACTTGCTCGGGCGTGTAACGCTGCCCGGTCTGCTCTTCAATACTGGCTGCCATTTCGGTGAAGCCACGGCGTACCGCTTCCACATCCAGTGGCTGGTCGGCATTCGGTCCGAAGACTTTGGGGAAGTAATCCGGTTGCAGTTTGCCGAGCATGACGTTGCAGTCGGTTACCGTCAGCGGGCCGCCGTTGCGATAACAGGCCGGGCCGGGAAAGGCTCCGGCGGAATCGGGGCCAACGCGGAAACGGCTGCCGTCGAAATTGAGAACGGAACCACCACCGGCGGCGACGGTGTGAATCGACATCATCGGCGTTTGCAAACGGAAGCCCGCGACCTTGGTTTCGAAAGCGCGTTCGTATTCGCCCTGATAGTGGCAAACGTCGGTCGAGGTGCCGCCCATATCGAAACCGATCAGCTTATCAAAACCGGCCTGTTCGGCGGTTTTTACCATGCCGACTACGCCGCCGGCCGGGCCACTTAAGATGGCGTCTTTGCCGTTGAACAATTGCGCATCGGTGAGGCCGCCGTTGGATTGCATAAACATCAAACGGCCGGGTTCGTCGACGAAATCGTCGAGTTCGCTGGCTACCTGATTGACGTAGCTTTTTAAGATCGGCGACAGATAGGCATCAACCACGGCGGTATCGCCGCGGCTGACAATTTTCATCAGCGGGCTGGCTTCGCTCGAGGCGGTGACCTGCGTAAAACCGATTTCACGGGCGATGGCCGCTGCCTGTTGCTCGTGCGTGCCGTTGCGATACGAATGCATCAGTACAATGGCGCAGGCGCGCAGACCGTCATCAAACGCCGCTTGCAGAACCTGGCGAGTCTGATCCAGGTCGAGGCTTTCAAGCACCTGTCCCTGGGCGTCAAGACGCTCATTGAGTTCTTCGGCGCGGGCATAAATCATCTGCGGCAGCTCGATATTAATGGCGAACAAATCCGGCCGAGATTGATAGCCGATGCGCAATACATCGGAAAAACCGCGCGTGGTCAGCAGCAGCGTCGGCTCGCCTTTGTGTTCGAGCAAGGCGTTGGTGGCGACGGTGGTACCCATCTTGATGGCGTCGATTTGTTCGACCGGAATGCGCGCGTCTTTTGCCAACCCCATCAGGTGGCGAATGCCTTGAATAACAGCATCGCGGTACTGCGCCGGATTGTCGGATAAGAGTTTATGACTGATCAATTCACCGTCGGGTTTGCGCGCCACGATGTCGGTGAAGGTGCCGCCACGATCCACCCAGAAAGACCAGGAATTCGTTGCAGGGCTTGGCGTACTCATAGCGAAATAATCTCCGAAAAAATTCGTTCACACTCAGTTATTCAGAACCGTCGGTAACCACAGGGCGATCTGCGGGAAGACGGTGATCAATACCACGGCGAGAATCAGCAACAGGAAAAATGGCAATGCGTAACGGGCGACCGTGAAGATGTCTTTGCCGGTCAGCGACTGAATCACAAACAAGTTAAAACCGACCGGTGGTGTGATTTGCGACATCTCCACCACCAGCACCAGATAGATGCCGAACCACAGCAAATTAATGCCCGCTGCATCGACCAGCGGCAGAATCACCGAAGTGGTCAGTACCACCACCGAAATGCCGTCGAGAAAGCAGCCGAGAATCACAAACAGGATGGTCAAGGCGATCAACAACATGGCGACCGACAAATCCATGCTGGCCACAAATTCTGCGAGCATGGCCGGAATGCGCAGAAAGCCCATGGCGGTAGTGAGCAGGTGAGCGCCGGCGAGAATCAGCAGAATCATGCACGACATGCCGGTGGCACCGATCAGCGATTGGCGGAACAGCGCCCAGTTCAGATTGCCACCGAGTTTCGCCAGAACCAGTGAGCCGAGTACACCCAGCGTGGCCGCTTCGGTGGCCGTGGCCCAACCCATGTAGATGGATCCGATGACGAAGGTAATTAAGGTAGCGATGGATAACAGTCGACGCGATTGTTTGAGTTTTTCAATAAAACTCATCGGCTCACCGAGCGGCGCCGCTTTGGTCTTATTCAACAGCGACCACAACACCACATAGGCGATGAACAAACCGGCCAACATCAAACCGGGCAAGGCGCCGGCCATAAACAAACGCGACACCGAAACTTCAGCGGAAACGCCATAGACGATCAGAATGATCGACGGCGGAATTAAAAAACCGAGTGTGCCGGAACCGGCCAAGGTGCCGATGGCCATGGATTCGTGATAGTCGCGTTTTTTCAGTTCTTTCAAACTGAATTTGCCAACGGTGGCGGTCGTCGCCGCCGATGAACCGGACACCGCGGCAAACAAACTGCAACCGAGCACATTCACGTGCAGCAAACCGCCGGGAATTTTATCGAGCCAGGGCGCCAGGCCGTTGAATAAATCTTCCGATAAGCGCGTACGAAACAGAATCTCGCCCATCCAGATAAACAGGGGTAACGCCGCCAGTGTCCAGGAAGCGCTGCCGCCCCAGGTGGAGGTCGATACCACCATGCCGATGGCGAACTGATCGTTCAGGACCAGCGCCAGCAGCCCGATCAAAAACAGTGAGCCGGCGACCCAGACACCCAGGCTGAGCAGGGTAAACAGAACGACGACCAAAATGATGGAGATAACAATGGGATCCATGTTTGCAGCCTCTATTCGGTGCCTTCGCCATTCGCTTCGGCGATGACATAGCTGGGTGTTCGGCCGCTGATAACGCGCAACCAATCTTCAAAAACGGCGAGGCAAAACAGCGCCATGCCAAACACCATGGAACTTTGCGGAATCCACAACGGCACCGCGACCATGCCAGTACTGACATCGCCAAAGGCGTGGGTTTCCAGCACAAAACGGCTGAAGGCGATGGTCAGATAGAGGCTCAGACCGAGCATCAATGTCAGGCCGAACACTTCGGCAAAGCGGCGTTTGTTGCCGAGGCGATCCAGCAATAACACCACCCGGATATGAGCGTTGTGACGAAAGCTGTAGGCCAGTCCGTAAAACAAAACCGAGACCAGTAAAAAGCCGGTGAAGTCTTCGGCAGAGGGAACAATAATGCCGAACCAGCGCCCGACAATTTGCGCCAGAATCAGCAGGCCGATACCAGCCAGGCTGGACGCAGCCAGCACCAGACCGACCGCATAGAGGCCATTGAGCAAACGATTAATCATGGCGTTGGCTCCGAGAAAAAGCGGGGCGCGGAACGCCCCGAAGGGAAATTGGCCGATCAGTGACGCGTCGACTGACCGGCCAGCGTGTTACTTACTGACCGACGATGTCGGCGATGGGGTTATCGCTGTCGTAACCCATTTCTTCGAACCACTCGTTGGTCATGGTCTGACCAACGTTGCCCAGGGTTTCCGTCAGGTCAGCGTTCGGGGTGTAAACGGTGATGCCGTTGTCGGCCAGCTCTGCGGTTTTGGCATCGGTTTCGGCGATGGCCATTTCCCAACCGCGCGTTTCAGCGGCAGCGGCGGCTTCCAGTACCGCTTCCTGAACTTCAGACGGCAGACGGCTGAAGGCACGAGCGTTTACGAACACCATGTTTTTCGGAATCCAGGCGCGCGCGTCCAGGTAGTAATCGGTGTAATCCCAGGCCTGGCTGGAAACACCGGTGGTCGGAGAGGTCGCCATGGCTTCGATGATGCCGGTGCTGAACGCCTGCGGAATTTCCGGCGTTTGTACCGTCGTCGGGGTGGCGCCCAGCAGTTCAGACATGCGCGAGGTGGTGGCACTGTAAGCCCGCATTCTCATGCCTTCGAAGTCGGCACCGCTGGTGATTTCTTCCTTGCTGTAGAAACCTTGCGGCGGCCACGGCACGGCGTACAACAGTTGCAGACCTTGCTCGGCCATCGCAGCTTCAACTTCCGGACGGGTGGCATCCCACAGCGCTTTGGCGCCATCGAAACTGGTTACCAAAAAGGGAATATTGTCGGCTTGATAGAGCGGGTTTTCGTTACCCAGCAGGCCCATAAAAACTTCGCCGATCGGCACCTGGCCGGAGCGCACGGCGCGATGAATTTCCGGGTGTTTCACCAAAGACGCACCGGAGTGCACGATGATTTCCATTTCACCATCGGTTGCCGTGGCCACGTCATCGGCAAATTGGCGAACGTTCTGGGTGTGGTGAGTGCCGTCGGCGTAAGGCGTTGGCATGTTCCACTTGATTTCCGCTTGTGCTGCCGTGGCTGCAAAAGCCGTCAGAGCGCTTAACGCCAGGGGTTTGATCAGTTGTTTCATGTCCGAATCCTCAGTCATCAGTTTGTGTCCGCCGCAGCGAACGAAGGGTGCAAGGTGCGATCGTTCAGCGGCGAACCACGACAGTAAGACGGTTAATCGCCGTAGCGATCAGCCGGACATGGCGGGTTGGCTGTGGGTGCAAGGTCATTGGTTTTGACGCCTCTCACGGATCGCTTTTTTTATCGTTGTTAGTGATTCCTTATCCGGAATCTTTTTGGTGATTTAAGGCGTGATTTGCGATTTTTCGTTTTAGTGAGATCACTATAGCGACCAGTAAAATGCAGAGTCAATAAAAATTGAATACAAATTGTATTCAATGTCGTGCAGAGACAGTGGGCGTCGTTTTCAGGTGATTGGGTGGGTAATCCGCCACCATCCTGGGCAGGCTCTTTGGAGGCACGCCGTAAACCCATCCCTGGGGGCTCGGCTTTGACCATCCTGGTCAAAGACGTCCTCCAAAGAGCCTGCCCAGGACGGTGGCTACCTTCAGTGGTTTGAAAAACTATTGCCGGCGTTGTTGAGAAACCACTATGGGTTACAGCGACGCAGCGGCCCGAGCGGCCTGATCGTAGAGGGTGGAGAGGGTGCGCAGTTTCTTCGCCATATCGCTCAGGTCGGCTTCGTCGATACCCAGGTTATCGAACCAGTCGAGCAGGCAGTCGTTGCGGATATCGCGGTAGCGCAGGCACAGCGCCTCGCCTTCACCGGTGGTGTTGTAAAAGGTTTCCTTGCCGACTTTCTTACTTTCTACCAGCCCCATCTTGCCCAGTTTGCGCAGTGAATAAGAGACCGTGTGGGTGTCTTCCACGTTCAGCACAAAGCAGATATCGGCGATGCGCTTGGGCCGCTGGCGGTGGTAGACGTTGTGCAGCACCAGGATATCGATGGGGCTCATTTCTTCGTTGCCGGCGGCGGTCATGCAGTGCACCAGCCAGCGCGAGAAGGTGTTCTCGGCGGTAATCAGGGCGTATTCGAATTCGCTGAGTTCGCTGCTGCGTTCGCTCAGATGGGCGGAGGAAACAATGGACGCCTTGGGCATGAGAAGTTCGACTCGGCAGTGGTGGAACGGAAAGCTGCGATCATAACCGCCGATTTTTGGCCTGTACAACTTGCCCCCGGTGCGGGCCTGGCGTTAGGCTTGCCCCGTCTTGTCGGAGTGCCGGGTTGATAACCTGGCTGAGATCGCATCAGCGGGATCCGTGGAACCTGATCGAGTTAAGGCTCGCGAAGGGAACAAGTCGAGGTGGCAGTGCTGTTTTTGTTGGCTTTTGGCCGCCTCGGGTTTGCTCAGTGCAAACCGCTTGTTTGGGTCCGCGTCGACAAAAGCGCCGCCCGAACCGCGTCGTTTTTGTTGGCGCGTACCGTTCATATTGTTTTGCCCCGGTGCGGTCGCTCCGTCGCTCAACCAGCGAGGAACGACCGAAATGACCACCTCTACCTACACCCCCGATCTGGGCCAGCGCGTCCAGACCATCAGTGCTGCTTCGCGCGAACCTTTGCCTGGTTCACGGCGGATATATGTGCACGGCAGCCGCAGCGATATTCGCGTCGGCATGCGCGCCATCGACCTGACCGATAGCCTGCTCAGCGATGGCAGCCGCCAGCCCAACGAACCGCTTTACGTCTACGACAGCGCCGGACCATACGCCGACCCGGAGATCGATATTGACCTGCGGCGCGGCCTCGAACCGTTGCGTCTAGGCTGGATCGAAGCGCGCGGCGACAGCGAAGCGCTCGCCGAACCGACGCTGCGCCCGGCCAGCGAGCGCGACGATAACCCACTGCGTTTCGCCCAGAACCGGCCGCCGCGCCGCGCTTTGCAGGGCCGCAACGTCACCCAGCTGCATTACGCCCGCCAGGGCATCATCACCCCGGAAATGGAATACATCGCGCTGCGCGAAAACGAAGGCTGTGCGCTGGAGAACGATGCCGAACGGGCGCGGCAGCATCCGGGCAACGCTCGCGGCGCCAGCCTGCGTGATCCGATAACGCCGGAATTCGTGCGCGAGGAAGTCGCCCGCGGTCGCGCCATCATTCCGGCGAACATCAATCACCCGGAAAGTGAACCGATGATCATCGGCCGTAATTTCCGGGTGAAGGTCAACGCCAACATCGGTAATTCGGCGGTGACGTCGAGCATTGAAGAGGAAGTCGACAAGCTGGTCTGGGCGACGCGCTGGGGCGCCGACACCGTGATGGACCTGTCGACCGGCAACAACATCCACGAAACCCGTGAATGGATACTGCGCAACTCGCCGGTGCCGATTGGCACGGTGCCGCTCTATCAGGCGCTGGAAAAGGTGAACGGCGTGGCCGAAGACCTCAGCTGGGACATCTTCCGCGATACCTTGATCGAACAGGCCGAACAGGGCGTCGATTACTTCACCATTCACGCCGGCCTGCGTTTGCACCATGTGCCGCTGACGGTGGATCGGGTGACCGGCATCGTCAGTCGTGGTGGTTCGATCATGGCGAAGTGGTGTCTGGCGCATCATCAGGAGAGTTTTCTCTACACCCACTTCGAAGACATCTGCGCCATCATGCAGGCGTACGATATTGCCTTCAGTCTGGGTGACGGCTTGCGCCCGGGTTCGGTGGCCGACGCCAACGATGCCGCCCAGTTCGCCGAACTCGATACGCTGGGTGAATTGACCCGTATCGCCTGGCAGCACGATGTGCAGGTGATGGTTGAAGGCCCGGGTCATGTGCCGCTGCATCTGATTGAAGAAAACATGCAGCGCCAACTCGACAGCTGTGACGAGGCGCCGTTCTACACCCTCGGCCCGTTGGTCACCGACATCTCGCCTGGCTACGACCATCTGTCGTCGGCTATCGGCGCCGCCCAGATCGGTTGGCACGGTTGCGCCATGCTGTGTTACGTCACGCCCAAAGAACACCTGGGCCTGCCCGACCGCAATGACGTCAAAGAAGGCCTGATTGCCTACCGCATTGCCGCTCACACCGCCGACCTCGCCAAGGGTTTTCCCGGAGCGCAGCGACGCGACAACGCCATCAGCCGGGCGCGTTTTGAATTCCGCTGGGAAGACCAGTTCAACCTCGGCCTCGATCCGGAACGGGCGCGCGAATTCCACGACCAGACGCTGCCCAAGCAAGGCCACAAGGTGGCGCATTTCTGCTCCATGTGCGGCCCGAAATTCTGCTCGATGAAGATCAGCCAGGAAGTGCGCGACGCCGCCCGCGCCGAGCGCATTCCCATTGCCGAGGCCAACGACGGCATGGCGCGCAAGGCCGAGGAATTCCAGGCCAGCGGCGGCGCGCTCTATCAGCCGGTGGGTGAGGGCGCCGATCATGACTGAGCCCAGGTCGCGAGTGTGGAGTATTGCCGGCAGCGACAGCGGTGGTGGCGCTGGCATTCAGGCCGACTTGGCGACGCTGGTCGATCTCGGTGTGCATCCGTGCACGGTGATCAGCTGCATTACCGCCCAGAACAGCCTGGGCGTGCAGGCGCGACAGGCGGTGGAGCCGGATATGTTCGCTGCCCAACTCGATGCGCTGGAAGCCGACTTGCCGCCAGCCGCGATCAAGATTGGCCTGCTCGGTTCGCTGGGTCAGGTGCAGCTACTGGTGCAGCGCCTGCCCGGCTGGCGGGCGCGCTGGCCGGGTTTAACGGTGGTACTCGACCCGCTGACGGCGTCGTCGAGCGGTGACAGTCTGGCTGACGTCGAGCTGCAAGATGGCCTGAAACAACTGCTGCCACTGGTTGATCTGGTAACGCCCAACACACCGGAACTGGAGCAACTGACCGGCCATCGCATTACCTCAACCGACAGTGCCCGACGCGCTGCCCAAGCCTTACTGAAGGCGACGGGCAAGGGCGTGCTCGCCAAGGGTGGGCATCTGGAAGACGCCGCCCGCAGTCTGGATCAGTGGATCAGCGCGAAGGCCTGTTGGTGGTATCAGCAACCGCGCCAGAACACGCCGCACAGTCATGGCACCGGCTGCACGCTGAGCACTGCCATTGCTGCGTTTTGCGCGCAGAACTGGCCGCTCGAAGATGCCATTTTGCTGGCCAATGCCTATCTGCGCCGGGCGCTGGCGCAGGCGTATCCGACCGGTCAAGGCAGCGGCACGCTGGCGCGGCCGGGTTGGCCAGCGGTGGCGGACTTCGCGCAGGTTCGCTTGGCTGACGATCCACAGGAACTGGGCGCTTTCCCCGCCCTGAAAGCCCCCATCGGTGTTTATCCGGTGGTGGCGGATATCGATCTGCTCGAAGCGCTGTGCGCGGCCGGTGCCACCACGGTGCAGCTGCGCCTCAAAAGCGGCGAGGCGGCGGTGGTCAAAGCCGCCATCGAACGCGCCGTCGCCGCCGGTCAACGCCACGGCACTCAGGTGTTCATCAACGACCACTGGCAATGGGCCATCGATGCCGGTGCTTTTGGCGTGCATCTGGGGCAGGACGATGTGGCGGAGGCGGATTTGCCCGCCATTGCGCGCGCCGGTCTGCGCCTGGGGTTATCAACCCACGGTCACGCCGAGTTGGCACGGGCGCTGCGTTTGCGGCCGTCTTATCTGGCGCTCGGGCATGTCTTTGCTACCCAAACCAAATCGATGCCGAGTCAACCGCAAGGGTTGAGACGGCTGGCGATGTATCGGCGTCAGGTGGGTGATCAATGCCCGACGCTCGCCATCGGCGGCATCAAACACCTTCACTTTGCCGAGGTCGCGGCGACTGGCGTGGAAGGCGTGGCGCTGGTGACCGCTGTTACCGAAGCCGCCGATCCGGTCGCCGCCTGGCAGCAACTGAATCAACACTGGCAGGAGGTTGGCCGATGAAACCCATTGCGCTGTTTGTGAACGGCGAGGTCGTGCAACTGGACAGCGGCACCACGCTGGCCGCCTTGATGAACGAACGCTATGGCGAACGCGACAACATGGCCGTGGCGTTGAACCGAATGGTGGTGCCACGTGCCGACTGGGCCCGCACCGAACTGAACCAGGCCGACCGCCTGGATGTGTTTCACGCCGTGGCCGGAGGCTAAGCATGCTGACCATCGCCAATACTCAGTTCTCCAGCCGGTTACTGACCGGTACCGGTAAATTCAGCCAGCCGCAGACCATGATCGAAGCGTTGCAGGCCAGCGGCACCGAACTGGTCACGCTGGCGCTGCGCCGGCTGGAACCGCAGCACAGTGACCACATTTTTCAGCCGCTGAGCGCAGCCGGTTATCGCCTGCTGCCCAATACCTCGGGTGCGCGCAGCGCCGACGAAGCGGTGCAGGCAGCGCGGCTGGCGCGCGAAGCGCTGGGCACGCACTGGCTGAAACTGGAAATCCATCCCGACCCGCGCTGGCTGATGCCCGACCCGGTGGAAACGCTGGCCGCCGCTGAGCAATTGGTGCGCGAAGGCTTTGTCGTCTTGCCCTATGTGCACGCCGACCCGGTACTGTGCAAACGGCTCGAAGAGGTCGGCTGCGCGGCGGTGATGCCGCTGGGCGCGCCGATCGGGTCAAATCGCGGCCTGGAAAGTCGCGCCTTTCTCGACATCATCATTGAGCAAAGCCAGGTGCCGGTGATTGTCGATGCCGGCATTGGCCGACCCTCGCACGCCGCCGAGGCCATGGAACGCGGCGCTGATGCGGTGCTGGTCAATACCGCCATTGCCACAGCGGCCGATCCGATTGCGATGGCGGCGGCGTTTCGTCAGGCCGTTGAGGCGGGACGGTCGGCCTATCTGGCGGGTCTGGCAGGCACCGCGGCCAGTGCCGCCGCCTCCAGTCCACTGACCGACTTTCTGGAGGCCGATCATGAGCTTCGCTGATCATTTAAACGGCATCGACTGGAATGCCGAACGGCTGTCGTTGTACAGCCAGAGCGCGGCGGATGTGGAACGCGCTCTGGTGGGTAACGGTGAACCTCTGGCGCGTTTCAAAGCGCTGCTCAGCCCGGCCGCCGATGCCCATCTGGAAGCCATGGCGCAACGCAGCCGGACGTTAACCTTGCAGCGTTTTGGTCGCGTGCAGCAGTTGTTTGCGCCGCTCTATTTGAGTAACGCCTGCGCCAACGAATGTCTCTACTGCGGTTTTTCGATGAGCAATCCGATTCGGCGCAAGGTGCTCAAACCGGATGAGATTCGCACCGAAGCCGCTGCCCTGCGCGAACGGGGCTTTCAGCATGTGTTGTTAGTCGCCGGTGAAGCGCCCAAGGTGGCGGGGGTCGATTATTACTATCAGGCATTGAGTGCGTTGCTGCCGGATTTTTCGCAACTGAGTCTGGAAGTGCAGCCGCTGAATACCGACGACTACCAGCGTCTGCGCGACGCTGGTTTACACGCCGTGCTGGTTTATCAGGAAACCTACGATGCGGCCTGTTATCAGCAGTTGCATACCCGCGGTCAGAAACAGGATTTTGCCTATCGGCTGGATGCGCTCGACCGTGCTGGTAAAGCCGGCGTGCACAAACTCGGGCTGGGCGTGTTGCTTGGCCTGACCGACTGGCGGCTCGATTCGTTAAAATGCGCGCATCATTTGCAGTGGTTAAGCCGACGTCATTGGCGCAGCCGTTTTTCGGTGTCGTTTCCGCGCTTGCGACCGGCCGAAGGTGGCTTTTCGGCCCCGGCGCCGGTGAACGATCGACAACTGGTGCAACTGCTCTGCGCCTGGCGATTATTTGCGCCGGATCTGGAGCTGACGCTGTCGACGCGTGAATCACCAGCGCTGCGTGATCGTTTGATGTCACTGGGCGTTACCAGCCTCAGCGCCGCCTCTTCCACGCGTCCCGGTGGCTACGCGGTTGAGCCGGGAGGCGCGCTGGAGCAATTCAGCACGGACGATCAACGACCGGTAGCCGAGGTTGTGCAATCCTTGCGCAACCAGCACTATCAACCGGTGTGGAGTGACTGGCACCCGCGGCTTGGCTAAGCCGCTGATTTCTGGTTTGCTGTTTGCCCATCCATCAACTTTACTGACGCTGTTGGCTCGGTTAGGCCCGGGCCGATCTTTGGAGTAGGCATGTCGATCCCAGTGCTGATTTGTGACGATTCCAGTTTTGCCCGTAAGCAAGTGAAACGCGCGCTGCCCCCCGGTTGGGAGGTGAGCGTTGAATTCGCGGGGAATGGAGAAGAAGGTCTGGCCGCCATTCGCGAGGGCAAAGGCGAAGTCGTTTTTCTCGATCTGACCATGCCGGTTATGGACGGCTATCAGGTTTTGGAAACCATCAAAGCGGAAGATTTGCCGTCGGTAGTGATCGTTATTTCCGGCGATATTCAACCCGAAGCGGTCAGTCGCGTGAAAAAAATGGGCGCTTTGGAATTTATTAAAAAACCGGTGGACCAGGCTCAGTTAACGAAGGTGCTGAGCGATTTCGGACTCTATGCGGAGTGATGCATGAGCGATTACCAGTTGGATGACGAACTGCGTGATGCGTTGCGCGAAGTCACCAATGTCGCCATGGGCCGGGCGGCCGATCTGCTGGCGCGCCTGCTCGATACCTATGTGGTGCTGCCCATTCCAGTGGTGAATCTGCTGGAGCGTTCGGAGCTGAATATGGCGCTGTCGTCGTTGCGCAGCGTGTCATCGGTCAGCGCCGTTTGCCAGGGGTTTGTCGGCTCGAGGATCTCCGGCGAGGCGTTGTTGATTTTCAATGACACCAGCTTTGCCGACATCGCCGAACTGACCAGTTACAGTGGCGATGTCACACCAGAAATTGAACTGGAACTGTTGATGGACATCGCCAATATTTTGATTGGCGCCTGTCTGAAAGGTCTGGCTGAGCAGCTTGATTTAACCTTCAGTCAGGGCCAGCCGGTGTTGCTGGGTCAGCATGTGAACATCGAAGATCTGGTGCGCAATTCTTCCTCCGGCTGGCAGCGCGCTCTGACCGTGGAAATTCCCTATCGCCTGGAAGGTCACAGTGTCGATTGCGACTTGCTGCTGTTGTTCACAGAAGACAGCATTAACGTGCTCGAAAATAAGATTCATTATTTGATGGAGTAAGGATGTCGACCGCAGATTCAAATCTGGCCGAATTTCATTGGCTGATGGATGTGTTGCAGACCATCGACGTGGGCATCCTGGTGGTTCGTCTCGATAACCGCATCCTGGCGTGGAACAGCTTTATGGAAAACCACAGTGGCATCTCACCGGACGATGCCATTGATCAGGATTTGTTCGAAGTGTTCCCCGACTTACCGCGCGAATGGTTTGAGCATAAATCGCGCACTGTCGTGCAATTAAAAAACCGCGCGTTTACCACCTGGGAACAACGGCCGTATTTGCTGCGCTTTAAAAATAACCGGCCGATTACTGGTTCGGCCGAGTTTATGTATCAGAACTGCACCTTTATTCCGGTGACCAATATCCGTGGCGAAGTCGAAAGTCTGTGCATCATTATTTATGACGTGACCGACGAGGCAATCAACAAGCTTGAACAACAGCGCACCAACGCTCAGTTAAAAGAACTCTCGCGTCTCGATGGTTTGACCGGTTTGTACAACCGCAGCTATTGGGAAAAACAGCTGGAGCAGGAATTTCGTCGTCAAAAACGCGCGGTTCAAACGACTTCTTTGATTATTTTCGACATTGATCACTTCAAACAACTCAACGATATTAATGGCCATCTGGCGGGCGACCATATGTTGCGCCAAGTCGCCGATGTGGTCCGTAAAACAATTCGTACCAGCGATATTCCTGGCCGTTTTGGTGGCGAAGAATTCGCGCTGATTCTGCCCGATACACCGCCAGACGATGCCGTGCGTTTAGCCGAACGGCTGCGCGAACAGGTGGAATCGCTGGTCGTTGAAGATGAGCAAGCCGGGCCGCTTCAGGTCACCATCAGTCTTGGCGTAGCCGGCTGGCACAGCCGCTATGAACGCCATCAGGACTGGATGGTCGAAGCCGATCAGGCGCTGTATCGATCCAAAGCCGCCGGCCGTAACTGCGTTACTCTTGCTTAAATGACGGCTTAAGCAACTCCTGACGGCGGGCGTGTCGCACTGTCCAGTGCGGCGGCAGCCAGCCGTTTTGCTGGTACTGACGAAAGCGATCATCCACCAGCCAGATATCCCCACGATCACTTTCATTGCGTACGCAGCGACCGGCTGCTTGCAACACTTTATGCAGGCCTGGAAAACGATAGGCGAAATCAAAACCGGGTTGGCCGTCAGCATCGAGCACACCACGGATGCGATCGTTCAGCTCGTTCACCTGCGGCAACCCTGGCCCAACGACCAACACACCGGTCAGCGCGTCGCCGGGTAAATCCACACCTTCGCCCAGTACGCCACCGAGCGGTGCCAGTACCATTAAGCCGCGTTCAGTGCGTAGCCGGTCCAGCAACGCCAGGCGTTCCAGCAAGGTGGTTTCGCGCCTTTGTGCGATGACACCGGGGTCATCCGCCAACTGCATTTCACAATCGGCCAGTTGCCGGTAGCTGGAAAAAAATACCAGTGCATTGCCGGGCGTACTTTGGCGAAATGCCTGAATCAGCGGCACGATTTGCTGTGGCAGTGATTGCCGGTCGCGAAATCGGGTCGACACATCGGTTACCAGCGTTACCTGAAATTGCTCGGCCTGAAAGGGCGATTCTAGCGCCAAGGGCACCGCCTCGGCTAAGCCAGTCATGGTTTGGCTGTAGTGCCAGGGGGCGAGCGTTGCGCTGAACGCCGCCACCGAATTCACCAGTTGATGCTTTTCACTGAGCAGCCGCGCCGGGTTTAAACACAGCGTTTCGACGCCGCGTTCGGCGGGTTTTCCCTGTGCATAGCGCCAGCAGAAATCGCGCGGGTCAGAGAGTTCGTGAATGCGGATAAAACGACCGGCGTCGAAGATCAGCCGTTGCCATTCCGGCGGCGGTTCCCAGAACGGCGACTCTCGTAACAGTCGGGCGCTGGCCTGTAACCAGGTGCGCAGGCTTTGCACCAAAGCGTCCGGTGCCTGATCCGACAGGCCGGGCACCTCCGGCTGACAACGTCGCAACGCATCGCGCACCGGACGCAGCGATTGCTTAATGCTTTCCGGCGCTTTTTGCCGAACGGCTTCGACGACCGCGCCGGTCAGTTCGGCGCTGTACATGGCGCGACCGCGATCGATCAGGTTGTGGCTCTCATCGATCAGCACTGCGACTTGGTTGTCGATTTCTTTTAGCAGGTATGGCTGTACCGCCGTGGTGTCGTACAGATAGTTGATGTCGCCCACCACCAGATCGGCCCACAGCGCCCAGTCCTGACTCAGGTAATAGGGGCAGATTTGTTCGGCTTCACCGAGTTCTTTCAGCGTCGCTGAGTCCCAGCGATTGCGGTCAAACAACCGCTCACGCAGCCGTTGGCGTTTGCCGAAATAATCGTTGGCATACGGACAGAGCGCGCCGTCGCAGGGCGTGTCCGGGCTCAGGCAAAGGCGATCCTTGGCGTGCAGATTAACGGTGTTGAGGCTGCCTTCATCGATTGCCAGTTGCTCAACCGTTTCCAATACCAGCGGCTGGCCGGTGGTTTTCATGGTCAGGTAATAAACGCCCTGATGATGATTTTCGCCGAGTGCTTTTAATGCCGGAAAAAGAGCCGCCAGGGTTTTGCCGGTGCCGGTGGGCGCTTCGATTAATGTCTGCCGATGTGTGGCCTGGGCTTTATAAACGGTTTCGGCCATCTGACGCTGTACCGGGCGCATGGTGGCGAACGGAAAGCTCAGTTGATTCAAGGCGACATCACGCTCGCGTCGGTGCCTGAGCAACCGTTTTAGCCAGGCATCATAACGCGCCAGCGCGGCCATGAGTTGATCGACCAGATCGAGCCGCGTGTGGGTTTCATCCTGCGGCCATTCCTGTTGAGTCTGGCTGTGAATGTAGCTGAGCCGAACGATCCATTGTTCGGGCTCGCTGTGCTGTACCGCCCACAGGCCCGCATAAAGCTGCGCCTGCAAACGGTTCAGCGCGCGGGTCGAATCCGGTAATTCTTCCGGCGGAACGCGACAGCTTTTGATTTCTTCGATGCCGTCGGGCCAGACGCCGTCAATGCGTCCCCCAACGATCAGATCAAACTCCGGTTGTTGCCACAGCAGTTCGACTTTCTGTTCGGCGCGATAATGACCCGGCCGTTTTTTCTGCGCCAGGCCGTGAATTTCCCGACCTTCGAGTGCGCTGGGGGTGACTCTGAAACCCGAGACCAGATCGCCTTCGGCCAGACAAAAATCGGCCAGGGCTCGCACCGATACTTTAAATCTGGCCCGTTCACTCATAACGGATATACCAGACTTCGGCGTCGATGCCGGCCTGCTCAAACACGGCCAGCCAGTCGCGCTGGTTGTCCTGCAGTCGGTCGCCGGGGCCTTTCACTTCAATAAAACGGCCGCCGGTTGCGGTGAACTGAAACAGATCGGGAAAACCCGCGCGGTGGCGTTTTAAATCGAGCCAGAGGTGATTGAAAATCGCCTGCCAGTGTTGCCAGGGCAATGCGTCAAAGGCGCGCAATAGCAGTTCTTTTTCCAGCGCGCCCCAGTGCACGAACGGATTCTGGCGACCGACTTTGGCGTCCCAGTTTTCGCTGATCCATAGCCGCGCCTGATCCACCGTTACGTCGGCGTAAAGTTGTTGGCTGCTGATACCGCGCCGCGCCAAAAAATCCGCTTCGTACAAATCCGCCGGTGCCTGTTGAAACGGATGGTGAAACGCGCCGGCTACGGGCTGAAAAATCCACCGCCAGTGAATCAAACCGAACACCCCCAACGGCAGTAAATTTTCCAGCCAGTAAGCGTCATCGAGCCGTGAGCAGACCAATTGTTCAACGCTTCCTTCGCCCTGCGGCCATTGGTGCGTTTGTTCGATCAGTACCGGCGCCGCAACCGGATCGATGGTGAGCTTGAGTTTTTTTGCCACCCGCGCTGCGAAGCGGCTGATAAAGCGCGCTTCGGTGGCGTCTTTGGGTTCAATGCGAATGGCGTCGAGTTCTTCCTGAGCGGCAACAAAACGTTCGGCTTTGTAGTGAATGCGACAACGGCGTTCGCGCGCCGGTGGCTGGTGGTTAGTCTGAAATAATTGCAGCGCCAGTTCCGGTTCGCCCCATTGTTCCAGCCGAAAGCCGAGCCGGTTGGCGAGGCGGTCAGCGCGGGCTTTGGCGCTGCCCAGCCAGTCGGTTTGCAGAATGGGTTTGGCGAGTCCGACCAGCGTTTCGACATCACCGGCTTCGCGCGCTTCATAGACCGCGCTTTTCAGGTCGCCGATGAGCAGATGCTGTTCCAGTTCATCGCTGTGTTCGAACCAGCGGTTGGCTTTGCCGAGCGGATAATTCTCGTACTGAAACAGGCCGAGGTCGGAGAGCACAAAGTCGGTGAGGCTTTGGTATTCGTTGCCGAAGTAGAGCAGTTGCAGGCGGCGTAAGGTCAGCCAGTGTTGCGGTTGGATCAGCCGGTCTTGGAGTTGCCAGTCGCGCGCGCAGCGAGCGTCGTCCCAGTCTTCCAGTTCGACCAGTAGTTCGCTTTTGGGGCGTTTGGAGCTGGGTACCCAGTCGAGTTGGCGCAGCTCGGCGAGCGTCAGCAGTTGGGCAATTTCTGCAGCGGTGAGCAGCGGATCAGCGTCGAGTAGAACGGTATCGGCGAGCTCATCGATGGCGCTGTCGAGATCGGGGATTTCGGCGTAGTTCAGTTTGCTTTGCCGGAAGGTCGGACCTTTGCGGGTGTAGAGCCGGACCAGTAAGCGGGCGCTGGGTAATTCCAGGTTTTGATAGGCGCTGACAAAAGCACGGTCTTCGTCCGACAGCAGGTCGTCGTAGCGCTCGACGACGGTGGCGAGCAGACGGTCGAAGTTGTCTTTGTAGTAGCCGGTGGGCAGGTCGGGTTGTGGGACCGTTTGCTGTGGCATAGGGCGGAAATTCGGTTTAGTGGTGCTTGGCTTTTATGAGTACGACGCCTTCCGGGGCCGCTGTAAATACATCCCTGTACGCTAGACGGCAGCATCCATGCTGCCGACACCCTCATCAGGCGCCGGATCTGCCCGAGCCGGTGCGTTGGTTGCTCCGTCGTTACTGAGAACCCAGTAAAAACGTTTCCAATATCAATTGCGCCGCAATGCTATCCACCTGCGCCTGCCGTGCCTTGCTTAAATTTTTGCCGCGTTCGCCCAGTTGTGCGCGGGCTTCGCGGCTGGTCAGGCGTTCGTCGACCGCCTCGGCGGGCAGGCCGTAACGGCCGTGCAATCGTTTGCGGAATTTGTTGGCGCGGGCGCCCATTTCGCTGTCGCTGCCATCCATATTGTAGGGAATACCGACGACAAAACCGGCCGGTTTCCATTCGGCGACCAGCGCATCGATGTCGTCCCAGTTGGGAATGCCGTCGCGGGCGCGAAGGGCGGGCAAGGGGCTGGCGGTTTGGGTCAGATGTTGACCGGCGGCGACGCCGATCCAGGCGAGGCCGAAGTCGAAGCCCAGCCAGCGGCCGTCCTGACTCATGAGTCTTCCCGGCCGAAGCGGTTGTCGGTGCGGAATTGCCAGGTGCGGATGATTTCCAGCTGATCGTATTCCTGGCGCATCTCCAGCGTAAAGGGTTCGAACGGCGCCGCTAAATGCACGATGCGCTGCGCCGCTTGATCGAGCACGGCGTGGCCGGAGCTGCGCGTGACCGACACATTGCCCAGACTGCCGTCGGCGCGGATGGTAACCGCCAAACGCACGTTGCCGGTCAGGCGTTGCTGACGCGCCGCTTGCGGGTAGTTCTGGTTGCCGATGCGTTCAATCTCTTCCAGCCAGCCATAAACGTAGGCGGCATCCAGCGATTGCCGGGCGGAGACCGCGGTCAGCGTCCGGGTACGCGGCGCTTTGGCCAGGTTCTGGCGGCTTTCATCGAGCATGGCGCGCAGGGTGGCGATGTCGCTGACTTGGCTGACCAGCAGCGCTGAATCGCTGGCTTGGCTGGGATCGGTGATGGCTTCTTCGCTGGGTTGATTGGCGATGCTGCGCTCGCTGTCGCCCGTTGTGGTGACCAGGGCGCGTTGGGCGTCCTGTTGCGCAAAACTGATTTGTTGAACTTCCGGTGTAGTGCGGAAAATCTGGTTGTCTTCGATCTCGGCCTGTTCCGTCGAGGTCAGCTGGGCTTTGTCTTCCTGGGTGCCGCTGCCTTGCTGGTTGGCGTCGGCCAAAAAGTCGGCTTCGTCCAGGGGTGTGCTGCGGTCACTGGCGTGTTGAGCCAGGGTGACATCCAGCGTCGGCGGTAACGGTTGTGATTCGGGATTGCTGAAGCCAATGCCGAAAATCACCAGTGCATGGAGGCCAACCGCCACAAAGAGCGTAAAGCTGAGGCGGTCGACCGCGCCGACGCTGACCGCCATCAGTTCAGACCTCGCTTGGCGGCGATGACGTCCATCAGTTTGCCGGCGATGTCGGTGTCATAGGCGTTATCGATTTCGCGGATGCAGGTCGGACTGGTGACGTTGATTTCGGTGACGTAGTCGCCAATCACATCCAGGCCAACAAAGATCAAACCGCGTTTTTTCAGTTCCGGTCCAATGTGCTCGGCAATGGCGCGGTCGCGCTCGCTCAGCGGTTGCGCCCGGCCAGTGCCACCGGCGGCCAGATTGCCTCGGGTTTCGCCCTTAGCGGGCAGGCGCGCCAAACAGTAGTCGATCGGTTCACCGTCGATCATCAGAATGCGTTTGTCGCCGTCCTTGATTTCCGGCAGGTATTTTTGCGCCATCGTTTGCTGCTGGCCGTGGTCGGTCAGTGTTTCGATGATCACCGAGACGTTCGGGTCGTCGGCTTTCAGGCGGAAAATCGAACTGCCACCCATGCCGTCGAGCGGTTTAAAAATGACGTCGCCATGTTCCTGGTGAAAGGCCTTCAGCCGGGCTGCATCGCGGGTGATAACGTGCGGCGGCGTAAAGTCGGCGAAGGCAGTGGCGTAGAACTTCTCGTTGCAGTCACGCAGTGCCTGCGGCTTGTTGACGATCAGTACGCCAGCTTCTTCCGCACGCTCAAGCATATAGGTGGCGTAGATGTATTCGTTGTCGAACGGCGGATCCTTGCGCATCAGAATGACGTCGAGGTCGGCCAGTGCTGAGGTCGTGGCGTCACCCAAATCGTAAAAATGCTCGGGATCGCGATGCACCTGTAACGGCCGTGTCGTCGCCAGCGGTTTGCCGTTGTCCAGATACAGGTCGGTCATCGTCATGTAGTGGATGTTCCAGCCTCGGTCCTGGGCGGCCCAAAGCATGGCCAGGGTGCTGTCCTTTTTGTAAGTCACGGCTTCGATGGGGTCCATGACGACGCCGATGTTCAGACTCATCTGTGTGTTCGCCTTACGCGTTAATGTGAGGGCTATGGTAATGGATGCCGTCGATAGCAAAAACAACTGCGTGCGTTTGTCTATGTGGTGGCTTGTCGCCTTGCGGTCAGCGTACCTTGAGACGGGGTTCTTATAGCGAATGCCACCGATCTGTGATACAAGAATTGACGGTTTTAGACGGAATATCCCGGCGCTTTCTGCCAGCGCTTTGACACTTGGTTTGCGCGCTGATGTGAGCTTTGATGCACCGCAGAATAAGCCGGCCCGACAACCTCAGGCAGTATTAACCTGGGCTACGCCATGGATTACAGCTACGAGAGTCTGACGGTGATGGTCATCGACGACTCTAAAACCATTCGCTTCAGTGTCAGCCGGGTATTGCTCGATGCTGGCTGTCAGGTGGTCACCGCCAGTGATGGTTTTGATGCATTGGCCAAAATTGCCGATTCCAAACCGGATATTATTTTTCTGGATGTCATGATGCCGCGTTTGGATGGTTATCAAACCTGCGCGCTCATTAAGAACAACAGCCGGTTTCGCGAAACGCCGGTCATCATGTTGTCGAGCAAAGACGGTTTGTACGATCAGGCCCAGGGCCGAATTGTGGGGTGTGATCATTACCTGACCAAACCCTGTGACGATGCGGACCTGTTGCAGATTGTTCGCGATTACGTTCAATAACGAAGATACTAAGCTCCAGATAGCGGGCATGGCGCTCGCCTGGATTGAAACAATAGGAAACTCATGGCACGTGTTCTGATAGTAGACGATTCCCCCACCGAGACGTATGCCTTCCAAGGCATGCTGGAAAAGCACGGCTACGAGGTGCTGACCGCGGATAATGGCGCCGATGGAGTTGCTCTGGCGCGTCAGGAATTACCGGATGTGGTGCTGATGGACATCGTTATGCCGGGCCTCAATGGGTTTCAGGCAACGCGCCAACTCACCAAGGGCAGCGATACGGCCCATATTCCCGTCATCATCGTCACCACCAAAGATCAGGAAACCGACCGTGTTTGGGGTAAGCGCCAGGGCGCCAGCGGTTATCTGGTCAAGCCGGTGACCGAAGACCAGTTGGCTGCCGTTATTGCCGGTGCGCTGACCGGTCACACCCAGGACTGATCGCACCACCATGGCGGAACTGACGCCCGTGCAACTGCTGCGTGATATGGCTCGTCGCTGTCACGCTCAGGCCGCTGAATTGCCGGAAGGGACCGATATGGAGGCGGCCTGGCACGGCATCGGTTTCCGCCTCGGTGAGCAGTCATTGGTGGTCGCCATGTCGGAAGTCAGTGAAATACTTCAGGCACCGGCGACCACGCGCTTGCCCAATGTGCAGCCCTGGGTGCTGGGCGTGGCTAACGTGCGTGGCCGGTTGATCCCGCTGGTCGATTTGAGTCGTTTTTTCGGCTTCAGTGAAGCTCGCCACCCTCGATCGGGTCAGCCGGTGCTGGTTATGGAGCAGGGCGAGCAGACCGAAGGCTTGTTGGTCGATGCACTCGACGGCGTGCAGCATTTCGATGACGCCGATTTCAACCCCGCAACGCCCGATGTCGATGAACGCTTAAAACCCTTTATTCGCGGCCAATACCAACGTGATCAACGCCATTGGGCGCTGATCAGCCTAACCGCACTCTATGCGGATCGCCGTTTTCAGGAGGTGGCACTGTCGTGAAGCGATTGCCGTCTCCGTGCTGTCCGTGCAAGCCGATTTGCCATCCTGAGGCCCGTTCATGAAACATAACGCTGGCAACGTTTTGACCATTCTCAGCACCAACCGCCAGCTGGGTTTGCTGCTGGTATCGCTGCTGGTGGTGATTCTGGCGCTGGTGGCGTTGGTGGTGCAAAACGTCCGGCTCAACCGCTTCGATCAGGATTTGCTCGATCAGGTGGGGGAAATGCGCGTGCTTTCTCAGGAAATCGCCAAAAATGCCTCCGAAGCCTCGGCCGGTCAGGCCGATGCCTTTATGTTGTTGCAACGCGCGCGAGACGACTTTCAGGCGCGCTATGACTATGTCCTCAACGGCGATGCCAGCACTGAGACACCGCCGTTAATTGAGCACGCAGCCAGCATTGATACCGAACAGCTGGCGCGGGTCTGGGAGCCGGTCAGTGACAATGCCAGCCGCATTGTGGAATCGCGCGAGACCATTTTGAACCTGCTGGCGACCGCCGAGGTTCTGGCCGCGCGGGTGCCGGAGATGCAGGTCGAGTACGACGAAGTGGTTGATATCATGTTGCGCGGCGACGCCGAACCGGAACAGGTGGCGCTGGCGACGCGGCAAATCTGGCTGGCCGAACGCATTATGCGCTCGATCAACCGGGTACGGGTGGGTGGCGAAGGCGCGGTGGTTGCCGCCGATACCTTTGAACGCGATGCGGCGCGTTTCCAGCAGGTGCTGAACGGTATGCGCGTTGGCCGCGTGAATCCGAGAATTGTTCGGGTCAGTGATCCGGCGGCGCGGGAAACGCTCGATGAAATCAATCGACTGTTCGATCGCGTGTCACAGTCGGTGAACGAAATCATCGCCACGTCGCCGGAGCTGTTTGCGGTGCGTGCCTCAGCGGCCGCCATCTTTATCGATTCTCAGCGGTTGCTGGAAGAAACCTCGGCGCTGGCCGCGCGCATTCAGCAGGCGGCCAATCAACGTCCGCTCAGCAGTACCTGGTTGCTCTATGGTCTTGGGGTACTGGCGCTGGTGTTGGTGATGCTGGCGGTCTTTGTCATCGTGCGCGATACCCAGCGCGACCTGCGCGAAACGGCCGAAGCCAATGAACAGAATCAGAACGCCATCTTGCGCTTGCTCGATGAACTGACCGACCTGGCCGACGGTGATTTGACCACTCAGGCGTCGGTGACCGAAGACTTCACCGGCGCCATCGCCGATTCCATCAACTTTGCCATTGATCAGATGCGGCAATTGGTCTCATCCATTAACTCCACCGCCGTGGAAGTGTCGTCGGCAGCGCAGCAGACGCAGGCGACCGCCATGCATCTGGCAGAAGCCTCCGATCATCAGGCGCATGAGATTGCCGGGGCATCATCGGCCATCAACGAGATGGCCGCCTCCATTGATCAGGTATCGGCCAACGCTCTGGAATCGGCGAGTGTGGCCGAGCGTTCGGTAGGCATTGCCAAAAAGGGCGCCGATGGCGTGCAGGCGACGATCAGTGGCATGGACAACATTCGCGAACAAATTCAGGACACCTCCAAACGCATTAAGCGCTTGGGTGAGTCGTCGCAGGAGATTGGCGATATTGTCTCGCTGATCAATGACATTGCCGACCAAACCAACATCCTGGCGTTGAATGCCGCCATTCAGGCGTCGATGGCGGGCGATACCGGCCGGGGGTTTGCGGTGGTGGCCGATGAAGTGCAGCGCCTGGCTGAACGCTCGTCGGCCGCGACCCGTCAGATTGAAGCGCTGGTGACCACCATTCAGAACGACACCGTTGAAGCGGTGATGTCCATGGAGCAAACCGTGGCCGAGGTGGTGCGCGGTGCTAAGCTGGCGCAGGATGCCGGGGTGGCGCTGGAAGAGATCGAAACCGTCTCCAGTAATCTGGCCGACCTGATCCAAACCATTTCTAACGCGGCGCGCCAGCAGGCGTCTTCGGCCGGTCACATCTCCAATACCATGAATGTGATTCAGGAAATTACCTCTCAGACGTCCGCAGGGACCACCGCCACGGCACGCTCCATTGGCAATCTGGCGCAGTTGGCGCGCGATCTGCGCTCGTCGGTCGCCGGTTTTAAATTGCCACCGGAAGAGACGTTTCCCGAAGTGCCATTTCTGCCGGCATTAGATGATGATGGCACGGTCCGCTGAGCGCCTTAGAGGGCTTCGGATTGTTCTCACAAAAACGGCATTGCGCATTACAGCCTGCGGGCTGCGCGCCGATAACTGATAGATGTCGACTCAGAGCTGGCCGGGTCGAATTGGGCAAGAGGGCCGGACTTGAGTCAAAATACCGTGCTAACGGAACACAACAGGCTTGACGGGCGGCGCCGCCCGTCGAGTGAATCAAGTGTCGCCAACGCTCAGTCTGCCTGGGTCGATGGGCAGATGATCGATACGCAGGACAAGAGGTAACGGCATGGTCGAGCGCCGTGATTACATGGCATTGGAATGGGTCCGCGGTGAGATCGACACCACCTTGCGGACGGCGACGGATGCGCTGAAAAGCCATCTCGATGCGCCCGATCCCGCTGTTTTAGAGACCAGTTTGCAGGCGTTGCACCAGATCAGCGGTTCGCTGCAGATGGTGGAGTGTCACAGTGCTTCCCTGCTGGCCGACGAATTGGAACAATTGAACCAGGCCTTGCTGGATGACGAGGTCGAGAACCCCTCGCACGCCGTACAGACACTGCTGGATGCCAGCGCACAATTACCGGTTTATCTTGATCGCCTGGCGCAGGGTCAGGACGACAGTCGAACGCTGATCTTACCGGCGGCCAATCAGTTGCGCGCGGCGCGCAGCGAAGACGAACTCACCGAAGCGGCTCTGTTCCACCCCGACCTGGAAGCAGCGTATTTTACCAGTGACAACTCCGGTATTGAGTTGTTCCGGCAGAGCAATGTGCTGCAATTGGTGCGTAAGTTGCGCCAGATGTACGAACTGGCGCTGTTGGGTTGGCTGCGCGAAGTCGATGTGGACGCCAACCTGGGCTATCTGGGCAAAGCGGTTTCCCGACTGGCGCTGCTGACTGAAAAAACGCCGGTGGCGGCGCTGTGGCGCATCAGTGATGTGTTTACCTCCGCGCTGTCGTCGGGGCGGCTGACTCGCAATACCGCGGTGGTGGAGTTGCTGCGTCAGCTCGACAGCGAACTCAAACACCTGCTGGAAAACCCGGTGGAAGTGGTCAGTCTGCCGCCGGATGACGACCTGCTCAAAGCCTTGCTCTATCAATTGGCCGAGGCTGACCGCCAGACAACCGACGACACCGCCGCACCGGCGGAGCTAGAAACCACCCCGCTGGACAATACCTCACCGACAGAGGAAAGCGCCGACATCGAGGCCCCTTCGTCGGGCCTGAGTCCTGCCCAGGATGCCATTATTCAGGATGCCAGTTCCGGTCTGGAACGCATCAAAGATGCCTTGGCGGAATTCGCCGATTCGCGCTGGGATACCTCGACACTGGCCACCGTACCGGCGGAAATGGGGTCCTTGCGTTCGGATCTCGACGAAGTGCCACTGCCGGAAGCCGACGAGGTATTGCGCTGCATTGATGGCTACATCAGCCAGCAACTGATGGTGGATGACGAAGTGCCGGAAGCGACCGATATGGACGCCCTGGCCGATGCCATCATCGGTGTTCAGTATTACCTTGAGCAGTTGGCACGCGAAGGCGCCGCCGATGTCGGCCTGCTGGAAAATGCGGCCGAAGCCATCACCTCGCTGGGCTTCCCGGCCGACCTGCAAGCGGCCAGCAGCAGCGATCTCGATGATGACCTTGATAGCGTGTTCAGCGCGATGGAATCGGACGACGATTACAGTTCGGTGCTCGATGAGCTGGATGGCTTTAACGCGGCCTCGGAACACGAAGAACCCGACACTTTGGCGACGCTGGAAATGGACGCGGGTGACGTGCGTCGCCCCGTCGAAAACCCGGACGCCGCCGACGACGAAGTCGACTCCGCCGCGACAGCAGAGCAGGAACAGGACGAGGACGGCGAATCGCTGGATGCCGATGGCATCGACAGTTGGCTGGCACAAGCCGAATCGAATTTTGCCACCGACCCGGATCTGAACGACATCGAAGGCGAAGACGGCGATGACGAAACCGCCGCCGACGAAGCCGCGTTAGAGAACATCGGTAACCCGGCCGCAGCTTCAGCGGAAGCAGCGGATGCAACGACGACAGACGAAACCGAGTTCGACGAGCCGGAGGCGGAAGGCAGCGACTACGATGAAGCCGACGTTGCCAATCTGCTCAGTGACGACGGTGATGACGACGCGACAGCAGACGACACCGATCTGACCACTCTGGAAGAACTCGATGAGGCCGGTGTCGCCAATCTGTTGAGCGATGAGGACGCTGACTTCAGTGATCTGGATGCCTTGCTGGATGACTCAGACGATGACGACGACGCCATCAGTGCCGAAGAACTCGATGAAATTGCCGCGCTGGCGGCCGCCGGGCTGGATGACGACGAAGACGAAGACGACGAGCTTGACCTGACTCGGGCCATCGACGATGCCTTTGAGGTCGACGATGAAGACCTCGATCTGGACGACCTGCCCCTGACCGACCTGGAATTGGCCGACCTGGGCAACAGCCTCGATGACGACGCTCATCTCGATGCGCCGGGTCTGGGCCAGACCGACCTGGATCCGCGGGATCTGGAACCGACCGATCTCGATCCGAGTGACCTCGACGGCATCGAGCTGGATCGTGCCATCGACGCTGAATTGGTCGCCTCCGACATCGTCGATATCTTTATTGAAGAAGTCGGGGCGGTGCTCGATGCGCTGGCTGAATACTATCCGCGTTACCGCGATCAGGCCGATGACAGCGACGCACTGGGTGAGTTACGAGGCGCTTTCTACACGCTGAAAAGCAGTGGCGAATTGGCCGGTGCCGAGGTGATTGCCGAAACCGCCTGGGCGGTCGAGAACATGCTCAGCCGCCTGATCGACGGCACCATCAGTCGCAGTGACGATCTGCTGCAGGTGCTGGAGGGTGTGATCGATGAACTGCCAGCACTGGTGGCCGCCTACCATCAACGCCAAACCCCCGATGCCCGTCGCGCTGACGACTTGGCCGATAAGGCACATCTGCTGGCGCGCGGTCAGCCGATCGATTGGAACGCCAGCAGTGACGTTGATGACACCGATGTCACTGAGCCCGAAGACGCCACCGACGCATCGGGCAGCGATGATGAACTGCTGGCCGTGTTCCAGCAGGAACTGGACGAGCATCTGGAGTTCATCGAACACTTCCTTGAAGAAGCCGATACCGATCAGCCGGTGCCGGAACGATTGCATCGCGCCTTACACACCATCAAAGGCTCAGCCCGAATGGCCAGCGTCGATGCCGTTGCTGATCTGGTCTTGCCGCTTGAACAACGGGTGCGCGAGCTGAATGAACAACGTCAGCCGCTCGATGCCGAGATGATCGAATTGCTCAACGAAGGCGTGCGGCGTCTGCGTGCAGCGGCGGATGGCCGCAGTGAGCCGGACGATCTCGACTTTATCGACCGGGTGGTGCGTGCCAGCGGCGCAGCCACCGAGCTTACCGCCGAATTTGAAAGCGAACAGGCGGCGGATGCCGAATCGTCGACAGAACCGCCGACCACCGACCTGAATTCACTGCTGATGTCGAAGAGCGTCGATACGCTGCTGGATGCGCCCCGTACCCTGGCGCAATGGCAGGACAGTGGCGAGCCGGGCGAGGCAGTCGAAACCCTGGGGCACGAACTGAACCGCCTCTCGGAGCAAGGTCGTGATCTGAATCTGCCCCCGGTAGTGGAAACGAGCCGGGGTTTGGCGTTGATGATTGAAATGGCGCTGGCCGGTGAAGTGGAACTCGACGATAACTTCTTTGCCCTGGCGCAAAGCGGGCAGGAAAAACTGATTGAGCAACTCGATCAGTTGGCCGCTGGTCAGGAGGTCTCGGTCGACAGCGATTTTGTCACTCAGTTGCGCCGTTATCGCTCTGACGCCGATCCGCTGAATCAGCCGCCGCAGCGGTTAACGCCGATGGACACCATGATCCGTCATGACCTGATACCTGAAGAGGGTGACCTGCCACCCCCTGATGCGACGGCGGACAGCAGCGACCTGAGCGATGCCGAAGAGGTGTTCCGGGTCAGCGGTGACAGTGAGCTGGTGGATATCTTCCTCGAAGAAGCGCGCGATCTGGTCGACAGCATGCAGACGGCACTGGAGCAGTGGGAAGCCGATACCACCAACACTCTGGCGGTGGAAGGATTGCAGCGCGATCTGCATACCCTCAAAGGCGGCGCGCGATTGGCCGAGATCGAGCCGGTGGCGGAGCTATCGCATGATATGGAGTCGATGTACGAGGGCCTTAGCCAGGGAAAGTTGCAACCCAGCAAGCGATTGCTGGGACTGATGCAACGCAGCCAGGATCAACTGGCGACGATGATCCAACAGATCACGACGAGCCGGAGCTGCTATCGGGCGACGACGCTGAGCCAGAAGATTCGTCAACACCATCAGCCGACGACGAGCCGGACGAAGGCGACAGCGAAGCCGACGACGGCGCCGCTGGCCGAAGCTGATGTTGGCGCGCGTACGGCCGTGTCAGCGAGCTCAGCGGTGACGCCGTCGACCGATGAAGTGGATCTGGAGATCCTCGACATCTTTGTGGATGAAGCCGGTGAATTACTGGTCGAAATCGAGCAATTGCTCGAAGCCTGGCAGAGCAACCCCACAAACCCCGAATCACCAGCGGAACTCAAACGCGTGCTGCATACGCTCAAAGGCGGCGCGCGTCTGGCCAAACTCAAGCGATTGGGCGATCAGTGCCACGAATTCGAGACCGAAGTCGAGCAAGGTGAAGCGGAGCCCGCACAACTGAACGAGGCGTTTTTTGCCGCCCTGCTGGCACGTCAGGACCGGTTGGTGCAGGGCGTCGACAGCATGCGTACCTTGCTCAGCCACGACGACAGCGGTGCGCAGAATTTCGCCCCCAGCATAGAGGCGCAGGCTCCGCAGCCGACGCCGGTCGAACCCTCCGAGCCGGCATCAGCACCGGCGTCGCGCGCTCCCACTCAGGACAGCATTAAGGTGAATGCTGATTTGCTCGAACGGTTAGTGAACCTGGCCGGTGAATCGTCGATTGTGCGAGCGCGACTGGAGCAGGAAGTCAGCGATTTTCAGTTTACCCTGACCGACATGGACGCCACCTTAGAACGACTGCGCGAGCAGGTGCGCCATCTGGATATGGAAACCGAAGCCCAGGTGTTGTTTCGTCAAGAGCGCGCCATCGATAAGGGCGATGCCGATTTCGACCCACTGGAAATGGACCGCTATTCGCACATCCAACAGCTGTCGCGCTCATTGCTCGAAGCCAGTTCCGACCTCAGCGACCTGAAAGACACCCTGGCTGACAAGAGCCGCGCGACGGAAACCTTATTGCATCATCAGGGACGGCTGCATTCCGAGTTGCAGGAAGGTTTGATGCAAACACGGCTGGTGCCGTTCAGCCGGTTAGTGCCGCGGCTGCGTCGTATGGTGCGCCAGCTGTCGTCAGAATTGGAAAAAGAAGTCGAGTTCGTTGTTGCCAACGCCGAAGGCGAAGTCGACCGGACGGTCTTGGAGCGCATGATTTCGCCGCTGGAGCACATGCTGCGCAATGCCGTTGATCATGGCATTGAAACACCGCAGCAGCGGCGCGCAGCGGGTAAGTCCGCGGTCGGCCAGATTGAGTTGAGTCTGGCGCGTGAAGGCGGCGATATTGTGTTGCGGCTGAGCGACGACGGCGCCGGTCTCGATGTTGAGCGCATTCGCCAGCGTGCTCAGCAAATGGGATTGATCGGCCAGGATACGGCGCTCGATGATCACGCCATTTTGCAGCAGATTCTCGAACCCGGATTTTCCACCGCTGAGGCGCTGACGCAGGTGTCCGGCCGCGGCGTTGGCATGGATGTGGTGCACGCGGAAGTCAAACAGCTCGGTGGCAGTATGAGTCTCGATGGCCAGCCGGGTGAGGGCAGTCAGTTCACCATTCGCTTACCCTTTACGGTTTCGGTCAACCGGGCGCTGATGGTTCGCATCGGCAGCGATCTGTACGCGCTGCCACTGAGTACCATTGACGGCATTGTGCGGGTTCCGGGCCAGCAGCTCGATGCCATCGCTCGCGGTGAACAATCCGGATTCGATTACGCCGGAACTCGTTATCATACGCTTTATCTGGGCGCCTTGCTCGATGCCGACGACCTTCCCGAAATCCATGCCGACGCCGCTCCGGTGCCATTGATTCTGGTGCGCGGCAGTGACGCCAATGCGCCGGTTGCGCTCTTTGTTGATCAATTGCTGGGTTCGCGCGAGATTGTGGTCAAAACATTGGGCCCGCAGTTCAGCGCCTTGGCCGGGGTGTCTGGGGCCACCATTCTGGGCGATGGATCGGTGGTGGTGATTCTTGATCCGGCAGCGCTGCTGCGTCACCGCCCGCTCGATGCTCAGCGCGTCGCGCCCTTAATGCGGCGCGCAACCCAGTCCACCACGTCCGCCTCATCAGCCCAAGCGCTGAACGTTCTGGTGGTCGACGACTCGGTGACGGTGCGCAAGGTCACCAGTCGCTTGCTGGAGCGTCGGGGCTGGCATGTCTGGTTGGCGAAAGACGGTCTGGAAGCGATTCAGGTGCTAAAGACGCAAACGGTAGATGTGATGTTGCTGGATATTGAAATGCCCAACATGGATGGCTTTGAGGTGGCGCAGCAGGTGCGCCACGATGGACGTCTGCACCGGCTGCCGATCATCATGATTACCTCTCGAACCGGTGCGAAACATCGTCAGCGGGCGTTGTCGATCGGCGTCAATGAGTACCTGGGTAAACCGTTCCAGGAAGACGTGTTGTTCGAGTGCATCAGGCGTTTATGCGCGCCGGTGAGCGCCAATGACACGCCATCCTGAGTCGTCGTCAAGCGACGAGCGTCTGGCGACGTTCTGGGTGCCAATGCAGCAAAAAAGCCTGCTGGTGCCGCAGGTGGCCCTTGCAGAAGTCATGGCCAATGCCGCGTTAACCGACGCTGCTAACGCACCGGACTGGCTGCTCGGTTGGCTCGATTGGCGGGGGCAGACGGTGCCGGTGATCAGCTATGAAGTGGCCAACGGCCACAGTGCGGCGGCGGATTCACCCGGTGCCCGTTTAGCGATTTTTAATGCCGTGTCTGAACAGACAGAACCGCGTTTTTTTGCCGTGCGCATTCAGGGGATTCCACGACTGTTGCGCTTAAGCGACGCCGAAGTGCGTGAAGACAGCCTGGCGCATCGGGCGCCGCTGGAACGCATGGCGGTGATTACTCAGCTGGGCAAAGCCAGCATTCCCGATCTGGACGCCTTGGAGCGATTATTGACCGCGTTGCGCCGTTGATGGGCGGGTCGGTGCTGTGTCGGAAGGCTGACGCGAGGTCTGTTGCTGCATGGCTTCATTAATGCGGTGTTCCAAGCGCATCTTATAACGCAAATAGTGAATGCTCTGCGCTTGGCCATTGGGCAGGCTGGCGACCACGCGATCGGACAGCGACAGGTCGGTAATGTGCAGCGGGCAGGGTTCATTGTCATCGCGTGAACGCAGCATATGGTCGGCAACCTGAGTGAAAAACTCATCGCCCAGTTCCTGGCTGGAAAATTCCTGGTTGTTGCACAGCACCAGATATTCCGGGCTGCCGTCTGGGCTTAATTCCATCACCACGGGCACATGGGTGTCGTACTTGGCTTCCATCAAGGTCGAGGTGCGCATCCGTTTCATGCTCGGAATGCCACTGGGTAAGAGCGTCATTTCGTAACACTGAATCGGCGTAGTGCCGGGGGGCAAATCGCTGTCGTGAGCGCGCAAACGATGCTCGGTTACTTTCAGAAAACGCAGCAACGAGGCCAGCAGGCTGGTCTTGCTGCGCACCGCCTGACGGAAGCAAAACAGCGAGCCGTTTTCATCGATCACATGGACAGTGGCGATGCGTTTGGTCACCTGATACACCAAGGTGACACCTTCCTCTTCCTGTTGGTCGATCACCGCGCGCAAGCGGTTTTTATCGGTCTCGAAATGGCGGTCTGGCAACAGGCGACTGCGCCGGGGTTGCTCCTGGCCGAGCCAGTCGATCAGTTCATCTTCGGTATCAAAGCTCAGGCTGTTGAGCTGACGTTTATTGATGGTCAGCGCCTGATACTGTTCGCCCAGGTTGTAGAGGAAGCGGACCGGCTGTCGTCGCGCCACGTCGTACAGCGCGGCAACGGCGTCTTCGAACAAATCCTGAATGCGCTTAGCGATGGCCGACGGCCGGGTCTGATTGTGGCAAAACGATTCCAGCAATGGCCGGTGCACGTATTTTTGTCGTGCCAGCAACGACAACAGAAAGTGAATCGCCTGTGGCAACGCATCGGCTTGATCGAAGTGTTCGACCACCACTTCGCCCCAGGAATTAATCACCACCATATCGATGCTGGCGACCAGGTTTTCACGCAAGGAACTGAAATCGAGGCTGTTAGAGCGCGCGGAAATTTTTTGCAGGCCGCGTCGGGTCAGATGTTGCAGCGGGTCACAGCCCAGGTTGGAAAACAGCAGGACGCGTTCTACTTGCGCCGGTTTGTAGAAGTTCGACTGCGCCACCGGTGGCATGCCCAACGGCAGCGACTGACGCAAATCGGCCAGCGTTTTGCGCACTTCAAAGTTGGTTACCGCACTGAACTGAGAAAACACCGGAATGTGCAGGTGAGCTGCCAGCAGACCATTGAGATGACACCACAGCATGGTTTCCAGCAGACCGCTGGATTTCTTCAGCGTGCTGCCAATCTGGCCATTGGGCAGCTGACTGTGCGCGACCCAGTAAGACGGCTTGCCTTTGCGAGGACCGACTTCCTTGATGCGGATTTTCTCGTGGCTTAAATCAACCTGGTGGCCAAAGCTGATGAAATCGATTTTGCCACGACGGCGGTCGAAAGCAGCGTGCAGTTTGCGGCTGAGAATCAACAGATCCTGCTGACTCATCATGTGGTTGCTTTGGTGTTCGGCGGCGAACTGGGTGAGGAAACGGTAAGAGCGCGTCAATTCGTTAATCAGTAATTTGCGCTCGGCCATGATGTCCTGAATCGGCCAGCTGGTGTGGCCGTCGAGATAGGCCAGATAATCGCTTTTCCAGCCCCATTCTTTGGCCAGTTCCGACATCAGCGTGCGCCGCCAGGTGCTCGATTTTGCCGGTTTCGACAAAGGAATGCCGACTTTGAAATAGAAACAGCGGCGAATCAGTTCCAAACGGCTGGATTCTTGTTGCTCGCTTAAATATCGCTCGATGCGCCGGTACAGCATGACGTAAGGGTCGAGCGCATTGAGCTCGGTGGTGCCCTCGTGGATGGCGGTTTTATATTGGTGCGCCAGGCTGGTGACGTTCGGGAATTCGCGCGCGTAGACTTCCAACAGCAGCAGTTTCAGCACCGATTTATGCGGTGAGTCGATGCCCTTATAGAGCTGCCACATGCCAGCACCGATAAACTCGCCGGCGGGCAACGCCGGTAAGGCACCAAAATCGATGGACTCTTCCAGCCGGGCAACACCACGACCGCGAAAATCGTTCACCAGCGACTCGTAACGGTCTTCCTGGTCGGATGGCACAAACCACCAGGCCGGCGGTGCACCCGCCAGCAACTGACCGGTGCGATAGAACTCATCGAGTAATAAAAAATGCTGGGTGGAGCCGCAGTTTTCGCCGGTCAGCGAGCGTTGGTCGCCGGCCTCGAATTGCTGCGAATTCATCAAAAAGAAGTGCACTTCCAGATTAAAGCCTTCGGCCCAAAGGCTGATCATTTCGGCCTTGGTTTCCAGTAGATCGATCTGGCGCGGGGTCAGGTCGGGCCGGTAGCACAGCCAGATATCCAGGTCGGAACTGGTCGATTGCGCCACCGAGCCGGAGGAGCCCATCAGGTATAAGCCGGAAATCTGCGGATTCAGGGCGCGGGCCGTGCCCGGGCGGGCTGAGAAGTTAATGGCTTGCAGCAGGTTCAGGGTGCCCTGGGTGGGCTGGTATTGAATCAGCCCTGTGGGCACATCCGCTTCAACAAAGTAACCCGGAGAGCCGCGCAGATGGGTATGGAACAGCAGTGGCAGCAGTTCTAGGCATTGTTTCTGTTTGGTCTGCAAACTTTCGCGCAGGCGCGTCAAACGCCCCTCGTTGATCGCCAGAAACCGATCGCGATGGGTGCGCAGTGCTTGTTGGGCGGGTGCCGGAGCAGCCTGAGCTTTTTTGACCACAACTGAGCTCGAATACGCAGCAGACGATCTTGCAGTGTAATGCAAATTTTGCACTTGAACCGAGGCCGTCGTCTCATTCGTGGCCACGATGATATACTTTGTTACCGAATTAGCCGGCGAGCACCGTTAGACTTTCCCGCCGTGCCAATTCTGGCTCAGTGAACGGAAAGCAGTGGAACCAAGATGCACGCAGAACAACAAAAGCGCATCCTGGTGGTGGATGACGACGAAGAAATCCGCAATCTGCTCAAGGAATACCTTGAGAAGAACGGCTTTGTGGTTGTCACCGCCGCCGATGGGCAGCAAATGCGCCAGTACTGGCCGCAGGAACGACTGGACCTGATCGTCCTCGACATCATGATGCCCGGCGACGATGGCTTTACGCTGTGCAAGGAAGTGCGCGCCCGTTCCCGCATTCCCATCATTATGCTGACCGCTGGCTCCGATGAAACTGACCGCATCATCGGCCTGGAATTGGGCGCCGACGATTACGTTGGCAAACCCTTTAACCCCCGTGAACTGCTGGCGCGCATCAAAGCCGTGCTGCGGCGTTACGAAGAAAGCCCTGACAGTTCACCGCTGGACGCCCGTCAGCGGCTGCGTTTCGGCGATTGGTTGCTCGATCTGACCAACCGCGAACTGACCGATCCCGGCGGCACGGCCCATTCGCTCAATGGCGCCGATTTCAATTTACTGCGGCTCTTTGTCAGTCGCCCGGGCGAAGTGCTCAGTCGCGATGACTTGAGTAATGAGTTGCGCGGTCGCGATTCCTCGCCGTTTGATCGCTCTATTGATGTTCAGGTCAGCCGGCTGAGGTCGCGTCTGAACGACGATGGCAAGTCACCGCATTTGATCAAAACCGTGCGCGGTGCCGGCTATATCCTGACGGTGCCGGTTTCGGCTGAATAATGCCGCGCTTCAGTTTCACCTCGCTCTACAGCCGCTTGCTGGCACTGATGGTGTTGGGTCTGATCAGCGCCTTCAGTTTCAGTAACTACGTCTGGCTGTATTTCCTCGAAGGTCAGCGCCAGCAGCAGGGCGAATCGATGGCCCGCGATATGGCGTTTTCGG
This sequence comes from Saccharospirillum sp. MSK14-1, assembly GCF_003054965.1. Classification (GTDB taxonomy): domain Bacteria; phylum Pseudomonadota; class Gammaproteobacteria; order Pseudomonadales; family Natronospirillaceae; genus Saccharospirillum. The sequence goes on from NZ_MIES01000026.1 coordinate 777,984, forward strand.
TGGGCTCAACCATGGAGTTCATCCGCGCCTACCCGCGCGATTACCGGCATCTGATCATCAATCAGCTGCGTGATATGGGCGGCTCGCGCTTTCTGGTGTCGGTGAACGACAACTTCATTCCGGTCGAACCGATTCGCGATAGCCTGACGAAACAGCAATTTCTCGATCAGTTTCAGCGCTCCATCGAAGAAAAGCTCGGTCAGCGTCTGGCCGATCTGAATGTGGAGTTTGCCGACCCGCGGTTTCTGCACGTCTATGAAGCCGATATCCGCCTGGTCGATCTGCCGCCGCGCTGGGCGCAGAACACCTTGATTTTGGAACCCGATCCACCGCCCGTACTGGTGGCCCAAGTACCGGTGGGCGACGGTGAATGGCTCTATCTGGCGGGCTTGCTGCCTGATCCCTACTTTCTGTCTGAAAACGAATACCTCGATCAGGGGCAGTTGTTTTTTCTGACCATCCTGCTGATCGTCCTGGTGACCATCGCCTGGTTTGTGGTGCGCTGGATGACCCGGCCGTTGTCGAATCTGGCCGCTGCCGCACGTCAGCTCGGCACCGACATCCACCTGGCGCCATTGGACGAAAAAGGCACCCGCGAAGTAAAGGAGACTGCGCGCGCTTTCAACCTGATGCAGGAACGCGTACTGCGTTTCGTTGATGATCGTGAACGGCTGTTCTCGGCCATCTCGCACGATCTAAAGACCCCCATTACCCGCTTGCGGCTGCGCGCCGAAATGATGGATGACGAAAACGGCGTTAAGCCCAGCATGATCAAGGATTTAGAAGAGCTGGAGGCCATGGTTAAAGGCGCGCTCGATCTGGGCCGCAGCACCGATGTGCACGAAAATACCCACCCGATCGACATCAATCAGATGGTCAATACGTTGAAAGACGACCTGGCGTTGCTTGGTTATCCGTTGGAAATCCGCGGCATGGCGCGTTGGCCGTTTTATGGCAAACCACTGGCGCTTAAACGCTGTCTGTCAAACCTGGTGCATAACGCGGCGTTTTACGGCACTCAGGTGAAGCTGGAGATTGTAGACAGCCGTCAGGAACTGAAAATCTACGTGGTCGATAACGGCCCGGGCATTCCCGAAAGCGACATCGATAAGGTGTTTGAACCCTATGTCCGGCTGGAAACGTCTCGCAACCGCAATACTGGCGGTGCCGGACTGGGTCTGAGTATTGCCCGTAATATTGCCCACGCCCATGGCGGACAGCTGAAATTGCGCAATCGCATCAGCACGGGTTTGGAAGCGGCGGTGTTGTTACCCCGGCGTTAAACCCTTGCGACGACGCGCCGCCACTGGTCGCCCGGCGGGCAAGCCGTTATAGTGCGGCAAGTTGAACAATTGGTCAGAAAATTCACGAGGACTTTATGCCCACTCCCCATATCAATGCCAACGCCGGCGATTTCGCCGAAACCGTCCTGATGCCCGGTGATCCGCTGCGCGCTCAATACATTGCCGAAAACTTTCTCGACGACGCCAAACGCGTGACCGACGTGCGTGCCATGTTCGGCTACACCGGCACCTTCGATGGCAAACCCGTCTCGGTGATGGGGTCGGGCATGGGCGTTCCATCGATCTCCATTTACGCCAAAGAACTGATCACCGAATACGGTGTTAAAAACCTGATTCGTGTCGGTACCTGTGGCGGTATCGGTGACGGCATCAAACTGCGCGACGTCATCATTGCCAGCGGTGCCAGCACCGATAGCGGTGTTAACCGCACCCGCCTGCTGGGCTACGATTTCGCCGCCACCGCCAGTTATTCACTGTTGGAAGCGGCGGTCAACAGCGCGCGACACGCTGGCGTTGAAGCTCAGGTCGGTAACGTATTCACCTCTGATCTGTTCTATTCACCCGAAGAAGCCTTGATTCCGACGTTGCGCAAGATGGGTATTCTGGCGGTGGAAATGGAAGTCGCCGGTCTGTACGGCGTGGCGGCTGAATTCGGCGCGCAGGCGCTTGGCATTATGACCGTCAGCGACCACATCGTGCGTGGCGAAGCGACCAGCTCGGACGAACGCCAGACCACTTTTAACGAAATGATCCAGATCGCCCTCAAAGCGGCTGTGAGTCTCTAATCATGGCGGCTCCCAGCGATCTGAAAGCGGCCGCCAAGTCGGCCGCCGGTAACGCTTACGTGCCCTACAGCGACTTTCCGGTCGGTGCCGCCCTGCGCACCGCGGATGGTCGTATCTTCAGTGGCTGTAACGTGGAAAACCGCTCTTATCCGCTGGGCATGTGTGGCGAACGTACTGCCATTGGCACAGCGGCGTCGGCCGGCGTGCGCCCGGGCGAGATAGTGGAACTGGTGGTGTTCATGCCAGGCACCAATCTGTTTTCGCCCTGCGGCGGCTGCCGCCAAGTGATCGCCGAGTTTATGCCTGCCGATGGCAAAATCTGGGCAACCAACGATGGCGAAGGCCAGCGGGAATGGACCGCCAACGATCTGCTGCCCGACGGTTTTAGTTTCGACGGATTGAGCTGACCGAACGGTCAAATTAAAGGAATAAAACTACAACTTAAACGTTTAGGCCCGGCCCATCACCAGGCCTTTTTCGTCATTAAATTTCTTTTCCGCCTGAAACCGTTTTCCGTGCTTGTGCCGGGTCTTTGCGCCGGTATAGTCGCTGCTACCGGTCGGTCTGATTCCCCCCTTGAGAAGAGCCAGCTAACTGGCCACGGAGCGCCCGACCGGTGCCTATCATTTGACGATCCTTAGGAAACAAGATGAAGCCGCAGGTAACACCATGAAGCAGCAGCCCGATCGAAACCTGGGCATGGAGCTGGTGCGGGTGACTGAGGCGGCGGCCCTTTCCGCATCGCGCTTTATGGGCGCGGGCGATAAGGAGGCCGGCGACGGCGCTGCCGTGGACGCTATGCGTGCTGTACTGCAAACAGTCAGCATGGATGGCGTCGTGGTCATCGGCGAGGGCGAGAAAGACGAAGCGCCCATGCTCTATAACGGGGAAAGCGTCGGTACCGGCGCCGAACCCAAACTCGACATTGCAGTAGACCCGGTCGAAGGCACCCGCCTGTTGGCCACAGGCCGCCCCAATTCCATTGCCGTTGTCGCCGCGACCGAACGCGGCGCCATGTGGGACCCGGGACCGTCCTTCTATATGAATAAGATCGTTGTCGGTGAAGACGCCCGCGACGCCATCGACATCACCCAGTCAGTCGCCCGTAACCTCTATTCCATTGCCGAAGCACTGGAGCGCAAGGTCAACGAAGTCACCGTCTTCGTGCTCGACCGGCCGCGCCACAAGACGCTGATCGAAGAAATCCGCGCGGCGGGTGCCCGGGTGCAACTGCACACCGATGGCGATGTGATGGGCGCTTTGATGGCGGCCATTCCCGGCACCGGCGTCGATGTGCTGATGGGCATTGGCGGTACGCCGGAAGGCGTGATTTCGGCAGCCGCGGTCAAAGCGCTGAACGGTGGCATGGAAGGTGTGCGCTCACCTCAATTGGAAAGCGAACGGCGGAAGTTGATGGAGTTGGATATCGATCTGGACCAGGTGGTTCGGCTCGACGATCTGATTGCCGCCGATGACGCCTTCTTCGCCGCGACCGGCATTACCGGTGGGCCGTTCCTCGATGGCGTGCATTACGATCGCGACGGTGGCATCACCACTCATTCGATTGTGATTCGTGCTGAGTCCGGTTCGCTGCGCTTTATCAAGGGCATCCACCGTCTCAAGCGTTCGGTCGAATTCGGTCGGCCGTCAAAGCAGAGTTTCCAGGACATGGTGGATATCGCTGCTAAGTGATCGGTGGCTCGGTGAGCGGAGTTCCGTTCCGCTCACCGGTTTCCTGTTAGAGGTGTTACCAGTCCGTATTGACCAGGGCGGTCAACACATGATCGCGCCATTGGCCGTTGATGAATAAATAATCCTTGGCCAGGCCTTCGCGTTCGAAACCGAGTTTTTCCAGCACGCGACTGCTGGCCACATTCCAGGGTTGGTAGTTGGCCATCAACCGATGCAGGTTGAGCGTATCGAAGGCGTAACCCACAACCGACACCAGCGCTTCGGTCATCAATCCTTGCCCTTCGTGCGTTTGCGCAGTGCGGTATCCCAAATGAGCCGCTTGAAAGGCACCCCGGACAACATTGGATAAACCCAGATCCAAGACCAACTCGCCGTTTTGGAAACCATAAAAGCGATATCCGCGACCTTGTTTCCACAACCGTTTCTGCGCCTTAAGCCGGGCGCGTGTCAGTCCGACTCTGGCTGGCAAATCGCCGCCCCCTTGGGCAAAATGATCGGCGTTGCGTTGATAGTAGCGATGCAGTTCGCGAGCGCGAATGCCATGCGGGCCGGTCACGGTGAGGCGAGGCGTTTGCAGTTTGACGGTCATAAAGCGTTCCTTGTACAGACGTTATCAACGAACAAAATTCAGTGCCCGGTCGGTGCGTTTTAATGCCGCCGAGTCTTCTTCCCCCAGTCGAATAAGCGAGTCTACCTCATGTGGAATACGCCTGACCTTTGTGATGATCATCCCGATGCCGTTCACGTGCTCGAACCTCTGTTTCAGGATTTTGGCGGCAAGCCAGCCTTCTTCGGCCAAGTGGTGACTGTGCATTGTTACGAAGACAATTCCCGGGTGAAAGAACTGGCCGGAACCGAGGGCGATGGCAAGGTGATGGTGGTCGATGGCGGTGCATCTTTGCGTCGCGCATTGATCGGCGATCAGATCGCACTCGATGCGGTCAATCACGGTTGGCAGGGCGTTGTCATCAACGGCTGCGCGCGCGATATTCATGAGCTGCGTCGTATGCCGATTGGCGTGCGGGCACTGGCCAGTATTCCGGTACGCACCGAGAAAAAAGGTCTGGGCGATGTCGATGTGCCGGTCGAATTTGCCGGTGTCACCATCGAGCCGGGTATGTGGCTGTACGCCGACGAAACCGGCATTGTGGTGAGCAAGGATAAATTGTTCTGATGGTCACTGAATGGTCTTACGAGCTGACCTCGCCCGACGCCGTCAATGCGAAACCCTGGCCAGCCAATGTGCCGTTGCGCTTTGAGGAAGTCGAAGTCAAGCAGGGCGAGTTCAACCGCTTTTTGTATCAGTGGATTGGCCAGCACTGGAACTGGTTTATGAAACTGGAATGGTCGCTGGAGCAGTGGCGCGAACACACCGAACGTCCCGAGCACCGCATCTGGCTGTTAACGGTGCGCGGCACACCCGCCGGCTATGTCGAAATGGAACGTCAGGATGGCAACCAGGTTGAGTTTATTTCGGTCGGTCTGGCCAAGCCGTTTATCGGTCAGGGATTGGGTGGACCGATGTTGTCCGAAGCGTTAAAGGTTGCGTTCGAATGGACCGATGATGCCGGGCAACGTCCGGATCGCGTCTGGTTGCATACCTGTTCAGATGATCATCCCACTGCGCGCAATAACTACGAAGCGCGCGGCTTCAAGGTGTTTAAAACCGAAGAATTTCCCGACCCTTAAATGACAACCGTCTGGTATTACGCGCTGGATCAGATGGACGATTTGCAAGCCAAAGCCTGGCCTGACAATCGCTCCTTGCGCTTTGCTGAAGCCGAACTCAAAAGCGGCGAATTGAACCGCTATTTTTACCAAAGCGTCGGTCGTGCCTGGCAATGGCAGGACGCTGATGACTGGCCACTCTCTCGCTGGCAAACACACACCGAACGCGCTGAGCTGCGTGTGTGGGTTTTATGGATTTCCGGCAGTCCGGCCGGTTATGTCGAGATGGAACGTCAGCAGGACGGCAGCGTGGAATTTATTTCCTTCGGACTGACGCCGCCGTTTTTAGGTCAGGGTTTGGGTGGGCCGTTATTGAGCGAGGCCGTCAAGGTCGCCTTTAACTGGCAGGATGATAATGGCCAGATTCCAACGCGCGTCTGGCTGACCACCTGCAGCGATGATCATCCCAACGCGCGCACGAATTACCAAGCGCGCGGCTTTCGTTTATTCAAAACCGAAACGGAATAGGGCATCGAATCATCAATTCGACCGCGCCTTACTCTGTTGAATCCACAGACCTGCGATGATCAAACCCAGGCCGCCAAAGGTGAGCCACTGTAAGGGTTCACCGAGCACGATGTGAATTAAAAACAGGCTGATAAAGGGCGATAAAAAAATCAGCGTGCCGATGCGGCTGGCGTTGCTGGTGTGGTGCATCGCCAGCTGCCAGAACACAAAAGTAATGCCCATTTCGAACACACCCACGTAGGCTAGACTCGCCGATACAGGCCATTCATTCAGCGCCGGCAGGCCATCGCGCCACAGCATCCACAGCACCAGCAGTGGAAAAGCGTACACAAAATTCTGGAACAGACCGATGATCGGCGGGCGATCATCACGGGTGTTCACCAGCCAGTAACCGGCCCACAACAGCGTTGAAGCCAACGCCAGAAACAGGCCGAAATAATCGAGCGAGCCACTGACGTTTTGCCCGGCGATCGAGATAAACACCACGCCGGAATACCCGAGTAGCATGCCCGTTAAATCCCAGCGCGTCAGTCGATGGCCGAGAAACGGCACCGACAATAAACCGAGCGTGATGGCCCAGGTGTAATTCACCGGTTGTGCAACCTGCGCGGGTAACCGATCGTAAGCCTCAAACAGCACCGCGTAATACAAAACCGGATTGATCAGCCCCAAGCGAAACGCGGCTGTGCGATCCGACCACAGCCGGTTCAGGGCCGTGCGCAATTCATCGCGTATAGCCAGTGTTGCTAACAGCGCGATAATGGAAAACAGCGCGGCACCCGCCATTAACTGGCTGACGCTGACGTGCTGCAACGCGACTTTGAAAGCGGTGGCGACGGTGGACCAGAGCAGGACGGCGATCAGGGCGTAACCCAAAGCGCGGCGTTCGGATGACATGCAACAACCTCGGCAGACAGCGATTCAAACAACAACAACGAATCGAAAACGGGGCAAGCCAGACTAAGCGGGAAGCTCGCTGGCTGCAACGGTGTCAGTGTTGGTTGTTAGAATTGCCACTCCACATACCAGCCACCGGAGAGCGCGTTGTAGTCGCTCAGATCAGGGCGCAGTTTCCAGGTGAACATCCAGCCAACGTTGGGGCCGAAACTGGAATTGGTTTTGATGTTGATATTGGTCTGAATGTAATCCTGAGTTTCATACACCCGGCCGTTGTCGAGTGTGACGTCAAACGGTTCGGTATCTACGTAGTAGAGGCTGTTTTCAACCGTCATGTCGCGGCTATCGAAGAGGCGATAACCGAGGCCGATACCGAAGACGCCATAGCGACTGTCGTCGTTACGAACGTAGTGGTTGTCGTTGGCGATGCCCGGCCGCTCTTCTCCCCAGAAGGCCGATACGCCCAGACGGTTATTAACCCACAAGCCCAGTCCCCAGCGGTTGGTGCTCAGTGCCAGATCATTCGGATCGGCCGCGTTATTACCGTCCCAGACGTAGAAGACGGTGACATCCAGATCGTCGTAGCCGTTGTCCTTTTCTTTGCGCTCGATGCGCAAATCGCCCTGAGTTCCGGGTGCCGGTGTAATGGGGCCGAATTCGCTCTGGTCGAGTCGGAAATAAAACAGGCCGTTCATGGTGACGCTAACTCGTTCACCTTTGTAGGTAAATGCCTGATCACCTTCGAAGCCGTCGAAGGCCAGGCGGTAACCGTTGAGGCGTTGCGGATCATCGGCCTGCAACAGAGTGCGCAAATCACTGGCCGCCTGAGTTTCAATGCGGCGCTTGCAGGCGGCGGCTTCATCGGCCGCGCTGCATTCGGAGCTGTATTCGCCGTCGATGGTTTCAATGCGACCGTTGAGGGGTTCGGGTTCGGCATCGTCCGACGCCACGGCAATGGCCGCCCAGCGACCTTCAACACGACAGCCGGGTTGGGCGTTCAGGGCATCGGCGGGCAGTCGTTCATCGGTGCGTTCACGCAGCTCAATACGCCGAGCCTGAGGCCGGTTTTCAGACAGAAAGGCGGCTTCGAAATCGGCCAGCGCTTTGGCCTCGGCCTGTTTAAAGGCATCGTCACAGGCCTGGGCAACGGTCGCGGCACGCGCGCTGGCACTGGCGTCAAAGGGGCCTTCTTCTGCCAACAGTCCTGGGCTGATGGCCAGGGCTGAAAGCGCAATCAACAGCGAGCGCATGCACGATCCTCGTTGGGTTTTGATGCTCTAGGTGAGCACCATAATAACAGGGCACTGACGAGAAACAGTGCTGGTGGTCATCTTTGTTAGCAGGAGGCCCTTAATGGTCTGCTTTTCCAAGCCAGAGTCGCTACTGTTAAAGTAGCCTCGCCCCCGGCCCTAGGAACCCAATATGCCCGACCTGATTGTTTCCCTGCAGCAATTACCGGCGCCGCCTGACCTGCCACAAGATTGTCAGCTGCAATCCGCCCAGGCGTGGGATCGCGAGGTAATAGTCGACTGGGTGCGGCGTGAATTTGGCACCGGCTGGGCCAGTGAAGTGGCCAATGGTTTAAGCGGACATCCCAGTCGGGTGTTGGTTGCTCGTCACGGTGCGCAACTGCTCGGCTTCGCCTGTTTTGATGTCACCTTTCCCGGTTTTTTTGGTCCGACCGGTGTCAGTGAAGCCGCGCGTGGTCTGGGGTTGGGCAAGGCCCTGCTGGTGGAATCGCTGCATCGTTTAAAGCAGCGTGGTTACGTCTACGGTTTTATCGGCGATGCCGGGCCGGTTGAATTTTATCGCAAAACGGTGGGAGCCGTCGCGGTGCCGGATGAACTGACCGGTGGCTATACCGAACCGTTGCAACCCTAATCAACGGTCCTTTTTCTGTGCAAAAAAAAGCCCTCGCGCGGAGGGCAATAACGAAGACGGCGTTGCGGACAGATCGACAACGCCTTGCAGGACCACTTAATGTCTTAGGTTGTTTTTCTTCACGCTTTATTCTTTAACCCCACCTTGGGTCAGGCCAGCAATAAACTGTTTCGACGCCAGCATAAAGGCGATGATGGTTGGGCCCATCATGATCAGAATGCCCGCAAACATCATGTGCCATTGAATCGCGAACTGCTGATTAAAACGTTGCAACCCCAACGTTAATGGGTAGTTGGATTCACTTTGCAAAAAGATCAGCGGCAGGAAGTATTCGTTCCAGGCTTGCACGAAGGTGAGCAGGGCGATGGTGGCAATGGCCGGACGCACCAACGGGAAAATAATACGACGGTAAATGGTGAACGGCAGCGCGCCATCCATCTTGGCCGCTTCTTCCAACTCGGTGGAAATGTTCTTCATAAAACTGACCAGAATAAACACGGCTACCGGCATCATGCTGGCGCTTTGCACCAGGATCACACCGAGCAGTGTATCGAGTAACCCCAGGCCACGAACGATGTCGAACAGCGGTGCCAACGCCAGCCGAATCGGAATGATCACACCCACCAGAAACAGCATAAAAATAAAGGTACTGCCGCGAAACGGCATACGCGCCAACACAAAGGCGGTGGTGCTGGCACAGAAGGTGACCAGAATCACCGAGCTGATGGAAATGATCGCCGAGTTCAAAAAGTACTGTGCGAAATTCGCGTTGACCCAGGCCTTGGCAAAGTTGCTCCAGGTGACTGGGTCGGGCAGACCGAATGGTTCACGAAATACCTGACCAACGTTGGGTTTTAAGGCGTTAAGAACCGCGGCACCAAAGGGCACCAGCACAACCACGACCCAGGCCAGCATGATCAATTGCACGACCATCTGTTCGCGCTTATTGAGTTTGAAAATCTTGTCCATGGGTCGTCCTTAACTGCTGCGCAGGTTTTTCAGCGCCAGGAAGATGGCGGCCGGTAAAATTAACAAGGCGGTCATCAAACCAATTGCCGCGGCCATGCCGAAGTTGGTGTCGGTGGTGTCGGCGTTGCCACCGAAGGCGGTGCGAAACAGGAAGGTGCCCATGATGTCGGTCGAACGCAGCGGGCCCGCTTCGGGTCCCATGATCAGCAACACATAGTCGGCGTTGTTGAACACATCGACCATGACGATCACGGTGATCAGCACGAAAGCCGGACCAAGCACCGGCAGCACCACGTTGCGGATCGATTGCCAGCGGTTAGCGCCATCGAGCATCGAGGCTTCGAGCAGGTCAGAACGCACCGCCAAAATACCCGACAAAATCAACATGATGGCAAAACCCATGCGGTGCCAGGTGTAGAACATCGCCATGGTAATAAGCGCGGTATCCTGGTCGCCTAAGAACGGAATGGCGCTGTCGACTAAACCGGTTTGTACGAGAAAGGCGTTCAGCGGACCGCGTGGGTGAACGAACAGATCGAGCAAATAAGCCACGGCTGCACCGGCCATGGGATACGGCAAAAAGAACAACACCTGGTAGGTTTTTCGGCCCCAGGTTTTAAAGCTCAGCAGTAACGCCAAAGCAGTGCCGATGATCAGAAATGAGCCGATGATGACGACAAAAAAGATAACGTTTTGCACCAGGGCGTTGAGCATCTGGTCGCGGTAATAATCCTGAGTCAGGACTTTGGCGAAGTTGTCGAAACCGACAAATTCTTTCGGGCCAATACCCGGCCATTTGACCAGACTCAGCGAGAATAAAGCCATCAGCGGGATGAAATTAAAAATGCCGTAGAGCAGCACGCCGGGTGTTAACAATAAGGTGCGCTGAATTTTTTCCAGAGCGGTATAACTGAGCCAGGAACGGGGCATGGTATCGGATCTCGATGGCGTCTGAGTGTCGGATTTTGCGTCCGCAGAATGATCAGAGTCAGAGTGTAGCGTCATGATGGTCACACGGGCTGAAGGTCGTGGAAAGGCAGTGGGCGGGTCAGACTGACCCGCCCCTGACCGGATAACCCGGTCAGCCTAGCGCACTATCAATCGTGGGTAACGATCAGAGTGCGCAGCGATCGGCGCCAATGTAACCGGCGTCGTTCAGGCCGCTTTGAATGTGCTCGGCCAGTTCACGGGCGGTGATTTCACCCGCCAGCAGTTGCTGCATGCCTTCAGACACCAGCGGGCGGTAACCCGGGTCAACGCTGATCAGCGCATCGTGGAAGAAGGGTTGAGCCGCCAGCGAGTTGCTGGAAATCATTTCCGCCGCGGCTTGCACGCGCTCGTTGTTCACATCCACCGGATGGTTGGAGGCGGGCACCGCTTCCACCATGTCGGCGAACAGCTGCGCGAACATGGGGGTGGTGTAGAACTCCATGACTTTCTTAACGGCATCGATGTCATCGGAATTGGGGTTGTACGCCAGGTGGGCATCGGTGAAACCGTAGACCTTATTGGCGTTACCCGGAATAGCCATAAAGCCCAGTTCCAGACTCGGATCAATCTGATACATCGGTGACGCCGGTGTGGCGGACCAGATGCCGTCGATCATCATCGCCGAGGTACCCAGTGCAACACCGGTGCGCATGGCGCCGTAGTCATCGGCCAGCGGGTTGGGGTTCAGGTAGCCTTCATCCTGCCAGGATTTGAAACGTTCCATGGCGTCGACATACAGATCGTCGGTGAAGCACGCTTCGCCGGTGACCACTTGCTGCGCCCAGTCGTCGCCAGTCATGCCGGCCAGAATGGTTTCGTGCAGCACCTGGTTCAGGTACCAGCCGTCACGACCATCAACGTGCATCGGCACGATGCCCTGATCTTTCAATTCGGCAAAGGCCGCTTCCAGTTCATCCAGGGTGGTCGGTGCGCCGTCGAAAACGGCCTTGTTGTAGAGGATGGATTCCATCTGCATGACGAACGGTACGCCATAGACTTCGCCATCGCTGCCGGTGGCGCCCGCTAAAGCGGCATCGCCAAAGGCACTCATATCGAGACCTAAGTCTGCAACCGGAGCAGCCACACCGGCATCGATCCAGGGCTGCATCCAGGCTGAACCGGCTTTGGCGTGGTACAGGTCTGGGCGATTGGTCTGCATATCGATCCGCAGTTTGGATTCAATGTCTTCGGTATAGACATTCAGATTGACCTGAACACCCGGGATCAGGTTCTTTTCGTTGATGTAATCAAACAGCGCTTCGTCTTGGACGCGCCAAGTATAGAGTTCCACCACGGTGTTTTCGGCGAATGCCAGCTGGCTGGTCGCCAGGGTAGCCGCGGCAGTAGCCAGTGCCAGGGATTGCTTGATGAGTTTCATACGAACCTCGTTTGTTTTTTTCATAATGGATCATGCGAAATGGGCAAGCCCAATATAGTACCAATGATAGGACCAAGCAATACCCAATGATCGGACCGATCATTTTCACCGAAGTTGGTTTCTAACTTATTGTTTTTCGGTCGTTTTTTGCTTTTTTTGTGTTCTTTTACCAGCCCAGGCTGGCGTCCCGGCCGGTCACGCCCAGGTGCGCCAGCAGGTTCATCCAGTGCGTGGCGCGCGCTTCAAAGTCGGCATATTCACCGCTTTGATTGCTGCCCCAGGCAACCTCGGCCAGACCCAATAATCGGGGGAACCACATAAATTCGGCTTCGGCAGGCGTGGTAACAACCTCGGTCCACAGACACGCCTGAACGCCCTGGATATAGCCAGCAGCGTCGTCAGACAGGCCCTGTGTTGGGTTGTAATGCCAGGCCGCGGCCAGATTAACGGTACCCGCCCAGTAGTAGCCCGGGTCTTCCGGCCGGTCGGTTACTGCCAGATCCAGGTAGCAATGTTGCGCGGGGGTCATGACCACCGGATGGCCGGCTTCGGCCGCGGCCTGACCGGCTTCCACGCCTTGCCAGGAGAGAATCCAGGTGGCCGGACTGACCGCGTTGCCGGTGCGAATTTCTTCCCAGCCCATGGCGGTTTTGCCGTGCGCCTGAACCGCCTGTTCGAGCTCGGCCATAAAGACGCCGTGCAGGTCTTCCGGCGTGCGCTGCTGCGCCTGTGCCCAGCTTTTCGCCGCTGGCGAGCCCAGCCAGGCGCCTTCGGGAACTTCGTCGGAACCGAGGTGGAATAAGGGGCCTTCGAACAGCTCGCACCATTCGTCGATCAGGGTGCGGATGACGCTTTGAGTGGCGCTTAACGCAGGGTTGATGACGTTGTCGTCGTGGTGTTGAACGCTGCGATAGACCGATTGGTCGTCGCTTTCAACCAGCTCCGGCAACGCTTTGAGCAGCGCCCGGCAATGGCCGGGTACATCCATTTCCGGCACCACGGTGATGCCCAATTCAGCAGCCCGCTGTACCGTCGTTCGGATTTCATCGGCACTGTAGCAGCCGCCATAGCGCTGCTCACCGGTGCCCATCTGTGGTGGCAAAGCCTCATCAGGTCCGCGCCAGGCGGCCGTTTCAGCGATTTGCGGATACGCCTTGCTGGGCACGCGCCAGCCGTCATCGTCGCTCAGGTGCCAATGGAAATGGTTCAGTTGGAACAGAGCGAAGAGGTCGAGCCATTGCTGGATTGGCTGCGCCGCAAAGAAGTGGCGCACCACATCCAGGTGGACGCCGCGATAGCCGAAACGAGGTGTACCCGAAAGGCTGCAAGCGGGCAGCGAACCGGCAAGCGTCCACTGCAACAGGTATTGCATCAGATAGGCCTGGCCTGCCTGAAAACCCGCGTCGTTGCGGTAATCCAGCTCGATGCCGTGGTCGGAAATCTTGAGGTGGAAATCGGTGATCAGGTCCGTTTGATGCTTCTCAACCACGCTCAGGCCGTGCTCGGATTGGGTCAGAGCGGAGCTTTGACCGAGCCGATCCAGCAGTCGTTGTAGCCAAGCGCGGTTCCAGCGCTCACCTTGAAAATTCACTTCGTTTGGGCAGTTCAGTTGAGTGGTGCTGGTTTCAACCTGTTCTGGTTGGGGCAGCAAGACCAACTGGCCTTTCGGTACTGATTGCGGCGAAAACGCCAGGCGTTCAGCTTCTCCAGGCAGCATCACGGCACGGCGCTGGTGACCGTTTTGCACATAGATGCCGCTGGGCCGGTCGGTCAGTTTGCGCAAGCTGCCGACACCGGCAAAGCTGATTCTTAGCGGCTGCTGGCCGTCCCAGGCGCTGTCCAGTTGCAGCCGGTGCCAGTCACCCTGGCGTTCAATCAATTGGCCGCCTTCGATGCGATCGGCATCCAAGGGGTGCAGCAGGCTGAAGCACAGCTCGGTGGCGGCGAACGCCTGTGTCTGAGCCGGCAAATGCAGGCTGACGTGATAGCCGTTGTCAGTGGGTCGAATGTCGGCAGTGGCATTGAGCGTCATGATGGGTGTCCTCAGTCCGGGTGCTGGCATTGCAAAAGTTAAAGGTATTATATTGGTATTGTTGTGGGTAGTGAAAGGTTGTAATCTACCGATCTTACAGCGACCTCTTTTTTAGGGTCGGCATAACAATGACACGCGAATACAGGAAGCTTCGATTCGATGACCGCGGGAACTTCGTTGCCGACGTTGTATATGGGCATTGATGGTGGTGGAACCGCTTGCCGGGTGCGTCTGACCGACGCCGATGGTCAGGTTCTGGCGCACGCCCGCAGCGGCAGTGCCAATGTGTTTCAAAGCGCCGACGTCAGTTGGCAGTCGATCGATGCAGCCACCGCCCAGGTGTTGACCCAGGCGGGCTTGCCGGCCCAGGCGCGTCAGCAATTGGTGGTGGCCGCCGGACTGGCGGGCTCTGAATTCGAATCGGCCGCCGCGCAGTTTTTGCAGCGTGACCATGGTTTTGCCCATTTCGATTTATACAACGACGGTCAGATTGCCTGCGTTGGCGCCCATGGTGGCGCCGATGGCACCTTGTTGATCGTCGGCACAGGCATTATTGGATTTAACTACAACGCCGGTGACTGGCGCCGTGTTTCGGGCTGGGGTTTTCCGCTCGACGATGCTGCCAGTGGCGCCTGGCTGGGGTTGCAGGCAGTTCGGCGCGCCCTGGCTCAGCGCGACGGACTGGCGCCATCCTCCGCCTTAACCGAGGCCGTTTGGGCGCGGTTTGAAGACTCCGGCAGTGGTCTTATTGGGTGGGCCCAAAAAGCCCGGTCGGTCGATTACGGTCAGTTGGCGCCCATGGTCGTGGCTTGCTTTGAACAGAACGACCCTCATGCCCATGCCATCGTGGCTGAACAAACCCGAGTGCTCGATGAGTTACTCGATGCCTTGCAGCAACCACCGCAACCGCTGGTGGTGCAGGGCGGTCTGGCGGCGTTTGTATCGGCGCATCTGGCGGCGCGGCATCGCGACCGTCTGCGTGAACCCAAAGGCGATGCACTCGACGGTGCGTTGCGCTTAGCCCGGTTATCGTCTCGAAAAGGGAGTGTTTCCTGATGTCATCATTACCGGTTCGTGGTGATCGTGAACTGATCGCCTTCCTGACTCCGGATCCCAATCAAGCCGGGTCGCTCTATACCCAGCTGGCGCGTTCATTAAGTCAGGCCATCCACGAAGGCCTGCTCAAAGACGGCGATTATTTATTGCCGCAACGCGAACTGGCCGAAGCGCTGGGCGTCTCCCGCGTGACGGTGCGCAAGGCGATTGAAACCCTGGTCAGCGAAGGGTTGCTGCGCCAGCGTCAGGGCGCGGGCACCGTAGTGACCTCCGGCGGTAAGCAATCGATTCATAAGAATTTGTCAGTGCTCAACAGCTTTACCGAAGACATGGCGATGCGCGGCATGCGGCCGTCATCGCGCTGGGTGAGTCGTCAGAGTCTGCAGTCGTCGCCGCGCGAGGCGATGGCATTGAACCTCTCGCCCGGTGCGCGCATCGGGCGCTTTACCCGGGTGCGTTTTGCCAGTGAAACACCCATGGCATATGAAATCGCCACGGTGCCGACCAGCATCATTGGCGATGCTGAGAAAGTCGGCGATTCCCTCTATCAGGCGCTCGATACGGTACGTGCCCGGCCGGTGCGTGCGCTGCAAACCATGACCGCGCATAACGCCGATGCCGAAGTGGCGCGCTACCTGAAAATCGCCCCGGGTGACGCGGTGCTGTACATCGAGCGCCAGGGCTTCGACAGCAACAACCGACCGGTGGAATTTACCCGCTCCTGGTATCGCGGCGACATCTACGACTTTGTGACCGAGCTGTCGGTCAGTACTGATTAACCGCCCTTGGCGGAAGGACACCTGCTTATGCACACGGCTCTGATCGCACCCAGTCTCTTTGATGGCGTTACCCGCCATGGCCCGTCAGCGTTGCTGATCGAGGGCGAGACGGTGCACGGGCGCGTGCCGGTGTCTGAGGTGCCGTCGCATTATCAGCAAGAAACGTTGAACCGTGGCGTGCTGACGCCGGGTTTGCTCGATTTACAGGTCAACGGCGGTGGCGGTGTTTTACTGAATAACCAACCTGACGCCGAGGCGTTGGCAGCCATGGCCAGTGGTCACGCCAGCGCCGGTGTGGCGCGTATTTTGGCGACGCTGATCAGCGATCGCCTGGCGGTCACCGAAGCCGGTGTGATGGCCGCCGTCGAAGCGGCGAAGGATCTGCATTCAGGCATTTTAGGCGTGCACGTCGAAGGGCCGTTTTTCAGTCAGGAACGCAATGGCGTGCACCACCCCAACTGGCTACGCCGACTCGACGACGCCGACTGGGTCTGGCTGAAACAGGCCGCCCATGTGCCGGCGATCATTACGGTGGCGCCAGAGCAGATCGACCCAATCGACATTCAGCGCATGGTCGCGCTGGGACTTCGTGTCAGCGCGGGCCACACCAACGCGCTGCACGATGAAGTGCGGCGCGCCCTCGATGCCGGTTTGTCCGGTTTCACCCACCTCTACAACGCCATGCGGCCGATGACCGGGCGTGAGCCGGGCGTGGTGGGCACAGCGCTGGCCGATCAAGACAGCTGGTGCGGCATCATTGCCGACGGCATTCATGTGCATCCGACCTCGGTGCAATTGGCGCTGCACGCCAAACCGCGTGGCAAGCTGTATTTGGTGTCCGATGCCATGGCAACGCTGGGTGCGTCCGACAAAACTTTCGAGCTGTACGGTGAGCAGATTCACGAAGACAACGGTCGGCTGGTGAACGCCGCCGGGCGCCTGGCAGGCAGTGCCATTTCCCTGGTCGATGCGGTGCGCTATTGCGTGCAAACCCTCAACGTATCGCTCGATGAAGCGGTCGCCATGGCCAGTCGTTATCCGGCTGAATATCTGGGCATTGATGATCGCTTTGGCAGCTTGCGCGAAGGCCGGGTGGCGGACATCAGCTGGTTCGATGACGACCTCACCGTTCAGGGACTTTGGCGCGCCGGCAAACGGCTGTACTGATTCAATCGCGCACGGAATTCGACGCTCTTATGCAGATAGTGATTCTCGATACACCCGAAGCGGTGGCCAACTACGGCGCCGATCAATTTGTCGCCCGCTTGCAGAAAAAACCGCAGGCGGTGCTGGGGCTGGCCACCGGTTCAACCCCCATCGCCCTGTACCGCGAACTGATTCGCCGCTATCAGGCAGGTGACGTCAGCTTCGCGCAGGCGCGTTCTTTTAACCTCGATGAATACCTCGGTTTGGATGGCGATCATCCGCAAAGTTATCGCCACTTTATGAACGCAGAGTTGTTCAGCCAGATCGACATTGACCTGGCCCATACTCAGGTGCCTGATGGCGCTGCTGACGATCCGCTCGCCGCGTGCGAGGCGTATGAAACCGCGATCAAAAACGCCGGCCTCATAGACCTGCAATTGCTGGGTATCGGCCGCAATGGGCATATTGGTTTTAATGAGCCCAGTTCCAGTTTGGCGTCACGCACGCGGGTAAAAACCCTGACACCGGATACCGTCGAAGCCAACAAGCGCTTCTTTAAGCCCGACGAATTCCAACCCAACCTCGCCATCACCATGGGCATCGGCACCATTATGGAAGCGCGCCATATTTTGTTGCTGGCAACCGGTGAGTCCAAGGCCGAGGCGATCCGCGAAGCGGTCGAAGGCCCGGTGGCGGCACGCTGCCCGGCGTCGATTCTGCAAATGCATCCGCGCGCAACGCTGGTGCTCGATCGCGCTGCGGCCCGAGGCCTCAAAGACGTCGATTTCTACGAATACATCGAGCGTGAGAACCAGCGTTTGCTGGGCGGCTGAGCAGCGCCTCGCTGTGTTAAAGTGAGGCCTCACTTCGTACCTTGGTTGATCCATGTCTGTTCTCGTTCTGATGAGCGGCGCCGAAAGCCGTCTCGATGCCATCGCCCAGGATTTCGCCGATCGGGGGTTTAATGAACCGGTCTGGACAGCGGCCGATGCGCTTGATCCGGCGGCGGTGGAGATGATCGTCGCCTGGAAACCCGAGACGCTGGATTGGTCGATCTTTAATAAGCCGTTGGTGCAAAGCTTCGGCGCCGGTGTCGACCATCTGCTCAGTGCGAGCTTGCCAACGGACTGGTCGGTGGCGCGTTTTATGAGCCAGAGCCTCAAAGACCGGATGGCGCGTTACGTCGGCGCGCAGCTCAATAACTGGCAACTCGATGTGCCACGTCTGTTGCGCGCCGAAGATGCGCGCCAGTGGGCCTGGCACAATGGCACCTATGGCGAACGCGTGCTGGTACTGGGCATGGGTGAGCTCGGCCAGACGGTGGCTCGGGCGTTATTGGCTCAGGGCTATGCCGTGGATGGCTGGAGTCGCTCCGGCCGCACCATTGACGGTGTGCAAGCGCTGACTGGGGATGAGGGTTTAAGCGAGGGACTGGCGCGTTGTGATTATCTGGTTAATCTCTTGCCACTGACCGAAGCCACTCGCGGCTTTTTAAACGCCGAGCTGTTCAAGCGCTGCCAGCGTCAGCCGGTGGTGATGAACGTCGGTCGTGGTGGCAGTCTGGTCGATGCCGACCTGTTGGCCGCCATCGATAGCGGTCGACTCAGCGGCGCCATTCTCGATGTCTTCAACACCGAACCGCTGCCGGCCGATCACGATTTCTGGTCGCATCCGCTGGTGCGAGTCACGCCGCACATCGCCTCGACCAGCGAACCGTCCGAAGTGATCGATCTCGCGATCGAAAACCTGAGACGGCACCGGGCAGGTAAAGCGCTGTTGTTTCCGGTGGATTTGTCCAGAGAGTACTGACACCTAAGGAGTGGGGCGTGTTAGTGCCGCCAGGGCCCGAACTGGGCTTCAAACGGGCACGCTGCAAGTACATCCCTGTACGCTCGACGGTCGCCCTCCATGGCGACCGACGGCCAGTTTGAAGCCCAGTTCGGGCCCTTGCTCCGTTCGTGCTGAGCGCGAATGTCTTCGTCGAGTTGCTTTCCTTGTTAATCACAGGGCCTCTCCCTAACGCCGGCACCACCCATTCACGCCGCTGTTCAAACCTCGAATCTTTCCCCCCAGGCACCAATCGCAATCTGGTCTAGGCTACCTGTGAATGCGGGTGCGTCATCGCTTGACAGGTTACTAAGCCGAACGTATGTTTCAAACGCTCGTTTGAACCCCTTTCCGACCGCCTGCTGCCGCAGTCGGTCTTGGCCGATACCGGCCCTGTTATCGATTAGAGGTGACATCATGCCCGAATACAAAGCGCCCTTGCGTGATATGCAATTCGTCCTGCACGAAGTGCTCGACAGTGAAGCTCATTACCAGTCCATCGGTGCTGAAGACGCCAGTCGCGATATGGTCGACGCCATCATGGGCGAAGCCGCCAAGTTCTGTGAAGAAGTGCTGGCGCCGCTGAATCAGGTCGGTGACAAAGAAGGCTGCACCTGGAACGACGGTGTGGTCACCACGCCGACCGGCTTTAAAGAAGCCTATCAGCAGTGGACTGAAAACGGCTGGCCGTCGCTGTCCAACCCCGTCGAATTCGGTGGTCAGGGCATGCCGGACTCCATCGGCAATATGGTCTCTGAGATGGTGTCCACCGCGAACTGGGCCTGGGGCATGTACCCCGGTCTGTCGCACGGTGCGATGAACACCCTGGAATTGCACGGCACCGACGAACAGAAAGACACCTACCTGACCAAGCTGGTCTCCGGCGAATGGACCGGCACCATGTGTCTGACCGAACCGCATTGTGGCTCCGACCTGGGCACGCTGAAGTCCAAGGCCGAACCGCAAGCCGATGGCACCTACGCCATCTCCGGCACCAAGATTTTCATCTCCGCCGGTGAGCACGACATGGTCGATAACATCGTCCACATCGTACTGGCGCGTCTGCCCGATGCACCGGAAGGCACCAAAGGCATTTCCCTGTTCATCGTACCGAAGGTTCTGCCGGACGGTACCCGCAACGCCGTTGAGTGTGGCTCCATCGAGCACAAGATGGGCATTCACGGCAACGCCACCTGCGTGATGAACTTCGACGGCGCCAAAGGCTTTTTAATTGGCCCGCCGAACCAAGGTTTGAAGTGCATGTTCACCTTTATGAACTTCGCTCGCCTGGGCACTGCGATGCAAGGCGTCGCCTCGGCTGAACTGTCGTTCCAGGGCGCGCTGGCCTATGCCAAAGATCGTCTGGCCATGCGCAGCTTGAGCGGCCCGAAAGCGCCGGAAAAAGCGGCCGATCCCATCATCGTGCATCCGGACGTGCGCCGTATGCTGCTGACTCAAAAAGCCTTCGCCGAAGGCGGTCGTGCCATGCTGATGCACGCCAGCCAGTTGGTGGATACCGTCAAGCGCACGGACGATGACGACAAGCGCAAAGAAGCCGACGACCTGCTCAGTTTCTTAACGCCCATCGCCAAAGCCTTCCTGACCGAAGTCGGCACTGAAGCGGCCAACCACGGTGTGCAGGTGTTCGGTGGTCACGGCTACATTCAGGAATGGGGCATGGAGCAAATTGTGCGCGATAACCGCATTGCTCAGCTCTATGAAGGTACCACTGGCATTCAGGCACTCGACCTGCTGGGCCGTAAAGTGCTGATGAGCCAGGGCGAGCTGCTGAAGAAATTCACTAAGATCGTGCACAAGTTCTGCAAAGCCAGCGACGCCAAAGGCGCTCTGAAACCCATCATCGGCCGTCTGGCTGAGGTGAATAAAGAGTGGGGCGACATGACTATGAAACTGGGCATGAAGGCGATGAAGAACCGCGAAGAAGTTGGCGGTGCAGCGGTCGATTACCTGATGTACTCCGGTTACATCACGCTGGGTTACTACTGGGCGCTGATGGCTGATAAAGCACAGGCGGCGATTAGCGCCGGTACCGACGACGTGGATTTCTACAACGCCAAGATCAAGACCGCGACCTTCTACTTCGAGCGCATCTTGCCACGCATCGAAAGCCACAAGCAGGCGATGCTGGCTGGGGTCGACAGCATGATGGATCTGGACGAAGAGCACTTCGCGTTCTGATTGTTTGCTAGAGGGCCGGTCCGTGCCAGCGGGCCGCCTTATCCGGGGTCGCTGTGAATACGTCCCTGTACGCTAGGCGGCGGCCGTCCATGGCCGCCGACTTCCCCGGATAAGGCAACCCGTCGTCCCGGACCTCCTGTTGTGCTCTGCGCTGTTAACCAAAATCCAAATAACAAAGGTTCATCACCATGGCGGAATACAAAGCACCCATTCAAGACATGCAGTTCGTGCTGAACGATGTCTTCAAGGCCGATCAGCTTTGGGCCAGCATGCCGCATACCTCTGAAGTCACGCCGGATCTGGTGTCGGCCATTCTTGAAGAAGGCGCCAAGCTGTGTGAGAACGAGCTGTTCCCAATCAACCGCAGCGGTGATGAGGAAGGTTGCACCTGGAACGACGGTGAAGTGACCACGCCGACCGGATTCAAAGATGCTTACACAACGTACGCCGAAAGCGGCTGGGTTGGCCTGGGTGGCGATCCGGAATTTGGGGGTCAGGGCATGCCCAAAATGCTCACCGTCATGTTCGAAGAGATGGTCTACGCCGCCAACACTTCCTTTGCGCTGTACCCTGTATTGAGTGCTGGCGCGACGCTGTGTTTGTTGCGTCATGCCAGTGATGAACTGAAACAAACTTACCTGCCGCCGATGTATGAAGGTCGCTGGAGCGGTTCGATGTGTCTGACCGAACCGCATTGCGGCACCGATCTGGGCATCATGAAATCCAAAGCCGTGCCCAACGATGACGGCAGCTACAACATCACCGGCACCAAGATTTTCATCACCGGTGGTGAACACGATCTCACCGAAAACATCATCCACCTGGTGCTCGCCAAACTGCCCGATGCTCCTGCCGGTTCCAAAGGCATTTCTTTGTTTGTGGTGCCCAAGTTCCTGGTCAATGACGACGGGTCTGTGGGTGAGCGAAACGCTTTGGCCTGTGGCTCCATCGAACACAAGATGGGCATTAAAGGGTCGGCCACCTGCGTCATGAACTTCGATGGCGCTCAAGGCTGGCTGGTCGGCGACGCCAATAAAGGCCTGGCCGCCATGTTCACCATGATGAATTACGAGCGGCTGTCGATTGGCTTGCAAGGTGTCGGCCTGGGCGAAGCGTCGTATCAGTCAGCGGTGGCTTACGCTAAAGATCGCATTCAAAGTCGCGCACCCGGTGGTGCGGTCCAGCCGGAAGCGGCGGCTGATCCGATCATTGTGCATCCGGACGTGCGTCGTATGTTGTTGACCCAGCGGGCGTATAACGAAGGCGGTCGTGCCTTTGCCGCCTACGTGGGTATGTGGCTCGACATTGCCAAAGGTCACCCGGATGACGCCGAGCGCAAAAAGGCCGAGGGTCTGGTCGCCTTGCTGACACCGGTCGCCAAAGCCTATTTCACCGATCGCGGTTTGGACGCGACGATTCTCGGTCAGCAGGTGTTTGGCGGTCACGGCTACATTCGTGAATGGGGCATGGAGCAGTTCGTACGCGATGCGCGCATCGCTCAGATTTACGAAGGCACCAACGGCATTCAGGCGCTCGATCTGGCCGGTCGAAAAGTAGCAGCCAACGGCGGACAGTGGTTTGAATTATTCCACGCAGAAGTTAAAACAGTGATCGATGAATTGGGTGATCAGCGCTATGCGGCATTGCTCAGTGATGCGTTGGAAAAATTGAGCGATGCGACCAAAACTTTAATAGACACAGCGTCCAACGACGCCAATGCCGTGGGCGCGGCCAGCTGCGATTACCTCAATCTGTTCGGCCTGACGGCATACGCCATGATGTGGTCGAAGATGACCCTGGCCGCCACGTCCGACAGCGACTTCCACCAAGCAAAGCGCACCACGGCTGACTTTTTCATGCAGCGGTTGCTACCTGAAGTGCAGGCCTATCACACGAAAGTGATGGCCGGCAGCGCGTCTTTAATGGCCCCTTCGGTTGAGCTTTTCTAAGTAACGATTCTCATCCTCTGACATCTTCTTTTTAAAAGCCGACGTTCTTCACAAGAGCGTCGGTTTTTTTTCGTTTTTTCAGCGGCGGTTTTAAAAACCTTGTCTAAACTACTTTGAATATAGCCAAACGCTAATGTATTTCTGAGGCAGCTCTGCACTCCCTCGACTGCTCAGCGGCTGCAAGGATGGATGATTCGACCTGACAAGGAAGGGAATCCAGAAAAGTTTGAACGTTGTTAAAAGATTTCAGTGTGAGGAACGTCGTATGAAGTTTGTTAAAAACTGGTCGATTCGCAATAAGATCCGTGTGCCGCTGGTGTTGGTAGGTGTCTTTTTGTTGTGGATGTCCTGGTCTTCCTATCAAGCCACTTCCTCGGTAGGTGATCAGGTTCATGATTTTGATGTTGAATTCCTGCCGTCCATTTCGCTGGTGCTGAACGCCGATAGAGACCTCTATCAAAGCTTGGTCGCACTGCGTGAAATTATGGATCGCCGCCAGACGCTGAGCGCCTCACGCTTTGAAGCGCTGAATCAGGAACGCCTGGAGAATCATCAGCAGACGCTGGATCGTGGGTTGGAAGCGATCGATCGCATGGGTGCTTATATTGCACCGGGCCATGCTGAAGAGTTTGTGCAAAAAATGGACGCTTGGTTGCAGCATTCCAATGCGCTGGTCGCCGGTCAGGTTCAGGTTGAAAATATGGAGCTGTTTGAGTCGCCTCGAACATTGCTCGATAACCTCGGTGCGCGCGTTGACGAATTGGCGGGTCAGTCGTCCGCCTTGGCCAGTTCCATTGTCGATCGCCAAACCGTTTCACAATTGGTGCAATTAGCCATTCTGGTGGGCGTCTTCCTGATTGCAGGTTTCCTGGCGCCTTACTTCCTGGTGAAACCCATTGAAGTGTTGCGCGACCGCATGCGTGACATCGGTCAGGGCGAAGGCGATTTGACCGCACGCCTTTCCGTGGAAAGCAAAGACGAACTGGGTCAGGTTGCCGGTGCGTTTAACGGCGTGATCGAGAAATTGCAGAAGTCGATCACGGTGGTGAAGCAGGTGAACTTCCATCTGGAGCAGAGCACGGAATCTCTGCGCGAAGCCGCGGGCAACAACATTCGCATGGCCGATCAGCAACATGAAACGGTTGATCAGGTGGTCACCGCGGTGGAAGAAATGCACGGTGCGGCGCGTGAAATTGCCGCCAACTCGAATAACGGTGCTGACGCGGCAACCGAAGCCAACCAGTCGGTGGAAACCGGTGTTCGGGTATCGCGTGAATCAAACCAGCGGGTGGCGCAGTTGTCTGAACGGTTGAATCGTTCTTCGGAAGCGGTTGGACGTTTGGCGGATGAAGCCGTGAACATCGGTACCGTCTTGGATGTGATTCGTGGCATTGCCGAACAGACCAATTTGTTGGCCCTGAACGCAGCCATTGAAGCGGCACGCGCCGGTGAACAAGGTCGTGGTTTTGCGGTGGTCGCCGACGAAGTGCGCGCGCTGGCCAGCAAGACTCAGCAATCGACCGAAGACATTCAGGGCCGCATTGAAACGCTGCAAGGCGGTGTGGATGAGGCCGTTGATGCGATGCAAAGCGGTATCGAAATGTTGGATGCGACCGTGGGTGACGTGGCCAGTGCGGCGGAATCGTTCGAGACCATTCAGGGCGCCATTACTCGCATCACCGATATGTCGATGCAGATTGCCACCGCAACCGAAGAACAGACGCATGTGGTCGAAGAGATCAACAAGAACCTGCAGATGATCTCTGAGTTCTCCAGCGAAGGCACCGAGCAATCTCGTGGCCTCAGTGATCTGGCGGAGAAACTCAAAGGCCACACCGATGAACTGACCTCGGTGGTCGGCAGCTTCCGGGTTTAACTACTGCAACTGAGCGGCGCCGCCTGATAATCCTCCGGCGGCGTTTCGCTCCAGACGTGCCACTGTTCACGACGTTCAAAAGGCGATTGCAGCGCCGATAAATACTCTTTCAGGGAAGCGTAGCTTCCTTTTTTTGCGTCTTCGATAACGCTCTGAGCCAGATGGGTTCGCAACACCGAAACCGGGTTGCGCGACTGTGCCAGTGGGACGCCATTACGGTCTTCACGAAGACGTCGCTCAGCCAGGGCACTGCGCCAGCGTTGAAAGGCGGCACGGTCGATAAAGTCGTCATCCAGCTCAGTCCACTGTTGTGGGTCGCGATCGGCCAGTGCCCTGAAACTGTGGTGATAATCGCGTCGCTCACTGGCCAGCAGATGCATCCAGTCGCTGATCAGTTCCTGATCACGTTCATCGAGCTGGGTCAGGCCGAGCCTTTCTCCCATCAGCGTCAGAAAATGTTGGTTGTAGACATCGGCGTAACGATTTAAACCGGCTTTCAGATCGGCCGAGCCGACTTGTGATGACAAGGCTTGCGCCAGGCATTGCAGGTTCCAGAACGCGACTTCCGGCTGGCGATGAAACGCATAGCGGCCCTGAGCATCGGTGTGGTTGCAGATAAAATCGGGGATGGTGGCATCGAGAAAAGCGTAGGGTCCGTAATCGAAGGTTTCCCCGAGAATGCTCATGTTGTCGGTGTTCATCACGCCATGGCAAAAACCGTACGCCATCCAATGGGCGATCAGTCTGGCGGTCCGCTCGACCACCTCGTTAAAAAATTCAGCGGCATTCCGGCACTGCGGAAAATGATGCGTCAGACAATGCTCGACTAAGGCGGCCACTTGGTCCGGCTGGTTGCTGTAGGCAAACCACTCAAAGTGACCAAAGCGAATATGGCTGGGTGTGACTCGGGTGAGCATGGCCGCGCTTTCCATACGTTCGCGCTGCACCGGTTCGTCCGAGCCAATTAACGCGAGCGCGCGGGTCGTCGGAATGCCCAGTGCGTGCATGGCTTCACTGGCGAGCAGTTCACGGATCGACGAGCGCAACACCGCCCGGCCATCGCCAAAGCGGCTGAACGGCGTTTTTCCCGCGCCTTTCAGATGAAACTCCCAGGCACGGCCGTCGGCGTCGGACCATTCTCCCAGCAATAAACCGCGACCGTCACCCAAATCCGGATTCCAGACACCGAATTGATGACCGGCGTACTTCTCGGCAATGGGATCGGTGCCAGCAAAGAGACCCGCACCGGATAACGCGCGCAGGGCATCGTCGTCCGGTTCGATGGGTAAGTTCAGTTGCTCAGCCAGGGCGCTGTTCCAGCACACCCAGTGTGGGTTGGTGATGGCGGTCGGCATCACGCGTTCGAAGGTGCCGGGCAGTTCGCGCGGATAACGGCTGTCAAAGGCTGGAGCTGAGTCGGGTGTTGACCGAGTCATGGGCGGGCGTCACTGAACAGGATGTTCTTCCATCATGGGTGGCGGCGCGACCGATCTCAATGGGGGATAAGAAAGCGGGAATACGGTTAAAAGAAGGAGTGGCCTACCGTGGCCGGCTCAGCTGCCCACTGAGTGTTCCGTCGGTTGTCCAGATAACCGGGTATAAGTGGTATCACGTCCTGTAGAGAGCGCGTCCGGCGCTCACGGTTCGTCCTGAACCTGAGGCCAGTATCGGTGCAGCGGTGTTGCTGCGACAGCCGATTTTACAGACAACCTTTGTAAGAGATTTCCTACAAATCCATCGCATCCGTCCGCTGTGACCCGTTAAAACCGATACAATGTGCGCTGAGTTATTAATTGAACGAGCCGATGTCTGTCGCTGAATCCACCACCGCCTTTGTGTTAAGCCGCCACTGGAGTGAAGTTGGCCAGGCGCTGCAGCTGCGCTACTGGTTGAAGTCCGAGGCGGGCGTCGAATGCTGGACGCTGGATGGCGTTGAGTCGGTCTGTTTTGTACCCGAGGCCGAACTTGATGCCTGGCAGCGAGTCTGGACGCAACTGGCGATGTCGGTTCGTTTGGGCGAGGCCGGTAAGTTGTCTTCGCTGGACGGTCAGCCGGTGCGGGCCGCCTACAGCACTACCTTTGCTGAACAACGTCGCTGGGTGCGTCGCGGTCGCGATCAGCAATTAAGAGTCTGGGAAGACGACATTCAACCGGCCGACCGTTTTTTGATGGAACGCCTGATCACCGCTGGTCTGGAACGACGCGGCGATCGTGCCCGACCGGCGCACTATCAGCCGGCACTATCGGTGGTCTCGCTGGACATCGAAACCGCCTGGTTCGTACCCGGCCGCTGTCCCGATCTATACAGCATCGCGGTGGTCGCCAAAGATGCCAGCGCCGTCTGGGTGGTCGATCGCGGTCAGCAAAAACCCGAATCGTTGCCGGAGGATTACCACTGGGTCGCCAGTGAAGCCGATTGCTTGCGCGCCTTTATCGACTGGGTGCAGCGCTACGATCCGGATGTATTGGTGGGCTGGAGCGTGGTTGATTTCGACCTCAGCGTGTTGCAACAGCACGCCGATCGTCTGGGCATCGACATGACGCTCGGCCGTGGGCAAACACCCGTGCATTGGTATTCCACCGGCGGCAACCGCCAGCGCATTGAAGTGGAAGGCCGGCAGGTGGTCGATGGTCCGGGAACCATGCGATCGGCGGCCTGGTACCTGGACAGTTTCTCGCTGGAATTCGTGGCGCAAAGCCTGCTCGGACGAGGCAAAGCCATTGAAGACAGCGACGATCGCGTCGGTGAAATTGAACGCCTGTATCGCGACGCACCGCTCGATCTGTACACCTACAACCGCGAAGACGCCCAACTGGTGCTCGACATTTTCGACACCGCCGGGCTGTGGCATTTCTTAATCGAGCGCGCCGATTTAACCGGCCTGACGCTGGACAAAATTGGTGGCAGCGCCGCCGCCTTCAGTCACGTCTATTTACCCCGGCTGCATCGCGCTGGTCGCGTCGCGCCATCGGTGGGTGAACAATCACTGACCGACGCCAGCCCCGGTGGCTTTGTGATGGACAGCCGCCCCGGCTTGTACGATGACGTGCTGGTGCTCGATTTTAAAAGCCTGTATCCCAGCATCATTCGTACCTTTTTGATCGACCCGCTCGGCTTGCATCGCGGCCTCGACAGTGACGAAGCCGACACCGTGCCCGGTTTTTTGGACGCGCGGTATCACCGCACCGACCATTTATTGCCCGGCATCATTGACCACCTTTGGGCCGCTCGCGATGTCGCCAAAGCAGCGAACAACGCGTCGATGTCTCAGGCGATCAAGATTTTAATGAACTCTTTTTACGGCGTACTTGGCAGCCCGTTGTGTCGGTTTTTTGATCCGCGCCTGGCCAGTTCCATCACCCGGCGTGGCCACTGGATTCTTAACCGCAGCCGTGACTTTATTGAAGCGCGTGGCTACAGCGTTATTTACGGCGATACCGATTCGGTCTTTGTCTGGGCCGCCGGACACAACGACCCGGAAGCGCTCGGCCGTGAATTGGCGAGCGATCTTAACCACTGGTGGCAGGAACAATTGCGTGAGGAATTCCAGCTCGACTGCCATTTGGAAATGGAATTCGAAACGCATTATCGGCGCTTTTTGATGCCGACCATTCGCGGCCTCGATACGGGTTCCAAAAAACGCTACGCCGGTTTGATTGAACACAACGGCGAACAAAAACTGGTGTTTAAAGGATTAGAAGCGGTGCGTTCCGATTGGACGCCGCTGGCTAAACAGTTCCAGGAAGAGCTCTATCGGCGCGTGTTTTTGAATCAGGATTACCGGGCCTTTGTGCGCGAGGAAGTGGCGGCGCTTAAGGCCGGAGAACGGGATCATCGCTTAACCTATCGACGTCGTTTGCGGCGTTCACTGGACAGCTACGAAAAACAAAAACCACCACACGTTCAGGCCGCGTTGAAACGACGTGCCGAGCAACCCAGCTGGCACGGTCGTGAGGTACGTTATCAGATGACTCTCAACGGTGTTGAACCGGAACCGTTTATTCGTTCGCCGATCGACTATCAACATTACATTGAACGCCAGCTCGAACCCATTGCCGACGGCATTTTGCATTTTGTCGGAACCGGGTTTTCCGAACTGGTTGATGAACAGCTGAGTCTGTTTTAGTCGTTGCAGTACGACGCCTGAATGTGACGCGGTTTGGGTCGGCTGTGCATCTTGTAAGCCTCTGACAAGGCGCGCCAGATAATCGGTAATTCTTTGTGGCCGCTCATGGTAAAAGGTTTGACCAAGGTTGCTGCCAACACCAGCAGAAAGGGTTTTGCGCGCACCGCCCAGTTATTGCCATAGGCAAAGTGCACGTAGAAAAAATTGCGGTAGATGTAACGGCTTTTCCAACTCAATTCGGTGACATCGACCATATCGAGTTGGCGTCGCAAGATGGCTTTGTTCGCCAGCCGGATGGAAAAGCCGGCCTGTCGAATGCGCAGGCTGTAGTCGACATCGTCGAGAAAAATAAAGTATTTCGGATCGGGCCAACCAATGGCTTTGACGACGTCGCGGTGAATAAACAAACCTTCAAAGGTTGCGATGGCCAGTGACAGACCAGCGGGCACGGAATCGGAGTCCGGGTACAAATCTTCAATGCTGTCGCGTCTTGGATTCCCAACCCACCAGCGCTCTAAGTCGTACGTCAGACTGGCGCGTTCAACCAGCTTGCCATCACGGTCTTCGCGCAAGCAGACCATGACCGGGTCGTTTTGTGCCAACAACTGAGCCAGGCAATCGGCTTTGGGAACAACGTCATCATCCATTAACCATAAGCAATCGACGCCATCGCGGTAAGCCGCTTCCACGCCAATTGAAAAACCACCGGCCCCACCCGAGTTATCAATCATCGACAGATGGTGCAGGTTCAGCGGGCCGGTGTAGTGGTCGAGAAATTCGGTGGTGCCATCGGTGCTGGCGTTGTTAACCACATAAACCTCGTCAACGCGACGCGTCTGTTGCGCCAGAGCTTCCAGGGTTTCCTGCAACAACGACAGGCGATTAAAAGTGACAAGAACAACGGCTACGTCAGTCACGGGTTAACGTCCAATATAGTGAGTGTGTCGGGAGAAGTTGCCGCGCCAGCTGTCGAACAAACCGCGCAGTACCAACGTCAGATGTTTAGGATTCGGGCGAGTCAGGCTGTAAAACCAGAGCTGTTTAACAACAAAGGCCAGCGCCGCACGCCAGCCGAAATAGCGGCGCGCATTGGCGAAACCATTGCGGCTTTGGCAATATATTTTGAGTCGGCTGCGGCCATCGTTAAAGTGCAACCGACCAAACAGCATGGTTTGACCAATGCCGCCTTGATAGGGGTGATAAAAATTCACCTCGCTGAGCGTGCCAATACGAGCACCCGCGGCTTGTGCCCTTAACCGGTATTCGATGTCATCGCCCCAGATAAAAAACTCCGGACGGGGCAATCCGATTTGCTGCACTAATGGGCCCTTAATTAATACGCCGTTAAAGGGAATGAGCACGTCGTGAAGTACGCCATCGCTGGCGCGTTCTAAGGCATCTTTGCGATGACGCAGCGGCTGATGCTCACCTTTAAGCCGAATCGGGAAACTCAGTTGCTCGGCTTCGTTTACCACCAGCGGGCCGTAAAAATCGAAGTGCTGGTACTGCTCAAGCAGTTGTTCCAGGCAGTGTTCGGGTGCGTAGCCATCGTCGTCCATTAACCAGATGGCATCGACCGGTTGTGACATCGCCGCCTGAATACCGCGATAAAAACCGCCCGCGCCACCGGTGTTGTTGAACAACTTAATGTAGTGGGTGTTGTCGTCATCCAGCCAACCGGCCTGTTGCAGCGCCTGTTGTGTGCCGTCGGTGCTGGCGTTGTCGACGATGATGATGCGATCGACCGGCCGGCTTTGCTGGCGCAAGTGGTGCAAGCAATGTAACAGCGCTTGCTGACGGTTAAACGTCACTACGACGGCACAGATGCGTAAGCTCATTGGTGATAAAACGCTCGCAGTGACTGGTGATTGTTAAGCGCATCAATAACCTGATCCGACACTTCCAGCGCTTCGCGGACGGTCACATCCATGTCGAGATAACGGTAAGTTCCCAGGCGGCCAACAAAGGTCACCTGGGTTTCTGTTTGCGCTGCCTGAACATAGTCATCGAGCCGTTGTTTGTCGGCAGCCAATCGTTTGGGATAATAAGGCACGTCTTCCGGCCCACATTCGCGGCTGTATTCCTGGTAGCAAACCGTATCTTCGTGCTGTTCCCAGGGACTGAAATGTTTGTGTTCAGTGATGCGCGTGTAAGGAAATTCCGGATCGCAATAATTCACCACCGCATTGCCCTGATAATCGCCTTTGGCCGTGATGCGTTCGAAATCCAAGGTGCGGTAACCCAGACGACCCAGTCGATGGTTGAACCAGGCATCGAGCGGGCCCGACCAGAAAATATGGTCCACCGTTTCTGCCATAGCCGGTTCATAAGCGGTGTTAAGGTGCACCTCAATGTTGGGGTGGTCGACCAGGTTAGCGACCAGTTGGGTGTAGCCCTCTGCGGGCATACCTTGGTAGCGATGATTGAAATAGTTGTCGTCGTAATTAAAGCGAACCGGCAGACGCTTCAGAATGCTGGCCGGTAGTTCACGAGGTTCACAGCCCCACTGTTTTTTGGTGTAGCCGTAAAAAAACGCCTGGTATAAATCCGCGCCTATAAATTTCAGTGCCTGTTGCTCGAAATTTTCCGGATGCTCGATGGATGGGTCACCTTGCTGGGCGATAAACTGACGCCCTTGTTCGGGATTGAAGGTGCGACCAAAAAACTGGTTGATGGTGTGCAGGTTGATCGGTAATGAATAAACCTGCCCACCGCTGACGGCTTTAACCCGGTTCACATAGGGTTTGAATTTCGCAAAGCGATTCACATAGTCCCAGGTGCGTTGGTCATCGGTGTGAAAAATGTGCGGGCCATATTGATGCACCATGACACCGGTTTGTTGGTCGCGCTCGGTGTGGCAATTCCCGGCCAGGTGGTCACGCCGTTCAATGATGCGAATGCGATGCCCAGCCTCGGCCAGTTGCCGACCGATGACCGCATTGGAAAAACCTGCGCCAACTAATAAAAACTGTTTCATCGTTTCGATGCCACTCAGTGATCGGGCGTAAAGAGCGCGTCCCAATAACCATTGGGTACGTTCAGTTTGAGTTTTTGCAGCTGACGGAAGCGCCAGAGAAACCGCAGTGAAGCCCCCAAAAACATCAGGCTTTGTTGGCACAGCACCGACAGTCGACGCTCGCTTCGGTAGCCCTTGAATGTACTGGGATCAAAAAACAACAGGTTGCGGAAGCGGCCCGCTCCGGCGAGGGCTGAATCGGTCATGGCTACAGGGAAGGGTTTGCCGTCAGCCAGGTTGCGACGACGCAGCAACGGCAGGTAGCTAAACCCGCTGGCGACAACGAGTAGCTTGTCAAACAATCCGCGCCGCCGACCGACGTCCCGATGGTTGGACAGCAGGTTGGACACGTCCTGCATGGGAAAGTGTGTTATTGCTCGTTGATGCAGATCGGCCAGGCGCCGGGCATCGAGAAAGTAGTCGTCATTCAGCCGAGAGACTTCCTGCAACCCCCAGACAATAATCGATGAACGGTAGTGGTCACCGAGCATTAAATACTTCACGAATAAGCGCGCCATCGATGCCAGCATGGGCAGGGCGTGCGTTTTCTCTTTACTGAGAAAGCGCATGTAGCAGGCGTTACGGATTTCGTAGATGAACTGCCAGCTGAAGGGTTTTTTGTCGAAATCTTCGTGCCATAAAAAAGCGTTCGGCAATGTCACTGATGGAATGCCTTGATGGTCGAGCATCCTGCCGACCAGAATGTCATCGCTCTTGATGAACATGTTCGGCACGTAGGGCGTTTCTCGCACGGGTAGCACCGTGCCCCACCAGCCGGTAAAGGCCACGGGATGAACTCGATTCAACTTGTGCAAAGACTTGGTTTTGCGCGCGTTCAGTCCGCTGTTGTGTGGGTAAATGCGGTACACCCAGCTGTAGTCTGGAGTGCCACCTTGTTCCCAAACCATCCAGGGTTTACTGGCGCTCATCATCATCACACCCAGTGCAATCGGGTCGCGGGTCAGGGTGGAAAAAACCAGGGCGCGATACAGTAACTCCGGGTAAATCTCGACATCGTCATCCATGAATAAAATGCGGCTGGCCTCGATGCGCTTGGCATAGTGCAGCGAGCGCATAAAGCCGCCGGTGCCACCGAGGTTGTCCTGGCTGATCAGCTGCACACCGGGCGGCAGATCGTTGTTGCTCAGGGTGCGGCCGTTGTCGACCACTACGATGTCCAGGTTTAAACGGCCCAGTTCCGGGCAGCGGGTCAGTTTTTCCAGATTAGGCAGCACATACTGTTCACGCCGGAAGGTGGTGATGCCGATCACCAGTTTGTCGGTGGGCTCGGCGACCTGATCGGCAACCCAGGCCAGATCGCAGATCTCCAGGCTGGTGAGACCGGTGGTGATGCGCACAAAGAAGTAACCGCTTTCATGGCGCAGCGGGATATCGGGTGAGATAAGGTGGTCGCCGCGACTGATCGCCCAGTTCAGCACCAGGGTGTTAGTGCCCAGTCCATCGACGAAATACACCTGAACCGTGCCCTCGCCGATCACCTTTGAAAGGCGCAACTGAACCGCACCAATATCGGTAAAACGCACGTAGTGGTGATTGGGAAAACAATGCGCCAGCTGGTTCAGACGGATGTCCTGCTGGGCCGGCAGATTCAGACCGCCGCTGCCTCGAATAAATGGCCGGACGGTTTCACTGGCAAAGAGTACCCGCTTGTCGATGTGTTCGACGTTAAATTCAAAATGCTGCAGGCGGATCATACCCGGCAGTCCTCTTCGATAACGCCATGGACCATGCGGATGATGCGATTGCAGGAGCGTCGGGCCAGCTGTTCATCGTGGGTGGCCATCACCAGAATGCCGGCGGCATCGACGTAACTTTTCAGACGCGCTTCGGCTTTGTCGCGAAACTGTTCGTCACCCACGCTCATCCATTCATCCATTAACAGGATGTCGGGCGTGACGCTGGTGGAAATGGCAAACGCCAGGCGCAATACCATGCCGCTGGAATAGGTGCGTACCGGCATGTAGATAAAGTCACCCAGCTCGCTGAATTCGACGATGCTGTCGGTCAGGGCCGCCGTTTCGGTTTTGTTTTTGCCCATAAACAGCAGGCGCATGCGGATGTTTTCCAGCCCGGTTAATTCCGGGTCCATGCCGAGCATGGAATCGAGCAGGCTGGTGACGCGACCGGTGATGTCGACCGCACCCGACACTGGCGTATAAACACCTGCGAGCACACGCAATAAGGTGGTTTTGCCGCTGCCGTTGTGGCCGAGCAGAGCGACTTTTTCGCCTTGCTCAATGATCAGATTGATGTTGTTGAGTGCTTCAATTTCGACGCGGTGTTTGTCGCCTTTAAGGATGCGACCCCCCGCCGCCGAGAGCAGCGTTCGCTTGAACGACCGGTCGTCGGATTCGTAGATGGGAAAGCGAATATGGGCTTGCCGCAGGGTGATGTTCATGTGCTGCTTCATAACCAGTACACCAGTCGATGGCCGCTGCGCTTGAGCAGATAAACCGACATCACCATCAGCACCACTGCGCTGCCCAGAGCAAAACACCATTCGTTAACCGGCGGCGCCTGACCGATCACCGGTGCGCGAATCAGGTCGACATAAACGGCTAACGGGTTGAGTTCGGCGATCAGCCGGCGTTGTCCCGACAGTTGATCGGGGTGCCACACAATCGGGGTGACGAAGAAAAACAGATTCATCAAGCTGGTTAATACCGGCTGCATATCGCGAAAACGGGTGCAGAAAAAGCTGACGATCAAGCCGATAAAAAAGAAGTTGATGGTGATCAGAATCAGGCCGGGAATGACCAGCAGCAGGGTCATATTGACCGGCCGACCGAGAATTAAAAACAGCACCGGAATGATGGCCAGGTTGTGCGCCAAAATAATCAACTGCCGGTATTGGACTCTGAGAATAAACAGCGACAGCGGCAACTTCATATTGCGCAAGTAATGCGCCGAGTGCTGAAAGATCTCGCCGAACTCGATCAGCTGCGCCGAGATAAATCCCCAGGCGATCAGGCCCAGGCTTAGGTGCGGCAGAAAACTTTCCAGGTCGATGTTAAAGATGCTGCCGTAGAGCGGCCCCATGGCGGCAATGGTGACGGCCATGCTGATGGTCAGCCAAAGCGGGCCCAATACGGAGCGACGGTAGCGTGCCAGGATGTCGTTCCAGCCCAGCGCCATCCAGATGCGGAAAAGCCGTAAGGCATGAACGACGTCGTCCAGCGGAAAGCGCAGCGTTCCGGCGACATGAGAATTCAACTGTGGGTAAAACAAGGTTACTACTCGGCAGGTTACTATGTAGATACTTGTGGGGAAATCGGTGGCAATAAGGTATCAGATTTTGTGGTCTTGTCAGCAATGGTGGTCTTAAATGTGACTTTTGTCGCAAAAATATAGACAAAGGTATCTATATGAAATACCAAATCGGGGCGTGTTGGCACGTAACGGTGGGCAAGGTTCAGGATTGCTACGGGGCGTGGCGTCGGTCCGGTGTCGGGATGATCGGCGTTGTGGAACGTCAGCATCTGGATGAAGGTCGCAGACAAGTCATAAACCCGGCCTTATAATGCCGCGCCATGCCGAATCGAAAATCCCCCCGTCGTCCATCATCTTCCAAGTCACCATCAACCGACAGCCGCTGGCGTCGCTGGCGCTGGAGACTGTTGCAGGCCACTTTGATTGGTCTGGCGGTGTTGATTGCCTGGATGTTTTATCTCAACGCCGTGGTTCGCGAGCGGTTTGAAGGTCAGCGTTTCACCATACCCGCGCGCGTCTACAGTGAAGCGCAGGAGCTCTATGCCGGTGCGCCATTAAGTGCGGATCAGGCGCAGGTGTTGCTCGAACAGCTGGGTTACCGCACGGCCGGTCGCATCGATCAGCCCGGGCGCTATCAGCGCAGCGGGCAAACCCTGCGCGTTCATACCCGGGGGTTTAATTTCTGGGATGAAGTCGAACCGTCGCGCATTTTGGTGTTGGATTTCGCCGGTGATTCGCTGCAAAGCATTCGCGACATCAGCAACAACCCCATCTTGCTGGCGCGGCTCGATCCACTCTTTATTGGGCAGGTGTATCCGGGCAATCGTGAAGACCGGTTACTGATGCCATTGCAGGTGATGCCGCCGACGCTGGTGGCTGGTTTGATTGTGGTGGAAGACCGCCACTTCTTTGAACACCACGGGGTTTCCATCACCGGTATTGCCCGTGCTTTATGGGCCAATGTCACCTCCGGTTCCATTGAGCAAGGTGGCAGTACCCTGACCCAGCAGTTGGTTAAAAACCTCTATCTGTCGCCGGACCAGACCCTGTGGCGCAAAGGCAACGAAGCCTTAATGGCGTTGTTGATGGAATGGCATTACGACAAAGCCACCATCCTGGAAGCCTATCTGAACGAGGTGTACATCGGTCAGCAGGGCCAGCGCTCGGTGAACGGCTTTGGTTTGGGCGCGCAGTTTTTCTTCGGCACGCCGCTGCCCGCGTTGGATTTGCATCAGCAGGCCATGTTGGTGGGGCTGATCAAAGGGCCGTCTTATTACAACCCCAGACGTAACCCTGAGCGCGCTTTGACGCGTCGCAACCTGGTGCTGCGGCTGTGGTATGAAAGCGGCATCATCGAACAATTGGATTACCAGCAGGCTATTAATCAGCCGCTGGATATCAGCACGGCACCGGGCCAGGCCAGCTTTCCCGCGTTTATGGATCTAGTGCGTCGACAACTGGCCGAGGGCTATCGCAAAGACGATTTGCTGGCCGAAGGGCTGACCGTGTTTACCACCTTAAATCCGTTGGCGCAGTCGGGTCTGGAACGTGCCGTTGAGCGGCGGATGCCGGCCATTGAATCCGCCGCGGGTCCGGGTGAGCCACTGGAAACCGCCGCCTTGGTCTCGCGTCCGTCCACCGGGGATGTGCTTGCCATGCTTGGCGGGAGGCGTCCGGAAGTGGCGGGCTTTAACCGCGCACTGGACTCGCGCCGGCCGGTCGGTTCGTTGATGAAACCGGCGGTGTATTTGGCAGCACTGGAGCAGGGTTATACCTTGGCGTCGCCGGTCAGTGATGCCGAAGTCACGGTCTCCGGCGCCGATGGTAATCTTTGGCAGCCGCGCAACTACGATAAAGAAAGTCACGGCACACCGTTGTTGATCGATGCCTTGTCGAACAGTTACAACCAGGCGACCGCGCGATTGGGCATGGAAGTCGGGTTGGCGAATGTGTTCGATGTGATCGATCGGATGGGCATCGACGAAACCCCGCCGCCGGTACCGTCGGTGATGCTCGGCGCGCACGGTTTGTCGCCGTATCAGGTGGCGCAGTTTTATCAGACCATTTCCGGCAACGGTTTCTACACACCGCTGAACGCCATTCGTGCGGTGGTGCATCCACAGCAGGGCGTGCTGCAGCGTTTTGATTTGAGCGTGGAGCAACGCTTTGATCCGGAACAGGTGTTCCTGTTGCAGGATGCCTTGCATCAAGTCACCCTCACCGGCACGGCCCGGTCGCTGCAATGGCGTTTGCCGCAGAACTGGTGGCTGGCCGGTAAAACCGGCACAACGGATGACAACCGCGACGCCTGGTTCGCCGGTTACAGTGGCGATCGTCAGGCCGTGGTCTGGGTGGGCCGTGACAACAACGGCACCATGGCGTTAACCGGGTCATCCGGCGCCTTGCCGATCTGGGCGGAATTGATGGCTGAGCTTGCGCCCATTCAGGAACGCCGTGGTCAACCGGCACGGGTGGAATATCTGCACGTGAACCCAGTGGGCGCGGTGGTGCCTGCGCGCTGTGACGACGCTCGCTCGCTGCCGTTTATTAAAGGCACCGAGCCGCAAGCGCAGCGCCGTTGCAACGCCGACGGGCCAGCCAGTGATTTGATCGACAACGAAGTGGAGAAACCGTCGATATGGGAACGTTTGTTCAACTGATTCGCCCGGTTGCGCTGATCGTCAGTGCGGCGCTTTTGCTGGCCGGGTGTGTCAGTCAGCCCGGACCGAGCGAGCGCATGATTCAGCAGGAAAAACGGATTACGCCGGACCTCGATTCAAGCGCACCGGTTCTGCCCAAATCGCCGGTCGATAACTTGCGTCTGCAAGCCCAGGCAGCTCAGGCTGAAGGCAATTGGGATCGGGCCGCTGGCTTGCTGGAGCGCGCCTTGCGTCTGGACAGCCGCGAAGCCGATCTCTACGCCGAGATCGCCGAGGTGCGTTTGGGGCAGGGACGTTTTGTCGATGCCGAGCAGATTGCCCTGCGCGGTTTAACCGTCAACTCCGGAAATGAAGAACGCAGCGCCAGGCTCTGGTACGCCGTCGCTCAGGCGCGTTCAGGACAGGGAAATGTAGAAGGCGCACGCCAGGCCAGGGCACAGGCGTGCGAGTTCGGACGGTGTGAGTGAGGGTGCTTTGCACCCTCGGAAGTCGCTGAAAAGCAGCGACGGGGTTTGCACTTCGCTACTGGCGTCTCCCGTCCAGCGTCTCCCGTTAAGCGCTCACCAAATACGGCAAACGCCCTTCATCCACGCCAAAACACGCCACGGTCGAGGCGTCACTCTGCTCCGTAAGCACCGGCGTTTCTGCGCTGCAGCGTTCGTTAGCGAACTGGCAGCGACCGTGGAAGGCACAGCCTGACGGCGGATTCAGCGGTGACGGCAACTCGCCGGTCAGACGAATCTTGTCGATGCGTTTTTCCGGTTCGATGCGCGGCGTCGACGACAGCAGCGCCCGGGTGTAAGGGTGTTGCGGGTTGCCGAAAATCTGCTCGGTCGAACCGTATTCCACCACCTTACCCAGGTACATCACCATCACTTCATCGGCGATGTGTTCCACCACTGACAGATCGTGCGAGATAAACACATAGGCCAGGCCCAGTTCATCCTGCAAATCCATCATCAGGTTCAGCACCTGCGCCTGCACCGACACATCCAGAGCCGAGACCGGTTCGTCAGCCACCACCACTTTCGGGTTCATCATCAACCCGCGCGCAATGGCGATGCGCTGACGCTGACCGCCGGAAAACATGTGCGGGTAGCGGTCGTAATGTTCCGGGCGCAGGCCGACTTTCTGCAGTAAGGCAATCGCCTTTTCCTTGCGCTCGGCCTTGCTCAGCTTGGTGTTGATGACCAGCGGCTCTTCCAGAATGGTGCCGACTTTCTTACGCGGGTTCAGCGAGCCATACGGGTTCTGAAAGATGATCTGAATGCGCTGGCGCAGTTCTTTGCGTTTGGCTTTATCGAGCTTGAGCAAATCCTGGCCGTCGAATTCCAAGGCGCCTTCGGTCGGCGTTTCGATCATCGTCAGCAGACGCGCCAGCGTCGATTTACCACAACCGGACTCACCAACCACGGCCAGCGTTTTACCGGCTTCAACCGAGAAGTTTACGCCATCGAGCGCCTTGACGGTGCCCTTGGGCTTCATCATGCCCTGGTTAACGCTGTAATGCTGTTTCAAACCCAGCCCTTGCATGATCGGGCGGGTGCTTTGGGTGTCCGTCATGCGGCGGGCCTCCCGTTATCATCCAATGGGAAGAAGCACTTGGCCTGGCGACCTTCGGGGCCGATGTAACCAGGTTCTTCAGTTCGGCAACGCTCGGTGGCGTAGGGGCAACGCGGGTTCAACAGACAGCCGCTGGGGCGGTCGTTAGCGCCGGGTACCACACCGGGCAACGCTTGCAGTCGGTCACTGCCGCTGGCTGATTCGGGCAGCGAGCGCATCAACGCCTGAGTGTAAGGGTGACGCGGCGCCTTAAAGATTTCGCTGGCCGGTCCCGTTTCCACAATCTGACCGGCGTACATCACCACGACGCGATCGGCGGCTTCAGCCACCAACGCCAGGTCATGGGTGATGAGGATCAGACCCATCTGTTTTTCGCGCTGCAGCTTCAGCAGCAGTTCGATGATCTGCGCCTGAATGGTCACATCCAGCGCCGTGGTCGGTTCATCGGCGATCAGCAGTTTCGGATCGCAGGCGATGGCCATGGCGATCATCACGCGCTGGCTCATTCCGCCGGAGAGCTGATGCGGGAAGTTATCGATGCGGCTTTCCGGTGCCGGAATACCGACCTGACGCAGCAGATCGATGGCTTTGTCGCGGCGCTCGGCGGGTGTGCCGCCCTGATGCACTTCAATGGCTTCCATAATCTGATTGCCCACGGTGAACGCCGGGTTCAGCGAGGTCATCGGGTCCTGGAAGATCATCGAAATGTCAGCGCCGGTGATTTTACGGCGCTGCTTTTCACTGAGGGTCAGCAGGTTAGTGCCTTTAAAGCTCAGGCCTTCGGCGCTTACTTTGCCGGGAAAATCGATCAGGCCCATCAGTGCCAACGAAGACACACTCTTGCCCGAGCCGGATTCACCGACAATGCCGACAACTTCGCCTGCATCGACGTGATAACTGATGCGATCGACCGCGGTGAAGGGTCTCTTACCGGTGCCGAAGGCGACGCTGAGCTGATCGACCGACAGCAGGTGGTTTGCGTGATCTGTCACTGCGGTCTCCTATTGTTTGAGTTTGGGGTCGAGGGCATCTCGCAAGCCGTCGCCCATCAAATTAAATGCCAGTACCGTCAGCAGAATGACCAGGCCGGGGAAGGTCACAACCCACCA
This sequence comes from Saccharospirillum sp. MSK14-1, assembly GCF_003054965.1. Classification (GTDB taxonomy): domain Bacteria; phylum Pseudomonadota; class Gammaproteobacteria; order Pseudomonadales; family Natronospirillaceae; genus Saccharospirillum. The sequence continues at coordinate 818,646 of NZ_MIES01000026.1, forward strand.
GGCGCTTTGGATAAATTCGCGAGCGGTCGCCAGCATCGAACCCCATTCCGGCAGTGGCGGCTGAGCGCCGAGGCCGAGGAAGCCCAATGCGGCCATATCGAGGATGGCATTGGAGAAGCCCAGCGTGGCCTGAACAATCAAAGGTGCCAGGCAGTTGGGCAGAATGGTGATAAACATCAGACGCAGCGAAGACGCACCCGCCACGCGGGACGACACCACATAGTCTTTGTTGATTTCGCTGAGCACAGAGGCCCGTGTTAAGCGCACATAGTGCGGCAGATACACCAGCGACAGCGCCAGACCGGAGTTGACAATGCTGGGGCCCAAAATGGCGACCACAGCAATGGCGAGCAGCAGCGGTGGCATGGCCAGTAGCACGTCGGCAACGCGCATCACTGCACTGTCAACCGCTCCACCGAAGAATCCCGCGGCCAGACCCAGGCAAATGCCCATCGCCAGCGACAGCGTCACAATGACCAGACCAATCAACAAGGACAGCCGCGCACCGTGGATCAGGCGCGACAGAATATCGCGGCCCACGCCATCGGTGCCGAGCAGGAACTGGCTGGTGCCGCCATCGGTCCAGGCCGGTGGTGTGAGAATAAAGTCACGGAACTGTTCGTGTGGGTGATGCGGGGCAACAAAGTCGGCAAAAATGGCCAGCAGAACAATAACCACGATAAAGCCCAGGCCAGCCAAGGCGCCTTTGTTGCTGGAAAAATAAGACCAGAATTCGGCCAATGGCGAAACCGGTTTGGTAGCAAGTGTTTGTGTCATGACCGGCTCCTTATTTGCTGTGGCGAACGCGTGGGTTGACCACGCCGTACATCAGATCAACCAGCAGGTTGATCACGATGATCAGCGTTGCAATCAACAGCAGGCCGCCCTGAACGACGGGGTAATCGCGTCGGTTAATGGCTTCGATCAGCCATTTGCCGATGCCCGGCCAGGCGAAGATGGTCTCGGTCAGAATCGCCCCGGAGAGCAGCATGCCCACTTGCAAACCCATGACGGTAATCACCGGAATCAGCGCGTTACGCAAGGCGTGTTTGGCGACGATACGGCCTTTGCTCAGGCCTTTGGCGCGCGCGGTGCGGATGTAATCTTCACCGAGCACTTCGAGCATGGACGAGCGCGTCATTCGGGCAATCACCGCCATCGGAATGGTGCCCAGCACAATGGCCGGCAGCAGCAGGTGTTGCAGCGCCGAGGCAAAAGCGCCTTTGGCCGGTGACAGCAGGGTGTCGATTAACATAAAGCCGGTGACGTCCTCGACCCAGAACATCACGTCCATACGACCGGATACCGGCGTCCAGCCGAGGGTGACCGAGAACAGCAAAATCAGCAGCAGACCCCACCAGAAGATGGGCATCGAATAGCCAGCCAGAGAAATGGTCATCACCGTATGGTCGAGCCAGCCGCCGCGACGGATGGCTGCCAGAATGCCCAAGGTCAAACCGACGGCGACGGCAAAGATGCCCGCGCAGAGGGTCAGTTCCAGCGTGGCGGGGAAGCGGGCCATAAATTCACTCAGCACCGGTTTGCCGGTGACGTAGGACGTGCCCAGATCGCCCTGAAGAATACCGCCAATGTAGATGAAGTACTGTTGCCAGAGCGGCTTATCAAGGCCGAGCATGGCTTCCAGTTCGGCACGGGTTTCGGCAGAAACACCGCGTTCGCCACCCATGATGGTGACGACATCGCCAGGGATCAGGTGGATCAGGGCGAAGGCGAACAAAGACACCCCGATAAAGGTTGGGATCACCATCCCCAGGCGTCGTAAAAAGAATTGCAGCATGTGGCTAACCTGAAACGAGAAAGGGCGGCAGTATAACTGCCGCCCTGAGAAGGTCTGTCATTATATTGTTGCCGGTCTTATTCAGACTCGGCCAGGCTGACACCGTAGAAAGTATGAACGCCGAACGGGCTCATCTTGTAACCCTGAACAGCCGGGCTCATCGGTTCGTATACAACAGAGTGAGCAACCGTGATCCACGGGGCTTCTTCTTTGAACACCAACTGAGCTTGTTCGTACAGCGCAGTCCGTTGTTCGCTATCAGAAACACGCAGAGCGTCGTTCACCAGCGTGTTGAACTCGTCGTTACACCAGAAAGCAATGTTGCCACCGGTCGCCGCAGCCTGGCAGCCGAGCAGGGTGTTCAGGAAGTTATCCGGATCACCATTGTCGCCAGTCCAGCCCAGCATGGCGGTTTGGTGGTCGCCATCGGACGTGCGGTCGAGGTATTCACCCCATTCGTAAGAAACGATTTCAGCGTCAACGCCAACAGCGGCCCAGTCAGACTGGATCAGCTCCGCCATACGGCGAGCGTTGGGGTTGTAAGGACGCTGTACCGGCATCGCCCAGATGTCGGTGGAGAAGCCGTTCGGGTAGCCCGCTTCAGCCAGCAACTCGCGCGCGCCTTCCGGATCGTATTCGTAGTCGACAACGTCGTCGTTATAAGACCACATGGTCGGCGGAATCGGGTTCTTGGCGGTTTCGCCAGCGCCCTGATAAACCGCTTCCAGGATGGACTCTTTGTTGGTCGCCATGTTCAGAGCTTGACGAACCAGCTTGTTGTCGAACGGCGGTTTTTCGGTGTTGAACGCCAGGTAACCTACGTTCAGGCCCGGTGCGGACATGACGTTGATGTTTTCGTCATCCTGCATTTCAGCGATGTCGGCCGGGTTCGGGTACACCATGTGGTGACACTCACCAGAGCGCAGCTTGGCGTAACGCACGCTGGCGTCCGGAGTGATGGAGAACACCAGACGATCGATGTCCGCAGCGCCTTCCCAGTAAGTCGGGTTAGCGGTGTAACGAATAACGGCGTCTTGCTGGTAATCGGTCAGCATGAACGGACCGGTTGCGATCGGCAGCTGGTCAACTTGTTCCGGCGTACCGGCTTCCAGCATGGCGTCGGCGTATTCGGCAGAACCGATGGAGGCGAAGTCCATGGCCAGATTAGCCAGGAACGGCGCGTTTGGAGCGCTCAGTTCGAAGACAACGGTCATGTCGTCCGGAGCGGTCAGCGATTCGATGGCATCGGCCATGCCCATGTAACCGAAGTAGGAGTAATCCTGGTTGGATACACCATGGTACGGGTGGCTTTCGTCCATTTGACGGTTGAAGCTCCACAGCACGTCTTCAGCGTTGAAGTCGCGGCTCGGCTCGAAACCGTGGTTGGTGTGGAACTCAACGCCTTCACGCAGGTGGAAGGTGTAAGTCAGACCGTCGTCGGAAATTTCCCAGCTCTCAGCCAGGCCCGGAACGACGTTGGTGCCGCCACGCTCGAACTCAACCAGACGGTTGAACATGGTGCGGCCAGCAGCATCGAAGGTGGTGCCAGACGTGTAGAACGCCGGGTTAAAGCCTTCAGGGCTGGCTTCTGAACAGTAAACAAAGGTGGTGGCTTCGGCGACCTGCTGGTCGTCAGAGCTGCTGAACCACCAAACTGCGGCGGCCAGAATAGCGATGACTACCACAAGAATGGGTATGCCTTTTTTCATTATTATGACTCTCCTAGATGGATGAACAGCCCACGATGGGCTTTGAACGAGTCGGACCCCGGTGAGGACGGCGTCCATGAACCAAAACCAACAGCAAAAACAGGGCCACCGTAGAAAGTGGCGGTTTCAGTTGTTTATAAGCTTATAACTGGTTCAAATTGGTGCGTGAGAATAAAACAAGCCTCACAATAGGGCAAACACTGGGCGGCTGCCAGCGGAGGGCGACATTACCCGCGTTCGCGGCAATAATGAGGCGCTTGGGCGATGGGCAAGATTCTGTCAGTGAAAGCTGTGCCTTGTCTGTAGCTTAGCAATGGAGCGGCGCTGTTAATTATGCTAGAAACGCGATTCTGGCTTAAGAGTTGCTTAGCCCGGCTTGGACTCTCGGCAAACGGGCACCGCCACCCGACGGCGTCGCTTTGGTGAAAAGCGACGGTCCCAGAGTGTTTTGCATCGCGCTGGGGCTTTGCGCACTATCGGTGCGCCAGAAATGAACAATAAACCATCCTCTCTCGAAGGACCTTCTGGTGAGTGATCCTTGCCAGTACCCAGGGAGAGACCGACCAGGAGAATCAGATGGGTCAGGCAAGCGCCCCGCTGTTGGCCACCGACATTTATAAGCAGTTCGGTGATGTCGAAGTCCTCAAAGGCATTTCACTGGAGGCAGACAAGGGCGATGTGATTTCCGTTATCGGCTCGTCCGGCTCCGGTAAGAGTACCTTCCTTCGCTGCATGAACATGCTGGAAATTCCCACTTCCGGCGAACTGCGCGTTCATGGTGACAGCGTCCGTTTTAAAACCAATCGGCACGGCCTGCGTGAACCGGCGGACATCCGTCAGGTTGAACGCATTCGCTCACAGCTGTCGATGGTGTTTCAGAGCTTTAACCTCTGGTCGCACATGACGGTGATGCAGAACATCATTGAAGCGCCGATTCATGTGCTGGGCGTCAGTCGCGCTGAAGCGACCGAACGCGCCGAAGAACACCTCAATCGTGTGGGTCTGTACGACCGCCGCGATTATTACCCGGCACACATGTCCGGCGGCCAGCAGCAACGCGCCGCCATTGCTCGTGCGCTGGCGATGAACCCGGAAGTGATGTTGTTCGACGAACCCACCTCAGCGCTCGACCCGGAACTGGTCGGTGAAGTTCTGAAGGTGATGCGCGGCTTGGCCGAAGAAGGCCGTACCATGGTGGTGGTGACTCACGAAATGGCCTTTGCCCGCGACGTCTCGAACAAGGTGATGTTTTTGCATCAGGGGCGCATCGAAGAAGAAGGCAACCCGCAGGACGTCTTCAACAACCCCAAATCCGAACGCTTTAAACAGTTTATTTCACCGAGTTACTGAGCCATCTAAGCTCAGCAATCGGAGGGCGAAGCTCGTTCTTAGAGCGGGCAACTAAAAGCAGTAAACCGAGAGAGCGCAAGCGCCCACAAGGCGCTTTGTTTTAACGATGAAGGTCAGGTACCACTGACCGAATGATAACAACTGGAGTCAAAGAGAATGAAAAAAGCACTGATGACAGTGGCCGCGTTGCTGGCCCTGAGCACAACCGTAAGCGCAGAAGATTACGACGTAATTCGTGTGGGCGTGGATGTGCCTTATCCTCCGTTCGAATTCCGTGATCCCAGCGGTGAACTGACCGGTTTCGAAATTGAACTGGGCAACGCCGTGTGCAACGAAATCACCGGTCAGGATTGCGAGTGGGTTGTGCAAGCATGGGATGGCATCATCCCGGGTCTGCTGGCGCGTAAATACGACATGATCTTCTCTTCTATGTCGATCAACCCTGAGCGTGCTGAGCGCGTTCTGTTCTCCGATCCGTACTACACAACGCCGTCTGCATTCTTCGCAGTTGAAGGCAGTGACTTCGATCATGAAAGCACCGAAGGCACTCGCATCGGTGTACAGCGCGCCACCATTCAGGACACCTATCTGACCGAACTGCACGGCGACGCTGAAATCGTTCGCTACACCACTGCTGACGACATTCTGGTCGATCTGGAAGGCGGTCGTCTGGATGCCATGTTCATCGACGCTCTGGCCGGTCTGGGTCTGATCGAAACCAGCGATGACGTTGTTCAGGTCAGCGACGACATCTCCGAGCCGGTCAGCATTCTCGGCGAAGGCGTTGGCGCTGCATTCCGTAAGCGTGATTCTGCGCTGGAAGAAGCGGTGAGCGAAGCGCTGGAGAAATTTAAAAATGATGGTACTTACGACGCCATCATGGAGAAATATTTCGAATCCAACATCAAGATCTGATCTTGATGCGGTGCAAGGGCCCGGTTTCGGGCCCTTTAGCCGGTTTACGTTTGGCAATGGCCAAACGCAAGCCGACTCGCAATTCATCGGGCCTGAAACTAAAACAATTAAGCCCCGACATTGACCTCACAGAGCACACACTATGCTAGACCTACACGGCTATGGCCCGTCGATTTTTAACGGCGCCATTCTGACCATTCAACTGGCGTTTCTGTCGTTACTGATCGCCGTCTTACTGGGGCTGTTGGGCGCCAGTGGCAAACTCTCTTCCAAGCGACCACTGCGGTGGTTGTCGACACTCTACACCACGTTAATTCGCGGCGTGCCCGATCTGGTATTGATGATGCTGATTTATTTCGGCGGTCAGATTGGCATTAACGCCGTCACCGATTGGCTCTACAACACCAGTGATGGCGCCATCGATATTTTCTTCCAGGTCAATCCGTTCGTCGCCGGTGTCGCCACCATCGGTTTTATTTTCGGGGCCTACATGAGCGAAACGTTTCGCGGCGCATTTATGGCCGTGGAAAACGGTCAGATTGAAGCGGGCAAAGCCTATGGTATGACCGGCTGGCAGGTGTTTAACCGCATCATGTTTCCGCAGATGATGCGTCACGCGTTACCCGGTCTCGGTAACAACTGGCAGGTGCTGCTGAAAACCACGGCGCTGGTCAGCGTCATCGGTCTGGCCGACATGGTGAACCTGGCCACCGAAGCGGCCAAAACGGTCCGCGAACCCTTCATCTTTTTCGTACCGGTGGCGCTGGTGTATTTAGCGTTGACCACGGTATCGGAATGGGTCTTTCGTCAACTCAAGCGGCGCTACAGCGTCGGCGTGATGGAGGGTTGATCGATGGATGCCATTCTCGCACTGCTCGAAAACAACGATATTTTTAATCCCACCACCCTGGCGCATTACTGGGATGGTTTGGTGAATACCGTTCAACTGGTGTTCTTATCGCTGGTGCTGGGCTTGGTGCTGGCGGTGCCGCTGGCCATCATGCGCACCTCGAAAAAACCCTGGATCAACTGGCCGGTCTGGTGTTTTACCTACGTTTTTCGCGGTACGCCACTGCTGATCCAGCTGTACATGATTTACTACGGCGTCACCTTAATTGACGGCATTCAGGAATCGGTTTTCTGGGTGATTTTCGAACGCGCTTTTTATCCGTGTTTGATTGCTTTCACGCTCAACACTGCCGCTTACACCACCGAAATTTTCCGCGGTGCCATTGAGGCTACACCACGCGGTGAAATTGAAGCGGCCAAAGCGTACGGCATGAGTGCGGCTAAACGCATGCGGCGCATTGTATTGCCCAGTGCTTTCCGGCGCGCCATTCCGGCTTACAGTAATGAGGTGGTGTTTATGCTGCACTCCAGCGCCATTGCCTCGACGGTGACCATCATCGATTTAACCGGCGCTGCGCGCGATATTTACGCGCGCTTTTACGCTCCTTTCCAGGCGTACATCTTTGCTGCGCTGATTTATCTGTGCCTGACGTTTACCATCTTCTATATTTTCAAGCAGTTGGAAAAACGCATGCTCGGTCATTTACGGCCGCGCTGAAGGTAACGACAAACAGGCCGCATCGCGGCCTTTTTTAATCGAGGTTCATTGTGTTCGGTGCCTACGAAAATTTTCTGGAACATTGTCTGGCAACGGCCGATGCCGAGGTCAACGCCAGTTTTGAAATACTCAGCGCCGGTACCGAAGTGGCGCTGCTCGACAGCGGCGTGTTGCGCGTTGAACCCAACACCGCCTGCGATACCTCACTGGTGATTTCCTGCGGCGTTCACGGCAACGAAACCGCGCCGATTGAAATCATCCGCGACATCGTGCGCGACGTGCTCGAAGAAGAGCAGAAAGTCGGTCAGCGGGTGTTATTTATTCTCGGTAACCCCTGGGCCATGCAAGCGGCCAAACGCTTTACCGACGTGAACATGAACCGGCTGTTTGCTGGCGATTGGCAGAACTACGACACCGCTTTAAAAGAAGTAAAACGCGCGGCCAAACTCGAAGCCTTTGTCGCCAACTTTTACGCCAGCGAACCAGTCACCGTCACCCGGCGGTACCACTACGATTTGCACACTGCCATTCGTGGCAGTCAGCGCGAACGGTTTGCAGTTTATCCATTCGTACCCGGTCGCGCCTTACCGAAAAACCAGCAAGCATTTTTGGCGCGATCGGACATTGATACCGTGCTGCTGCAAAACGAAGAGGGCAATACGTTCTCATCGTTTTCATCGCTGAAATACGGTGCCGAAAGTTTCACGCTGGAGCTGGGGCAAGTGAAGCCCTTTGGCGAGAACGATTTAAAACGCTACAACGGCATCGACTACGCCTTGCGTGAACTGATTGCCGGAGAACCCTTGCCTGCCGAACCCAAACAACCGGTCACGCAATTCGAGGTGTGCCACAGCATTGAAGTGACCAGCGATCAGTGGGAATTCTATGTGCCCGACGATGCGTTGAACTTCACCGAATACGAACCGGGTACCCTGATCTGGCGCGACGGTGAACGCGAATACCGCGTGGGTGAACAACCCGAAAGCATTGTATTTCCGAACCCCAAGGTCCCGGTCGGCCAACGCGCGGGTTTGATGTTGCGGGTGCTGTCTTAGGCCGGACTTAAACGCGCCTCACAGCAACCAAAACGGCACCAGCGGCGGTACCAGAAAGGCGGTGATGACCCCGGTTAAACTCATCGCCAGGCCAGCAAAGGCACCGCAGGTAATCGACTTCTCAAACGCCTGAGCGGTGCCGAAGCCGTGTGCCGTTACGCCCAGCACAAAGCCATACAAGGCGTGGTCGTGCAGACGACACATCCGCATTAAACCGGGTAATACCAGAGTGCCCACGGCACCAGCCAGCAACACCAAACCCGCCGCCAGCGAGCCGCTGCCACCCAGGCTGTCGGCCATGCCGATGGCAATGGGTGTGGTGATCGACTTAGCGCTCATGCTCAGCGCCAGTACGTCATCACCGGTGATCCACCACGCCAGCATGACCGCGCTGGCCGAAGCCACTAATGCGCCACTGAAACAAGCCAGTAATAAGGGCACTGCCATCTTGCGAATCAGCGCCATGTTCTCGTGCAGCGGCACCGCCAAAGCCACGGTCGCCGGGCCCAGTAGAAAATGAATAAAGCGGGTGTCGTGCTGGTATTGCGAGTAATCCCAGCCGAGCAGGGTGATCGCGCCCATCAAGGTGAAAATGCTGACGATCACCGGATGCACCAGTGGGCTGCGCCTGGCCTTGATATACAGCTGTTCGGCCGCCAAATAGACGCCCACGGTCATACTGATGGCCAGCAGGGTTTGAATCGAAGCAATCATGCGCCGGGTGCCTTCAGCAGTTTGAACAGGCCGATCATCACCAACGCCGCGCCGACGGTGCTGATGGTAATGATCAGGATCATCCACAAACCATGGCTCATCAGCCGATCCCAATGCTGAATCAGCCCCACACCGGCGGGCACAAACAGCAAGGTGAGATAACGGATCAGCGAGCGGCTGGCATCGGCCAAGCCTTCGGGCACACGTCGGTAAATGGTCAGGCTGATCCACAGCAGCACCAGGCCGACCACATTGCCCGGCACCGGCCAACCGATGGCTGCGGTTATCAGCTCACCGAGCAGCCAGTAAACCATCAGTATGAAAAACCCGAATAACATAGCGCACCACCCTCCACGGATGCCTATTGTGACTCAATCGCTGCGGTTGAGCCCAGCAAATGCACGAAGACAGTGTTGCGCCATATAGCCCTGGTGGCACCCGGGCCTGTATAATGGACGGTTATGAGTAAAGCCAAGAAAAAGCCGCAACCCGGCAGCAGTACCATTGCCCAGAACAAGAAGGCACGCCACGACTATGAGATTGCCGAAAAAGTCGAAGCGGGCCTGCAACTGATGGGCTGGGAAGTCAAAAGCCTGCGCGAAGGCAAGGCGCAATTAGTAGACAGCTACGTCATCTTCAAAGACGACGAAGCCTGGCTGATTGGTGCCCACTTCACGCCGCTGAACACCGCCTCCACCCACGTGATCGCGGATCCGACACGCACCCGCAAACTGCTGATGCACCGCCGTGAAATCGACAAGCTGAAAGGCCAGTCCGAACAGCAAGGCTACACCGTGGTGTGCTTATCGCTGTTCTGGAAGCGCAACAACGTGAAAGCTGACATTGCCTTGGTGAAAGGTAAAAAGCTGCACGACAAACGCGCCACCATGAAAGAGCGCGACTGGAACCGCCAGAAAGAACGGGTGATGAAAGCCTATAACACCTGATTGCGATAACGCAGCCTGTTTGGGTTGTGTATTGAAAGATGTTTTAACAGAGGGTGGCGTGCTAGACTCCGCCACCCGGCGATTCCGGGGCCTGCTGCCAACGCAGACGGGCCTTGAAATCACCGACCATCGGCAGCATTAAGCCGAGACCACCGGAACTTTCGGTGAACCGTTTTCGGGGGCGACATGGCTTCGACGCGGGTTACAAAGTTCAAGGTGCATGCCGAGATGGTAGCGAATCTCGTAAAACCAAAGCTGCAAACTCATAGTTGCAAACGATGACAACTACGAAGGTTACGCTCTAGCAGCCTAATCCTTCAAAACTGGACCCCTTAACCGGTCCGGCAGTCACTGGGCTGTGCCTGAACGGCCCAACTGACTGTCAAAAATTCAGGATCGCAGTGAAGGTTGTCTGGGCCGGAGCTGTTAAACAAACATCCCAGGCTCCCCGAGTCGCACCTGTCCTTCGGTAACGGCAAGGGTAAATTAAAGAAGAGACTAAGCATGTAGGACCGAGAATGGAGGACTTGCGGACGCGGGTTCGATCCCCGCCGCCTCCACCAATTACGGGGCTGGTCTAGGCCAGCCCCTCCCCCTTTCCACCCCTCTACCATGCGGCTTTCAGAACGCTCGGCAGTTTTGCCAGTTGGTCTGTGAAAGTCTCCGTGGGTCTCCAAAATGGCACAAATTGGGCACAAGCCCAGGCTCGACCGATTCAGTCCGTCTCTTGTCAGCGTCGCTGGCTCGCCATGTCCATTGGACGTTTAAACGCTTAGACGACCCGGCCGAAGCGTTAGCTTACGGTTCCGAGCTGGCTGACTTCATCGGTTTAACGGCACCCGATCCAAAGCAAGGCAGAACGGTGACTGGCTGTCTGTCGCGTTTGCGTGAGGCGTCATGGTGGCGCAGGAATCTTCACAAGCACTGTCAACGGCAGATCGAGAATAGCTACCGTCAGATCGGCCACGTTCACCATAAGCGTTGCGCCTATGTCTCCAGTCACACCTATAACCTCTATCAGCATTGCCAGAAGCTGAGCCGTGAATACCTCCTCCGCACCTACCTGCAAAGCCAGGACGGCGTGAACCTGTCATTGGCTGAGATCAGCGATTCCACCATAGCCAACCCTGCTAACCGGCGGGCGGAACTGATGACGCGTGTTCGTGGCATGGAGGAATACGCTCAAGCCCATGGCCAAGTCGGCCTATTCGTTACTCTCACTCTCCCGTCGGAATACCACGCCTCACTTAAAGAAGGTCACTGCAACTCCAAGTTCAATGGCTCAACACCGAAGCAAGGGAACAAACACCTAGTTGGGCTGTGGGCCAGCATCCGATCAAAGTTTCACCGTGACGACATAGCTCCCTTTGGCCTTCGGGTTGTTGAGCCTCATCACGACGGCACCCCGCATTGGCACCTGATGTTGTTCGTCGATCAATCACAGCGAGACCAGATTGAAGAAGTGTTCACGAACTACGTTCTTAAAGACGGCGCTTCGCCGGAGCTGCTGCCCTATCGGCTCAAAATCGTGCGTATCGATCCGAGTCGAGGGACTGCCGCTGGTTACGTTGCCAAGTACGTTTCTAAAAACATCGACGGCGCGGGCCTCGATTTCGACAAAGAAGGGCGACCGTTCAAAGACACTGCCTCTCGAATTCGTGCCTGGGCGAGTACCTGGGGCATCCATCAGTTCGACTTCATTGGTGGCCCGCCTGTGGGGGTATGGCGTGAACTTCGACGCCTGTCCGGCATGAATACCAGTGGCTCTATGGGATCGGCAATCGCAGCCGCGGATGAGGGTGATTGGTTTCGTTTTATGGAGGCTATGGACCTGCCACAGGACTGTGGAGGGGGCTTTGGCGTTCAGTTAATGAAAGCACACACTGAAGCGGTTAACCGTCGCACCGGTGAAGTTTGGTCATCGCTTAAGAATCGTTATGGAGAAGATTTGCCCGCCAGGGTGATCGGAGTGTGTGCCGGGGTCTTACGCCAGCCTACCCGGCTACGTCATTGGCTGGGAACCCAATTCGATCCGCTCAAGGTGATAGGGCTTGCCGGCCGGCAGGACGGCAACCCTATCAGTCTGAGCGGACATCTTGGACTTGTGTAAATAACTGTACGGAGCGATTAGATGCAGCCCATCAAGACACTTTTGACACCTACTTTTTCAATCGAGTCAGCCGTTCAGTACCTGAATTACACAGTGGCCGAACGTACCAAACCAGAATCAGAGCGTTATCGCCCTTCACAGCGAGGCGTCATTGTTGGCGTACTGACTATGAACGACGAAGTCGAATTGATCATCAAATTCATGGAAGGCGTGCGTCAGTACACCCTCTCTGAAGTAAGAGCCAGCCTAGAGGTGATCGATGACTGATTCGCGCATCGAATTCGAAGATACCTATACCGCTTTGGAAATATACCAGGCTGCCGGATGTGACTTCCCGTTCACCATGAAGTCTTGGGCACATCCTTATTACGACCGTCTCTCCGTGATCACTATTAAAGGCTGGTATGGAAAGGATGGTTATACACGTGAAGTCTTTTTCGACGATGAACCCGAAGAAGGCAAACCACTTGCGTTTGCCGGTGAGCGTCAGGGTGACCCCAATATTTTAAGAGTAGATCCGGTTGACGTTAAAGGCTGGCTACCCGGTGACTGGGAGCCTTTAAGGTTGTAGTGCGTAGCGGCCAGATAGGGTCATGTGATCAAAGGTGTACAGATGTTCAGGGCTGTATTGGCACTGACCTACAAAGCGTCCCTTGAGGTGCCTTTTGCCTTTTTGAATGAACACGGACCCGTTACAGATGGGGCAGTTGGCTTCAAAAGTTTTGATGCGCAATACCTTTTGGCTCGACAAGGAGTCGAGGGGTTCAAGTGTGAAAAAGGAAGTGCGGACAAAGGATTCAGAAAGCCAAGTCGGCGCTATGGAGATTCCTCGTTCCACTGCCAAGTAGATTGGATTGACGAGCCAGCTAGTAATGGCAAATACGGCACTGAAAATTAAAGGCAACCCTGGCCCCCAGAGCATGAAGCCGGGAAACAGGGACGCTAGGAACGTCAACAGACTAATGCTGAGACCAAACAAAGGAAGGCTCCAAAGTGCGCCTTTGGATTTGCTTAGAGCCAAAACACCGATTCGAGATACCAAACGGTTAGGTTTTGGAGCGGAATAAATATGGTACTCGATGGCTTTGTCCGAATCCTGGATGGGTTGTGATTTGGTCGGTGATCCAATCGGCTTTGTATCCAGGTGAAGGTACTTTCGCTTGCTTTCGGTGACTTCCGCAATAGCAAGATATTCACGGTAACTCCGCTTTTGGAGCTCGCGAGTGATCTTGGCTTCGTACTGGCTGAGCAACTTGTTCAGCTCTTTGAGGTGCCGATTGACGTAGCGACGGGAGTGTTCTTTGTCCTGTGGCCGAATCATCTGTTTCGCCAGGTCGTCGAAGGTGAATCCGATTTTGTCGACGTCTAGCCGTTGGCTAATCCGTTCTTTCGTAAGCGAGACAAGGCTCTCAAGCAGTTCGAGGGGTTTGCTACTGGAATCGACTTCGTCGAGGTCGCTCAGAATTTCGAGGGTTGCGTGGGCAACCTGTACCACTAAGCCATCTGTTCTGTTTTCCATTGGGGTCTCCCTAACCCTGAATTTTCGAGTCGCTAACCGGTTGTGTACCGGTTCGGGCCCGTCCGGTTAATGCCAGACCAATTGAGACTGGTCGAGAACCCATTGAAACAGGATTCGAGCCATGCGCCGGTTCGTCACCATCAAACGCTATTCGGAGCTATCAGGATATACCCAAGAAGCTATTCGCCAGAAGATCAAAAAAGGTGTTTGGCGACTACAAAAACATGTCTATCGCGCACCCGACGGACGACTGATGATCAATGTGGAGGAGGTCGAGAAGTGGATCGTAAGTTGCCAAGAGGCGTGACCGTCCGGGGAAACAGTGTCCAGGTCAGTTTTTCCTATCAGGGCCAGCGGTACCGCGAAACGCTTAGAATGGAACCCAGCACGCCCAACATCAAAGCAGCCGCCCGGCTGCTGGAAGCGGTAAAGCACGACATCGCAATGGGCAAATTTGACTACCTTGATCACTTCCCTAATAGCAAACACGCCATGCGCCTGTCATCCAAGGCCGGCCATCTGATCACGGTCGACAAGCTGCTGAACGACTGGCTCAAGCGAGTCGCCAACCGAGCTGCCTACAGCACGTTGAAGGACTACAGTTCAGCGGTGCGATACCACTTGATACCAAGGTTCGGAGCCATGCGTGTCGCAGAGCTGAAAACCTCACAGATCGAAGACTGGCTCACAGAGCTGCGCTTATCCGGCAAGCGCAAGAACAATATCCTAATCCCGCTGCGCCAGGCATTCGAAGATGCCTTGTTCGAGGGCCTAATCGATAGAAACCCCATGGACCGGGTACGCAGTGCCAAGCAGGTACGTTCTGAGCCAGAGCCATTCACCAAAGCTGAAGCACAAAAGATCATCGAGGCGCTGGAAGGGGTAGAGCGGAACTTCTATCAGTTTGCGTTCTATTCCGGCCTGAGAACGTCAGAACTGATCGCGCTCAGATGGGAGAACGTCGACATCGAGCGAAACGTTGTCCATGTGCGCAGTGCCTGCGTTCGAGGGATTATTAAAGAAACAAAGACGAAATCCGGCTGGCGCAGTGTCGAATTGCTGCCGATGGCGAAGAAGGCGTTGGAGGATCAATTCAAACGGCAGGCCAATTCAGATGGTTTTGTGTTCTTCGACCCCAAGCTATTAAAACGCTGGAAAAATGATCAAGTAGTCAGGAAGCGAGTCTGGATGAAGGCTATTCGGAAGTCAGGCGTTAGATATCGAAAGCCATATCAAACTCGACATTCATATGCATCGTGGTTGTTATCAGGTGGCGAAAACCCCCTCAAAGTCGCTAACCAGATGGGGCATTCAGATTGGGGAATGATTAGAAAAGTTTATGGGAGATGGATTGAGATCTAAATTATGATAAAAATACTTTTTTTATAACTAAAAAGTATTTTAAAGTTGAAGTATATGCTTGAATAGTAACTAATAGTGAATACTATACCGCACCCCCAAATTTAACATCTACAGGAGGCAGTCATGGCAAATGTTCAAGATGTCGCAAACTATCTCCTTTTTCTCGATCAGCAAGAAGCTGATGAAGAAGTTGGTAACATCTCAAATCTGAAGCTTCAGAAGCTTGCTTATTATGCTCAAGGTTTTTTTGCTGCCTTGAACGACGGCAAGCCTCTATTTGAAAGCAGAATTGAAGCTTGGACTCATGGTCCAGTGGTGGTTGAACTGTACCACCAGTATAAGGGCTTTGGTGCTAACCCTATTCCTTTTGATGAAAAGTCCGGATTTGACTTAGCTGATGAAGAAGCTGATTTGATCCAGGAGGTTTTTCAGGTATTTAGTCAGTTCTCTCCGTGGAAGTTGAGGAATATGACCCATGAAGAAAGCCCGTGGCTCAATCATTCTTCTGAAGCCGGTGAGATTCCAGTAGATGAGATGGCTGAATATTTTAAAACTAGGTTGAAATAATTGGCTAAGGGAAGAAAAAATAGAATCCAGACGCCTGCGGCTAATGAAGGGAAGAACGTCCAGGCGAAAGATCCGCCAGATTTTGATAAAAGGCCCCCAAAGTTCTCCCTTGAAAAGTTGCAGGATGGAAAATTCTGTTTCTCCAGTTTATCAAATGAGTGTAAGCGTCAGTTTTCCGAAGCCATGTTTGTTAGGCGTACCATGACATGGTCAGAGATGAGGAGTGCTGGTAGGCATGGGCTTGGTTACGAAAAAATAAGCAAAAGCGCTATACGTGCTCCGATTCCCCCATTTATTACTGAAGAAGTGAGCCAGTTAATTGCCTTTCGATACAATGGTAAGAGGGCTATGGTTGGTTATAGGATTCAGGATATTTTTTACGTGTTGTGGTTTGATTCTAAATTTAAATTGTACGACCACGGTTAGGCACTAAACAGACACATGTTGATCTAACTATCTGAAAGGTAAGAGTTTATGCAAGATTCGATCCCCGCCGCCTCCACCAATCAACAAAAAAGGCCACCCAACGGGTGGCCTTTTTTGTTGATCAGCAGACAGCGAGCGTCGTTCGCTTCACCGCGTCGGGTTCGACAAATTGGCGAGCAGCCGATTTGGACGCCCAAAGGGCGCCCCGTAGGGGTGAGGCCCCGAATGGGCCGAATCCTGCCCGCCGTCGGCCCGAAACCACCTATCGAGCCCATTCCACAAAACCAGTCGGGCTCAACAAACCGACACTGCCGATTTGGACCGCCGAAGGCGCTGGTGTGCCAGCCCAGCCGAAGGGGACGGGGCAAAGCCCCAAGTCCTGCCAGCCGCCGGCCCGAAGCCACCAAACATCCTAACCTACTCAAACCGCCGAATCCGCTCATCCGTTGCCGGATGACTGGACAGATATTCTTCCCAGACCTTGGCGTCTCCCTTACTAGCACCATGGCTTGCCATCATCTTGCGCAAGGCCGAGGCGAAGGCTCGGCGGTTCAGGCCGGCGGCTTGCATCAGTTCCATGGCTGTGGTGTCGGCTTCGCGTTCCATGTCGCGCGAATAGGAAAGCTGAGCCAGAGCATAAGGCGCGGTAACGATGATTTCAGAAAGGGCTTCGCTGTCGCCGGTCATCAGCATGGTGGTTGCGACCAGCGTAGAGGAACTGATGATGCCGCGCATGCCGTGATCGTGTTGAACATGGCCAATTTCGTGTGCGGCGACGGCCAGGAATTCGTCTTCGCTAACCAGCTCTACGAATTGATCGGTGAAGATCAAACTGCCGTCGGGCAAGGCAAAGGCATTGGCGCCTACGCCTTCGCTGTTGTAAAACAGCACGCGTACATTGAGCCCGTTTAACGAGTCGCCAAAATGGTCATCGAACGCTTGGCGAAGTGCTTGCTGGCGTTCTTCACTGAGTGTGGTTGGGGCGAGCCAGCTGCGTTCCATCCACTCCAACGATTCCTTCCCTGCCAGTTCCCGCACTTTGTCCGGCACTAAGGGCGCGGTTGCCTTGGCCATGGCCGGAATGCCATGGCGGTAAGTAGCCCAACCGGTAACCACCACCACAATCAGCAAGCCGAGAATCCACGAGGGCGTGCGTTCCAGTCTTGGCAACCAGAGCATGCGTTTGCTCGGGTGACCAAAGTGACGCAGGGCCATATCAATGAAGTCGTTGTCTCGGGTTTCCAGTTGTCCGATATCGGGCAACATCAGGAAGCGAGGTGCCCGGCCCAGCCGATCACTGACGGTGACCTTATCGAACGAGCACCGGTACTTCCGGCCGAAGGCTTTAAAATTCAGCCAGCCAGCGGCATCGAGCAAAACAGAAACGTCTTGGCTGTCGGCGAAGCCTTCGGGGTAGAAGTGGGCGTTGAAGGTTTGGGTCATTGCAAAAGACTGCCTGGTGGTGCCGACCGCCCGTGGCGGCCAGCAACGGGTTTGTTAGATGCCAAATCCAATATCCACATCGTAAACGTCGCCCAGTTCTTCACCCACCGCCGACATTTCTTTCGCCTGGCTGGCGGCAATGCTGCCGAGGTTACCCGCGTGCAGGAAGGTGAGGGCACTTGCATTCAAGCGCGCCATACGAACCTTGGCCCAGGGAAACAACAAGCCCAAGGTGATCAAGACCATAAAGGAACTGCTGAGGAAGACCCAGATAAAGCGAACTACCGACATATTGGCTTCAAAGCTGTTGCCCTTCAGGTTAACGCCCGGCCAGTACACGTTGAAATTCAATGGTTTGATGATCAGAGGCAGGCTGTAAATGGCCAGATAACCGGCAATAATTACGGGAGCGGCCATGGCACTGAAGCCGATGATGATGCAAGCCATGGCGGCAAAAAATACGGCCACCATGGTCAGCACAATCTTCACATAATCCCCAACCTGGGCGGTAAAGTTGAAGCTTTCGGTGCCATAGGCGTGGTTAGTGACCACGTACCGAGCGGTATAGTGCAGGGCATACGGCATCATGAAGCCCAAGGTAATTGGGCCGAGCATCGGGACCAGAATAAACGCCTTAAAAGCGCCCCAATAGGTGCCTGTGAACCGGAAGCGCACCCCTCGGTAGGCAGAATAGCGAGCATTGAATCGCAGGCCTGCATTGATCAACCAGGGCGTGCCCAGAAAAATCGCCAGCAAGAAAAAGAGCGGCGAAACAAAGATAAGCAACACATAGACGACGATAAACGCCGCCAGCGCAATCAGCCGACCTTTCAGAATTTGGCCGCCCGTGGCTAGGTACTCAAAAGAGGCACCGGCAACGTCGGTATTACCATAGAAGTACCGCTTGTTACGGACCTTCGCCCAGGCGGAATAAATGCCTAAGGTCAGTATTGATAGTGCGATATTAACAATCCAGATGCCGAAGTATTCGGCGCCACTGCCATTGAAGGTAACGGGAATCTGTTCCGGAGTAGATGGGGAATTGACTGGAGCATCGGTGGGGGATTGGCTCGTCATACTGCTTCCTTGTTCGCTATCAGATTGAATCACTACGCAGGCTTTTCGGCCTGTCGATCCTTCATGGAACGATCTTGAACATTACCTCTTTACAAAATCTTGATAAAGCATGAATTCGCCCAATAGCGGACAGATGTGCGCCTGTTCGGGTGGCAATGACGGCTTTGGGGTGGGGCAATATCATGCAACCCAACGGCACCGATAAGTACAACCTGACCCAAAAGATCACGACGGGATGGCAGGGCAAAGTTGAGATTCCTTAATCGCCTCCGAGCACGGTGGCGGCACTTCTTAAAGAGCCTTCCCCCCTAAAAACCACAGCCAGCCGGCAGACAGCGCGAGGGTGAAAACCGGCGCACCAGAAACCCACACCCCATCACAAAAGCCGGCACCCAATTCATAAAGCGGGCGACGGGTTGGCTCGGCGCTGCGTGTTCAGTGACTGCCCGCAATGAAGCAGGCGATGCATCGACCACCGTGGCGAACAAGTGGGTGCGTAAGCGCCAACGCCTCCCTGTGTTTAAAGTTCCATCCTTGTGAATAGCACGAGTCATATCTCTTTAACCTTTAATAACCAATTCGATGAACGCCATCGGTTGCTGCCACCTTTAACAGGGCAAATCTTCATGCGACTTTAGGCCGTTGCAACCGAACCTGGCGAAGCACTCTACAGAGCAAGCGTGTGAAAAATCGTTTGAAAAGCAGGCGTCGAAGTGTCAGGAAATGGCGAAAACCGTGTGAAAAGCGTGGTATTTGATAAAGGTGAGAGGTCAGTCACGGTTCTATTTCGAGTTCCCGCGCAGGAACACCGACCAGAGCAATTCGTGCGGCGCATCTCAAGCCCTTTAAGCCGTGGCCGGTCTCAATTGACAAGCAAAACCGCTCTCCGTTAGATACATCCGTCTCTTTCAGGCGATTGGCTGGGCGACCGATCGGTTGAACGAACGAAATGGCAAAGGTTGCTATCAGGACATCTCACCGGAGTTGTGAGGTGTTCCCCTCATCCAAACAATGGAGTGTTTAAATGACCCATATCCCTTCTACCCAACATCTTGTACCTGTGGAGCAATACGCCCAGCAAAACAACATGACCGCCGACCAGGTTATCCGCAAAATAAAGGCGGGCGACTATGCCGGTGAGCGCATCGGCGACCAATGGCATATCGACCCAAAAACCACCACACACGAAACCCCTGAACCGCAGCAGAAATACATCTTCGCCATCATCATCGCCAACCTGATTTCAGCCGTCGGCTGGGTAGCCTTGGTGGGCGGAATTGTTGCTTTGTGCGTCAGCGTTGCCTCTTATGGCAGTGGCACCTTAGCCTTTATAAAGTTGTTGGTGGTGGCTGTTGCCCCGAGTGTCGGCGCTATTCTCACTGGCATTTTATTCATCGCCTTGGGGCAGGTGATGCGAGCCACATTCGATACCGCCAACTACAACCGCGAAGTACTTCGGCTGTTGCAGCAGCAACGCACAGCTCACCCGCTGGAGTGTTGAAAAGAAACGTCAGCGAAGACCTCCAGCCAGGCGGCGTTTTAGCGCGGGGTGTCGACAGGCTGAACAAGAATAGGATGTGACACCTATTAAAAAGCCACCGAGCGACGGGACACCGCATCGCTCGGTGGCTTTGTTGTAAGCACCACCCCGCCACCCTGTAGCGCCCACATACTCACTCCCAACGACCGCTTTCAATCCGTTCCCCGCCAACCGCTCCTTGTGGATGCACCGACCCACTTGTCCCAACGCGAAAAGCGGACACAAGCGCGCTACCTAGCCTTGAACCACGTCACATAAAAGCGTCATCCTAGCCGAGCTCTACAAACACTCGACAATTCAAACGCTTGGCGTGCTCTGTATCCGGCTGGGCGGTAGCGTGCGGTCTTGATGTGAAAACATGGATAAGAAAGCGAAACGAGAAAAACTGCTTGAACATCAGCTAAAAGCCAAAGGCTATGTTGTTCAGGTAATTAACCGTGGTGAGCAGGTGAAGTACTTTGATGGTGTGTTTTATGTGGAAGGTGAGATTACGCGAAGCGGGCTCGATAGTAATACGGCGGCATGGATAACCGTTCACTGCAATACGCTTTATGTGGCTAACCCTTCGGAACAACGATGGCGAATTATAGAGCCGGTGGAGAGGCAAGAGATTGCAGCGCGTATTAGAGACTGGTTTGTTGAGAGTGGTACGGGTGCAGTTGTGGAATGATAGATTCCGATTGCCATAATGGGGTATTGAATTAAGCAATAAATTAATGTTGAGCTGATATTTTGCTCTTCAAGGAAATATTTATAGGAATATATAGCGCTTTATAAATAATACGGTGTCATACTATTTCATTGTATAGTATTTACGGTTGCATTGGCTGTTAAATATTAATATTTGATGTCATCGTCTAAGTGACCATTGGCTCTTATAGAATGCTGGAAATATTTTCTGGGGCGGCAAGGAAATACCTAATGCACTCTAGAAGAGTAACCTAAAATTGGATGTAGATGATAAATAGGTTTTTAATGAAATTACCAGGCTTCCTAGAAAGTATCGAGATTAAGAAAGTAAAGGCCCCTGCTACACACGATGATAAGAATCTTCCGTTTAATATGCTTGAGCCACGCATTTTTGAGCGGTTTTGTTGTGAGCTTCTTTGGAAGAAATATGAATCTGAACTAAATACAAATATTGTTGATATTCTTCCGATAGGCGTTTCAGGACAAAAACAGTATGGCGCTGATATCTTTGTAAAAGAGAGTGGCGGTTCTTCCAATAAATATGCTTTGTATGAAGTAAAAAGGGTTGGTTCATTTAGTATTGCAGAGTACAAAAAAACTGTATCGAGGTTCTTACATTACTATGAATCTTGGGGGCTTGAAATAACAGAGTTTAATGTTTTTGTGGCTGAAAACATTTCAGCTGATGAAATTATACTTTGGCAACGAGAGGCTAGTGCATTATCGGATAAGTCGATTAATTATAAAATCATTCCCTCTGTGACCCTTGATAGGTGGATAAAAGAATTCCCGGAGTTAGTATATAAATATTTCCACCCGGCTTGGACTCAACTTTTGTATGGAGATGTTGGTTTATGGCACTTGGAAAAATATGGCATTTGGGAGTTTAAAGAACCTACTAGCTGGAATGATTATGTCGAACCTAAGAAAAACCAATATGGAGATATCTTTGAGTTTATAAATGAACATGTGAATATTTATGCATTTTTGCCCTCTTTAGATAATAATAGTGCGAGTTGCAAAGTTGAGTTTAGAAATGGAAGGTTTTCTCATGTGACAATCACACTTAGTCATGAGCAATTGATTCAATCTTTTTTTAGTAGCGTGAACATCCCTATTGATCAATCGAAAAGACCTTTCTTACTCGAAAGACATTTTTCTGATGGTTATTACTGTGATATAGGAAACTGTCGGATAGAGCTTAGTTTCGGTGAAGCAGAAAGCCTTTGTGCTGCATTTGATGTCTTTTGGGAGGAATATAGAAAAAGAGTTAATAATATAGAAGAGGTTTGGAGGTCAAAATTCTTTAATTATCACACAGGTGTAAGCACAGATGTTGCCTTAATCAGGGTAAAGAGATGGCTATGGTCCTTACTTCTTGATTTTGCATATGCTCATGATGCTATTAATAATAATGATGGCGACAGTTGGGCTATATTTGACAGCTGTCCGGGTTACCTAAAGGTCTATACAAAAAGTTCATCCTTAACTATGGATGCTGGCCATCATGCATTCATTAAGCCACACAAGTATGATGGATGGTTTTCTAATTTTAGAAATAGTGATGATGAAGTGGTTTTGGCTTGGCAGCACCCCAGCAAATATTTTTTTGATAATAAAGGGGATAATATTAACCCGAGGGGCTATTGGGATGCTAAAACTACTCACGATTGGTTGATTCACAGTCTTATACCAAAGGCCCTGGAATGGAGAGTGTCATTAAAAAGTAGTAGGGCGGGTGGTTTTTTTGAAAGAATATTCTCATCAAAGAAAAATGCGGGCTTCAATAATTATGTTCCTCAAAACTATGTTGCATCTTTTTATGAGCCTCATATGGTAAGTGACCTAGATAATGTTGAGGATATTGACAGTCTTTTGGCGCTCTTAGAAAGGTTGCAAGGTTTTTTTAACGCAGCACCGGATTACATTTTTGTTGATTTGGATACTTATAAAGGGTTATACATTTCTATTGCTGATGTTTTTTTGAAATCCAATATAAAGAATTATTCATATTTTCATGGGAATTTAAGTTACCTCTCGGCAAGTGATATGCCCACATTAGTTAGATCAATTAATGAGCATGCTGCTGAGTCAGTGGTCGGGTGTGATAATTCATTTCAAATAGATTGTGCTTTGCGTTGCATTTTAGTCGCGTTGCGAGATTATGAAAGCTATCTGAATGGTTATGAAGTTAGGAATATAGTGACCAGATTGCGACCACTGGTTGATGTAATGGAAAATCGTAGGATGTTAAATCGTCAATCAAGGTTTGTTTGATATTGGGCTAATGGTTGGCGCGATGAATAACAATGCATGCTATCTGTTGATTAGATGCTCTTTTCTGCTAAAAACAGTATCGGCTATAAATTTATTTTTCATGTTTTTAGCGATTAGCGGTTGGTCTCAAAAGTGACTTTTGTTAAATATTAATTTTATATTTATCATCAAGGGTTTTAATAGCTAAAGTTACACTATAAAAGTAATTGATTGTTCAGGGATCAGTAATTTATGGAGGAAATTATGAAAAAGTGCATCTGTTTTCTTTTTGTTATTATGCCTGCGCTGTCTTATGCGGATTATTTCAGAGTAGTCATTGGATATGAATGTAACCAAGATGAAGACGAACTCTTAATCTATTATCGCGGCGCCTATAATGAGGAAGGCGACGCGTTGGTTGAAAGTGGCGTTGAGAACCGCTGGTCACCTTGGTCATTTATTGAGTCGATGGAAAGTGATGACCGGATCGGTACGTTAAGTTCGATAGAACGAGTTTGCTCGTTAGCGGGGAAGGATTATCAAATTCGTATTGGGCCTACTCCTGGCAGTATGAGCCTTCAAGGTGCCTGCGGTGTGGCGATGACGGCATGGGTGGAAGTGGCGTTAGACTCGGAAGTGATAGTGCCCAAGCAGGACATGGCTCCTTATTGTCATGACTTAGAAACCCCAACAACCACCGATATTCTTGTGAATGCTGCATCAGGTGATGTTGAAGTTAAAACGGTGACTCATAATGAATTTTATGGGTGGTAGTTGTTAATGTGCCTATCTTGGTGCCTGCTAACTTAAACTAGAGCAGGATGGAAAATCCACTGCTGACAGAGCGCTTGAGCCAGGAACAATAGAGTTCCTGG
Organism: Saccharospirillum sp. MSK14-1; assembly: GCF_003054965.1. Lineage (GTDB taxonomy): Bacteria > Pseudomonadota > Gammaproteobacteria > Pseudomonadales > Natronospirillaceae > Saccharospirillum. The sequence goes on from NZ_MIES01000026.1 coordinate 842,566, forward strand.
CACTGATAGGACACTTTTCTGATAATCCAATTTTAATGGAGATTTTTTCGACGACGAGTAAGACTCAAAAAGCCCAACCCCCGGTCAGGCTTTCCCACCTTTCTACCCTGTCTCTCATTCCCACTAATAAATAAACACCACACCCGTATTTTCTTGGCTGTCATCACCTGGGTTGCCATCAAAACGGTGGCGTTGTTCGCGTTCAGGAAGACCTTTTGTTGCCAGTTTTCTGTCCCTCGTTCGAATATATACACCGCACCACAGTCTGTTGGCGAGCCACTGTGTTGGCCGTCGTTGGAGGTACTGTCTTCATTGAGAGCACCAACTAACAATCGATTACCCGCTTGGTTGAGGATGACTGACCCTCCAATCCTCTCCCCTCACGACGTATTACTGGCTTTCAGGTAGTGGCCTTGTTACCGGGTGTCGTTGGTAAGTTCAAAGATATAGATCGCACCGTCGACAGGCGCACCATTATTGGTTGGGTCGGGGGCGTTACTGGTGTGCGGGCCCTGCTGTTCCTGTTTTGCTATGCGTAGCGACCTCCTACTCAATCCCCCCTCTCCCTAATCACTAAAAACGGAATCCGGTGCACCAAAAAGGCGCGTAGACCATTTTTCTCAAAAATCCAGCTCATTTTTTCATTATCTTGCTTTCAATCACTGGTCGATTGAAAAAACGTTCAAATATTGACCGATCAGTTGATAATTCCCATTGCCGTTTTGTGCTGAAACTGTCAAGCTATTTTGTGATACAAGTCATACTTCAGTTACTCAAATTGCCAACTTATTAGCGGAATTAAAGGAATCCGTGCATTCAAAGAGGAGTTGTTTGCAGATGAGTTGGCGTTGTAAAAGTCGTTGTAAGCTGCTCGCCTGGGCGTGTGTTCCCCTATTGGCGGGCCCTTGGCTGTGGTTGCCCGCTCTGGCAGAAGAACAAGAGCCACTGTCCGACAGTCTGCAACCCGGCGGAGTACGGCCGAACCCCTCGCCTCGTATTCCACCTGAATCGGCCAATCCGGTTTTGGATATCCCGCCTGTTGTTGAGCGACCACTGGCGGTTGATGAAGGCGAACGTATTGCTGTTACGCGCTTTGAACTGGTGAACGCCAGAGACCTGCCCGAATACGGTATCGCCCTGTCTGAAGTTGAAGCATTGGTGGAGCAGGCCCGCCTGGAGCGGCCCGAAGGCTTCACCATTGGTCAGTTGGAGGCGGTTACCGACCGCATCGTCAACTACTACCGCAGCCGTGGGTTGATTCTGGCGCAAGCGATTTTGCCAGTGCAGACGGTGACGGAGGGAGTCGTGAAGCTTGAGGTGTTAGAAGGTCGCCTGGGCCGTGTTCTGGCGGAAGGGAATCAGTTGTATTCTGAGGCGACGCTGCAGCGTCCTTTTAAGACGCTCATCAATGAGCCGGTCAGCCAGCAAGAGGCTGAGTCGGCGTTGCTGGTATTGACCGATTTTCCCGGCCTGACGGCCTTTGGCATGTTTCAGCCTGGTCAGCGCGTGGGCGAAACGAACATGCTGATTCGTGTGCCTAACGAGCAACGTTTTACCGCCACCGTACGCACCGATAACCACGGTTCCGACACCACCGGCGTTTGGCGCGGCCGTGCCAGTGCGCAATGGAATAACCCAACCGGCAATGCCGATCAGCTGGGCATGACGTTGCAGCATTCGGTGTTACCGGCGAACAGTCTGTTTGCTGAACTCAATTATCAGATCGTGATTGATCGCGATTGGCGCGCCAGCGCTTACGCCAACCGCAATGCCTTCTCAGTGGGTGGCGATTTTGAAAACCTGGATATCCGGGGCGATTCCAACCAGTTCGGCCTGGGCGCGGAACGCGTCTGGCAGCGTAGTCGTGAGCGCAATTTGTCATCGCGGTTTGAGGTTGCCTCGAAGCAGGCCACGACCGACCGGTTGGGCAGCCAGTCGAATAAAGACCAGCTGACGGTGATGACGCTGGCGGCCGATTATGATTCGGTCGATACCCGCTTTGGTGGTTTGAATTACGCCGGGCTGGAAGTATCGATGGGCTTTAACGGCTTGCTCGGCGCCATGGGCGATGCCGAGAGCGCCGAAGATTTGCCGGCTGGCGAACGGCCCAGTCGGCGTGGCGGCAGTGGCGACTTCGCCGAAGGCAGTTTTGTGAAAACGCTGCTGTTTTATTCGCGTTTGCAGAATATAACCGACAATTCCTCGATTTTAGCGCGTACCGAATTTCAGTATTCGCCCGACTTACTGGTGCCCATGGAGCAGTATGCCGTGGGTGGCGCTGACCATGTGCGTGGTTTCCCGTCGTCGTACGCGCTGTACGACACCGGGGGGTTGCTGTCGCTGGAATACATTGTTCAGGCGCCGAAAATTGGCGACCAGGAAGCCTTTGGTGGCTGGCGCTGGCGCGATTTGCTGCAACTGTCGGTGTTTTACGATCACAGCACCGGTAAAAAGAACGATCCGTTATTAAGCGAAGTGGAAGGCTGGTTCCAACTGTCTACCTTGGGTGTAGGTGTTCGTTTTGGCATTCCCGATCAACTGACATCGCGTTTGCAGTTTGCGGTGCCGGTGGTCGATGGCAGCCAAAACGATGACGAGGAGGCGCAGCCACGGCTGTGGTTTGACCTTGCCTGGAATTTTTGACCGCGCCCGTTTTCCCCGAGCGGCCTTGGCAACCGCCATTCTGGCCGCCACGGCATCGTTGGGTCGCGCTGGCCCAACCGGCGGTGATGTGGTGGCTGGCGATGGCAGTGTGTCGCGCCCCGATGCCAACACCACGAACGTGCAGCAAAACTCCGACAAGCTGGTGGTGGAGTGGGGCAGCTTCGACGTTAACGTCGGTGAGTCGGTTAACTTCTATCAACCGTCGTCCACGGCGCTGGTGCTCAACCAGATTCTTAATGGCGATGTCAGCGTTATTCGCGGGCAGATCAACGCCAACGGCCAGGTGATTCTGGCGAACCCCAACGGTGTTTATTTTGGCGACTCGGCGCAGTTGAGTGTGGGTTCACTGGTGGCGTCCGGCCACGCGATCGACACCGCCGACTTCCTGAACGGTGAGCTGAATTTTGAACATCAGGAAGGCACCGACGGCAGCGTGATTAACCACGGCACCATCGAAGCTGCCTCGGGCGGCAGCGTGACCTTGCTGGGCAGACGGGTGGAAAACCACGGTTACATCGTGGCGCATGCCGGGCGTATTAACCTGGCGGTGGGCGACCGCATTGCACTCGATTTTGACGGCGATGGTTTGATGCGTTTTTCCATCGACGAAGCGGTGCTGGAAAACCTTTCCGGTGCCGACAGCGCCCTGACCAACACCGGCGAATTGCTGGCCAATGGCGGCACCATTGTGCTGGAAGGCCAGGTCGCGCAGGACATTTTTTCTCAGGTCGTGAATAACGACGGCATTATTAGAGCCGGTCGTATCGACAACACCGGCGGCGTGATCAGCCTGGTGGGCAGCGGTGGCCGCGACAACTCGGTGGTGAACAGCGGGCAGATTGATGCGTCAGCCATGGACGCCAATAGCGACGGCGGCAAGATTACCCTGCACGCGGAAGACTCCACCTTACTGGTTCAAGACGGCAGCCAGATTTCAGCCAGCTCTAACAATCAGCAAGGCGGCCAGGTGCACTTGCTGGGTGACCAGATTGCCTTAACCGGTGACGCCAGTGTAGATGCCAGTGGCGAACTGGGCGGTGGCGAAATTCTGGTCGGTGGCGATTACCAGGGCAAAAGTACCGGCGTGCCCAATGCCGACAAAGTGATTGTGGGTTCGGGCGTGTTACTGAATGCCGACGCTCATCGATTAGGTGACGGTGGCCGCATCATCGTGTGGGCCGACGACTGGACACGCTTTGCCGGAACGCTCACCGCGCGCGGAGGTAGTGAAGGAGGCGACGGTGGTTTTGCCGAAGTCTCGGGTAAACAAAAGCTGGCGTACAACGGCTTTGCTGATTTGAGCGCCATGGTGGGTGAGTTTGGCGTGCTGTTGCTGGATCCGGAAACGATTCAAATTGTTTCCGGCGTGGGCGATGAAGACGATGAACTCAATGGCGACAATGTCGTTGATTTCACCGATGACGATGCCGGTGATCAATCGTTCGTAATTTCGGCCAGCGCGATTAATTCTCAGAGCAGCAGCGTGGTGCTGCAAGCCACTCAAGACATCACCCAAGACAGCGACGCCGCCATCAGTATGGACAATGTCGGCGTTGGCATTACCTTGCAAGCGGGTCAAAACATCGACTTGCAAGCCGGCATTACCACTCAAGGCGGCGCTATTGTTTTAGAGGCCGATTCCAGCAGCCAGCCCGGTGGCAGCAATGGCACCGGCACCTTAACGATTGCTGGCAGCGGGCTGACGACAAACGGTGGTGGCCAAGCCGGTGCCGATGTAACGCTGTCGGGTAATGTCGTGGATGTGGATTCGGCCATCGCGGCCGGCAATGGTGCGGTGGCGATGAGTGGAGCCGGTGACATCTTGCTGGGCGCGAACGTCACCACCACCGGTACGCAAACCTATAACCACGACGTCACGCTCAGTGGTGAACGCACGCTCGGTGGCAGCACGGTGAATTTTGCGGGCACTTTGACCGGCGATGGCAGCGACCTGACGATCAACGGCAACCTCGATCTGGATGACGAAGGCAGTGGTATTGGTGAGCTGGAGGTTAACGGCGACCTCGATCTCAATGCACTGGCGAATCTGAGCAGTTTGACGCGCCTGAACGTAACCGGTGCCTCCAGCCTGGGGGCCGATGTTTCCACCGCCGGCACTCAGACCTATGGCGGTGCGGTTACCTTGACCGATGCCGTTACTCTGACGGCCATCGACAGCGCTATCACCTTTAACTCAACGATTGGTGGCGCGCACCACCTGGCGGTGAATGCCGGGGACGATACTGTGTCGTTCGGCAACGGCGGTGATGACGACGATGTGAATGTCGGCAGCCTGGAAGTGACGGCCACCACCATCAATCTGTTCGACGACATCACCACCACGACCGCGAGCACGGGCAGCCAGATCTACACCGGTGACGTGACGCTGAATACCGGTGTGCAACTGGCAACCAATAACAGCGATATTACGTTTAACGGCAGCGTCGATGGCGCGTTCAGCCTGACGCTGACCGCGGGCACCGGCACGGTGACCTTTGGCGATGGCACCGATTCCGATGCGGTGACCATTGGCAGCCTGACCGCGACAGCAGGCACCATTAAATTTAACGACAACGTCACGACATCCGCCGGCGGCCAAACCTATAACGGTGCCCTTCAATTAGGCGCCAATACCACACTGGACAGTGGCGATAGCAACGTCGATTTTAACGGCGATCTGGATGCCGCTGGCAACAACCTGACGGTGAATGTTGATGGCGGGGATTTCAGTTATCAGGCACTGAACAATCTGAATGATCTGGCGATAACCGAAACCAACCTGACGCTGAGCCAAGACATTACGACCGCTGGCACGCAAACCTATAACGGCAGTGTGATGTTGGAAGGCGATCGGACATTGGCTGGGTCGTCGGTGAATTTTGCCTCGTCGGTTTCTGGTAACGACGCCGATGGTGATGACAGCCTAGCCATTACCGGTAATCTGGATTTGGATGGTGCGCTGACTGAGATCACCAGCTTGAGTGTCAGCGGTGATGCGAATCTGGCCGCCGACGTCACCACATCGGGTACTCAAACCTATAGCGGTGCGGTCACATTAAACGGCGACCGGATTCTGACCACCAACACGGATGTTCATTTCGTTAACACCGTTTCTGGCGACGGTGGCGATAACGACAGCCTCGATATCGATGGCAACCTGGATTTGGACGGCGCGGCGAGTGGCCTCACTGCTTTAGATGTCAGTGGCACGTCCAATTTGGCCGCCGACGTCACGACGACCGGTAAGCAAACCTACAGTGGCGCAGTCACATTAAACGGCGACCGTATTCTGACCGCGGGTACCGATGTTCAGTTCGTTAGCGCGGTTTCTGGCGACGGTGGTGATAACGACAGTCTCGATATCGATGGCAACCTGGATTTGGATGGCGCGGCGAGTGGCCTCACTGCACTGGATGTCAGTGGCACTGCGAATTTGGCGGCCGACGTTACGACGACCGGTAAGCAAACTTACACCGGCGCAGTTACATTAAGCGGCGATCGAATTCTGACCGCGGGTACCGATGTTCAGTTCGTTAGCACGGTTTCTGGCGATGGCGGAGACAACGACAGCCTCGATATCGATGGCAACCTGGATTTGGATGGCGCGGCGAGTGGCCTCACTGCTTTAGATATCAGTGGCACGTCCAATTTGGCCGCCGACGTCACGACGACCGGTAAGCAAGCCTACGGCGGCGCAGTCACATTAAACGGCGACCGTATTCTGACCGCAGGTACCGATGTTCAGTTCGTTAGCACGGTTTCTGGCGACGGTGGTGATAACGACAGTCTCGATATCGATGGCAACTTGGATTTGGATGGTGCGGCCAGTGGCCTCACTGCTTTAGATGTCAGTGGCACGTCCAATTTGGCCGCCGACGTCACGACGACCGGTAAGCAAACATACAGCGGCGCAGTCACATTAAACGGCGACCGTATTCTGACCGCGGGTACCGATGTTCAGTTCGTTAGCACGGTTTCTGGCGATGGTGGTGATAACGACAGTCTCGATATCACCGGTAACCTGGATTTGGATGGTGCGGCCAGTGGCCTCACTGCACTGGACGTCAGCGGCACAGCGAATTTGGCGGCCGACGTTACGACGACCGGCAAGCAAACATACAGCGGCGCAGTTACATTAAACGGCGATCGAATTCTGACCGCGGGTACCGATGTTCAGTTCGTTAGCGCGGTTTCTGGCGATGGCGGAGACAACGATAGCCTCGATATCACCGGCAACCTGGATTTGGATGGGGCAGCCAGCGGCCTCACAGCACTGGACGTCAGCGGCACTGCGAATTTGGCTGCCAACGTTACGACGACCGGTAAGCAAACTTACAGCGGCGCAGTTACATTAAGCGGCGATCGAATTCTGACCGCGGGTACCGATGTTCAGTTCGTTAGCGCGGTTTCTGGCGACGGTGGTGATAACGACAGTCTCGATATCGCTGGCAACATAGATTTGGACGGCGCAGCCAGCGGCCTCACAGCACTGGACGTCAGCGGCACTGCGAATTTAGCCGCCAACGTTACAACGACCGGTAAGCAAACTTATAGCGGCGCAGTTACATTAAGCGGCGACCGTATTCTGACCGCGGGTACCGACGTTCAGTTCGTTAGCACGGTTTCTGGCGATGGCGGAGACAACGATAGCCTCGATGTCGCTGGTAACTTAGATTTGGATGGCGCAGCGAGTGACCTCACTGCTTTAGATGTCAGTGGCACGTCCAATTTGGCCGCCGACGTCACGACGACCGGTAAGCAAACTTACAGCGGCGCAGTCACATTAAACGGCGACCGTATTCTGACCGCAGGTACCGATGTTCAGTTCGTTAGCGCGGTTTCTGGCGATGGCGGAGACAACGATAGCCTCGATATCATCGGCAACCTGGATTTGGATGGCGCAGCCAGTGGCCTCACTGCACTGGACGTTAGTGGCACCTCCAACCTCGCCGCCGACGTCACAACCTCGGGCGCACAAACCTACACCGGCACGGCCACCATGGAGGGTGATCGGGTACTGGCCGGTAGCCTGGTGACGTTCAGCGATACCCTCACCAGCAACAACAACGATCTCGATATCACCGGCAACCTGGCGCTGAACGGTGCCACCAGCGATTTCGCCGACCTCAGAGTTACCGGCAATCTCGACCTCAATGCTGACATCACCAACAGTGGCAGCCTAAGGGTTGATGGCACTGCCGATCTGGCGGCCGATGTCAGTACTACCGGCGGCCAAACCTACAGTGGCGCGGTCGATCTGAACGGTGAGCGTACGCTGACGGCATCCCTGGTGACCTTTACCACTTCACTGACGGGCGACTCGACCAACAACCTCATCGTGAATGGTGATCTGAGTCTGGGCAGTGGTGGTACGTCCAACATCGGTTTGTTGGATGTGAATGGTAATCTGACCAGTTTGACCGGTGCCATTACCAACACCGACAGCATTGATGTTTCTGGTACCGCCAATCTGGCCGCGAATATTTCCACCAATAGGACTCAGAACTATCAGGGCAATGTGACCTTGGCGTCGGGCGTTGATTTGGATGCCGACGACGACAACATCAGTTTTGGTGGCACCATCAATGGCAGCCACGATCTGACCGTTAATGCGGGCACGGCGGACGTTACTTTCGCGAACGCGATTGGCAACACCACGGCGTTGGATGACCTGACGGTAACCGGCAGCGACATTGCGTTGAATGGCAATGTCACCACCAACGGTGTTCAGACGTACAACGGCGCGTCGACGATTACCGGCAGTCGCACGCTGGATGGCACGACGGTCTCCTTCAACGGCACCCTGGCCGGCAACGGCAACAACCTGAACGTACTGCACAATCTGACTTTGGGTGGTGCGACGAGCAACTTTGGCGACTTGGACGTTGGCGGCAATTTGGATCTGGATGGCGCCATCACCAATACCGACAGCCTGGACGTGACCGGTACGTCTAACCTGGCGGCGGATGTGACCACCAGCGGAACACAGACGTACACCGGCGCGGTAGACCTTGTGGGTGTTCGCACCCTCAATGGGACGGCCATTGCGTTTGGTTCGACGCTGACCGGTGATAACAACGCGTTTAATGTGGATGGCAACCTGACCCTGGGGGATGACGCCACGGCTTTGGGTGCGGTGGACGTCGATGGCAATCTGGATGCGCAGGGCGAAATCAACAGCGCCAGTCTGGATGTGTCCGGTACTTCGTCGCTGGCCGGCAACGTCACCACGACCGGACTTCAGACGTACACCGGCATCGTCACGTTGGCAGGCAACGTCGATCTGAACAGCACAGGCAACGACATCACCTTCAGTAATAATCTGGTGGGTGCTGGATTTAATTTAGGCATCGATGTTGATGGGGGCGATTTCAGTTACCAAAGCCTGAGTGGACTCAACGATTTCACGCTCACTGAAACCAACATCCAACTGAGTCAGGACATCACTACCACCGGCAGCCAGACGTACACCGGCAACGTGACCTTGATGAACGACATTAGATTGGATACCACCAACGACGCTATCACTTTCAATGGCAGCGTCGATGGCAATGGCGATGGCACCGAATCACTGACGCTGGATATTGAAAACGCGACGGCGACGTTCACCGGTAATGTGGGCACCACCAACCAGCTTGAGTTTCTGGATGTCGAAGGTGAGACCCAGTTGGGCGGCGATGTTACGACGCTCAATCAACAGAATTATCAGCAGGCGGTCACGCTCACCGGCGATGCTACCTTAAGCACGTCCAACACCAGCCACATCACCTTTGGTTCCAGCATCGATGGCGCGGGTGCGCTGGTGTTGAATGCCGGTGCGGGTGCGATCAACTTTGGTGGGAATCTGGGTAGCGGTACGGCGTTAACCACCCTGGCCGTGAACGCCGACGAATTCGATCTGAACCACGATGTTACGACCACCGGCGGCCAAGACTACAACGGCATTGTGACGCTCACTGATGACGTCACGTTAACCGCCAATGGCGCGGTGGATTTCAGCGATACCGTCGATGGCGATCACTCCCTCATCATTGATGCCGGAACCGGCCCGGTGAGTTTTGGCAGTACCGTGGGTGTGGATGAAAACCTGGCGGCGCTGAACGTGACAGCCAATGCCATCAACTTGAACGCCAATGTCGAAACCACCGGTAACCAGGATTACACCGGTGCGGTGATCTTGTTCAATGACATCAGCCTGACAGCAACGAATGCCGACATCACTGTCGATGGTACGGTTGATGGCGACTCCAGTGGTGCTCAGTCACTGACGTTGAACAGTGGCAACGGCAACCTCGAATTTACCGGCGCTATTGGTGGCGGCACGGCGTTGAATAACCTCACCATCACAGACGCCAATGACAGCCAGTTCGATGCCATCAATTTGGCCAATACGTTCACCCAACACAATGGCGACGGCACCACCACCTTGGGTGGCGCCATTGATGCGCACAGCATTGATTTCACCGTAAGCGGATTAACCTTGCTCAGCGGCATCAGCCTGGATACCAGTGCCAATGGCAGCGGTGATATTACGCTGAATGTGGATGACTTATTAACCGTGGGTGGCAGCACGACGATTAATGCGGGCAGCGGCCAGGTCTCTTTGGCGCCATCCACCGATACCAATACGGTTCAAATCTGTCGCGGTGGTGCCTGTGATACGGGTGCCTACCAAACCGTTTATGATTTGAATGATTTGTCGATTACCGCCGATGCCATTCAGTTTGGCAGCAACGATCACACCGCAGACATCACCTTGGAAGGCATCGTTTTTGATTACGAACTGCTGGTGATTAACGACGGTGATATCAACATCACCGGTAACCTTGATGGCTCCAATGGCGGTGCGTTAATCATCAACCCGGGTGCCAGCGGCGACGCCATTTTTGAAGGCGGTGAGGTGCACACCGAATTTGATCAGACCTATTCGTCCAACGTTGAACTGACCGGCGATTTCCAACTGACCAGTGATTCAGGCGACATCAATTTCACCGGCTCAGTCACCGGTTCGGACAGCCTGACCATTACCCACGCCAGTGACGTTAACCTCGGCGGCACCGTCAACCTGGGTGGCGATTTCGACCTGCAAGACGCCGACGGCACCTTGACCTTGGTCGATGGCTTATCGCTGACGGCCGCCAACATCGTCTTGAACGCCGCTACCATTACGTCCGGCGGCGGCGCGACCATTACCTTGAGCACCACCGCCAATGGCGATATCGACTTGATCACCGATGATCTGAGCCTGGGCGGTGATCTGGAGTTGGATGCCGGGACCGGCACCATTACCTTGGCACCGCAAGACAGCACCGCCAGTCTGGAATTGTGCAGCGATGCGTCGTGCCCGGGTGCGGCCAGTGGCGGCGCTCTGTACAACATCGGCGCGGGCTTCAGTTTTAACAGCGCGGCCAACTTCCAGGTTGGGCAGGATAACCACAGCGGCGACATCATCCTGTATGGCTTTACCGCGAATTACGATTTAGCGCTTGCCAACACCGGCACCGGCAGCATCACCATTGAGGGCGATTTCACCAGTAACCATGACCTGTCGCTCACCTCCGGCAGCGGCGGCATTAGCCTGGGTGCAACAATTGATACCGGTGCCGGTACGCAAACCTATGACGGCGCTGTCACCCTGGCTGACAACACCACCTTAGCAACGGATGACGCCGATGTGTCATTCACCAGCACCGTCGACGGCACGCATGACCTGACCATTACCACCGGTGATGGCGATGTGACCTTTGATGGCGCTGTCGGGGGTGGCACCGCCCTGGCGTCGCTCGATGTGGATGCCGGTGACATCACTTTCACGGACATCGACACCAATAATGCCCTGTCGTTGCATGCTCAAAACACGCTGGGCTTTACCGCAGGCACCACGCTGACCGCGGGTGATCCATTGACGCTGGCCATCAACCAGGCCGGTGGTTCGGCGGTAACGCTCGACCTGAATGGACTGACGCTCGACAGCACCAACATTCAATTGCTCGGCAGCGGTGCTGATCGGCTGCAAGGGTATGACACCGCAGCCAACAGCTGGGCAGTGACCGGTACCGACAGTGGCACACTCGACAGCACCGATTTGTCGAGCACGGCGTCGTTCGATGGTTTCTCCGAACTGGGCGGTGGCGACGTCGGCGATACCTTTAATATCAGCGGCAGTTACGCCGGCAACCTGGTGGGCGGTGATGGTGACGATACCTTTAACCGACTCGGCACCGGCGCGGTGAACGGTCAGATCAATGGCGGCGCTGGCACCAATACCTACGATGTGTCGGGAACCAGCAGCGCGGTCACGCTGGTTTTCGGTCAGGGGTTCAGTAACATCCAGAGCCTGATTGGCGATGGTGACCTGCTGCGCGGCAGCGTCAGCGGTTCCACCACCTGGACGCTCAATGGCGACGACAGCGGCACCCTGGGCGTGGGTGGCGATACCTTCACCTTCGATGGCTTCGATACCCTGATCAGCGGCGCCGGTGGTACCAACACCTTTACCTCCGATGGTCAGTACGCCGGTGATATCGACCTGCGCGGCAACGACAATCGCTGGCACTACACCGCCGGGCAGACGCTGACTCAGGGTCAGGTGCTGGGCAGCGGTGCGCTGAGCATTCCGCATCGCGACGATCTCAGTGCAGGCGATATGAGTGTCAGCGGCGCGGATCTGTCGTTGCCCGACCTGATCAACTACACCGGCAACCTCTTTATCGGCGCCTTGATCACGCCGGGAACGCTGCCGTTGAATGCGAATTACAACAACCTCGACATCAACGCCAACCGGTTAACCATCAGCGATGCCATTCAGACCGGCGGTAACCTGATTTTGATGGCGTCAGAAATAATCCTGACCGGTGCATCCATTAACACCGGCAAAGGCGTCAGCTTTGTTGCAGTGGGCAACGACTGCGCCGTCTGTGGCGGTTTGACCGGCTCGGGCAATGTCATCGTTAACGCTGAGACGCTGGTTGAAGCTCAAAGTGGGCAGATCATTGCGGCCGGTGGTGTGAGTCAGTCTGACAACCTGATTCTGGATTTTAACGGTGGCAGCTTCGAACTGGCCGTCAGTGAAGAACAGCAGCTGACGTCGGAGCCGAGCAGTCTGTCGGATGCCGAAGGTGTTCCGCTGACCACCAACACCAGCGCCTTTATCAATCGGTTGGGTCTGGATCTGGTCAGCGTGTCGGTGAACTTCAGTAATCCGGCTGCCGCGGTGCTCGGTGTGCGTGCCATCGAGGTGATCGACCTGGCGCTCTTTGAAGAAGACCTGACGTTATTTGGTCGCATGGGTGAAGGTGTGGCTCTGGCGTTCGCGCAGTGCGAAGAAATTGAAGGGTGTACGCCAGATGTCACGGCGGAGGAATTAACGGCCTCGATTGATGATCTGCAAGAACGCATCGACCGCTTGGAAGGTGAGTTAACCACCACCAGCGATGCCCAGCGCCGTGAACAGATTCAGACCTTGCTGGCGGGTTTCCGTGCTCAGCAGTCGGAGTTCTCGACCTACAAAGCCGACCTGCAATCGTTCACCGGTTTTGAAGAGTTGATGGACGAAGAACTCGGCACCGATCAGGAAATTGATATGGAAGCGGTGGAGCGTCAGTTGGCGGTGATTGAAACCATCTACACTCGGGTTCGATTCCTGGAAAACTTGCAGTTTAATGCCGACCGTCGGGCGCAGTTTGCCGAAGCCACCGGCCTGGACTTAACCGAGCAGCGGTTGAACGAAATTATTGAAAGCACGCTGGCGGTGGCGAGCCGCGCCGAGTCTGAATTGGAAACCTTGTTGGATTGATATGAAACGACTTGTCTGTGCGCTGATCTGGATGTACTGGCCGCTGGTGATGGCAGAAGACCTGCCATTGCCGGATGAGTCGGCGCAGGACGCGCAGCCAGAGGTGTTGGCCGAAGATGGACGTGAGGCAGACACCGAGGCGGAAGCAGACACAGACGTCGAGACGGCACCGGTGGTGACGCTGGCCGAGGAAATTGAACTGCTCGAAGACGTTCAGGCAGGCCTGGCGTTAGCGCTGGCGGCCTGCGCGGAAGAAGCCCACTGCGTGACGGCACTGAACGAGCAGGAAATGCAGCACATGCGTGATGAATTGAGCGAGCTGTTGACTGAGCGCGAATTGCCGGCGGATGACCCGCTGCGTGAGCGTTACGAGACGCTGCTGCGCGAACAGGTGCAGATGCAGCAAACCATTGCCGTGGTGACGGCTAACATCGATCGAGACGAACTCGAAGGTGTATGGTCGGACCAGTTTGAAATTGACGAAATCGTTGTTGGCCCTCAGGTGCCGTTTCCGAATGAGGACATTACCCTGAGCCGATTCGAAGATCTTAACCAGCCCTTACCGATTGAGTAAGGCAGAACACGAAGGAAGCTTGAACCATGTCAGCCCAAACCAAAAAGTTAGCCATTTTGTTCGCCGATATTGTCGGCAGCACCCGGCTATACGACACCCTCGGAGATGAGCGCGCTCGACAGATTGTCAGCGTCACTCTGGATCTGCTGGCTGAAGTGGTGGCGCGCTATAAAGGCACCGTCATTAAGATGATTGGCGACGAAATCATGTGCACCTTTGATGACGTCGAAACCGCAACCAAAGCGGCCTGCGACATGCAGGAAACCATGGAAGAAGCGATTGCGGATAACGTTAACGAAGTGCCCGTCACCATTCGTGTGGGCTACCACTTTGGGCCCTGTGTGCTCGAAGACGGCGACGTTCATGGCGATGCGGTGAACGTCTCGGCGCGGATGGCGTCGCAGGCAAAATCGCGGCAGATCATCACCACCGCCGACAGCGTTAAATTGTTGCCCGCCATGCTGCGTGACAACGCTCGGGTGGTCGATTACGCCTCCATTAAAGGCAAGGGCGAAATGGAAATCGCCGAGATCATTTGGCAGGAAGAAGACGTGACGCGCATGCAGGTTGATGTGGCGTCGGTGTCGGCCAGCATGGGTCAAAGCGCGCACTTGCAGTTGGCGTATCAGGACAGCGTGATTCAACTGAATCACGATCGCGAATCGGCCATTCTTGGTCGCAGTGCGACCTGCGATATACCGGTCGCCGAGGCGCTGGCGTCGCGCCAGCACGTGCGCATTGAATTGCGCCGCGATCGGTTTGTGCTGATCGACCAAAGCACCAACGGCACCTATGTGCAGTTAGAAGGGGCTGAACCGGTGTATGTCCGTCGTGATGAGATGGTGTTAACCGGCACTGGTGTGATCAGCCTGGGGCGGGCGTTGGACAACAACCCGCAGGAACTGATTCGGTTCCAATTGGAAGGCTGATGCCACGGAGGGTAGCACCATGACCGAAATGACGGACGCAACGTCAACCGAATTTGCTCGTTCCTGTGGTCTGACCGACCGCGGACGGGTGCGCGAAGTGAACGAAGATGCCTTTCTGGATTTACCGCAGCAGGGTTTGTGGGTGGTGGCCGATGGCATGGGTGGCCATGATGCCGGCGATGTTGCCAGCCGCATGATCGTCGAAACATTGCGCTCCACGCCCATGGAAGGACCGTTGGCCAAACGTTTGGATCGGCTTGAAGACGCTGTTGAGCAGGTGAATGAACACTTACTGACCCGCGCTAACCAGAACGACGGTCGACGTCATATCATCGGCAGCACCATCGCCATTTTGATTGCTGAATCGGCGCACATGGGCGCTATTTTGTGGGCCGGCGACAGCCGTATTTATCGCTGGCGCGAGGGCAGCCTGACGCAGTTGTCGACTGACCATTCGCAGGTCGAAGCCTATGTTCGGCAGGGCATCATTACCCGTGAACAGGCGCGCTCACATCCGGAGCGCAACATCATCACCCGGGCGGTGGGCAGTCAGGACGAGTTATTTCTGGAAGCCGATGTCTGTGAGTTTAAGCCGGGCGATCGCTACTTGTTGTGCAGCGATGGCTTGAACCGTCATCTGGAAGACGACGAAATTGGCCAGATGCTGGCCAATGAAGCGCCGAAGTCAGTGTGCCGATCGCTGGTCGATCTGACACTGGAGCGCGGTGCCAAAGACAACGTGACCGTCGTTGTCGTCGAGATTAATTAGAGCGAGAGTCGCCATGGTTACCCCTCATCGACTGCTGCAAGACCTGTCTGCCAACGAGTTGGCGTTGCCGGAATTGCAGTCCATGTTGCCCAGCCTGATGAAACAGGGCGCATTCAGTGATGCCCAGTGGAAGGCTGCATTGGATGAGGCCGTGGCGCAGGGGTGGTTGTCTCCGACGCTCGCCGAGCGGGTGCGCGTCGCCTGTGCGGACGCCTTGAACGATGACGATGTGGGGGCCGAAGACGCCACGGTGGTCGCCCACCCATCGGCGCAACAGCCGGACGATGACAGCGAAGACGAAACCGTTATTGCACAGCCACCGCAAGCCGATGACGACGTGCCCGATGAAGAACAGCTCACGGTACTGGCGGACGCGCATCCGGTGGATAAAGATGTGCCGGACGATACACAGCTGACGGTCGTGGCGGATCCGGGCCCGGGTGCCAATAACGATGAGCCCGACGACACCCAGATGACCGTCATCGCCACGCCACAGGACGATGACGAAGACGACGACCGCACCATGATCAACACCAGTGCGACCAGTCAGTCGTCGGCACCGACCACCTCCAGCACCTCGCAACGTTCCTGGGACGTTCCCGGTTCGACCAGCCCGCAACTGCAAAACCTCGGTCCGGGCTCGATCATTAAAGACCGTTTTATTCTCGATAAAGTGCTCGGCGCCGGTGGCATGGGTAAGGTGTTCCAGGCGCGTGATTTGCTCAAGGTGGAAGCGAGCGATAACAATCCTTTTGTAGCGATGAAGGTCTTAACCGAAGATTTTCGCGCCCACCCCAAAGCCTTCGTTGCCTTGCAGCGCGAAGCCAGCCGTCAGCAAAAACTGGCGCACCCGAACATCGTCACGGTTTACGATTTCGACCGCATTGGCATGACCGGCACCCAGGTGTTTATCACCATGGAATTGCTGATCGGTAAGCCGCTCGATACCTTTATTCGTAAGGTGGTTCGTCCACGCGGCGGTCTGCCATTCGACGAAGCTTTTCCGATTATTAAACAGCTGGGTGCGTCGTTGTCGTACGCGCATCAGCGCAACATTGTGCATTCGGATTTCAAACCCGGTAACGCCTTTTTATGCGACGACGGCATTGTTAAAACGCTCGATTTCGGTATTGCCCGGGCGATTAACGTGCGGGTGTCTGATGATGAAGACGAGTCGGGCAGCAAAACCACAGGCACGGTGCCCGGTTTTGTCGACCCGCGTGAGGACGACGACACCACTGCAACGACCACCACCACGACCACTCAGATAGAGGACGATTTTGACGCCGGTTCTTTGGGTGCTTTAACACCGGCTTATGCGTCGCTGGAAATGTTGCAAGGCAAAGACCCGTCAACCCAGGACGATCTTTATGCGTTGGCTTGTGTGGCCTACGAACTGCTGACCGGTTATCACCCCTTTAATAAAAAATCCGCCGCCAAGGCGATGGACGCCAACCTGATTCCGGCGCCCATTAAAGGTCTGAAAAAACGTCAATGGCGTGGCCTGTTGCACGGTCTGGCGTTTGAAAAAGAGAACCGCACCGAAACCGTTGATGACTTCCTCGAAGAGCTGGAAGGCAAGGCCACCTGGTACCGTAACCCTTGGGTGGTCGGCCCGGCATTCAGTCTGATTTTTGCGATTGCGGCCTACAATCCGGTGATGAATTATCTCGATAACCGGCGCATCGAAGGCATCATCGATGACGTTTTGACAGGTGAACCGCAGGTGTTGGAGGAGACCATCGGTTTGCTGTCGGAATTGGATGTGAATGCGCAAAACCGCATCACCGACAGTGGCCGCGATATTTTCCAGGACTATTTCCGCAGCCGCATCGAACGCGTGGTGAATCTGGACGAGCAGCGTTATGGCTTTGATCAGGCTGAGCGCGAACTGGCACGAATGGAACGGCTGTATCCGGATTCGGTGGCGCTGGAAACTCAGCGCAGCGCCTTGGAGTTAGAGCGCAATCGTTACCTGCATCAACTCAGTCAGCAGCTGAACCAGGCGCTGGCCAATGAGCGTTTGTTGCCGACCGGTGAGGGCGACAGCATCGTCGATGTGCTCGATAGAGTAACGGCCGTGGCACCGCAACACAGTCTGATGAGTGACCCTCGGGTGCCGGATTTGTACGCCACCGTCGCTCAGGAAGCGATCAATCTCAACGAACTGGATGACGCTGCTGAGTATCTCGATGTGGGCATGACGCACATGCCCGAAGACATCGATTTGATCAATACACGTGACCGTCTGACGCTGGCGCGCCAACAGCAACAACGCCAAACCCGCATCGCGCAATTGCAGCAGCAATTTGGTGAACAGACGGCGCGACCGGTGAGCTGGCAATCGTTCGTGGATCAGCACGATGCCATTGTCGAGCTATCGCAATTGGCACCGGGTGATCGAGCCTTGCAAGCGCTGTCGAATCTGGCGCAGCCGTTGGCCAATACAGCGCTGGATGAAGACAGTGTGTTGCAGCCGGAGAATCAGGATTTATTGCTGGCGTTGAATTTGTCGCACCCCGATTTACCGCGCGATCAGGCGATCGAACAATGGCAGCTGCGATTGCAGGAACAGTTACAAAGCGCGCAGATGGATACCGTCTGGGAAGCGCAGTTGTACGGAGTGTTGAATCGATTGCAGGCGTTTCTGGGTCGCAATGATCCGACGCTGGTGCAAGCGCGCGACGACATTGCGGAACTCTATCTCGATTACATTGCGCAGTTGGAAGAAGAGCGTCGTTTCAGTCTGGCGGAAGCGGTGCTTGATCGTATCGACCGTTTTGCGTTGAACGAGCCGCAACTGGGGACGGCGCGGTCACGCATCCAGACCGCCTACAACGAATTTTTGGTGGAGCGCGAAGCCGCCGCTGAGCAAGCTCGGATTCAGGGTATGCAGAGCGATTTGCTGGTGCAGGCGGAAGCGCGAGCGGTGGATGACGCCGAACGGACATTGGCCGAATTACGCGCCTATCTCGACAGTGATGATCCGTTCCTGACCATTACCGCGGCCGATGCCATGGCTGAAGCCTATCTGGAATTGACCGAAGAATTGGGGTCGGACGGCGACTATCGCGAAGCGGTTCGGATGGCCGATCGCGGCCTCGATAATTCGCCGAATGATTTGCTGTTGCAGAACACCCGTGAGCAGTATTTGGTGGAAGGCAACATCGAAGAACTGAATGGTTTGTTCGCCGATTCCGATCACTTTGATACGCCGGCCGCTCAGGTGATGATTGATGAAATTCGCACCTTTGCGCCAGCGCGTTATCCCGATTTGGAACGTCAGTACATTGCCATGCTGGTTGAGCGCGTTATGGACTTGGCAGACACCGATCGCAAGCAGGGTGAAAGCCTGGCAACCCGGGCCAGTATTTTATTCCCGGGCAGCGCTCAATTAACGCAGTTGCGTGCGGAACTGGCGCCTGCGCCCTGGACCGATGGCCGGACTGCTCGGGTGGCGTTGCAGACCGGTCGTTTGTCGGAGGCGCGCAATATTCTGGAATCGTCCAAGGCGCGCTTACCGGAACATCCGGAGGTGCTCGATTTCGAAAAAGATCTCACCGCCCGAATTGCGCAGGCCGAGGAACAATTTGCGATGTTCGAGGCCAGTCTGGAGGCTCAGGAATATGAGCAGGCGCGTACGGAATTGTCGGAAGCGCGGCAGATGTGGACCGACAATCTGGATTACCGCAGCGCCATCGCGACGCTCAGTGAACAGATGGCGCAGCAGCGTTGGCAAGGGCGTATTTTGCAGCGCGATGTCGACATTCGTACTCTGCGTGATCAGTCGCAGCTGACCGGCGCGGATATTTCAGCGCAAGCCTGGTCGCCGGTGAACAGTTCGCGTCCCTGTACGGAAGACCTGGGTGGCTACGGTCGCCGGGCGCGAGCCATCTGTTTTGATATGCTGCACGATCAGGTTCGCGGTCCGTTGATGGTTGTGGTGCCCGGCAACGCCGGCGGCGCCGGTTTTGCGATGAGCAAGTACGAAATTTCTAACGAAGACTACAATAAATACTGTTTCTTAAGCGGCCAGTGCCCGGTGAATGATGCGTTGGATAAAGACTTGCCTCGCACCGGTTTGAATTATCAGCAAATTAACGACTATGTGCAGTGGGTGGCCGAGCGCACCGGACAACCGTATCGACTGCCGACGGCAGAAGAGTGGCATTACGCAGCCGATGCCGCCGGTCAACCGCCACCGCGCGACTATAATTGTCGGGTACGTTTGGGCGGCCAGATACTCAAAGGCGATCAGATGAACCGCGTTTCGACCGGTCACCAGAACGGCTGGGGTTTACAGAACGTCATTGGCAACGCTCAGGAAGTGGTGTTTGATGGTAATCGCCAATTGGCGATTGGTGGATCGTTCCAGGATCCTCATGCCGAATGTGGTCTGGAATTCTCTCGTGCTTACAGCGGTTCGGCCGATAGCATTACCGGCTTCCGGTTGTTACTGGAAAACGTACAACCGCCTGCGTTGCAGACGGTGAGTCAGTAACCAAAATTGAGTGACGGGAATAACAAGAACAGGTGTCGGGAATAATAACCATGCCAGCGAATCTGAAAACTTTATCACGTCAGTACGCCAACGGAGCTCTGAGCAAAGAAGAGTATCGCCGTGCCCGTATGGACTTGCTCGGCGGCGTGGACGACGACGACACCACCCGGCCGCGCAACACTCAGTCCGCGACGCCCACCGTGGTTCCCAAGACACGCCGGGATGAAAGTGACGACGCCTGATGATTGAGTTGGATGACGTTATTTTCCTCGGTTGGCTCAACTGATTTTCATGACCGTCTTAAGTGCATTGAAGCGACGCACCAGCAGCGGGTTTGTCGTGAACCCGGTTTATCTTTTTTGCCTGAGTGTGTTGTTGGTTAATGATTTCTATTTGAAAACGGCTTGGGGCAATGCCTTTACCGGTAAGTTGTCCGATGTGACGGGCTTGGTTGTGTTTTCCGGATTCTTGGCGTTCTTTTTCGGCTTTGGGCGCACTCTGATTCTCATTATTGCCGCAGCCTTTTTAATTTGGAAAAGCGAATTATCTGAGCCTTTTATCCAGTGGTTTAATCAGCTATCGCCGCTGACTATTGACCGGGTCGTTGATTTTTCCGATGGATTCGCACTTTTTGTGTTGCCGTTATATCGCCATTATTCGTTGCGTTATTCGACTTGGAATCAAAAGCAGCGATGGTTGCCCGTGGTGTTACCACTGGCAGTATTCAGTATTGCGGCCACCAGTGTGGTCGATCCAATGCATCAAACGCTTCGTGAACAACACACTTTGAGTTACTCCTATTCGGATGAATCGGTCTACTACTCAGTGGGACTCTCTGAAGAAGATCTGTTGGCGCGATTTGACACCCTAGGTTATGACGTGTCGGCCAGCCACCAAGGGAATTTACTGTATTACAAAAAAATTCACACGCTGATTCCGGCTGAGCGTTGTACCTCTCATTATGTGTTTGAAAAAGAGGGGGTTATGAATCGCTATTTAGACACCGCCGATATCATTATTCGAGCGTTTGGTAGCGAAACTGAAGTGCAGCTCTATCGTCTGACTGTTTGCTATGACCAAGCGCCGCCGAGTCAGGACGATGCGTTGTCCAGTTTTGAACGTAAGGTCTGGGGGGATTTGCAATCGATGGCCGAAGACCACGAGCCAGCAAATGGGTCTGACTGAGCCCGGTCACTTTATGAAACGCAAAGTTCACGAACGCTAGCCCCGCACCGTGATAACATGCCGCCGTTACCCAGCCTGGGTAACGCTGTAGATCAGCCCAATCTCTCGCTGTTGTTTCTGCCCTACGAGGCTTTCATGTCGTTGCCTATTATCGCTCTGGCCATTGCCGCTTTTGGCATTGGCACAACCGAGTTCGTCATTCTGGGTTTGCTGTCGTCGGTGGCGGCGGATCTGAACGTCACTATTCCGGCTGCGGGCCATCTGGTGTCGAGCTATGCGCTGGGCGTGGTCGTTGGTGGTCCGATTTTAGCGGTGGTTACCGCGCGCTGGCCGCGTCGGCCGACCTTGATTGTGCTGATCGGTATTTTCCTGCTCGGTAACGTGCTCTGCGCCTTGGCGCCGAATTACTGGAGTTTGATGGTGGCGCGCGTGGTCACGGCGTTTTCACACGGCGCTTTTTTTGGCATCGCGGCGGTTACGGCGGCCAGTCTGGCGGTACCGGAAAAACGCGGTCAGGCGATATCGCTGGTGTTTGCCGGTTTGACGCTGGCGAATGTAATGGGTGTACCTTCCGGTGCGGCCATCGGTCAGGCATTTGGCTGGCGGGCGACCTTTGCCTGCGTGGTGGTGATCGGTGTGATTGCAGTGCTAGCGCTGTTGCGTTGGTTGCCGACGGGTCTGAAACCGAGCGTCGGTGGTATTGTTGGCGAGTTCCGGGTGCTGCGTCAGGCGCCGGTGCTGCTGGCATTGGGGTTGAGCGCTTTGGCGTCGGTGTCGATGTTCACCGTGGTGACGTTTATTGAGCCAATGCTGCGTGATGTGACCGGCATTGGTGGGTTGTGGATCAGTCTGGTGATGGGCGTTTATGGGCTTGGCCTGACCGCGGGTTCCATTCTTGGCGGGCGCTTGGGGCATCGGGCTTTGATTCCGGTGCTGGCGTGGTTGATGGTCGGCATTGCACTGTCATTGCTGGTATTGGCGGTGGTGATTGGTTGGCTGCCGCTGGCGGTGCTGGCGATTTTTGTCTGGGCTGCGCTGTCGTTTTCCATTGTGCCGTTGCTGCAATTGTTGGTGGTCGATCAGGCGGGCGATGCACCGAATCTGGCATCGACGCTGAACCAGAGTGCGTTCAATCTGGGCAATGCGGTGGGCGCGGCGCTGGGTGGTGTGGTGATCAGTCTGGGGTTGTCGATGAACTGGATTCCGGTTGCCGGTGCGCTGGTGATTGCGGTGAACGCTTTGCTGGTGTTGATGACCGGTCGCGCGATGCGTCGTTCATCCGTTCCGGAGTCTGCGCCGGCGTAACGGCGCATGGCTGGTCTGCGGGATAGCCCGGCTCCGTTTGTGCGAACGTTGGAGTGAATCATGATGCTGTTTGGTCTGGCGATTGTGGCCGGTTTGGCTTTGTTGGTGTGGAGCGCGGATCGCTTTGTATTGGGCGCGTCGGTCACGGCGCGTTATCTGGGTTGGTCGCCGCTGATCATTGGCATGGTGGTGGTTGGTTTTGGAACCTCTGCGCCGGAGCTGACCGTATCGGCGCTGGCAGCCTGGCAGGGCCAGAGTGGCTTGGCGCTGGGCAATGCCGTTGGTTCTAACATCACCAATATTGCGCTTATTTTGGGGGTCACGGCGCTCATCTCTCCAATAGCAGTGCAGTCGCGTGTGTTGCGCATTGAGTTACCGGTTCTGGTGGCGGTCACTCTGCTGACCCTGGGTTTGTTGTTGGATGGCGTGATCGACCGCAAGGATGCCCTGGCTCTGCTGCTGGTATTTGCGGCGTTGATTGGCTGGATGCTGTGGCAGGCGGGTCGTACGCCTGAGGATCCTTTAGCCGACGTCGTGAATCAGGATCTGGCGCAGCAACAACTTCCAGTCGGGCGTGCGGTGTTCTGGTTGGTGGTGGGTCTGGTGGTGCTGGTGCTCAGTTCGCGCTTGCTGGTGTGGGGTGCGGTGTCGGTGGCCACCCGGTTGGGCGTCAGTGATCTGGTGATTGGCTTAACCATTGTTGCCATTGGCACGTCGTTACCGGAGTTGGCGTCGTCGATTTTGGCCGCGCGTCGTGGTGAGCACGATCTGGCGCTGGGCAATGTGTTGGGCTCGAACCTCTTCAATATTCTCGCAGTGCTGGGGTTGGCGGGCTTGATTCGTCCACTCCAGGCAGAGCCGGTGTTGTTGTCACGCGATGCGATTGTATTAGTGGCGCTGACCCTGGCGCTGTTTCTGCTGGGTATGGGGCGCCGGGGTAAGGCCGGGCGCATCAATCGCTGGGAGGGCAGTCTGCTGTTGGCGGTGTTCGTCGGTTATACCCTCTGGCTGGTGGTTTCGGCGTAATTCCCGTCGCTGCGCGTGGATTGCAACGCTCCGTATCGAACGAACACCGGTCTCGAATGATAAGCTGCGCCTTTGCTGCAC
This sequence comes from Saccharospirillum sp. MSK14-1, assembly GCF_003054965.1. Lineage (GTDB taxonomy): Bacteria > Pseudomonadota > Gammaproteobacteria > Pseudomonadales > Natronospirillaceae > Saccharospirillum. Next base: position 866,395 of record NZ_MIES01000026.1, read on the forward strand.
CGATTGAGTCGATTTTCCATGCCCAATGCTTCCTCTCCTGCTGTTATTTCCCGCCCCTTGGCAATCACCATTTTGATGCTCGCGGCGAGTTTTTTTGCGGCCAATCATGTGTCGGCGCGGCTGGCTTTCGATCATGGCACGGGTTTGCTGCTGGCGATTTTGACGCGCGGCACGATGGCGTTATTGATCATGACATCGCTGGCGTTGTGGCAGCGTCATGCGTTTCGCGTACCCGCGGGCAAGCGAGGCTGGCAGATTTTGCTCGGGCTGATGATTACCGGCCAGAGCCTGTGTCTGTATTCGGCCGTCGCCCGTGTGCCGGTGGCGGTGGCGTTGCTGATGGTGAACACCTGGCCGATATTGCTGGCGCTGCTGAACTGGGTGGTCAGTGGTAAGCGGCCTTCGGGGCGATTGGTGCTGATCATGACGGTTATTTTGATCGGTGTGGTCTTGGTGCTCGATGTGCCCGCCTGGTTATCGGACCCGACTGCCATGGGACCGGATTGGTTGCCCGGTGTGTGCTTTGCATTAGCGGCGGCGTGCTTTTTTACCGTGGCGATCTGGACCACGGACAATAAATTGGCGGGCATGCCCGGTGCGGTTCGCTCGGTTTTTACCATGACTACGGTGCTGGTGGTGATGGTCGTCGGTGGTGTGTTTAATCTGGTACCGGGTGGCTTAGACCTGCCCGCGACGTCTCAAGGTTGGATTGGATTAGCGCTGCTGGCCGTGTTTTACGGGACCGGTTCGACGGTGTTGTTCGTGCTGGTGCCGCGTCTGGATATGGCGCGCAACGCCCCGGTGATGAACTTCGAACCGGTGGCGTCGCTGATTCTTGGGTTTCTGGTGCTCGGTCAGATGTTGTCGCTGTGGCAACTGATCGGCGGTGCCATCGTGCTCAGCGGCATCATCTGGTTGAGCCTGGCGCGTCATTAAGATTGCACCGGTACTTTTCGTTGCTCCGGGCTTTGGCTGGGTTCGATCATGGTGAGCGGAATGTGGCGCTGATAGAAGGTATCGAGCGGCATGGAAACTCCGCTTTGAGTGACGATGCGCACGTGTTTACGCGCCAGTTCTCGCGGTCCGGCCACGCCGCACGAATGCGCCAGAATCCCTAAGAAATGCACCATTTGAGCGTGGTAGTGCGCGACCCGCTCGGCTTTGTCGGCCGGAACCAGACCACGCTGCAAGCGAGGGTCGTGGGTGGTGACGCCGGTGGGGCAGGTGTTGCGGTTGCATTGCAGCGATTGCACACAACCGAGCGCGAACATGAAGCCACGTGCCGAGACAATAAAATCGGCGCCGGTGGCTAACGCCCAGCCGACTTTCGACGGCACCATTAATTTGCCGGAGGCGACGACTTTAATGCGCTCGCGCAAACCTTCGGCTTTGAGTGTGTCGATGAGCCAGGGCAGGCTTTCTTTAATGGGTAAACCGACGTAGTCCATCAGCGGCTGGGGCGCCGCGCCGGTGCCGCCGTCGGCGCTGTCGAGGGTAATAAAGTCGGGCGCGAATTCCAGGCCGCGTTCTTTGACCCGGCGCAGCAACGCCACCAACCAACTCGTTTCACCCAGCACGCATTTGAAACCGACCGGTTTACCGGTGACCGTGCGCACGCGCAGGATCATATCGAGCAGGTCGTCGCTGTGTTCGATGTCGAGGTGACGGTTCGGGCTGATGGAATCTTCGCCTTCGGGAATGCCGCGGGCGCGGGCGATTTCTTCGGTGACTTTCTCGCCGGGCAGGATGCCGCCTTTGCCCGGTTTGGCGCCCTGGCTGAGCTTGATTTCAAACATTCGCACCGTGTCGTGAGCGGCCACCTCGCGCAATTTTTCATCGCTGAGATTGCCGTTTTTATCGCGCACGCCGTATTTGGCGGTGCCAATCTGAAACACCAGATCGCAGCCGCCTTCCAGATGGAACCGCGATAAAGCGCCTTCGCCGGTGTTCATCCAGCAACCGGCCTTGGCGGCTCCAAATGACAAAGCCCGCACCGCCGGTTCCGAGAGCGCGCCATAACTCATGCCGGAAATATTGAAGAAAGATCTGGGCTGGTAAGGCTGTTGGGCGTCGGGGCCGATGGTAATCGGCAGTGGGTGATCGGCGCTGTCTTCCAGGGTTGGGAAGGCGTCGTTCATAAAGAATACCGAGCCGATGGGTTCTAGCGAGCGGGTGGACCCAAAGGCGATGGTGTTGTCGAGATTCTTGGCTGCACGATACACCCAGGAGCGTTCGGCGCGATTGAACGGCAGTTCTTCACGGTCCATGGCGAAGAAGTACTGGCGGAAGAATTCACCCAGGTGTTCGAACAAATAGCGAAAGCGACCGAGGATGGGGTAGTTACGGCGAATGGTGTGAGTTTGCTGACGCCGGTCACGGATGTAGAGGACGATTAAAATCAGACTTAACACAACGATCGCCGCGACGATCAATAGGCCCGCTATGGCCAATAAGGTCAGGCCTAACTGGGTATAGGAACTGCTCATCCAGACTCTCCTCGGACTTGAAGCCGACAGCCTAGCAAAAATGGCGGCAGGCGGCGCCGTTAAAACCGGCGAGGTCGATGTGTGGTCTGAGTCATCCGGATAATTGACCTGAGCGTAACTGACCTTATTAACTAAGGTCTGATCCGCCATTGCCAATGGAAACCTCATGACATTGCATTCGCCTGTGCGCAGCGTACAGCTGCCGCCTCTGCTCGAACCCGAACCGTTGCTCGACAGCCAGAGCGCGGGTGAGCAACTGGCTCGATTCCTTGAACGCCATCCGCGAACGCTGGTGTTGACCGGCGCCGGTGTGAGTACCGATTCGGGCATTCCCGATTACCGCGATGACCAGGGTGGCTGGAAGCGTAAGCCGCCGGTGCAGCATCAAATTTTCATGAGCGATGAGGCCATGCGCCAGCGGTATTGGGGACGCAGCCTGATTGGCTGGCCGGTGATGAGCCAGGCGCGACCCAATCCGGCGCATCGTTATTTGGCCGAGCTGGAAGGGCGAGGTTTTCTGACCGGTTTGGTGACCCAGAATGTGGATGGCCTGCATCAGCAGGCGGGTAGTCAGAATGTGATTGATCTGCACGGCCGTGCCGACGCGGTGATTTGCATGAACTGCGGTTATCAGTGTTCGCGCACCGAGGTGCATGACCGCTGCCATGAGCTGAACCCGGCGTTTCATCACTACCGTGCTCAGGCCGCGCCCGATGGCGATGCTGACCTGGAAGTTGATTTCAGCCAGTTTGAAGTCGCCGCCTGCCCGCACTGCGAGGGTGTGTTAAAGCCGGATGTGGTGTTCTTTGGCGATAACGTGCCGCGTGAGCGCGTGGATCAAGTGTTTGCGCAGTTGGCGCAGTCGGATGCGTTGCTGGTGGTGGGTTCGTCGGTGATGGTGTACTCGGGCTTCCGCTTTTGTCGCCAGGCGCATAAAGCCGGACAGTCGTTGGCGGTGTTGAATCTGGGGCGTACCCGAGCCGATCCGTTGGTGGATTTAAAACTGAACACGCGCATTGCCGAGGCGTTGTCGGTTGCGGTTGAGCAGTTGTCGTTTTGAATGGTCAAAAAAATCCCGGAACGATGAGAGCGTTCCGGGACAGGGTGGCCGCTGCTGCGGCCAGGGGATGGCAGACGGTGTGTTGATCCCTAGGATCAGGCCGCGTCGCTGTCGGCGTTCGGGACCGCTTTTAAGGTGCTGGCTTCCACGTCACCGGCGGCGGCTTTGGCAGCCACTTCGCGAGCAGCTTCCAACTGAGTACGCAACTCTGCTTCTTCGGCTTTCAGGTTTTCGGCCTTGACCTGATCTTTCTCCACCAGTTTGAGCAGTTCGATGGCGTCGCCAATGCGATCGGCCTGGATGTGTTCGACCGCTTCGGTTTTGCGCTCTTCGATGGCTTCGACTTCAAGCAGTTTTTCCAGGATTTTGTCGAGCTTGTTGTTCAGTTTCTGGATGTCTTTGCCGGCGTTTTCCAAGGTCTTTCCTATCAGTTGATAATCCACGTTCCAACTCCCGGATGGAGGCAGCCAGTGAAAGGGCTGCCCTTGGTTCGATATTCGATACTGGATATTAATACAGTATTTTGGCATCAGCAACCCCGACTGAGACTGCCTGTTTTTGGTGCGTCTTAGCGGGGTATTTGCTGTCAGGCGGGGCAGTGTATCGGAAGCGAATGTCCGGTGCGCTGGATATTTCGCGGCGTTGTTCGCTGGCACGAGCATTGCTGTGATCTCGCCAACATTGAGTAGAAGCGGTCAGGTTGGATGAAACCCGGGCATTGCTCGCTGTCGGATGGTCAGTCGAAAAGGCGGATCGGACGGACAGGGTGGCTGCCGGGCGCTGATGCTGACGACATGCTCATACCTTCCCTCTGTTTTCCTCGTTCAAGGCTGGCTCAATGATTTTGGGGCAGAAGCGGCAGACCGCTGTGTCAGGCATTGCTCCTTGGAATGATGGAGAACCCCTATGAATACATCGGATTACACCCTCGAAGAACTGCGTTTTGAGTCGACCCTCGGTGGCGAAGGCGTGGAGACAAACGATCGTACGGTTCCGCTCATCGACCTGAGTGATTTCGATAACCGCCGCGATGCGATTGTCGATGCCTTGTGGGCCGCGGCGACTGAAGTGGGTTTCTTTCAGTTAACGGGTCACGGCTTGGCGCAGCAGGACATTGATAACGCCTTTGCGCTGTCGGAGCGGTTTTTTGCGTTGCCGGAGCCAGAAAAAGCTGGCTGCGCGTTGAAGTCGGGCTTGAATGCAGGCTGGGAGTTCCGTACCCAGAAAAGACCTTCGACGGGCACACTGGACCAGAAAGAGTCGTATCAGATGACCCGGCCGCATATGGACGGCATTTGGCCTGCGTCATTGCCGGAGTTCCAACCGCAATTGTTGGCGTTTGAACGTGCATGTTGGGCGTTGGGCATGAAGGTGCTCGGTTGTTTTGCGCAACGGCTGGGGTTTGCGGCGGACTTCTTTACTGAGGCACACGACTGGGCACAACCGGATTATCAAAGCACCCTGCGTCTGCTGCATTACTTGCCGCTGGATAACGCGGAAACCGGGCCGGGCATTTGGCGAGCCGGCGCTCATACGGACTTTGATTGTCTGACCATGGTGTTTCAACGAACGGGTCAGGGCGGGTTGCAGTTGTGTCCGGGTAAAGATGCTCAGGGACAGCAAGCCTGGACCAGTGTTCCGGCGCGCGATGGCATCATCACCTGCAATATAGGCGACATGCTGATGCGCTGGAGTGACGACCAATTGAAGTCAACGCTGCATCGGGTGCGAATGCCGCGTGCGGACGAAGACCGCGGTGCGCGCTACAGCATGGCGTTCTTCTGCCAGGCCAACCGGAATGTGATGATTGAAGGTCCGCAGGGAAAGTATCCGCCGATCAGCGCGGCGGATTATCTGCAGCAACGCATCGCCGCAAACTTTAAGCCTTGAGGCGTCAATCACCCGCAGCGAGGAAAGTTGCTGCGGGTGATTGCTGTACTCACACCAAGCCCAGTTCGACGCGGCGCCTGGCAGCTTTGCCCAGCATTCGGGCGTTAACGGCTCGCATCAGAGATGCTGGCAACACTGCGGACAAGACGCGGAAGAGACGACCGGTGAGCACCGAAGAACGGTTCTTCCGCAGCGCGACCAGCGCTTCATCAACGCACCGTTCAACGCTCATTGGTGCCATGGGCATGTTGTCTTTGGAAAAGCCGAAGGCTTCGATGATGGGCGTGTCGGTTGGGCTGGGTAACAGAACGCTGACGTGCACGCCCTGACTTTTTAACTCCCAATTCAATGCCCGACCCAGCATCAGCAAATAGGCTTTGGTGCCGGATTCGTTGGCCATGAATGGCAAGCCCAGGTCGGCGCCCATGGCTGAAACCAGTTCGATGCCGCCGCGCCCGCGTTCGATGAGGCGTTCGGCAAAGTGACGCGTTAATACCAGTTGAGCGCTGATATTGACCTGAATGACAGCGCTTTGTTTGCTGGGCGTCTCATCGAGAAAAGCCGCCGGTGAGCCTGCGCCTGCGGAACTGACAAAGAGGCCAACATCCAGATCTGCTGTGGCTTCGCGGACGGTGGTGAGGCTGTCGGCGTTTGCCAGATCGGCGGTGATGACGCGGAATTCGACGCCGTATTCGCGTTGCAGTTTCAGGCCCAGCTGGTTCAACAGCTCCGTGCGGCGCGCTACCAGGGCGACGTTAATGCCGTTGGCGGCCAGTTGGCGGGCAAATTCGAGCCCAATGCCTGACGACGCGCCGGTGATGACGGCCCAGGGGCCAAAGAAGTGAGGGTCAATCTTTTTCATGTCAGCTCCTTTTCAGAATGACTGTTCTGAAATGCTCAAAAAAACGGATGGATTAGGGCAGCAATTCGATCGAGGTCTCCACGAAACGGCGGATATGCTCTTCAGAAAAGCCCGCTTTGGAACACAGCAGGTAACCCATGGCGACGCCCACTAAATAGTCGGCGAGCTCGGGAACCCGGGGTAGAACATCGGTGCGTTGGGCGTAAGCGCCCGTCAGTGCGTTTTCAAAGGCCGCGCGCATTCGTTCAAAGTGGGTGCTGATGCGTTCGGCAATTTGCTCATGCGGTTTAACCAGCTCGATGGAGGCATTGCCAATCAGGCAACCCAGTCGTTTGTCGTGGCTGGGGATGGTTTCGGTGAGGATGTCGAAATAGCGTTCGATCGATTCCATTCCCGCCCCGTCACGCTCCATGGGCCCGAGCATAAAGGTGATGTTTTTACGGGAGTAATGATCCATCACCTGGGCAAAGAGATGATGCTTTTCGCCGAAGGCCGAATACAGGCCGTAGCGGCTGACGCCGCTGGCATGAACAATGTCGCCAATGGAGGTAGCGCTGTAACCGGATTTCCAGAACACCGGCAGAGCTTGCTCCAGTACGTCGGTTTCGTTGAATTCGCGTTGTCTTGGCATCTGCTTTGATTTCAGAATGACTGTTCTGAAATGCAAGTTAGTCCTGCTTCAAAAGAATGTCCAGCGTTTTGTTGTCCGTTGTTATCGCCTCGCAACACAGCGTTCGCCTTGCTTTCATGACGCGCCGGGTAGGGTTCAGTAAGGTAGCCGCCATTGGAATGATGAAGTGGTTGGGGGTGTTGTGTTGTCGTTATCGGTTGCGATGGTGTTGGTATTGGCGGCGGTGATGTTGCTGTCGGGCGGCATAAAAGGGCTGTCCGGTTTTGGCATGCCCATGGTGTCGATTCCGGTATCGACGCTGGTGCTGGGGGCATCCATTCCTCAGGCTATGGGCTGGGTATTGGTGTCGGTGTTTGTGACCAATACGGTGCAACTGATTCAGCATTGGTCGAGCCGCGCGGTGTTGCGCCGGGTTTGGCCGTTGGTGTTGGGTATGAGTGCCGCCCTGGCGGTGTCGGTGCAATTGTTGGCGGCATTGAGCGGTAACGTGTTGTCGATTCTGGTGGGCGCGATGATGCTGGTATCGGTGGCTTCTCAATTGACCAAGCCCGTTCAGGTTCCGCGGCATTGGCAGCCTTGGACCTTGGGCATCAGCGGAGTGATCAGTGGTGCGCTGGGTGGCGTCACCTCCTTCTTTGGGTTCCCGGCGTTGCAGACGTTGGTGGCCTGCGGACTGGAAAAAGACGACTTTGTGTTTTCGGTGAGCCTGAGTTTCCTGCTTGGCGGACTTATTCTGGCCATTGGACTGGGCGGTCAGGGGCTGGTGAGTGGTCAGGATGCGATTGTATCGGTGTTGATGGTGGTGCCTGCGCTGGTCGGTTTGAACTTGGGGCGCCGGTTGCGGCATCGAATTTCATTGGAAACTTTCCGCCGCCTGATCTTTGTACTGATCCTGATAACCGGGTTGTCGATGGTCGTGAATGGCGTGGTGCGATTGTCATCAGTCGACCGGACGCAAGCGCAACAGCTTACCGCTGTCGGTGCTCAGGTAGAGCCAGCCTTCGGCCGGACTGATGGCCAGCGCCCGTATGCGTTCATCCAGTGATTCCAGCAAGCGTTCTTCGTCAGTGGGGTCGCCAGACTCGCTCAGAATAACCCGGTTCAGGTGACGTAATACCAAGGCTCCAGCCAGCAGGTTGCCCTCCCAGGCCGGGAAAGCGTCGCCGTGATAGACCACCAGGCTACTGGGGGCGATGGATGGAATATAGACTTTTTCAGCGTTGCGCATGCCCGGTTGTGAGTCGTCACCGACATCGACCGGCCCCCAGTATTCCTGGCCTCGAGAGACCACCGGCCAGCCGTAGTTAGCGCCTTTGATGATCAGGTTGATTTCATCACCACCGCGTGGTCCGTGCTCAATTTCCCAAAGTCGGCCCGTTAGGGCGTCGAAGGTTAAACCCTGTGGATTGCGGTGGCCGTAGCTCCAGATTTCGTCGAGCGCTTCGTTGTTGCCAACGAAAGGGTTGTCGCTGGGCACGGAGCCGTCCAGGTTCAGCCGCATAATGCTGCCCGCGTGATTTTGCCGATTCTGGCCATTAGGGCGTTCGCCTCGGTCCCCCACGCCAAAGAAAACATGGCCGTCACGATCAAAGGCGATGCGGCTGCCGAAGTGACGGCTGGTTGACGTGGTGGATTGAGTGATCAGTAAATCTTGCCATTGGCTCAGTTCGCTGCCGTTCAACTGGGCACGTGCGAGCGTGGTCGCTGCCTGGTCGCCGAGTGGTTTGCTGTAGGTGAAATAGAGCCAGGGTTGTTGCGCAAACCTTGGGCTGACCGCGACGTCGAGCAGGCCTCCTTGACCTTGGGCCGCGACATCAGGCAGCCCGCTCAGTGCTTGGCGTTCGCCGCTTTGGGTGTTAACGCGCCAGGCGCGGCCGTTACGGTCCGTGATAACCAGCCAGGTGTCGTCGATAAATGCCAGGCCCCAGGGGACGCCGAGATCCTCAGCGACGGACTCCACGACAAATGGCTGGCCAGCACTGCGACCTTCGAGAAGCGGCGCAGCATTTACCGCCAGTGCGGTGGCCAAAAGACTGATCAATACGAGCAAACGCGTCGGCATCTCGGAATCTCCAGCGGCAGTGCAATCTGTCGTTCACTGTGGACGGCTGACTGTCATTGCGCAAGGCAGGGCGCTTATACTGACAGCCATGAATCAGATGTTCATTTTGTTGATCCTATTCGGCAGTCAGATCGGGTTATCCGATTTCCTGTTGTTGCCTGTGCACGCGGCCCGCTCCGGCGAGCTCAGCTTTCTGTTGCTGTATGCGGTGTTCAAGCTCGTCATCGTCTTGCCGTTGTTGCACGCCGAGCTGGTGGCTGGGCGCTATCAGGGCGTATCTCCGGTTGAGCTGGCGACAGAGCGGCGTGGCCGCCCTTGGGCGCGTGCGCTGCTGGTGTGTTTGCTGGCCGCTGTTTTGTGTGTTCTGGCGATCAACCTCTATAACGCCAGCTGGACGTTGGCGGTGGGTTGGGACGGTTTAAGCGGTCGTGTCGCTGGTTTCGATCGTCTGGACCGGGTGTTGTACTGGTATGAACTGGGTCTGCAAAACGAACGTCTGATTGCGCTGATTTTTTTGCAGGTGCTGTTGCTCGGTGCGGTGGCCATTTTTGCCTGGACAGGTGCTGCCCTGGTTTATGCCGTTGTCATACCGTTGTGTTTGATCTTGATGCTGGTGCAATTGCCTGAGGTCGTTGTGTTGTTGCAGCAGTGGAATTGGCATCCCATTGGGGTCGGCGAAACGATCACTGCGTTGCAATACGCTCTGACCTCATCGATGGCGGGTTTTATGGTCTGGTATCTGATCGGCAGTCGACTGCCGTTGAGTTTGCCGACCGGGCGTTGGGTACTGGCCGCGCAATTGTTTGATCTTTGCCTGGGCCTGGTGATTGTTGCGACCTTGCACAGCGGTTTGGCGCAGACGGATATTACCGGTTCTGAGGCGGGTGTGGTGTTGCAGGCACTGGTGGCACAGCTGGCGCAGAGCGATGGCTTGTCGCCCACCTGGGCCACCTTTGTTGCCGTCGGTTCTGTGGTGGGTGCGCTCGGCAGTCTGCCTTTGTTGCTGCACTTTTCGCTGGTTCATACCGGCCGCAGCAGTCGGCGCTGGTTGATTGCTGGCTTGGCGGCTGCCTTGGTACTGGCCTTGCTGTTGCAGTTATCTGCACGGGTCGAACCGCGCCTGACTTGGTATGGATTACCATTGACCGAGCTGTTCAGCCGGTTTGCGTTTTCTCTGGTGGCGCCCGCCATGGCGTTGCTGACGACGCTTTGGGTGGGCTGGGGGTTGTCACCCAACCAGGTGCTTAAGCAGGTGAATCCGCGGACGGGAGGTCGCTATCTGGCCTGGCGTTTAGCGGTCAAAGTTTTGATCCCAATTGCGGTTGCGTTAGTATTCGTGCGCGCTACGTTGGGCTTTGGCGGTGCCAGCCCCACTCAAATATTAGCCGTAGCCATTTTGCTGTTGGTGCTGTGGCGACTGTTTGACTGGCTGCGTCATCAGTCCGTATATCCTCGCTTCTAAAGCCCCACTGTGGGCATCTGGCCAGACAGGTTGTCATGACAGAGATTCACCGCACCGCCCTGGTGCCTCATTCCGCCGAAACACTCTATAACCTGATCAATGATGTTGAGGCTTATCCTCAGTTTCTCGATGGCATTGTTGATGCTCAGGAAATTGAAGCCTCAGAAACGCATATGGTCGGCCGTCTGGTGGTGCGCAAGGCCGGTATTGAACGGACCCTGGTAACTCGGAATCAGTTGGAGCGACCGCATCGCATTGAACTGAAACTGGTCGAAGGCCCACTGAAAAGCCTCAATGGACTTTGGACGATCACGCCTTTGGGTGAGGAAGGCTGCAAAGTGGCATTGGATATGTCGTTTGAAACCGACGGCCGGATAATGGCGATGGCCTTCGGGCCAATCCTGCGTCAGTTGGGTGATCGCATGGTGGACGCTTTTGTGCGGCGTGCGGACGAACTCTATGGCTGATGCTGTGAAGACGATTGCGGTCGAAGTGGCCTTTGCAACGCCTGAAAAGCAGTTGATTGTGGCGCTGGATGTGCCCGTTGGGACGAATGCGACCGAGGCGGTTCGGCTGAGTGGGATCGACCAAGAGTTTCCGGAAGAGAATATACCCGCGGCGCCGCTGGGGATCTTTGGTCGTAAGTTGGCGGAGCCTGAAAAAACGGAGCTCAGTGCGGGCGATCGTGTGGAAATTTACCGGCCGTTGTTGATCGACCCTAAACAGGCCCGGCTCAATCGTGCGGCCAAGGCCCGTGAATCCTAATGTCTGAGATCGGTCGAGTTAGCTTCGGTTGATCCGAGCCACCTGGCCCGCTTCAAATTCGACTTCAAGGTGCTCAAAACGGCCGTCTTCTTGCTGAAGAGGATAAACCCACCGTTGTTCCGGACGTTCACCGGTTAACATGGGCGTGCCTAACAAGAATTGCACCTGAGCCGGAGTCATGCCGGTTTCCAGCTGTTGGAGCTGTTCCGGACGAACATAATTGCCTTGCTTTAACTCGGGCTGGTAGGGCTGAAAGAAACTGCAGGCGCTGATCGTGGTGACTATGACCGCCATTACAATTAACTTTGTGCTTTTCAGGTTCAAATCGTTATCATCCTCAACATAAATAGTGCCCTGTGTGGGCGCAGCGCAGTGTAACACCGACCCAAGGAGACGATAAGTGACAACACAAAATCAGGAGCTCAAAAAGGCGGGTCTGAAGGTGACTTTACCCCGGCTGAAAATTCTTCAGATGTTCGAAAGCAATCCGGATGGTCATCTGAGCGCCGAAGAAGTCTATAAAGCGCTGCAAGATGGTGGCGAAGACGTTGGGTTGGCAACGGTTTATCGTGTGCTCACTCAGTTCGAGTCTGCTGGCTTGGTGATGAAGCACAACTTTGATGGCACGCACTCGGTTTATGAGTTGGCCAGCGAAGAGCACCATGATCACATGGTCAATATTGAAAGTGGCGAAGTGGTGGAGTTTGTCGATTCCGTCATTGAAGAACGCCAGCATGCCATCGCTAAAGAGCATGGCTTTGAACTGGTTGATCACAGCTTGGTGCTGTACGTCCGGTCGAAGAAGTAATTCATCCGCTTACGTGTTCACCCTGGCTGCTTTTCTGATTCAGCCAGGGTGACCCTCCGCGTTCTATCTTAATGTTTTCTGATCTCTAACGATTAATGTTGCCGCTGATGGCGCATTAGCATTTCTTCGGCGTGGGCGCGTGTTTGAGCAGTGATATCGATGCCGCCCAGCATGCGGGCAATTTCGTCGATGCGTCGACTGTCCTGAATCGGCTTAATGTCTGTGCGAGTGCGATCGCTTTCCTGTTGCTTCGTCACGACACAATGGTGATGCCCCAAAGCCGCTACCTGCGGCAGGTGGGTTACACAGATGACTTGGCCACGCTCTCCCACTGCCCGTAACATCAACCCAACGATTTCTGCCGTGGCGCCGCTGATGCCAACGTCCACTTCATCGAATACCAGTGTTGGAATGGTCGAGTGTTCAGCGCAAATCACTTGAATGGCCAGGGATATTCGCGACAATTCACCGCCGGAAGCGACTTTGGCCAGCGGCCGCAGCGGTTGGCCCTGGTTCATACTGACCTGAAATTCGACACGGTCCAGACCATCCGGTGTGGCTTTCTCCAGCGCTTCACAGAGCACCGCAAAACGCGCTCCGGGCATCGACAGCTGGTCCAATTTGTCCATCACTTCGGCTGAAAAACGTTCGGCTGCCTGGCGCCGCTGAGCGCTCAGTTCAGTGGCCTGATCGCGGTATTGGGCCTCGAGTTGTTCAACTTCCTCGACCATGCCTTCCAGGTCTTCAGCGTCGGTGGTCAGGCTTTGTAATTCTTCAGCCAAGACTTGGCCGTGCTCCGGTAAGGCTTCGGATCGAATCTGGTGTTTGCGAGCCAGGCTGTGAATGCGGTCCAGACGTTCCTCCACCTCCTGTACTCGCGCGGCGTCGACGTCGAAGCTTTCCAGGTAGCTGTCTAAATCGCCGCTGGCTTCTTGCGCCTGAATCAAGGCGCTTTCTAGCAGACCAATGGCATTGTTCAGCCGTGGATGGGGGTCTTCCAGGTTGGTCAGTCGTTGCAGGGCGTTTTTTAACGCGGAGAGCGCATCGTTGCTGTCTTCATTTTCCAGTAACTGGCGGGCAGCGTAACTTTCGTTGACCAGATTCTCGGTCTGGTTGTAACGCTTGAATTCCTGCTCCAGGTCTTCCACTTCCCCAGTTTGCAGCGCCAGTTGTTGCAGCTCATCGACCTGGTATTCCAGTAATTGTCGGCGGGCGGCGTTTTCATCGGAGTTGTCTTTCAGTTGGCGATATTTGCGGGCGCGCCCTTGCCAGCTGATCCAGGCTTCGCGGACGGATTGGCGCAACGCTTCCTGGCCAGCGTATTCATCCAGCAAGCGCAGGTGGGTATCGGTGCGTAACAGAGATTGATGGGCGTGCTGGCTGTGAATATCGATTAAGCACTCGCCCAGAGCCTTCAGCTCACTGAGCGGCACTGGCTGACCGTTGATGTAGGCGCGTGACCGGCCTTCGGCGGAAACGGTACGGCGTAGAATGCAGTCCTCGCCTTGGTCCAGATCGCGCTCGGCAAGCCAGGTTTGAGCAGCAGGAATGCGGGCCACCTGAAAGCTGGCGGTGACTTCAGCGCGTTTTTCACCATGACGAACGATACCTGAGTCGGCCCGTTCGCCCAGCGCCAGAGACAAGCCATTGAGCAAGATGGATTTACCCGCGCCAGTTTCACCAGAAATAGAAGTCATGCCTCGCTGCCATTCAATTTCGATGTTGTCGGCGATGGCAATATTACGGATAACCAGATTCTGCAGCATGGGCGCTCCCCAGATACGTCGAATACTGGCTATATGTACAGTGTTTTTGGTGTGATATCAAGCAGGGTCATGAACAGCGGCGTTATTCCCTTGAAATAGCAGGTCCAGTCCCAATTAATTCGGCCAGCTTACTCACTAACGACTCCGCACTGGTGCAGTGTGGAGAGTGGCTTTATCGCCCGGCCACGGCCGGATAAGTACGGAATAATTAGAGTTGGGATCCGATGATGGCAAGCGAAGATAAATCAGTAGAGACCCAGGACGACGTAGCCCCGACTGAGGCAGCTCCTGAAGCCGCCGCTGCTGAAGAGGCGGCAACGGCCGATCTGGCAGAGCAGTTGGCAGCTGCTCAACAGCAAGCGAAGGAAAACCATGAACAATACCTGCGCGCTGAAGCTGAAATGGCCAATCTGCGTCGCCGGGTAGAAAAAGACGTCGAGAATGCTCATAAGTTTGGGCAGGAAAAACTGGTTAAGGAAATGCTGACGGTCGCGGACAATCTTGAACGTACCCTGGCCGCTATCGAGACGGAGACCGATGAGGTCGCCCCTTTAAAAGAAGGTGTCGAAATGACTCTCAAAGGTCTGCTCGACACCTTTGAAAAGCTGAATGTCGAAGTGATCGACCCTCAGGGACATCCTTTTGACCCTCAGTTGCATCAGGCCATGTCCATGGTTGAAAACCCGGACGTTGAGCCGAATACCGTTATCGCCGTCATGCAAAAAGGCTACACCTTGCACGAGCGTCTGGTACGCCCGGCCATGGTGATGGTCAGCAAGGGTTCTGGCGGTGGCGGTCAGAGTATTGATGAGACCGCTTAATAACCCTGCACATTGCAGGGTCTTGAATTCGAAACAGCCGCTCACATATAGCCAAGCAAGCAGTTAAACGAACTACGGAGTGTCAGTTAAAATGGGCAAGATCATAGGCATCGACTTGGGAACCACCAACTCGTGTGTGGCCATTCAGGAAGGCGACAAAGCGAAGGTGATCGAAAACGCCGAGGGCGATCGTACCACCCCGTCCATTGTGGCCTTCACCGATGACGACGAAACGCTGGTCGGTCAACCGGCCAAGCGTCAGGCCGTCACTAACCCCACCAACACCCTCTACGCGGTTAAGCGTTTGATCGGTCGTCGTTTTGAGGACGATGTTGTCCAGAAGGACATCAAGATGGTCCCGTACGAGATCGTCAAGGCCGATAACGGTGATGCCTGGGTTAAGGTAAAAGGCGACAAAAAAGCACCGCCGCAGGTTTCTGCCGAAGTCTTGAAGAAGATGAAAAAGACGGCGGAAGAATATCTGGGTGAGGAAGTAACCGAAGCGGTTATCACCGTGCCGGCCTACTTCAACGACTCTCAGCGTCAGGCGACGAAAGACGCCGGCCGCATCGCGGGTCTGGAAGTCAAACGGATTATCAACGAGCCGACGGCTGCGGCCCTGGCTTATGGCATGGACAAGAAACGTGGCGACAGTGTCGTGGCGGTCTATGACCTCGGTGGTGGTACCTTCGATATTTCCATCATCGAAATCGCTGAAGTTGATGGCGAGCACCAGTTTGAAGTGCTGGCCACCAATGGTGACACCTTCCTCGGTGGTGAAGATTTCGACCTGCGCTTGATTGAGTATCTGGCAGAAAGCTTCAAGAAAGATTCTGGCATCGACCTCAAAGGCGATCCGCTGGCAATGCAGCGTCTGAAAGAAGCCGCTGAGAAAGCCAAGATCGAATTGTCGTCCAGTCAGCAGACCGATGTGAACCTCCCGTACATCACCGCTGACCAGTCAGGCCCGAAACACCTGAATGTGAAGGTGACTCGTGCCAAGCTGGAATCGCTGGTTGAAGATCTGGTTGAGCGTTCACTGGAGCCGGTTCGCGCCGCGCTGCAGGATGCGGATCATGAAATCTCCGACATCAACGAGATCATCATGGTGGGTGGTCAGACCCGTATGCCTCTGGTGCAAAAACGTGTGGCTGACTTCTTCGGTAAAGAGCCGCGCCGTGATGTGAACCCGGATGAAGCCGTTGCCATCGGTGCTGCTATTCAGGGTGCTGTGCTTTCAGGTGACGTCAAAGACGTGCTGTTGCTCGACGTCACCCCGCTGACCTTGGGTATCGAAACCATGGGCGGCGTGATGACGTCTCTGATCGAGAAGAACACCACCATCCCGACCAAGAAGAGCCAGGTGTTCTCGACCGCCGATGACAACCAGGGCGCCGTGACCATTCACGTGGTTCAGGGCGAGCGTAAAATGGCCAGCCAGAACAAATCGCTGGGCCGTTTCGATCTGGCCGACATTCCGCCGGCACCGCGCGGTGTACCTCAGATCGAAGTCAGCTTTGACATCGATGCCAACGGTATCCTGAACGTGTCCGCTAAAGACAAGGGGACTGGCAAAGAGCAGTCGATCGTCATTAAAGCCAGTTCGGGTCTGAACGACGAAGAAATCGATCGTATGGTTAAAGATGCCGAAGCGCATGCTGAGGACGATCGTAAGTTCGAAGAGTTGGCACAGGCGCGCAACACTGGCGATGGCTTGGTTCATGCCACGCGTAAAACCGTGAAAGATGCCGGTGATAAAGCAACGGATGAAGAAAAAGCAGCCATTGAGAAAGCGGCTGAAGAACTGGAAGAAGCGCTGAAAGGTGACGACATTGAAACCATCAATGCCAAAACCGAAGCGCTGAGCGAAGCCTCGGCTTCTCTGGCTCAGAAGCTCTATGCTGAGCAGGGTGCTGATGCAGCGGCCGCGGGTGCCGATGCTTCGTCCTCGGCTTCGTCTGACGATGCGGTTGATGCCGAGTTTGAAGAAGTGAAAGACAACAAGTAAGTCGGCCTCTGGCGACTGGCTGCAACCTCGGTTGCAGCCCCATCGGCTCCGGGGTGTTCTGCGCTCCGGAGCCGTCCTGTTTTTGGAATATCAGCTGAACAAAGGCACAAGTGGCAATGTCCAAGCGAGATTACTACGACGTACTCGGTGTCGAACGCGGTGCGGACGAAAAAGAGATCAAGAAGGCGTATCGCCGCATGGCGATGAAGTATCACCCGGACCGTAACCCGGGCGATGCGGAAAGTGAGGCCAAGTTTAAAGAGTTATCAGAAGCCTACGAAGTCTTGGCTGACCCGCAGAAAAAAGCGGCTTACGATCAGTTCGGTCACGCTGGCGTTGATGGCCAAGGTGGCTTTGGAGGCGGCGGTGGTGCTGGTGCCGGCAGCTTCAGCGATATTTTTGGCGATGTTTTTGGTGACATTTTCGGCGGTGGGGGCGGCGGTCGTCGCTCGGGTGTGCAGCGAGGCTCAGACCTTAAGTACAACCTGGAACTGACGCTGGAAGAGGCGGTTCGCGGCACCGAAAAAACCCTCAACATTCCTACTCTGGTTAACTGCGACACCTGCGAAGGCAGTGGTGCTAAAAAGGGCACTCAGCCGGTGACCTGTTCAACCTGTAACGGCATGGGCCAGGTCAGAATGCAGCAAGGGTTCTTTGCTGTTCAGCAAACCTGTCCTTCTTGCTCTGGTACTGGGCAAATTATTCAAGACCCCTGCACCAGCTGCTATGGCCGGGGTGTCAAAGAAGAAACCAAAACCCTGAATGTGAAGATTCCTGCCGGTGTTGATACCGGGGATCGCATTCGCTTATCGGGTGAAGGTGAGGCGGGGCGCCACGGTGGCCCAGCGGGCGACCTCTATGTAGAAGCTCATGTTAAAAAGCACGATATCTTCGATCGAGAAGGGACCAATCTGTTGTGTGAGGTCCCCATCGGTTTTGCCGATGCGGCCCTGGGCGGCGAGCTGGAAGTGCCAACACTCGATGGTCGGGTGAAACTTAAGATTCCCGCGGAAACCCAGACCGGTCGCTTGTTCCGTCTTCGTGGTAAAGGCGTGAAGTCAGTGCGCGGTGGTCCGACGGGTGATCTGCTGTGTCGGGTTGCTGTAGAGACGCCGGTTAACCTGACGGCACGTCAGAAAGAGTTGTTGGAAGAACTCAGCGCCAGCCTTAATGATGGCAAAAAACACTCGCCTAAAACCAAAGGTTGGTTTGATGGGGTGAAGAAGTTCTTCGAAGAAATGTAATGTTTGTTTAGGGCCAGTTTGTACTGGTCTCACCGGGTATGGCGTTTTCTGCGCCGTATCCGGAAGCGTTCCCCTTCCTTATAATCCCCATTCTTTACGTCGTCACTTACAAAGTTTGGGGATCTACCAATGTTGAATATCGCCATAACTGGCGCTGCAGGCCGCATGGGTCGCGCATTGATCCAGGCAGTATCCGCTAATGACAATGCCCAGTTGGCCGTAGCAACGGTATCTCCGACGTCGAGTCTGGCGGGTGTTGATGCGGGTGAGCTGGCTGGTTTGGGACGGCTCGGTGTGACAACTGAGACGGATCTAAAGGTACTGCGTTCGGTTGATGTGGTCATCGATTTCACAACTCCGCAGGCAACCCTGAATCACCTTGAACAGTTAGCTGACAGCAACGTCGCGGTGGTCATCGGAACGACGGGTTTTACCGATGAGCAGCTGCAGAGACTGTCGGAATATGCCAAACAACAACGCATTGTCTTCGCAGCCAATTACAGCGTGGGTGTCACTTTAGCGTTGCAGCTGCTACGAACCGCAGCGAGGGTTATGGGCGATGAAAGTGATATTGAAATCATTGAAGCGCATCACCGCCATAAAGTAGACGCCCCCAGTGGCACCGCATTACGGATGGGAGAAGCGGTGGCTCAGACTCTGGGGCGCGACCTGAAACAGTGCGCTGTGTACGGGCGCGAAGGTCAGGAAGGTCCTCGCCGAGATGACACCATTGGTTTTGCGACTGTCCGCGCGGGCGATATTGTCGGTGAGCACACCGTAATGTTTGCCACTGAAGGTGAGCGATTGGAAATTGGCCATAAGGCCAGCAGCCGGCAAACGTTTGCGCGTGGTGCGTTAAGAGCAGCGCTTTGGTTAGCTGATCAACCTGCCGGTTTGTACGATATGGAAGACGTATTGACCCTCAAAAATACCGCCAGTTAAATCGTTTAATACAGCGTGGAATTGTTCGTTTTGCTGTGTGGGCACAGTCCAATTAACGATTGGTTCAGGCTGAGTTCAACAAGTGATGGTTGGGATCGGCAGGTGGTTTGAGTGGTGAAAAATCATCAGTCCAGCTGTCATGCGGGTTCCGGGCCACTTTTTTGTCAACCGTTAAGTTGTATAAGTTAGGCTGACGAACGTCAAAAAAACGCAAAAAAATGGGTTGACCACCCCCGGAGGCTCTGGTTTGATAGGCCTCGGACGTTGATTGAGGCATTCTCGATCAAGCCCGGAGCAGGAAGCGAACCGGGGTGGAAGGGCATCGGTTCAGTGTTGATTTTGATGTCGACAGTTAACCAATCCGCCTGACCCCGAACGCAGTTGGAAACTCGATAGGAGCCGATGTTGAATCGTCTGTCCGCCCAGAGTAGCCTTACTGCCAAGACGTTTTCCTCCGGTAACGTTTTGACTCTGCAATGCGGTTGTAATATACGTATAGCAGGATACAACGATAACAAGGGTCCTGGTTGACGTTAGATTCGTGTGTCGTTATTGGTTGCCTAATCGGTAGCGTACCGACTCAAGTGTCAGTCATGATTCATCGAGAAAGTCTGGTCACCAAACCAGTTAAATAAAAAAAGGGGAATCTTGAATGAAAGCGATCAAAATTGCTTCTGGTGTAGCGATTTCTGCACTGGCTGCTGCAATCTCTGCTCAGGCACACGCTGAAAGCGACACCGAATTTTCCTGGAGCGCTGTTGGTTCCATGGAAGCCATGTTCGTTTATGACTTCGAAGGCGAAACTAAAGACGTTGACCTGGATGAAGGCGATGACTTCGATTCAGCAACTGCTGGCGAAGCTTGGGGTTTGGAAGTTACTCAAACCATCACCCATGGTCCGTTCTCTGCCAACATCGTGACCACTTTGGATGATGGCGAAGGAGACTTTGCAGTCGAAGATCTGATTGTTACTGATGGTGCCATCTCTTTCGGTCAGGTTGGTAGCTTGCTGGAAACTGATGACTATGCCTACGACATGGGTGATTCCGAAATCATCATTGATGAAGCGTCAACCGCGGATTTGAATGATGATGGTGATCAAGACGACGAAGTCGACTTTGAACTGGACGACGGTGCTCCGATTGATGCTGGTATCCGCTACACCATGGGCGGCCTGCAGGTTCAAATCGAAGGTCAGGAAGGTGATGCTGCTCAGAACGGTACCGACTACGGTGTATCGGCTGCCTACGCTGGTAGTGTTGACGCTCTGTCTTACCGTGTTGATGCTCAGTTCCGTGCGTCTGACGAAGCTCCTGACAGTGCAGATCCTTACACCTATGCTGGTGCTGGTGTAACTTACACTGCTGATATGTTCTCCGTTAAGGCTGCCTACAACACTTACACAGCTCCGACTACTATCCCTCAAGCAGCAAGCTCTCAAGAAAAAGAGACTTTTGCTGAGTATGGTTTCGAAGTTGAAGTAACTCCGATGGCTGCTCTGACTGCCTACGTTAAAGGCCAAGACCTGGACGCTTCCAGTGTTCTGGTTGATGACTCTATGGAGTTGTTGTTCGGTGCCGCTTACACCATCGACATGATCACTCTGACTGGTGAGTATACTTACACAGCTGCCGAAGAAATTGGTGATGAAATCCTGGCTAACGTTACTTACACCGACGGCCCGTTGGAAGCCTACGGTGAAGTGACTCTGGCTAACTTCGATGCGGAAACTGCAAACGCTCCGTTGTTCGAAGCCGGTGTTTCTTATACTCAAGACAATGGCGTTGTTTACGCTGCCGACTACGACTTCCGCGCAGAAGAAGCTGACGCGGTTGACGCAGAAAACGCTGCAGCTATCAATGCTCTGAAACTGTCTGCTGCCTACGCATTCTAATTTAGACTTAGTCTAAACTTAGAAACGAAGCCGCCCTTAGGGCGGCTTTTTTATGTCTGATGGTTTGAGATTGGCTAATAGCCGTATCGCATTGCGTAGAAGTTTTCTGTTGGAATGCGGTGTCTTTGGAGGTTTTATCTGTGTGGTTTATTTGTGGTAACGCAGTTTTAGTCAGTGCTTAGAGCCCCAACTGAGCACCATCAATCTTTTCCAGAAACCATTTCAACGCTTCTCCATTCACGCCTTTACGCCAGGCCATAATCGCCGAGTCTTTCGCTTCGGGTGCGTCCACTTTTACCGGTACCAGTACACCGTTTTTCAGTTCGTCTTGAATGCGATGAGACGGTAAGTAGCCAACGCCTAAGCCAGCTTTTTGCGCTTCGATTTTATCGGTCATGGTGGGGACGGTAATCACCCGGTTTTGCCGAGTCCAGCCGACGGTTCTGGGGGCCATCAACTGGGTTGTATCGCGCACGACGATGGTTGGGAATTCCTCAATCTCCTTAACCGACACTTCACAGGCGCGTTCAGCCAAGGGGTGGCCGCTGGCAACAACGAACGTCAGGCTGGTGTCGCCCAGCATTTTGGTTTCATAGCCTTCCAGTTTGGGATCAAGATTGCTGGCAGAAAGGATTAGGTCCGCGCTGCCGTTGATCAACATTTCCCAGGTTCCCGTCAGCGAGCCATGCAATAAATGCAACTTGATGTAGGGGTGCTCGCCGTTGAATTCGCCAATCAGAGGAAAGAGACGGCTGGCTTCGTAGAATGTATCTACGCCAATACGTAGCTCAGGCTCCCAGCCACTGGCGATCTTTTTGGCGGAACTGGCCAGGCTGTCCATATCGCGGAGGATATCTCGGCCTTCTTCCAGTATCAGTCGCCCGGCGGGTGTTAGCTTGGCGCGATGGCCGGATCGATCGAATAAGTCGACGCCCAGGTCCTGCTCAACCTTTTGAACGGTGTAGGTCAGTGCTGATGGCACTTTGTGCAGCGCCTGTGCCGCAGCGGCAAAGCTGCCACGTTGATCAATGGCGTCCAGTGCACGGAGCAGGTCGAGCGATATAGGGTTATGAGCCATGGCATTCAGTATTTTTGAAGTGAAGGGGCAATATATTCCGCTTACAGCAATGCCTGCAAATGCTTACTTTGTTGCCATTCAACAAACGGCAGGAGAGCGAGATGAGCCAAGAGCGAAGTGTTCGACAAATTGCCAAAGGTATTCCCACGTCGGATGGTGCCGGTGTCAAACTGACGCGGGTAATTGGAAACCAGTACGTCCGTAATCTGGATCCTTTCTTGATGCTGGATGAGTTTAAGTCTGATGATAAAGCCGACTATATGGCGGGCTTTCCCATGCACCCACATCGTGGGTTCGAAACAGTCACCTACATGCTGAAAGGCGCGTTTCGTCATGGTGATAATCAAGGTAATACCGGTTACCTGGCGCCCGGTTCTATCCAGTGGATGACGGCAGGCAGAGGCATTGTTCACGAAGAAATGCCTAACCAGGAAGATGGCCCTGTCTGGGGGTTTCAATTGTGGGTAAACCTGCCATCAACGCACAAGATGACAGCGCCGCGCTATCAAGACATTCGCCCAGAAGATGTGCCTGAGGTTGAGTTGGACAACGGTATTGTCAAAGTGTTGGTGGGCAACTTCCAGGGCGTGGAAGGCCCGGTAGAGGATGTAGTGACCGACCCGTTGTATCTGGACTTTCATCTGAATGATGACGCGACTCAACGGGTTGATGTGCCGCTGGGTAAGACGGCGTTTGTTTATGTCTATCAGGGTTCGGCCGAGCTGTCCGGTACACAGTTGCCGGAGCGTCACTTGGGAATCTTGGGTGAGGGTGACTTTATTGAAGTCCTCTCCTTATCGCCGAAGACCCGTTTGCTGGTGGTCGCCGGTGATCCCATTGAGGAGCCGGTGGTGCAATATGGACCGTTCGTGATGAACACGGTTGAAGAGGTTCAGCAGGCCATCACTGACTTTAATGAAGGTCGCTTCTGATAGAAGGTATTTACCTAAGGCATAAAAAAACCCGCCGAGGCGGGTTTTTTCGTATCCGTCGATGCTTAAGCAGCTTTCAGTGCTTTAACGCGAGCGGACAGGCGGCTCATGGTGCGAGACGCTTTGTTCTTGCTGATGATGCCTTTGCGGGCCATGCCATCGATAACCGGCTGTGCGGTCGTCAGGGCCTTGGACGCTTCATCGTAGTTCTTAGCTTCGATCTGCTTCACAACCTTCTTTACGTAGGTGCGAACCATAGATCGTTGACTGGCGTTGTGCGCCCGGCGCTTCACTGCCTGACGAGCACGTTTCTTGGAACCAGCAGAGTTTGCCACGGGCAGCTCCTTTCAACTGTCTTGAGGGTCAAATTCGAGGGGCGCGATTCTAGGGTTTAGCTTCGGTGTTGTCAATGCTGGCTTGTCCGTGTCGATTTCGCCACTTCCGGCTGAGCGCCCGGATCGGCTAGACTGGGCCGCTTCGCCCTTCTGACCACGGATCGAATCATGGCTGCAGCCGACTCAAAACCTGTTAAAAGCCGATCGGGCTTGTTGAGTCATTCGATGGTGGTCGCTGCGGCAACCATGGTTTCGCGAGTTTTAGGCATGACGCGTGATGTCGTTTTTGCCGTACTGTTTGGTGCTGGTGGCGCGATGGATGCCTTTTTTGTGGCGTTTAAAGTGCCTAATTTCCTTCGCCGGTTGTTTGCGGAAGGCGCTTTTAACCAGGCCTTTATTCCCGTGTTGAGTCAGATCCGTCAGGAAGAAGGCGATGCGGGCGTGCGGCGTCTGGTCGCCGCCACTCAGGTGGCGTTGGGCTCTGTTGTGGGGCTGATTACCCTGATCGCCATGGTTGCTGCGCCTGCAGTAGCCTGGCTATTTGCACCGGGTTTTCATGACGATGGCGTCAAATTGGCGCAAACAGCCGACTTCCTCCGGTTAACCTTTCCTTATCTGTGGTTTATTTCGCTGACGGCATTGGGGCAGTCCGTTCTTAATACCTATAACCGCTTTGCCGCGCCGGCGATTACGCCGGTCATTCTGAATCTCTGTCTGATTGGTGCCGCATTCTGGCTGACACCGCAGTTTGATGTGCCGATGACGGGCCTTGCCATCGGTGTATTAATCGCGGGGTTGCTCCAGTGGCTTTGGCTTTGGCCGTCGTTGATTCGGCTGGGCGTTTGGCAACCGCTGGATTGGCGTGCTCGCCATGCTGGTGTAAAGCGGATCGCGGTGCTGATGGTGCCGGCCCTCTTTGGTGTCTCGGTCAGTCAGATTAACCTGTTACTGGACACCGTCTTGGCATCGTTGCTGGTCGATGGTTCTGTCGGCTGGCTGTATTATTCGGATCGTTTGTCAGAACTGCCGTTGGGCGTCATTGGTATCGCCATTGGTACCGTTTTGTTGCCACGGTTATCCAGTCAGTCCAGTGCTGAAGACCCGGACGCCTTTAAACGCACTTTGGGTTGGGCCTTGTCGCTGGTGTTGACCGTGGGTTTGCCGGCCATGGCGGCTCTGGTCGTGTTAGCCGAGCCGCTGTTGACGGCTTTGTTCCAATATCAGGCTTTTACGCCTTATGACGTCAGTCGCAGTGCGGCCAGCCTGATGGCCTATGCGGTCGGTCTTCCTGCTTTTATGCTGATTAAAATCCTGGCGCCGGCGTTTTTTGCGCGTCAGGACACTCGAACGCCGGTGCGCATTGCCATCTGGGCAATGTCGTTAAATATGGTGTTCAACCTGCTCTTGATTATACCGCTGGCGCACGTTGGATTGGCGTTAGCGACCGCGCTTTCATCCTGGGTCAATGCGGGCATGCTGGCCTGGACGTTGTCGCGTGAGCGTCGATTGCCTGCCTTAGCACTCTGGTGGCCCGCTGCCGTGAGGGCGCTTTTTGCGTCTGCCGTGATGGCGCTGGCCTTATTGGGCCTGATGCAGCTGGAGTGGATGGCGCTGCCCGCTGATATTCCCGGGCGCATCTGGCGAGTCGGTCTGTTAGTTGCGCAGGGATTGTCGGTGTTTGCCGTGGTCTGGGTATTGGCCGGTGGGCGGCCGCGACATTTAACGGGGCACTGAAACTGTGCACTGACGGGAGACGTCATCGGCACTTTTTTGTATACTGCGCGGCCCTGTTCGCCACCACAGATCGCTATGCGTATCAGTCGTCGACCTCGACCGCTCGGCCAGCCGGCCGCCGTGACCATTGGTAGCTTCGATGGCCTTCACCTGGGGCATCAACGCTTAATTGAAGCGCTTAATGAAGCGGCCCATTCCCGTGGCCTGGCCTCCACTGTTGTGACTTTTGAACCGCAACCTCGCGAGTTTTTCGATCCGAAAGGCGCGCCAGCCCGTTTGGCTGCATTGAACGACAAGGTTCGACGCCTGGGAGCCATGGGCGTTGATCAGCTGGTGGTGCTCTCCTTTAATTCCGCGTTGCGTGCCATGTCAGCGGCTGATTTTGTGCAGCATGTATTGATCGATGGCCTGAACGCGCGCTGGGTGCAGGTCGGTGATGACTTCCGCTTCGGTAACGATCGTCGTGGTGATGTCGATTTCCTGCGCCAATACGATTTTGAAGTGCAGCAGCTGGAATCGCAGCGCCTGGGTGACGATCGCGTTTCCAGTACGGCGATTCGCACCAGTTTGGCTGAGGGCCACCTGCAGGAAGCCGCTGAATTGCTGGGCGAACCATATACGCTCAGTGGTCGGGTTGTTCACGGCCGTAAACTGGGCCGTACCATCGGTGTGCCGACGGCCAATATTCTGTTGAACCATCCCAAACTGGCCACCAACGGCGTCTTTGCAGTGCGCACCCGGGTAGGCGATCGCTGGTTGCCGGGCGTTGCCAATCTGGGGCCTAAGCCGACCGTTGGTGATGAACGTAACTGGCTTGAAGTGCACCTGTTCGATGCTGACCTTGATTTGTATGGCCAGCGCCTCGATGTGCAGCTATGGCAGCGGCTGCGGGGCATTGAAAGATTTGATAGTCTTGACGCCCTGAAAAACCAGATTCAGGCCGATATCCAGGCTGCACGAGCCTGGTTTGATACGAATGAAGTAAACGGATAACTCATCCTTCCAACCCCGGTTGCCTGAGACAGGCCCATTGACCGAAGTGACCGACCTCCATGACTGACTATAAAGCGACACTGAATTTGCCGCAGACGGACTTTCCGATGCGCGGTAACCTGGCCAAGCGTGAGCCGGAAATGCTGGCTCAATGGGAGCAAAACGGCATTTACCAGCGCATTCGCGCAGCCAGCGCAGGTCGTCCCAAGTTCATTCTGCATGATGGCCCGCCGTACGCGAATGGTGATTTGCACCTCGGCCATGCGGTCAACAAGGTTCTTAAAGATATCATCATCAAGTCGAAGGGTTTTATCGGCTTTGACGCGCCTTATGTGCCGGGCTGGGATTGCCACGGTTTGCCGATTGAGCACAAGGTGGAGACCACCATCGGTCGTGCGGGTGACAAGGTCGACTTCAAAACCTTCCGTGCGGAATGTCGCGCCTATGCGTTGGGTCAAATTGACAATCAGCGCAAAGGTTTTATCCGCATGGGTGTCTTTGGTGATTGGCAGAACCCCTATCTGACGCTGAACCATCAGACCGAAGCCGATATCATCCGCGCGCTGGGCAAAATCGCCGAAAGCGGTCACTTAGTGCGTGGCTTCAAGCCGGTTTATTGGAGTGTGGTCGGTGGCTCGGCTTTGGCCGAAGCCGAAGTTGAATACAAAGACAAAACGTCGTTCAGCATCGATGTTCGTTACGCCGCCAAAGACCCGTCGTCAGTACTCAAGGCCTTTGGTACGGAAGCCGGCGAAGGCGAAGTCGGTGCGGTTATCTGGACCACCACGCCTTGGACCTTGCCTGCGTCCCAGGCCATCTCGGTGCATCCGGAACTGGATTACGTCTTACTGCAAACCGACGTTAACGGTTCGCCTGCGCGACTGATTCTGGCGGAAGGCTTGCTCGACGCTGCGACAGAACGCCAAGGTTTGACCAACACCAAAATCATCGGTCGGGCGAAAGGTCAGGCGTTGGAAGGGCTGGTGTTCGATCATCCGTTTTATCAGCGCGACATCCCGATTCTGCTGGGCGATCATGTCACGCTCGACGCCGGTACCGGCCTGGTTCATACCGCGCCTGATCACGGTATGGATGACTTTCTGGTGTGTCAGCGCTACGGCATTGAAACCTTAAACCCGCTGAACGATGGCGGTGTTTATCGCAATAATGTCGAGCTGTTTGCTGGCGAACACGTTTATAAAGTCGAGCCGCACATCATCGAGGTGTGCAAAGAGCACGATCGCCTGCTCAGCGAGGGCAAGTTGACTCACAGCTACGCTCACTGCTGGCGGACCAAAACCCCGCTGATCTACCGTGCCACGCCACAGTGGTTTATCAGCATGGACAAGCAAAACCTGCGCGGTCAGGCGCTGGACGCCATCAAAGGCGTGCGCTGGGTGCCCGGTTGGGGCCAGAACCGCATCGAAGCGATGATGGAACAAAGCCCGGACTGGTGTATCTCACGCCAGCGTACCTGGGGCGTGCCCATCGCCTTTGTGACCCACAAAGAGACGGGCGAGCTGCACCCCGAATTGCCGCGCATCATTGAAGCGGTTGCCGAGCGCGTCGAAAAAGAAGGGATGGATGCCTGGTGGGAACTCGACCTGGCCGACGTCATCAGCGACGCCGATCAGTACGAAAAAGTCACCGATACACTCGATGTCTGGTTCGATTCCGGCGTCACCCATGACACCGTCCTGCGCAAGCGTGCGGAGCTGGGTGAGTACCCGGCCGATATGTACCTGGAAGGGTCGGATCAGCATCGCGGCTGGTTCCAGTCATCGTTGAAAACCGCCGTCGCCATCAACGGCAGTGCACCCTATAAGCAGGTGCTGACGCATGGTTTCACCATCGATGAGAAAGGACACAAGATGTCCAAGTCGTTGGGTAACGGCATCGAACCGGAAGAAATCTTCAACACCATGGGTGCCGACATCATGCGGTTGTGGGTCGCGTCGACCGACTACAGCGGCGAGATGGCGATGTCTAAAGAAATTCTGAACCGTACCGCCGATGCCTACCGCCGCATCCGTAATACGGCGCGTTTCTTTATCTCCAACCTGAGCGGTTTTGACCCAGCCAAAGATCAGGTTGAGCCGGAGCAGATGTTGGCGCTGGACCGTTGGGCTGTTGATCGTGCCTACCGGCTTCAGCAGGAACTGTCGGATTGCTACGACAACTATCAGTTCGTTCAGGTGTATCAGAAAATCCATCACTTCTGCGTGCTGGATATGGGCGGTTTCTATCTGGATATCATCAAGGATCGCCAGTACACCACCCAGGCCGATTCGCTGGCGCGTCGTTCCTGCCAGACTGCGCTCTACCACGTTCTGGAAGCCTTGGTTCGCTGGATCGCACCGATCCTGAGCTTTACTGCCGACGAGCTCTGGCAGCACTTGCCGGGTGAGCGCAGCCTGAGCGTGTTCGAACAAACCTGGTATGAAGGCCTGACCACCTTATCTGACAGCGAACCGATGAACGGCGCTTTCTGGGCGCAGGTTCAGGCGGCCAAAGAAGGCGTCAATAAAGTACTGGAACTGGCGCGTAATGAAGGTCGCGTTGGCGGCAGTCTGAAAGCGGAAGTGACGCTGTACTGCGACAGTGAATTAAAAGCGGCTTTGGCGGAACTGGGTGACGAGCTGCGCTTTGTCACCTTGACCAGTGAGGCTAAATTGGCCGAGCTGAACGATGCACCGGCCGACGCCATCGATACCGACCTGGAAAGTTTGAAAGTGGCGGTCGTCGCCTCCGAACTGCCGAAGTGCGAGCGTTGCTGGCACCAGCGTCCAGATGTTGGCCTGCATCCGGAACACCCGGAGCTCTGTGGTCGCTGCGTCGAGAACGTCACTGGCAAGGGTGAGGTGCGTTACTTTGCCTAAGCTGAATCAGCTGTTTCCCAGTGGTCCTCGTCAGCTGCTGTGGCTGGTGATTGCCGCTGTCGTTATTGCGGTCGATCTGTGGACTAAATCGCTGGCGGTTGAGTTGTTGACCTATCGTCAGCCGGTACCGGTGTTGCCGGTGCTCGACTTTACCTTGTTGCATAACCGTGGCGCGGCGTTCAGTTTCCTGGGCGCGGCGGGCGGCTGGCAGCGCTGGTTATTTGTCGTTATTGCGCTGGCGGTGTCTGTTTTGCTGGTCGTGTGGATTATGCGGCTGAAGCCGACCGATCGCTGGGTGGCCGTGGCTTTGTCACTGATTCTCGGTGGTGCGCTGGGCAATCTCTATGATCGGGTAACACTCGGTTACGTGGTCGACTTTATCCATGCGCATTGGGGCAACAGCTACTTCCCGGCCTTTAATATTGCCGACAGCGCCATTACCGTAGGGGCTATCATGATATTGATTGATGCCTTCTGGTTGGAAAAACGACGTCGTGGAGCGGTGAGCTGAGCATGGATGTGATTCAGGAAAATGCCACCATCACGCTGCATTTTGCGTTGCGTCTGGACAGCGGTGAAACCGTCGATTCGACATTCGATAAAGCACCGGCGACCTTGACCATTGGCGATGGCAACCTGCCGGAAGGTTTCGAGCGCCATCTGATGGGGTTGGCCGTCGGTGATCACCGAACGGTTCGGGTTGAACCGGAAGATGCGTTCGGTCAGCACAATCCGCAAAACCTGCAAAACTTCAAGCGTGACCAGTTCGGCGCGGAGATTGAACCGGGTATGGTCATGTCGTTCGCAGACGCCGGTAACAATGAGTTACCCGGTGTGATTGCGGAAATCGAAGGCGACTTTGTTACAGTGGACTTCAACCACCCGTTGGCTGGCAAAACGCTGGACTTCGAAGTGGAAATTCTCGCCATAGAGAGCGCGACTGATGGACATTAAACTGGCCAATCCGCGCGGCTTCTGCGCTGGAGTGGACCGCGCCATCGATATTGTTAACCGGGCACTGGAGCTTTACGGTGCGCCGCTGTACGTGCGTCATGAAGTGGTGCACAACAAGTTTGTGGTCGACGATTTGCGCCAGCGCGGAGCTGTCTTTGTTGATGAGTTGGATGAAGTGCCAGACAACCAACTGGTCATTTTTTCCGCCCATGGCGTGTCCCAGGCGGTGCGTACAGAAGCTGACAAACGTGGTTTGAAAGTGTTCGACGCTACCTGTCCGCTGGTGACCAAGGTGCATCTGGAAGTCTCGCGCTACAGCGCCGACGGTATGGAATGCATTTTGATCGGTCACCGTGGCCATCCGGAAGTGGAAGGCACCATGGGTCAGTACGACCACAGCCAGGGTGGCGATATTTACTTGGTGGAAGACGAAGACGACGTCGCCAACCTGCCGGTGCGCGATGAATCTCGCCTGGCCTATGTCACCCAAACCACGCTGTCGATGGACGACACTGCGCGCATTATCGATGCACTGCGCGCACGTTTCCCGATGATTCAGGGGCCGCGCAAAGACGACATCTGTTACGCCACTCAGAACCGTCAGGACGCGGTGAAAACCCTCGCCGCCGAATGTGATATTGTTTTGGTGGTCGGTTCGCCGAATTCTTCCAACTCCAACCGACTGCGCGAGTTGGCTGAACGCATGGGCTGCGAAGCCCATCTGCTCGACGATGCCAGCCAGCTGCAAGCCGAATGGTTCGAAGGCAAACAGCGCATTGGTGTGACCGCCGGTGCGTCCGCCCCGGAAATTCTCGTCACTCAAGTGCTGGACGGATTAAAAGCCATTGGCGCTGAAGCCCCGGTCGAACTCGACGGCATTCCTGAAAACATCACCTTCTCGATACCTCGTGAACTGCGCATGAAGGATTTGGGTTAAGCCCGACCGGCGGCGTAAACCTTGAAGCGGTTGGCAAAACCGATACCCAGCCGCCACTGCCTGCTGACTTTTCGATCACCGCTCGATTAGCCTGTCTGTTCCACGCCTGACACGGATGAAAGGCATGCACACAGCGAAAGGACTGACGCTGATCGAACTGTTGCTGAGCCTGGCGCTGCTTGGAATATTGAGCGCTCTGGCGTTGCCCAGCTACCGTCAACTGATTCAAACCCAAAGCGCCGATCGGTTGCGTGATGATTTGTTTGCTGATCTCAGTTTCGCCCGTTCACAAGCCTTATCGCTCGGTTTGCCGGTGGCTGTGTGTACCAGTACCAACCTCTTTATTACCGATCCTTCCAGCCTGACTTGCCTTAATCCGGGTACCGATTGGTCCGCTGGCTGGATGATTTTTATCGATGTGAATAACGATAAAAATCATCAGAGCAACGAGCCTTTGCTGTCTGTCTACGAAGATTCACCCGGTGATGTCCTCATCCGTTTTAACCGCACGCAGGCAATTACGTTTGATCGCCGCGGCCGTGCCAATGCCGCGTCCTTTTATCTGTGCCGCCAAGACATTGAGTATGTCCAGCGCATTGCTGTCTCACTGCAAGGCCGGATTCGTTACGCCGCAATAGAGGACGATTGCGAATGACGACAGCCGTTCAACAAAAGGGCACCACACTGGTTGAAGTCTTGATTGCCGTGTTGTTGCTCGCCATCGGTTTACTGGGTTTTGCCAGTGCACAAAGCCAGGCATTGCGACTGAGCAGTGATGCTTTGCAATACTCGCGCGCTTCCTGGATGGCCGATGATTGGTTTGGCCGGATGCGGGCTAATCCGGTGCAGGCACTGAATCACAATGGCTATCTGTTTGATACCTCGAACAACACGCCATCAGCGCCGGATTGCGCCCGTCATGATTGCAGCCCGGATCGCATTGCCGACCATGACTTAAGCCTTTGGCTGCAGCAACTGGATGACATCCTGCCCGGCGCTACGGCGGCTAATCAGCGCGACGGACGGCAATTTCAGCTGACCATTCGGTTGGCAGCATCGGTCGAAGGTGTCCGTCCAGAATTCGTTTTTGTAACCCGGCTATGAATGCGCTGACCGTAATGCACCCCCGGTCTAAGCAACACGGCTTCAGTCTGATCGAATTACTGATCGCTTTGACGTTGTCTTTGGTCGTCATCGGCGGTGCGATTCAAATATTGTTGAGCGGCCAGCGCAGCTACCAGCTGTTGCTGCAGCAGGCGCGGTTACAGGAAAACGCCCGTATGGCGCTGAGTTATCTGGCGGCGGATATTCGTCAGGCCGGTTTTGTCGGTTGCGACCTTCAGTCGATCCCGATTGCCAACCTGGTTGGCAATCGCACCGAGTCCTGGTTGTACGGCTGGGACGACGTCGATGACTTTGGCAAAGGCATTGTCGATGGCACCGATGTGCTGGCGGTGCGACGGTTTCAGTTTGACCACAGTCGCAAGCTTATTAGTCAGAGCAGTAACACGGTCAGCACGCTGCTAACGACGACCTCGGGCATAGAGTTCGACAATGAACCAATAGTCGCCTTGGTTGATAGCGACTGTTCAAATATGGCGATCTTTCAAGTGACTGACTCCACCAACAGCAGCGTTGAGGTCGAAGCCGGCGGTGCTAACTGCAGTCATATTCTGCGCGGCAATTTTGACTGTGATCAGCTCGCCAACGCCGATCCAAGCCGTCGTTATTCGCCCGATGCTCAACTTTTTGCTATTGAGCATATCGGCTACGCCATTCACCCGCCGAGCAGCAAAAGCCTCACAGAGGGTACGTCGCTGTGGCGTCTTAATTTTAATGGCAGCAACCAGGAAATCATTGAAGGCGTGGACGACCTGCAATTGCGTTACGGTCTGGATACCTCCAACCCAGTCGACGGTGTGATTGATCGTTACTTTAATGCCGCGCAAATCAACGCCGCCAATCATCTCAGTTTCGATCAGTTGGTTGCCGTGGAAATTACTTTAACCATGCGCGCCGAAAGCCAGTCCATCGGCGGTGAAGATCTGACGCTCAGCCTGACGGCTCAGGTTCGTTTAGCGAACGGAGTGCTGTGACGGTGGCAAGCAAATCCCAACGTGGTGTGGTGTTAATACTGGTGTTGGTGTTACTGCTGGTGCTTGGGATCGCTGCCACGGCGGCCGTGCGGCTGGCACAGATCGAAACTCGAATGAGTGGCGGAATCGGTGAACGCAGCCGCGCTCGGCAATTGGCTGAAGCGGCTGTGTTACAAACTGAAAGCTGGTTGGATGAGGCAGGCTTTAGTCTCAGTGCCGAAGGCCAATTGTGCCAGCCCAGCGGCGAGTGTTTTTCCAGTTTGTGCGATAAAGGCTTGTGCTTCAGCGGCCGTCTAGAGTTGGACAGCGAGGATTTACATCGTTGTAGCCTTAACCCGTTATCGCGCGAAGCGGAGCTGTTTCAGCAGCGTTCACTTTGGACGGAGCCGAATAAAACTCAGGATTGGCCACTCTACGATGCCGATGGCGACCTTATTGCCAGCGCGCCGGTTTTAGTCGAGTGGCGCTGCTTTATTCCATTGAATCCGCTTGAGGCTGAGAACTCTGAAAAGCGCTATCAACTCAGTCACTGGCAACCTCTGTACCGTATCAGCGCCTATAGCCGCGGCCGCGATGGCCATTCTCGTCTTCTGCTGCAAACCCTTTATTCACCTCAACTGGGTCGGCAAAGCTGGCGTGAGGTACCGATTCTTTTTCTGCCCTAGCGGCGTTGATCAACAGGAGCGACAGGATGTTGCACTCTTCAATTCCTCACCGAACTCAATGGGGGTTTACCTTGGTAGAGATCATGCTGGCACTGGCTATTTTGGCGTTGCTGACGGCCATCGCATTACCCAATTATCAGCAGCAAGTGCGGCAAGCCCGCCGCAGCGATGCCCATGTCTTGTTGTTTAACGCTGCCAATGTGCAACAACAATTATGGGTGCGTGAGATGCGCTACAGTGAATCGCCCGCTGAATTGAGCGGTGTGAATTCACCTCAAGGGTTTTACCAACTGACAACCGTGCTGGCTGAACAGGGTGAGCTGATGCTAACGAACCCGGTGGGCATTCAAGTGCTTTGCAGTGGCGATCCTTGTTTTACGCTGGCGGCAACACCGGCGAAGTCACAAACGCCAGACGATCTCTGTGCTGTCTTCACCCTCGACCATCTAGGCCGCAAACGTTCTTACAACCAAAGCGGTCAACAGAACGACCCCGGTCCAGACGACCCCTGCTGGTAATGCCGCGCTCGTCCGGCTCGGACTTGTCCTGACCCGGTCTTTGCCGGACAATACCGCCCCGCTCGCGACAAGGGTTCGCCTGTCATGACATTGCGCGTCGCTCTGGCCCAGTTCCGGTTTCCGGTGGGCGACATTCCCGGTAACACCGACAAGGTGCTCGATCTGGCGCATCAGGCGCAGGCCGATGGTGCCGATCTTATTGTTTTCCCCGAGCTCACCCTGGCCGGTTATCCGCCGGAAGATTTACTGCTGCGCCCCAGCCTGGAATTACGCATCAGCGAGGCCATTGATCGGCTGAAAGCTGCCGAGCTTTCGATTGCGATGGTGGTGGGGTATCCCGAACGCGAGGCGGGCAAGCTGTATAACAAGGCGATGGTGGTGCAACACGGCCGGGTTATCGCTGATTATCGAAAGCAACACCTGCCCAATTATCAGGTGTTTGATGAAAAGCGCTATTTCACCAAAGCCAGTGAAACCTGCGTGTTCGAATTCAAAGGGGCCAAGATTGCGCTGACCATTTGTGAAGACATCTGGTACGACGGCCCGGCTCGTCGCGCAGCTGAAGCCGGTGCCGAGATCAACATCAACATCAACGGCAGTCCTTATCACATTGATCGCGAAGCCCAGCGCCATGAACAGGTGGGGCGGGTGGCGCGTTCGACCAATATGACCACGGTGTACGTTAACCACATCGGTGGTCAGGACGAATTGGTGTTTGATGGCGCTTCGTTTATTGCTGAAGCCGATGGCAGCATCAACCTGACGTTGCCCGCTTATCGTGAATGCTTGCACAGCTGCGATTTGGAACGCACCGAGTCCGGTTGGCGGGTCACCGAACCCGCTAAGGCACCGGTGTTGTCGGTTGAAGCATCGCTCTACGAAGCGCTGAAATTGGGCCTGGCCGACTACGTGAATCGCAATGGTTTTCCGGGGGTGGTGTTGGGTCTTTCCGGCGGCATCGACTCCGCATTAAGTGCCGCCATAGCCGTGGATGCGCTCGGCCCGGACCGGGTAACCGCGGTGATGATGCCCTATCAATACACCGCTAAGATGAGCTTGGAAGACGCCGAAGCTGAAGCCAAGCTGCTGGGCATTCGCTACGAAGTGCTGCCGATAGGCGATGCTTACGAAGCGGCTTACGCCACCTTGGCGCCTATGTTTGATGGCAAGGCCGTCGACACCACGGAGCAAAACATGCAATCGCGGTTGCGCGGTCTGTTTTTGATGGCGCTGTCGAACAAACTCGGTTCCATGGTGCTGACCACCGGCAACAAGAGTGAGATGGCCGTGGGCTATGCCACCTTGTACGGCGATATGTGCGGCGGTTTTAACGCCCTCAAAGACGTGCCCAAAACCTGGGTCTACCGGTTGGCACGTTGGCGTAATAGCCAGGGCGAAGCGATTCCGGAGCGCGTGATTACCCGTCCGCCATCGGCCGAACTTGCGCCGGATCAGAAAGATGAAGACAGTCTGCCGGGCTATGACATTCTCGA
Source organism: Saccharospirillum sp. MSK14-1 (assembly GCF_003054965.1). GTDB lineage: Bacteria > Pseudomonadota > Gammaproteobacteria > Pseudomonadales > Natronospirillaceae > Saccharospirillum. The sequence goes on from NZ_MIES01000026.1 coordinate 901,710, forward strand.
TGCCATCATCGAACGCTACGTCGAACGTGATGAAAGCCTCGATACCATCGTCGCAGCGGGCTTCGAACGCGATGTCGCCGCTCACGTCATTCGCCTTATCGATATCAACGAATACAAACGCCGCCAGGCACCAGAAGGCGTGCGGGTTACACCGCGTGGCTTTGGCCGGGATCGACGTTACCCCATTACTCAAGGATGGAAGCCCGGCCGATGAATATTTTATGGGACTTGGATGGCACGCTGGTCGATTCCATGCCGGTCATCGCGCAAGCGATGAATCAAACCCGCGCCGCGTTCGATCTGGCACCCTTGTCGTTTGATGAATTGAGGCCCTTTATCGGACCGTCAATTCATCCCACTTTTGCACACTTTTTGAATACGAACGACGACGCGCTGGTTGACGCTGCGGTACGTCATTATCGCGCGCTCTGCGACGACACCTTGGCTGACATACCCGTCTTTGAAGGGGTTGAGTCAGTGCTCGGCGCGCTGGCAGAAGCCGGCTGTCAGCAGTTCGTAGCGACGGCGAAATATCGGCCTGTCGCTCGTGAATTATTGACATTGACGGGGTTGGATCGCTGGTTCATTGAGGTGTACGGCTCAGAAGACGGCGGGGTCTTCGGTCATAAGCCCGAACTGTTGGCGCATTTGCTGTCCGAAGAAGGGTTAAGCCCGGCGGAAACGCTGATGATTGGTGACACTCACTACGATATGGAAGCCGCCCGCGCCAACGACCTGACGGCCATCGGCGTTGCTTGGGGGTATGGTGAAAACAACGCCTTGCAAGAAGGGGGTGCCCACCGCCTGGTCGACACCCCGGATGAATTGCTGGCAGCTATTCGCGCCAGCTTAGTCTGCGTTTGCTGACGGTTTAGCTGAACCAACCGAGCGTCAGCAGTTTGACCCACCAACGCTCCTGCTCGATATAGGGCGAGCGGTATTCGCCACTGCGCAGGGTGGGGTGCTCAGGGTAGTGTTCGCGCAATTGCGCCAGAGCGATGGCGCGATCATCCGGGCGCTCCAGCGCATCATAAGATTCAATCAACACCACCAGAGCATCGCTCTGTGCACTGACACCCGGATAGTGTGTTTGAACAACCTTGGCGCGCTCTGCTGCAGCAATCCAGGCGTCGCGGCGCATGTAGTAGTCGGCGACCACTAACTCATGCCGCGCCAGCGCATCCTTCAGCAGAATCATCGTATCGATGGCGTCACTGCGATAATCCGAATTCGGGAACTGGTCGGTGTAGTCTTTCAGTGCCACGAAGGCCCGCTCGCCATCCTGTTGTGAACGCTGTGCCAAATCCCCGCGGCCCGTAATGCCGGCATTCTGTTCGTAGAGCCGGTAGTAGCTCATGCCCTTGAGGTACCAGGCGTAATCAACGCTGGGATGGTCTGGGTTCAAGCGCGTGAAACGGTCGGCGTCCAGCACGGCTTGGGCAAAGTCGCGGCTGCTGTAGCGGGCAAACATCAGGTCGAGCTGAGTTTGCTGGGCGTAGCGACCAAAAGGAAATCGGTTTTGCAATTGTTCCAGCGTATCGATGGCCAGGTCGAAATTGCGGCTGTCGATGTAGTCCGACGCCTGTTCGTAAAGCGCTTGTTCCGATTCGGCATCATTGGAACCGAACAGCGCACAGCCGCTGAGGCCGGTCACTAAAATGAACAGAGTAACGAGTTTGGTGAACAACGAAGGCATGGGTTGAATCCGGCCGGTGACGTACAATGGGCGGGTATTGTAACCACAGTCACCTAAGGGCACCAATGATCGCATCCGCCGAGCGCCTGATCGAAACGGTAGAAGTTCCACTGGAGCTGGGCCGTAAACGCTTTGACCAGATTGCCGCCACCCTGTTCAGTGAGCATTCTCGCTCGCGCATCCAACAATGGATCAAAGACGGCGAGTTGCTGGTCGATGGTCAGGTGCGCAAACCCAAAGACAAGCTCATCGGTGGTGAAACACTGCAGCTGGATGCCGCTTTGGAGGCCGATGAACGCTGGGAAGCCGAGCCGGTCGAGCTGGATGTGGTATACGCCGATGACGATATCATCGTAATCGATAAGCCGGCGGGTCTGGTGGTGCACCCCGGCGCCGGCACTCCCGGCGGTACGGTATTAAATGGTTTGCTGTATCACTACCCCGAACTGGCGCAGGTGCCACGAGCCGGCATCGTGCATCGACTCGACAAAGACACCACCGGTTTGATGGTTGTGGCGCGCAGTCTGACCGCTCACACCTCCTTGGTAAATCAATTGCAAACCCGAACCATGGGCCGCGAATATGAGGCGGTGGCCAGTGGTGTGATGACGGGCGGCGGCACGGTTGATGAACCCATCGGCCGTCACCCGACCCAGCGCGTGAAGATGGCGGTCACGCCGGTCGGTAAGGAAGCGATCACTCACTATCGGGTGCTGGAGCGATTCCGCAATCACACTCTGGTGCGCTGCAAGCTCGAAAGCGGCCGCACTCACCAGATTCGAGTGCATCTCTCGCACATCGGCTATCCATTGGTGGGCGATCCGCTCTACGCCGGTCGCCATCGTTTGCCCAAGGGGGTTCATCCGCAGGTGGCTGAAGCTTTGCGCAACTTTGGTCGGCAGGCATTGCACGCGGCACGGCTGGAGTTGCAGCATCCGAAAAGCGGTGAGGTAATGGCTTGGGAATCGGAGTTGCCGGACGACCTGATTGATCTTCTGGCGCTGCTGGAAGCCGAAGTGGAAGGCGATCTGCCATGAACGTTGTTTTCCCAGACTGGCCACTGCCTGATGGCGTTCGCCTGGCCTGGACACAGCGCACGGGTGGTGTCAGTTCGGCGCCGTTCGACCGTTTCAATGTGGCGCATCATGTTGGCGACGATGCCGCGGCGGTGGACGCCAATCGTCAGCAATTACTCACTTCACTGCCTGGTTGCACTGAGATTCGCTGGCTCAGTCAGGTGCATGGAACCGACATCAAAGATGTCCGCCTCAGTGACAACGGCGAGGCTGCTGATGCGGCACTTGCTGTTGAACCCGGGCTCGCCGCCTGTGTGATGACCGCCGACTGTTTGCCGGTGTTTTTCTGGCAGCAGGACGGCCGTCAGGTCGCCGTCGCTCATGCTGGCTGGCGTGGTCTCGCCGGCGGTGTGCTGGCCAATACGCTGGCACAGTTCGATGATCCGGCAACTGTGTATTGCGGACTCGGTCCGGCCATCGGCCCGGGTGCCTTTGAAGTTGGGGCGGACGTTGTCGAGGCGTTTGCTGGCTGGCCGCAAGCAGAAGCTGCCTTTCATGCCAACGATAAAGCCGGTAAATGGCTCGCCGATTTACCGGCCCTGGCCGCCGCCTGGTTGCAGCAGGCCGGAGTCGCCAAGGTCTATTTCAGTGGTGACTGCACCTTCGTACAGGCCGAGCACTATTTCTCTTACCGACGCGATGGTCAGACTGGCCGTATGGCGAATCTGATCTGGATTGAGGGCTGATTCCCAGCGGCTCCCCCCTTGCACTTGACCCGGGTCAAGCGTCGTCATTTCAAGTGCTTGTTATTGCCAAGTGCGCCCCTATCTGCTTGGTTAATGAAAAACCTCAATGAGGACGTCTTATGCGAATTGATCGTTTGACCTCGAAACTGCAGGTCGCGCTCTCAGACGCCCAATCCATTGCGCTTGGGCGGGATCATAATTTTATGGAACCGGCGCACTTGCTGCAGGCGCTGATTGAGCAAAAAGGCTCGTCCATCGTGCCGATGCTGAACCAGGCGGGCGTGAATCTGGGTCAGTTAAAGCAGTCGCTGGGTCATTATCTCGACGGCTTGGCCGTGATCGATAATCACGACGGCGAAGTGAATATGTCCAGCGACCTCGGCCGTGTGATGAATCTGGCCGACAAGTTGGCGCAAAAACGCGACGACCAGTTTATCGCCAGTGAACTGGTGGTTCTGGCCATGGTTCAGGATCGCTCGCGCATCGCCTCCTTGCTGCAGGAAGCCGGCGCCACCAGCGCCAAACTGGAAGCGGTCATCGATTCCATCCGGGGCGGCGAATCGGTGAACAGTGCCGAAGCTGAAGAAAGCCGTCAGGCCTTGGAACGTTACACCATCGATCTGACCGAACGCGCCGAATCCGGCAAGCTGGATCCGGTGATCGGTCGCGATGATGAAATTCGTCGCACCATTCAGGTGTTGCAACGTCGTCGTAAAAACAATCCGGTGCTCATCGGCGAACCCGGTGTCGGTAAAACCGCCATCGTTGAAGGGCTGGCGCAGCGTATTGTAAATGGCGAAGTGCCGGAGAATCTGAAGAATAAACGAGTGTTGTCGCTCGATTTGGGCGCCTTGCTCGCGGGTGCCAAATACCGCGGCGAATTCGAAGAACGCTTAAAAGCTGTACTCAATGAGCTGTCGAAACAGGAAGGTCAGATCATTCTGTTTATCGATGAGTTGCACACCATGGTGGGTGCCGGTAAAGCCGAGGGCGCTATGGACGCTGGCAATATGTTGAAGCCGGCGTTGGCGCGCGGCGAACTGCATTGCGTCGGTGCCACAACGCTCAATGAATATCGCCAGCACATCGAAAAAGACGGTGCGTTAGAACGGCGTTTTCAAAAGGTTGTTGTTAACGAACCGACGGAAGAAGACTCCATTGCGATCCTGCGCGGGCTGAAAGAACGCTACGAAGTGCACCACGGTGTCACCATCACCGACTCGGCCATTATTGCCGCGGTAAAACTGTCGCAGCGCTACATCACCGATCGGCAATTACCCGATAAAGCCATCGATCTGGTTGACGAAGCGGCCAGTCGCATCCGTATGGAAATCGATTCCAAACCGGAAAGCATGGACAAGCTCGAGCGGCGTTTAATTCAGCTGAAAATCGAAGCCGAAGCGCTGAAGAAAGACGACGATAAACTCACCCGAAAAACGCTCGATCAGTTGAACAGCACCATCGAACAACTGGAGCGCGAATACGCCGATCTGGAAGAAATCTGGAACACCGAAAAAGCGGCGGTGCAGGGTACGCAGTCGATTAAAGAAGCGTTAGAACAAACTCGAGTTGAGCTGGAAAATGCCCGTCGTACCGGTGATCTGGCGCACATGTCCGAACTGCAATATGGCCGCATTCCCGACCTGCAAAAGCAGCTCGATATGGCGAGCCAAGCAGAAATGATGGACATGCAACTGCTGCATAACAAGGTGACCGACGAAAGCATCGCCAACGTTATCGCGCGCTGGACGGGTATTCCGGTCGATAAGATGCTCGAAGGCGAGCGCGAAAAACTGCTGCGCATGGAAGATAACCTTCATGGTCGGGTAGTCGGTCAGCACGAAGCGGTTGAAGCGGTGGCCAACGCCATTCGCCGTTCGCGTTCAGGTCTGTCCGATCCGAACCGGCCGAACGGCTCTTTCCTTTTCCTCGGCCCGACCGGTGTCGGCAAAACCGAACTGTGCAAAGCGCTGGCCGGTTTTCTGTTCGATACCGAAGAAGCCATGGTGCGTATCGATATGTCCGAATTTATGGAGAAGCATTCGGTCGCTCGTCTGATTGGCGCACCTCCGGGTTACGTCGGTTACGAAGAAGGCGGTTACCTGACCGAAGCGGTACGCCGTCGGCCTTATTCGGTGATCCTGCTCGATGAAGTCGAAAAAGCACACCCGGATGTGTTCAACATCCTGTTGCAAGTGCTCGACGATGGTCGCCTGACTGACGGCCAAGGTCGCACCGTCGATTTCCGCAACACCGTCGTGGTGATGACCTCAAACCTGGGTAGCGACATCATTCAGTCGCTCGCCGGTGAAGAAAACTACGAGTCGATGAAATCCGCGGTGATGGAGGTGGTTGGTCAGCATTTCCGGCCGGAATTCATCAACCGCGTGGATGAAGTGGTGGTGTTCCATCCGCTGGCCGAAGATCAGATTCGTGGTATCGCCGATATTCAGCTCGATGCGCTGCGCAAGCGTCTGGCCGAGCAAGGTTTGAAGCTGCATCTGACTGAAGCGGCCATGGACAAGCTCTGCGCCGCTGGTTACGACCCGGTGTATGGCGCGCGTCCGCTCAAGCGAAGCATTCAGCGAGAGCTGGAAAACGGCCTGGCGCAATCGCTGCTGCGCGGTGATTTTGGTTATGGCGATGGCATTGAAGCCGACCTGCGTGACGACCAGATTGTCTTTACCGTGGGGCACTGAATCGCTCTTAACCACGACCCGGGCACTGCCCGGGTTTTTTATGGGCGGGATTTGACAGGGTTGATAAAGCGCTTTATCTTCACGGTTATCACTGCAAAACAACAACGCTTCTTAGGTGACTTGCTGCCATGTCCAACACCCGTAAACGCGCCACTCAGTCTGACGTCGCCCGCCTGGCAGGCGTGTCGCCGGCGGTGGTGTCGACGGTGATTCGTGGCAAGAGTAACCACAACATCCGGGTCAGCGATGAAACCCGGCTGCGGGTGCTCGAGGCGATGAAGCAGCTCAACTACGTCCCTGACGTCGTCGCCCAGACACTGGCCGGTGGTAAGCGCCGCATCATTGGCTTGTTCAGCTTTGAGGCGGTCTTTCCCAAAGAGCAGAATGACTTCTTCCGGCCATTCCTGCTCGGTGTCGAAAAAGCCGCCGAAGCCAATGGGTATGACTTGATGCTGTTTACCTCGGCGCCGGTGAAGAACGGTCGCCGCGCCATTTACAGCGATGGCATCAATCGTCTGGCACTGGCCGATGGGGTTGTGTTGCTGGGTCGTAATCCGGCGCCGGAAGACTTACAACGGCTCGACGACGAAGGCTTTCCGTTTGTCTACATCGGCCGTAAAGACGCCCCGGATCGCAGTCTCAGCTACGTCGCGGCTGATTACCGACGCGCGACACTGGACGTGCTGGCGCAGTTCAGCACCCAGGGTCACCGCCACGTGCTCTACCTGGGTGAGACCAAGCCAATTGAACGTCATCACGACCGTGAAGCCGGCTACCAGGATGCGTTGGGGCGCGAACTGATTGATGAAGACGCCACGCTGGTACATCGTTGTGACGTTAAAGACCTCGATGCCGCCTGGCTCGATGGCGTTTTGAGCGCGGGTGCCACCGCGGCGGTGGTCGAAGACATCCTGCATGCCGAACAACTGTATCGATTACTGGTCGAGCGTGGCCTGAGCGTGCCTGACGATTTCACCATCGGCCTGCTCGGCGAGCCTGACGCTCCGACCGAACTGAATTTGGACTGGTGCGGCTTTACCATTCCGCGCGAAGAGATGGGTTTTCAGGCCCTGATTTCGTTGCTGTCTCGGTTAGAGCGACCGTTAGCGCACGCTGCTATGCAGGTGACGTTGCCGTGCACCTTCCACCCTGGAGCCACTCTGGCTCCCTGTCCGGCGTTCACTGCCTGACAGTCTAAACCCTAGGAACCCAGCGGACAGCGGAGTCCACTCGTAACAAAAACAACAAAGAGGTTTAAATGATAATGCGCTTAATCAAAACCACCACTGTCGCTTTGGGCCTCGGCTTGGCGATCAGTTCTCACAGCCAGGCAGAAGACCTGAGATTCACCGTCTGGACTGGCAGCGCGGCTCATCTGGGCATGCTCAACGAATTCGCGGATGGCTTTCGTGAAACCCATCCGGATGTGAACGTTCAGTTCGAAACCATCCCCTTCGGCGATTACATCCAGAAGCTGACGCTGCAAATTGGCGGTGGTAACCCACCGGATTTGGGTTGGATGCTCGAAGGCGCAGCGCCGACCTTTATCGAATCCAACGTACTGCAGGACGTCGGTCCGACGCTGACCGCCAACACCGAGTATCAACTGGATGACTTTGCCGATTCCGCCATGGGGCTGTGGTACAAGGATGACGCTCTCTATGGTGTGCCGTTCTCCACCTCGCCCTTCGTTGTTTTCTACAACGCCGATTTATTCGAAGAAGCCGGTCTCGACAACCCATCTGAGTTGGCTGCCCGCGGCGATTGGACTTGGGAAACGCTGCGCGAGTCGGCCGTTCAACTGGCGGATGCCAGCAACGGCCAATACGGTTTTGAATCGATGGACGGTCAAGGCTACGACAGCCGCGTCTGGGACACCTTGGTACCGTTAATTCGCGCCTACGGTGGTGATGTCTGGGAAGGCGACACCTGCACCCTGGATAGCCCGGAAGCCGTGCAAGCGGTTGAGCTGTATCACGACATGATTTTTGCCGATCAATCAGCGGTACCGCCGGGTGAAATGGGCGACTTCTTCAACGGCCAATCGGCGTTGACCTACACCCAGATCTCACGCGCATCCAAGCTTGATGACGCTGATTTTGACTGGGGCATTGCTCCGATGCCGTCCGGTCCGGCAGGCGCCAGCCCGATCATCGGTCAGGCCGCCATCGTGGTGTTTAAGGGCAGCCCGAATGCTGAACTGGCGACGGAGTTTTTGGCGTACATGACCAGTCAGATCGGTGTTGAACGCATGGCCGAATACTTCCCGCCAGCGCGTACCTCCGTATTGGCATCGACCGCCTTTTTGAACTCTAACCCGCGCCTGAATGAAGCCATGATGACGGTGGTCGGTGAGCAAATTGAGCACGGTCGAGTGCTGCCGGCGCACGAGCGTCTGCCGATGATCAAGTCCGCAACCCGTGGCACGCTGGATCGTCTGTGGCTGCCTGACGTTGATGTCGCAGAAGTGTTGGGCGATGCCTGCCGTCGTATTGAACGCGAGCTGTAATCAGCGGCTGTCCTGAGTAAAACGGGCGTCGGTTGCTGGCGCCCCCTGTTTTGTTTCGTCTGGTAAGAACTATGTCTTCGACACCTGTCGTCACCACACCAACCAATCGATCGGCGCACTTTTACGAAAGCCTGTCGGGCTGGTTATTCATCAGCCCATTGCTGACCGGTTTCTGTTTGTTTTTTGTCGGTCCCCTGGTCGCCATCTTTGTGTATTCGCTGACCGAGTGGAATATTTTATCGCAGCAATCCAGCTTTGTTGGGTTGGAAAATTACCGCGACATTCTGTTTGAGAATCCTGAATTCTGGGAAGTGCTGCGCAACTCTCTGGTGTTCGCCGCTGGCCTGGTGCCATTAAATGTGGCGCTCGCTTTGGTATTGGCACTGGCACTGAATCGCGCGTTTCATGGTGTCATCGTGTTCCGCACTCTGTTCTTTGCGCCTGTGGTAACCGCCGGTGCAGCCTGGGCCATTGTGTGGACTTTTTTGCTGCAAAAAGAATCCGGTGGCATCAATCAGATGCTGGCGCTGGTCGGCATTGATGGTCCGAACTGGTTGCGGCAGCCGGACTGGGCCATGGTCAGCGTCATCGTTACCCGAGTACTGAAAAACGTCGGCCTGAATATGATTTTATATCTGGCTGCGTTGCAAACCATACCGCGTGACTACGCCGAAGCCGCGACGCTGGATGGTGCGGGTCGCTGGCATATATTCCGTCATCTGACCTGGCCAATGCTGGCGCCTACCACCTTAGTGATCAGCATCGTTACTGTCGTTGGTTCGTTGAAAGTCTTCGATCACATCTACCTGATGACCGGGGGTGGACCGGAAAACGCTACCCTGGTACTCGCGTATTACATCTACGAACGCGCTTTCGAATTTTTCGAAGTGGGTTATGCCAGTGCGCTCGCCGTGGTGCTGTTTTTTGTCACGCTCGGTCTGACCTTGGCGCAATGGCTTATGAAGAAGGAGAGCAATTGAGATGACTAGTTTCGTTCATTCTTCGCGCTCCTTTGATGCCGGTGACCGAAGTCGATTAATTCGCCTGTCGTTGAAAAAGATCTGCTGGTACCTGGCGCTGATCGGCCTGAGTATTCCGTTCGTGTTTCCCTTTATCTGGATGCTGTCCGGATCGCTGAAAACGCAAAGCGAAATCACCGCTTTTCCACCCAAGTTGATTCCGGAAAGTCCGGCCTGGGAAAACTACGTCGAGATCTTCAGTTATCAGCCCTTTGCGCAGCAGTATTTTAATTCGTTGTACATTGCTGCCGCCGTTACCATGTTAATTCTGGCGGTTGCATCGATGGCGGGTTACGCCTTTGCGCGGCTGAAATTTCGCGGCAGTAATTTCATCTTTGTCTTCCTGTTGATGGGTCTGATGATGCCCGAGGAAGTCACCATTATTCCCAACTTCTACTGGATGAAACATCTGGGCTTGGTGAATACCCATTGGCCGTTGATCCTGCTGCCGGTATTCGGTTCGCAAGGCATCATCGCCACCTTTTTGATGCGCCAGTTCTTCGCGGCCTTGCCGGTGGAACTGGAAGAAGCGGCTAAGCTCGATGGCCTCAGTCGCTTCGGCATCTTCTGGCGCATTGCACTGCCATTGTCGAAACCGGCACTGGCCGCGGTCGCCATCATTTCCTTTCTGCATTCCTGGAATCTGCTGCTGGAGCCGTTGGTGTTCCTCAGTGATCTGGACAAATTCACCGTACCACTGGCACTGACCAACTTCTCCGATGCCTACGGCCTGCCGTTGTGGCATCTGCAACTGGCAGCGACGTCGCTGTCGGTCATTCCGGTCTTGTTGGTGTACATCATCGCCCAGCGGCAAATCGTCGAAAGTTTCGCGATGTCGGGCGTTAAGGGGTAACCATGACTCAAGCAACGAAAACCACCACCGTAGCCACACAACCTGCACCGCATTACCAATTGGTGGTGATGGGCGGCGGTCCATCCGGTGCGATGGCCGCCACCATGGCCGCACGTTTGGGAGTGAAAACACTGTTGATTGAACGCGGCGGTTTTCTCGGTGGAACACTGACCATGATGGGCGTCAGCCCCATGATGTCGTTTCACAATCCAGCGGGCGAACAAGTGGTCTGGGGGTTGGCGGATGAGATGGTTGAGCGGCTAAAAGCTTTAGGCGCTTCACCGGGCCATGTGATCGACTCCGTCACCTATTGTTCCACGGTAACGCCCTTTGATGCCGAAGCGTTGAAGCGCGTGCTGGAAGAGATGGTGGTAGACGCCGGTGCCGACATTCTCTATCACACCATGCTTGCCGATGTGAAAGTCGAAGACGGACGCATTGAGCATCTGGTGGTGTGTAACAAAGGGGGCTTGTCGGAAGTGACGGCGGACCACTTTATTGACGCCACCGGCGATGGCGATTTGTCGTCACGCGCCGGCATTCCCTTCGAGATGGGCCGCGAAGGCGACCACGCCACTCAGCCGATGACCATGAATGTGAAGATTGCTGGCGTTGATATTGATCGCATCCGCGCCGATGTTCAGGCGAACCCGGATCATTATGAATTCGATAAAGGTCCTGAGGAAGGTGTGCGACGTGCGCTGGCAACTGAGCGACTCAGTTTAAAAGCGTTTGGTAAGCAGTGGATGGATTATCGTCGGCGTAACAACGTCACCATTCCGCGTGAGTACATTTTGTTTTTTGAAACCCATGAGCGCGGCACCGTGGTGGTTAATTCCTCGCGCTTACAGGGTTTCGATGCGACCAATCCCTGGGATGTCACGCGCGCCGAAATCGAAGGGCGACGTCAGTGTTATCAGATCTTTCGGTTCTTGAAAGACGAAGCCATCGGCTTTGAAAACAGTGTGTTGTTGTCGACGCCTTATCACGTCGGTGTGCGTGATTCTCGTCGCATCAAAGGCGCTTATACATTGACCGCGGATGATGTGATGAATCAGGTGAAATTTGACGACACCGTTGTGCAGGGCGCTTATCCGATTGATGTGCATTCACCCGATAAAGAGGCGACCGAGTCGATTCACCTGTCGCCCAATCACACCTATTACGTGCCACTGCGCAGTCTCTATGCGAATGAAATTCGAAACCTGGTGGTCGCTGGCCGTTGCATCAGCGCTGATCACAATGCGTTTTCCGCGATACGGGTAACGCCCATTGCCATGTCCATCGGTCAGGCAGCGGGTGCGGCAGCGGCGTTGGCAGCGTCTCGGAACGTCAGCGTGGCCGATCTTGATCCGAAAGCGGTGCAGCAGGCGTTGCAAGATCAGGGCGCCAAACTGAAATTGTAATATCCAATGTATTCGGCGGCTTTCGGGTCGCCGTTTTTTTTAAAGGGAGGTTTATCGCTCGGTACGGTTTCATTTAATCCACTTCGAGGACATAACAATGACAAAACTTTCGAAGCAATTATTAGCCACCTTGTTTGGCTTAATGACAGCGGTTGGGCTTTATGCGGCGCCACCGAATTTTAATCATCAGAGTGTGGTGGTCGATCCTGCCAATCTGGCTGAAGATCTGACTGGCGAAATTATTTTCCCCAGCTTGTTGCGAGTGGCCGATCATGTTGCCAATCCACTCGGTGACTACTATCTGTATTTTGCGCCGCACGATGCACCCGGCGACATTAAAGTGGCTTACGCCGATAACATCGGAGGTCCTTATACCGAATACGCGGGCAATCCGTTGATCGACAACACCGGTCAGGGGCAGCTAGGGGTTTCGGCGGTGTCACATGTATCCAGTCCAAACGTTGTCTGGATGCCACAATACAACAAATACTTCCTGTACTTTCATGGGGAGAACAATACGACTCGCTGGGCCTGGTCGACCGATGGTCTGAATTGGACATTGGCGAACGATAATGTTGCCGTTACAGCAGCCGATTTTAATGCGGCCTTTGGCAGTGGTTTTACTGAAACCTCATACGCCCGGGTGTTCGAGTACACCATCCCAACTTGGGGTGATCGTTACACCATGGTGTTGATGGTGAACCGCAATGGTACGCGCAGTATTGCGCTGGCAACGTCGGACGATGGTAAGCATTTCACACCACGTGATGGTGCACTGGTCTCCCCCGGTCCGGACGGTCAAAGTAATATTTCCGGTGCGTTTTATTGGCAGGATGCTGGCAAGCATTATGTGTTGTATCACGGCGCCAGTAATATTTATTACACGGAAGTGGGTGCCAGTTTTAATCAGGAAATTCATCACGGTGTATTTTATAACCCTGCCAATACCGGGCCTGAATACAACAAAGCGGCTGAGCCTTTTTTGCACTATGAAAGCGGTCAATGGCACATGTTTTATTCGGTCGGCCCGCGCCTGAGTCAGAAGATTGGTTATGCCAACGAAAGCGATCCGCCGCCGACAGCCGACCTGGGTATCGTTATCGATAACGACAGCGCAGGTTTCCTGCGCAGCACCAGTGGCTGGCTAAGCAGTAACTCGACCTACGGCTATTGGGGCACGGACTATTTGGTGGATGAAAATTCGGGTACCGATGTGGGTGTTTGGGCGGTCTGGCAACCGACACTGCCAGCCAGTGGTGAGTATCAGGTTTATGCCCGCTGGAGCGCGAACAGCAACCGACCGGATGCGGTACTGTATCGGGTTTATCATCAGGGGCAGGTGACGGAAGTTTGGAAAAACCAGACCATCAATGGCAACAGCTGGCAGTCGCTGGGAACCTACTGGTTTGACGCCAATGATCTGGCCAACAACCGTGTTTCAATCGATGCCGCCAGCGACCAGGGGCGCACCATTGCCGATTCGGTGCGCTTTGTACCTGTCGATTAATAAGGGTCAGCCGAGGGTAGGGCGGCATCGGCCGCCATCTCGGCCAAAATCCAGTCACGGAACTGGCGCATGGCAAAGCTCAGTGGACGGTCTTTTTGATGAACCAGATACAGCGCCTTGCCCAGTTCCAGTTTCAGTGGCCAGGCAACCACTAATTGACCACTTTGAAACTCTTCGCTGACCAGACTCAAATCGGTCAGCGCAACCCCCAAGCCACGCGCTGCGGCCTGAGCCGTTAAGAGACCGCTGGAAAAGTGCTGACCTTTGCGCGTTTCCTGATAAACAGCGCCTGCCGCTTCAAACCAAGCCGGCCACTCGTCCGGCCGCTCCATAACATGCAGCAGCGTAAAGGCGGTGAGATCGCTCGGTCCGTCGATCGCCGTGTCGCTCAGCAGATCCGGTGAACAGACCGGTACCAGTGCAACGTCTTTGAGGTGTAAGAGCTCGACATCTTCCCATTGGCCATCGCCGAAATAGACGGCCATATCGGTATTGCTGTGCGAAAAATCAATACGATCGACCGACGCCGAAATGTCCAGTTCGATATTGGGGTGCTGGTCGTAGAAGCGACTGATGCGCGGTAACACCCAGCGCGTTAAAAAGGCCGGCGCCACAGCCAGATTCAGCTCACCACTGTTATGGGTATTGGTGAGTTTCTGGGTGGCTTTGTCGATGTCATTGAGCGCTTTTTGGATGGTTTTTAAATAGTCCTTGCCAGCAGAGGTCAGTTCAATGCGACGGGTTTGTCGAATAAACAAGTCGACTTCCAGGAAAGCCTCAAGTGATTTGATCTGGTGACTGATCGCTGATGGCGTCACAAATAATTCCCGCGCCGCCTGTTGGAAACTGCCCAGGCGGGCGGCGGCTTCGAAACTGCGTAGGCTGTTTAACGGCGGCAGGCGTTGAATGACGGCGCTCCATGGATGAACTGAATTCAAGTATAGCCGTAATCGTCGCACTGTGTCGCGAGCCCAGGATATCGGGCTCGTTGTGGTGGGTGATCAGTACTCCCAATCATTGGATGACCACGCCGGAGCGGGCAACGCCTGGGTTGTGGGTCCGTCATTCATGCTGGTAATGCGTTGATTCTGCGGCGAGTGGAAGGTGTGGTTGAGTTGCCAGTCGGTAGACACCGTTCGGGTGAACAGCTGTACCTGGCCCGCGCCGAAGGCGTTTGTTGAAGCAGCGTTGGCGTGTTCAAAAGCGCCCACGGCCAGGACGCTGCCATTGCCGTTTAGAGTGACTGAGTGACCGAAAAAATTGGCGTTATGAGGGTCCGCCGAACGCACCGTTGTCTGCAAAACCCAATGTCCATTGGGATGGCGTTGATACAGGTGGACGGCGCCACGCAGTCGTGGGAATGGTTCATTCGTGGAGAGCAGCGCCGGAGCGCCCACCGCCAGAACCTGGCCGTCGCCGCTCAGGCTGATGGCATAACCAAAGTAGGCATCGCTACGGTAACGGCTGGGCCAAAGTCGCCGGGGTGTTTGCCAGCCGTCAGGCCCTTGCTCAAAGATCTCGACGAATCGTTTCGAGTGATACAGCGGTATGTCTTCGTGCTCTTGGTTTTTGGGTGGCTGGCTGAGGATGTCGTATTGAGTGGCAACCGCCAGTACATCACCAGCCAGACTCAGACGTTTTGATCCGGCCAATGGGCTGCCAGTATGGGTGGTCGAGTCGGGAGCGACGTTGCCTCGCTGCCACTTGTTGTTGTCTTGGCGAGTGAAAATATGGGTGGCACTGCGCCGGCGGTCGCGGCTGCTAATCGCCATGACCTGACCGTTTTCATCCAGCTGAACGCGGTAACCAAACTCATCCATGGCAATGTCTGGAGTCAGCATGACGGGCTTTAGCCATTGGCCGGCCGTGTGACGATAGAGGTAAACCGTTCCGGCAGAAGTGATGCGTTGAACCTGATTGGCCGGCGCGCCGATTGCCAGTACTGTGCCGTCGTTGTTCAGGCTAAGGGTGCTGC
This sequence comes from Saccharospirillum sp. MSK14-1, assembly GCF_003054965.1. Lineage (GTDB taxonomy): Bacteria > Pseudomonadota > Gammaproteobacteria > Pseudomonadales > Natronospirillaceae > Saccharospirillum. Next base: position 917,136 of record NZ_MIES01000026.1, read on the forward strand.
CGAATAAATCGCTGTGCAAGTGAGGCAGCCCGAGTGTCCGAGTGTTTGTTGAGTTGTGGTGCAGGGTGACGCGGTTGGATGTGCTGCAACCGGCGCTGTTGCAACTGAGCAGACGAAAGTGGTGTTTCGAAACGTCATTGAGCGGCAGAGATACCCGATAATGAAGCAACGTCGCAGGCAAGTTGGCAGCGAAGTCGACAAAGTGGCCATTGGGTTCGGTGCTGTGTTGCAGGTGATACACGCGGGCGTCTGATACCTTTGGCCAGTGAAAGCGCAGTGTAGTGTCGTCATCAAACTCAAGGCTCAGCACAGCCGCTGGCGGAAAGTGAGTTTTTTCTGGGTGAGGCGTGATGGGTTCGGCGCCAACGAACTGGCCAACCATCAAAAGAGTGAGACTGCCGAGCGATCGAATGGCTTGAATGAAGAATCGGTGCATCAGACGGACATCCTTGATCCGGGTTGGAGATTGGATCGTTAAGGCTATGCCATGTCCGTTTGAGAAATCGTTATAATTGCCGCGGTTTTTTGACCCCAATGGCGGTTTTATCGTTTGAATTTAAGGCTTTCACCCCGTGTCGTGATGTAAAGGTGTGAAAGCCTAAGCGACTCAGCGTTGGAATGGATAAAGCGAACCGAGCCCCGTCAGTTGCGTCAGTTCATCCAGGGCGGTGCGGCTTTCCAGCAGCAGCTGAGGATCGGCCAGATCGGCTTGGGTCAGGCGATCCCGGTAGTGACGATCCACCCAGGTGTTGAGGTCGTTAAAGAGTTGATCGGTCAGGATGACGCCGCTGTTCATGGCGTGATACTCGCTTTCGTTCAGCGCCACGCGCAACCTCAGGCACGCCGGACCACCCCCGTTTTGCATCGACTGTTTCAGGTCGAACACTTCGACGGCATCGATGGGGTTGTTCGCATCAGCAACCAGAGCGTCGAGGTAGTCAGAAACCGCCGGAATTTCACGGCACTCCCCAGGCACGACCAACACCATTGTGTCGTCATCCACGCTCAGTAACTGGCTGTTAAAAAGGTAGGATCGAACGGCGTCTTGCAGTGACACCTCGTCACTGGAAACGCAGATGGCGATTAACTCAACATCCCCCAGTTTGCTCTGTAATTCATCGAGCACGGCCTGCGTATTGGCAAACGCCTGGTCGTGATAAAACAGCACATTGCGGTTGCCGACGGCGATAACGTCGTTATGAAAGACACCGGCATCGATGGTTTCGGGCTTTTGCAATGCAAAGACCGAATGGCGATCACTCAACCCGTGCAGGCGCGCAATGGCCTGGCTGGCTTCGAGTGTTTGCCGGGCCGGAAATTTAACCGGTTTTGGGGCTGTATGATCAAAAGCCGCCTGACCATAGACAAACAACTCGACACCCGGTGCATCGTAAGCACCGCAAAAACGGGTGTGATTGGCCGCGCCTTCGTCGCCAAAAAAGCTCACGGCGGGCAATGCTTCGTGGTGCGCAAAATGTCGTTCGTCGGCGAAAATCGACTGCAACATGGCCGTGGTCGTCGGGTGCTCGATGGAGCGATGGAATTTGGCGTTCAGATTGGCGGCGGTGAAATGCACCTTGCCATCAGCGGTGTCAGCACTGGGCGAAACGGTGGCCGCATTAGCGGTCCACATACACGACGCGGAACTGACCGCGCTGAGAATTTCCGGATTCTGTTGCGCAACCTTTGCCAGCACCTGAGCATCACTGCCGCTGAAACCCAGGTTGCGCAATGCCCAGATCGCCGGGCGTTCGTGCGGCAATAAAATGCCCTGACGCAAACCCCGGTCAGCCAGCGCTTTCATTTTACGCAAGCCCTGTTTGGCGGCCTCTTTGGGGTTGGACGCGGACTGCTCGTTCGACAACGAAGCGATGTTGCCATACGACAACCCCGCGTAATTATGCGTCGGGCCGACCAGGCCATCGAGGTTCATTTCAAAGGCGGTCATAAGTTCATACCCGGCGATGTTTGAGCGGGTTTTTCCAGCGTGTCACTTTCCATGGAAGCAACCGGATAGGAGCAATAATCAGCCGCGTAATACGCCGAGGCGCGGTGGTTGCCGCTGGCACCCACACCACCGAATGGCGCGGTACTGGCAGCACCGGTAATCGGTTTATTCCAGTTCACGATGCCCGCGCGGATTTCTTCCAGGAACCAGTCGTACTTGGCTTTGCTGTTCGACAGCAAACCAGCCGAAAGACCATAGCGGGTGTTGTTGGCACCCATCAGCGCATCTTCGAAATGATCGTACCGATAGACGCTGAGTAACGGACCGAAATATTCGGTATCGGGTACGTCGCGCGCGTCGGTCAGGTCAATGATGCCCGGTGTCAGCAAGGCAGTACCGGCTTCCGCGGATTTCATTTCCAGCAATATTTTACCGCCCAGATCGACCAGATTGCGTTGGGCGGTGAGCAGATTTTCAGCCGCGGCCAAAGACACCACCGAGCCCATAAAAGGCTGCTCTTCGGCATCCCAGTGACCGACGCTGAGGTTGCGTGTTGCAGCAATGAGCTTTTCCAGAAAGGCATCGCCCATGTCACCGCGTGGAATGAACAAACGACGCGCGCACGTGCAGCGCTGGCCGGCAGAAATAAAAGCGCTGAACAATACATGATGCAGTGCACCGTCGACGTCGATGTTGTCGTCGACAATCAAGGGGTTATTGCCGCCCATTTCCAGCGCCAGAATCTTCCCGGGCTGGCCGCCGTATTGCTGATGCAACAGTTCGCCGGTGTTGGAGGAGCCGGTGAAGAACAGGCCATCAATGCCGGGATGACCGGCCAGGGCAACGCCGGTTTCCTTAGCGCCCTGAACCAGATTGATAACGCCATCCGGTAAGCCGGCGGCTTGCCACAGTTTCAATGTTTCTTCGCCGGTTTTGGGCGTGAGTTCGCTCGGTTTAAACACCACGGTATTGCCCGCAATCAAGGCCGGAACGATGTGACCATTCGGCAGATGGCCGGGAAAGTTGTACGGACCGAAAACCGCAACCACGCCGTGAGGACGATGGCGCAACACCGCTTCGCCGCCAGGGATGTCTGAATGTTTTTCGCCGGTGCGTTCGTCGTACGCTTTGGCTGAAATACCCACCTTGCCAATCATGGCGCCGACTTCGGTGCGTGCTTCCCAAAGCGGCTTGCCGGTTTCGCTGGCGATGGAATGTGCCAGGGCTTCTTTGTGGGTTTCCAGCAGTTGCGCAAAGCGTTCACAGATGGCCAAACGAACATCGAGTGGCGTTTTGCGCCAGGCTCGAAATGCGGAACGGGCGCTGTCGATGGCGCGATCGACATCATCGGCGCTGGCGGTGTTGCCCGACCAGACCACCGCCTGACTGACGGGGTCGATGGAATCGAGGCTTTCGCCCTGGCCGTTTTGCCAGGTGCCATTAATAAAAAGGCTGGAATCAGACATGGGTCGTCTCCGGTCGCAGCGTTACAGCCCGGACCGAGTCGCCGTCAGCGACTTGCAGTGTTGCGGCCTGGGCAGCGCTTAAATGAAGGGTGGATTCGTTGATCGCGTTGGTGGCTACCAAACACACGCGGAAATTATCGAACCCGCGGTTGGACACCAGCGTTAAACCGTCTTTGCGGGTGAGGTCAGGCAGGGGGGCCTGATCGTCAATTTTAACGCTGTAGAGTTTGCTGTCGCGCACGGCGCGAATTTCTTTGATCTTGGCGGAAACGGTCGGGCCGCCATCGAAGATGTCGATGTAACCGTTAAAGTCGAAACCTTCGGCTTGCAGCATGGCCAGCGCCGGTTCGGTATCCGGGTGTACGCGACCGAAAGCTTCCTGTGCATCGGCCGAAAGCATGGGTACATAAATCGGAAACTTCGGCATCAATTCGGCGATAAACGCTTTGTCGCCAAGGCCGGTTAAATAGTCGGCATCGGAAAATTCCATTTGAAAAAAGTGCCGGCCCAGACTTTCCCAAAACGGCGAGCGACCTTCTTCGTCGGAGTAACCGCGCATTTCAGCAATAATGTCGCGACCGAAGAGTTGCGGGTGCTCCGCCAGGAATAGATAACGCGATTTACTGAGTAATTGACCGTTCTGATTTTTGCGGAAGTTCGGCATCAAAAACAACGTGCAAATTTCCGAACTGCCAGTTAAATCGTTGCTCAAATACAGCGTGCGAGTGATTTTATGCACGCCGATGTCTTTCGACATATGAACGGTTTTGCCAACGTGATAATTGTACCAGATGTCGTCGTGACCGATGCTGGCTTCGAGCGCGCAGATACCGGCAATTTCATCGCTGTCTGAATCGATCATGGCAAACAAATACAGCCGGTCTTTTTCTTCCAGGTCGCGCTTGAAAGAAGCCACGGCTTTGTCGAGCTTGGCCTGCATTTTTTGGCGGTTATCGGGCAGGGTGGTGACACCAATACCGGAATTTTTGGCCATCAAATAGAGGTACTCGATATCGGCCGGTGTGACGGGGCGAATGTACATGGCAGCCTCCCTTACAGCGGCGCGTAGGCGATGGGGTCGCCTTCGGAGACGCCAAGTGCTTCGGCAACATCCAAGGGCAGACGAATGGTTTCCCCGATGCCATCAACCAAGGTGCCGATGGTGCAACGGAAATCTTTCAATGAGCGATTGCAGATCAAATATTTCAAACCGCCGACCACATCACTGGGTCGCGCCTTTTTGAAACGCACCTGTTTGACGGTGTGCAAGTCGCGGACTTCGCCCGACAATACCGGGCCGCCATCGAAGGGGTCGATAAAGGGCGTTTTCTCAAAGCCTTCGCGATAGAAGAGACTGCAGGCGCGATTGGCGGCTTGCTGATTCTGACCAATGGTATTACGTGCGCGTTCCGGCAACAGCGGTACATAAACCGGGTGTTGCGGAATCAGTTCCGACATAAAGGTTTTGCTTTTTACTGAGCAATAATAATCGGCGGTATTAAAGTCGATGCCGAAGAAATGACGACCCACGCCATCCCAGAACGGACAATCGCCTTTTTCGTCAAAAATGCCTTGCACCTCGACGATCACCTGGCGCTGAAAACGTTCCGGTAAACACGCGATAAACAGCAGCCGAGCGCGGGAGAGCAATTCAAAAGCGTCGGTTTTTTTCAGGCTCGGTTCGATGGAAAACGAACGCAGCAAGGTTTTGCCAGTCAGTTCGTGCGACAGAAACAGAATGGGAACTTTGGCGCTGACGTTGAGGTTGTGTGAGGCGTGTACAACTTCATCGAGCCGGTAGTTAAAAAACGGATAACCGCCACCGGCTTCGGTGTCGAGCCCGGAGGTGCCGAGCAGTTGTTGTTGATCACTGTCTTCGAGCACAAACAAAAACGCCGCCGGTCCATCCTGGTCGAGACCGGAGGCAAAGGCATCTTCGGATGTGGTGATTTTTTCTGACAGCTTGTCGCGTTCCTTGGGCAAGGTGGTAACGCGGGCGTCGGTTGCGTGCAGTAAACGCTCGATGCTGGGCAGATCGGCGAATTGACTCGGTCGGACGACGAGCATGATGGTTCCTCTTGCTCTTGCGCAAAGGGGCCGCAGCGCGGCCCAATCTAACCAGAAAGTGAACTTAGCCTACAAAGCGAGCGATGGCTTTTTCCAGGCGGGTCAGGCCTTCATCGATGTCGGCATCAGGGACGTTCAACGCCGGCGCCAAACGCAGCACGTTGGGCCCGGCGACCAGGCACAGCAGGCCTTCTTCCAATGCCAGTGCGAGCAGATCTTTGGCCTGGCCGGCGCGGTCGTCGGTCAGTTCACAGCCAATCAACAGGCCCATGCCGCGAATGTCTTTAAAAACGCTGTGCTGTTCGTTGATGCGCGCCAGTGAGTCGAAATAATGCTGTGATTTCGCAGCAACGCCATCGAGCACGCCGTCGTTGGTGAGCACGTCGAGTACCGCCAGTGACACCGCACAGGCCAGGGGGTTGCCGCCGTATGTTGAGCCATGAGTACCAAAGCCGAGGCTGGGTGCAACGGCATCGGTGGTCAGCATGGCGCCAATCGGGAAGCCGCCGCCGAGGGCTTTAGCCGTGGTCAGAATGTCGGGTGTAACGCCGTAACGTTGGTACGCATAAAGAGAACCCGTGCGGCCTACACCGGACTGAATCTCATCGAAAATCAGCAGGGCGCCGTGCTTGTCGCACAACTCGCGCAAACCTTGCAGATACCCTTCAACCGCTGGCGTGATACCACCTTCGCCCTGAATGGGTTCGACGATGATGGCGGCCGTTTTGTCAGAAATGGCGGCGGCCATGGCGTCGAGATCGTTGTAAGGCACGTGGCTGATGCCGCCCGGTGTCGGCTCAAACCCTTCTTTGTATTTGGCCTGACCACCCACGGAAACGGTGAACAAAGTACGGCCGTGGAAGGATTGCAAGGTGGAGATAATCTCGTGCTTTTCCGGGCCCACGTTCAAGTAAGCATGACGACGCGCCAGCTTCAGCGCTGCTTCGTTGGCTTCGGCGCCGGAGTTGCAGAAGTAGACCTTGTCGGCAAAGGTGAGATCCGTCAGTTTCTGCGCCAGCTCGATCGCCGGTTCGTTGGTCATGACGTTGGCCAGGTGCCACAGTTTCTGGCCTTGTTCGGTCAGCGCACCGACCAGTTTGGGGTGGGCGTGACCGAGCGCACTGACCGCAATACCGCCTGCGAAGTCGATGTATTCGCGGCCGTCCTGATCCCAGATTCGTGACCCTTCACCGCGTACCGGAATGATTTTCCCCGGCGCGTAGTTGGGGACCATGACTTGATCGAACTGTTCTCGGGTAATGGCGCTCATATCGACTTCCATAGTTGCAGTGGGGGTGTGGCGTTGGGACGACAGTGTCATCCCAAGCATAACCGGTTCATTGAAAGGACTAGTGTAAGGATAGCGGTGGCAAAAAGGTTATGCCGGTGCGACATGGGGTTATATCGCGTGACCGGCATTTGGGGTCTTTAAGTGATTCAGCGAACCTGGGCGGTGTCGGCGACGGCGTCCAGCCATTGACGACTTTGCTCGGCGTTGAGCGCCTTGGCAAAGCGAAAACCCTGTTCCGTCGGTTCGCCCAATTGCACAAACAGCTCGCGCATCTGGTCGGCACCCACCTCACCGCTGAACTGGCGATATATCAACGCTTCCAGTGTTTTATCCGCCTGTTTCAGTTCGCTGTCGGATAAGCCGGAATGGTCCATCAGTCCGGCTTTGGCTGCGTAGAGCAACTTCATACTGAAAGAAGGCGACTGGGCGATAAAGCCGAACATGCCGGGTAGTGCGGGCTCTGGCAGCGCCGATAAGTAGTGCCAGGTGTCGGCGTCACGCTGCGCCAGTACCGCATCGGCATCGGGCCAGGTGGCTTGTAACAGGGCACGCACGATCAACTCACCATTGGAGCTGTTGGTGAGCATCACCAGGCCGCGTTTGCTGACCGGGTCGATCATCACCAGGGTCCGGATACCCGGTTCGCGGCCATCGTGCTCGATGAGCGTGCGGTCCTCCTGTTGCGTTAACCGCCAGCCCAAACCCCAGAATTCCAGTGGGTCTGGATGCGCCGATTGCGGTTGTGTCATCTGCTGGAATAACGCCGGATCGAGCTCGGCACCGCGTGACACCCAGGCGGCGAAACGGCCGTAGTCTTCGATGGTGGTAAAGGTGTTCGCGGCGGCGTTGGGTTCGCGGCGGCTGAAATCCAGATCGAGATTGTTACCCGCTTCGCCGTAACCGGCGGCAACTTGTCCGGCCAATTCGGGCTGCCAGCCAAAGGTCGTATTCTCCATGCCGGCAGGGGCGAGCACTTGTTGTTGCATCATCACCGGCATCGGTTCGTCGGTTTGTTGTTGCAGCGCGCGACGTACGTATTCGAACCCTTCGCCGGAATATTCATGGCGCTCACCGGGTGCAAACATAAAGTAGAGCCCATCGCTGCCGCGCCAGTTGGGGAAGCCGCTCTGGTGACTCAGGGCCAGACGCGCGGTCAATTCGTTCAGCCGTGGATCATCGGCCACATCCGGGTCGACCCAGTGCTCTGCCAGAGGTTCGTCCAGATCGGCATTGCCGTTGGCAACGCTGTGCAAATAACCGACCGCAAACAACGGTTTGGTGAGTGAGGCGACGTTAAAGCGTGTGCTGCGCTCGACCGGCCGATGGGTATCGGCCTGGCCATAGGTGCCTATCCATTGGATGTGGCCACGCTCAATTTTCGCCAGCGCCAGACCGGGCACGTCATAACGCGTCATCACCTGTTCGGCCGTTTGGTTGATGGTGGCTGGCGCTGCGGAGGGTACGCTCATGCAGCCTGCAAGACTGGCCAGCATAAATACGAAAGCGCTATAGCGCAGCGCTAGAGGGTTGTCCTTCATCGATGTGTTTCCTTTTTCTGAACCGACGGGTGCCGCTCGACAGCGGTTTGTGGTGTCAGTATGGCCTAGCCCGGTTCACCCTGACTATGGGTCGAAGGTACCGAAAAGCGCCCTTTGGGCGTTCGCCTCTGCTATAGTCGCGCCCAACAATCATCTGACTTTTTGAAGGTAAACCGCTTCGTGTTTGAGACTATGCAACTGCCGCCGCCGCTGGCCGCCGCGCTGAATAAAGCCGGCATCACTGAACCGACTGAGGTACAAGAATCGGTGATTCCTGCGGTGACCGACGGCAAGGACTTGTTAGTCAGCGCCCAAACCGGCAGCGGTAAAACCGTCGCCTTTGCTTTGCCGCTTATATTGCGTTTTAACAAACCCGCGCCACCCAGTACGGGGATTCGTGCTCTGGTGCTGGTACCGACTCGTGAGCTGGCGCGGCAGATCCATCAAGTGTGTCGGCAACTGGGCTCGGGCATTCAAGTCGGCAGTTTCAGCCTGACCGGTGGTGCGACGTTTAAAGAACAGAACGCGGCGCTGCGTAAGGTGCCGGATATTCTGATCGCTACGCCCGGCCGGTTGCTGGAGCATCTGAAACAAGGCTCGGTGGATCTCAATGACATTGAATGCCTGGTGCTCGATGAAGCCGATCGCATGCTCGACATGGGTTTTCGGGAAGACGTGCTGAGCATCATCGAGCAATGCCCGGCGCAGCGGCAGACGTTGCTGCTGTCGGCTACGCTCGATCACCGCGGTGTGACGGGCCTGGCCAAAACCTTACTGCACGAACCACAGACCATTGCGCTGAACGAAGCTCGCTCGGTGCCGGAAAACATCGCGCAACAATTCTTGCTCACCGATGATGATGCGTTCAAAGAAAAACAAATTCTGGCGTTGCTGAGTCAGGCTGGGAAAGATCCGGTGATTATCTTCACCAACACCATCGCCAAGGCGGAACGGTTGCAGGCGCGTTTGCGCAATGGCGAACGGCGCTGTGGTTTGCTGCATGGCAACCTGACGCAGGATGAACGCAATGCCGTCGTCAGTAGTTTGCGCAGTGGTAAATTCAAAACGCTGGTAACGACGGATGTGGCCGCTCGTGGCCTGGATCTGCCGAGTGTGGCCATGGTCATCAACTACGATCTGGCGCGTAAAGGCGATGAGTATGTGCACCGTGTTGGCCGCACGGGGCGTGCCGGTCAGGCAGGCCGGGCGATCAGCCTGATTGCTGCGAATGAATGGAACCTCTTAGCCAGTATTCAGCGCTACACCGGCCAGGTCTTTGAACGCATTGAATTGCCAGGCCTGAAAAGTTCCTATCAGGGGCCGGCAAAGGTACGCGCCTCTGGGAAAGCCTACGGCAAGAAAAACCCGAAGAAAAAAGCCGGCGGTAAAACCAAGACGGCAAACAAAAAGCCGGCGACAAAGCGGCCGCGCTCAACGCCGGGTGAGCGCGACGGTTCCGCGCCAATGAAACGAAGAAAACCCACCGCGGACTGAATCTTTTTTATCGTCCATGACGTTTTATCACCCATGACTTTGGGCCAGCGGTGTTGTCGCAAAACTTTGGTACAGTGATTGACCGTTTAACACTGAGCTGACGGAGTTTGCGATGATCCCTGGCTGGCATGACCTGCTGACAAAAATCTCGCGCCTGGAGACCGGCGACTGGCAAGCCATGGGCTGGCTTAAACGCTGGTTTGTGGCGACCCGGGCGGCGGTCTTTGTGATGACGCTGTTCTCTGCCTTAATCGGCATTATTCTCGCCATTCCCAATGCCCAGTTTGATGGGCTCAATGCGGTTCTGGTCTGTCTCGGTCTGGTGCTGGCGCATGCCACCAACAATCTGGTTAACGACTGGACCGACTTCAAAAAAGGCGTCGATAAAGACAATTACTTCCGCACTCAATACGGCCCGCAGCCGTTGGAAAGTGGTTTGCTCAGCGAACGTCAGTTGTTTGGGTACATCGCATTAACGGGCGGACTGGCGATGATGGTGGGCGCGGTGCTGATTGCGCGCACCGAATTGCAAACGCTTTACTGGATGCTCGCCGGTGCCTTCTTTGTGCTGTTCTACACCTGGCCGCTGAAATACGTCGGCCTCGGTGAACCGGCGGTCTGGATCGTCTGGGGGCCGTTGATGGTGCTGGCATCGTCGCTGGTGGTCTCGGGCGAGTACAGCACCACCGCGATCTGGGTGTCCTGCTTGTATGGCATCGGACCGACCACAGTGGTGTTCGGCAAACACATCGATAAGTTAACAGAAGATACCGCCAAGGGTGTGCGTACCTTGCCGGTGCAGTTGGGCGAGCGGCTCAGTCGGGCCAGTGTGCTGGGTTTGTGGCTGATTCAATACGTGGGAGTAACGGTTGGCGTCATACTCGGTGCCTTGCACTGGGCGTATCTGATCATCTGGCTGGCATTGCCCAAATTCTTCGACGCCTGGCGTCGGTACCGTCAACCTCGTCCGGAGGTTTGCCCCGATGATTGGCCCGAGCAAGCCTGGCCGCTGTATCTGGTACACGTCGCTTTTCTTTATAACAAAGGCTTCAGCGGTCTGATGTTTTTGGGTGTGGTGCTGAGCGTGGTGTTGCCCGTTGTTTTCTAGAACGGCTTATTTATCCACCGCCATCTGCTGATGCAGGCTGCGATCTTCCGAGGGCGTTAAGCCATATTGATTGCGGTAGGCGGTGGAAAAATGCGCGCCGGAACTGAATCCACAGCTCAGACCAATATCGGCAATGCTGTCGTTGCGTCCAAGCAAACGGGTGCGCGCTTTTTCCAGGCGAATCTGTAAGTAGTAGCGGCTGGGGACAGCGTTCAGATGCTTTTTGAATAAACGCTCCAGTTGCCGCCGACTGATGCCGACGTGAAACGACACATCATCGGTGCTCAGCGGTTCTTCGATATTGGCTTCCATCAATTCCAGCGCTTCGGCGAGCTTGGGTTGCTCAGCGCGAGTTCGTTCGCTCAGTTGCTGAGGCAGACTGTCGGAGGGCACGCCCAGGCGCTCATTAACGAAGTGCCGCGATACGGCCTCAGCGGTATCCGCACCGAGGCTGCGCGCGATCCACATCAGCATCATGTCCAGGCTGGCACTGCCGCCACGGCAGGTCAGACGGTTGCGGTCGATGCAGAACTGTTCCGAGGCCAGCAAAATAGAACGATGTTGTTTGAGCAACTCGTCGTAGCCCAGCCAATGCACCACAGCGCGATAACCGTTCAGCAACCCTGCCTTGCCCAATACATAACTGCCCGACGCCAATCCACCCAGCGCGCAATGCGCAGGCAAAGCGCGCAGAAAATCGTCCAGCCCCGGTGTTGCCGGGTGACGGGCCGGAGAGGTGCCCGCGACGATCCAAACGTCGGCTTCGGGTGCGTTGTCCAGCGAATAATCGGTGTCCATGCGGTTGCCCAGGCTGGAATGGGTCTTGTTGCCCGACAAGGCCACAGTAAAGGCGCTGAAGCGGTCTTCACCGGTCAGATCGTTACACACCAGCAGGGGTTCCATGGCCGAAACGTAAGCCATGGATGAGTAGCCGGGCAGCAAAATAAAGCCGATTCGCTCGGTCAACTTGGGGTGAACTCCTGTCTGAATGAGGTCGGTAGGCGCAGATCGCCCCGCGATGATACTGGGCTCGGGCGCTCAGACCAAGGCGACTAGGATGCCCCTCGCTTGGCCCGGCTTTCCGCCTGCAACCAATCGGCGAGCGTCAGCACCTGTGGTGCCAGTCGCTGATGGCTGGAAAACGCCAGGTAATAACCCAGGTCGTCATCGCCGCCGAGCCGGTTTTCAGTCAACGCCACCAGACCACCGCTGGCCAGCATCGGTTCGATAAAGGGTGACCAACCGATGGCCACGCCCTGGCCGGCAAGCGCGGCCTGCAACAACAAGGTGTAGTTGTTGAAAATCAGCTCAGCTTCGCGCGGTACGCGACCCAAACCCAGCCGGGGAAACAGCGCCGGCCAGTCGAACCAGCCACTGTGGTAGTCAGCCTCCAGCTGCAGCAACGGCAGCTCAGTCAGTGATTCCAGTTGAGCGGGCAGTTGCAACCGATCCAGCAGTAATGGGCTGACCACCGGCGTTACCGCTTCACTGAACAGCTGTCGCGCCGGCGCCTGCAGCGTTGAGCCGCGCGCAAAAAGGATGGCGATGTCCGCTTCAGCTTGATCCGGCAATAACGGTTGCTGCGAGGTAATGATGCGCACGTCCACGTCGGGATGGGCATCCCGGAAGCGACGCAGGCGCGGCAATATCCAGTAAGTGGCGATGGCAAAATCGGTCACCAGATTGATGACAGCGCTGCCACTGTGCTGGCGGGCGTCGGCATAGCCCTGAGCCAGGCGGCTGAGTCCGTCGGCCACCGATTCGTAGAGTTGTTGTCCCGAGCGAGTCAGGCGTACACCGCGCGGCTGGCGTTCAAACAATCGCAATCCTAAATCTGCTTCCAGGCGGTGCACATGCTGGCTGATGGCCGGCTGGGTACTGTTCAGTGCGCCCGCGGCCGCCGTGAAAGAACCCAGTCTGGCTGCGGCTTCGAAGGCTTGTAAGGCGGCCAGAGGTGGCAGGTTGTTTTTTTGGTGCATAAGTAAAGCTTATGGTTTCTATAAGTAGAGAGCCAGTTTACAGCCGTTGGCTAGCCAAACACCATGACAAAGACATGACGTTCCATTTGAATTTCTTATAGTCAGAGTGATCAAAGATGACTGCCAGCCAACCCAATATTCTGATCCTTATGGCCGACCAACTGGCCGCACCCACCTTGTCGATCCACGATCCGGACAGCCCGGTACAGACGCCGAATATCCAATCCATGGCCGACCGCGGGGTGGTATTCGAGTCGGCTTACTGCAATAGCCCACTCTGTGCGCCATCGCGGTTTGTGTTTATGACCGGTCGCCTGCCATCGAAAATCGGCGCTTATGACAACGCCGCCGAGCTGCGTTCGGATGTGCCCACCTTTGCGCATTATCTGCGCGAAATCGGTTACCAGACGGCGTTGTCGGGCAAGATGCATTTTTGCGGCCCGGATCAGTTGCACGGTTTCGAGCAGCGCTTTACCACCGACATCTATCCGGCCGATTACGGCTGGGCGGTCAACTGGGACGGTGATGCCAGCCGGCCGACCTGGTATCACGACATGTCATCGGTCACCCAGGCCGGACCCTGTGTACGCTCCAATCAGCTCGATTTCGATGACGAGGTGGTGTTTCACGCCAAGCGTTACCTTTACGACCGGGCGCGCGATGACGCCGGTGATCGTCCCTTCTGCCTGACCGTGTCGATGACTCATCCGCACGATCCGTACGCCATTCCCAAGGAATACTGGGACCGCTACCGCGAAGAAGACATCAAGCTGCCATCGCTGAGTTATGCCGATGCGCCGAGCGATCCGCATTCCGAACGCCTGCGCTCGCTCTATCAGGTCGATACCACTGAGATCAGCGACCAACAAATCCGCAACGCCCGTCGCGCTTATTACGGCGCCATCAGTTATGTCGATGATCAGATTGGCGAGTTGCTGAATACCCTGGAAGAAACCGGCATGGCCGAGAACACCATCGTGGTGTTCTGTGGCGATCATGGCGACATGCTCGGTGAGCGTGGCCTCTGGTACAAGATGAGCTTCTTCGAGTGGTCAACGCGGGTGCCGATGATCGTTTGCGCACCCAAACAATTCTCACCCCGTCGGGTAGCCGAAAGCGTGTCAACGATGGACCTGTTGCCAACACTGGTGGAACTGGCTGGCGGCGGCATCGACTACGCCACCGATCTGGAAGGCCGCAGCCTGGTGCCGCATCTGACTGGCCGCGGTGGTCACGACGAAGTGATTGGCGAATACATGGGCGAAGGTACCGCCGCGCCGGTGCTGATGATTCGCCGTGGTAATTACAAGTTCATTCATTCGCCGATCGACCCCGATCAGCTCTACAACCTGGCCGACGATCCGCATGAAATTCGCAATCTGATTGATGAGCCTGCTGAAGCGGAACGCGTGGCCGCCTTGCGTCAGGAGATTGCCGACAACTGGGATCTGGATGCGGTGCATCAGGATGTACTCGACAGTCAGCGTCGTCGGCGCCTGGTCGCCAGCGCCTTGAGCAAAGGCAAGGTCACGCCTTGGGATCATCAGCCTCATACCGACGCCAGTGTGCAATACATGCGCAACACTCTGGATTTGGGTGATCTGGAAAAACGCGCTCGTTTTCCAAGGGTGGCCGATTGAGGCCACCTTCTTTCAACCAACCCATCGACCGACACAACCAAGAGGAAGCATTATGAAACACTTCTTTCGCCCGGGACTGATCTCCCTGGCCATCTGCGCCGGTGCCGTCGCGACGGCGGCTCAGGCAGAGGTGGCCGAGCAATGTCAGACCGTACGTTTCAGCGACCCGGGCTGGACCGATATTGGCGTCACCAATGCCATGACCACCACCGTGCTGGAAGGGCTTGGCTATGAGACCGATGTCAGCCTGCTGGCGGTGCCCATCGGTTTTCAGGCGCTGGGCAGTAACGAAATTGACGTTTTCCTGGGCAACTGGATGCCCGCGCAGCAAGGTTTCTTTGATGAATACCGGGATGGTTTTGATCAGGTCCGCGCTAATCTCGAAGGCGCTAAATTCACGCTGGCTGTACCGCAGTATGTTCAGGATGCTGGCGTAGAAAGTTTCGCTGACTTGGCCGAATACGGTGAACAATTCGACCATTATATTTACGGCATTGAACCGGGTGCGCCCGCCAATGAATCCATTCAGGCCATGATCGACAGTGATGACTTTGGTCTGGACGATTGGGAATTGGTGGAATCGAGCGAACAGGCCATGCTCAATCAGGTGGGACGTCAGGTGCGCGGTGAAGACTTTGTTGTGTTCCTGGCGTGGGAGCCACACCCGATGAACCTGCGTTTTGATCTGGCGTATTTGTCCGGCGGCGATGACTACTTCGGCCCCAACTATGGTGGCGCTACGGTCTACACCCTGACCCGGAAAGGCTATACCGATGAATGTGCGAACGTCGGTCAGCTGCTGGCGAATCTGGAATTCAGTCTGGATATGGAAAGCGGCGTTATGGGTGAAGTGCTCCGCGGCGACGCCGATGCACAAAGCGCGGCACGCGCCTACCTGATTGAAAACCCCCAGGTGCTCGATGCCTGGTTAGACGGTGTTGAAACCGTGGAGGGCGAGCCCGGCCTGGCCGCTGTGCGCAGCCACCTCGGTCTGTAATCCTGCTTTACGTCTCCCCCTTGTCTTCGAGGGTTGCCTCTGCCGTTTTGCGGCAGGGGCTTTTTTATGCGCCTAATGATCAAGTTGGCTAAGTTTGGGTCGATAACAACCGAAATAGGCTTGAATTGACTTGAACATACCGAACCCTCGGCCAATTCTCCGTTGTTTCAGGCCCGCCGTCGTCCGGCTTTGCTAAACTGGACGTTTTGTATTCTTCGGACGAGGTCGACCATGCTGTCAGTTAAATCATTGCATCCCAATCGTTGGTCGCTGTTTGTGCGCACCCAGGTGTTGGTTGCATTGATGGTGGTGTTGTTGGCCGTTGGTTTTGCCTGGGTGTTGTTCGATCTGCAGCAGTTGGTGGAGCGTAACCGTCAGCAAATTGAGCGTGTCGATCAGCAACAAGCCACGCTGGCGCACCAAAATGAAGTGGTGCAAGCGCAGAAAGCTCAGTTAACACAACAGCAGGAAACCCTCGAAGACCAGCGCAATGCGCTGGTGTTACAGCAGCAAGCCAGTGTGGTGTTGCAGCTTTATCCGGAATTTTTGTTTTGGCGCTTTGCCGCCACGGCCTCCCAATCGAACACGGATATTGGCGAGGGGGATCGCGCTGAAACGCAGCTGCGTGAAGCGGTGGCGGTATTGTCGGATCTCGATGCTGACCTTGGCGAAGCCATGGATGTCTTCCTGCTGGATCTCGACACCTTTAATGAGCGCATCAGCGAAGCCATTGACGCCTTCCGCGACGGCGACGACGCCGGTGGCCGTCGTATCGTCCAAACTACCCAAACCCCGTTTATTTCCATGAACACCATGGCGGAAGTGGTGGCCGATATGGCTAACGAAGCGGTGGTGGCGGCTAATGGTCGGGTGGCGACTTCCTTGCAAGAACTCGAAGCCACGGTGCTCGATGTTGAACAGGCCGCCGCCAGTGTTGCCGAAGCCGGGAACGTTTTGTCGGCGGACATTGAATTGGTGGTTGAGCAGGCTGACGCCACCGGCGTGCAGGGTTGGATTACGCTGGCGATCATCGGTGTGTTGTTTTTGGCGGTCGGCTGGGTGTTATCGCGGTCGGTCAGTGGGCCTGTACTGCAACTGCAACGGTCGATCAAACACATTGACGAGACCGCCGATCTGACTGAACGGATTCACCTAAGACGCCACGACGAAGTGGGGCTGATTGCCCAGAGCGTGAATGCCATGTTGCAAAGCTTTGGCGACATCATCCGCGATGTGCGCCAGGGCGCCGGCGCGGTGGCAGGGCGCGTGGGCGATAACAGCCGCGCGAATGAAGAAGTCGGCCGCATTCTCGACCAGTTAAACGAAGAAGTGGAGCAGGTGGCCGCGGCCATCAATGAACTCTCGGCGACGGTGCGCGGCATCAATGAAAGTACCTCGGCGGCGGCAGAGCGGGCGTCCCAGGCTGAGCAGGAATGCCGTTTGGGGGCGGAGCGTTCCCGGGCCAGTGGTGAGCAGGAAGCGCGCCTGCAAAATGAAATCAGCACCGCCTCGACTAACCTGAATCGTCTGGCCGAGCGCGCCGGCGATATTCAGGCCGTCATCGACGTCATTCAGGAAGTTTCTGAACAAACCAATTTGTTGGCGTTGAACGCGGCCATCGAAGCGGCCAGGGCTGGCGAATATGGCCGCGGTTTTGCGGTAGTCGCCGAGGAAGTACGGACTCTGGCACAGAAAACCGAAAACTCCTCCGCTGAAATTAAAACCATGATTGAACAGTTTGCGGCCGAAGTAGGCACCACGGTCGAGGCCATGGGGCACGCTGTTGAGTCGGCTCAGGCAGCGGGTGAGCTCAGTGAAGAAGCCAGCCAGGTGATGGATGGTGTCTTCGCCATCGTTGCGGAAATCCGCGCCACCAACGAACACATTTCCCAGGCCACACAAGAGCAAAGCGAAGCCACCGATTCCATCGACGGCAGTGTGACCAGCATTGCTGGCTTGATCTCCCAGGTCGCCGATCAGGCGCAGCACACCGTGGCCGGTGTGCACGAAATCGCTGAACAGTCCGATCGGCTGCAGCGACAAACGGAGCGCTTTACGGTTTAGTCTTCAGCCGTGGTTGCATTCCTCTGTGGTCTATGGTGATTTGATCGCACCGTCGGTGAGCAAAGGCGTTATCTGAGCCGAGCAGTATTGGTTGGCGGCGTTTAATCACTTCTCTGGCCAGGGATAATGTCTGATGAACGTTCGTCGGTGGCAAACCGTCTTGTTCCAATTAAAGCGTCAGATCTGGGTACTGCTGTTGCTGCTCTTCAGCCCGGTGTCGGTGCTGGCAGAAGAGGCGGGCTTTTCTCATTTCTCACCGATCTCTGAAACAACCTTTCCTGCCTTTCCGCTGGCGGCTGATTCGCTTCAGGATATCCGACTGCATCAGTTGGAATTGGATGAATATTATCGCCATGACTTGCAGACCTTTACCCGGCGCCTGGAAGCCTACCGACGCACGCTGGAAGAAGCCCGCCAATCACTGGAAGCGCAACGCGAAGACGAAGAGCAGGTCAGTATTGATGCCTGGCGTCATAAAGAACAACTGCGCCATGCGTCGGTGGAGTGGGAGCAGCGTCGCCAAGCACTGGAGCAGCAGCGAACCGATACCGAGCAGGCATTTTCTCAGGGCAACATCAGCCGCCCGATGTATGTATCGCAACTGGATGAGTATCGGCAGGGCATTGTGCAATACAAGGCGTTTCATGAACGCTATCGACGCGCACGAGCGGTGTTTGATCGGGCGCATCAATCATTCAGCGAATACCTTGAGCGTACCTACCGTCCGGGTATTGATGCCTATCAACGAGCGGTTCGCGAATCACTGGAGCCAGAGCAGCAACGTCAGAGATTGTTGATGGCACGCTATGAAGAACGTCGGTTGTGGTGCCTGGCGGTGATTGATGAACTTAAGTCCATTGAGGAAGAAACGGCTCGTCAAGAAACGTTGGCACGATTAAAAGAGGAAGCCGGCCTATGAATGGCAGTGGATTTTCGTTGATGACGCTGTTGCAAACCATGACGCTGAGCGAAACCTTGTACTTTGTTTGGCGGGTTATCAGCCAACTGATTTTGCCCATTGTGCTGGTGCCAGCGTTGTGTGTCTCGGTGGTAGCGTGGGTGCGTCGTGGTAAGGGTTTTTTCAGGCTGGAAAGTTCGCTGGCCATGATGTTCTGTTTGATCGGCGGCACCCTGGGTTTTGCCGCCGGTTTCAGTCGCAGCCCGGTGGTGGACGTTGCGTTAACGGCATCGGTGTCACTGGTGGTGACTTTGTTGGGTTATAGCTTTGTGATCAAAAAAGACGTCAACGAAGGCGTGCGTCATGCCGTGCCGACCGCCTTGCTGGGCTTTGTTTTGACGCTGTGGATCGCCTTGCTGGTGGCAACCGCCTTTCGGTTTGAATGGCAGGCGATGATTGCCTGAGTTCGCCTTAGAGCGAATTCCACAGGGTATTAAAAATCGTCTGCTGAGTGTTGGCGATGGTCGGTGAATTAATCACCACCGCTGTCGGTAAATCGCCATGGCTCAGTGAAATCATCGCCATCTTTGGTGGATAGATCGCAATGTAACTGCCAGCGTGTTCGCTCGAGGCTTCGTCGATCCATTTCCGATCCGCCAGTGCGGCTTCTTCGCCGCCTTCGCCGATGGCAATCACCCGTACATTAATCCCCAGCTTGACGCGCTGGCGGGTGTAATTCGGAAAGGGACGGTACAGGTATTTACGAATCGCCTTGGCAGAATAGATGCAGTAGGACGGGTCTTCCTGTTCGCTGACGGTGGAGAGAATGTCTTTAAGCACCAGCTCAATGCCATCGTCGCCTTCGTAGTAATGCACATCGGCATTACCGGTGGCCGGGCGCAGGTGGCTCAGTTCGGGGATGACTTTTTCATCCAGCAATTCCATCGCTTCACTGACTTGCTGCTGATGATTCAGCGCCAGTTCCTTTAAGCGTTTTGGCGGCTCGGCGCTGAAGTGGCGGCGCTTGCCTTTGGGAAAATAACTGACCACGCCTTTTTGCTGCATGCGTTTTAGCAGTTCGTGGGTGGTACCGCGGTTGATGCCCGCGCGGTCGGCGATGTCGCGAATCGATGCCGGGCCCGATTGCAGCAGTGCCAGATAGATGCGCGTTTCACGCGGCTCTAAACCAAAAGTGCGCAATACATCTGCGGTATTCATCAGGCTGTCCTCGGGGCAAATTGAAAGACGTCGCTGAGCATGGCGTCGGGCCGAAAACCATGTTCGGTCAGCGCATCCAGCAGGGTGTAGACCATGGCGGGTGAACCGCAGCAGATTGCTTGGCAGGCCTGCAAATTGTCGTGATCACCGTGAATGGCGTGTACCAGCATCTGGTGTTTGTCGTCCCAATGACCCTGTTCGAAAATCAGCGCTGAGGTGTGGACGTTGTCGTATTGATCGGCCCAGTTTTCTGCGCGTTCCAGCATATACAGCTGACTCAGACGGTGGCCGGACCAGTACAGATAGATGGGCCGGGTGGCGCCGTTGGCGAGCAGATCTTCGAGCACGGATTTGACCTGACTGAAGCCAGTGCCTGAAGCAATTAACAGCAAGGGACCGGTTTCCGCGGGCAGATTGCTCAGCCGCGTGTCACCGCCGGGAGTGGTGAAGTCGATGGCTTTGGCCTGCTTTAGCCAGTTGATCAGGCCATCGGCCTGGTCGGTTCCCGCCTGAATGTGCAATTCGATGCAAGGTGTTTTGGGCGCTGAGGCGATGGTGTAGTAAAGGTCGCTGAAACCGGGAATGCGCAGTTCCAGATACTGACCGGCCTCAAACGGATAGTCGTCGAGCGGTTTCAGTTGCACCTGCCAGACATCGCCCGTTAAGGCTTTCAAGTCGTGAAGGGTGGCAGTGTGCAGCGGGGTTTCGGACACAAAAACGCTCCGTTTGGTGCATGTCAATGGACATTATACACAGTCAAACGGAGCGCTGAATGGGGCTGGCTGTTTAGGCGGCGAGCGATTCGCTGTGCTGCAGCGAGGCCGCGTTCTGCTCGAGCAATTCCAGCGCTACCGGCTGGTTGCCACGGTAGCTGACGCGAATACGCTGACCGGCTTGCAAGGCGGATGCCTGCGGCAAGCTTTGCACCAGAATGTTTTGCACATAGGCGTCGCCGGCATCGAAATCGACCTGGTTCAGCGGAGCCGGGCGGCGGTAAATCTGCCACAGATGAACGACGTCGATCAGTACGATAAAACCGTTCAACAAAGCGACCGGCCAGGCTTGGATCAGCAAGCCGTAGCTGGCGAAGGTGCCAGCGCCAACCAGGTTGATCCAGCGCAGTTTGCGGATGTCAGCCATCATCAACGAGATGGCGATCAACACGGAACCGAGGTAGCCGTAAACTTCTAACCACTGCATTTAATGCGTGTCCTTTCCTGAGATACTTGAACGAGTGGTCAGGATTTTATGGATGAATGCGAGGAAATCAAGCTGGAGCCTTGCGACTTATAAGCCCAGCTTGATCATCAATTCGTCCACTTTTGTGGACACCTGGGGATCCTTAGCGATCGGCCGGCCCCATTCGCGGTCGGTTTCTCCCGGCCACTTATTGGTGGCGTCCATCCCCATTTTCGAGCCGAGGCCGGCGACCGGGCTGGCGAAGTCGAGATAGTCGATGGGGGTGTTGTCGATGATCACGGTATCGCGTTTCGGGTCCATGCGGGTGGTCATCGCCCAGATCACGTCTTTCCAGTCGCGCGCATCGACATCGTCGTCCACGACAATCACGTACTTGGTGTACATAAACTGCCGCAGAAACGACCAGACGCCCATCATCACCCGCTTGGCGTGACCGGCGTATTGCTTCTTCATGCTGACGACGGCCAGACGGTAGGAGCAGCCTTCCGGTGGTAGATAGAAATCGACGATTTCCGGGAACTGCTTTTGCAGAATCGGCACGAAGACTTCGTTCAGCGCCACGCCCAGAACCGCTGGTTCATCGGGCGGACGGCCGGTGTAGGTGGAGTGATAAATCGGCTTGCTGCGGTGCGTCATGCGCTCGACGGTGAACACCGGGAAGGTTTCAGTTTCGTTGTAGTAGCCGGTGTGATCGCCGTAGGGGCCTTCTTCCGCGGTTTCGCCCGGGTAGAGAAAACCTTCGAGGATGATTTCCGCGCTGGCCGGGACTTTTAGGTCGTGAATGCCGCATTTCACCAGTTCGGTGCGGCTGTCACGCAGCAAGCCGGCAAAGGCGTATTCCGACAGCGTATCGGGTACGGGTGTGACCGCGCCGAGAATGGTTGCCGGATCAGCGCCGAGTGCCACGGCAATCGGGAACGGCTCACCCGGCTTTTCTTGCTGCCAGGCCTGAAAATCCAATGCGCCGCCGCGATGCGACAACCAGCGCATAATCAGTTTGTTTTTGCCGATCACTTGTTGGCGATAGATGCCGAGGTTGACCCGGCCACCTTGAGGACCCTGGGTGATCACTAAAGGCCAGGTAACCAAAGGCGCGGCGTCTTCCGGCCAGCAGGTCCAGACCGGCAGTTTGCCCAGATCGACATCCGGGCCTTCGAAAATCTCTTCCTGGCAGGAGGCTTTGCGCACCGTCTTGGGCGCCATCGAGAGCACTTTTTTCAGCAGTGGTGCTTTGTCCCAGGCATCTTTTAAACCCTTGGGCGGATCGGGTTCTTTTAAGTACGACAGTACCTTGCCAATTTCGCGCAGGTCATGCAGCGATTCTGCCCCCATGCCCATGGCCACGCGCTCGGGTGTACCAAAGAGGTTACCAAGCACGGGCATATCGAATCCGGTTGGGTTTTCGAACAGCAAAGCCGGGCCGTTTTTGCGCAACACCCGGTCGCACAGATCGGTCATTTCCAGTTTGGGATCGACCGCCTCAGTGATGCGCAGCAGTTCGCCACGTTGCTCAAGGCCGGTGAGGAAGTCGCGCAGGTCGCGGTATTTCATCGGGAAAGTCACTGCCTGGGAAGATGGCGGCTAATGCTAATGCATTGAGCTGAAAAGCCCAAACCTGGCACCAATTCAGTCTGCTTGCAGGCGCTGCATGACCGGGTGATCGGCTTTGAGTTGCAGCAGATCCCAGAGATTGCCGTACAGATCTTTGAACACAGCAACGGTGCCGTACTCGACGTCTTTGGGTTCGCGCACAAATTCCACACCGCGCTCGCGATAGCGTTGATAATCACGCCAAAAGTCGTCGGTGTTTAAAAAGAAGGTGACGCGGCCGCCGGTCTGGTTGCCGATGTAGCTTTCCTGATCGGTATTGGACGCGCGGGCTAATAATACGGACACGCCCTTCGAGCCTTTCGGCGCTACCGTCACCCAGCGTTTGTCTTGTTCCGGTTGGTAGCTGTCTTCGATCAGATCGAAGTCGAGGATATTGAGGTAAAAATCCAGAGCGCGATCGTAATCATCAACGACTAACGCGAAGTGTACGATTTCCTGAGTCATGGGAATTCTGGTCGTTATTGCCTAAGCGCTACTTAGTTACGGGTTGGTTATGAAGTCGAGAGGGTTGTGGTGGTGCTCGATCAAAGTGTAGTCGAACCATGACTCCGGGGGCCGCCGTCAATACGTCCCTGTAGGCTAGGCGGCAACATCCATGTTGCCGACACCCCCTCCGCCATGGTTCGACCACACTTTGATCCGCATGATCATCGCCAAATTTTGATTTTCAGAACCGCGACTTACCTCTGATGGAGGTGTGGAGCGCTGGACCAGTTTTTCGGGGTAGAGCTCGGCATGGATGCCGAGCTCTAGGCCCCATGGATGGGTTCACGCCGACCCCGAGAAACTGGTCCAGCGTTTCATACCGGACCAATGCCACAGGTCGGGCTAAAGCTGCTTCGCCTGAATAAACATCGGCTCACGGGTTTTACCGGCGACTTCCAGTTCGTGCAGATAGGCCTGCCAGTAGGCTTCGAATTGAACACCCAGTTCGCGCAGGTATTCCCAATCGTAAAGCCCGGAATCGTGACCGTCATCGAACACCAGCCGCACTGCGTAGCGGCCTGTGGGTTCGATGGCGTTGATGCCCACGCCTTGCTTGCCGTGCTGCAACACCGCCTGCCCCGCGCCGTGGCCGCGTACTTCGGCTGAGCGCGAATGCACCCGGAGGTATTCGGCGCTCAGTTCGTGCACCACGCCGTCCGGCCAGGTGATTTCCAGGACGGTGTCGGCACGGCGGTAATTGAGGGCAGTGGGTACTTGGCTCATATCAGAGAATAAACCGGCTCAGGTCTTCGTTCTTCGACAATTCGCCGAGGAATTTTTCGACGTAAGCCGCATCGATGGTGACGGTGTCACCGCCCAGTTCGCTGGCCCGATAGGAGAGGTCTTCAAACAGACGCTCCATAATGGTGTGCAGACGACGGGCGCCGATGTTCTCGGTGCTTTCATTGACCTGATACGCCGTTTGCGCCAGCGCTTCGATGGCGTCGTCGGCGAATTCGATGGTCAGACCTTCGGCACTCATCAGCGCTTTGTACTGCTCGGTGATGCAGTAATCCGGCTCGGTCAGAATGCGTTTGAAATCGTTCGGCGTCAGCGCATCGAGTTCGACGCGAATGGGCAGACGACCCTGCAATTCCGGAATCAGATCGCTGGGTTTGGAGAAGTGGAACGCGCCGCTGCCGATGAACAGAATGTGATCGGTGCGCACCATGCCATACTTGGTGCTGACGGTGCTGCCTTCGATTAAGGGCAACAGGTCGCGCTGCACACCTTCGCGGCTCACTTCGCCACCACTGCGCTGATCGCTCTTGGCGATCTTGTCGATCTCATCGAGAAAGACGATGCCGCTTTGCTCAACGGCTTTCACAGCTTCCTGCTTCAGCTCTTCTTCGTTGACCAGCTTGGCGGCTTCTTCTTCGATCAGCTGCTTGAGCGCGTCCTTCACTTTCAGGGTGCGCTTTTTGGTGTTGCGATTCTGGCCGCCCATGTTGGCGAACATGTTCTGCAACTGGCTGGTCATTTCTTCCATGCCCGGCGGCGCCATGATTTCCACGCCCATGCTCTGCTGGGCGACGTCGATTTCAATCTCTTTGTCGTCCAGTTCACCCTGGCGCAGTTTCTTACGGAAAACCTGGCGGGTGTTGCTGTCGGTTTTGGGTTTTTCCACGCCGTCGTCGCCGAAGTTGGTGTCGCGTGCCGGCGGCAGCAGGATGTCGAGAATACGATCTTCGGCGGCGTCTTCCGCGCGCGGCCGGGCGCTTTGCATGGCCTGTTCGCGGAACATCTTTATGCCGGTTTCGACCAGGTCACGGACGATGCTTTCGACATCGCGGCCGACGTAGCCGACCTCGGTGAACTTGGTCGCTTCGATTTTGATAAAGGGCGCGTTGGCGAGCTTAGCCAGACGACGGGCGATTTCGGTTTTACCAACACCGGTCGGGCCAATCATCAGAATGTTCTTGGGGGTGATTTCCTCTCGCATGCTGTCGTCGAGTTGCAGGCGGCGCCAGCGGTTACGCAGGGCAATGGCGACAGCGCGTTTGGCGTTGTCCTGGCCGATGATGAACTTATCCAGCTCGTGGACAATTTCACGGGGAGTCATGGTCGACATCAATGAGACCTCAGAGCGATTCGTAGATGGCATTGTGGTTGGTGAACACACAGATATCGGCAGCGATATCGAGCGCTTTGCGGGTGATTTCCTCAGCGCCCATTTCGGTGTTCTCGTGCAGCGCGCGGGCCGCAGCCAATGCAAAGTTGCCACCGGAACCGATGGCGGTGATGCCGTGTTCGGGTTCGACCACATCGCCGTTGCCCGAAATCACCAGCGTGGCGTCTTTGTCGGCGACGATGAGCATGGCTTCGAGTCGCCGCAGGGCACGGTCGCTGCGCCATTCTTTGGCGAGCTCTACCGCTGAGCGGGTCAGGTGGCCGCTGTGTTGTTGCAGATGGCCTTCGAATTTTTCAAAGAGGGTAAAAGCATCGGCGGTGCTGCCGGCGAAACCGGCAATGACGCGGTCATTGTACAGGCGGCGAACTTTGCGCGCGTTGCCTTTCATGACGGTGTTGCCGAGAGAGACCTGGCCGTCGCCACCGACGACAACAGCGTCATCGCGGCGCACAGAAACAATCGTAGTCATGCGAACATACCTTGGGTGACTTCAAGAGTTGACTTCAAGCCAGCTAGGTGGGGGCAGGGATGGGATTTCAAAGGGAGGGCGGGTCAAGCGGTGACCTTTGACCCGCAAACAGTGATGGCGTTCAGTTTAGGGTACGCACCATCACCTGATGGTTCAGGCCGGCAAGAATATCCTGCGCCTTGTTCAATTGAGAGCGATCATTAAAGGGGCCGACCATCACCCGATGATAAATGCCGCGATCGCCCAGGTCGGCTTCGGTCAGATGGGTGGTCGTCAAACCGTTGATGATCAGCTCAGCACGCAACCGTTCGGCATCAGCGGCATCACTGAACGAGGCCACCTGGATTTCCCAGCGACGATTGGACGGTGAAGCGGCAGGCGATGCGTTGCTGTTATTGCCGGTGTTGGCTGAGGGAGCCGGTGGCGCAGGAACCGGTACTTCGTCGTCTTTGAGCAGTTGATAGAATTCGAAGGCTTCTTCCAGACTCGGCGTGCGCACCGCACTGTCACTGCTGCTGTCGTCTTCGCGGGTGGTGGTCTCGGGCAGCGCTTGTTGCAAACGCTCGCGCAACGCCGTGCCACCGCCGCCTTCGCTAGGTACCTGGCTTAGGTAATACAGAAAGCCGACGAAGGCGACGGACGCACAGCCGGTAAAAATCCATACCCAACGCGGCACGCGTGAACGTTCCGGTTCGGGCTGGCGTTTGTTGGCGTAATCTCTGGCCACTTACATGGTCTCCGGGGCGCTAACGCCGAGCAGGTCGAGGCCGTTAAACAACACCTGACTGATGGCAACCGACAAAGCCACACGGCCGTTACGCAACGCAGCATCGTCGACCAGCATGCGGTTGTTGTTGTAGTAGGCGTGGAACAGCGCCGCCAAGTCTTTCAGATAGGTGGCAATGATCGCCGGTTCCAGGCTGTTACCTGCATGTTCTACCACTTCAGGGTAACGACGCAACTGAGTGATGAGTTCGCGCTCGTCGTCCAGTTCCAGCTGACCCAGCGCTTCGATGCCGGCAGCCTGGTCGTAATCGTGACCTTGCTCGTTCAGTTTGCGCAGCAGCGCATGCACGCGGGCGTGGGCGTATTGGATGTAATAAACCGGGTTGTCGCTGCTTTGGCTGCGGGCCAGGTCGATGTCGAAGGTCAGTTGCGAATCGGCGCGGCGTGACACCAGGAAATAGCGGGTAGCGTCGCGGCCGACTTCATCGATCAGGTCGCGCAGCGTCACATAACTGCCGGCGCGCTTCGACAATTTCACTTCCTCACCACCTTTGGTGACCATCACCATCTGGTGCAGCACGTAATCGGGGAAGCCTTCCGGAATGCCTTCGTTTAACGCCTGCAAACCAGCGCGGACGCGGTTGACGGTCGAGTGGTGGTCGGCGCCCTGTTCATTGACGACGCGCTTGAAGCCACGCTCGAATTTGTCTTTGTGGTAGGCAACGTCGGGCAGGAAGTAGGTGTAATGACCGTCCTGTTTGCGCATCACACGGTCTTTGTCGTCGCCGAAATCGGTGGTGCGCAGCCACAAAGCGCCGTCTTGCTCGTAGGTGTGACCTTGTTCGATCAACTGTTTGACCGTGGCTTCCACCTTGCCGGTCTCATACAGCGACGATTCCAGATAAAAGACATCGAATTCGACGCCAAAGGCTTTTAAATCCAGATCCTGTTCACGGCGCAGGTAAGCCACGGCGAAATCACGAATGGCGGCCAGATCGTCGGTATCGCCGCTACCGGTAACGTGGCGGTCGTCGGCATCGATGGTGGTTTTGTCCATGTAAGCGTTGGCGACGTCGCTGATGTAGTCGCCGCGATAACCGTCTTCGGGCCAGCCAGCATCATCCGGCCCCAGACCTTTGGCGCGCGCCTGAGTCGACAGCGCCAGATTCTGAATCTGTGCACCCGCGTCGTTGTAATAAAATTCGCGGGTGACTTTCCAGCCATTGGCTTCGAGCACACGCGACAGTGAATCGCCCACCGCGGCCCCCCGGCCGTGACCGACGTGCAGTGGCCCGGTCGGGTTGGCGGAAACAAACTCAACCTGCACTTTTTGCTGCTGACCGTTCTGGTTGCGACCGAAGGCGTGGCCAGCGGCGAGAATGTCTTTGACGATTTCCGCCTGGGATTCGCTGGCCAAATAAAAGTTGATAAAGCCGGGACCGGCGATGTCGACTTTCTCGATCAGGTTGTTCTCCGGCAACGCCTTGATCACCGCTTCGGCCAGGTTGCGCGGCGGCTGACCACACGGTTTGGCCAGTGTCAGCGCCAGGTTGGATGCCAGATCGCCATGAGACTTGTCTCGGCTGTTGTCGACCATGACGCGCACTGGGTGATCTTCTGGGATCACACCGTCCTCTTTAAGCCGCGCAACGGCCTGGTTCAAAAGTTCAACAACCGCGTCTTTCATGGGTCTGACTACTCCGGATCGAGCGAAGAAAAGGAAAGGGCCGCATTATCCACAAAATGGGGGGTCCGAACCACCGCTGGCGTCGCTGGATCAGAGCGTTTCCAAAGGATCGATATCCAGATGCCAGCTGAGCCCGCGCTGCTGACGCGGGTAATGTCGCACCAGCGGCTCCAGGGCATTATGCAACTGGCTGCGCTTATCGCTCTGCACCACCAGCACAAATCGGTGTTTGCCCGCGCGGCGCGACAAAATGGCCGGCAGCGGACCGAAGACACGAATGCCGGTTTGTTGCAGTAAATAGTCGGCCATCTCCGCCAGTAAAGCTTCGGCTTGTTGCGGGTAGGCCGAGTCGCTGCGCAGGCAGGCGAGAAAGCCGTAGGGCGGCAGGCCGGCGGGTTGGCGTTCACTCAGCAACTGGTCACTGAAACGCTGATAATCCTGCTTCAGCAACGGCTCGAAAAACGGATGATCGGGATGCCAGCTTTGCAATAAGACTTCGCCAGCGGCATCGCCCCGCCCCGCGCGACCGGCGACTTGGACCAGCAACTGACCGGTGCGTTCGCGTGAGCGGAAATCGGCGCTGAACAGACCGGCGTCCAGATCCAGAATACCGACCAGCGTGACCTTTTCGAAATGATGCCCTTTGGCCAGCATCTGGGTGCCGACCAGAATCGCCGGTCCAGCATCGCGGGTGCGTTCCAGTTGGCGGTTGAGCGCGTCGGCGGTGGTGATGGCGTCCCGGTCAAAACGGATGATCGGCACCTGTGGAAACCATTGCTCCAGCGCTTCTTCGGCGCGCTCGGTACCGGCGCCCAGCGGCATCAGTTCGTGGCTGCCACAGTCGGGGCAGACAGTTTCCGGGCGCGATTGATAGCCGCAGTGGTGACAAATGGTCTGATGGCGACCGCGATGATAGGTCAGCCGAGAATCGCAAAACGGACAGTCGGCCATCCAGCCACAGGCGCTGCAAAACCAGCTCGGTGCATAGCCACGGCGGTTGAGAAACAGCAATACCTGCTGCCCTTGCGCCAGATGTTCGCCAATGCGCAAACGCAGTCGTTCGGACATGCCGTGCTCATGCTGCTGGCGGCGCATATCAACGGTTTCCAACTGCGGCCGTGATCGGCCACCGGCACGTTCATTCAATACAGCATGCCGATATCGACCGTTGCGGGCATTGTGCAGCGATTCCAGCGAGGGTGTTGCCGAGCCCAGAATCACCGGAATCCCGGCCTGATTGGCGCGGAAGATGGCAACATCACGGGCGTGGTAACGCAGGGTATCCTGCTGTTTAAAGGAGGCATCGTGTTCTTCGTCGATGACGATCAACCCCAGATCGGGCAGCGGTGTCAGTACCGCCGAGCGGGTACCGACGACGATGGCCGCTTCGCCGTGTTGCGCTTGCAGCCAGGCGTTGTGACGTTCTTTGTCGGTCAGGCCCGAATGCAAGGCGACCAGTTCATCGGCAAAGCGCTTCTGGAAACGTTCCAGTGTTTGCGGCGTTAGGCCGATTTCCGGCACCAGCACCAGAACCCGTTTACCGGCCGCCAAAGTGCGCGCCATGGCTTGCAAGTAGACTTCGGTTTTACCGCTGCCAGTGACACCCTCCAGCAAGAGCACGTTGAAGGTGTCGTGGCTCAGTTGGTCCAGAGCGCTGCGTTGGTCGGTGTTTAAGGTCAGAGGGTCTTGCCGCAACTGTCCGCTCGGTTGACGCGACTCGGTGCTCAGTGCCACCTCCTGAGCAAAGCGTTTTTCCACCAATGCGCGCCAGTGTGTGCGCTCGATGCCGTGGCGGCGCAACTCCGAAGGCGTCGCCGCACCATGAGTCTGCAGCCAATGCAGCGCTTCCCGTTGGCGCTTGCCTTTGAGCTGATCTGCGTCGAGGTGTTCACCTGCGACGGTCAGTTCCACTCGCGCTTCGGTGACCAGCTCGGCTGCTTCGCCGTTGCGAAGCAAAGCGGGCAGGGCTAGCAGGTAAGCACTGGCGGCATCGTATAAATAGTAGCGAGACATCCACTGGGCGACCTGGAGCAGGGCGCTATCGAGCAGCGGTTGTTGATCGAGCAAGGCGTCGATGGGTTTGAGTTTATCGAGCTTGTCGCGTTCGTCGGCATCGCGCCGTGCCACCACAATGCCCACCACCGTTTTGTTGCGCAGTGGCACCTGGCAACGCGTGCCGATGTCGGGCGTCATATTGTCCGGAATTCGGTAGCTGAGCGGCCCGGCAAAGGGGCCGGGAACGACGATGTCAGCGAGGCGTATGGCGGTGGTTGTCAATCGGAAAGACTCTGGTATGATTGCGCTCCCAAATTTTGGGGCCTGGGCGCGTCCTTCTGGATAAAGGCCGCAGCATTGTGCCCCGAAGCCGATTCTTACGTCAAAGTTGCGGTGCCCGGCAATAACGACCGGGTGGCGGCACAGCGAGGTGACCCATGAAAGCTGACATCCATCCTAAGTACGAAGAACTGGTTGCAACCTGTTCTTGCGGCAACGTTATCAAAACTCATTCCACCCGTGGCGGTGAAATGCACCTTGACGTTTGCTCGGCTTGCCACCCTTTCTACACCGGTAAGCAGAAGATCGTTGACTCCGGCGGCCGTATCGACCGCTTCAAGTCTCGCTTCGGCGCGCGCAGCATCAACAAATAAGGTTGATCCTGCGGTACCAAGAAACCCGGCGTTGCCGGGTTTTTTTATGTCTGTCGATCGCCCATCCAGGCGATGACGAATCAGGACACAGCAGTCCCGCCTTGGAACGCTCCCTAAGGTGTGCGAAAAGGGCCGGTTAGTGGGTCTGGGTTGGTGCCTTGCCTGACGGGCAAAACTGTCGTGCGTGAACAGCGTTTTGCATCGCTTGAGCCGCTTCTGTGCGTTGTTTATGCTAACTTCCACTTAGTTTCCTAGCCTCCCCCCACCCAATAAGAACAGATGGAAGACGGACATGTCGGATGACTTAAAGCGCGACGCGCTTGAATACCACGCCCTGCCAACGCCGGGAAAACTGAGTATCGAGATCACCACACCGGCGGAAACTTCCCGCCACCTCTCGCTGGCCTACAGTCCGGGCGTTGCCGAACCGGTAAGAGCGATCGCCGAAGATCCGGAAGATGCCTTCAAATACACCATGAAAGGCAACCTGGTTGGTGTGGTCTCCAACGGCACCGCGATTCTCGGTTTGGGTAATCTGGGTGCTCTGGCCAGTAAGCCGGTGATGGAAGGCAAAGCGCTGTTGTTTAAGCGCTTCGCGAATGTCGATGCCATCGACATTGAAGTCGACAGTGAAAATGTCGACGAGATTGTTCGTACCGTGGAGCTGATTGCTGAATCATTCGGCGGTATTAACCTGGAAGATATTAAGGCGCCGGAGTGTTTTGAAGTTGAACGTCGCCTGATTGAAAGCTGCAAAATTCCGATTTTCCATGACGACCAGCACGGCACCGCCATCGTCACGGTCGCCGGTATGTTGAATGCGCTGGAAGTTCAGGGTAAGTCACTGGCCGATGCCAAACTGGTAGTGCTCGGTGCCGGCGCGGCAGCGATTTCCTGTTCGCGTTTGTTGATGTCCGCCGGCATGCCGCTTGAAAACATCTTAATGATTGACCGCAAAGGCGTGATTCATGCGGGTCGAGACGATCTGAACCAGTACAAGGCGGAATTCGCTAACCCAGTCACCGAAGCGCGCACCTTGGATGACGCCATCGACGGCGCTGATATTTTCCTGGGTCTGTCCGGTCCGGATATGTTGTCCGCTGAGCAGCTTAAAAAGATGGCGCCGAACCCCATCGTGTTTGCCTGTGCAAACCCCGACCCGGAAATTCGGCCGGAGCTGGCATTGGCAACGCGCGATGATCTGGTCATGGCGACGGGTCGTTCAGACTATCCGAACCAGGTCAATAACGTGCTCGGTTTCCCCTTTATTTTCCGTGGTGCGCTGGATGTGCGCGCGACGGCGATCAATGAAGCGATGAAGCTGGCGGCGGCCTACGCCATCAAAGAACTGGCGCGAGAAGAGGTATTGCCGGAAGTGGTGGCGGCCTACGGTGGCGAGCAGTGGACCTTCGGTCGCAACTACATCATTCCCAAGCCAATGGATGCACGATTGCTGAATCGCGTTGCCGGTGCCGTGGCGCGGGCAGCGGTTGAAACCGGTGTGGCGCGCGCGCCCTTGCCGGATAAATACAAAGCCTGATTCGCTGTTGGGATACAAAAAAGCCACCCGAAGGTGGCTTTTTTTATGCGCGCTGATCGCGGTTTAAAACAGCATTTGCGGTGTGATGTTTTCGTCGCCGTTGCCAGAGTCGCCGCCATCGCCACCTGAGAAATCGATGGTTACGCTTTCGCGGCTGTATTCGGTGGGTGCGTTCTCGGCTTTGAAGATCTCAAAGATGGCGCCGGCCTGACCCGGTTGTGCCAGTAAGCCGGTTTGTGGGTCGATGCGCACTCGCACAATACCAACCGGCTGCGACAGATTGTTGCTCGGCTGGCCATTCAGCGCGGTTTTCATGTACTCGATCCAGCCGGGCAAGGCGGCTCGACCGCCAAATTCGATCTGACCTAAACCCATGTTGTTGTCATAGCCCACCCAGGTAGAGGCCACGAAGTCGCCGTTGTAACCGGTGAACCAGGCGTCGACGGCGTTGTTGGTGGTACCGGTTTTACCGCCCAGGTCATCACGTCCCAGCGCCTGATTCGCCGCCCGTCCGGTGCCGCGACGGACCACGTCTTTGAGCATGGAGTCGATCAGATAGGTGGTTTGGGGTGTTAACACCTGAGGCGCATAGCGGCGTTCTGTTTGCACTGGCTGATCGTCAATTTCGCCTTCCAGATTGAGTTCAATCGGCGCGATGTCGACACCGGTGGCGCTGCTGCTGGCGGTCTCATCCTCGCTCCAGTAGGGCGTTGGCGTTTCCGGGCACCCGCGACAAACAACCGCTGGGCTGGATTCAAAAATCACATTGCCGTTGTTGTCTTCAATGCTGGAAATGAAATAGGGGTCGATGCGATAACCGCCATTGGCGAAAACGGCGTAACCGCGTGCGACTTCCAGCGGCGAGGCGACGGTACTGCCCAGCACCAGGGTCATGTCATTAGCGAGCTTGTCGCGCTCGAACCCAAAACGTTCGGCGTAACGGCGAGCGTAGTTGACACCGATGGATTCCAGCACCCGGATGCTCGACAGGTTGCGCGATTGGTACAGCGCCTGGCGTAACGGAATCGGCCCGAGGTAACGGTCGCCGGAATTGCGTGGTCGCCAGACATCTTCCAATGCATCGTCAGCGCGCACGATGGGAGCATCGTTAACGATGGTTGCCGGCGTGAAATCTTTATCCAGCGCAGCGGCATAAACGAAAGGTTTGAAATTGGAACCCGGCTGGCGGTTTGCCTGAATGGCACGGTTGTATTTTGACAGCAAGAAATCATAGCCGCCGACCAGGGCCTGAATGGCCCCATCGTTTGGTGACAATGACACCATAGCGCCTTGAGCATCCGGTATTTGCGCCAACTGCCAGTTACCATTCACTTGCTCTACGCGAATCAGGTCGCCGGGTACTGCAATGGAGAATGGGGTGGTGACTGCCGGCCCCAGGGTGTCGACATCAATGCGCTCGCGGGCCCATTCCATTTCGTCCAGCGCAAGCGTTGTCAGGGTGCCGTCACGCGGCAGAATCCACAGTCGGCGATCTTCGGCACGCACCACGATGGCCGGTGTCAGGCCGCCAAAACGAGGCGTGCCGTTAACCACTTCCCGCCAGTAGGCATAAGCCTCCGGTGGCGTACGGCCGGCCGTAGCGAAATGATTTTCGACGCCCAAATAGCCGTGTCGGCGGCTGTATTCGCTGAGCGTTTTGCGCAAGCCTCGAGTGGCGGCTTCCTGCAATTGCGAATTCAAGGTGGTGTGGACGGTGTACCCATCGCTGTAGGCCGCATCACCGTACCGTTCGATCATAAAAGCACGCACCATCTCGGCCAGATAGGCGGCTTCCAGCCCCGGACCGTTGCCTCGATATTGCGCACTCAGCGGTTGGCGAATGGCGGCTTCATAGCTGGCATCCGACAGATAGTTCATCTCGTGCATGCGACCGAGGACAAAATTGCGCCGGCGCAGGGCGCGGTCTGGATTGGCCAGGGGGTTGGCGGCCGAGGGAGCCTGGTGCAGGCCTGCAATCATCGCCAGCTCGGGCAGCGTCAGATCATTGATGTCGCGACCGTAGTAGACATCGGCCGCCGCCTGGATGCCGTAGGAGCGGTAACCGAGGAAATGCTTGTTCACGTACAGCTCGAAAATCTGCTCTTTGGTCAGTTCGCGCTCCATCTGGAAGGCCAGCAGAATTTCGGTAAATTTCCGGGTGATGGTTTTATCGCGTGTCAGGAAGAAGTTGCGGGCAACCTGTTGGGTGAGCGTCGAACCGCCGGGACCGTCGGTTTCACCCGTTGCCAACACCGTTAATACCGCCCGACTGAATCCTACGGGATCGACACCAAAGTGCTCTTCGAAACGGCTGTCTTCGACGGCGGTCAGTGCTTGGATGAATTGGGTGGGAATTTGCTCGTAGTGCAATGGACTGCGGTGCTGTTCACCGAACTCAGCAATGAGTTCATTGTCAGCACTGAGGATACGCATCGGTGTTTGCAGGCGTATGTCTCTGAGCGTTTCCACTTCAGGCAGCGTGGGTGACAGATACAAATAGACGCTGGCTGAAATGAGAACCAGAGCGCAAATCAGAGCATAGAGCGTCCACAGGATGAATTTGGTGCTATTGGCCAGAAACTTCATGTTTTCCCAATTAAATGAAAGGGTTAGCAGCAAGACGCCTTAACGGCCGGCCATTATAGGGGGAATTGCGTCTTTTTTATACATTGCGCATTGATTTTACGTGCGCTGTAATCGGTCGCCTGTAGGGATATGGAAAAGTCTCTAAGTGATTGTTATTGAAGGGATTATCAGTGACAACCTTACTCATGAAAAAGCCTGCACCGCTGCTGGGTGTGGATATTTCGTCGTCTGCAATTCGGCTGATTGAACTGACAGCGTCCGCTCGTTCACAGCGGGTTGAGGCCTATGCCTGCGAATCACTTCCTGAGGGTGTCGTGGTCGATCAGACCATTAAAGACGCCAATCGATTGAGCCAAATGATTGCCCGTCTTATACAACGGTCGCGCAGCCGTATCAGGCAGGCAGCGACCTTGGTTTCGGGCACCTCGGTGATTACCAAGGTGATTACCGTGGACGATCTGGCGTCGGATGTTGAACTGGAGCACCTGATTCAATTGGAAGCCGGCGCTCATATTCCCTATCCGCTGGAGGATGTCGCGCTCGATTTTGATGTGCTGGGCCCATCGTCGGAGCCCGATCGATGGCGGGTTTTATTGGTGGCCAGTCGTCGCGAAGAAGTTGAAGCGCTGGATGATGTTCTGCAAATGGCCGGGCTGGATGCTCAGGTGGTGGATGTCGAGGCTCTGGTGCTGGAACGGGCGTTGGCACTGATCGCTCATCAATACGATGCGCAAGCTGACGATGCGGTGGCATTGGTCGATCTTGAACCGCAGCGCTTAACACTCAACGTCCTGCAGCAAGGACACATTGTCTACCGCCGTGAGCAAGCGTTGCCCAGCCCGCCGCTGACCGGTTTGTCAGCGTCGACAGCCGCCGAACCGGTCTCCGGGTCGCTGGGTATGGCGCAGGACATGATTGAAACCATCCAGCAGAATTTGCAGTTCTTTTATGCCTCCACATCGGCTTCACCCATCAGTGGTGTATTACTGGGCGGGTCTAGTGACGGTCTTCCCGTGCTTGCCGATGCATTGTCTGAGGCGATCGGTCTGCCCGCGGAATTGGTTGATCCGGTGGCTCATCTTGAATGCGCGCCGAGGGTGAATCGTCAGCAATTGGCGAACGACAGCAGTGCCTTGATGAGGGTTTGCGGTCTGGCTCTGAGGAGTTTTGATCATGGCCACCGTTAACCTGCTTCCATGGCGTGAACGACGGCGCTATCAGCAACAACGGCGCTTTAAGCGACTGCTGCTGATGGTGGTGATTGTGGCGTTAATCAGCCTTTGGCTGTGGAACCGACATCTGTCACAACGGTTACACCATCAGCAGCAACGCAATGCCTTTCTGCAGCAACATTTGTCTGAGTTGGATCAGCGCTACCAGCGCCAACAACGGCTGCATCAGGAACGTACGGTGCTGATGCATCAACAGCAGCAATTGGCGGGCATTTATCGCAATCCGCAGGCACTGGTGAGGTTGTTGGAAACCCTGGCGCAGACAATACCGGACGGAGTGTATCTGACCTCGCTGAACCAGACCGCCGAACGAATTGAAATGGCTGGCCGCGTCGATCAGCCGGCCAGTTTGACGCCTTTTTTGCGACAGATGAATGCATCCGATGGGTTGGCTGAGGCAACCCTGGTCACGCTGGAGACCGATTCGGATCACCCCTCGTCGATGGCCAACCACTTCCAATTGGACGTGCGCAGTGTTGACCTGACTGAGGAGGAGGCCGGATGAGAAATTCAGACTTATGGAACGCCTTACGCCGGTTCGATTATCAACATTTGGACGTCGATAACCTCGGCTCCTGGCCGTTGGCGCTGCGCGGGTTGGTGTTGGTGGGTGTCGCAGCGCTGGTGATCGGTGCTGGTTGGTTTTTGCTACTGAGCGGGCGGTATGAACAATTCAATCGTGCCGTACAAAACGAAGTGCAATTAACGCAGCAGTTTCGGCGACAGGTCGACCAGACCGATCACCCGGCCGTACTTGACGCCGAACTGGCAACCTTGAGAAGTCATATTGAGGTAGCGCTGACCGAGGTTCCCAACCGGCTCGATTTGCCCGAACTGATCGATGCAATCAACAGGCTTGCCGCCGGTGCGGGTCTGTCTATTGAACAAATCACCCCCGATGCTGAACGTCTGCAGGGGCGGCTGATGGCGACACCTATTCAGGTGTCCATGCGGGGTGGTTACCATTCGTTGGGGGCATTTATTGCTGAGCTGTCGACCTTACCCAGCCTCATTAGTCTGCATCGCCTGACCATAAAACGACAGGCACCCGCTGAGCCTGGCGCATCGGCGGACAACGCTTTGTTGATCACTCTAGAGGCGCGAGCCTATCGCCAGACATCTGCAGGTGAGGAATAATGCGCCCGCTACTCACAGCGCTGTTGCTGACTACACTGTTGTCTGGCTGTGAACGCCAGACGGCCATGAGTGATCTGCATGCGCTGGTGGCCGATACCGAAGTGGCGGCGCTGGCGAAGGCGTCGTCGGATTCTCTGGCGATGGATCGCAAGGTTCGATACACAGCGCAAGACCAGCGCTCGCCATTCCAATACGCTGTGTCACCGACGGCATCGAAAGAGCGTGCGTCGACGGCGTCGTTGAATCCTGTGGATCGAAAAGCACCGGCTAAGTTGTCGGCCGTTTCTTTGGATGACTTGACGATGGTCGGAACCCTGAGTGGGATAAATTCTGCCTCGGCCCAGGCGTTGTTTCGCGATCGCAGTGGGCAAATCCATCGCTTGTCGGTGGGCGATCTCGTCGGCGCTCATGCTGCCCGTATCGTGTCGGTGTCTGAAGAACGGGTTGAGCTGCTGGAGAAAGTACCGCTTGAGGAGGGCGGTTGGATCTTAGAACCACGAACGTTTTTGCTGACTCAGCAGAAGCCATCAAGACTCTAAAAGACAAAAGAAGAACGTCATGATTTTCTACAAAACACTGCGCGTTTTCATGGCAGCTGCCATTCTGGCTTCAATCAGTCTGCACGCTCAGGCGGTGGTCCTGACCAAGCTGGAAATTAACGAATTATCTGCCGGGCGTACGCAATTGGAGCTGACTTTCAATGGCACAGCGCCCGAGCCGGTTGGCTACAGCGTTGAACGTCCGGCACGCATTGCTCTGGATTTTGCTGATACCGAAAATCGATTGCCGCAAAAACGCTTTGCCGTTGGCAGTGGTAATTTGCGTAACGCCATCGTGGTATCGACGGCCGATCGAACCCGGTTGGTTCTCAGTATGGCGACCCTGATGCCCTATAACGTGACAGTGTCCGGCCGTCGGGTGCGGGTGATCGTGGGGCCGAATGTACAGCAAAGCCAAGTCACTGGTTCAACACCAGCATTTAACAATACCGTGGATCAGCACGCCGCAAAGGTCAGCTTCTCGAATCATCCGCAATCGGCTTCCAACCCGCCCATGCCGCGCCTGTTGTCAGCACACTGGCAGGGCGACCATCAGTTGCAACTGAAACTGTCGGCTGATCGGGCTCAGGCCAGAATGTATCAAGACGGCAGCACAGTGAGGCTGCGGCTGGCGCAGTATCGAGTGCCTCCTACCCTGGCGCAGCCGTGGGCAGAATCCACCTTGCCCGATGCCGTTCAGTCGATGGCGTTTTTTCAAGACGGAGACGATGCACTCCTGCACTTGCAGCTGTCCCATCCTCTCATTATTGAAGCCTTTCAAAACGACGGTTTAGTAACCTTGGCGCTGCAACCAAACGCTGGTGTGGCCGGAGCCCTTGAAGACACGGCCGATGTCGATAACGACACTCGGCTGACGATGAACCTGCAAGACATTGAAGTGCGCTATGCGCTGCAACAAATTGCGGATTATGTCGGTCTGAATCTGGTCGCAGCAGATTCCGTGCAGGGCAGAATCACCTTGCGATTGCAGGACGTTTCCTGGCAGGAAGCGCTCGATTTGGTCCTGCGCAGCAAAAATCTGGATAAACGACTCAACGGCAGCGTGTTGCTGGTGGCGCCGGCTCAGGAGCTCGCAGAACAGGAGCAGTTGGCGCTGGAAAATCGGCAACGAGCGGAACAGTTAGCGCCGCTGGAAATCGATTTTATTCAGGTTAATTACGCCAAGGCCGACGACATTCTTGGCATTCTGAATAATCAGGTCGATGAACCCGCAACGCCCGAGAAAACCAGTTTGGGTTTTTTGTCTGAGCGAGGTGCGGTGTCCATCGACAGTCGGACCAATACGCTCATTGTGCGCGATACGGCGGCCAATCTGGCCAGTATTCGTCGTGCGGTTGAGCACTTTGATGTGCCGGTGCGGCAAGTGTTAATTGAGGCGCGTATCGTGGCGGCCCGTACCTCCGTCGGTGAGCAGTTAGGCGTGCGCTGGGGCGGCAACATTAACAGCGGCGGTAGCTCACCGGTGGTGGTGTCTGGCTCTTTAGATTCGACATCGAGCATTGGCAGTGGCTTAAACGCCTCCAATGGCCATGCTTATGAACAGGTGTACCCCGACGCTTTGGTAGTCGACTTGCCCGTCACCAACCCCAGTGCATCGTCGTTCGCCATTGGCGTTGCAGCTTTTGATTACGCCTTGGATCTTGAGCTATCCGCACTGGAAACCCGCGGCTCGGCCGAGGTAGTCTCGCAACCAAGAGTGGTGACCTCCAATGGCCAGGAAGCCTTTATCAACTCGGGGCAAACCATCGCCTTTGATGGCGCTGAAGGGGGTACAACCTTTGTGGATGCGGGGTTGTCGTTGCGAGTGACACCACAAATTACACCCGATGATCATGTGGTGCTCGACCTGGTTGTCACCCAGGACTCACTGGCCGCCGGTGGTGGGGCGATTGATACCAATTCGGTGACCACTCAGGTGTTGGTCGATGATGGCGAAACCCTGGTGTTAGGCGGCGTCTATCGAACCGAGACCATAACCACCATAGAAAAAACGCCATGGTTGGGTGACCTGCCGATACTCGGCCGATTGTTTCGCCGCACGGCCGATACCGAAGAGAAAACCGAATTACTGGTCTTTATTACCCCCAGTCTGGTTGCCGATTATCTTGCTGCAAACTGACGTTCGTTCTCACCCATACCTGCCACTTTAATACGCACTCATCACGCCAGGCATCGTTACCTGTCTGCCGGACAGTGATAAACTGACGCGATGAATGACATTTCCATTATTCTGATCGGTCCTATGGGATCGGGTAAAAGCACCATCGGTCGATTGCTATCGACGCGATTGGGCTTGCCGTTTATTGATTCCGATCGTGAAATCGAAGCACGCTCTGGCGCAGATATTCCGTGGATTTTTGATCTTGAAGGCGAGTCCGGATTCCGTGATCGCGAAACAGCGGTATTGGCAGAACTGGTCGATGAAGGGCGTCAGGTCATTGCTACCGGTGGCGGTGCCATTATCCGCCCGGAAAACCGAGAATTGCTGAAATCGAAAGGTCAGGTGGTCTATCTTAAGACGTCGGTAGAGCAGCAATTGGTGCGGACAGCCAAGGATCGAAATCGCCCCTTACTGAATGGCCCGGACCCGGAAGGTACGCTGCGGCGTCTGGCCGGCGAGCGCCGTCCTTACTATGAAGAGACCGCTCACCTGACCATCGATACCAATGGTCAAACACCTCGAACGGTAGTTCGGGAAATCATCAAACAACTCAAACTGAAGCGTTGAATCATGCAACTGAGTGTCGACCTGGGCGATCGTTCTTATCCCATCATTATTGAAGCTGGAATTCTGTCTGACGCCACGGCCTGGCAATCGGTGCTTCACCATACTGAAGTGCTGGTGGTGACCAATGAAACCGTTGCGCCGCTGTATCTGGATAACGTTCTTACCGCTCTGACAGCGCCGGGTCGTCGGCTGGAAAGTCTGGTGTTGCCGGATGGTGAGGCGCACAAAAACGCCGACACGCTCGGTTTAATCTACGACGCTTTATTAGAGCGTCGCTTTTCCCGCAAAGCGGTTTTGGTGGCGTTAGGCGGTGGCGTGATTGGTGATCTGACCGGTTACGCTGCTGCAACTTACCAAAGAGGCATCGACTTTGTTCAGGTGCCGACCACCTTGTTGTCGCAAGTGGATTCCTCGGTCGGAGGTAAAACCGGCATCAATCATCCGTTGGGTAAAAACATGATCGGTGCGTTTAAGCAGCCCATCGCCGTCATGATTGACCCCAATGTGATGAGCACCTTGCCTGAGCGGGAACTGTCTGCTGGTTTGGCTGAGGTGATCAAATACGGTCTGATTTACGACGCTGATTTTTTTGTCTGGCTTGAGCAACATCTGGATGAACTGCTGGCGCAACAACCGCAGGCGTTGGTGCAAGCCATCGCCCGCTCATGCGAGTTGAAAGCCGAAGTCGTTGCTGCGGATGAAACCGAGCAAGGCATTCGCGCTATTTTGAATTTGGGGCATACCTTTGGCCACGCCATTGAAGCCGAGCAAGGCTATGGCGCCTGGCTGCATGGCGAAGCCGTCGGTACCGGCATGGTGATGGCTTGCGACTTATCGCATCGACTGGGCTGGATTGACGCTGAGGTCTTCGATCGTGCGCGTGCCTTGATTGAACGTGCCCGTTTGCCCGTAGCCCCGCCGCCGTCAATGAGCGCCGACGACTTTATGAATCAAATGAGTCGTGACAAGAAAGTCGAATCCGGCCAGTTGCGTTTGGTATTGTTAAAGGCGTTAGGGCAGGCGGTTGTCACCGCAGATTTCGACGCCAGCCAATTGCAGGCGTCTTTGACAGCACGTTATTGAGGCCTGAACCTTGACGAACCCAATCGACTGGTCCAAAGCTAGAGAGCGATTGCGTTCGTGATAATGGAATTACTTCGTCCAGGTGGATGTTATGCAAGACTTTACTGACCAGACCCAGCGCATGCTCGACTACTACGGCCTCTATCAGGATCCCTTCGGTGAACTGGTGGATGCCTCTGTATTCAGCGGGGCCGGTGAGCGGTTGGAAATGGCCGAGCATATTCGCCACCTGCTGAGTTTCAGTGCACAAGATTGCCTGTTGATGGCGCCAACCGGTGGCGGTAAACACGCCATTTCGCATCAGGTGATCCGTTTATTGGATGACGACTGGCGCATTGCCTGGCTCGATGGCAGTGAAATCGACCGGCTCGACGGCGCCAGCCGTGAATTGATTGGCCAGTTGGGGCTGGGCCTGAAAACCGACGGCGACACCGCCAGTCTGTATCGCAATATGGCCGATGCCATTGCCCAGCGCACCGACGATGGCGAGAATTTTCTGTTAATCGTCCAGCAGGCCGACCTGCTTCCGGCCGATGTGCAAACCTGGCTGCAGTCGATGCGAACGCTGGCGCCTCGTACCGAAAGCCGTTTGCGCCAGTTGTGGTTGGCCAGTTCCGCCACCGCCATTGCGCAATCCGATAATGACGACCACTGGTATCGCCTGGTTTTGGAGCCACTCAGCGGTGCTGATGCGGTGGTTTATCTGAACGATCGTTTTGCGGCCTCTGGCCAGCCGAATGGCATTCCTATTGGTGATAACGACGTTGCGCGGTTAAACGATCTGGCCGGTGGGTTACCAGCTGAGTTGAATCAGGTTGCTCGTGATTACTTGATCGCCGGCACGTTCAAAACCACCGAGCGCAAGCAAGGCTTCCCGCTGACTCATGTATTGGCCGGGGCCGGTGTGGTGACGCTCATTGTATTGACGGTTCTGTATTCCAACCAAAGCGACTCCACGGATAACGCGGATGATAGCGTCGAACTGGCGGACATCGAACCGGTAACGTCGGACGCCGAAGAACCGCTCGAATCGGAGGTCCAGCAGCGACTGGCCGATGCGGTTGCCCGGGTGGAAGCGCGTCGTCAAGAAGCGGAGGCGGCGCAGGCCGCTGCCCAGGCGGAAGCCGAAGCGGCGGCGAGTGAAGCTGCGCAGACACCCGCTCCCGAACCTGCCCCTGAGCCTGCTGCCCCTCAACCCGAGCCAGAGCCGACGCCCCAGCAGAGCGCTTCGGCAGAACCTGCCGTTCAGGGATTGGCCGCCAACGCAGCCGATAACGAATACACCCTGCAATTGGTGGGTGTGCGCAACCGCGCCTCTGTTGAAGCCATCCTCGCGGAAATGGACAACCCCGAACAGTACGACATCATCACCTCCAGCTATCAGGGCCGCCCCTGGTACGTGCTGATCCATGGTCGGTACAGTGGCCCTTCGGCGGCGCGTGCGGATATCGCCAATCTGCCTGCCCGCTTCCGTGACCAGGAGCCCTGGGCGCGGACCTTTGCCAGCTTACGTAACAACTGAGATGAGCGAATATCGGGCAATCCGATAATTCAACCGCTTAATATACCGTTATTGTTTGTGTGACGTGCGTCACTGAATAGACTCGGTTGCGAACCTTCAGTAGGGGCGTCGGGATGTTTCTGTACCCGGCCGTTCAACCCCCGGTTTCCCTCGCGCACTGTGATGCCCCCAGTTTTTCGGGTAGGCAGCGCACGGTCACCGGCCCAGCAAGGCACTATTACAATGACAAACGGTCTCTATAATCCGGCTGAATTTCGCGACAACTGCGGTTTTGGCCTCATCGCTCACATGGAAGGCCAGGCCAGCCACGATCTGCTGCAAACCGCAATCGAGTCGCTGACCTGCATGACCCACCGCGGCGGTATTGCCGCCGACGGCAAAACCGGTGATGGCTGCGGCTTGTTGCTGCAAATGCCCGACGCCTTTATCCGCGCCGAAGCCAAATCTCACTTTGATGCCGACCTGGGCGATGCCTATGCCGTTGGCATGATTTTCCTCAGCGCTGAAACCAGTCGTGCCACCGAAGGCCGCAAAGCACTGGAATCATCGTTGACCGATCAAGGTCTGGAGGTGCTCGGCTGGCGCGTGGTGCCGACCGATGAATCCGTCTGTGGCCCGATGGCGCTGGCGTGCATGCCGACCATCGAACAGGTGTTTATCCGCGCGCCATCGCGTGAAGGTCTGGCCGTTAAGCTCTACGTCGCTCGTC
Source organism: Saccharospirillum sp. MSK14-1 (assembly GCF_003054965.1). Classification (GTDB taxonomy): domain Bacteria; phylum Pseudomonadota; class Gammaproteobacteria; order Pseudomonadales; family Natronospirillaceae; genus Saccharospirillum. The sequence continues at coordinate 960,899 of NZ_MIES01000026.1, forward strand.
GCAAAGCCGAACAGGCCATGGCCCACGACGAAGAATTTTACATCTGCTCGCTGTCTGACACTGTGTTGTCGTATAAAGGCCTGATGATGCCGGTCGATCTGCCGGCCTTTTATCCGGACCTGGCCAGCGAATCCATGGCAACCGCCATCTGCGTGTTCCACCAGCGTTTTTCCACCAACACCATGCCGAAGTGGCCGCTGGCTCAGCCGTTCCGTCTGATTGCGCATAACGGTGAGATCAACACCATTCAAGGCAACCGCAACTGGGCCAAAGCGCGGGCGTCTAAATTTGCTTCGCCTTATTTGCCTAACCTCGACGAATTGCAGCCCGTGGTGAATACCACCGGGTCAGATTCCTCCAGCATGGACAACATGATGGAGCTGATGCTGCTTGGCGGTATGGATTTATTCCGCGCTGCGCGCACCATGATTCCACCGGCCTGGCACAACGTCGAAAACATCGACGGCGATTTGAAAGCCTTCTACGAATACAACTCCATGCACATGGAACCCTGGGACGGTCCGGCGGGCATCGTACTGACCGATGGTCGTTACGCCGTGTGCATGCTCGACCGTAACGGTCTGCGTCCGGCGCGCTGGGTGATCACCAAAAACGGTTACATCACTCTGGCTTCGGAAATCGGTACCTTCGATTACAAGCCCGAAGATGTGGTCGCCAAAGGTCGTGTCGGCCCGGGTCGTATCGTTGCTGTCGATACCCAGACCGGTGAATTCCTGCAAACCGAAGAAATCGATGATCGCCTCAAACGCGCTCATCCGTACAAAGATTGGTTGAAAACCAACGCTGTGCGGTTGCGTTCCAAATTGGAACTGGCCGAGGAAGTGAACGGTTCATCGCTGTCGCCCGAACAACTGCTGGCCTACCAGAAACTGTTCCATATCTCTTTTGAAGAGCGCGATCAGGTGTTGCGTCCGCTGGCCGAAAGCGGCCAGGAAGCGGTTGGTTCCATGGGTGATGATACGCCGATGGCGGTGTTGTCGCGTCAGGTGCGCCCGGTCACCGACTACTTCCGTCAGCAGTTTGCCCAGGTCACTAACCCGCCGATTGATCCGCTGCGCGAAGCCGTGGTGATGTCGCTGGAGACCTGCCTGGGCCCGGAACGCAATTTGTTCCAGCCAAGCGCTGATCATGCCAAGCGATTGATTCTGACCTCGCCGGTGTTATCGCCGCTGAAGTATCAAAACTTTTTGCATCAGGAAGCGCCCGAGTTCCGCCATCAGCATTTGCCACTGGCCTATGCCGCCGATGGCGATCTGCGCGCTGCCGTTGAAGCACTGTGCGATACCGCTGAAGCGGCCAGCCGTGATGGCGTTAAGATCGTCATTCTGTCGGACCGAGATCTGCAAGCTGGCCAGGTGGCCATTCCGGCGGTCATGGCGACCGGCGCGGTGCACCACCGACTGGTGGAAAAAGGCCTGCGCTGCGACACCAACATCGTGCTCGACACCGGCGATATTCGGAATCCGCATCAGTTTGCTGTGGCCATCGGTTTTGGCGCTACAGCGGTGTATCCGTACCTGGCTTACGAAGTGCTGGATGACATGATCCGCACCAACGAGCTGCAAGGCGATCCGCGTCAGCTGCACAAAAATTACCGCAAAGGCATCAATAAGGGTCTGTTCAAAATCATGTCCAAGATGGGCATTTCGACCTTGGCGTCCTACCGCGGTGCGCAGTTGTTCGAAGCCGTGGGTCTGCATTCCGACGTTGTGGATCTGTGTTTTAAAGGCGTGCAAAGCCGCATTCAGGGCGCGCGTTTTGAACACATTCATGACGATCTGTGCACCCTCGCCAACAACGCCTGGAAACCGCGCAAACCGATCCAGCAGGGCGGTTTGCTGAAATACGTCCACGGCGGTGAATACCACAACTACAACCCGGACGTGGTTAAGGCGCTGCAGGACGCGGTGCAGTTGGGCGACCATTCCCGTTTCCGCGATTTCGCCAATTACGTCAACCAGCGTCCGGTCGCGACCATACGCGATTTGTTCGAATTGACGTCGGATCGCAAAGCCATACCGGTCTCCGAAGTTGAGCCGGTCGAAGCCTTGTACCCGCGTTTCGATTCTGCCGCCATGTCACTCGGTGCCTTGTCACCGGAAGCGCACGAAGCGCTGGCGATGGCGATGAACGAACTCGGCGGTCGTTCCAACTCCGGTGAAGGCGGTGAAGACCCGAAACGCTACGGCACCAACCGCCGCTCCAAAATTAAGCAGGTGGCTTCCGGCCGCTTCGGTGTGACACCGGCGTACCTGATGAGCGCTGATGTCATTCAGATCAAAGTGGCTCAGGGCGCCAAGCCCGGCGAGGGCGGCCAGCTGCCCGGTGGCAAGGTCAATAAATTGATTGCCGAGCTGCGCTATTCGGTGCCCGGTGTGACGCTGATTTCACCGCCGCCGCATCACGATATTTACTCGATCGAAGATTTGGCACAGCTGATTTTCGATTTGAAAGAGATCAACCCGAGTGCGCTGATTTCGGTGAAACTGGTCAGCGAACCCGGCGTCGGCACCGTCGCCGCTGGTGTTGCTAAAGCTTACGCCGATTTGATCACGGTCTCCGGTTACGACGGCGGCACTGCGGCCAGCCCGCTGACCTCGATCAAACACGCCGGCTCCCCGTGGGAGCTGGGTTTGGCGGAAGTGCAGCAAACGCTGCGCGGCAATGATTTGCGTGACAAAGTGCGGCTGCAAACCGACGGTGGTTTAAAAACCGGCCTGGACGTCATTAAAGCCGCCTTGCTGGGCGCTGAAAGTTACGGCTTCGGCACCGCGCCGATGGTCGCTCTGGGTTGTAAATACTTGCGTATCTGCCACCTCAATAACTGTGCGACCGGTGTCGCCACTCAGGACGATGCGCTGCGCGATCAACACTTCCGTGGCACGGTGGAAATGGTTAAACATTACTTCCGTTTTGTCGCTGAAGAAGTGCGCGAGCAGTTGGCGTTGTTGGGGTATCGCAGCCTGGGCGAGATCATTGGTCGTACCGATTTGATTACCGTCAAAAAAGGCGAGACACCGAAACAGCAAAGTTTGGATTTGTCGCCGATTTTATCGACCGCAAACATCGATCCGAGCAAACCACAGCAGTGCATGGTTGAGCGTAATAAACCCTTCGATGAAGGGGGTAAACAGCGCGAAATCCTCAAGGCAATTTTGCCGGCGATCGAAAACAAAACCGGTGGCGAATTCGAATTTCACATTGGTAACTGCGACCGTTCCATCGGCGCATTGGCGTCAGGTGAAATTGCCAAACGCTACGGTAATCAGGGCATGGCCGACCGGCCGATCACACTGAAACTCAACGGCATTGCCGGTCAGAGTTTCGGTGTCTGGAACGCCGGTGGTTTGAACATGGTTCTCGACGGCGATGCCAACGATTACGTCGGCAAAGGCATGACCGGCGGCAAGATCGTGATTCGTCCGCCCAAAGGTTCGGCTTTTGAGACCCAGCAAACCTCGATCATGGGTAACACCTGCCTCTATGGTGCAACGGGCGGTACTTTATTTGCCGCGGGCTGTGCCGGTGAACGCTTCGGTGTGCGTAACTCTGGCACCGTTGCGGTCATCGAAGGCGCCGGCGATCACTGCTGCGAATACATGACCGGCGGTATGGTCGCCGTACTCGGTAACGTTGGTGGCAACTTCGGTGCGGGCATGACCGGCGGCTTTGCGTATGTGCTCGATCTGGAAAACACCTTCCCGGATAAATACAACCGCGAACTGGTGGATATTCAACGTATCGGCACCGAAAGCATGGAAACCTACCGCGATCATTTGTTTGGCGTGATCGGCCGTTTTGTCGACGACACCAAGAGCGCCTGGGGCGCGGAATTGCTGGACAACTACGACGATTACGTCGGGCGTTTCTGGCTGGTCAAACCGAAGGCATCGAGCCTGTCGGATTTGTTATCCAACACCCGGGCCCGACCGGAATAAGCGACGGAGAAACCAAGATGACTCAACGACTGAACAACGATTTTCAGTTTGTCGACGTTGGCCGTCGCGAACCGGCCAAGAAAGACATTCACACCCGCAAACACGAGTTCGTGGAAATCTACGAACCCTTTGCGCAAAAACAGGCGGCCGAGCAATCGCATCGCTGCCTGCATTGCGGCAATCCCTATTGCGAGTGGAAGTGCCCGGTGCACAACTACATTCCTAACTGGCTGAAGCTGGTCAGCGAAGGCAACGTGCTCGAAGCGGTGGAGCTGTGTCACCAGACCAATTCCCTGCCTGAAGTCTGTGGTCGGGTTTGCCCGCAGGATCGTCTGTGCGAAGGCGCCTGTACGCTGAACGATGGTTTCGGCGCGGTCACCATCGGCAACGCCGAGAAATACATCACCGACACCGCCTTTGCTATGGGCTGGCAGCCGGATATGTCGAAGGTGGTGTGGACCGATAAAAAGGTCGCCGTTATTGGTGCAGGTCCCGCTGGCTTAGGGTGTGCTGACGTACTGGTGCGTAACGGCGTTAAACCGGTGGTGTTCGATCGCTATCCGGAAGTTGGCGGCCTGCTCACCTTCGGTATTCCTGAATTCAAACTGGAAAAATCCATCATGGCGCGCCGCCGTGAAGTGTTTGAAAGTATGGGCGTGGAATTTCGGCTGAACACCGACATTGGTGTCGACATTGAATTCGACGAATTGCTCGCCGACTACGATGCCGTTTTTATGGGCATGGGCACCTACAACTACATGAAAGGTGGTTTCCCTGGCGAAGAGTTAGAGGGTGTTTACGATGCGCTGCCGTTTTTGGTGGCCAACGTGAATCACGGTCACGGCTGGGAAAAAGATCCGGCCGACTTTGTCGACATGGCGGGTAAGCGCGTGGTGGTACTCGGTGGTGGTGACACCGCCATGGACTGTAATCGCACCTCCATTCGTCAGCAGGCGGCGAGCGTTACCTGTGCTTACCGTCGTGATGAAGCCAACATGCCGGGCTCGCGCAAAGAGGTTGCTAACGCCAAAGAAGAAGGTGTGCAATTCCTGTTCAATCGTCAGCCGGTTGAGATCGTTGGCGATGGCAAAGTCGAAGGCATCAAACTGGTGAGCACTCAGTTGGGTGAGCCGGATGAAAACGGTCGTCGTCGCCCGGAAGTGGTGCCCGGTTCGGAAGAAATTTTGCCCGCCGATGCGGTCATCGTTGCCTTCGGTTTCCAGCCGAGCCCAGCCGACTGGTTCGATAAAGCTGAGATTCAACTGGACGACTGGAAGCGCGTTAAAGCACCGGAAGAACAGGAATTCGCCTTCCAGACCAGCAACGCCAAAATCTTCGCTGGTGGCGATATGGTGCGTGGCTCCGACCTGGTCGTGACCGCCATTTGGGAAGGTCGTCAGGCGGCGGAAGGGATCTTGGATTATCTCGACGTTTAACTGTCTAAGCAGACGCGGTTGGATAAAAGCGGGCGCCTCTAAAGGCGCCCGCTTTCGTTGAGTAATCGCTGTAGAAATGCATCGACCGCCGTCTGCTCAGCGTCCAATTGTTCTATCGCCCATAAACCCTGTGCTTCCATCTCATCGGCAAACCGCAGGCGACGTGACAAACCACCCAGCGCGCGAACAATGTTCTCTGGCCGGCGGTAGCCTGCGAGCCAATCGTCTTCAATCAGCCAATGCAGCGTCCGCTCCAGGCGCGGTGGCAGTGGCAACGCATCAAAGCGGCGGGTTTCGCGATAGCGTTCTTGGGTAAAAGCAGTCAGCGTTTGCGCGTGATACTGCGACCAATAACGCGCCAAGTAATGATCGAGCAACATGTCGACGACAATGGGGGTGGTCTTGCGCAGTTTGGGACGCAACCGCTGGCGCAGCGATTCCAGTTCGGGGCTGGCATCGGTGGTACGATCAATCCACTGATGGCGATCAAAGTGCTCAATAAAACCGGATGAAACATCGTTCGGGTCGGGCCGCAGCGCAAAATCGGGCCAGAGACTGCCTAATAAAGCATCCGCGTCCGGGTCGGAAAATAACCAGTGGCCGAGAAAGTTCACCGCTGCTCCTGAGTCTTGACTGGCGTCAGTCTAACACGCCATCGAACCGCCACAGCATTCGTCAGCACAGGTCAGCATGCGTATAATGCGCGCACTTTGATGAAGGGTAGAGTGACTGTGGCTGAACTGAAAAACGACCGCTTCCTGCGCGCCTTGCTGCGCGAATCCGTTGATCGCACCCCGGTATGGATGATGCGCCAGGCCGGTCGCTATTTGCCGGAATACCGCGAGACGCGTGCTCAGGCCGGCGATTTTCTGAGTCTGTGCAAGAACGCCGAACTGGCCTGCGAAGTCACGCTGCAGCCGCTGCGCCGTTACCCGCTCGATGCCGCCATTCTGTTCTCCGATATCCTCACCATTCCCGATGCCATGGGTCTGGGTCTGTATTTCGAAACCGGCGAAGGTCCGCGTTTTGAACGCACCGTGCGCTCCATGGCCGATGTCGACGCGCTGAAAACACCTTCGATGGAAACCGATCTGGGTTACGTCATGAAGGCCGTCAGCACCATTCGCCAGGCATTGAATGGCGATGTGCCGTTGATCGGTTTTACCGGCAGTCCCTGGACACTGGCGACCTATATGATCGAAGGCGGCAGCTCCAAAGATTTCCGCCACGCCAAAGGCATGCTCTACGATCAGCCGGAAGTGCTGCACGCACTGCTCAGCCGACTGGCCGATGCCGTCACCGACTACCTGAATGCCCAGATCGAAGCCGGTGCACAAGCCGTACAGATTTTCGATACCTGGGGCGGTGCGCTGGCGCACGATGCTTATAAGACTTTCTCACTGGCGTATATGAGCAAAATCGTCGCCGGTCTTAAACGAACCCACCAAGGCAATAAAGTCCCGGTGATCATCTTCACCAAAGGCGGCGGCCAATGGCTGGAAAGTATGGCCGAAAGCGGCGCTGATGCTTTGGGGTTGGACTGGACGACACCGCTCGATAATGCCCGCCAACGAGTCGGCGATAAAGTAGCACTGCAAGGCAACCTCGACCCAGCGGTGTTGTATTCATCACCGGAACGCATTCGCGACGAAGTCGAACGTATCCTCGCCGAATTTGGTAAAGGCAGTGGTCATGTATTCAACCTGGGACACGGCATTCATCCGCAGATTGATCCGGAACATGCGGGGGCTTTTGTTGAGGCGGTGGTGGAGTTGAGTCCGAAGTATCATCGCTAACTGATGGTCGTCAATTTTGAATCAGAAAATGAAGGTTAATTGTCAGTGTTCATTGACAATTTGTTGGGTGGTTATAGGCTAAGAGAAGCCCTGTGATCTTGAACGTCAGGGAATCTCCCCGTAATGAACAAAGGAATATTCACACATGAAGCGTCTACTAACGACTGCCGTTGTTGTGTTTGCCGTCTTATTGAGTGGCTGCGCAACTGTCACTGCGACCCCGGATGGTCAACCAAAGCTGGCAACCACTCCCAATTACGAGCAAACACAGCACTTCTTTATTGGTGGTTTACTTCCTCAGAAAAATGTTGTTGATACGCAAGCAGTATGCCCTGATGGCGTGCGTCAGCTGCAAACTCAGACAACTTTCACTGATGGTTTGTTGAGATTTGTGACCTTCGGTTGGTACGCGCCGCGTACTGCTCGAGTCTGGTGCCAGTCATAAGGAGCATGCAAAAGATGAAAAATATTAAAGCGTTAGTTCTCAGCTCTGTATTGCTGGCACTGCTTGCTGGTTGCAGCACTATCGAATTTTCTAATACGGGTGCAATGTCTTCAAATACTGAAGCCTATGGTTACTGGCATCACAATGTGGCGTTCTCCCTGTATGAATTGTCCGACCCAGTAAACTTGAACAACTGTCAAAGCGATGAGTGGTCATCTTTGACGGTAGAGAAAGATATTATTACAGCCGTTGCAGGCGTTGCTGATATCTTCTTGTTTGTAGACGTTTGGGATCCTTGGGCCGTTGAGCTCGGTTGCTAAATGTTCAAATAAAAAAGCAGCCATCGGGCTGCTTTTTTAATCCGGAAACACCACCGTCCGGTTCCCCGTCAAAAACACCCGCTTCTCGATGTGATAACGCACCGCCTTGGCGAGAGTCTGGCTTTCAATATCCTGACCCTTGGCAACCAGTTCTTCCGGATAATGGCTGTGATCTACGGCCTGTACGCCCTGAGTAATAATCGGGCCTTCGTCCAGATCATCATTCACATAATGAGCCGTGGCGCCGACCAGTTTGACGCCTTTCGCCCAAGCCTGGTGATAGGGCTTGGCGCCTTTGAAGCCGGGCAGCAGTGAGTGATGAATATTGATCGCCCAGCCGTCGAGTTTGGCGGACATTTCTGGCGACAGCACTTGCATATAACGCGCTAGAACCACCAGCTCGCACTGAGCGTCGGTGATTAATTCCCAGATTTGAGCTTCCTGTTCGGCCTTGGTATCTGGCGTAATTGGCAGATGGTGATAAGGAACGCCATGCCAGTCGGCCAGGTGTTGCAGGTCCGGGTGATTGGAAATAATCAGCGGAATTTCGATGGCCAGTTCGCCGGTGCGATAGCGGTACAAAAGATCGTTCAGGCAGTGATCGTATTTCGATACCAAAATGGCAACGCGGGTACGATGCTCGGGTTCGGTGATCTGCCAGTCCATGTCAAAATCGGCCGCGCGGCTGCTAAACAGTTCACGCAGTTTTTGCAGCGAATCATCGCCTTTTTCCGGACGAAATTCGACGCGAATACTGAAGCTGTTAGTAGCGCGATCATCGAATGAGTTCATCGCTACTACATAGTTTTCAGTTTCCGCGAGACTGCGGGTCACCACATCGACTGTGCCCAAGCGGCTGGGGCATTGGGCGGTCAAAATCCAGAGTTTTTCTTTGCTGTTCATGCGTGTTCGCTCAGGCCGAATTCCTGGCCGGCATCCACCAGCCAACGCCAAATGTAGTCGGCAAAGCTGCGCCGCACGACCAGCTCCCATTCGTCGTCGCCAAGGCGGCTGATAATGGCCTGTGATTTAGCAAAAACCGTCGAGACCACTTTGCCAGCGGGGAAGTTGCGATCGTGCACATCGTAAGGGCAGCTTTTCATCAAGACAGCACGAGCGTTGGCGCCACTTAAGCGAACCAGGGTTTGGCCGCCACTGACATTAATGACCGCATAGTGACCACTGAGATTTTCGCGCAGCGCGGTTTCCATGGTGAAGGCGGCGTTAGCCGGGCCTGTGAGCAGCCATTCATCAGGCGCAATCCAGCGCAATCTCCAGTCGTTATTGGCCTCGCTTTGCAAGTTGCCAGGCAGCGCCAGACCGGTGGCTTTTGCCACGCCTTGAACAAAGCTGGCATCGTCGGTATTGCCACGAATAACAAGCTGTGTCGCCAGCGCGTTTTCTTGCAACTGCAGACCGTCACCACGCAGCGCGCTGTGTTGATACAGCGGGCTACGTGCAAGAACGTCAGCCGTTGGCAGTTGATCCATGACGGCAGTGAAGGTGTCAGACATTCTGGCGGTCTCCCTTGGGATCGAGGAAAATCGTGCTGCAGATTTCAGCTTCCACAACTTGGCCATTCGATAACGGATAGTAGATGGTGTCGCCATTGCGATTCAGGCCGTCCTTGATCAGGCCCATGGCGATTGAACGACCCAGGTTAGCGCTGTAATAGCTGGAGGTCACGTGACCCAGCATGGCCATCGGCAGTGGCTGTTTCGGATCGTCCACCGCCTGTGCGCCTTCGGGCAGCACCACTTTTGGATCTTTGGTTTTCAGACCCACTAACTGCTTCCGACCTTCGCGTACACAGTCTTCACGCTTCATGCCGCGTTTGCCAATAAAGCTGAAGGGTTTGTCTTCTTTCACGGCCCAGCCGTGATTCAGATCGTACGGATGTACGGATCCATCGGTGTCTTGACCGGCAATAATAAAGCCTTTCTCCGCACGCAAAATGTGCATGCTTTCTGTGCCGTACGGCGTCAGGTTGTATTTCTCACCGTGCTCGAACAATTTCTCCCAAACGTGCAGACCGTAGTTCGCCTGAACGTTGATCTCGTACGACAGCTCACCGGTAAAGGAAATGCGGAAGACGCGTGCGGGTACACCGGCCACGGTGCCCTGGCGCCAGTCCATAAACTTGAAGCTGTCTTTATCGAGGTCGATGTCATCGCACAATTCGGCCAACAGCTTGCGTGCGTTGGGACCGGCAATGGTCATCGTCGCCCAGTGGTCGGTGACGGTGTTCATAAACACCTCAAGCTCGGGCCACTCGGTTTGATGATACAGCTCCAGCCATTCCAGCACGCCTGCCGCGCCGCCGGTGGTGGTGGTCATCAGGAAATGATTTTCGCCCAGGCAGGAGGTGACACCGTCGTCGAATACCATGCCGTCTTCGTGGCACATTAAGCCATAGCGACATTTGCCGACCGCCAGCTTGGCCCAGGCATTGGTGTAGATGCGGCCGATAAATTCGCGCGCGTCTTTGCCCTGAATATCGATTTTGCCGAGTGTCGATGCATCGAGAATGCCGATGCTTTCGCGCGTCGCCAGACATTCACGATCGAGTGCCTGCTGCATGGTTTCACCCGCTTTGGGGTAATACCAGGGGCGCTTCCACTGGCCGACGTTTTCAAACTCGGCGCCATGCTGTACATGCCAGTCGTGCATGGCGGTGTAACGTTCCGGCTCGAACAGTTCGCCGCAATGACGACCGACGACAGCACCGAAAGTCACCGGCGTGTAATTGGGTCGGAAAATGGTGGTGCCGGTGTCGGGAATGCTCTGGCCCAACGACTTGGCAGCAATCGCCATGCCGTTGATGTTACCCAGCTTGCCCTGGTCGGTACCGAAACCCATGGCGGTGTAACGCTTCACGTGTTCAATCGATTCAAAGCCTTCACGCGTCGCCAGTTCGATGGCGGCAGCGGTGACGTCGTTTTGCAAATCGACAAACTGTTTCGGCGCGCGACTGTTCGGTTGCGTATGCGGAATGCTGTACAGCGCCATGGCTTTTGCTTCTGGCCAGCTGTCGACTTCTGGTGTGGTGGCCGGTGTGGCATCGAAACCCGCCAGCTTGGCCGCTTCGGCACCCTGTTCGGCGCCATCGCGCAGGCAGGCGACGAGGTCGTAACTGCCTTTGACGGCGCCGGCGGTTTTCATTTGCTGCAGCGTTTCGCCGGGCACAAATCCGAGAACGTCGTCGTTCCACACCGGACGGCTGCCGGTATGCGCCGACAGATGCACGACGGGACTCCAGCCACCCGAAGAGGCAATTAAGTCACAGCTGAGCGTGCGGCTGGCGCCAGCCACAGCCGAACCATCGGCATTCAGCGACGCGACAACAGCACCGGTGACCTTTTTGCTGCCACGCGCTTCAATAACGCCGTGACCCAATAGCACGGCAATGCCGCGACGCTTGGCTTCTTCCTGGTAGTGACCGCTCACATCGGCGCGGCTATCGACAATAGCTACCACGTCGCGACCGGCATCTTGCCAATCAAAAGCGGTGCGGTAGGCGTAATCGTTGGCGGTCATCAGCACCAGTTTATTACCAGGCGCGACGGCGTAACGATTGAGGTAGGTGGAAACGGCGGAGGCCAGCATGCAACCGGGCAGGTCGTTGTTGGCAAACACCAGCGGACGTTCGTGTGCACCGGTTGCCAACACCACCCAGCGAGCGCGAACCCGATGCAGGCGCTGACGACTCATGCCTTCCGGCGCGCGGTCGGCAATATGATCGGTACGGCGTTCGTGAATGGTCAGAAAATTATGATCGTGATAGCCGTTAACGGTTGAGCGCGGCAACAATAAAACATTATCGCGGCCGGCCAGTTCCGCCAAGGTATCGGCAACCCACTGCGTCGCCGGTTTGCCACCCATCAGATCGCGACTGTGCAATAAAGAGCCGCCCATTTCCGATTGTTCGTCGGCCAGAATCACACGGGCACCCGAGCGGGCTGCCGACAAGGCCGCAGCTAAACCGGCAGCGCCAGCACCGACGATCAACACATCCGCGTGCTGGTTTAAATGATCGTATTGATCGACGTCTTCAGCGCGCGGTGAGCGACCAAAGCCAGCCGCTTTACGGATGTATTTCTCGTACAGTTTCCAGCCGAAACGCGGAAACATAAAGGTCTTGTAGTAGAAACCCGGCGGCAGCAAAGAACCAAAGACCTTGCCGACCATGCCGAGCGCATCCGTGTTCAATGACGGCCAACCGGATGTCGGTTGCGCGACCAGACCATCGAACAATTCCTGCTGGGTCGCACGCACGTTGGGCACCTGGGTGGCTTCGGTGGCACCCAGTTGCAAAATGGCATTGGGCTCTTCGGCACCGGCGGCAACGATGCCGCGACGACGACCGTATTTAAAACTGCGGCCGACCAGATCGACACCGTTGGCGAGCATGGCTGAAGCCAACGTATCACCCTGGAAACCGCTGTAACGGCGACCGTTGAATTCAAACTGCATCGGCTGATCGCGATCGATGCGACCACCGGAGTTGAGACGATTAGGCTGTGTCATAGGGCGTCTCTCACGACTGGGACGTCACGCTGGGTTGTTCACCCAGGCGATAGGTTTCGAGGATGGCGTAAGTCTGGGTATCGCGGGTGATGTTAAAAAATTTGCGACAGCCAGCGGCGTGTACCCAGAGTTCATGGTGGATGCCTCTGGGGTTAGCGCGGAAGTACAAAAAGTTTCCCCACTCTTCGTCGGTGCACGCATCCGGGTCCAGCGGCCGGGCAATGTGTGCCTGGCCTTTGGCGTGGAACTCTTCCTCTTCGCGGTGTTCATCGCAATAAGGGCAATGGATATAAAACATCGATGCGCTCCTGAATCAGTGGGCAACGCCAGCGGCGCCGTGCTCGTCAACCAGAGCACCGTTGTGGAAACGGAACATGGAAAACGGTTTGGCCAAGGCGTTGGCTTCACCCTTAGCGAGGGTTTCGGCAAACACATGACCGGAACCCGGCGTGGCTTTAAAACCACCGGTGCCCCAACCGCAGTTGAAAAACAGATTGCCGATGGGCGTGTCGGAAATAATCGGACAGGCATCGGGCGTGGTGTCGACAATGCCACCCCATTGACGATTCATGCGCACCCGGCTGAAAATCGGGAACATCTCAACAATGGCCTGCAAGGTGTGTTCGATGGTCGGGTAGGAACCGCGCTGGCCGTAACCGTTATAGCCATCGATGCCGGCACCGATGACCAGGTCGCCTTTGTCGGACTGGGAAATATAACCGTGCACCTGATTCGACATCACCACTGTATCCAGAATCGGTCGGATCGGTTCCGATACCAACGCTTGCAGTGGATGCGATTCGACCGGTAATTCAAAGCCGGCCATCTTGGCGACGACACCGGAATTACCGGCGACCACACAACCGATGCGATCGGCGTGAATTTCGCCGTATTGTTTGGTGTTAACGCCAACGGCATTGCCGTTTTGCATCAGAATGTCGTCCACTTCGCATTGCTGAATCAGATCAACCCCCAGCGCATCGGCGGCGCGAGCAAAACCCCAGGCAACGGCATCGTGTCGGGCGACACCGGCGCGTGGTTGCCAGGAAGCGCCGAGAATTGGGTAACGCGCGCGGCTGGTGCAATCCATGATCGGCACGATTTTTTGCACGCCAGCGGTATCGAGCGCGACGCTGTCGATGCCGTTCAGTCGGTTAGCGTTAACGCGGCGCTCAATGTCCCGCATGTCTTGCAGGGTATGACCCAGATTGAGCACGCCGCGTTGAGAAAACATCAGGTTGTAGTTCAGATCCTGCGCCAGACCTTCCCACAATTTCATGGCGTGCTCGTACAAAAAGGCCGCTTCGTCCCACAAATAGTTCGAGCGCACGATGGTGGTGTTACGGGCTGTATTACCGCCACCGAGGTAACCCTTTTCGATCACCGCGACGTTGGTGACCTTATGCACCTTGGCCAGGTAATAAGCGGTTGCCAAACCGTGGCCGCCGCCACCCACAATGATGACGTCGTAGTGTTTTTTCGGTTTGGGGTTGCGCCAAACCCGTTGCCAGTTTTCGTGATGACTCAGGGCGTGTTTGAGCAATCCGAAGCCGGAATACTTCTGCATGATCTCGGGTCCTCTCCAGTGGCCGCTTGTCGACCCTAGCGGCTTGGTTAATGGGTAACAAGCCAAGCGGCAGGGTCGACGCAGTTTGAAGCGATGGTAGGCGGGCGCGCCGGTGACCAACTGCTTGGCGACGACACCCGAGTGTTGATTTGCGACAAGCCCCAAAAGACGAGGCCTGCGATTGGGATTGAGTTCAGCACTCGATGACGTTCACCGCCAGGCCACCGCGCGAGGTTTCTTTGTATTTATCGAGCATGTCGCGGCCGGTATCGCGCATGGTGCGAATCACTTTATCGAGCGACACAAAGTGCTCACCGTTGCCACGCATCGCCATCACCGCCGCGTTAATGGCTTTGACCGCACCGATGGCGTTGCGCTCAATGCACGGCACCTGCACCAGTCCGCCGATCGGGTCGCAGGTCAGGCCCAAATGATGTTCCATGCCGATTTCCGCAGCGTTTTCCACCTGTTCGGGCGTCGCCCCTGTCGCAGCGGCCAGGCCAGCGGCGGCCATGGCGCAGGCCGAACCCACCTCGCCCTGGCAGCCGACTTCGGCGCCGGATATCGAGGCGTTTTCTTTAAACAGAATGCCGATGGCGGCGGCGGTGAGCAGAAAACGAATCACACCTTCTTCGTCGGCGTTCGGGCACCAATGCCAGTAATAATGCAGTACCGCTGGAATGATGCCGGCAGCACCATTGGTGGGTGCCGTGACCATACGGCCACCGGCGGCATTTTCTTCATTCACCGCCAGGGCATAAAGATTAACCCAGTCCATGGCGCTCAAGGACGGCGAAATCAGATCGAGCCGGTCGTGCGCGGTTAAGGAGGCGTACAACACCGCCGCGCGCCGTTTCACTTTCAGTCCGCCGGGTAAAACGCCTTCGTTATGAATGCCGTTCTGCACGCATTCCTGCATCACCTGCCAGATGTGCAGAATACCGTCACGCACCTCGCTTTCACTGCGCCAGGCTTGCTCGTTGGCGAGCATGATTTGGGCGATGCTCAGTTGATGGGTGCGGCACAATTGCAGCAGATCATCGCCCGTCTTGAAGCGGTAAGGCAGCGGTGTTGTATCTTCGACAATGCGATCGGCGCCGGCGGCATCTTCGTCCACCACAAAGCCACCTCCCACGGAATAGTAGGTGCGCTCGCGCACGCAGTTGCCGTCCACATCGAAGGCAAAAAACGTCATGCCGTTGGGGTGATACGGCAGCGTCTCGCGTTTGTGATAGGTGAGGTCGTTGCGCTCGTTAAAGGCGATGGCGTGTTCGCCTCCGAGCCGTAACTCACCCTGTTCACGAATGCTGTCCGTGCGCGGGCCGACAATGGTCGGGTCGATTTGATCGGGCAGGTGACCTTCCAGTCCCATCAATACCGCAGGCCCGGTGCCATGGCCTTTGCCAGTGGCGCCGAGTGAGCCATACAGCTGGATGTCGATGCGTTGCACGCGTGTCAGATCGCCCGAGGCGGTCAGTCCTTCGGCAAAACGATAGGCGGCTGCCATCGGTCCGACGGTGTGCGAGCTGGACGGGCCGATGCCGATTTTCAACATGTCGAACAGGCTGATGGCCATGGCGGGTTCTCCGGATTTCGTTTGGGTTGGGTGATGGTCAGGTGGTGGAAATCCGCGCTGGCTGAGCGCGCCGTTTGTTAGAGGTCGGCGTGAACCCTTCCCTGGGGCCTTGGCCGCAGCATCCATGCTGCGGACATCCTCTAACAAACGGCGCGCTCATCCAGCGCTTACCATGGTGGCTTGAGCTAACTGTTCAGCCGTACGCCGGGAAATCTCGGCACAGCTGGCTGACTTTGGTGCGCACGTCGGCAATGGTGGCGCTGGCGTCACCGGCTTGCATGGCATCGAGAATGTCGGCTATCCAGCCGGCCAGTTCGGCCGACTCGGCTTGCTGCAAACCGCGGGTGGTGATCACCGGCGAGCCGATGCGCAAACCAGAGGTCACGAACGGCGACTGTGGGTCGTTCGGGACGGCGTTCTTATTCACGGTGATGTGCGCGTCGCCCAAGGCGGCATCGGCGTCTTTACCGGTCAGGCCTTGTTTGACCAGGCTGAGCAGGAACAGATGGTTGTCGGTACCGCCGGAGACCACGTCGTAACCGCGCTTCACAAAGACGTCGGCCATGGCCTGAGCGTTGCGTACCACCTGATGTTGGTAATCGCGAAAATCGCTTTCGGCGGCTTCTTTAAAAGCGACCGCTTTGGCGGCAATCACGTGCATCAACGGGCCGCCCTGACCAGCCGGGAAGACTGCTGAATTCAGTTTTTTTTCCAGTTCCGGCTGGCCTTTGGTCAGAATCAAACCGCCGCGTGGGCCGCGCAACGTTTTGTGCGTGGTGGTGGTAACGACATGAGCATGCGGAATCGGACTGGGGTAAGCACCCGCGGCGACCAGACCGGCGACGTGTGCCATGTCGACCATCAAATACGCGCCAACGAAGTCGGCAATCTGACGGAAGCGCGCCCAGTCAACGATGCGTGAGTAAGCCGAGAAGCCAGCAACGATCATCGCCGGTTTGTGTTCTTTGGCCAGGGCTTCGACCTGGTCGTAATCGATTTCGCCGGTGCTTTCATCCAGACCATATTGAATGGCGTTGTAGAGCTTGCCGGAGAAACTGACGTGGGCGCCATGCGTCAGATGACCGCCGTGCGCTAGGCTCATGCCGAGCACCGTCGCGCCGGGTTCACACAGCGCCATGTAAACAGCGGCGTTGGCCTGGGAGCCAGAATGCGGTTGGACGTTGGCGTAGTCGGCACCGAACAGGGCTTTGGCGCGGTCGATGGCCAATTCTTCGACCACATCGACGTGCTCGCAACCGCCGTAATAGCGTTTGCCCGGGTAGCCTTCCGCGTACTTATTGGTCAAAGCCGTGCCCTGGGCTTCCATCACCAGCGGACTGGTGTAGTTTTCCGAGGCGATCAGCTCCAGGTGATCTTCCTGACGTTCGGTTTCGGCGGTGATCGCCGACCAAAGTGCGGGGTCGGTGTCGGCCAGTTTGCGAGTGCGGCTGAACATGAGCGGCGTCCTGTGATGTGTGCGTTGATGCCGCTCATCTTAGGGCCGCCCTGTTCTGGCTAACTGCTCTGGCACGACACCCGGGCGTTGATTTGCGACAGCCCGGGGTGTCGAAACAAGCGTCGGTCAACAAGAGCCGGTCAGTCTTTCAGGTTCTTCTGCATGGATGAGCTGTACCAGTCGAGGAAATTAATCACGCCGAATTCGAAGGTCTTCGAATAAGGGCCCGGCTGGTAGGCCAGTGAATTAATGCCGCGCTGGTTTTGCTCCGCCAGAGTGCGATCCTGCTGGTTGGTCTGATCCCAGACGTACCGCAGTTTGCCCGGTGCGTAGTCGTGGTTTTCGACCGCGTCTTTGTGCACCAGCCATTTGGTGGTGACCAGCGTTTTCTGCGCGGAAATCGGCAGCACCTGAAACACGATGGCGTGATCGCTTTGCATGTGGTTCCAAGAATTCGGCAGATGCAGAATGCGCAACGAACCCAGCGTTTGGTTTTCAATTCGGCCCATGTTGATGCGGCACGCAGGCTTGCCATCCATGGTCATCACCGCGGTGCCTTCTTTTAATGGCATGCGCACCAGACGATTGCGTAACCCGAATTCGACGTGCTTGTGGGGAATGCCCTCGGCATCCCACTCGGCGGCCTGGGTTTCACACAAGGCCAGAAATTCTGGTGTGGCACGCGGGTCGTTGGTGTCGTCCCATTCCAGCAAGGTGCGCAACAGTTCCGGGTGTGAACCGGAGCAGTGGTAGCACTCACGGTTGTTCTCAATCACCAGTTTCCAGTTGGCGTTTTCTTCCAGCGTGGATTCGACGGCAACCTTGGCGTTCTCCATGTCATAAGGTTCCATGTAGGTCGCCAAGGCTTGCAGGTAGTCGTCGATTTCCGGTGGTTCGCCTTCGGCCAGGCTGATGTAGATAAAGCCGCCAGCGGTTTTGCAATGCGCCGGTTTTAACCCGTGTTGGGTTTTATCGAAGTCGTCACCCATTTCGGTGCCCGCGAACAACAGCTGACCTTTTAAGTCGTAGGTCCACTGGTGATACGGGCAGACCAGGTTGGCGACCTTGCCTTTGTCGCCCGTGCACACCCGTGAACCGCGGTGGCGGCAAACGTTGTGAAAAGCGCGTACTTCGCCATCGCGGTCGCGCACAATCAAGACCGGGTTCTGGCCAATCTCGATGGTGATGTAGCAACCCGGGTCGGGCACTTCACAGGTCATCCCGGCGAACAGCCATTCCTTCAGAAAGATTTCTTCCATGTCGACACGGAACAGCAGTGGATCGTTATAGAGCTCTCTGGGCAATGACAGATAACGCGAACGCTCTTTAAGCAGGCTGTCCATGGCCTGGCGGGCTTCATCGATGTTGGAGTAGCTGAGGTTTAGCAGGTCAGTTTCGGTCATGAGTGCGCTTCCAGTTAAGGACAACAGTGCCTGAGCGTGGCCGTGGGTACCTAGGCATCTATTACCTGCTATCGGGTTCGGCCACTGTTAATAAGTGCGCTCATTCTCGATAAGGCATGGCCGGGGTAATTATCCAATCGCGACATTCAAGGTTTTTTTTTCGACGCGGCGCCGGGCGATGTCGCGGACAGGCCCGAGCAGTGGACGACTTGATCAACAGAATGTCGCAATTGGTTAACTCGTCGTTTTCGGTTTTGTCGAGAATGCGAACATTGACCGTCGCCGACGGCCTTTGCCTTGCCGGAGAAAAAACCAGATGACCAGTGAAGTGCAGAGCACAGAATCCTCCCTGGCCCCATTCAACCCACTCAATACCCGAGTGTGGGCGAATGGTCGTCACCAGGTTCGTTGTGTGCGGGTGATTAGAGAAACCGCAGATGTGAAGACCTTCTGCTTTAACGCCGAGCAACCGGTGATGTTCTTCTTCAAACCGGGCCAGTTCGTCACGCTGGAACTGGAGATTGAAGGCGAGCAAGTGATGCGCTCTTACACCATCTCCAGTTCTCCCTCAGTGCCGTACAGTTTTTCGATCACGGTAAAGCGTGTTCCTGGCGGTCACGTATCGAACTGGTTGCACGACAATTTAAAAGAGCAGGATGAGTTGGCGGTGCATGGCCCGGTCGGGAACTTCAACTGCATTGACTATCCGGCGGATAAAGTTCTGCTGTTATCCGGTGGCGTCGGCATAACGCCATTGATGTCGATGGCTCGCTGGTTTTTCGATACCAACACCGATGTCGATATGGCATTCGTGCACAGCGCCCGTACACCGGACGACATCATCTTTTGGCGCGAGCTGGAGCACATGTGTTCCCGGGTGCAAGGTTTTGAGCTGTCGGTGATCTGTGAGCGCAAAGACGTGGGTCAGGCCTGGAACGGTTATCGCGGTTACCTGGATCTGCCCAAGCTCGAAATGATTGCGCCGGACTTTATGAGTCGCCGCATTTTCTGCTGCGGTCCAACGCCTTATATGCGCACCATTAGGGCGCTTTTAAAAGACGTCGGCTTCGATATGGAGCGTTATCACGAAGAATCCTTCGGTGCGACACCAGAAGCGGTGACCGAAGAAGCGCTCGAACAAGCGGAGATTGCGGTCAAAGAAGCCGAAGAAATTAAAGAAGGTGATCTGTTCACCGTCGAGTTTATTAATTCCGGTATGAGCGTTCAGGTACCGCCGGGTGAGACGGTCCATGTGGCCGCCAGCCGCCTTGGTTTGAACATCCCCAAAGCCTGTGGTGTCGGTATTTGCGGCACCTGTAAGGTGATGAAGAAATCGGGCAAGGTCGACATTCAACACAACGGTGGTATTACCGAAGATGACCTGGCCGAAGGCTACATACTTTCCTGTTGCAGCACACCGCTGTCGGATTTGAGCATCGAAGGCTGAACGCATTAATGATTAATTGATGGGATGTTGAACAGCGTTAATGCATTGAATTCATCAGTGGGAACACAGCAGTAACAACCGCGCAAGCCGTGTGTCGTTTGTGGACGGTTTGCGTCCCCTTTGGTGACGTTTTTAGATAACTTCCCCGCCTGTGGCCGTCATACCATGGGCTCATCCGTCGCGGCTGTTTCTGGCCGAGGCCGGAGCTGTGCCGCCTGTCTAGCATGCGGCTTTCCGGGTAATTACCAAATAAAAAAATGGCCCGGGACTTGCTATGCGAAATCACAGTAGCGGCGCTGCCAAATGACGCTAACAGTCATCTGCGAAACGCCGGCTCCTACGTTCAATAGAGGCACCATGTGTAACCCGTGATGGGGTAACCGACCCGGCGTTATGGCTGTGGCGATCCCTGAGTTCAAACACCAAACAGTCGCATAAAACCGGCGACTGGGCTTACGAAGACAGAGGGGTAAGTCCATGAATGCAAATGCTGCAGCTCCCACTGGTGTGATGAGCACCGCGCCCTATCGCGTGGGTTTTCTGCTGATCGATAATTTCACCATGGTGGCGCTGGCTTCGGCCATCGATCCATTACGCATGGCCAATCAGTTGACCGGTCGCGAACTCTACACCTGGCGATTAATCTCTGCCGATGGAGGCATTACCAAGGCCAGTGACGGCATTGCCATCGCGCCCGATGGTTCGATTGCCGACGCCGATGCGTTCGATATCGTCATTGTCGTCGGTGGTGTCGACATTACCCGCTCTTACAAACCGGCTCAGGTCAGCTGGCTGCAATCTCAGGCGCACAAAAAAGTGCTGATGGGGGCGGTCTGTACCGGCGCTTATGTGCTGGCCGCCGCTGGTTTACTCGACGGCTATAACTGCAGTGCGCATTGGGAATGTCTGGCCTCGTTGCAGGAACGCTTTCCGCGGGTGAACTGCACCAATCATCTGTATTCACTCGATCGCGATCGCATGACCTGCACCGGTGGCGGCGTCCCGATGGACATGATGCTGTCAATGATCAGCCGTCAGCATGGCAAAGCGCTTACATCCGCTATTTGCGATATGTTCCTGTGCGACCGCGTACGCGCCGACAGCGAACAGCAACGTGCGCCGCTGCGGCGTCTGTTGACCAGCGCTCAGCCTAAGCTGGCGGAAGTCACCGAGCTGATGGAATCCAACATCGAAGAGCCCATTGAGCTGGAAGAGCTGGCGGCCTATGTGGGGATTTCCCGTCGCCAGTTGGAACGCCTGTTCCTGAAACACCTTAACTGCACACCGTCGCGTTATTACCTGAAACTGCGTCTGGACCGTGCCCGTCAACTGCTCAAACAAACCAGCTGCTCGATCATTGAAGTGGCCGCCATGTGTGGCTTTGTTTCAGCGCCGCACTTCAGTCGTTGCTACCGTAAATACATCGGCGTGTCGCCCAAAGAAGAGCGCCTGGCAATCTGGGCGATTGGCCCATTGGAGTCCGCCACTGCCGACAGCAGCGTGGCTGAATTGCCGTCGTCTTCTGTCAATGCCTTGCGCTTGGCGCAGGCGGAGCCAACCTATGGGGCGGTTAATTTCGCGGCCAATCCATTGAAGCCGGAAACCGCACTGGCCGTTACGGGCTAGATTCAATCCTCCGCCTGCTGAGCCCGCCTTTATGGCGGGTTTTTTATGGCTGGGTGTTATTGAGGTGTGTTCGGGGTGAGCCAAGCGCCGCCATGCCGATTTTGGGTTTGCCGTTGTCGCTTCCAGTGACCCTGACCCCAAACACGCTGGATACACTGCCAGCCATACCCGTACTTTCAGTTGCCAGAGGTTCGCCATGACTGCTGCCACCCTGCACCAGGATTCCATCATTATCGACGGCCTGATCATCGCCAAATGGGGCCGTGAGCTGTTCGAAGACATGCACAAAGGTCAGCTGACTGCGGCCAACTGTACCGTTTCCGTCTGGGAAGATTTTCAGGCCACCGTCGACAATATTGTTCAGGTCAACCGCCTGATCGAAGACAACAGCGATCTGGTGATGAAAGTCGAAACCACCGCCGATATCCGGAAAGCCAAAGAGCTCGGTAAAACCGGCATCATTCTCGGCTTTCAAAATGCTCACGCCTTTGAAGACCGCCTCGGTTACGTGCAGATCTTTAAAGACCTGGGCGTTGGCGTGGTACAGATGTGCTACAACACCCAAAACCTGATCGGCACCGGCTGCTACGAGCGCGATGGCGGTTTGTCTGGTTTTGGCCGCGAAGTGGTCGCCGAAATGAACCGCGTTGGCATCATGTGCGACCTGTCGCACGTGGGCAGCAAAACATCCGAAGAAGTGATCCTCGAATCAAAAAAACCGGTCTGTTATTCACACTGCTTACCGTCCGGTTTGAAAGAACACCCGCGTAACAAGTCTGACGAAGAACTGAAGTTTATTGCTGATCATGGCGGCTTTGTTGGCGTCACTATGTTCACGCCGTTTTTGGCCAAAGGACCGGATGCCACCATCGACGATTACGTCGAAGCCATTGCCTATATTCTCGACATCGTTGGCGAAGACCAGATCGGCATCGGCACCGACTTTACCCAGGGCCAGGACAAAGCCTTCTTTGACTACCTGGTACACGACAAAGGCTACGCCCGCGAACTGACTCAGTTCGGCAAAATCGTTAACCCTGAAGGCATTCGCACCGTTGGTGAATTCCCCAACCTGACCGAAGCCTTGCTCCGTAATGGTTTCTCCGAGCAGGTTACGAAAAAAATCATGGGTGAAAACTGGCTGCGGGTTTTGGGTGACGTCTGGGGTGAGTCCTGATTCATCTCAGCGTCTTCCGTTAAGCGTCTCCCGTTATTAAGGAATTCAAATGTCTTACCATGCTCCTGAAATGCCCATCCAGGTCGACGACGAAACCGGCGTCTGGACGACCGATGCACTGCCGATGCTCTATGTGCCGCGGCATTTTTTTATTAACAATCATCAGGCGATTGAAGAAGAAATTGGTGCTGATCGTTACGCCGATATTCTTTACAAGGCTGGCTATAAATCTGCCTGGCACTGGTGTGAAAAAGAAGCCGAACTGCATGGTATGAAAGGCGCTGAAGTGTTCGAACACTATATGCGCCGACTGTCGCAACGCGGTTGGGGTTTGTTCAGCATTGAGCAACTCGATATCGCTGCCGGGACTGCCCAGGTGCGACTGGATCACTCAGCGTTTGTTTACTTCTACGGCAAGGTGGATCGCAAGGTTGATTATATGTTCACCGGTTGGTTCGCCGGTGCCATGGATCAGATCGCGCAAGCCGAAGGCCTGACGATAAAAACGCACGCCAAACAAACTCAGTGTGCCGCTGAAACAGGTGTCGATTACGGCCTGTTTGAAGTGACGCCCCTGTAACCTTTTTGAATCGCCATCAACCGGCTCAGTTCGCCCTGAGTCCGGTTCGCCGGGAGCCGTGTTATGTCCCAGTTTGAAAAACTGTTCACGCCGCTGAAGATCAATCAGCTCACCATTCGTAACCGAGTTGTCAGCACGGCTCATGCCGAGGTGTACGCCACCGATGGCGGCATGACGACCGATCGCTACGTTAAATACTACGAAGAAAAAGCCAAAGGCGGGTGTGGCCTATGCATCTGTGGCGGTTCCAGCGTGGTCTCAATCGACAGCCCGCAAAGCTGGTGGAGCTCGGTTAATTTATCGACTGATCGCATCATTCCGCACTTTCAGAATCTCGCCGATGCCGTTCATAAACACGGCGGCAAGATCATGATTCAGATTACTCACATGGGCCGTCGTTCACGCTGGGATGGTGAGAACTGGCCGAACCTGATGTCGCCTTCTGGTATTCGTGAGCCGGTCCATCGCGCCACCTGTAAGACCATCGAGGAAGAAGAAATCTGGCGGGTGATTGGTGACTTCGCTCAGGCGGCGCGCCGTGCCAAAGAAGGTGGCTTGGATGGCGTCGAACTGTCGGCTGTGCACCAGCATATGATCGATCAGTTTTGGTCACCGCGTGTAAACAAACGGACCGATCAGTGGGGCGGTACTTTTGAAAACCGCATGCGCTTTGGCATGGAAGTGTTGAAGGCCGTACGCGCCGAAGTCGGCCGGGATTTTGTTGTCGGGCTGCGCATCTGTGGTGACGAATTCCACCCTGATGGTCTGTCGCACGACGACATGAAAGAAATCGCCCAATATTACAACGCGACCGGACAGCTCGACTTCTTCGGTGTCGTCGGTTCCGGTTGCGATACCCACAATACGCTGGCGAACGTGATTCCCAATATGTCTTATCCGCCCGAGCCGTTTTTGCATTTGGCAGCCGGAATTAAGGAAGTGGTCGATGTACCGGTGATTCACGCCCAGAACATCAAAGACCCGAATCAGGCTGAGCGAATTCTGGAAGCCGGTTATGTCGATTTTGTGGGTATGACGCGTGCGCACATTGCCGACCCGCATTTTATCGCCAAGATCAAAATGGATCAGGTCGACCAAATTCGTCAGTGCGTTGGTGCCAACTATTGCATCGACCGTCAGTACCAGGGGCTGGATGTGTTGTGCATTCAGAATGCCGCGACCTCACGTGAATACATGGGTCTGCCGCACATCATTGAAAAAACCACCGGTCCGGTTCGCAAGGTGGTCGTTATCGGTGGTGGGCCGGGTGGTATGGAAGCAGCGCGGGTGGCCGCCGAACGTGGTCACAACGTTACTTTAATTGAAAAAGGCTCAGAGCTGGGTGGTCAAATTACCCTGGCAGCCAAAGCACCGCAGCGCGATCAAATTGCCGGTATTACGCGTTGGTATGCGCTGGAACTGGCCCGTTTGAATGTTGAGCTGCGCTTTGACACCGCCGCTGATGCCGCCTTGGTTCGCGATCTGAATCCGGATGTATGCATCCTGGCAACCGGTGGTACACCTTTCTTAGAACAGAATCCGGAATGGGGTTTTGACGAGGGACTGGTGGTTTCTACCTGGGATATTCTCAGCGGCGCTGTTGAACCGGGCGAAAACGTGCTGGTCTACGACACCATCTGTGAATTCTCCGGTATGTCGGCGGCCGATTATTTGGCCAGCAAAGGCAGCCTGGTGGAATTAGTTACCGATGACATCAAACCCGGTGTCGGCATCGGCGGCACGACCTTCCCAACCTATTACCGCAGCTTGTATGAGCGCGAAGTGGTGATGACGTCTGACATGATGTTGGAAAAAGTCTACGCCGAAGGCGACAAAAAAGTCGCGGTGCTGGAAAACGAATACACCGGTCAGAAAGAAGAGCGGGTGGTTGATCAGATCGTCGTTGAAAACGGCACGCGCCCCAACGAAGCGCTCTATTACGAACTGAAAGCCGACTCGGTCAATAAGGGCCAGATCGACGTGGAAGCCTTGTTCGACAGTGCGGCTCAGCCGGTTTTAAGCGAAGGCAAAGACGGCATGATTCTGTGGCGTCTGGGCGATTGCGTATCGCAACGCAACACCCACGCGGCCATCTATGATGCTTTGCGCTTGTGCAAAGATCTTTGAGTGAAGGCGCGACGCTGAACGGGAGACGGGTGACGCTGTTTTAGGTGTTGCGTCTTCCATCTCCCATCGAGCATCTCCCACTTGGAGCAAAGCGAGAAACCAATGCTTGATCGTGTGTTACCAACCTTACTTATAACGGCGTTATTACTGCTGCTGATCGGCGCCTTGCGTCGCATCAGCTTGTGGCGCGTCGGTCAGGCAGAGCCGGTTAATTTACTGGCCGGTTTGCTGGCCATGCCGCGTCGTTATCTGGTTGATCTGCATCATGTGGTCGACCGCGATAAAGCCATGTCGCGCACCCACGTCGCTACGGCCGGTGGCTACGTGTTGGCCATGCTGTTGATTCTGCCGGTCTATTTATTCGATCTGCGCAGTCCGTTTTTATTAGTGCCGCTGTTGTTTGCAACGGCCTTAATGTTTGTCGGTGCGCTTTTTGTAACGCGTCGCCGCATCAATCCGCCGGAGCGTTTATCCAAAGGCCCTTGGATGCGCTTGCCGAAAAACCTGCTGGCGTTCTCCGCGTCGTTTTTCTTACTCACCTTAATTGCATCCGGCTGGCTGCCTGAGAATGTTGGCGGCACGGTGTTAACCGTTGTCTTGCTAATTGGCGTGGCTTTTGGCCTGGCCGAGTTAATGTTCGGCATGGGCTGGGGCGGCCCGATGAAACACGCCTTTGCCGGTGCTTTGCATCTGGCGTTTCATCGTCGTCCGGAACGCTTTGGTGGCGGTCTTTCAACCGGTTTAAAAGCGGTGAATCTGGATGGCGCTTTAGGCGTTGCCGAACCCAAAGATTTTAAATGGAACCAGCTGCTCGGTTTTGATGCCTGTGTGCAGTGCGGTCGTTGTCAGGCAGTGTGTCCGGCCTTTGCGGCGGGCCAACCGCTGAACCCGAAGAAACTGATTCAGGATATGGTAGTTGGTTTGGCCGGTGGATCCGATGCCAGCTACGCCGGGACGCCATATCCGGGCAAGCCGGTGGGCGAAGCCCAGGGCGGGCCGGGGCAGGTGATTGTCGATGGCCTGGTCAGCGCCGAAACCCTGTGGTCGTGCACCACTTGCCGGGCGTGCGTAGAAGAGTGCCCGATGATGATCGAGCACGTCGATGCCATCGTCGATATGCGTCGGTATTTAACGCTCGAGCGTGGCGAAACACCGAACAAAGGTGCTGAGGTTCTGGAGAACCTGATCGCCACCGATAACCCCAACGGTTTCGATCCCGCCAGCCGCACTAACTGGTCAGCGGATTTGGATTTGCCGTTGATGGCAGAGAAACAAAAAACCGACGTTTTATTCTGGGTCAGCGACGGCGCTTTCGACATGCGCAGTCAACGAATTTTGCGTGCCTTCGTTAAAGTATTGCGCGCTGCGAATGTCGATGTCGCGGTGCTGGGCAATGAAGAAAAAGACAGCGGTGATGTTGCGCGTCGTCTTGGCGATGACGCGACGTTTCAATCCTTAGCAAAACAAAATATTGAAACGCTGAACCGTTACCAGTTTAACCGCATCGTCACCACCGATCCGCACGCCTTTCATGTACTGCGTAATGAGTACGGTGATCTGGGTGGTCACTATGAGGTGTTGCATCATTCGATGTTTATTAACGAATTGATCGAAAAAGGTCAGTTGAAACTCGATGGTTTTGACGGTGGAACCGTCACTTATCACGACCCGTGTTATCTGGGGCGTTATAACGGCGAGTACGAATCACCCCGGGCGGTATTGAACGCGCTCGGCATCGAAGTCAGCGAAATGCAGCGCTCGGGTTATCGTTCACGTTGCTGTGGCGGTGGCGGCGGTGCTCCAATTACCGACGTGCCCGGCGAACGCCGCATTGCCGATATGCGCGTCGACGATGCTCGTGACGTTCAGGCCGAAACCATTGCCGTGGCCTGTCAGCAATGCACCGCCATGCTCGAAGGCGTGGTGGAGCCACGACCGCAGATTCGCGATCTGGCTGAGTTGGTGGCCGACCATATTGTGGAGGTGCACTGATGGCCGATGTGATTCGTCGCGACCCGCGCATCGAACGCATAGCGCGTAATCGACTGCACCCACAACATGCGGCCGTCACCGCCGTTGGTGACGTGCGCGGCCCGACCGGTTTGCTGCGTAAGAATCCACACGCGGTGGGATTTATCGGCCCCAATGGCATCAAGCGCATTGATCGCAGTACCAAGGGGTCTGCCAATGTATTGATGCGTCGTACAGGTCAGCAGGCTGCAACACAAACCTTGGAGTTGCCCCTGCATACAGTCGAAACACCGGATTATTTAATCGCCGTGGTGGTCGACTTAGCCGCCGGTCGTTTAAGCGGTCACGACAAAGACGTGCTGGGACAGGCCCATCAACTGATGGCTGAATTAGATGGGCAGGGCGCCATTCTTGCCATTGCCTTTGGTGAAAGTCGCGATGTCGATTTTGGCGCTGCCGGTGCCGACCGCGTACTGCATCTTTCCGACTACACCGGCTATTGCCCGGAACAAAAACTCGCCGTGCTCGAAGCGATAGAAGCCGAACATGTGATTCGTTTTTGGCTGTTCCCCGATTCAGTACAGGGTGGCGCTGATTTAGGCCGACGACTCTCCGCCCGCTTGGACATTCGCGCGGCAACTCACGCCTGGCAGGTGGATGCCAACACCACGCTTTGCCGTGGTGGACGTGACCGCATCGATTGGCAACGGTCCACGCCGCGGTTGATCCTCTTGGCAGAAGAGTGCGCCATGCCCATCAGCGACTCCCGACACGAAGCCAGGCCGATTGCAGTGCCCGTTATTGAGTCAAGATTGACGCTGATAGAAGACCTGGGTCCGGTGGATGTCGACCCCAGCCAGATTGCACTGGGCGAAGCTGAATTTATTGTTTCGGCGGGCAACGGTGTTCGCGACTGGGATCAGTTCCATGAAGTTGCCCGCGCACTGGGGGCGACCGAAGGCGCCAGCCGCGTCGCCGTCGACGATGGCAATATGCCGAGATTCCGGCAGGTGGGCGCTACCGGTACCTGGGTGACGGCGCGGGTCTATATCGCCGTCGGTATTTCCGGAGCGATTCAACACCTGCAGGGCATTGGTCAATGCGACAAAGTCATCGCCATCAATATGGATCCGGGTTGCGATATGGTGAAGCGTGCGGATTTATCGGTGATTGGCGACAGCCAGGCTATTCTGGCGGAGCTATTAAATTTGCTGGGCGCAGACGAACAAGCGTCGCTTGCTGCAACGGAGGCGCGCCATGTCGCTTAATGCATCCTTGAAGGTGACGACGCTGATCAGCATCGGCCAGCATGAAAAATCCGGCCGCGAACAACGGGCCAGTCAGGATGCCCGCGCTGTTGAACTAGGTCTGAAACTGGTTGGTACTGACGTTAGATTATTGCATGTCGGCGCTGAGCAAAATATTGCGCTTAACCAATACCTGGGTATGGGCCTGCCCGAATTAACTCTGTTAGAAACAGCCGAAAATTCAGATGCGACGGCTGTGTTGTTGGATCATTTAAAAACAACGCCAACGGATATTCTGTTAACCGGAATCCGCGCTGAAAATGGTGAAGCTTCCGGCTTACTGCCCTATCAACTTGCCGAAAAACTCGGCTGGCCCATCGTCGACCGCATCGCCGATATTCAAAAAATTGCCGACGGTAAAGCCGAAGTTCTACAAGCCTTACCACGCGGCCAGCGCCGCCTGCTGCGCGTACCTCTGCCGTTCGTCGCCAGCGTCGACAACGCCGCAGCCACCCCTCGTCAATCCGCCTTCGGCGCCGCCCGTCGCGCCACCATCACCGAGCAAACCATTGATGCTCCGGTCGATGAAGCCCGCCAGGATTGGCAACAAAGCCCCGCCAAAGCCAAACCCAAACGCCTGAACGTCGTCAAAACCACCAATGCCGCCGACCGCTTCAAAGCCGCCACCGCCAAGCCACAAGGGCAGGGTGGGCAGGTGATGAAGGATGGGACGGATCGAGAGAAGGCCGAGGCGGTTATTCGCATGCTGAAAGAAGAAGGCATTCTGTCCAGTTCTGAATAGGTGTCGGATGTGTCCGTACTAGAGCTGTTTTCAGTGATATAAAGGGAGGGTTCATATAGCCGCCATATAGATGGGTTGATCAATGCTGCCTTGTTCAAACCATCAGATAACTAAGTTGGTTTTACAATGCCTTATATTGTTAATGCTGAGCGGCTTAGGCCTTAACTCGAGAGGCGATGACTGCATTCATGATTTCGATGCAACGAAGCCGGCGCCCAGAATAGTTTTCGATGATGTATATGTGCCCATTTTAGATGATTTCTTACAAGTGCTCGCAGGTTCAGAAAAATATAGTGATGAGACCTGCCCTTGAATAATGAGAGTCTATTCATGCGATGGAAAATTATGCGATCAGCTGCGGCCCTTGGTTTAGTTGTGCTTCAAAGTTTCGTTAATTCCTTCTCGGGTTCATTAAGTCCGATTGATACAAGTATTAATGGAATTGAGCTAGGAGACTCATCAAAGAAAGTTCTCAATGAATTTGGGGCGCCGGAAACAATATGGATTGCCAAAGACTATTTAGAAGCAGCAGCCCAGAACCATGATATGCATTTTATATATCCTGGAGTGGCGTTTTATTTTGAAGACGGCGTATTGGAGTGGTTTGAATTATTTTCTGATGGTTATTCAATTGAAAGTGGTTTAGAAGTCGGTTCAACATACAGTGATGAAGATTTTTTTCGTATTGAAGGAAGCGATTGTGGCGTCCAGGTTTATATTTCGGATGAGGTTGTCGAGAGGATCAAGGTTTTTTGTTTTTATTAGCTTTGATTCTGCAGTTAATAGGGCGCCCGCTTGGCTTACACGTCGACTTCTATATCCAAAATTCTGACAGTGGGTTAATTTAGTTCATAAGTTAGTGGTTTTATATTACTAAAGCGGATCGTGATCTAGCTTACTGGCTAAATGAGTTGTCTTTAATGGCTTGCTAACCAGTTATCTAGTGTCAAATCTTCGGTGAGCGGAGATTAAAGATGTTAATACACAAAAAAGTTGCTTACAAAAAACCGGATTGATAGACCTCGATTCCCGCAGGTGCAACCCCCAAACCTAACGTTTTATACAACCGGACCTGCGGAACTTCCTAAATACCGACCTGCCGATGGCGGTGCATCATGAGTTGATGGGTTTACGGGTTTGGATACCGCTCAGTTGCTGCGTGATCCTGGGCAGCAAATGAGGTATGGGTATGTATCAAGTCGGGCCTTAGTTTACACCGATCCTATGGGTTTATTTATTGCAAATGTTATTGGTGCAGCAGTTGGAGTAGCGTTAGACGCTGCCGTACAAGCTGTTGAAATAAATGTGACTAAAACAAGGGATAGTTTTAGTTTCAAGCAATCAGCTTTAGCAGCAGGAGCCGGGTTTGTTGGTGCAGGGGTTGGAACTTCCGCAGCGAAGTTAGCAACTTCGGTTGGGGGTTCATTTAGTGGCGTCGCATCACAAAGGGTTGCTGCGACAACAACTTTTTACACTGCAAATGCAGTTGGGAACGGGGCTATTTCTGCCGGTGCAGGCTACACTTCAGCTAGAGTGCAGGGACAGGATTACCCTGTTGATCGTGCACTTCGTGATGCGGCAGCCGGTGCAATACTAGGGACTATGGCTAATAAAGTTGTTCCTGCCAATAATGGAGTACTTGACGATACTTGGGGCGGAGTTAGCAGCAATATTGAAAAGGACTGGTACCGACCTACTCCCGGTGATGTATTCGCAGGTGCATTGGTTGCAGGTTCTGCGACGAGTAATGCGGCTGGAGTTACTTCAACAATTATTGGTTCAAATTCTGGTGGTAGCTGTCCTAAATGAAGCAAGAAATATTTAATAGAATCAAATCATTTATTATCCAAGCAGTTTTATGGGGCCTAGTACTTTTAGTGCTAGGCTATTTTTTTGATTTCGTTACAGTCGGTATGGTTGTAGTAATTTATATAGGGTGGTTTGCATTATTAGTTGTATCTATTCTTATTGTTCTAATAGGAAGGAGACCTTAGTTTTTTCTAACGCCTCCTTCTAGATCGCCAGGAAGTCGGCCAATGGCGTGAACGCGAAGACTGGGAAGAAGGCGACGAAACCTGGTCGGAATACCGTTCACTGACCGGCCTGCCGATGGACGACGGCATGGATGCCGGAGGTAGAACACTGTCGGGAACAGGTGTCGAATAAGATGGGTTGCCCTACGACCAAATCCTGCATCAGGAACTGGACGAACCTTATCGCTGGGAACTTAAAGCCGGCGGCATGCGCGGCACCGACCCTCGCCACCTGTTCCTCTATGGCGATCATATCGGCAGCACAGTGTAAGTACACGACGCCGATGGCAAAGGCGCATTGCGCCTGGGCTACAGCCCCTTCGGTAAGGTCTTCCTGAAACACAGCGACTACTACCACTGGTCGCCAGCCGACGGCAGCGCGTCAGCCCTGGAGCAGCTCGGCAACCTGATGCCCTACTAATACACCGGCCTCTACACCGAAGCGACCACCGGCTTGGTGCACTTGGATGCCCGCTGGTACAACCCCCAAACCCAGAGCTTTGTGCACCGGACTTGTATGTAAACAGGACACCTAACCTACTGTAGTAACACGGGTTTGCTGCTGGCTGACTTGTTACAGTGCCTACTCACGTTTAGCCTGCCTCTATCGGTATCAGTACAGTTGGTCGCCATCAATAATTACCCGGCAATCCAGTTGCTGTTACGCCACTGACCCAAATTCTACCGGCCAAAGAAGGAGCGCTCTCTTGCTGAACCCTGACAGCTGGACCCTGATGCAGGGGTTACTGGTCTTTGCTGGCTGCGCTCTGGTTATTGCTCTGGCCGGTACTCGTATTACCGGGGTGGTTGACCAACTGGCGGATCGTACCGGTATCGGTGAAGCGGCAGCGGGGGCGGTGTTACTTGGTTTTAGTACTTCTATTGGTGGGTCGGTTTTGTCGGTCACCGCGGCGTGGAACGGCAATGCGGATCTGGCGGTCAGTAACGCCTTGGGCGGTATTGCCGTGCAGACGTTCTTTCTGGCTGTCGCCGATATGGTTTACCGTCGAGCCAATCTGGAACACGCGGCGGCTTCGGTCCCTAACATGATTCAGAATGCGTTGCTGATCATGTTGCTGGCGTTAATTATGATGACGCCGCTGCTGCCCGAGTTCACTCTGTGGCACGTGCATATCGCTTCCCCATTGCTGTTTGTTTTTTATGTCTATGGGATTCATCTGGCGCAGAACGCCCATAACAAACCGATGTGGACGCCGACTCAAACGCGGGAAACGCGTGAAGACCAGCCGGACGATACCAGCCGTATGCCGTCAACGTGGCGGCTGTGGGTTGAGTTCACGCTTTTATTTGTGGTGCTCGGATTGGCGGGATGGACGCTCGAGCCGGCAGCGACTGTGATTGCAGCAAAGACTGGCTTAACCCAGACCGTTGTTGGCGTCATGCTAACGGCCATTTCTACGTCCATACCGGAATTGGTGACGTCGATAGCGGCGGTTAGACGAGGCGCCCTGACCCTGGCTGTTGGTGGCATTATCGGCGGTAACGCCTTTGATACCCTGTTTATGGCCGCCTCGGACATTGCCTATCGTGATGGCTCGATCTATCACACCATGACCCAGTCGGCTCAGCTTTGGGTTTCTTTGACGCTGCTGATGTCTGCGGTATTGATGATGGGTTTGCTCCGCCGCGAACGTGTGGGGCCGGGCAGAATTGGGGTTGAGAGTGTGGTGTTGATATTGCTTTACATCAGCGGCGCAGCGCTGCTGCTCAGTGCGCTCTAGCGGTCGGCCTGATCGACCGTCAATGCACGACTTAACCCAGATTCGCCACTCTTTCCCCAGCTCCAAAAGATGCAATCAATGTCTCCAAACGCTTCACCCGAGTCACTTCTCGCTTCGCACTCATTACCCAATAAATGGACTGTCGTCGATAAGACGGTGCCAGCGCCTCAAAAAACTCCCAGGCTTTTTGATTGGCTTTGAGGCGATCTTCGTAGTCTTTTGCCAGTTCTAAATTCATGGTTTCAACGGAGTAACCCTCAGCGTCTTTGCGAGCGTTAAACAGTCTTAGACCCTCGGGTTTCATCTCACCTTTTTTGATTAGTTCCTCAACCTTTTTAACATTAACCGCACTCCAGACGCTGCCTTCTTTTCTTGACGTAAAACGAATTTTATAGCGTTCTTCATCGACGGTTTTTCGAATGCCATCGATCCATCCAATGCACAGTGCGGCATCGACCGAATCGGACCAGGTGAGAGTGGCGCGGCCGGTGCTTTTCTTGAAATAGCCGACCCAGATTTCCGTTTCGCTTTGGTGGTGTTGTTCCAGCCATTGGCTGAATTCGTCCTGGCTGGCGAAGAAAATGGCGTCTTCCAAAGCGGGATTTCCTTATTAAAACAGAATGAAATAAATGGTTGAGGCGCTCTCTGCGAATGAGAGTGCCTCAACTTTTAGCGAGGGTTGTTGCGATGAGGGGTTAGTTTTTTGCCAACCAGCTAACGATGGTCTCGTTAGTCTCTTCGGGTTTTTCCTGGCTGATCCAGTGGCCGCAATCCAACGTCACCACGTCAACCTGGGGGACAGAATTCGCCAGTGTCGGCGAGGGCTGAACCATATCGCGAGCGCCGTAAATCATCAGCGCCGGTTTTTGGATGATGGGGTCGACATTGGCCAGCAAATGCCAGTTGCGGTCGAGGTTTCGGTACCAGTTGATGTTGCTGGTAAAGCCCGATTTTTCGAACGCTTTAACAAACACTGCCAGGTCTTCTTCATTCAATAACGGTTCACCGGCCGGGCTATCGGACTGAGCCAGATTACTCATCATATTGCCCGGTGCCGGGGCGGCCATAGGTTCGTTTTTGCGATAGAGGTTGCGCAGGAAGTTTTCGGTGTTGGCTTCCAGAATGGCATCGGCCACACCCGGCTTGCGGTTGAAGTCGACCATGTAGTAGTCGGGGCCGATGATGGCTTCGAGCATGTCGATCCAGGGCATCTCGCCACGGTCCATATAAGGCACGCTCAGATTGACGATCTTGCTGACGCGGCTCGGGTGCAATAACGCCAAGCCCCACACCACCATAGCGCCCCAGTCGTGACCAATAAAAGCGGCGTCTTTGTAGTCGTAGTGGTCGAGCAGAGCGACGAGATCGCCGGTCAGGTGTTCCAGGTCGTAAGCGGTGACGTCGCTTGGGCAGGAGGAGTTGCCAAAGCCGCGCTGGTTAGGAGCGATGACGTGGTAGCCCGCGGCGACCAACGCCGGGATTTGTTCTTTCCAGGTGTAAGCCAGTTCCGGCCAGCCGTGGCACAGCACGACGGGGTTACCGGCGTTTTCCTGGCCGGCTTCGAAAACTTCGAGTTCCACGCCATTAATAGAAACAAAAGTGGGTTTGGGGAAGTGGGTCGTATTGCTCATGGATGACTAGCTCTTGATGGTTGAGCCACGACTGTAATGCTCAATCAGGCCAGAAGCTGTCCTAATAAAAATCCACTCAGCCCAGCACTTCAAACGGTGGTCATGATGCCGGCCGATTCCGGTGATTGGCTGGTTTTCTCCGCCCTTGAAAATGGCCGTTTGCGGCGATGACGTTTACGGGAATAAAACGACGCTGGAATGTCGTTTGCGGAATCTTCGCGGCCACTCAACGTTCTAGTATGCAGCTTCGGTGTTTGATCCCGGCACCCGTTCAGGCTCGATACGCCGACAACAACAATAATGAAAGGAGATCACAACGATGAGTGTTCAATCATCCAATCGCGGTGTTGTTTACCAGGGTCCGGGCCAGGTCTCGGTCGAATCCATTGCGTTTCCAGAACTCGCTATCGGTAAGCGCCGGTGCGATCACGGCGTTATTTTGAAAGTGCTCACCACCAATATCTGCGGCTCCGATCAGCACATGGTGCGCGGTCGCACAACGGCGCCTCAGGGGCTGGTGCTGGGCCATGAAATTACCGGCCAGATCATCGAGTGCGGTCGTGATGTGGAGTTTCTGCAAGCCGGCGATATTGTCTCTGTGCCCTTTAATATTGCCTGCGGTCGTTGCCGTAACTGCAAGGAAGGTAAAACCGGTATTTGTCTGAACGTGAATCCGGCGCGTCCGGGTGCGGCCTATGGTTACGTTGATATGGGTGGCTGGGTCGGCGGTCAGACCGAATATGTGATGGTGCCTTATGCCGACTTTAACCTGTTGAAATTCCCCGACCCGAATCAGGCCATGGAAAAAATCCGCGACCTGACGTTGCTGTCCGATATTTTCCCGACCGGTTTTCACGGCTGTGTCACGGCCGGCGTCGGTCCGGGTTCGACGGTCTACATTGCTGGCGCGGGCCCGGTCGGTTTGGCCGCAGCGGCGGGTGCGCAATTGCTCGGCGCGGCCTGTGTGATCGTTGGCGATATGATCGACGAGCGTTTGGCGCAGGCGCGTAGTTTCGGCTGTGCCACCATCGACCTGAAACAGGACGCTGAACTGCCCGATATGCTGGAGCAGATTCTTGGTGAACCGGAGGTCGATTGTTTTGTCGATTGCGTGGGTTTCGAAGCGCACGCTTGCGGTCATCACCACCACGTCGAGCAACCGGCGACGGTGTTGAATTCGGCCATGCAGGTCACCCGTGCCGGTGGTGAGATTGGTATTCCGGGCTTGTACGTGACCGAAGACCCGGGCGCCGCTGAAGCCGCGGCGCAACAAGGTTCGCTGAGCATGCGCTTTGGGTTGGGTTGGGCGAAATCGCACTCGTTCCACACCGGTCAATGCCCGGTGATGAAGTATCACCGCGCCTTGATGCAGGCGATTTTGTTTGATCGGGTGAAGATCGCCGATGCTGTGAATGTGCAGATGATCAGTCTGGATCAGGCACCGCAAGGCTACGCCGATTTCGACGGCGGTGCGGCTAAGAAGTTTGTGATCGACCCGCACGGTTCAGTGGCTGCCTAACGCTGCAACCGGAGCATTCAGGCTGCGGTGGCACGCCTGGATGCTCAGCACCGACGCTATTCTGTCTATTTGCGGCTGGGGTCGGGCTTTGCCGAAGGCTTCGGACCACAATAGCGCCTTGCCTGATGCGTCGATGGCGTCGCACACTGTTGCGTTATCGGGAAGACGAACCGGCCAGCGTTACCGCCGGTTCCATAACAACAACGACCGTGCAGTTAAAAAAACGACTATGCCAAACGCCACACCGAATGCGTCCGCTGAAGCGGATCACACGCTGGACTGGTTGCCCGCCGAAGTGGCGGCGTTCAAAACCCAGCCCGGTCCGCTGCTGCCCCTGCTGCACCATATCCGTGATCGATTGGGGCATATCCCTCAGCGTGCGGTCGCCATCATTGCCGAGGGTTTGCAGATCACTCGCGCCGAAGTGCATGGCGTGATCAGTTTCTATCACGATTTCAACATCCAGCCGACGGGCCGCAACCGCCTGCAAATCTGTCGCGCTGAAGCCTGCCAGGCGCGTGATGGCCGGTCGCTGGAAGCCTATGCTCAGCAAACGCTGGGCATCGACTATCATCAAACCACCGCCGATGGCGAATTCACGCTGGAGCCCGTCTATTGCCTGGGCAATTGCGCGACCGGTCCGGCGGTACGATTGAACAATCACATTCATGGCCGGGTGACCAATAGTCGGCTGGATGCGTTACTGGACCAAGCGGCCACTCGTCCGCTGATCATTCAGGAGCCGGACGCATGACGCGCATTTTTATTCCGCGAGATACCACGGCTTTATCGCTAGGTGCCGATGACGTGGCAGCGGCCTTGTTGCGCAGTGGCGCCGAGTTCGAACTGGTGCGCAATGGCTCGCGCGGTTTGTTCTGGCTAGAGCCTTTGGTGGAAGTTGAAACCGCTAACGGTCGTGTCGCCTATGGCCCGGTGACGCCGGACGATATTCCGGCCTTACTCGACAGTGGTTTGCTGGAAGGTAACGCCGATCATCCATTGTATCTTGGCCCGATTGAGCAGCATCCTTACCTGAAAAATCAGCAACGTCTGACCTTTACCCGAGCGGGCATTACTGACCCGGTATCGCTGGACGATTACTGCCAGTTCGGTGGTTATGTCGGCTTGCGACAGGCGCTGGAGAAAACCGAACAACAGATCGTCGACGAGGTGAAAACCTCTGGCTTGCGCGGCCGGGGTGGGGCGGCTTTTCCTGCGGGTATTAAATGGCAGACAGTGCTGGACGCTGACGCCAGTCGCGAACACAGCCGCTTTTCCGGTCGCAAGTTTATTGTCTGCAACGCCGATGAGGGCGACTCCGGCACCTTCGCCGACCGACTGGTGATGGAAGCCGATCCGTTTATGCTGATCGAAGGCATGACCATCGCGGGTTTGGCGGTGGGGGCCGACACCGGCTTTATTTATCTGCGCTCGGAATACCCGGTCGCCTACGAGATTTTGAACGAAGCCATCGCCGTTGCCGAAGAGGCCGGTTATCTCGGCGACAACGTGTTGAATTCCGGTCGCGCGTTTCATCTGCAAGTACGGCTCGGCGCCGGGGCTTATATCTGTGGCGAAGAAACCTCCTTGCTGGAAAGCCTGGAAGGCAAACGTGGCCAGGTGCGAGTGAAGCCGCCGTTGCCAGCGCTGCATGGCGCTTTTGGTCAGCCGACGGTGGTCAATAATGTGCTCACCTTTGCCGCGGTGCCCTTTATTTTGGCCGAGGGCGGCCAGGCGTATGCCGACTATGGCATGGGGCGGTCGCGCGGGACCTTGCCGTTTCAGTTGGCCGGAAACATCGAGCGCGGTGGTCTGGTTGAACTGGCGTTTGGCGTCACGCTGCGTGAACTTCTGGAAGACTACGGCGGTGGTAGCGCCAGCGGCCGGCCGATGCGCGCGGTGCAGGTGGGCGGTCCGCTCGGTGCGTACATGCCGGAAAACCAGTGGGACACTCCGCTCGATTACGAAGCCTTTGCGGACGTCGGCGCGGTGGTTGGTCACGGCGGTATTGTTGTGTTCGACGACAGCGTCGACATGCTCGAACAGGCGCGGTTTGCCATGGAATTTTGCGCCGAAGAATCGTGCGGTAAATGCACACCCTGCCGCATCGGTTCAACGCGTGGTGTGGAAGTGATCGACCGCATTCGCGCCAACGACGAACGCGACAGAAACCTCATTTTGCTTCGCGATTTATGCGACACCCTTGAAGACGGTTCGCTTTGCGCCATGGGCGGTATGACGCCGAACCCAGTGCGCAGTGCACTCAATCATTTCCCTGACGACTTCTATTTGGAAGACAGTCACCGCAATTCTGCTCACCCGAAGCAGGAGGCCTGAACATGCTGCATATTTATGACCCGGGCACCCGTACCGATCGCGATATGGGCACGCCGCCGCCGGTGGCAACCGGTCAGAGCGTTGCGCTCACCATCGATGGGCAAACGATATCGGTGCCCGAAGGCACTTCAGTGATGCGCGCGGCGGCCATCGCCGGCATTCAGATTCCCAAACTCTGCGCCACCGATAACCTCGACGCTTTCGGGTCGTGCCGATTGTGCGCGGTGGAAATAGAAGGCTGGCGCGGCTTACCCGCGTCGTGCACCACGCCGGTGGCCGAGGGCATGAGCGTCACCACCCAGAACGAGCGCATCGCCAAACTGCGTCGCAACGTGATGGAACTCTATATCTCCGATCACCCGCTGGATTGCCTGACCTGCAGCGCCAATGGCGATTGCGAATTGCAGGATATGGCCGGGGCGGTTGGCCTGCGCGAAGTGCGTTATGGCTATGAAGGCGACAATCATCTCGATGCGGCCAAAGACACCAGCAACCCCTATTTCACTTTCGATGCCAGCAAATGCATCGTCTGTTCGCGCTGCGTGCGCGCCTGTGAAGAAGTGCAGGGCACCTTCGCGCTGACCATCGATGGCCGCGGTTTCGACTCGCACGTCTCTGCCAGTCAAAACGAAGAGTTTATGGATTCCGAATGCGTCTCCTGCGGCGCTTGCGTACAGGCGTGT
Organism: Saccharospirillum sp. MSK14-1; assembly: GCF_003054965.1. GTDB lineage: Bacteria > Pseudomonadota > Gammaproteobacteria > Pseudomonadales > Natronospirillaceae > Saccharospirillum. The sequence continues at coordinate 1,000,306 of NZ_MIES01000026.1, forward strand.
CCAACCGCAACGCTGATGGAAAATTCGGTCATTGAACAAGGCCAGCCAGACCGTTCGGTCGTCACCACCTGCGCCTACTGCGGCGTGGGCTGTTCGTTCAAGGCTGAATTGAAAGGCAATACCGTGGTGCGCATGGTGCCGTTCAAAGATGGCCAGGCAAACCACGGTCATTCGTGTGTGAAAGGTCGTTTTGCGTTCGGGTATGCGACCCATCCGGACCGTCTGACCACACCGATGATCCGCGATCATATCGATGAACCTTGGCGCCCGGTCAGCTGGAACGATGCCATTCAGTTCGCCGCCGACCGCATCAAAGCCATCCAGGCCAAACACGGGCGCAACAGCGTGGGCGGCATTACCAGTTCGCGTTGCACCAATGAAGAAGCTTATTTAGTGCAGAAACTGGTGCGCACCGCCTTTGGCAACAACAACACCGACACCTGCGCGCGCGTCTGCCATTCGCCGACCGGTTATGGATTGAAACAAACCCTGGGCGAAAGCGCGGGAACTCAGACGTTCGATTCGGTGATGAAAGCCGATTGCATCATTGTGATTGGCGCGAACCCGACCGACGCCCATCCGGTGTTCGGTTCGCAATTGCGTCGTCGTCTGCGCCAGGGCGCGCAATTAATTGTCGCCGATCCACGCGCTATTGATTTGCTGAAAACTCCGCACGGCACCGAAGGTTTGCATTTGCCGTTGCGGCCGGGCACCAACGTCGCTTTGGTGAACGCCCTGGCGCACGTGGTGGTCAGTGAAGGGTTGGAAGATCGCGGCTTTATTGCTGAGCGTTGCGATGCCGATGAATACGCTGCGTGGAACGCTTTTATCCGCGAAGCACGCCATTCACCGGAAGCGACCGAAAGCATCACCGGCGTGCCAGCCGAGCGCGTGCGTGAAGCCGCGCGGCGCTATGCCAAAGCCGGTAATGGTGCCATCTATTATGGTTTGGGTGTGACCGAACACAGCCAGGGTTCGACCATGGTGATGGGCATTGCCAACCTGGCGCTGGCGACCGGCAACATTGGTCGCGAAGGCGTTGGCGTGAACCCATTGCGCGGTCAGAACAATGTGCAGGGCAGTTGCGACATGGGCAGTTTCCCGCATGAATTGCCGGGTTATCAGCATGTGTCGCAAGACGATTCGCGTCAGCGGTTTGAAGCCGCCTGGGGCGTTGCCATCGACCACGAGCCCGGCTTGCGCATTCCTAACATGTTCGACGCCGCCATCGATGGCAGTTTTAAGGGGCTATATGTTCAGGGCGAAGACATCGCTCAATCCGACCCCAATACCCAGCATGTTGAGCAGGCGCTCGGTTCACTCGAATGTCTGATCGTGCAGGATATTTTCCTGAACGAGACCGCCAAGTTTGCGCACGTTTTATTGCCCGGCTCGTCCTTCCTGGAAAAAGACGGCACCTTCACCAATGCGGAGCGGCGCATCAACCGCGTGCGCAAAGTGATGCCACCACTGGCCGGTAAAGGTGACTGGGAAATTACCCAGGATCTGGCCAATGCGCTGGGCTATGACATGGCGTATCAGCATCCGCAAGACATCATGGCCGAAATTGCCAGCCTGACGCCGAGTTTTAAAAACGTCACTTACCAAAAGCTCGACGAATTGGGCAGCATTCAATGGCCATGCAATGACGACCATCCGAGCGGCACGCCGATCATGCACGAGCAGGATTTTCCCATCGGCAAAGGTCGCTTTGTGGTTACCGATTATGTACCAACGACCGAACGCACTAACCGCCGTTTTCCGTTGTTGCTGACCACCGGTCGTATTCTCAGCCAATACAACGTTGGCGCTCAGACCCGACGCACCGAAAACCAAAACTGGCACGATCAGGACTGGTTCGAGATTCATCCGCACGACGCCACTGAGCGGGGCATTAACGACGGCGACTGGGTCGGCATTACCAGCCGCAGCGGCAACACCGTGCTGCAAGCCAAAGTCAGTGAGCGCATGCAACCGGGTGTGGTGTACACCACCTTCCACCACCCGGTCAGCGGTGCCAACGTGATCACCACCGATAACTCCGACTGGGCCACCAACTGCCCGGAATACAAAGTCACGGCGGTGCAGTGTGAGAAGGTAGCCAACCCCAGTGCCTGGCAGCAACGGCATCGCGAACACCATAAAAAACAGTGGGGTTTTTTGAAAACGGCTGTTGAGACCGACACGGCCGCTGTGAAATAACGATGGCGATTAAAGCTCTGAAAGAGACCGGCCACAGCGGCTATCGCATTGCGAAGGTCGCGGTGCGACGACGCGGTCAAACAGGCTGGCAGGAAACGCAGCAAGACGACAGCCTGGCCGAAGAGCTGCCCGTGGCGTTTAGTTACAACGGCCAGACGCACGCCGTGATGATGGCAACCCCGACCGATCTGGAAAACTTCGCGCTCGGGTTCAGCCTGAGCGAGGGCATTATCGAGCACACCAGCGAGCTCTATGATTTGAACATTGTTGATCATGGCGAACGCGGTATTGAACTCGACTTGCGCATTCATGGCACGCGTCTGGATGCATTAAAACAGCAGCGCCGAACGATGGCCGGGCCCAGTGGCTGTGGTTTGTGTGGTAAGGACTCGCTGGATCAGGTGATGCGCGATCTGCCGCAGGTAACTCCCAGGTCGTTACCGTCTGCTGAGGCGGTTGAAACTGCGTTAACTCAATTGCAATCGTATCAGCCGTTGCAGCAACTGACCGGTGCGATACACGCCGCCGCCTGGTGTGATGAGGCCGGACACATTCAGCAGGTGCGCGAAGACGTCGGTCGTCACAATGCGCTGGATAAATTATTGGGTGCGATTTACAGCGAAACCCTGAGCACCGACAGCGGGTTTTTATTGCTGTCGAGCCGCGCCAGTTTTGAATTAATTGCCAAAGCCGCACAGTGCGATTTGGGGGCCATGGTGACCGTCAGTGGCGCATCGAATTTGGCGGCGCAACAGGCAAAACGCTACGGCATCCGCTTGGTTGGTTTTGCCCGCGACGGGCGTCACCTGGTGTATTGCTGATGCAACAGCGTCGGTTTTAAAGCGAGTAAATTGTATGAGTCATCGCACCCAGAATTTGATCAAGATGATCAATCAGATCGCCGATCACACACCCTTGAAAGACGGCGACGAAAAAGCCGCCGAGGTGGTGGCCGCACACATCCAGAAATTTTGGGCACAACCGATGCGGGCGGATATCAAACATTACCTGGAAACCGATGGCAGCGAATTAAATGTGTTGGCGGCTAAAGCGGTGCGCTTGTTATAACGGTTGCTCTTTCAAAGCCTGTAAAAATGCCTGCCAATCTTCCGGTGTATTCACATTGAGTTGTTCATCGTCACTGAGCGACGCTTCCAGCCAATAACCGTCAAAGGTGGTCATTAACGCGCGAATCGATCTGGGCCCGTCCGACTGACTGAGCCAGGTTTCCAGCGTCTCGGTAATCCGCTCTGTGGCCGGTACGGCCAGTGGTAAAGGTGACCCCTGAAATGCCACCGGTACGCCTTTATCAGCAACGCACACCGCCAACTGACGCAACCGTCCAACCGGCAGGTTGGGCATGTCGACTGGCATCAGCAGCCAGAACTCAACGTTTGGCTGTTGTCGCAACGCACTGTGTAACCCGGCCAAAGGCCCTTGAAAATCGGGCCACTGATCCACGATGCCATCCGGCCCGCTGTGCCAGATCGGCAAATCCAGAGCGCGCAAGCGTTGGCGTTGCCAGTTCAGTAAGGTCGTGCCGGCTATCGCTAGCTGGGCTTTATCGCTGCCCATGCGGCGACTGCGGCCACCGGCGAGTAGCAATAGAGCGCCTGTCTTAATGTTCACGGCGTTGGCTCATTTCAATGGCGTTATTGGTTTGAAAATTACCGTTTGGTATGCCCTTCAACACCGGTGGGAGTTTGCTTTAAATTCAGTCTGTCTGGAAGCCGCTGAGCGCTCAGTGCCATTAAAAAATGAATGCTAACGCTGGTATGAATGAGCGGAGGCGGTAAGGTACTGGTGGGCGCTTGAATAATAGGGATGTCGACAGCATGGGCCGAGATCGTTTATCGAACAGTGACCCTCAAACGGCGATATGGCAACGAGGCGGGGTGCATTTTCTGATCCAGTTGCCGCCCACCTTTTACGTACTGTTCGTCACCTTGCCGTTTTCACACTTGCTCAGCGTCGTTCTGTTTTTGCTGGGTCTGTTTTTCTTTAATGCTCTCTACGTCGTGGTCCTTATAGAACGTCCAGGCGTCTTTAAAGAATATAGAAATGCACGATTGCTGGTGACGTATATCGTTATCGCCACCGCTATCTTGCTGCTTATCACCTGTGCACTGTGGCTGGCTGCTGTTGTGTGTAAATCGTCGGGGGCATTATGACAAGACGCTATAGAATAATTGGCAAAGTGGGGTTGTTGGCGCTGTTGATCGCACTGGCAGGGCCGGTACTGACCTACGCCAGTGATGACACCGCGCTGGTCAGGGCAGCGATAGAGCACTACGCCGCTGCGGTTCGAACGCACGATGTTGATGCCATCATGGCCCTGGTGCCAGAACGCGGGTTGTCAGACGCCGATCAATACATTGCTAAGGAAAGAATTGATTCGGCCCTGCAGGATGAGACGTCTTATTTGTCTCGAAACCTCTTTGCACGTGACCCCATAGAGTGTCGGCAAACGGGTGGTTTTGCGCCGGCTTCCGATGCAACTTACTTCGATCATCTGGACGATTTCAGCCAGATTAAAGTCACTCAACACGATGTCTTTGACTTTTACTCGATCGCCTTTCCGCGGCTGATGGTCGAGGGCTGTGAAATATGGCGCTTCTACACGGCGATCTTTGTTGAGGACGGTCGCGCCTATTTCCACAGCTATTTTGCCCGCTAGGGCGGCCATAGCGCCGTTCCCGATTGTCATAACTCCCTGAAATTGCGACACTTCTGCCTGAATTGCCGGGCGGGGCCCTGTTGGCCGCCCCGGGCTCTTGTCTTCTGAGGCGCGTGAATGACCGATCAAAGCACCGAATACACTGAAACCCTCTCGTTAAGCCAGTTCACCGAGAAGGCGTATCTGGACTATTCCATGTACGTCATTCTGGATCGGGCATTGCCGAACATCGGCGATGGTCTGAAACCGGTGCAGCGGCGCATTGTCTATGCAATGAGCGAGCTGGGCCTGCGTGCCTCGGCCAAGTATAAGAAGTCGGCGCGGACCGTCGGTGATGTGCTGGGTAAATACCATCCGCACGGCGACAGCGCCTGTTACGAAGCCATGGTGCTGATGGCGCAGTCGTTCTCTTACCGGTATCCGTTGGTGGACGGCCAGGGTAACTGGGGTTCGCCGGACGATCCCAAATCGTTCGCTGCCATGCGTTATACCGAATCGCGTCTGCACGCCCACGCGGCGTTGCTGCTCGAGGAACTCGGCCAGGGCACGGTCGATTGGGTGCCGAACTTCGATGGCACCATGGAAGAACCGGCGGTGCTGCCTGCGCGGTTGCCGCACATTCTGCTCAATGGCACCACCGGTATTGCGGTGGGTATGGCCACCGACATTCCGCCGCACAACATTCGCGAAGTGGCTGCGGCCTGTGTGCACCTGCTCGATGAGCCAAAAGCCTCGGTGCAGGATTTGATGCTGCACATCAAAGGCCCGGATTTCCCCACCGGTGGCGAGCTGATCAGCCCGCGCGAAGACATTCGCAAAATCTACGAAGGCGGTCGTGGCACGGTGAAGATGCGCGCCCGCTATCAGGTTGAAAACGGCGATATCGTCATTCATGAACTGCCGTACCAGGTGTCCGGTTCCAAGGTGATCGAGCAGATCGCCCAGCAGATGCAGAACAAAAAGCTGCCGATGGTCTCGGATTTGCGCGATGAGTCGGACCACGAAAATCCGACGCGTCTGGTCATCGAGCCGCGCTCGAATCGCATCGATGTCGATGATCTGATGAACCATCTGTTCGCCACCACCGACCTGGAAAAAACCATCCGCATCAACCTGAATATGATCGGCATCGATGGCCGGCCTCAGGTGAAATCGCTCGACCACATTCTGCGTGAGTGGCTGGAGTTCCGCACCACCACGGTGACGCGTCGTCTGCAGCACCGGCTCGATAAAATTCTGGCTCGGTTGCACATTCTTGATGGTTTGTTGATCGCTTATCTGAACATCGATGAAGTGATTCACATCATCCGCACCGAAGACGAGCCTAAGCAGGAAATGATCAAGCGTTTTGGTCTGAGCGAAATTCAGGCCGAAGCGATTCTGGAAATCCGCTTGCGCCAGTTGGCGAAGCTGGAAGAAATTAAAATTCGCGGTGAGCAGGATGAGCTGTCGGCCGAGCGTGATCGCATTGAGAAAACGCTGGGCTCCAAGGCGCGTCTGCGCACGCTGATTAAGAAAGAAATCCTCGCCGATGCCGACCAGTTTGGCGACGACCGCCGCACCCGCCTGATTGTGCGCGAAGAGGCCCAGGCCTTTAACGAAAATCAGATTCTGCCGTCTGAACCGGTCACCGTCGTGCTGTCGAAAAAAGGCTGGATTCGCGCCGCCAAAGGCCACGATATTGATCCGCAAGGCCTGAGCTACAAAGCCGGTGATGGTTTCGCCTTTGCCGGCCCGGGTAAGAGCAATCAGCCGACTGTGCTGCTCGATTCCACTGGCCGCACCTACACTTTGCCAACGCATACGCTGCCGTCGGCGCGCGGTCAGGGTGAACCGATTTCCAAGACGGTCAACCCGCCGCCGGGCGCCGAAATGAAAGGTTTGCTGATTGGTGAACCCGACAATCAATATCTGCTCGCGTCAGACGCAGGCTATGGTTTTGTGGGCAAACTGAGCGATCTGACCGGTAACAAGAAAGCCGGTAAAGCCGTGCTGACCTTGCCAGCCAACGCTCAGGTGTTGCCACCGTCGCCGATTGCTCAGTTGGCCAGCGACTACCTGGCGGCCGTCACCAACGAAGGCCGCTTGCTGGTGTTCCCGGTGCGTGACTTGCCGGAACTGGCTAAGGGCAAAGGCAACAAAATCATCAATGTGCCGGCCTCGCGTGCGGCTGAGCATGAAGAATATATGGTGTCGGTGGTGGTGCTCGGCGCCGATGACACCCTGGTCGTCCACTCGGGCAAACGCAAACTGAAACTCAAAGGTGCGGATCTTGAGCACTATCTGGGTGAGCGCGGTCGCCGGGGGAATAAGTTGCCGCGCGGGTTCCAGAGCGTGGCGAGTATGGATGTCGAACGCTAAGCTGAACGGGTGTCGCCCACGCGGTGCCCTCTAATTAGGCCGTCTTAACAGCATGGAGAAGGCGCAATGAGCCTGGACAGTCAGATTGCCAATTATTATGAAAAACTGGTGGTAGAAGACCTGCTGAAGCGCCCGGAAGCGCGTTCGCTCGATGAAGATACATTGGCCGATATAGCCTGTTTGGCGCTCAGTAATTTGCCCGCGCGCTATTATCGCCATTCGGTGGATATGGCGTTTTTCCTGACCGTCAGCGCGTTGGCGAAGATGGAAGACGAAACCCGCGCTGCGGTCAGCGATGCGCTGAATCGGGTGACCAGCGGCAGCCGGGACGCCGATTAACGCAACTGCTCATCGCACTGGTCGGGCATTCGCTCGGCCAGAAAATCAATAAAGGTCCGCACCTTGGACGACAGCAAACGCCGACTGGTGTAGACCGCATACAACTGGCCCGGTGTGGGTGAGTAAGCGGGCAATACCTCTTCCAGCCGACCGCTTTCCAACTCGCGCCGCGCCATTTCCCGCGGCAACAATGCCAAGCCCATGCCCGCCTGAGCGGCCGCCAGCAGAAGGTTTTCGTTGTTGCTGGTCAGTACCGGTTGTAACGGCGCCTTCACCTGACCTTCCGGCCCTTCCAGACTCCAAACGTCGCTTTGTTTGACCAATGAATAGGTCAGCGCATCGTGCTCGCTCAGTTGCTCGGCGTTGTTTGGGCGGCCGCGTTGGTCGAGATAACCCGGCGCGCCGACCAGCGTAAAGCCCAGCGTCGTTAAGGGTCGGGCAATCAGGTTGGGGCTTAAGTCATTGCTGGCGCGCAATGCCAGATCGAAGCCTTCTTCGACGATGTCGCTGAAGCGACCGCTGATGTCCAGATCAAAGGTCACTTCCGGGTACTGTCGTCGGTAATCCGCCAGCAGGCTGGTGAAACGCGTATTGGCCAGCCAGATGGGCGCGGTCAGTCGGATCGTGCCACTGGGTGTCACTGCTGAGCGACTGACGATGGCGTCCATTTCATCGAGGTCTTCCAGCAGCGTCTGACAGCGTTCGTAGTACAGCCGGCCCGACTCAGTCAGGCTCAGATGACGACTGTTGCGGTTCAGCAAGCGCGCGTTCAAGCGCTGTTCCAGATGCATGACGTGCTTGCTCGCCATCGCTTTCGACAGCCCCATTTGCCGTGCGGCCGCGGCATAGGTGCCGGCTTCGACCACGTTGGCGAAGACTTTCATGCTGGTCAGGGTATCCATAAAGGTTTCCTGTCAGGAAATATTGCGTACATTTTAGTGGTATTGATTGCTTTCTGGTAGCCGTCATATTGGCGAGCATCGAAACGATTAACTGGGCAACGCCAACCCTAGGCGGGCCAAAAGGAGCGTAATGATGTTGAAGATCGCCGTCATTCTGGGCAGTACTCGCCCAGGTCGTAATGCCAAAGCCGTCGCCGACTGGGTGTTGGCAGAAGCCAGCAAGCGCAGCGATGCGGAATTCAAACTGGTCGATATTGCCGACTTTAATCTGCCCCTGCTCGATGAGCCGGCGCCGGCCATGATGCAGCAGTACACTCAGGAACACACCAAAGTCTGGTCGGCGGAAATCGCCCAGTACGATGGCTATGTGTTTGTCACCCCCGAATACAACCACACCGTGCCGGGTGCGCTGAAAAATGCGCTCGATTACCTGAACGCCGAGTGGAACAACAAGGCCGCGGGTTTTGTCGGTTTCGGCAGTGCCGGTGGTGTTCGCGCCGTTGAACATCTGCGTCAGATCGCGTCAGAACTGCGCATGGCGCACGTACGCGATCAGGTGCAACTGAGCTTGTTTACCGATTTTGAAAACTTCAGCGACTTCAAACCGGCCGACATGCAGCTGGATGCGCTGACCGCCATGCTCAACGAGCTGGTGGCCTGGACGGGCGCCATGAAAACGCTGCGCGACTGAGGTTGATCAGGACCAGATTTGATCAGGCCCAAGCCTGACAGAGGGACGCTGCCATTGCGCAGCAAAGCCGGCCATGTGCCGGCTTTTTTATGCGATCGGTCCGCACCCGCCGGGCGCGAATTTGTTACACTGCGCGCCTTGTTCAAAGGAGCCGTTTTCATGTCCGATATCTTGCGCATCGCCACCCGTCAAAGCCCGCTTGCTCTGTGGCAGGCCGAATACGTGCAACAGGCTTTGGAGCGACTGCACAGTGATCTGAGCATTGAGTTGGTCAAGCTGACCACCCGCGGCGATCAGATTCTCGACCAGCCATTGGCCAAGGTCGGCGGTAAAGGGCTGTTCATTAAAGAACTGGAGCGCGCCATCGAAAACGGTGAGGCCGACATCGCTGTTCACTCCATGAAAGACGTGCCCATGGTGATGCCTGACGGCTTCGAATTGGCGGTCATCTGCGAACGCGAAGACCCGACCGACGCCTTTGTCTCCAATCACTACAAACACCTGAACGATTTGCCACAGGGCGCCATCGTTGGCACCTCCTCGCTGCGGCGCCAGTCGCAATTACTGGCGGCGCGACCGGATCTGGAAATCCGCTTCCTGCGCGGCAACGTGGGCACCCGTCTGGGCAAACTCGATAACGGCGATTACGACGCCATCGTGCTCGCCTCAGCGGGCTTGCGTCGTTTGGAACTGGACGATCGCATTCGTCATACCATCGATACCGATCTCAGTTTGCCGGCGGTTGGTCAGGGCGCGGTCGGCATTGAAATTCGCGCCGGTGATGACGCTGTGCGTGAGCGTTTACTGCCGCTGATGCACGCCGATACGCGCTTGCGTGTGACCGCAGAGCGCGCCATGAACCGTCGCCTGGAAGGCAGTTGCTCGGTGCCTATTGCGGGTTTTGCGGTGCTTGAGGGGGATCGTTTGCAAATGGAAGGCCGAGTCGGTCGCCCCGATGGCCAAACGCTGCTGCGCGCTCAGGGTGACATCGCCTTGGCGGCCACCGAAGCCGAGCGCCTGGATCAGGCGTCACAACTTGGCTTGTCGTTGGCCGAAGAACTCATTCAACAAGGCGCCGATGCCATTTTGGCGGAACTGGCGGACTGATGCGTCTGCTGTTGCCCAAGCCGGAAACCGACTGGTCGCGCTGGCGCGACGGTCTGGCGGGGTTGGACATCGACCTTCATCTGGTCGATCCGTGGCGACTGACGACGCTGGAAGAAACGCCCGCTCAGCGCAGCCTTTGGCTGGAGTTGGACCAGTTTTCTGGCGTCATTTGCGTCAGCCGTCGCGCTGCCGAGGCGTTGACCGACGCGCTCGATCGCTACTGGCCGATGCCGCCGGTGCGCTTGCACTGGTTGTGCAACGGCCCAGCCACCGCCTCGGTACTGGCCCAGGCCCACTTATCCGCCGAATTCCCGGTAACCGCCAACACCGCTGAAGCCGTTTTAACACTGCCATCCACGCGCGAGGTGGCCGGTCAGAAATGGCTGGTGGTGAAAGGTGAGGGCGGCCGTTCGGTGTTTGCGCAAACACTGCAAAGCAGAGGCGCGGACGTCACTGAGATGACCGTGTACCGGCGCGCTTTAAACCTTGACGTTATTGAGCAGCTGAGTGCGCAACGCGATCAGGCAGACGCTATGCTGGTGTCTTCTCTGACGCTCGCCGAAGGGCTGTTGGCGCACGATGCTGATTGGCGATCCTGGCGCGGGCGCTGGTTGTTCAGTTCGGCGCGACTGCTGGCCTGGGCGCAGGCGCAGGGAATCGATGGCGAAGACACCGGCGGCGCTGCCTTGGATGTTGTTGCTCGCTATTTGCAAGCAAACCTCTGAGGTGACGACTTACCACCGAACCTCGTACACTGTGCCAGTGCCCGGCCCAGCGGAGATTGAAGCGAGCCCATGACCGATCAAGACAAGCAGACAACGACCCCTGACACGCCCGAGTCAGGGGCGTCCAAACCTTCGGAAACTCAGGCTGCCTCAGCGCCGTCCAAAGCCAAGCCGCGTAAAGCGAGCAACAGCGCCACCGGCAAGCGCCGTGGTCGCGGCTGGCGCATTCTGCTGGTGCTGCTGATTGTGATCGGCCTGTTGGTAGCGGCGGGCTATTACTGGGGTCGGCCTTATTATCAGCAAGCGCTGGCACAGTGGTCCGCCTGGAGCAGTTTGCCGCAGCAGCAGGCCGGATTGGCCGCGGAAGTCTCTCGCCTGAACGACGAATTGAGCCGGGCCGAACAAGCGCGCGACACCCTGCGTAACGAATTAAATAATGCGCGCGTCGAGCTGGAGAAGATGGTGGTGGACACCGCCCAGCGACTGTCCCGGCGTGAAGATCTCGACGCCGATCAATGGCCATTGGAAGAAGCGCTGGCGTTATTGCGGTTGGCCGAACGCCGTCTGCAACTGGATGGCAATGCTCAGGTGGCGCTGAACCTGCTCGATGCGGCCGATCAGATTCTCGCGGATTTAACCGCCGCAGCGGTGTTGCCCGTGCGTCGGCAGATTGCCGATGATCGATTGGCGCTGCAGTCCATCGACGCGCCGGACATCAACGGGCTGTATTTCCGCCTGGATGCCATCGATGACCGTCTGGTCGCGCTGCAATGGACGCCAGCCCAGCGGTTAGCGCCGCAGGAACAATCGGAAACCGACGCAGAAACGTCACCCTGGGCGGCTTTCCGCAACAGCCTGGGCAGCCTGGTGACCATCAGCCGACTGGAGGTTGATCATCAGGCCTCGCCCTTGCTGGACGATTTTGAGCGCTGGCGCCAACACAGCCGCTTGTTGCTTGAAGAGGTTCAGTTGGCGGTGTTATCACGGGATCAGGCGCTCTTTGATGCGGCTCTGGATCAGCTCAGTGAGCAGTTGGAACCGATGCGTCAGGAAGTGACCATACAGCCGTTGCTCGATCAACTGGCTGAACTGAGCGGCACCGCGCTCAACCCGGACCTGCCTGACATCAACACCAGTGTGCAGGCGCTGGAAAATTATCTGAGCCGTGCAGCGCAGACGGAGGGTGAGCAATGAGCCGTCTGGTCATTAAAGTCATGCTCTGGTTTTTGTTATTACTGGCCGCCGGTGTGCTTGCGCATTTTATGGTGCGTCACCCCGGTTACGTCATGCTCGCCTGGGGGCAGTGGATGGTGGAAATCACCCTTTGGGCGGCGGTCGGTCTGTTGGTTGTTGGTGTGCTGGCGCTGTGGTTGGTGCTGCGTCTATGGCGCGGGGTGAACCCGGTGCGCTGGGTGCGGCGTTATCGCGATCACCGCGATCGCCGCGCCGCTCGGGTTGAAACCGAACGCGCCGTTCGTGCCTGGCTGACCGGTGATGACAACACCGCGCTGTCGGCGCTCAATAAGGTTGTGAAGGCTGGCGGGTCAGAGCGCTTGCCGCGGTTATTAACCTTGGTGCCCGATCGCAATAACCCCAGTTGGTCCGAGCGGTTGGCCGACTATATTGAAGCCGACCCGGGCATGGCGCTGGCCGCCTGGTCGCTGCAGGCCAATCAGCTGATTCAACACGGCAACAGCCAAGCGTTGGTCGATCTGGTGGAGCGTCAGCCGGAACTGGCAACGGTGCGTTTTATACAGCCACCGTATTGGCGCGCTCTGATCGATGAAGGTCAGGCCGACAAGGCGCTGCGTCGTATTGAAGCGGCGCCCACGCTCAACCCGGATGATCGTGAACAGTGGCAGCGCCTGGCCGGGCGTGCCCTGGTTGAGCAAGCCTATGCCGGCGGCGAAGCCAAGACGTCACTGCTCAAAGCGTTGCCGCGTGGCATGCGGCAGAAGCCGAGTGTGGTTGCAACCGAAGTGCGTTGCCTGGCGCGAAACGAGCGTCTGGCTGATGCCTATGACCGGTTGAAAAAAGCGCTCGAGCGCTCCCCGTCCGACGAGCTGTGGCAGTTGCTTGTCGAGCTGCCGTTTAACAACAGCGATGCGTTGCGGTTGGGGGAATCCATTCTTACCCGTGTGCGACAGCCGTCGGCGGTTGCCCAAACCGTGCTCGGTTTGCTCAGTGAGCGCGAAGCCTTGTGGGGCCAGGCCGAGAACTATTTGCAGGCCGCCTGGCAACAAGCACCCTCGGTTCAGGCGGGCCAGGCACTGGCTGCCTTGTACGAGCGACGGGGCGACAAAGACCGCGCGCTGACTCTCTATAAACAACTGGCAGCGCAAGCTGCAACATCTGGAGCCCGGACCCTTGGCTGAAACTCTCGACATCAATGCCAATGCTGATCGTCAGCAGCAATACACCGATCTGTTGCCGCAATTGCGCGGCCTGATCAGTGGTGAACCCAACCTGACCGCCAATTTGGCGAACCTGGCTGCTGCACTGCGCCAGAGCTTTGGGTTTTTCTGGGTGGGGTTCTATCTGGTGGATGGCGATGAACTGGTGCTCGGGCCGTTCCAGGGCGACATTGCTTGCACCCGCATCGGTTTCGGTCAGGGTGTGTGCGGCGCGGCCTGGCAGGAAGCCACCACTCAGTGGGTGCCGGATGTCGATGCGTTCCCGGGTCACATTGCCTGCAGCAGTCAGTCACGCTCGGAAGTTGTGGTTCCCGTGCTGGTCGACGACGAGGTCGTCGCCGTGCTGGACATCGACAGCGACCAACTGGATGACTTCACTGAGGCCGACGTTGAAGGCCTGCAAGCCATTGCCAGCCTGTGCAGTGAGCTGTTTTTAACTCCTGCAGTGTAACAACCTTGTTACATAAGGCCGGTAACCATCGTTACCGGCTGTTACCCTCCGCGACGATTCTCTCTGCCAGTAACCACACAATGCTGCGCCCGCCGACGATACCCGAACAGTGTGTCACTCACAGTAACACCGGTAACACTTAGCAAAGCCGCAGCGCTGTTAGCCTTTGTTACGCTCGGTTGCCTTTTTAGACGTGTCATTGACCTTCGCTGCAACTAGAGTCCCGGTGTTGGAAGGCGTATGTACCGAGTCCGAACGATGCCCTTTCCAAGCGGTGGACCGGCAATTCCGGTTCGGTTTGCCTCAAAAAAAAACTAGTCACAACAGCTAGTCACAACAACAACAGAAGGACTGAGCGATATGTTTAAGAAAACTCTGATGGCAATGGCTATGGGTGGCACCCTGGCTGCTGGCGCCCAAGCCGGTGAAATCGAAGTCATGCACTGGTGGACTTCCGGCGGTGAAGCGCGCGCTATTTCTGTATTGAAAGAAATGGTTGAAGACGAAGGCCACACCTGGATCGACTTCGCAGTCGCCGGTGGCGGTGGTGAAAACGCCTACACCGTTCTGCGTTCACGCGCTGTTTCTGGTAACCCGCCGGCAGCGGCTCAGATCAAAGGTCTGGAAATTCAGGAGTGGGGCGACCTCGGCTTCCTGGCGAACCTGGATGACGTGGCTGACGCTAACAACTGGGACGCGCAACTGCCGACCGTTGTTGCTGATTTCATGAAGCACGACGGCGAATACGTTGCGACTCCGGTTAACGTACACCGCGTCAACTGGATGTGGGCGAACCCGGCTGTATTTGAAAGCGCCGGTGTTGAAATCCCGACCACGATGGATGAGCTGTGGGAAGCGGCTGACGCTCTGAAAGCGGCTGGCGTTACTCCGATCGCTCACGGCGGTCAGGCTTGGCAGGACGCGACCACCTTCGAAAGCATCGTACTGGCAGTTGGCGGCGCGGACTTCTTCGAAGACGTTTTCGTTGAGCACGATCAGGACGCGCTGCAAAGCGACACCATGATCGAGTCTCTGGAACAGTTCAAACGCGTCAGCAACTACATCGACCAAGGCGCTCCGGGTCGTGACTGGAACGTGGCGACTGGCATGGTTATCCGTGGCGAAGCCGCTATGCAGTTCATGGGCGACTGGGCCAAGGGTGAATTCACTGCCGCTGGTCTGGAGCCGGGCTCTGACTACATCTGCGCCCCGTTCCCGGGCACTGAAGATGCGTTCACTTTCAACATCGACTCTCTGGCGATGTTTAAGCAGCCGAATGCTTCCAGCACTGAAGCGCAAATGGCGATGGCCGGTCTGGTTCTGTCGGATGAATTCCAGCAGACCTTCAACCTGAACAAAGGCTCTATCCCGGTTCGTACCGACATGGACATGAGCGCTTTCGACAGCTGCGCCGTTGAAGCCATGGACACCTTCAAGTCCACGGCTGCTAACGGTGGTCTGGTACCTTCCATGGCGCACGGTATGTCTACGACCTCCAGCGTTCAGGGTGCGATCTACGACACCGTGACTGAGTTCTTTAACTCTCGCAGCATGACTGCTGAGCAAGCGGCTACTCAGATGGCTCGCGCTATCCGCGCTGCTCAGTAAGTGACATAACACTGCCATAATGCAGTGATAAAAGGCGGCGCATCCGCGCCGCCTTTTTATACCCAGACTGTTTCAAAAAGGGCTCGGTCGGCCAGCACTGAACTGCGCCGGTGAACCACTTTTTGAATCTGCTTTGTGTGAACGGACGGAAGACTTATGTCGGTAACAAGCAAAAAGGGGTTGGACTACTGGCTTCCCAAGCTGGTGTTGTCGCCCACGGTGGCTATCGCCATCATCTTTATCTACGGCTTTATTATTTGGACCAGCGTGATTTCGCTGACCGATTCCACCATTTTGCCGCGCTATGACTTCGTTGGTTTCGAACAGTACGTCAAGCTGTTCCAAAACCCGCGCTGGTTATCGTCGCTGTGGAATTTGGTGGTATTCGGCACACTCTTCATTGGTGTTTGTATGGTCGTGGGTTTGGTACTCGCCATCCTGCTTGATCAACAGATTCGCGCTGAAGGTGCGCTGCGTACGGTGTATCTGTACCCGATGGCGCTGTCGTTCATCGTTACCGGTACCGTCTGGAAATGGTTGCTCAACCCGACGGTGGGTATTGAGCGCTTTATTCACAACCTCGGTTGGGAAAGCTTCCAGTTCGACTGGATTGTGAACCCGGATATGGCCATTTATACCGTGGTGATTGCCGGCGTCTGGCAATCCAGTGGTTTTGTTATGGCGATCTTCCTTGCCGGTTTGCGTGGTATTGATACCTCCATCATCAAGGCGGCCCAGCTCGACGGTGCCAGCCTGTTCTCGGTGTATTCGCGCATCATTATTCCGTCCATGCGTCCGGTGTTTTTCTCTGCTTTTATCATGCTGGCGCACCTGGCGATTAAGAGCTTCGACTTGATTGTCGCTCTGACCGGTGGCGGTCCGGGTAATGCCACGGACGTTCCGGCCATCTTTATGTACCAGTTCTCCTTCCAGCGTGGACGCCTGGGTATTGGTGCAGCGTCGGCGGTCATTATGTTGATGACCATCCTGGCCATTCTGATTCCTTATCTGTACTCCGAATTGAGGAAGCCAAAAGATGCGTGATACCAGCAAGCGTTACCAACCCGTTACCGGGCGCGCCATCCTCTACGGTGTCCTGATGATTGTGGCGGCTTATTATTTGTTGCCCCTGATTCTGATGATTCTGACGTCGGTGCGGTCGATGGAAGATATCCGTATGGGGCAATTAATTGCCTGGCCGGAATCGTTCAGCCTCGAAGCCTGGCGTCAGGCCTGGAGTGAAGTGCAGATCGGAGCGCGCAGCGAAACCGGTCTGAAACCTTACTTTATTAACTCCATTAAAATCGTGATTCCGGCGGTGGCGATTTCCACCATCCTGGGTGCGTTGAATGGTTATGTATTGAGCTTCTTCAAATTCCGCGGCAGCGATTTCTTCTTTGCTGCGTTGCTGCTGGGTTGTTTTGTTCCCTTCCAGGCGATTCTGTTGCCGCAGTCTCAGCTGCTGGGCTGGCTGAACCTGGGTGGCACCATTCCCGGTCTGGTGTTGACGCACGTGGCCTACGGGGTGAGTTTTACCACGCTCTTCTTCCGTAACTACTACGTCAACCTGCCGCACGAATTGGTGAAAGCCGCCAAGCTCGACGGCGCCGGTTTCTGGACCATTTTCTTCCGCATCATTCTGCCGATCTCGACGCCGATTCTGGTGGTTACCGTGATCTGGCAGTTCACTCAAATCTGGAATGACTTCCTGTTTGGGGTGGTGTTCTCTGACCCGTCATCGCAGCCGGTGACCGTTGGTCTGAACAACATGGTCAACAGCACCACCGGTGAGACGCGTTACAACGTGGACATGGCCGGCGCCATCATCGCTGCGCTGCCCACCATCATTGTCTATGTCGTTGCCGGCAAGTATTTCGTACGCGGCCTGACGGCCGGGTCTGTTAAAGGTTAATGGAGTTCCCTCATGGCTGAACTGAACATCAAGAACGTCAACAAAAGTTTTGGCACCACCGACGTGCTCAAGGGCATCAACCTGGATATCCAGGACGGTGAATTCATCATCCTGGTCGGCCCGTCTGGCTGTGGTAAATCGACGCTGCTGAACTGCATCGCCGGTCTGGAAGATGTCACCTCGGGCGACATCATGATCGGTGACGACAACGTCACCTACGCCGCGCCGAAAGATCGCGACATCGCCATGGTGTTCCAGAGCTACGCGCTCTACCCGAACATGAACGTGCGTAAGAACATCGCTTTCGGTCTGGAAATCCGCAAGATGCCGAAGGACGAGATCGCCGCCGAAGTTGAGCGCGTTGCCAAGTTGTTGCAAATCGAAAACCTGCTCGACCGCAAACCGTCGCAACTGTCCGGTGGTCAGCGTCAGCGTGTGGCCATGGGCCGTGCTTTGGCGCGTCGTCCGAAGACCTATTTGTTCGACGAACCACTGTCGAACCTGGACGCCAAACTGCGTGTTGAAATGCGCACCGAAATGAAAAAGCTGCACCAGCGTCTGGGCACCACCATCGTGTACGTAACACACGATCAGATCGAAGCCATGACCCTGGCCGATCGCATCGCTGTAATGAAAGACGGCATCGTTCAGCAGTTTGGTACGCCGCAGCAGGTGTATGACGATCCGGCGAACATCTTCGTGGCAGGTTTTATGGGCTCACCGTCCATGAACTTCCTGGAGTGCTCCGTGGTTAAAACAGCCGATGGCTTTGGCGTGCAGATCGAATCGCAAGGCAAAACCTTTGAGCTTGCGGCCGATCCGGCGCAGGCTGATTTGTCAGCTTACGAAGGCAAAAACGTGGTGTTGGGTATTCGCCCGGAACAGATCACTCACGTGATGCCGCACGTCGAATCCCAGCCGTTTGTTACCCGCGTGCCGGTGAAGATTGAAGTCACCGAGCCGACGGGCGCCGACACCCTGGTGCTGACCCACATTAACGGTCAGGAATGCGAATGCCGGGTTCACCCGACTGAAGCCGGCAATCCAGGTGAGCAAATGGACCTGTTGTTCAATATGAGTAAGGCCGTCTTCTTCGACGCTCAAACAGAAAACCGCATTTAAGCATCAACGAACACCGCTTCGGTGTTCGTGCCGAATGATAGGCAAACCCTTAGCGTGGCTTCTGGCCACGCTTTTTTTATGTCCGGGCTTTACAAAAAGTCGGCAAGTGAGTCAATAACTCGCTAGACTTTGAGGCTACAGGATGTGGGTAAACCGTACGGACAGGCATGACACAGAGGTCAGAACACGCGAATAACAGCGACCCACAGGGCGAGCTATCACCCTGGTTGAGGCAGTTGCCGCTGGTGGTGTACGAGGCTGTGCCGTCAGAACACAACCCGGATTTGTGGCGCTTGCTGAATGTGAGTGAGGCCATTGAAGATCTGACCGGTTACCCCGCTGCCGATTTTCTCGGCGATAAACCCCGCCATTTTCTCTACGAAATGATTCATCCGGATGATCGGGTCCGCATTGGTGCGGAATACGATCGCAGCCGTATTACCGAAAGCCCGATGAACCTGCACTATCGCATTCGGCACCGGCAGTATGGGTATCGTACGGTGGAAGAGCGTTCGTCGTTCAGGCGCGACGCCAACGGCACCATGCATTCCTATGGCGCCTTGCTGGACAGCAAACAGTCGCAGCGCACATCGCGTCGCCATTCGCGATTGGACACAGCGCTTGAGAGCCTGAATGCCGATGTTGCTGTCGCGACCGGTCAGGCATTTCTGGAGAGCTTATGTCGGCGCCTGGCGTACCTGCTGAATGTTCGACAGGTGGCCATTATGCGCGTGGTCGACGGTCAGAACCTGGAATCGCTGGCACGGGTTCACGATGGTCTGTTGATCGCGCCCTACACCGTGCTGACCGATAACACCGAATTGAGTGTGCTGCGGACCCAAAGCCGCGCTGAATTGAGTTTCGACGAAGCACTGGGCCATGGCCTGAGCAACCTGGATGACATCCGCCACGTCATCGTGATTCGCCTTGATAATCATCAGGGCGAATGGCTGGGGGCTCTGGTGCTGTGTCATGACGAGCCTTTTTCCACCAGTAAAACGTTGGATCGGGCGCTGGAACTCTATACCGATCGAGCCGTCACCGAAATCGAACGACTCGGGCTTGAACGGCAACTGCAGGAAAGTGACGCTCGTTACCGCGCCTTTTTTGATACAGCGGTGCAGCCGGCGCTGGTGATCAATCCTAAAGGCCGGGTGACGAATTTTAATCAGGCCGCGCGCCGATTGTTTGAAGTGGGTGACAGCAGCGATCTGCAACTCATCGACCTGTTGCCCAAGCACCAACCGGATGGTCGCAGTTCACTCTACGGTCTGCTGCGGCTGGTGAAAGAAGCCCACTATAAGGGTGTACCACCCAGTCATTGGCAGATGCATACGCTCAGTGGTCGTGAGCGCAGCGTTATTGTGCATGTGTCGCCGACCATGATGAATCAGACCGAGCGCGCGTTGCTGACCATTGAAGACATCACGGATCAGTTGAAATCTGAAGCGGCGCTGGCGGAACAAAACCGGCTGATGAGCGAGCGTCAAAGCCGGTTGCGGGGCCTGGTTCGGTTAGCGACCGAACTTGAACGGCAAGGCGATCTGACCGAGTTTCTCGAAGCCTGTTTACAGGAATTGCTGTATCAGGATGGCTCGCGTGAAGTGGCCTATTTTCGGGTGAAACAGCGGCAGTGGCGTCAGACGGTTGCCGATGTTGATGAACCCGTCCACCCATTGGATTACCACGCCAAGGCCATCGATAACGCCATCAATGGCGGTACGCTGTCGATTGTCGAAACGGACGGCCCCTGGGTCTATTTACCGCTGTTCGATAATCAGCAGCCGGTCGCCGTTCTGGTTATTGGCAGTCGCGAAGCCGGCTTCCGCGATCGGGAATTTGTCGAACTGCTGCACCAGACCATCAGCCTGGCGTTCGACAATTTAATGCAACGCCTGACGCTGCATCGCCAAGCCATGTGCGACAGCTTGACCGCCTTGGGGAACCGGGCGCAATTACACGAGTGGGTCGGCGATGCTCTGGAGCAGAATCCCGATCAAACCGCTTCCTTGCTGCTGTTCGACCTGAACCGTTTCAAAGAGATCAACGATACGCTGGGCCACCATTTTGGTGACCGGTTGTTGTGTGAAATCGGGCCACGAATTGTCGATGTATTAGGGCGGGAAGATTCCTGGGGCATCGCCCGATTAGGCGGCGATGAATTCGCCGTTTTCCTGCCCGAGCAAAGCGTCGCTCAGGCGTTGGCGTTGGCTGAACTCATTGGTGAGGCGCTGCGTCAGCCGTATTTAATCGACAACATGAAGTTGCAGGTGGAAGCCAGCATCGGTGTGTCGCATTACCCGAGTCAGGGCAAAGACGGCCATGAATTACTGCGCTGTGCTGATGTCGCCATGTACGCCGCGAAAAGCAAAGGCCAGACGGTAGTGGTCTTCAATGCCGATTTGGATGCCAGCACCCCCCAACGCATTGCCGTGCTGTCGGAACTCGACCAGGGTTTGCAGGCGGGCGATTTGTGGGTGGCCTATCAGCCAGTGATCTGTGCCAGCGATGGTCATGTGACGGGTCTGGAAGCGCTGGTGCGCTGGCGCCATCCGGAACTCGGCGAGCTGTCTCCGGCCGATTTTATTCCCATCGCCGAAATGGGGCAGGGTATTCGGCAGATTACGGACTTTGTCTTGCGCACCAGTCTGGCGATGGTGGCTGATTGCCGCAAACGGGTAAAACCCGATCTGTATATGGCGGTTAACTTATCGTCGCGTGTGTTGCTGGATCACGCTTTGCCACAGCAGGTTGCGCAGTTGCTCGCTGAATTTAAATTGCCCGGGTCGGCGTTGGTGCTGGAATTAACCGAAAGCACCCTGTTGTCTGACCCACTGCGCGCAGTCGATATTATCGAACAACTGTCTGAGCTGGATGTGCAACTGGAAGTCGATGATTTTGGCACCGGCTATTCGTCGCTGGCGTATTTAAAATCGCTGCCCATTCATGCGTTGAAAATCGATAAGAGTTTTATCGCCGATTTACTCAAAGATGCACAGGACCGAATCATCGTTGAATCGACCGTTAAAATGGCGCACAACCTCGGCTTGGAAATTGTGGCTGAAGGCGTTGAAGACGAAGCAACGTTGGTGGAATTGGTGAAAATGAAGTGCGATGCCATACAGGGATTTTATTTTTCCAAGCCACTGGCGGCGGATGATTTAATGGTGTGGTTGCAACGGAATCTGTAGTGCTCCGGCGGGAGATGCTAGTCGGGAGACGCCGGACGCAAAAGAGCGTCTCCCGTCTCCCGTTAGGCGTCGAGCCGCGCCAAAGCGCGCTGCGCTGCGGCGCGCACCTGGTTCGGCGCGGTGCCACCGAAGTGATCACGAGCGGCGACCGAACCTTCCAGCGTTAATACCTCGAACACATCCTCGCCAATGGTATCGCTGAATGGCTGTAATTCCGCCAGTGACATTTCGCTCAAATCTTTGCCGGTTTGCAGACCATAAGCGACACTTTTGCCCACCACTTCGTGCGCATCGCGAAACGCCATGCCTTTTTTCACCAGATAGTCAGCCAGGTCCGTGGCCGTGCTGTATCCGCGCAAAGCGGCGGCGCGCATGCTGTCTTTTTTCGGTTCGATGTGCGGCACCATGTCGGCGAAAGCGCGCAGACTGCCGGCGAGCGTATCGACGGTATCGAATAAGGGTTCTTTGTCTTCCTGATTGTCTTTGTTATACGCCAGGGGCTGACTTTTCATCAGTGTCAGCAGACTCATAAGATGACCATAAACCCGACCGGTTTTGCCGCGCACTAATTCTGGCACGTCTGGGTTTTTCTTCTGCGGCATGATCGACGAGCCGGTGCAGAAGCGGTCGGGTAAATCGATGAAGTCGAATTGCGCCGAGGTCCACAACACGAGCTCTTCCGACATGCGCGACAGGTGCATCATCAGCAGCGAACCGGCGTGCGTGAATTCGATGGCAAAATCGCGGTCTGACACCGAATCCAGAGAGTTTTCGGTGGGCTTGTCGAAACCGAGCAATTCAGCACTGCGCGCGCGGTTGATTGGGTAGGTGGTGCCCGCTAGTGCCGCCGCACCCAGCGGCAGAACATTGACCCGTTTGCGGCAATCCATTAAACGCTCGGCGTCACGTTGCAGCATTTCATTCCAGGCCAGCAAGTGATGGCCGAAAGTGACCGGCTGCGCGGTCTGCAAATGCGTGAAGCCGGGCATGATGGTGTCGGCCTGTTGTTCGGCCTGGGTAATCAGGCCGCGCTGCAAACGCTGTAATTCACTCACCAGGCCATCGATGGCTTCGCGCAAATACAGGCGAATGTCCGTCGCAATTTGGTCGTTGCGCGAACGCCCGGTGTGCAGTTTCTTACCGACCGCGCCGATCTTGGCGGTCAGGGCCGCTTCAACATTCATGTGCACGTCTTCCAATGCCACCGACCACTGCTGACGAGCGGCCTCAATGTCGGCTTCCACCGCTTTTAACCCTTCGACAATGGTGCGGCCTTCGTCGTCGGTCAGCACGCCCACCTCGGTCAGCATGGTGGCGTGAGCGATCGACCCGGCGATGTCGTGGCGATACAGACGCTGGTCAAAACCGATGGAGGCAGTGAATTCGGCAACAAAGGCATCGGTTGCTTCGCTGAAGCGTCCGCCCCAGGCCGCATTGGTGTCGTTATGGTTGGTGTCAGACATGACAAAGACATTCCGGCAAAAGATTCAGTGCGCATTATATAGGCACGGCTGCCGCTGGCTACGGTGGGTGCCGCAAAACTGCCTTGCAGTTTCGGGAACCGCTAGCAAGGCGCGCCGGATTTGCTGTGACATTGGGTAAAATTATGTAGTGTTTTTGATGGCGAATTGGTGTCTATGGTCTATAAAGAAGGGATCATCCACTGGTGTGTTCAGGAGAACTGAGAATGAGCACCGACACGACGTCGAAAACCCAAGTCCAGAAGGACAGTGGCCAAGCCCCGCAAAGCCGTGATGAACTCCGCGCCAAAGTTGCCAACGATGTAGAAGCCTTTCTGGCCGCCGGCGGAGAAGTCAAAGAAGTCGAGCGCGGTAAACGGGCAGATCCGCCCAAGGCACCCTCCAATCAATACGGCAGCCGACCGATTTAACCAACGCAAACAGCGCTCAGTGCCGGTTTAAAGGCAGTGTTTCAATAATTGCATCATTGAAATTCCCTTACCAAAATCGGCGCTGGGAGCGGCGAATCTTGTAACATAACAACAAATGGCTGTTTGCCGCTGACAACTGTATCCGCTTTCAGGCTGGGTGTTTTTTCGTGGTGGACACTGTCGCAGAGGTTGTCTGGGTGGTTCGTCTGCTTTCGGCGCTTTTATGGTGCGCTTTTTCACGGTTACCCGAGCTTGCCCCAGAACAGAGCCCTTGGCTTGCACTGTGGTTTTCTTTCAGATGATTCCGGCGTTTATCTAATTGTCAAAAATATATTGACGTTTTGTTGTTTCAAGACAAGCTCGATTGCGGCTTAGACTGGTTGGGCCTAACACGCTGGACCAACCCTGGAGTCGAAACCGTCATGGCCGCTTTTCCCCCTAATGCCCATCTTGATCTGGGCACACCTGTGTTGCTCGAATTCGCCGTTCGTCGTGAAGAAGGCGAATTCGCCCGTAACGGCGCATTTGTCGCTCGTACCGGTGAGCGCACCGGACGCTCACCCAAAGACCGCTTTATCGTCGATGCGCCCGGCAGTCGCGATGAAATTGAATGGGGCAAGGTGAACCAGCCGTATCCGGCTGACCAGTTCGGTGCGCTGTGGCAGCGCGTCAGCGACTATCTGGCCGACCGCGAACACTTTGTCAGTCACCTGGAAGTGGGGTCGGCTGCCGAACATTCGTTACCGATTACGGTGACCACGGAACTCGCCTGGCATCAGGTATTTGCACGCAATCTGTTTATCGTGCCTGAGCATTGGAATGAGCGCGGCAAGAATGTCTGGCAGGTGCTGAACGTGCCGTCCTTCGTGTGCGACCCTGAGCGCGACGGTACCAACAGCGATGCCGCCGTTATCATCAATTTCGAAGAGCGCCGCGTGCTGATCGCGGGCATGTACTACGCCGGTGAAATGAAGAAGGCGTTGTTCTCGGTGCAGAATTTTCTGTTGCCGGCGAGCGAGACGCTGCCGATGCATTGCTCGGCCAATGTCGGTGACGATGGTAAAACCACGCTGTTTTTTGGTTTGTCGGGCACCGGTAAGACCACCCTCAGCGCCGACCCGGATCGCTTCTTGATTGGCGATGACGAACACGGCTGGGGCCCGGGTGTGGTGTTCAACATTGAAGGCGGCTGCTACGCCAAGTGCATCGATTTGTCGGCCGAAAACGAACCGGTCATCTGGAACGCCATTCGCTTTGGCACCATCTTGGAAAACGTGGTGCTCGACGCCGACCGTGATCCGGATTACCGCGACGACAGCCTGACGCAGAACTCACGCGCGGCTTATCCGCTGGAGCACATCGACAAACGTCAGCCAACCAACCAGGGTGAAGAACCCAGCGCCGTGGTGTTCCTGACCTGCGACCTGAACGGTGTCTTGCCGCCGGTATCGAAACTAACGAAAGAAGCCGCCGCTTATCATTTCCTCAGTGGTTACACCGCCTTGGTCGGTTCCACAGAAATGGGCGCGGGTTCGGGCATCAAAACGACGTTCTCGACTTGCTTCGGCGCACCATTCTTCCCGCGCCCGGCCGGTGTTTATGCCGACCTGTTGATGAAGCGTATCGAAGCGGCGGGCACCGATGTGTACCTGGTGAACACCGGCTGGACCGGCGGTGCTTACGGTGAAGGCAAGCGCTTCAGCATTCCGGTGACGCGCGCGGTGATCAGCGCCATCACCAGCGGCGCCTTGTCGGGCGTGGAAACCCGTCATCTCGATGGCTTGAATCTGGATGTGCCGGTCGCCGTACCGGGCGTTGATGACCAGTTGCTCGATCCACGTCAAACCTGGGCGGATGGTGCGGCTTACGATGCCCGCGCTGCGGCGCTGGTGGCGGAGTTCAAAGAGAACTTTGCCAAGTACGATGTGGCCGATGCCATTGTTGCGGCTGGCCCACAAAGCTGATCGCTCAACCGCAACCTGAAAACCGACGAGCCTTGCCTTCGCCCAGGCGGCTCGTCAAACTTCGATCATGACTGAATTTGAACTGATCGAATCCTGCTTCCGAAGCGGCACCGTGCGCGACGCCAGTCTGATGGTCGGCAATGGCGACGATTGTCTGGTCTGGCACGATGCCGCCCCGTTAGCGATGTCCATCGACACCGCGGTGGCGGGTCGTCACTTTCCTGAAGACGCATCCCCCGAGCGCGTTGCCCAACGCGCTTTTTTGCCTGCGCTGAGTGACCTGGCCGCCATGGGTGCCACACCCGCGTTTTTTACACTCGCGCTGACGCTGCCCACGCCCATCGATGAACACTGGACCCGGCGCTTTGCGCAGCGGCTTGTGACCTTGGCCGATCACTACGGTCTGGTGCTGGCCGGGGGGGACACCACCTCGGGCCCGGCGCGCGTGATCAGTCTGCAAATGCATGGGCGCATTGCCCAGCCTTTGACGCGCAGCGGCGTTTTGGTGGGGGATGAGGTCTGGGTGTCCGGTCAGCCCGGTCGTGCGGCGGCGGCGTTGCCCGCCATTCTGGACGGACGCGAAGCGGACGTTCCAGGCGACTGGCTGGACGCCTACTGGCAACCGCAGCCGCGTTTGTCGCTGGGTCAGCAATTAGTGGGCATCGCCAACGCAGCCATCGATGTCTCCGATGGCCTGGTCGCCGATCTCACCCATCTGGCCCGCGCCAGCCATCTCAACATCGAACTGGCGGTGGAACACTTGCCGGTAGCGCCAAGCCTCAGTGAACGGCTGGGTTTTGACGACGCCATCGCCAAGGTACTCGCCGGTGGCGACGATTACGAACTGGCTTTTACCGCCCCCGCCGAACGCCATAACGAACTGCTCGAATTGAGCCAACAGCTGGCTCTGCCACTGACCTGCATCGGTCGCGCCCAGGCAGGCGACGCGACGGTTTCGATTCGGCATAATGGCAAAGACTATCGGTCGTCCTGGCCGGGCTTTACCCATTTTTAATTTGAGGAAGACCATGATCGAACCCGGTCAACGTCGTTGGTATAACCACTGGGCTCACTTTCTGGCATTTGGCCTGGGCAGTGGTGGCTTTCCCAAAGCGCCCGGCACCTTCGGTACGCTGGCGTCGATGCCGTTTTTGCTGCTGCTGGCACCCTTGCCACTGTGGCTCTATGTATTGGTCCTTCTTGTGGCGTTCGGCTTCGGTTGTTACTTGTGCGAACGCGTGTCGCAAGACATGGGTGTGCACGATCATGGCGGCATCGTCTGGGACGAGTTCGTCGGTTTATGGATTACCTTCATCGCCGTGCCATTAAATGCCTGGACTCTGGTCGGCGGTTTTTTGCTGTTCCGCTTTTTCGACGTCATTAAACCCTGGCCGATCGGCTGGATTGATAAACGCGTCGCCGGTGGGTTTGGCATCATGATCGATGATGTCATCGCCGGTATTTTCGCCTGGGTGGTACTGCAAGGGCTGATGCTGTTGTTGTAACCACTGCCATGACCGAAGGAGTCGCGGTTCGATGAAGCAAGCCTGGCTGTTCTGTCTGACCGCCTTTTTCACGAGCGTTGCTTGGGCACAAACGCTGCACGAGCTGCACTGGTTCACCGAAGATTTCCCACCGTATAACTACGCTCAGGGCAACGGCGCGGGCGGCCTGATGGTCGATGTTCTGCAAGCGGTCAGTGCGTCGATGGAAGAGCCGGTCGATCCACAAACCATTGAAGTTTATCCCTGGACGCGCGCGGTGCATAACGCAGGCAATAACGATCGCTCCGTCCTGTTTAGCCTGGCGCGAACCGAACAACGCGAATCACATTATCAATGGGCCGGGCCAGTGGTGCCCATTCGGATTGTGTTGATCGGTTTGCCAGCCGCTGCGCAGATTCCTCCGCAAGATTGGCGCATCGGTGTGGTGCGTGATGACGTTGCAGTGCGTTTGGTGACTGCCGCCGGTCACCGCAGTGACCAGTTGGTGTTCAGCCAGTATCCGGCGTCGATAGCGCGCATGTTGCAAGCTGAGCGCATCGACGTGTGGGCGTATGGCGAATTACCGGCGCAGCGTCGGCTCGACGCATTGCCGGGCCACGAAAACTGGCAGGTACTGGAAGTGTTGTCGGCTACCGAAGCCTATTTCGGTTTTCACCCGGCCGTCGATCCGCAGTTGGTCGCCCGGTTTCAGGCGGGTCTGGACGCCCTCAAACAGCCAGACGACAGCGGCGTTGCACCGCTGGATAAACTGATCGAGCGTTACGCTACCGCTTACTGAACTCTCAAACGTTTACTGAACTCTCAAAGGTTTACTGGACTCTAAAACCTTTATTGAACCAAGGCACCCAAACCAAGGCTGCGAATGTGCGCGTTGAGCATTTCCCGGCGTTCGGCTTCGGTGCTGCAATCGCGCGATTTATCGAGCAAGGCGACGCAGTCGTTCAAATGCAGATGGCGAATCAGCCACTTGATGCGCGGTAAATGGAAAGCCGACAAACTCAGTGTGCGAATGCCCATGCCCAGCAACAAAATCACCGCGGCCGGATCGGACGCCATTTCACCGCAAATACTCACCGGCAAATTCAAGCGCCGACATTCGCGCACCAAACCTTGCAGTGCATCCAGCACCGCCGAATGCAGGTGGCTGTACAACGACGCCACGCGCGGATTATTACGATCAACCGCCAGCAAATATTGGGTTAAATCGTTGGAACCGATGGATACAAAATCGATGTTGTCGCGCAGACGCGGTAACAGCCACAGCACCGCCGGGACTTCTACCATGATGCCTACGGGCGGTTTGGCGACGGCGTGACCTTCTTCGTTTAATTGCGATACCGCTTCATCGACGATGGCGTGAAATTGCAACAGCTCATCTTCGCGACTGAGCATCGGAATCATCAGTTTCAGGTTTTGAGTGTTCA
The DNA here is from genome assembly GCF_003054965.1 of Saccharospirillum sp. MSK14-1. Taxonomy (GTDB): domain Bacteria; phylum Pseudomonadota; class Gammaproteobacteria; order Pseudomonadales; family Natronospirillaceae; genus Saccharospirillum. The sequence goes on from NZ_MIES01000026.1 coordinate 1,028,792, forward strand.
GATTGGCCAACAACATGGCGCGAATCTGGTCGAGCAAAATGTTGCGGTAATCGAGTGTGAAACGAATGCCGCGCCAGCCCAGGAAGGGGTTTTGTTCCTGAATGGGGAAATAGGGCAGGGCTTTATCGCCGCCGATGTCGAGCGTGCGCATCGTTACCGGTTTGGGGGCGTAGGCTTCCAGTACGCCTTGATAGATGCGCAACTGTTCTTCCTCGGTCGGGAAGTTGTTGTGCACCATAAACGGAATTTCTGAACGATACAGGCCCACGCCCTCGGCGCCGCGTTCCAGCCCCGGCGTAATGTCGGCGAGCAGACCGGTGTTGGTGTGCAGCTGCACGGTGGTGCCGTCTTTGCTTTCTGCGGGTAATTTTTTCAGATGCGACAAGTCGGCCTGCAAGGCTTTTTGCTGACGCTTCATGCGCTCAAATTCCGCCACCAGACTGGCCGGGGCATGCGCGATCACCTGACCGCGATAACCATCGAGAATAATTTCCGAGCCGTTCACGCTGGTCAGGTCTTCATCGCCAATGCCGACCACCGCCGGAATACCCAAAGCGTTTGCCAGCACCGCCGTGTGCGACAGCGCCGAGCCTTCCAGGCTGACAATGCCGGCGAGCTTACTGCGATCGATGCGGGTGAAGTGCGAAATGTTGATTTCACGGCCCACCAGAATCACCGGTTGTTCCGGATCGATGCGCTCGTTCAGGTCGTCTTGCAAACGCCGATAAATGCGAATGGCCAGCACGCGCAAATCTTCGGCGCGTGCTTTTAAATAGGGGTCGGCCATCGCTTCGAACACATCAATCTGTTGCTGAAAGGCGTGTTTTAGCGCCGTACTGGCGCTGACGCCGGTAGCGATCTGCGCTTCTATGGCGGTACTCAGTTCGGGACTGTCGAGCAGTAACTTATAGACATCGAGCAGCGAATTCAGAGTGTCGTTGGCGCTGTTGCCCAGCTGGTCGAGCCCGGAGTCGAGTTCTTCGCGAGTCTCGGCCACGGCTTCTGCAATGCGGCGGCGCTCTACGGCTTCGCCACTGCCGCTGCGTTCGGCAATGTCGTCCAGACGGATGTCGTCTTTTACCACCCAGGCCGGCGCAATTTCAATGCCCGGTGCGCCTTTAATGCCCTGAAAGCGGGTCACCGGCAATTGCTGGTTTTGGTTCGGGTCAATCGGCCGGACCGACTTTTTAATGTTGCCACCCAGGCTGCCCGCCAAATGCGCCGCCATGGTGATTAAAAAGGCTTCTTCTTCTTCGGTGAAGCGCCGCGTTTCGCGTACCTGCACCACCAGAACGCCCAGCGTATGGCCCAGGTGAATCATCGGAACGCCGAGAAACCCCTGATAATGCTCTTCGCCGGTTTCTTTGAAATAGCGGAACGCCGGGTGTTTATCGGCGTGATCCAGGTTCAGCGGATGCTGGCGTTTGGCAATGGTACCCACCAGGCCCTGGCCCGGCGTCATACGAATCTGGCCGATGGCTTCCTGCGCCAGACCCTGGGTCGCCGTGAGCACCAGCTCACCGTCTTCGTTCATCACATACAGACTGCACACATCCACATCCAAGGTGGTGCGGATGCGTTCCACGATCAGCCGCACCAGCGCGCTGCTGTCGGTCGCTTGTGCGGCCGCCTGCAATATTCGCTTGGCCGTGATCAAGGGGTTGAGCATTCGAAAATCCGTCCTGTGGTCATCGCGTTATTGTCCATGCTTTAGCCGGGCAGCACCACTGCCAATGGTCTTGATCATTGCGTGAGATTTGATGAACAACAGTGCTGGCTGGAGGTCGCGGGGCGGACTAAAGTCGCGTTAATCAATCGATTAATGTGGAGTCTGCATGGCCGATCTCAATGATGACAATGCCCGCGAGCGCTTATTAAACGCCGGGCGTTATCTGTTTTTGCGGCAGGAGTACCACCGGGTCTCCATTCGTCGCCTGGCCGAACGTGCCGAGGTGAACTCCGCCATGATTGCCTATTACTTCGGCGACAAGAACGGCCTGTTTCAGGCCGTGCTGCTCAGCTACATCGACCCGATGCGCAACGCCATGCTCGAACGGCTGGTGCAAACGCCGGAACTGACCTACGCCGAACTGTTCCGCTATTTCTTCCGCTACGCCCCGCGCGACTTAATGCGGCTGATCATCCGCAACGCGCTCTTTGAGCCGGATGAACACTGGCGCTGGATTCTCGACAAGCTGCTGCGTCCGTTGCTGACGGAAGTGGAGCAACGCTTTGGCCGGGTGTTGCCCGAAGGTCCGTTGCAGCGGCCCGAGCAAGCGCGGCTGGCACTGCAATCGTTGCTGGTGTTTCCCATCCTTGGGCAGACGCTGCTCGAATCGGTGCGCGGTGCACCCATGGACGACACCTTCTTTGATGACCTGGCCGACTACTTCGGCTTATTGCTCGACCGAGCCTTCGCACCGGAGACCGACCAATGAACCCATCACCCTCCTGGCTCGACCGCTACAGCGATGCGCTGATACACACGCCAAAGCGCATTTTACTGGCCGTGCTGCTGCTGGTCGCAGCGCTCGCCAGTCAGTTGCCGACGCTGACACTCGATACCAATCTTGAGCACTTTATCAGCGCTGACAATCCGGCGCGTCAGGCGTACGACCGGGTGAAAACCGTGTACGGGCGCAACGATGTCATCGTGGTCGGTATCAGCGCCAACGATGTGCTCGCCGCAAGCACATTAACGCAGCTGGCCGATCTGCACCGCCGCATCGAACAGGACGTGCCCTGGGTTAAACGCGTCAACAGCCTGATCAATGCGCCTTACCAACAAGGCCAAGGTGACGCCTTACTGGTTGATGACCTGATACCGCAACCCGTTGCCACACTCAGCCGCGCGGACATTGAAGCGCGGCTGGCGCAAACGCCAACGCTGGAAGGCATGGTCATCGACGCCGAGCGAACCTTTACCACCCTGGTCATTGAACCGTTCACCTACGACTTCGACCCCACTGCCGTGGCTCAGGAAAACGATGCCTTTGGCGATGCGTTCGGCGACGATTTCACAGCGGTTCCCGATGCCGCCGAAGCGAACACCACCAACGACGACTTTCTGCCCATCGGAAAAACCAACGAACTGATCGATGCCTTGCAGCAACAATTGTCAGCGTCGGATCTGCACAGCGTTGTTGCTGGTATGCCGGTGGTGAATCAGCAGCTCGAACAAACGATGAAGACAGAAATGCTCACCTTTATTCGTTTGACGGTGGCGCTGATTATTATTGTGCTGGTGTTGTTTTTCCGTCGCGTCAGTGCCGTGGTTGCCCCCATGGTCGCAGTGATTCTGGCCATCGTTATGACCTTTTCGCTGCTCGCCCTTTCCGGTCAGGCCGTGCAGATGCCGCTGATCCTGGTGCCGTCGTTTTTACTGGCTATAGCCGTCGGTGATTCGGTGCATGTATTGACGCATTTTTTTAATCAATACAATGCTGGAAAAACCCGCCGTGATGCCATGCGCCATGCCTTGGGTGTGACGGCCTTGCCGATTTTATTAACCTCACTCACCACGGCCGCTGGTCTGGCAACGCTCGCCAGTGGCGATTTAATTCCCATCGCCAACCTGGGTGTTTTCTCGGCCATCGGTGTCATGCTGGCGCTCTTGTTAACGCTGGTGGTATTACCCACCCTGATGGCGCTTTGGCCGTTAGCCGCACCCAAGGCGACGCATCCGTCGGCACAACAAATGCCGTTGCTGCAACGTCTGTCGAATGTGAACTGGCGCTTCGGCGGTCTCTTTGCAGGCATCTGGCTGGTGGTGGTTGTCGTTGCCATGGTGGGCGTGTTGCAACTGCGCTTTTCGTTTAATCCGCTGAACTGGATGCCTGTGAATTCGGCCATTCGTCAGGCCACCGAAACGGTCGATTCGCGGTTAAGTGGCACCATCAATATGGACGTGGTCATTGCCACGGGGCGCGACAACGGCATTAAAAACCCGGCGTTATTACAAGCACTCGATGACGCCCTGATCGATTTGCAGGAAGACACCCCCGGTGGCGTTCGCATCGGCCACGTCAATTCGTTAATCGATATTGTTAAAGGCACGCATCAGGCTTTGAACGAAGGCGATGCGGCGTTTTATCGTCTGCCTGACGATGCCGGTTTGCTGGCCGAAGAATTACTGTTGTTTGAAAACAGCGGCGCCGATGAATTAAGCCGACTGGTCGACTCATCGTTCAGCGAAACCAAGGTCACGCTGATCGTTCCCTGGCAAGACATCCTCGCCTATCAGGCGTTTATCGATGTTGTCGAGCAGCGTCTGGGCAACGCCGTTGAACCCTGGGCACAGGTTTCGGTCACTGGCTTATTACCATTACTCAGCGAAGCGTTGAATGCGGTTATTCGCACCACGGCCTGGAGTTATGCGCTGGCCGCGCTCGTTATTGCCGTCATGCTGATGCTATTGCTGCGCTCGGTTAGCCTGGGTCTTATTGCCATGTTGCCGAATTTGGCGCCCATAATTGTGGTGATGGGGCTGATGCACCGTGTCGGTATACCGCTCGATTTATTCACCATGCTGGTGGCGACCATTGCCATTGGCATCACCGTCGATAACACCGTGCACTTTGCGCATCACTTCCGCAGCGCACTCTTTGAACAGCGCGATGTGCGCCGCGCTACCGACAGCGCTTTTCAAAATGCGGGCAACGCTTTGCTGACGACCGCCGTGGTATTAACCGCTGGTTTCTATGTGTTTTTGTTCAGCGACGTCTCGAGCATTTTCAATTTTGGGTTTCTCAGTGGCACCGCCTTTTTACTGGCGTTGCTGTCGAACTTTACGCTGACGCCAGTGCTGCTGCGCTGGTATGCGCCGGTGTTATTGCGCCAATCGTCTTCGCAACAGGAGCATTAACTATGACTCGTTTTTCGCTCAATCCCATTGTTGGTTTACTCATCCTTTTGGTAGCCGCTGCGCACAGCATGTGTGCCCGCGCTGAAACCGGGCTCGAGATTATGACGCAGGTGGATGCGCAGCAAGATCCACCGGTGATGGCCGCCGACATGACCATGACGCTGATCGACCGCAACAATAATCAACGTGTGCGCTCGTTACGGTCACTGAGCAAAACCTTTGACGAAGCCGATCGCCAACGGTTGTTTTTTCTGGAACCCTCGGATGTACGTGGCACCGGTTTTTTGGTGGTCGACTACCACGACGCCGACCGCGATGACGACCAATGGCTGTTTTTGCCCAGCCTGAATAAATCGAAACGCATCGCTGGCAGCGACCAGAGCGGCAGCTTTATGGGGTCCGATTTATCGTACGCCGACATGGCGTCACGCAACCTCGACGACTGGACGTACGAACTCATTCGTGAAGACAGCGTGGGCGACGACGCGGTGTGGATCGTTAACGCCACCGCGGCAAACAGCAGGGTAATCGACCAGACCGGCTACACCGAATCGCTGCTCTACATTCAGCAAAGTAATTACCGCGTGATTCGCGCCATTCACACCCAGACCGGCACCAACCAGCGCAAGCTGCTGAACATTCCGCAGTGGGAGCAGCGCGACGGTTATTGGCTGCCCAAAGTCATGCAGGTGGTCAGTCAGGAAGGTGGGCAAACGGTGCATCGCACGCAACTGACATTCAGCCGTATTGACCTGAATGTTGATGCGCCCGATGCCGAATTTTCCGTGCAACGTTTGGAGCAAGGGCTGTGAACACAACGCCTTTTCTCGTCACGGCAGCACTGATGACCGCCGCTCCGTTGTGCGCCCAGGCCGAAGACGACCCCTTTGCCGATGCCTTTAATGATGCCTTCGAAAACGTACGCACCGACGCCCCCGAACAACAGACCCTTTATGTGTCGCATCGGCTGTTCACGGGTGGGCAACTGAACCTGGCGCACGACCAACCGGAGGCGGGTGAAACCGACCATCGGGGTTTATCGGGCCTGACCACCGGCTGGCAACCTCGCCTGGAATGGCGGCCGAACGATGCGCTCGACGCCGTGTTGGATGTTCGCCTCGAACAAGACTGGGTGTTTGCGTTAAAACCCGACGCTGACTGGCAAGACGATTACCGCGACAAACGCGAAACCCGGCTCGCCATCGAACAGGCCACGCTCGGCTATCGGTCGTTGCGCGGCGCGGCATCGGTGGGTAAGCAAACGCTGGCCTGGGGGTTTAACGATGTGCTCTCGGTGAACGAGCCGGTCAACCCGCCAAAACGCAGCCAGCCCGGTCTGCAAGATCCGGACGATGCCTTCGTGCCACGCTGGTTAACCGAAGGCCGGTATTACATGGGTGACTGGACGGTGCAGGGCGTGATCGCGCTCGACAACCCCGTTGCCGAGCAGCCGGTGTTCGGCAGCGACTACTACCCCATGCCCACCGCCCTCAATGACCAAACCCCAGCCTCACCCTTTGAAGACGCCGAAGCATTGTCCGGTGGTGTTCGGTTCAGCGGTTTGCTGTTCGGGGCGGATGCCGGTGCCTTTGTTTGGCGCGGCTATAACAGCGCCGGTCATATCCAAAACGGGCGCCGCCAATATGAGCGCCTCACTCAGGTGGGGGGCGGTTTCAGCGTACCGGTCGAGCCGGCGGTGCTGAAAGCCGAACTGCGCTGGGAAGACGGGTTGGTTTTTGCTGACCAGGCCACTGAACGCCTGGCCTGGACGCTCGGTGCCGACATCACCTTGCCCGCCGACAGCCGCCTGATCATCGAACACCAAAGTCGTTATTTACCCGGCTACCAATCCGCCATGGCGTCCATCGGCGATGAATTCGAACAGCAATGGGCGCTGGGTTTGGAACACAGCCGTTGGAACGAGCGGCTAACCTTCAAAGCCATGGTGCTCGGTTTCGGGAACGATTTGGACAACGGCCAGGTGATGCGCACCTCCGCGGAATGGACAGTGAGTGACCACTGGCAAACCGAAGTCGGCGGGGTGATTTACCGCGATGGCGATGCCGCTTTACCGAGCCTCGCCGCCGATAACGACCGCCTCTACTGGCGCCTCGATTACCGGTTTTAGCGACCTCAGCGCCAAGCGGCGACGCCCAGAAACATAATGAGGGAAGACGAACGGCTGAAAATCTGGACAATGGCGCCCTTCAGGCCCCAGGCAAACCCCATTACCCGGTATTCTCGTCATGGAAATCAACGTTCGTTTTCTCGACAACCTCAGGCTCGAAGCGCTGTTCGACGACTTCAGCGTCATCACCGACCAGCCGATTCGCTACAAAGGCGATGGCTCCGCGCCCAGCCCGTTCGACTATTTCCTGGCGTCCTCAGCCTTGTGCGCGGCCTACTTTGTACTGGTGTACTGCAAAGCGCGTGATATACCGACCGACAACATTAAGCTGTCGCAGAACAACATCGTCGACCCGGAAAACCGCTACAACCAGATTTTTAAAATTCAGGTCGAACTGCCGGAAGACATTTCCGACAAAGACCGCCAGGGCATTTTGCGTTCCATCGACCGCTGCACCGTGAAAAAAGTGGTGCAAACCGGGCCTAGTTTTGAAATTGAATCGGTCGAGCATCTGGCCGAAGACGCCAACGCCTTGCTGATGACCTTGCCCGAAGGCGACGCTCAAACCTATATCGAAGGCAAAGACCTGCCACTGGAAAAGACCATCGCCAACATGACCGGCATTCTGGCCAACCTGGGTATGAAGATTGAAGTCTCTTCCTGGCGCAACATCGTGCCGAACGTCTGGTCGCTGCACATTCGCGATGCCGCCTCACCGGCCTGTTTTACCAACGGCAAAGGCGCCACCAAAGAAGCCGCGCTGTGTTCGGCGCTGGGCGAGTTCATTGAACGACTGAACTGCAACTTCTTCTACAACGATCAGTTTTTTGGCGAAGCGATCGCCAACAGCGAATTCGTGCATTACCCCGATGAACAATGGTTCCAGCCGGGCGACGACGATGCCTTGCCCGACGGCATTCTCGACGACCACTGTCGCGCCATTTACGACCCCGATGGCGAGCTGTGTGGCTCGAACCTGTACGACACCAATTCCGGCCGCACTGACCGTGGCATTTGTTCGCTGCCGTTCGTGCGCCGCTCTGACAATGAGACCGTTTATTTTCCCTCGAACCTGATCGAAAACCTCTTCCTCAGTAACGGCATGAGCGCCGGTAATACGATTGAAGAAGCGCAGGTGCAGTGTCTGTCGGAAATTTTTGAACGGGCGGTAAAACGCGAGATCATCGAACAGGAAATGGTACTGCCGGATGTGCCGAAAAGCGTGCTCGCCAAATACCCACATATCGAAGCGGGCATCGCCGGTTTGGAAGAGCAGGGCTTTCCGGTGCTGGTCAAAGACGCCTCGCTCGGCGGCCAGTTCCCGGTGATGTGCGTTACCTTAATGAACCCACGCACCGGTGGTGTGTTTGCATCGTTCGGCGCGCACCCCAGCTTTGAAGTCGCGCTGGAACGCAGCCTCACCGAGCTGTTGCAGGGCCGCAGTTTCGAAGGGTTGAACGACGTGCCGCAACCGACTTTCAACAGCCTGGCGGTGTCGGAACCGAACAACTTTGTGGAACATTTTATCGATTCCAGCGGCGTAATTTCCTGGCGATTTTTCAGCAGCAAAGCCGATTACGAATTTAATGAATGGGACTTTTCAGGAACCAACAGCGAAGAAGTGACGGCGCTGTTCGGCATTCTCGATAAGCTGGGCAAAGAAGCCTACATCGCCAACTACGACGCGCTAGGCGCACCGGCCTGTCGTATTCTGGTGCCGGGCTATTCGGAAGTCTATCCGGTTGAAGATTTGATCGAAGACAACACCAATGTGGCGCTCGATTACCGCGCCGACATTCTCAACCTGCACCGATTGAGTGACGACGAACTGGAAGACTTATTGCAGCGTCTTGAAGCCAGCCAGCTCGACGATTACATGACCATCATCACGCTGATCGGCATCGAATTCGACGAGAACACGCCCTGGGGCCAGCTCACCATTCTGGAACTGAAATTGTTGATTTGCCTGGCGCTGCAATGGCATCAGGACGCGCTCGATCTGGTCGAAGCCTTTTTGCAATTCAACGACAACACCGTCGAACGCGGTCTGTTCTATCGCGCGGTCAATGCGGTGCTGGAAATTGTGCTCGACGACGATCTTGACCTCGACGACTTCGAACACAATCTGCGCCGCATGTATGGCGAAGCCACCATGGATGCCGTTATCGGTTCTTGCGCTGGCAGTGTACGTTTCCATGGACTGACCGAAACCAATATGCAGTTAGACGGGCTGGAAAAACATCAGCGCTTAATTGAAAGTTACCAGAAACTGCACGCCGCAAGAGCGGCTCAGGCGGGCATTAAACTGAGTTGATCGCAAGCCGATTGAGACCCACAACCACCTCCACTGTGGTTGCGGGTCTCAACCGGTGCTGCCGTTGGCTGGCGTTATTGATCCAGCCAGGCAGCCAGTAATTGCGACGACTGATGCATCTGCTGCGGCACGCGGTTGCCAAACAATTCCAGCAAGCGTTCTAGCTGATCGTTGCGGGTGTGGATGATTTTCCCCCACTGAGTTTCTTCATCGCGGTTACAAGCGGTGCGGGCTTCGGCGTCGTAACAATCCCACACCGCTTCGTGCGTGGTTTGCGAATAGCCGTCATAGCCTTCTTCGCCGTTAATGCTGAAATTCGTGGCTTCAACGTACGCAATGGGAATGCCCGAGCAGGCAAAGTAACGCTGGTCCGACCAATCGCCGGTTTCGCCCGGCGCATAACCGGGGTAACCCGGGTGTTCAATAAACGCCAACCCGGCTTGTTCCGACACCGCTATTAACTCTTCACGCAGATCGGCACTGGCGCTGTAGGTCGATGCGTCCGCGCAATGTTCCGACGGCGTGCTGGGCGCACTGTGAATGTACAGAATGTCACCACCGGCAATGGTGTCGAGGTTGACCATGGCATCCACATCGTCGGCGTGCCCGGCGCGCACAAATGCCTGCGAACCGTACATGCCCAATTCCTCGGCACCGAATAAGGCGAAGGTCAGCGTGAAGGGCGGCTGCTCATCGTGCAGTGCCAGGTGTTCGGCCAGGGCGACGATCAGCGCCACACTGATGCCGTTATCCGTGGTGCCGTGCGATTCGAACATCTGGCCGGCGTTGTCGTAATGTCCGCCAATCACGACATGGCGGTCGGACGCGCCATCAATCGTCACCCATAGATTGCGGCTGGCTTGGGTGCGGCTGGCGAATTCAAAATCGAAGGTCTGCCATTGCACCATTAAACCGGCGCCTTCCCACGCTTCGGCCAATACATCGGCGGTGGCGGTTTCTACCTGATTACCCGCAAAGCGGTTGCTCAGGTGCTTCTCCAAGACCTGGGTAATCTGCCAGGCGCGTTCACTTACCGCCAACGCATCCACCGCCAGCGCCGGCGCAGCCGACAGCAGCAAAGACAACATCACAACGGAACTTTTGAGCAAACGGGCAATCAGACTAGGTTGGCGAATCATCATAGGGGTCCCTTTTTACAGCCTTTGGTGACACAGTAGTCAACGCTACCGCTAAGCACGGAATATCAGCACAGGCCGGGCGATAACATCAAGCCGGGCAGTGCGATGAACCCACACACATAAAAACAGAGGTGACCATGCCAGAGATCAACATCAGCCTGAATCGTAAAGGCGCTACCGCCAGCGAAGCGCACATCCGCAACCACAGCGTGGTGATGGACCGCCCCACCGAAAAAGGCGGCGAAGACCAGGGCCCCATGGGCGGCGAAACCCTGTTGGCCGCACTGGGCGGCTGCTTTATGTCGAACCTCGTGGCCGCTGCGGCTGCCCGCGACATCGACCTGGGAGATATTGATGTCGCCATCACCGGCCACCTCGACGGCACCCCACCGGTGTTCAACACCATCGACATGGCCGTCACCGGCCCGGCCGGCATCGATGACCTGGAAAAACTGGTCACCATCGCCGAACGCGGCTGCATCGCCTCGAATACTTTAAAACAGGGTTTGAACGTGCGAGTGACCACCCACACGCGCTGATCACACAAGCCAGGCCCGCTGTTCCGGCCCATAACGCCAGCGGGCCGGAACCTCACCAAACCGCCTTTCTAACGCGGGCAGCCAAGACACCGCCTAAGCCTAGACTTGGCCGTCACCCACGTTATAATGCCGCCCTCGTTTTCAGACCAGCGTTCGCTGGCTGATCTCAAAGGGCCCATAGCTCAGTTGGTTAGAGCAGTCGACTCATAATCGATTGGTCGCTGGTTCAAGTCCAGCTGGGCCCACCATAGAATCCTCTAAAGCTTTATTGTGTTGTTGCGACCATAACTTGTCCGCTTCGGACAGTTTATGATCACAGTTACCCATAAACTGTCCTCATTAGCTTAACTGGGGCTAACCCTAGGCAGCGCCATCTCAAAGAATGTTTCGAGATGAAAATAGTCTTACCAAGATGGCAATGGTTAACGTCGCTATCTATGAGTAAACCGAATACTCAACCTTTATGACACAACATCCGTGCGCCTGTTAGTCCCTGCTCTGAATGTCTTTTTGATTAATACCACGAGAGATATGGAGAAAATTTCGAATCTTCTAGTTGTTAAAGGTCGAATTAATACGCAGATAATAGTGCTATCGTGACCTGCCCCCAAGATTCACTCCAACGGCGTCCTAGTAATGTCCGTTACGTTTGAACCTTTTGTTTTCTGTCGAACCATCGCTGCAAACTCCAAAGGCGTTGGATAATCCAATGATGAGTGCGGTCGGCATTCATTGTAATCCAGTCGCCAACGGTTGATCTCTTCCCGCGCATGCGCCAAGTCTCGGAACCAATGTTCGTTAAGACATTCGTCGCGGAATTTTCCGTTGAAGCTCTCGATGTAACCATTTTGCATGGGCTTTCCCGGCTGGATCAATTTCAGCTAGACGCCGTTGTCATACGCCCAATGATCCAACGCCTTGCTCGTGAACTCCGGACCTTGGTCAGTTCTGATCGACTTCGGATACCCTCTAAAAAAAGCAGCTATGGCATCGAGCGTTCGAACCACTTGGTTACCGGATATTCCCATGGCAACCGGAATATCCAAGCACTCCTTGGTGAAGACATCCACGATGGTCAGGCATTTGATGTGGCGGCCCGTGGCCAACGCATCCATGACAAAATCCATCGACCAGGTATGATTCGGTGCCTCGGGTAACATCAGCGGCTGTCGCTCAACCATCACGCCATGACGGCGCTTGCGCTTGCGAACCGCCAGCCCAGCTTCGCGATACAATCGGTAGACCTCCTTGTGGTTCACCTCCGTTCCCTGTCGACGCAGCATCTAATGGACGCGTCGGTAACCGAACCGGCGTCGCTCATAAGCAATGGATCGGATGCGATCCGACAACGCCCGATCCTCCACTGACGACTTGGGCTGATACCTCAGGGTGGCGCGGGATAAGCCGACGAGTGAACAGGCTTTGCGCTCCGATACGGACGTCTTTAAGACCATGGAGCGCACCGCCTCGCGCTTGTTCTCGACGGTCAGTACTTTCGGTTCAGCGCCACCTTCAGGGCTTTGGTATCCAGCATGGACTCGGCCAGCAGCTTTTTAAGCCGAGCGTACTCATCTTCCAGTGCTTTGAGGCGACGGGCCTCAGAGACCTCAAGGCCGCCGTACTTCTTCCGCCAGGTATAAAAGGTGGCATCCGAGATACTGTACTTCCGGCACAGCTCTTTGATGGGTAAGCCCGCATCGGCTTCCTTCAGGATGGGGATGATCTGTTCTTCGGTGAATCGCTTCTTCATGTTCATCGTCCTCTCTGGTGATGAACATTACTCAGTTCACTTTGGATTAAAAAGTTGGGGGCAGGTCACTGGCCGCTCTACGACAAACGCCCGAGTCAGATGGTTTGGAATATCCGGTCGTTCAACCGTGGCCTGTTTGTAGGCGCGAGGGCCTGGCTGCTTACAGATCACTCCCAGTTCACTCATCAGCCGTCGACCCTTGAAACGACCGACGACAACGCCTTCCTTACTGAGCAGGCCTTTGATGATCCGGCTGCCAGAAGAGCGACGACTCTTCGTACACAAAAGACTGGCCTGAGCCTTCAAGGTTAGGCGCGACACCGAATTTTAATGTTAATTTTCGTAAACTTATAAAAAATCACACGACTACTAAGTTTACGAAAAGAGTTGTTAAAAAATTCAAACAAATAAATCATCAATTTTTCTTGCAGTTCTTAAAAAGTGAACTAACTTCCTTTTCAAATCACTCCTAGGACTTTGTTCTTATTGGTGTTTTTACTAAACAAAGCGGACAGATGTGCGCCTTTTAAATGAATTAATTATTGGAATAAGAGCGCCAAGAGACACCAATATTCCGACTCTCTAACATCAAAATTAACGGACTAATTTATGTATTCCACTTAGACTTTTAAAAGTGGAACGGAGTTGCTTATGCTGTTAAAAAATCGTTTCCAGACCTTCCTTCGGATTCTTGTTGCCGTACTTTTTTTTAGTTTATCTTCGGCCAGCTTTGCGGTTAACAATGCTTACGAATTTTCCAGTGGCGATACTTTAACGCTTACGGGCGCTGCTGCTGAGTTGTCCGAACTGGACGAATTTACGATTGAGTTCTGGGTAAATATTGATAGCAGCCTCAACATATTGGGCACTGTCAATCTTGTGGAATTCGATGGTGCAGGGGGCATTGCCCTGCTTAAAACGGCATTAACTACAACGCTTATCACCGACCTGAGCGGAGATTTAATAACAGGCGTTACCGCATCAGCCAATTTCAACACGAGCCTTAGCTTCGATTCCTGGCACCACTTGGCTATCGTGTTCAACACAGGCAACTGGCAATTCTTTCTCGATGGAGTGCAAATTGGCAGCAGCATTCCTGATCTTGGACTTTTGTCTCAAGTTCCTGATTATGCCGGTAGCGGCAACAATCATTTGATTATCGGCAACTCATCATTAGTTGGCATAACCGACTATGAAGGTCGCTTTGACGATATTCGCCTTTGGAATATTGTCCGATCTGAAGCACAGATTAATGCCAATCGAAGCGTTGAGCTCGAAGGAAATGAAGCAGGCCTTATCGGTTATTGGAAGCTGAATGAGACAAGCGGAACGACGGCCAACGATAACGTCTCAGGCGGAATCTTGGATGGCACCTCCTCAGGCGTATCCCTGGCTGTTGAAGGTGCCTTCCCGGTCAATTCAGCGCCCGAGTTCTCCAACCTTGATGGCGACAGCGTGGCCTGGGCGGGCGTCGGCAATCTGGTTACGTTGGACGTCGGCAATGATGCCTCACTGATCGACCTCGATCTCGACTTACTCAACAGCGGCAATGGCAATTACGACGGCGCGACCCTGACGGTGGCACGACAGGGCGGCGCCTGGGACGCCGATGTGTTTAGCATTGATGACGACGGTGCCACATTCGATGACACCGGCTCCGCCTTGCAAGTTGGAGGCAATTCCTTTGCCACTTACACCAACAGCGGCGGTCAATTACAGATCACTTTTGATGACTCTCTGATCACGCCAACGGCTGCATTGCTCAACGATCTTCTGGGGCGTATTCAATACCGCAACGACACACCGGCTGGCGACGCTTTGATTCGTTTGTCGTTGAGCGATGGCCTTGAAGTGGGTGTTGCTGACGTTACGGTAACGGCCGATATTATTTACGTCACCAGCAACACCGACACCGCAGTACAAGACCTAAGCAATGGTGTGAGCTTCCGCGAAGCACTGGCGATGGTTGAAACCGATGCCAGCGGTTTGTTGACGTTGGTGCTCGACAGCTCCCTGAATAACGACACCCTTGCTATCAGTGGCACAACCACCTTACTCCATGATTTAACCGTCAATCTGGATTTGGTGCCTGATATCACTCTGAATGCCGGCATTCTTAATATTGATACCGGTGTCACTCTGACCCTTTTTAACGGCACTTCTGACACCGCCACCCTCGATATCACGCTGAGCGGTGCTGGCTCTTTGGTCAAAGATGGCGCTGGCACTCTGATCATGACCGCCACCAATACCCTGACCGGCCTGACTCATATCGTAGATGGCGTACTTAACTTAACCGGCAGCCTGCTGGGCGACCTGACCGTCGACGGTGATTTTATCAGCGCATCGTTGGTGAGTGGTCTGGTAACGGTCAACTCGGGAGGCACCATCGCGGTGGGCGACTCGCCTGGAACTCTGCAACTTGATGGCGGGCTGGACCTTCAGGCCGGTGGTCTTTTGACGGTGAGAATTAACGGCAGCACAGCCGAATCTGGCTATGACGTTTTTGAGGTGAGTAACAGCCTTACCCTGAACGGCGATTTGAATCTCATCGGTACTCACGTTGGCGTCAACAGTGATCTGGGAACCATCATTGATTACCTGACCGGCGGTCCGGTATCGGGCACCTTCAACACACTGACCGAGGGGGCCGGCATCGCACTTAATGGTATTACTTACCTGATCAGTTACCTGGCCGGTGACGGCAATGACGTCGGCCTGAGCGTCCTGCCGCCGAGCGTTTCTGCCAGCCACATCAGTGTCGGCGGCGCCGCTGGTGCGACCTTCCGAGTGGGCGAAACCATCGTCGTGGAATGGGATAACTCCGCCAGTGGCGATAACAATTCCAATATTGATACCGTCACCGTAGATTTCTCAGAGTTCGGCGGTGGTTCAGCAGTTGCCGCTACTGAACTTTCAGGCGTCTGGACCGCGAGCTACCTGATTCCTGCGGGCACCATTGATGCAACGGGTCTTAATGTGTCGGTCACAGCCACCACTGATCTGGGCTTGTCCAACACCACCGAAGGCACGGATGATGCGAGTCTCGATAATCAGGCACCGTCGGTCAGCGACAGTCGCCTCGACCTCTCAGGCAGCACCGGTAGCGACGACACCTTTATCGTCGGCGATACCGTCACTGTCACCTGGAACAACACCGCTGGCGGCGATAACAATGGCGATATCGATTCGGTAACGGTCGACTTCAGTGCCTTTGGCGGTGGCACTGCCGTTGCAGCAACCAACAGCAGCGGCACCTGGACAGCGACCTACACCCTGACGGCCGGCAGCCTGGATGGCAGCAACTTGAACATCAGCCTGACGGCCACAGACGATGCCGGTAACAGCACCACTCGCGCCGACAGCAGTAATGCCGATGCCGATACTCAGGCACCTGCGGTTACCTCGGGCAATATTGACGTCAGCGGAGCGACTGGCAATGGCGGAGCATTCATTGTCGGTGATACGTTGACCATCCGTTGGGACAATACCGCCAGCGGCGACAACAACGCCGACATAACAGCGGTGACCGTCGATTTCAGCGCCTTTGGCGGCGGCGCTGCGGTGAGCGCAACCAACAGTGGCAACACCTGGACCGCGACCTATTCCGTTACCGAAGGCTCAACCAGTGGTACCAATCAGAACCTGACCGTGACTGCCGTGGATGACGCTGGATTAACGGGCGATGATACCGTCAGCGCAACGGTCGATGCCCAGCGACCAACGGGTCACAGCGTGGCCTTCAACAATGCCCTCTACGACAGCGGCAACGTTGCCGGTGCTGAATTCACGCTCAGCGGCGCAGAAAGCGGCGCCGATTACAGTTTCAGTATCACCAGTTCGGGCGGTGGTACCCCTGTGACCGGCAGCGCTTCGGGTATTGGCGGTGGCCCAATCGACATTCCAGTGAACCTGAGTGGATTGGATGACGGCCAGTTAACGTTGACGCTGACGCTGACCGACGACTCTGGCAACGCGGCTGATCCAGTCACAGCTACTGCCCAGCTGGACATCAACGGAGTCGACAGCGATGGTGATGGGATTTCTGATGGACAGGAAGCCGTTGATGGCACCGACCCAAATGATGCGGACGATTACGTAGATACCGTTGATCCAACCATAACTGCACCTGCCGATCTTCTGGATATTGACGCCACCGGACAGTACACCGAAGTGACACTGCGGCTTCTACTCGGACTCCCAGAGGGTGCCAGCGACGCCACGCTTCAGTCGTCCTTACAAGCACTGGCTACCGACAACCTCAATGATTGCTGCACCATCGAAGTTCAATTCCCAGATGATAATCAGCAGTTGGAGTCCGGTAGCTATACCCTGACCTGGCAAGCAACCGATGGCAAAGGTAACACCGACCAGGATACTCAAACGATCAACATTTATCCGCAGGTGTCATTCAGCCCGGATCAGGTTGCTGTCGAAGGTGAAACGGCCACGGTTAAGGTCATTCTCAGCGGACTATCGCCAATCTATCCGTTCAGCATTGATTACGATATTGACCCGTCGAGCACCGCCAGTGGAGCGGATTATTCACTCAGCCCAGTGACACAGACAGTCACTTTTACAGTTGCTGAAACAGAGACGGATATTCAGGTAACCCTGGCCGATGAAGGCCCGGGCGATGGTGATGAATTCATTCTTTTTGAACTCGACGATAGCGAAAACCTGGGGGCCCAAAACACCCACCGGTTGACCATTGTTGAGACGAATTTACCACCTGATGTTCGTCTGGAGTTGGAGCAGAGCGGCGACCGCACGACCATTGCCGACCGGAATTCCGACATAACCGTAACTGCGGTGGCTACTGACCCGAATGGCGACTCCATCGACTTCGATTGGACCGACACAGATTCGCAATTGATCGACAATGACGGCAATTTGCTCAACAACACCTTTGTTTTTGATCCCGCCGGTCTTGCTAACGGCATTTATAAAGTGGCTGTTCGAGTCACCGATGCGCAGGGTGCAAGTACATACAGCCAACTGCACTTCGTTATGGTTTCCGCCAAACCCACTTTGGGCGCCGGCGACAGCGATGGCGATGGCACGGATGACGCAACCGAAGGCTCAGGTGACGATGACGGCGACGGCATCCCCAATTACCTCGACAACATCGACGCCACCAATTTATTGCCGGCTCACGCCAGCATTACTTATGCCTACATCCTGGAGTGTAACCCGGGGCTGTTCTGCCGACTGGGCCAGTACTCGTTGCAAGGCAGTACCGGTGGTGCCCGACTGGTGCCCAACGAATTGAACACCATGCAAAACATTGTCGCGGATACCAACTTTATTCCGGTCGATGGTCCCTTTGATTTCGAGGTGCATGATTTGCCGATTACCGGCCAGAGTATTCAAATGGTTATCCCTCAGCGCACGCCGATTCCCGCTAACAGCCAGTATCGTATTTTCGTCAATGGACAGTGGCAGGCCTTTGTCGAAAACACCTTCAATCTGCTGTTTTCCGCACCGGGAGAACCGGGCTACTGCCCACCTCCGGGTGATGATCAGTGGCGCCCCGGCCTGACCCCTGGTCACCGCTGCGTACAGCTGACGATCGAAGACGGCGGGCCTAATGATGCAGATCTCGAATCCAATGCTACAGTCAATAACACGGGAGCTGTCAGCCGTGCCAATGGACAGGTTAACTTCAACAGCAGCGGCAATGCTCTCGGTGGTGCCAGCGGTGTATTTTTCATTGTGTTACTCGGCCTCTGGCTAACGCGCTACAGGAGAATGATGGAGTAGAATCTTGGTAGTTAAGGGACGCATTGCGAGCAACTTTTTTTTTACAACACTCACTGTATTTATCGCCCTGCTGATTGGGCCCGGGGCACATGCTAAAGAGTTCGACATCGCCGATCTTTGGCTGTCCCTGGACGTTGGTTTGGCATCAAACTTGATTCAGGAAGATTATCAGCAAAGCGCCGACGACAAGGGACTGGACATTACCATTGGCGATCCACAAACCGCTCGGCTGTCGTGGAAAGTCGGGCTGGGCTGGGATTTCTGGGAGACCTCAGACGAGCAATTAGTGCTGTCGTCACAACTTGAATGGATCAATCTCGGCAACGTGAATCTGGACTACAGTGGCGAAGTTGCTAATGACGCTGAACTACAGGAAATCTACGATGGCCTGGCCGACATTCACCCCAACAGCGGCAATGGCATTGGTGTTGGCTTTAACAGCCGCTGGAAAGGGACCGGCGATCTCAATCTTGATCCCTTTGAATTTGGCTCCGAATTAGGGCTGTTTTTCTGGTGGCAAGATTACGAACTCGACGGCGTTAACGAAAGTGCTGTTCGAACTGATTCCATCAGTGGCATTGGCTGGTACGGTGGCTTGCACTTTGACTATCAAATAGACCCTCGCTGGTCAGCACGAGCAGGGACGCGCCTCTATGGCATTGGTGATGAACTGGTGCAATCCACTCGTGTCGGCCTGACTTATCGCTTTGGCGCCAAACCTGCCGAGCCAACCGTTATTGAGGTTGAAGTGCCTGCCGGCCCCAGTCTGGATGACCGCTATGTTCTATCACGTAGTTCAAGCCAGCCGCTTAATGTATTACTGAACGATACGTCCGTTGGCAATAATCTGCGTGTTGCACGTGTGAGCCAGGCGGAGTCGGGTGATGTATCCATCAGCAGTGATCAACGGCGCATCCGATATCGCCATAACGGCGACGATGCTGAAGTTGATCAGTTCGAGTACTGGATCGACAACGGCGATGAAGAGGTCGGGCCGGTGCAGGTCATGATCGAAATTGTTGCAGCGCCTCCCAACGCCAACGGGGACTCGTTCCAGGTCGGCTTTAACACCTCTTCGCGTCTGGATGTATTAGAAAATGACAGCGACCCGCAAGGGCGACCATTGACCATTGTCGAGTATTCCATCCCGGATTACGGCTCATTGTCGATGCTCGATAATGTTTTGATCTACGATCACTATGGCGATAACCACACCGAGGTCAGTTTCTTCTATTGGGTATCCAACGGCGACAATGAAGCAGGTCCAATTCGTGTTGATCTGATTATTCTGCCGGAAATCTTCACCATTCCGGTAAAATTCGATCCCTCGTCAACGGTGATACGAACCGAAGATAAACCGGCGTTGAATCGGCTCTCGGTGTGGATGACGGATAATCCGGGCACTCGGGTGTCAATTCTGGGGCACACCGATGACACGGGAATACCGGCTGCTAATCAGCTACTTTCCCTGGGTCGTGCGCAATCAGTGATGAATTACCTTGCCACGCAGGGCATCGACCCCAATCGACTAAGTGCTGAGGGTTTTGGTGACAGTCGTCCTGTAGCAACCAATGTCACACCGCAAGGACGTTTGCAAAACCGACGGGTAGAATTCCGATTGTTTTAGGTACATGTTTGTAGTGCTTCAATGATTCCGGACGCCAACGTGAGTGGTAAAGGTACCACCATAAATGAGGTTTCTAATGACCATAAAGCGACGTTCTTTTTCTCCCGGGTTCAAACAAGAAGCAGCCAACCTAGTGCTGGATTAAGGTTACACCTTTACACAGGCCAGCGTGTCCCTGTGCGTTGGTGAAATCGCAGTTCGGCGCTTGGTTAACCTACTGGACAAGGAGCGTGACGGCGTCACTCCAAAAAGCAAGGCCTTCATCCAGGCATCGGATCCAGGAACTGGAAGCCCGCTGTATCGCCTGGTACAGGAGAAGGCTGCCTTAAAAAGCTACCGTACTTTTGATGTCGGATGAAATGAATCCGACTCGCTGAAAGACCGATTGAGGAAGCAGACATCAACAAAATGGTCTGTGAAGCGTTTGGTGTCAATCGTTCCAGCTATTGCGAGTATCGCCACCGGCGAAACCATGTGGATGTCGAGCGCCTGACCCTGAAGGCTCTGGTCAATTGCTTGTTCACCAAGAGTCGCCGCTCTGCGGGCCACCGGACCATCAAAGGCCTGCTCAGTAATGGAGTCATTGTCATCGGTCGTTTCAAGGTTATACGGTTGATTAGTGAGCTGGGGCTGATCAGTAAGCAGCCCGGACCTCACGCCTACAAACAGGCCACGGTTGAACGACCGGATATCGCCAATCACCTGGATCGGGCGTTTGCAGTTGAACGGCCTAATCAGGTCTGGAAAGGCTGTTTCGGAGCCTGAAATCAGAGTGGATAGCCGCACCGGGTTATCGAAGCTTGTCCGAAGCCTAGAGAGATATTTGGGCTTACTTGATGGGCTACTACAACCGACAGTGATCTCACACATGCAACGGTGGCATATCGCCTGTTGCGGCTGACGAAATACTTAAAATACTGACCGAGGTTGGTCGACTAATACAGAGACTAATACAACATAGCATAAACATTCATTATCAGACCTTTTATCTGGGCGCTTCGCTCCAAACTGCCTATATAGGATAGATGCACACCACCCTGAACGTATGTTGAGCTGCAAGTGCTATTTGCAGCCACAAAGCGCTAAACCATTAACATTCTGGGTCAGGTTTCTATATGTCTACAGCTCAGATGGTGAAAAGCCGTATCAAGCTTTTGCGCAAAGGGGTTCCATTCTCAACCCGAGATTCCGGCTGGGCCGACTTTGGAACTTCCACGGCTAATAAATAAAGCGCTGAGCCGTTTAGTCCAATCTGGCGAGATTGAGCGCATTGAAAGAGGCATTTATGCCCGCCCAAAGTCACTTGTAATGGCACCCCATGTCATGGTTTCAACAAGTGCCGAAAACCTTGCTAGGTACTGGGCAAAGCTTAATGGACATGTATTAGTGCACCAGACTGATGAAGCCGCCTACCGCTTGGGCCTGCAGCTTCAAGCCCCATGAAACTCGTATTTTAGACTGATGGCCCCAGCCGGCAGTTCAAGCAAGGCGCCAATATCGTAGAAGTTAAACGTGTCAGATAAAAACTGCTCACTTGGCCAAACCAACCGAAAGGTGATGTCTTCCGCAGCTTATTGGTCATCTCACCCGACTCAGTGACAGCCGATATATGGCGCCATATGCTCACAAGACTATCCATACCGCACGGTGATATTAAGGACTAAAGTATCGTCTGCATAAAGCCGGTTTACCAAAGAGCTGGCGAGCAAAACTGGATGAGCTGTAGCGTGCACTCGACTGAATATAAACAAGGTTTTGAATAAATAGGGTATCAAACGGTATGCTCAAAGAATTGTCGTCTTAAATACCGCAGGGATCTTGCTTCAGTAGTATAGAGAACTATTTAGCCCTCAATATTTTAGGCTGCAGCCGCCCCTCCGGCCATCCAATCACCACCTATCGACCATCGTCTAACAATGAAGTCGATGAAAGAGTGAAAAATGAATCAGGCGATAACACGAACATAGTGCGGGGTAGCGGTCATAGGAGACCGGGCCAGGAGTTTGCCCTAACTGGAGATTATGAACCAAACAAACACGCAAGAACTCACCATTTTGAAGACCTCGCCTACATCGATTTAGATCCCCCCCCTGGGATAGTCTGTACAAGTTATTCGAGCACCATCGAATAGCCAAAATCAGGGGCAAATACCAATACAAACGGCGCCGAAGGAGGCATTTTTTCAGGCGGCTCTCGACGTGGCCACAAAAACGACATTGATCGAGCGATGTTCAATGCACCCATAGAACTAGAGTTCAGGCGCGTATTGCGAGATATGTGGCATGCCGTGAATTATCTACGTAACGTATTACCTGACCGCGTTACCGAAATTCACTGGTTCACCTTTGAAAATGGCTTTAGTAGAGAGACCGAACCCAAACTTATCGCACTCCGTCCATTCCGCGACGATGAGGTCGTTAGAAAATAAGTGCGAGATTGGCCGTTCAAAAGTAGAGATTCAACAAGACTACGTGGCGCTCTTGTCATGCACATAGAAATCGACAACGAATCCGTTTACATCCTAGCAATTGAACGTAGCCTAAGAACAACGCCAGACAGCCTAGATCGATTTGCAGCACCGATGAAAGGTTTAGTGTGTTGGGGGCGATTCAATGTGACCTTTAATCTGGACTGTCTCGATCGTGAGTTGGGATAGGTTAAGGGATAAGTGGCGACCGCCAGCAGCGTTATCGCGAAGATAGTGCAGTGAAAAGTTCGGAATATTGCTTTGGCCAATATGAGAAATTGACGTTTCCGCTGGAATGGCTGACCGGCAATATAGGCCAAAGTAGCCCAAGCGTCCGCCGCTGCTCAGGGTCTTGTGGAGTGTGCGATGCCGATCAGAAGCTCGCAGAGCAGTTACAAGGTCGAGACACACTGAAGACCCTCAAGAGAGACAATGTGTACCTGAATGAGCTTCCGGATATATCTTACCAAAGGCAGTTGTGTGCGTAGAATGCCTTAAACAGGGCGTTTTCGGGCATTCCGGACAAGTTATGGTCGCAACAACATATTGTGTTTTTAACCCTACGAATTTTTCGTTTTGGATAACATGTGCCGTCTCTTTCCTACGATAATCTTTTTATTCATTTGCAAAAATATGCACGAATTTAAAATGCCTAGGCGTATTGTTGTTGGGTACTTCCTATCGGATAACCAGTAAATCATGTCACTCAGTGAGCGTTGAATCTGTTAGCGCCGCTTGTGTTTTAGCTTTTGTAGGAATAGGGGGTGTGACAATCGGGATCAGTTTTCCCACGAATATGAGTGTTAATTGGACATTGAATTTAAAGCGAGTGATGAGTTCATCATGACAGCTAAAAGTGGTCATTTTGCTGAATAAACTAAAAAGCGTTGCGGTACTTTTTTGTGAATAAAATTGCAACGATAGGCGTTAAAGATTCACTACAGATAAAACCAAAATTAATACCCCCAACCCCTTTAGATAGCCCCCCGCAACAATAATCTTTATGATGCGTTTCAGGTAGGGAATCCCCTGTTTTAAAACCGTGCTAAGGAACAGATCCAATGACTCAAATTCAAAAATACCCAATCGCCTGGCGAGTGCTGCACTGGCTTATGGCGCTGATGATTTTCGCATTAATACCCGTGGGCATTGTGATGGCCGAACGGGCCGAGGCGAATCTTTGGGGGGCGCTGACCAATACCTTGTACAGCTGGCATAAGCTGATCGGCTTTACCGTGCTGTTATTGATGGTGGTGCGGATTGTGATGAAGGTTCGGCTCAAGGGACCGGCCTATCCGGATACCTTGCCGCGTCACCTGCAACTGGCCGCCCACAGTTTGCATCATCTGCTCTATGTGTTGCTGGTGTTGACGCCGCTGTTTGGCTGGGCCGGTGTGACAGCCTATCCGGCGCTGATTACCGTGGGTGGGTATCACCTGCCGCCGATGCCGTTTGTGCCAGTGGATGAAGCATTGGCTAGCCGGTTATTCGGGATTCACGGTGCGTTAGCGATTGCGCTGGGTGTGTTGATCGTTGGCCATATTGGCGCGGCGATGAAGCACCTGATCGATAAAGACGGCTTGTTCCGGCGGATGCTGTAACAGCCGTCTGGTTCTTTATTGAGCGATGCTTTATCGGCTATTAATCGTGGCCGAATAAGCATCCAGAAACGCCTGTCGGCGTTGCATGATCTCAGGTGGGGCCACTTCTTCGGGAGTGCCCAGCACGCCCCACCTTGCCAGCCACTGGCCGGCCGTTTCGCTGCCCGTCAGGGCGCACAGCGGTACGGCCAGTATCAGTCCGATGACCGTGGGCAACATCCAATACAACAGCGACGACGATAGCCCCAATAACAGTCCGAGCACCAGCACTCCGAGAATGGTCTGCATGCCATGACGGGCGATGAGCGGCCGCCAGATCACTCCACTGCCATGCCGCCGTTGAGCGGACCAGCCAGAGTCTTGTCCCCTTGCGATTTCCCAGAGATGGCGGCTGTGCACCAGCATGAAGATGGGCGCGTGCAGTACCGAGAACAGCAGTTCCAGTAGGGCACTGACGAAAAAGGTCAGTCGGCGGGTGCCGCCGCGTCGAGTTTTGCTCAGCAAACCACCCAGCAACCCCAATGCTTTGGGCAGCAGTAACAGCGCCATGGTGAACACGAACAGCCCGATCATCCGTTCTGAATCGAAGTGGGGTATCAGGCCACCGGTTAAGCTTTGGCTTTGTTGCAGCGCAAAGTGTGTGCTCAGCACCAGGCCGACCGTCACCATGGCGAGCCACAGCAGGGAGGTCAGGTAATTCATGACGCCCATTAACATGTGCGCCCGGCTTGGCCAGCGCAGGCCGCGGGTGCGTAACACGGCCAGGTGTTGAACGTTGCCTTGCGCCCAGCGCCGGTCACGAATGGCGGCGTCGCCCAGGGTGGGTGGGCATTCCTCCCAGGAGCCTTCCAGGTCGGGCAGCATGCGCACTGTCCAGCCAGCGCGCCGAATCAGCGCGGCTTCGACAAAATCGTGTGAGCGTATTTCGCCGCCGAACGGGCGTGGGCCGGGCAGTTCGGGTAAGCCAGCGGCGGCCGCGAATGCGCGGATGCGAATGATGGCGTTGTGCCCCCAGTAGTTGCCGCTGTCGCCCTGCCAGGCGCTCAGGCCTCTGGCGAACACCAGGCCATAGGCCAGGCTCGAAAATTGTTGCAGCCGGGCAAAGAGCGTTTCGCCGGCGTATTGGCGGGGCAGGGTTTGCAGAATGCCGGTGTTGGGGTCGGCATCCATTTCGCGCACCAGGGTGGCCAGCGTGTCAGCGGCAATCAGGCTGTCGGCATCGAGCACCACCATGTAGTCGTAACTGCGGCCCCAGCGGTTAATAAAGTCGCGAATGTTGCCGGTTTTGCGTTCGGTGTTCTGGCTGCGGCGGCGGTACCAAACCGCTAAACCATCGCCCAACCGCTCACGCAGGCACTGCACGGCGGTGGTTTCGGCGTGGATGACATCGGCTTTGTTGCTGTCCGAGAGAATGAAGATCTCGAAATGCGACTGCAGCTTCAGCCGGGCCAGATCTTCGCCCATGGCGGCCAGCGCCGCACAGGCACTGGCGGCGTCCTCGTTGTAAATGGGCATCAGCAATACGGTTTTGCCGCGCAGGGCCGCGTTGGGTTGGGCCTGGCGTTGCCGTGAACCGGGTTGAGTGCGGTAGAAAAACAGCGAGGCCATCGCGGCCGTCGCCGTCAGCGAAATCCATCCGAAGGTGAGGGTGAACAAGCCCTGCAATAACCACAGTAAGGCCGTTACCCAGAGGTCGCCGGAACCGGTCGTTGTCACGGCATGGCTGAGTGAATGGCTGAGCGGTAGCGTCAGATACATCTGGACGCTGGCGGCGATGGTCAGCGCCAGGCTACCGCCGAAGGTGAAGTAGCGCGCCAGCCAGGTGGTTATCGTTTTGCGGGCGGCAAATTTACTTGGGCGCTGTGACAGCTGCTGGGTGGGCATGGCCAGGGGCGATGCCGGTGGTGTTAGCGTTGCTGTCATCGCGTCCACCGATAGAGCCAGGTTTCACCCCAGGTCTGGCCGTTCACTTCCAGGGCGACGCGCAGTTCGGCCAGGTCGGCTTCGCCCGGGTTGAGTTTGACGTAGGCCTGGTAGTGGCCGGTGGCCGAGACCAGTGTGCCACTGACATCGGTGATTTCGCCGGCACTGGTGCTGGCGTTGATGCGCATGGCATCGGGGTTTTCGGTCAGATTGGGCAGTGCCGATCCGTCACTGTAATCGATCACAAAAATGCGGTCGTTGCTGCCCAGGGCGCGGCCGGAGGCGGTGTTGGTGATGCGTCCTTGTTCCGGTGCGTAGGCCGAGGCGGCGCCCCAGTGCAGACGGTATTGATAGCGATAGGTCTGGCCGGTTTTCAGACCGCCAGTCGGTTGCCAGTAGGCGGCAATATTGTCCTGGTATTCACCGTCGGTCGGGATTTCCAGCAGTTCTACGTGGCCTTGGCCCCAATCACCCAGCGGTTCCACCCAGAGTGATGGCCGTTTGTCGTAACGGGCTTCGTTGTCATTGAATTGTTCAAAGGTGTCTCGGCGCTGCATCAGCCCAAAGCCGGCCGGCATGGCTGAGTCGGCGGTTTCAAAGGACGAGGCTTGCCAATGCGTCGGGTTGGCCAGGGGTCGCCAGATCTGTTCGCCATTGGCTTGCTGAATCTGCAGACCGTTGGAGTCGTGGACGGCGTTACGGAAATCATCGAAGCGGGCGTGGTTGGTGCTGTCGAACATAAACATGGACGTCAGCGGCGCGACGCCAATGCGTGGCGTGTCCACGCGCGGGTAGAGGCTGGCGTCAACATCCATGATGGTCTCGTCTCCGGGCATCACGGTAAAGCGGTAGGCGCCGGTGACCGAGGGGCTGTCGAGCAGGGCGTAGATGACTATTTTATCGTCGTCGCTGGTGGGCTGTTCAATCCAAAAATCGGAAAAGTGCGGGAATTCTTCGTCGCCTTCGCCAACGGTATTCACCGCCAGGCCGCGTGCAGAAAGCCCGTAGAACTGATTTTTAGCGACGGCGCGAAAATAGCTGGCGCCCAGGAACACTAAAAACTCGTCGTAATGTTCAGCGCTGTTGATGGGGTGGTGAACCCGAAAGCCGGCATAACCGTCGGCGCTCAGGCTGTTCACATCAATGGAGCGGTCGTCGTAGCTGAACACCTCGGTATCGAAATCCAGGCGACGGGCCACGCCGTTTTCCACCAGGTGAATGCCAACGGGCGTGGTGTGGAGGAACCCCGGGTGAAACAGTTGCAGTTGAAACGAGCTGTGTTCATCGCTCCAGGCTGCGTGGTTCGGATCAAACCGGATGCTCCGGAATTGGTCATAGCTTAAGGCGCGCAGCGCGCTGTCGTCGGCCAGTGTGTCGGGCGTAAAGGCTTGGTTCGCCAACTCACGGGCCCGTTCTTCAAGCCAGCGCTGGTTGAATGAAGTGGTGTTGGGCTCTAACGCCGGTGGCGTCATGAGCGACCGGCTGAACAGCAGGCCGGCCACGACTAGCAATAGCAAGGCTGCCACAGCCACGGCCCAATAAACGGGCCGGGTACTTCTTGGTAGCATGATGTTTTCCCTTTCCATCAAGTGCGGGTCAAGAGTGATGCGCGTGTATTCTAACCAGGTGTGGGGTCGGTTACGGTGCTAGCGCTAGTCCCTTCCAGCGCTCGGGTCGTATACTCCGGCCCCATCTTTTTCGGGGTCTGCATTATGATCATTATTCGCCTGCTTCGCATTAACCGGATGACTTATGCCGGGTTTAACTGAGCGTTTTGTCACAGTATTTGGCGCCCGTGGGCCATTGCCATTGCACCGCGAATGGGTGCGCATCGCCTTGCTGGGTGTTGCCGCGTTGCTGGCCGGTGCTCTGGTGTTGTCGGTTTTTAACGGGCCCATCACAGGCGCGCGCTGGTTCGGCGGCGGTCTGGTTGGCTGGGCTTTTGTGTTGTGGCAGTGCCACCGGCGGCTGCATTTGAATGTCGCCAGTCTGGATAACCGACCCTTCACCGGCCTGGGTACGGCCAACCGCATTACGCTGCTGCGCGGCTGGCTGATCGGCGCGACCGCTGGTTTTCTGGCCATCCTCCCGCTGCCGACCTCCGCTGGTTTGCTTTACGTGCCGGCTGTGTTTTACAGCGTGGCAGCCGCGTTAGACGGGCTCGATGGCTATGTCGCCCGGCGCCAGCAGCAGACAACACGACTGGGGACCGAACTCGACACCGTTATGGACGCCTTTGGCTTGTTCATTGCGCCTTTAGTGGCTGTTTTTACCGGCAAGCTGCCGGTGGTTTATCTGTTGGTCAGCGTGGCTTATTACCTGTTTCAGTGGGGCATTCGCTGGCGAGTGCAACGCGGACGACCGGTGTATGCGTTGCCGCCGAGTCAGCTACGTCGATACCTGGCCGGCGCGCAAATGGTGCTGGTGGCGTTTGCCTTATGGCCGCCGTTGCCCGGGTCGGTTTCCCAGTGGCTGAGCATTGCCCTGATGATTCCGCTGCTGCTCGGCTTCTGCCGTGACTGGCTTCATGTCAGCGGCTGGCTTGGCGCTCGCCGGGAGCCGGCTGCATGACGCAACGCCGCGCTTTCAATCGATGGAACCTCACTACCGGTGGCCTCTGGCTGCTGGCGCTTGTGCTCGCCGGTTGGACGCTGAGGCAACTGCCGCTGAACAGCATTACCCACCAGCTTGAGCAACTCAGCTGGCACAATTGGCTGCTGTGGACGCTGGTCAATGGCGGCATTCTCTATATGGCCGTTAAGCGCTGGCAACTGCTGGGGCAGGCATTACAGGCACCCTTGTCGTTGATCCGTCTGTTTCGGATGCGCCAGGCAGGCAGTGCGGTCAGTTTTCTGACTCCCGGTCCTCATTTCGGTGGTGAGCCGCTGCAGTTGCTTTGGTTAACCCGTGTTTTTGCTCAGCCTCTGCATCGCGCGGTGGCCATGCTGGGGCTCGATCGCTTTGTGGAAACCGCGACCAATATCGCGGTATTGCTCGCCGGTGTGTTGCTGCTGCTTGGCACGTCCATGGTGCCGCTCGATGACGGCTTGCAGGTGGCGGCCATACTGGGCGGCGTCTTGGTGGCTTTGTTCGTCGCGGCGGCGCTGGTCGTGTACCACCCGCTGTGGCTGGCGAATCGGCTGCGTCCTTTGGTGCAACGCTGGCGCTCTGATTCGGCTGAAGCGGATGCCAATCAGGAAAGTGGCTGGCAGGCGCTGGTGCGGTTGATGCAAGGCGCACTGGCAATGCATCGGGGGCGATTGGCGGCTGCGTTGCTGTTGTCGTTGCTGGGTTGGGTGGCGCTGGTGGCGGAGTTGTGGCTGTTGTTGCATTTTCTCGGCCTCTCGCCATCGCTGACCGATCTGCTGACGATCATGGTGGGCATGCGGCTGGCGATGTTGCTGCCGGTGCCGGGCGGCATTGGCACCATCGAGGCATCTTTGTTGTGGTCGTTTCAGTTGCTGGGGTTGCCGGTCAGTGCGGCCCTGGGGCTGATTGCACTGACGCGGCTGCGCGATGCGCTGGTGTTGCTGGTGGGGTTGGGCTGTTTGTACAGCTTTCATCGTCCCCGTCTGGCGGGCAAAACAGCCTCAGCCGAATGAGTGCCGGTAGGCCGCCCAGCAGGTGTCGTTCTCCCAGAGTTTGACGGTGAGAGCGCCGGTGCCGGGTGGGGTAATGCCGGCTAACAGCTGTTCACTGAGAATGCGGCTGAAATGTTCAATGCTCGGGTTCAGCCCGGCGAATTCCGGTTTGTCGTTGAGCATGCTGTCGCGGTAGTAATCCACCACCTTGTTCAGGGCGGCTTCGATTTCAACGATGTCGACCAGATAGCCATGCTCGTTGAGGGTGTCACTTTCGATCTGCACTTCGAGTACATAGTGGTGGGCGTGCGGGTTGTTCTCGGAGCCCCAGTCCCCGCCAATCAAATAATGGTTGGCAATAAAGTCTTGTGTAACGGCGACGGTATACATAGAAATCCTTATCGGTCAGTCAGCGGAATAAACGAACAGCGGCTGCACCATGGCGTCTTGAGAGCCAGTCCGGGCATCGTGCAGTTGCTGGTAAAGGGTGCCGGCTTCGCGCAATGGCAACCGGTGGGTAATCAGTTGGGTCGGGTCGAGGCGGCGAATCATTTCCCAGGCAACATCGAAGCGGCGTTGTTTGCTCCAACGGCCGCTCAGGGCCGGGGCCAGAGTGCTGACCTGGCTGGTGATCAGCTGCAGGCGGTTACGATGCGCTTCGCCGCCTAAATCAACCGATACCGGTTTGTTGCCATACCAACTGCCGATCACGATGCGGCTGGCATAGCCACTGAGGCCAACGGCCAGATTCAGCGCCTCGGGGTGTCCGCTGATCTCGTAGATTAAATCGGCATCAGCCAGATCGGGTTGCGGGTTTGCGCTGGCGTCGGCCGGGCTGAAGACGGCCTGCACGCCCAGTTGGAGAGCCAGTTCCTGGCGCTTGCTTTGGCCTTCAATGGCCTGCAAAGAGGCCAAGGGGTATTGCGCCAGCACGCCCGATAACAGCAAACCGACCACACCCTGGCCAAGCACCACAACGCGCTCGCCAAGCATCGGCTGGCCATCCTGCACCAGGTTAACGGCCGTTTCCATGTTGGGCAGAAAGGCGGCGGCTTCGGCGGAAATGCCGTCGGGTACGGCAATGAGCTGGTCTGGCCGGGCATTGAAATGACGGGCGTGGGGCTGGAAGGAAAACACGGTTCTCCCCAACCAGGCCGGGTCAACATCCGCGCCCACTTGTTGCACGTCTCCAACACAGGCGTAGCCGTATTGCACCGGGTACTGGGACGTGCCCTGCAGGGCGTCGAGCGTGCTGTCGAGTGCCATCGAATCCGGCAGTTGGTTGCGATAGAGCAGCAATTCCGTGCCGGGGCTGACGGCCGAACAAAGGGTGCGTACCTGAAGTTCGTCCGCCGCCGGTGGCGCCAGCGGCACGCTGCGCACTTCTACCTGAAACGGCGCGGTGAACCAGAGCTGATCGGTGGTTGTCGTGTTGGTCATGATTCGAGCCCGGGTTTGGCGTCACTCACATAGCACAGCCGACCCCAGACAATCAACTCGTTGCCCAGTTGCTGGCTGTGCAAGTCGCCGATCTGAGGGAAAGGCAGGTTGTCGGCATCGCCCAATGGGCCGACGGCGTTGTAGCCGCCCACAAACATCGGGGCGACAGTCAGTATCACGGCATCGGCCAGTCCGGATCGCAGAAAAGCGGTAATCACTGAAGCGCCCCCCTCGACCATTAAGCTGCGAATGCCGCGCTCGTACAAGACGTCCATGGCGGCATGCAGGTTCACGTGTCCATCGGCATCGCCGGGTACGACGATGAGTTCGCAGTCGTCACGATCGGTCTGTGCTTCTGGCGTGGTCAGCACCCAGCAACCGCGCTCGGCTTTCTGGCACAGCTTGCAGCTGGGCGGCATGCGCAGTTGGCTGTCGAGTACGATGGGTTGCGGGTCATTACCGGTCCACTTACGCACGTTAAGTCGCGGGTTATCGGCCAGTACGGTGCCGATGCCGACCAAAATGCCGTCGTGCAGGCTGCGCAACTGGTGCGTCATCTGCATGCTGGCATCACTGCTCAGTGCCATGGTTTCACCCGGGACGGTGGTAATGCTGCCATCCCAACTTTGGGCGTAACTCAATGTGACATGGGGGCGATTCGGCGCTGAATCCTGAGTGGTTTTTTGTTCGGCCAGCAGCCAGTGTTCGATGTCCTGATTCAGCGTCATGAGCTTACAGGCTTTTCGAGGGGTTCGATGGGCAGCAGATGATCCATACGCTGCACCTTGGTGAGCAGGTAGCCGACGTTGTCGGTGTTGGCCGCAACGGCCAGCGATACTCGCCCTGAGACAGTAATGCCTTTGGCTTCCAGCGCGCTGATTTTGGCCGGGTTGTTGGTGATCAGCTGTACTGAATCCACGCCCAGGTCTGCCAGTATCAGAGCGGCCAGTGAGTAGTCGCGTTCGTCGGCGCCGTGGCCGAGCATTAAATTGGCATCGACGGTGTCGTAGCCCTCGTCTTGCAGGTTGTAGGCGCGCAGCTTATCAAGCAAGCCAATACCGCGGCCTTCCTGGCGCATGTACAACACAACACCAGCGCCTGCCTTGGCGATCATGGCCATGGCGCGGTCGAGTTGTTCACCGCAATCGCAGCGCCGGGAGCCGAGTACATCGCCGGTAAAACATTCGGAATGAACCCGAGCCAGAACCGGCCCGGCGTGGGCAATATCGCCCATGAAAAATGCCAGGTGTTCTTTGTTGTCGAGGGTGTTGGTGTAATAGCACAAGTGAAAATCGCCGTATTCAGTGGGGATCCTTGTGCGGGTCATACGGGTCACGGCAGGTATAGACATGAGGTACTCTTAATGTTGGTATAACGATCCTTGTATGTCTGGGCGTCTTGCTATTCATGCCCGGACACAACTCAATAAGTTACGACCCCCCTGATTGGAACGGATCACAACTCTGTTGAACTTCACCACCTTGTTTTTTGTTTTCCCCGGCGACCTGGCGACGCCGACGGGCGGCTATCGCTACGATCGCCGGTTGATCCGCGAGTTGCGGCAACTGGGCTTTGACGTTCAAACTATTGCGCTTTCCAGCCAATTTCCCTTCCCGGATAAACGGGCGCTGGAAGATGCCCGCCAGAAACTGGCGGTGGTGCCGGATGGTGCGGTCGTGATCTTCGATGGGCTCGCCTTCGGCACGCTGGATCAGCTGGCTGAAGCCGAAGCACAACGACTTCGCATCATCGCATTGTGCCATCATCCGCTGGCGCTGGAGTCGGGTTTGGACCCGGCACAACGAGCGCGGTTTCAGGCATCGGAGCAGCGCGCATTGTACACCGTTCGCGCTGCACTGGTCACCAGCGGGCACACCCGGCAGATATTGATCGACCAGTTCGCCATGCCACCGGAAAAGGTGGTGGTGGCGCAGCCCGGCACCGACCCGGCGCCTTTTGCTCCTTGCATTGGGTCGCCGCGTCAAATACTGACCGTTGCTTCCCTGACCCGGCGCAAAGCTCACGATGTGCTCATTGATGCGCTGGCACCTTTGGCCGAATTGCCCTGGCAGGCTCGCTTTGTCGGTGGCCAGGATTTCGACCCCGACTGGACCGCAGCCTTACAGCAACAGATAAACCGGCGGCAATTGCACGATCGCATTCAACTGACAGGGCCGGTGGATGATCTGGCGGCCGAGTTCCACAATGCCGATCTGTTCGTTTTGCCGTCCCGCTACGAAGGTTACGGCATGGTTTTCGCCGAAGCGCTGGCGGCGGGCTTGCCGGTGATCGCCGCCCGGGCTGGCGCGGTACCGGATGTGGTACCTGAGTCCGCCGGCCTGCTCGTACTACCTGACGACACAGCCGCGCTAACAGATGCACTGCGTACCTTGCTGACCGAAGAAAATCTGCACCGCCAACTGCAAGCGGGCGCCCGTGAAGCGGCCGCCAAACTACCTACCTGGGCTGATACCGCCGGTCAGGTGGTTCGCCTTATCCAATCCATACACCCATAAGGAAATACCTCAACCATGAGTGGATTCAGCATCGATTGGCTCGATCTGCGCGAAGCCGCCGACCGGCGCGCCCGCGACAACAGCCTGAGGGCGCAGGCAATGCAGTGGTTGGCGGGCGACGAAACGCCGGTGGCGGTTGATCTGGGCGCGGGCACTGGCTCTACCTTGCGTGCGCTGACAGCTTCGAACCCGCAAGCGCTGATCTGGCGACTCGTGGATAACGACACGGCCTTACTCGACGAAGCCGTACGCCGGCATGGCGAAACGCACCGAATAGAGCCGTGCAAAGCGGATCTGTCGGCGTTGGCATCACTGCCACTGCAAGGCGCGCGTCTGGTCACAGCGTCGGCCCTGTTCGATCTGGTCTCTGAGCATTTTCTGGCTACGCTGGCAGCCGAACTGAAAGATCAAAACCAGCAACACTCAATCGGCCTCTATGCGGCCCTGAATTACGACGGCACTACACAGTGGACACCCCAACACCCGCTGGATAACACCGTACTGGCGGCGTTTAATCAGGATCAGCGTACCGACAAGGGCTTTGGCCCGGCGCTGGGGCCAGACTCCGGTGCGGTTCTGCAGCGTCTGTTCACTGAAGCCGGTTTCCGGGTGTATCTGGCCAGCAGCCCCTGGACGCTGGATGGTGCTGATCAGGCGATGGTGGCGGAATTAATCACGGGCATTGCAAGCGCCGTTGCCGATCATCCAGACATCCACCCCAGCACGCTGGAAGACTGGGTTCAGTTTCGGCAGTCCAACGCGGCCTCGGGTACGTGCGTCGTCGGCCATACCGACGTTCTGGCGTTGCCGGGTTAAGCGTCCAACCGTCTGGCATACACATCGCCACTGCCTTCGTGAGTGGCTTCCAAATTACGTTTCATCTCAGCCGGAGTTAGCCAATGCTGGAACGTCATTCGGTGGCTTTCACCGGGGGCGAGGTTGTATTGGTAATTCCCCAGTTCTTCCAAACGATCGATACAGGCCAGCGCGGTGCTCATGCTGGCCGGGATGTACTCGAACGACAACGCCGCCAGCGGTCGTGACAGCCCCTGCAACACAGCCAGTTCAAAGCCTTCAACATCGATTTTGCAAAAGCGTGGCTCGCCGTGACGCTCGATCAGGGCATCGAGCGTCGTGACCGGCACCGTCACTTCGCGGTCCCAGCGGACCGACTGAAAGGAGGCATCCTGTTGCACCTGAGACATCCATTCCCGCGATAACGTAGTGACCGTAGGCGTACGCGTGCTGATAAACAGCGTGGCTTCTCCGGGCTCGGCGCCTACGGCTTCTTCGATCAGCGTGATCTTGGCATCGGTGCCATAGCGCTGCCGCAGGGTTTGCATCAGCAACGGTTGCGGTTCCATGGCCACAATTTGAGCACCCAGGGCGCGCCATGCCATCAGTCGATTACCGACGTGAGCGCCGACTTCGAAACACACATCACCGGGGCGAATAAACTGCCCGTAACAGCGACGCAAGCGCGACTGGCGCCCGGGAATGCCGTAATACATCATCAGTGAACGCCAGAGGCCAAGGCGTTCACGCCAGGTTGTATGCGCCATCAGTTGGACTCCTTGTCGGGGTTGGAAAATGCATCGATAAAGCGGTCGCGAACCTCATCCATTCGCCAGACGGGCGCGTCGGCATCCGGCTTCATGCCGGGTTGCCATTGCCAGCTGTCGATGGCGTCGATCACCGCCGGATCGCTGGCAATCAGGTGCACCGGTACGTCTCGGTTATCGGGGTCGCCGGTGATCATCGGCGCAGCCTGATGATCGCCCAGGATCAGCACCACCAGATTATCGTCGCCATATTCCTGTAGATAAGACACCAGCGTCTCCAACATGTATTCGATCGACTGGCGGTAATAGAGGCGAATGGAATTCACATCGCTCCACACGTCTTCCGGGTTGGGTCCGGCCTGAGCCTGGTCGTTAAAGATGGTACCGTCGCCGACCTGATCCCAAGGCACCAAGTGGGTGTTGGGTGTCCAGGGAGCATGCGATGAAATCAGCGCCACTTCTGCCATAACCGGTGGCCGGTTTTGCCCGCTGCGCTCGCGCGCCTGTAAGGCCGACCAGACGTACTGATCGGGCATGGTTACCCAGTTGAAGGGCCGCCCTTCGTAGCCGAAAGTATGCGCATTGTAGATTTGGTCGTAACCGTAATAGGCGCCTTCGGGCCAGGCCAGACTGATCGCCGGCATCCCGGCCACGGTGCGCCAACCGGCCTTCCGAAACAGCCGGTTCAGGGTCACCCGTTCGCTGAGCATCAGGCTTTTGTAGCGGTTTTCGCTGTCGATCCAGGCGCCAGAGAGCAGCGTCCCGTGGGCCAGCCAGCTCAGACCACCCACCGTCGGTGACGTCAGAAAGGCGCTGCGCATTTGCAGGCCCTCGGCCACCAGCGACGCCTCTGCCCAGTTCAGCTTTTCGGTAATGGCCGCCTGAAAGGGGTCTTGCTCCAACAGCACTCGCCCGTAGGACTCGGCGAAGACGACAAAAACATCCTTACCTTCCAGCCGTGAAAACAAACCGTCGGCGGGCAGTTCGTCGGCGGCATCGTCACCGACTGTGGCGGCAAATGCCTGCAAATCCTGAAGACTGTGCAGGGTATCCCGCCCATGGGCGAGCAGATGATCCCAGGCAAAGGTATCGGCCCGCGACCAGCCTGCGGTTTTGAGCCCACCCCAGACCAGCAACAGCGCCAGCAGCGCAATGCCGGACAGACGAGCGTCGGTGTGCAGAGTGCGCTGAATCCGCCCGAGCATCACATAGGCCAGCCAGCACACCAGAGCGACGACCAACACCAGCCCCAGAGCAACCAAGACGGACGCCAGACTGCCTAGCACCCCGCTCAGCAAACGGCTGGCGTCGGCCAACAGGTGACTGTCGAAAACCGGATTAAAACGCCGCGCAAATATCTCGTGGGTCACCAGATCGGCGCCGCGCAGCAGCATAGCCAGACCTAACAACACCGCCAGCAAAGCATGAACGGCCTTGCCGGCAACGCCCGGAATCAGCAATAGAAAACCAATGACGAGCAACTCGAGCGGGAAGAAAACAAAGGCGGGCGGACCAATCCAGGCCAACCGGTTGGGGAGTGAAAGCGCGATAAAGAGTCCAACAAAGCACACAAGGGTCATAAGGTGCCGGACGACTGGGTGATGAGGCATGTAGTGATCTCATATCAATAAAAGATGGTTAACGGAGGTGCATCAAAATACGGCTCAAACCAGTCGGGGATATTGAGCATACAAGCAACATCGAACGGATGATCCGGCACAGAGGGGAACAGTCGCCCACTACTGTTACCGGTCGGGTATTGCTCACGCCGATTAGGCTATGAACCTGGCAACAGGGAAGGAGGGAGAGCATCCTGCTGACGAGATTCCCTATTAACGCGTTTGATGAGCGCTGACTCACGGTGTCCGCGTGCGCATGCTATCAACTATTTAACAAGGCGTGAATTCTGAACCCTAGGAGGATTGGGTGAAGCGCCTAGGTCACCTGTGTTACGAAAAATTGGAAGGTTATGGCTCGAGGGCAAAGTTATACAACAGCAACCCAGCATCCGCACAATCCGCACCCAGGCAACGAACTGACGCAATAGGCCCGGAAGCAGATCATCGAGAACCTGAGAGAAGAGGGGAGCTCTAATGGCCAATGAACGGAACTGAAAAGGCCATACCGATTCGATTCACCGAGTGTAGATGTAAGCACCTAACTGTTAGTTTGCTAGCGCTCTGGCAGTCATTAATCCTATGAACGCGATACAGTTTTCAGGGAAAAAGTCAGGTGGCACATGTGTCCGCTTCTGTATTTTTCTGTAAGGCATCATCAGTGATATTTAAGGTAAAGTAGGTCGATCATTATATTGGCTTAAAAGGAATTTCCGGTGTCTAAAAAGAAAGGAAAAACGCTCTGCAGCTCGATACTGATATGGATAGCACCTACCGCTTTTGCATTTCCAGTTGGGCCACCCAGCTATGACTGTGACGCTGAGCTGAATCAGGTTGAGCGGATGATTTGCGATTCCGATGTGCTGTCTTATGTCGATAGGAGCTTCAGTGTCGTTTATCAGTTTTCGATCGGAGCTCGGATTTATCAACATGACGTGAATGTTCAGGAAGCGCAGAGGGCTTGGCTTGCGCAACGCGACCAGTGCAAAACGGTTAAATGCATTGGTGATATGTATTTAAAGAGAACATCGCAATTGCAACCGTGGGGTTTGTGGGAATACCCGGATGAGGCGTCTGCCTACTGGATAAGTTATCTGTTCTGGTCTCAACATACTAATAAAAGCTGGGCGGCGTTCGAACAATTGATTGAGTCTAACGAACAACCATACGTCGGTCAGGATGCTGAGTTTGATGAAAGTTTTGGTCCGGGCTCTGTGTTGGTTATCGATATTGATGGCGACGGAGTCGAAACCGTCGGGTTCGATGTAAACATTCAATTTGATCACGATGCGGACGGATTCGCTGAGTTGACTGGGTTTGTGCATCCAGATGATGGCATTTTAGTTCTTGACCGAAACGGTGACGGAGTGATTAGCGATGGTCGTGAGCTATTGGGTGCAGCCACCCTGTTGCCGGACGGGACACTGGCGGAAAATGGTTTCCAGGTACTGCTGCCCTTGTTTGATTCGAACGATGATGGATATTTCAACCTTCATGATGAAGGGTTCGATTATCTGAGTATATGGCGTGATCTCAATCAGGATGGTGTCTTCGATAGAGGGGAATTGGTTCGATATGGGGACGTGGGTATTGAGTCTATCTATCTGCGCGCTTCAAACCAATCTTATGTTGATGAACACGGGAATCAGTATCGGCGGGTTTCTTTTTACACAAACTACGATGGGCAAATTCGGGAAATCTCCATTGTCCAGTTTCCACGAGACACAACCGACACCCAAGAGGTTTTTATTCCTGTCTCGGACGATATAGCA
Source organism: Saccharospirillum sp. MSK14-1 (assembly GCF_003054965.1). GTDB lineage: Bacteria > Pseudomonadota > Gammaproteobacteria > Pseudomonadales > Natronospirillaceae > Saccharospirillum. The sequence continues at coordinate 1,067,394 of NZ_MIES01000026.1, forward strand.
GCTTTACCCGATGCAACGGGGTTTGGGAATGTGCTGTCGTTGCATCAAGCCATGGCGCGCGATGAGTCAGGTGAGCTGCAGCGATTAGTCCAGCAGTTCATGGATTCAACCTCGTCCGAGGAACGTCAGAACTTGTTAGCGCCTATTCTCTATAATTGGACAGGCCAGGAAGGCGAATACCGGCCTTATTATCAAGCGTCGATTGATGAGCGAAAAATTAAAACAATGGAAGCCTTTGCGGGTCGCGAGATTGGAACGCCCAACGGTTCAGGCCAACCCTATACCACCCTGTATGAAGCTGAATTCGAAAAGTTGAAAGACACTCTATTTTATCAGTTGTCAGCGCTGACCCACTTAAAACCATTCTTTGAAAAAATTACGTGGACGCAGGATGAATCGTCGGGAGTCTGGTTGGGTGATTTCACGCTGGTGTATGGTGAAATACTCGAGCAACTCGAGGAGAACTCTCGCATAGGTGTGAGCATGCTGGACGATTTTACTCGAGCGTTGAACGGTATCCAGGGCAGTGATCTGGATATCCAGACTCAATTTAAACAACAACTAACGGCCTATTTAGACAGTGAGGATCTTTCGGGTTACTCGCAGCGGTCGATTGAACTGATCAGCCGATTTGAAGCCGAGCTATAGCCCGTTTCTTTGTTCGTTACGGGATCAACATCGTATTTACAGAGGCAGGCTAGGGTTGCTGGCGTCAGCATGGTATTTTCTGTGGAGTGATGGCTAGGAAGCCGTCGCTGCCTACCCTCTGTTCCACTCACCCATCAAAGAGACTTTCAAGGATGAAAGACAATCATCGTTCCATTCAGGCTTGGGTTGCCGAGCGTACTCATTTTTCGTTTCTATTCCCCGATGGCAGTACGATTGGGCGGTCTTTTGAGAGCCACTATTCAGTCGAGCGGGTTGAGCAAACCGTTGATCAGCTGGTTGTTTATCTGTCGGACAATATGGTGTTTGAGATAGACGGCGCATTCGAGGTGCTTGAAGAGGGTTATCGATATGAGATGTCGGGTTTCACCCGCTTGCGGTTTTTTATAGGCGGGGTTATTCAGCGCGAATATACCCTGGGTACTTTCTGTTTGGCCGGGTTCTGAGCGGTATGCGGCTTGTGTTAAAGGCTGGCACAAAAACTGGTCGTTTGAATAACTGTTAGTTAGGCCCTTTCAAAGTTTCGGTGGGTTATCAGGTTTGTGGAAAGGGTGAGTGAATATTGGTTTTTCTGGCTTGAAAGGCGCTTGAAAAGCCTATTCAGTAAAGGTCACCTGTTCATTGGAATACTTATTGCTCTTTGAGAAGCAGCCTACTTAATGCCGGTCATTTTTGTTGTCGGTCGGCGCACTGAAAGAATGGTTTTTTAAAAGCTGTTCTTAACGCAGCCACTTTTCAATGAAGGGGAACCGATGAAAGCCGACGCAATGATGACGATGAACCCGATTGTGCGACGGGGCCCAGAGACGACGAAACCTGGGAACGAACCGGGTATTTCACAGGCAAAGGCTATTGCCACTGATGCGCCGGTAAGCATTTCAGCCAATGCTCAGCAGATCATCAAATTAGAGCGAATGATCCAGTCGGTGGACAACCCGACCGGCAATAATCTGCCGGAACCGATCGACGTCGGCAGGATGGACGCGCTGATGGAGCGCATGAAGACGGAGCTGGTCGGTGAAGATGACATCTTGCTGGCAATGGGCTGGAGCATGATGGGCGCAATGGCTGAAGGCTGGGCTGCGCAGGGTTTTGAAGTAACGGAAGAATCCGTCATCGAGGCGGGCCGGGTGTTGAATGACGCCTTTAAAGAAGGGTTGGAAAACAGCCAAGGCCGGTTTGGCATCGCTCTGGATCAACACGCCATTGTGGCCAGTCAGCAACCTGTGCCGGACTGGTTTATGGATGAACGGGCGCTGCAATTGGATGCGTTGCCCGATGCTTACCGCGACGATTTTGAAAACGGTCAGGCGTATCACATTACCTACCTTGTTTAGCGCACGGCTCATTTCTGTTGACGGGTTCCCCCGTTTTTTATTCACGTCTGTTGTTGGACTGGCGCGCCTGCGCCGGTGTATGCCCGGTCCATTGCCGGTAAGCGCGACTGAACGCGCTGTGTTCGGAATACCCCAACAGCAACGCAATTTCACTGAGTGTTAAGGACGCGTCGGCCAGGTAGTGGTGGGCGAGTTGTTCGCGGGTGCGGTCGAGCAGGGATCGCCAGGTGAGCTGGCGCTGTTCCAGCCGGCGTTGCAGTGTGCGCACCGAGACGTGCAATTGCGCGGCCACACGTTTCAGGCTGACCTGACCTTCGGGCAGTAAGCGCACCATGGTGTGTTGCAGCGCGCGGTCGAACGGGTCGGAATCGGGCAGGGCTTGCAGTAACGCTTGTGCCTGCTGGTCGAGCAGGGCGCGTAGGCTGGTGTCGTTGTGCGGCAGACGAATGCTCAGCAAGCTTTGTGGAAAGCGCACACTGGTGTGGCTGGCATCAAAGTGAACCGGGCAACCGAAGAAATCTTCGTAGGCTTGATGCGCTTCCTGTGTGGGCGCCGGGAAGACGAAGCTTACGTCGGTCAACGACGGTGGTTGTGACGCCAGCCGACGCATAAAGCGGATGAGCGCCGCAATGGAAACGCTGTCGGCCAGGTCGCCCACCGACGCCGAGGCGGGCCAGCGCAGGTTAATAACGCTGCCTTCACTCAGCACCTCGACCAGATCTTGCCCATAGAACAGGCTTTCATAACGCTGATAAGCCAGCATGGCTTCGCCCAACGTCTGGCAGGTGAGTGTGAGATAACCCAGCACGCCTAGATGCCGTGGCTGTACAAGCCCGCCAATGGCCAGGCCCGGCGCCGGTTGTTGCGGGCGCAACGCCACAGCGCTGGCAAGCAGTTCCCGCCACAGCGGCAGGGCGACGATGTCGGCCGGGCCACGGCTATCGAGCACGGCCCGCAATTCCGGTGCGGGCAGGTTTTCCTGATCCAGCCAATCACTTAACAACTGAACCCAGGCTCCGGTCACGCGGATATTCGTAGCCATAGAGACTCCTTGGTGAGATTGGCATCAATTGTCAAAAACTGGGCATGATTCGTCAATTAGCTGGTGTTAGGCCAGCGCACAATAGGAGGCAACGCTCAGGCTTCGCACAGGCGACGGCGGGCCTGAGCCATAACAACAAGATCGACGATGGAGACACCCAATGACACTGATACCCCTGTTCGAGGCCGTGTGGCATGACAGTGGGCTCGCCAGTGTGTGGCAAACACTGGCGCCCTGGTTGGCGCTGGATGAGCGGCAGTTGATTTTCGTGGTTGCCACGCCCTTCTTTATTGGTGTGTTTTTGTGGGAATACCTGAAGATTCGCCACGATCCAGTGCGCGTCGATGGGCGTGAATCGATCCGGAATTTTATGCTCGGTGCCGGTTACCAGACCACTGAGTTGCTCTTTGCCGGGGTGATTTCCTTTCCGGTGTATGCGCTGGCCTATCACTATCGGCTGATGGATATTCCACTGAACTGGGCAACGGCTATACTGCTGTGGGTGCTGACCGATTTTTGTTTTTACTGGTTTCACAGGGCGTCGCATCGTGTGCGTTGGTTATGGGCTGCGCACGTAACGCACCATTCTTCCGAACGCATGAATTTTTCCACGGCGATGCGTCAGAACGCGACCAACATTTTTAACGGTGGCTGGCTGGTGTATGTCCCGTTGGCGTGGCTGGGTTTTAACCCGGTGTGGATTGGCGTGTGCTATGCGTTGTCACTGGTGTATCAGTTTTTTATTCACACCACCTTGGTGGGCCGGCTGCATCCGCTGATTGAATGGCTGTTTAATACGCCAAGCCATCACCGCGTTCACCACGGCCGCAATCCGAATTACATCGACCGTAATTACGGCGGTGTTTTTATTGTGTTCGACCGTTGGTTTGGCACCTTCGTGGCAGAACGTGATGACGTACCGGTGGAATACGGTATCACCCGACCGGTCTACAGCCACAACCTGATCGTGAACTGGTGTCACGAATATTGGGATCTGTTTAAAGCCATGGCCGCCCCAGGCGGATCTGTAATACAGCGGTTGCAGCACCTATGGAAACCACCGGAGTGGGAGCGAGAGCGTTCGCCCAAAGGTGCTGGATTAAACCGTGAAGTAGATTGATGGTTACGCTCTTATCCATCGATATTTCTTACAAATCGGTAGTCATCGATGCCTGGGCGGGTTTTATACAGCATAGCGGGGCGACCTTTATCGATAACTTTGGTTTCGCCCGTTTCTTTGAGTACACCGGAACTTTCAATCCGTCTTAAAAAGCTTTTCCGCTGAATGGTTTTGCCAATCAGTAACTCGTGGACGCGACGTAATTCGTAGAGTGTGAACGGTTCAGCCAATGCCCGGGCGGTTACCAAAGAATACAATGCTTTTTGCCGGAAACGTTCGATGCCAGCTTCGATAATGCGCTGGTGATCAAATGCCAGCTTTAGGGTCTTAAGTCGATCCACGTCAAACCACTGACTATCGGAAACGCTATCAATGTGAGCGGCGCAGGCGGCATAGGGAATAAGAGCGGTATAGGCCACCGTTGTTGACCAGCCACGTGGGTCTCGATCGGCACTTCCAAAAGCGCCCAGTTGTTCAATGTAGGGTGGGGCAACACCGGTTTTATTCTTCAAGCTGCGCATGGCAGCGTCTTCTAATTGGTTATCCGCACGTTGATCAATAAACCCACCGGGCAGCGCCCAGCAGCCAATGGCCGGATGGCTGGCACGTTCCACCAACAAGACTTTCAGTCGGTCTTCATGATAGGTCAGTAAGACAGCATCCACGCTGAGCAACACAATGGGGTAATCGGCTGCGTTGTAGGTGTTGAGAAAGGACTGTTCTGATTCGCTCATAGTTAGCTCTATAAGTGTCAATGAGACACATAGTGTCGGCTTGTCAGCGGGTTCGCAAGTGGAAAATGGCTTCTCAGCAGAGCCTGAACTGTAGTGATACTATTTTTTTGTCATGGAATTTTGTCTCTATCTTATTGTTTTTTATAGAGTTTTAACTTAACTCTCTGTTTTTGTTTCTCAATATAGTGACAATTAGACACTAAATGGCTTGACTGATAAGTGTCAAAGAGACACTATTATTTCATTAAGTGCCCTAAAGACACAAAAGGAGAGTAAAATGATCAACGTTCGTTATTTCAAAGCTGATGCCAGCACCTACGTCATTAAGTCGAATCACGGCAAAGTGGTCGAGCAGGGCCGGGGGTTAAGCTTTTTTTATCTGGAGCAGACCACTTCCATTGCTGCCGTTCCGATGAGTGCTCAGGAAGCACCCTTTGTATTCAATATGCAATCAGCTGATTTCCAGGATGTCCGTGTGCAAGGGCAGATCACCTTTCGGGTGGTTGATGCGATTAAGACCACTGAAGTGTTGAACTTCACTCTGAACCGCAGCGGCTTTGGCTATGTCAGTGAAGACCCGATGAAACTCAATGAGCGGGTTATTCGCGTGGCTCAGAGCATCATCCAGGCGCGCATTCAGGAACGCAGCTTACGCCAGGTGTTAAAGGATGGTCAGGCAACACTGCAATTATTAGAGCAAGGTCTGGATGGGCACAAAACTCTGGCGGCTATGGGTATTGAAGTATTGGACGTTAGCTTAACGGCCATTCGTCCTAATACAGAAACCGCTCGTGCTCTGGAAGCAGAAGCGCGTGAAGCCATCCTGAAAGAAGCCGACGATGCTGTTTATCTGCGCCGTATATCTGCAGTTGAGCAAGAGCGCACGATCAAAGAAGCCGAGCTTCAAACCGACTATTCAGTGCAACAAAAAGAACAGGAAATAGCGGAACAACAAATTGAAAACAAGCGTCGGTTGATGCTGGGTGATATGGAGAGTCAACGTGAACAACAACTGGCTGTTATCGCGTCGAAGAAAGTTGCGTTGGAAGCAGATGTCGCTAACGAGGCGGAGCGTCAGAAACTGATTGAATTGAGTGTTCTGAACCGCAAGCAGGAAGCTGACGCTGAGGCATATCGTTTGAAAACGCAGATGGAAGCGATGAACACATTACCCGTTGAAACACTCAAAGCGTTGGTCATGGGTAACATGAATGCAGAACAGTTGATGGCGGTGGCAATGGAAAACCTGTCTGGCAGTGTGACGTCCATTGGAGAATTAAACCTCAGTCCGGACCTGTTGGGTCAAGTATTCAAGAAGGGAATGCGTCAATGAGTCAGTCAGCCCGCTTTGTTTTAATTGAACGTAAAACCCGGCTTACCGAACTGGTGGAGCGGTTCAATACCTGGTCACAGGCCCGGTTTTATTTGGAGCATGCTAACGCCGATGTGAACGACTATTTGCAGGAGCACGATCGGTATCAAAAAGCGTTATCGAACATCGAAATAACACTGCGAGCACATGGACGTGTCGCCCGATTAGAAAGGGCCTTGTTAGATACGTACCAGTTCCACTCCGAGGACATCATCCTGGTAGTGGGTCAGGATGGCCTAGTAGCCAATACTCTGAAGTATTTGCAGGGTCAACCGGTGATTGCTATCAACCCTGACCCGCAGCGTTGGGATGGGCCACTGCTGCCTTTTACGGTGGAAGACGCTGAGCAAGTGGTTGTCGATACACTGGCGGGACACGCATCAATAAAAACTGCGTCGTTTGCTGAAGCGACCACCAAAGACGGGCAGCGGATGCTCGCGGTAAACGACTTATTCATTGGTCCAAAAACCCACAGTTCAGCGCGTTATTCACTAGCCTGGAACGGTCAACAGGAAGTGCAGAGTTCATCCGGAATTATTGTTTCAACGGGGTTGGGCAGCACGGGCTGGTTGCAATCGATTTTAGCGGGCGCGGCTGGCATCTCGGGACAGGCTGTCCCCAGTGATCTGAAGGGTGGGTTTTCATGGGAAGCGGACTATCTATATTACTCAGTGCGTGAACCCTTTCCCAGCCAGACAACTGGGACAGACATGGTAATGGGGCGGGTGACAGCAAAGAATCAGTTAGTCCTAACATCGTTTATGCCGATGAACGGGCTGGTTTTTTCCGATGGTATTGAAAGTGATGGGCTGGAATTTAATGCAGGCACAGAGCTTACGATTGGGCTGGCCGATGTACGTGGCTGTTTGGTCGCCCGGTCGTAAAACGGGTTTGTAGGTGGACAGATGTGACACCCACAAAGTTATGTTTTTCACCGTTCAGCCGAATAAAGACCTGATGCGTCATAGAGTCAGGGAGGCTTCCGGCGATGATGGAAAACTATTATGGGTTTTTCACCCAACACCCAGTGCTGCTACAACACCACAAGCAGTTTAATGAAGACATACATCGTCATCTGAGCGCGATGGATCATACGAGCGGCCCCACTGTACCCGATGAAGAGACGTTGCAGTTTATACAAGAGGCGATGTCTAAGGAGGTGCCGAGCGGTGTCGTGGTTACCATTGCTGAGAACCAAAACGCAGGCCCTCGTATTACGCCACCTCCCGATGTTTATGACGACCTGACTTTTGAGCCGGAAGAAGGCGTTCTGGTTGCGACCGATAAGCCGTCGCTGCCGGGGCGCGAGAATATTCAAGCTCGTATTTCCATGGTCCAAGCGTTCACCAATTACGACGGTTTGGACTCACAGCGCTTACAAAACCTCGCGGATGAGCAGAAAAAAGCCCGCTTTTCGCTGGCGGACACCCTGAACTATGCCGGTGTGTTTCAGGCGGGCGTGACTCGTTCGGTGGTTAACGGTGTGGTTGAAGTGGGTGATTTTACGGGCAACCTGAACACTCGGGGGTTGGCTGTTGAGGACCCGTTAATCTATGACTTTAGTAAATCACTGATAGGCAAACATAAGGATAACAGTCAGGTTAATCTGTCGGTTACGACGGCGTCAGGGAATAGCATTGAGGTGACCGTTTCGATTAAAGAAGCCTTTAATACAAAAACGGCCGAAGGTGCACAACGCAACCTGAATGTCTCTTTTCAGGCATCCTCAGAGTTGACTGACGAAGAAGCGACGGCGCTAAATTCGCTGGTCCAATCACTCGACCCGCTCATTTATGGTTTTAATAAGAATAAATATGTTACCGATTCATTAGTTGATTCTTATGCAGCTAGGATCGGTGATTTAAGCGACATCTTCAGCGATGTTGATACGCAGTTTACTTACCGTGGCTACATAACTGAGAAAACCATTTCGCTGACTTCCGAACAGTCTGGTTTGAAGGTGGCAACAGACGAGAAGAATATGTCGCTCTATTATCAGACAGAGTATTTCGTAGCTAATAATACGGCGATCGCCTTTGGCAAGAGCAGTGAGGTTGGATTCGATTATTTTGAAAGTCTGTTTGATCGGTAAAAACGAAGAAACAGAGCGTTTTAAATGTTAATTTTTAATTGGATAAACCGTTAAGAGTCGTTAAGAAACAAGCATTTAATTGTACTGCAAACTCAACACCTAACAGCGTGCGGACAGTGTCGACACCAATGAGATTGACTCTCATCTTACAAGTCGATAATTATTGTTCCGCATCTAAAAAGGAGTGCAGTATGAAAAAGGCTATTTCTACAATTGGTTTGGCGTTTGCCATGGGATTTCCTGTGGTGGCCAGTGCGGATGACTCAGCAGCGGCAGCTGTTCAGTTGCAGGCTGAGAACTCCATCAACAACCGGATTGCGATAACCGGTAAACAACTACCCTCTCAAATCTCCAGCGAAGTAACGAGTGAGTCGGCCATCAAGAATGTGACCGATGAGAGTATCACGCTCACGGGTATTCCTTCAGCAGAAACGGACGAGCAGGAAGCTCGTATCCAGAGCTTTTCTGCTCAAGCGGATACTCCCAGTCCACAGGTTTTCGACCCTGCGTATACGCCTATCTGTACTGAGCTCAGTGTGGACACCGTTTACACTTTAACGGGAACGGTAACCGGCGAATCCTACTGCTATTATTTTGCGGTGACCGATGACCCTGTGCGCATCGACAGTGTGTTGATTGGCCAGCAAGCGGGTAATGATCACGACGTTACCATCGCTCAGGACGACCCGAACAACCCTTACACCTTTCCAACGTCTTATAGTTCGGTTTATGTGGGTAACCACGATGAGCGTGTGTCTTTTGTGTCCGATGCCGGCCACTATTATTTCCTGATCGAAGCCGTTGAAAGTACGGGTGCAGCGTTTAACTTTGCGCTTCAGTCGATTGATAATTTTGACGAATACGAAGTTAACGATACGTTAGCGACGGCCACCGAGCTGGTTCACAGCGAAACCTTTACCGGCAACATCGACTCCGGTATTGACGAGGATTACTACACCTACACGACGGTCGGGGAGAGCATCACCGTTGAAGTGACGCAGTACGACCCTAACCACAATCTGTTTGTGTCGTATGACGAAGGCGCCAGCTGGTCAATCATCAGTGGTAGTGGCCGCTTTGATCCGCCGACGGAGCCAGGTGATGTAATTACGTTTGGGGTCGCCTATGGCGGGTCGCTAAACCCGGCTAATCCTTACTCGATCACGGTTTATGACAATCGCGGATTGAAGATCAGTAAGTTAGTCGGTCTTATCGTTAACCTTCATTCGTCATCAGGTCAGAATTATCTGAACAAGACGTTGGGCAATTACCGAGTTGACGGCTACCCTGTTAAGGGTGGTGTGCGAGGTCATTACGTTCGGTTCTTTGGTCAGCTGAAGTTCCCTTATGATGAACCCGCTCCCTATATGGATTTCATCTTCGACTATACCTTGACCGAGGATGGCATTGGCCATTGGTTCCATGAAGTCGATGTGAAGTCGGATTCCGATGGTTTCTTTGAGATTCTTGTTCCGCTGAATGAATGTTCGAGCTTCAATACCTATACCCAACGGGTTCCGGGTGAAGACCCTGATATTCATTATAACTTCGACCTGGAGCGCTTCCATATCCGGGCGGATACGGTAAACGGCGAACAGGTTTTGAATACGGCCAATGAATATTTCTTCAACCTCTGCTCTGCCAGTCCGGGTGCTGATATCCTGGATCCTTTGTAAGACTATTACTTGACCGAAAGGGCCGGTTTATTCCGGCCTTTTTTGTTAAGAAGCACCATCCATGGGTTAGTACTGTTTGACAGTTCGAGTGAGGCGATATACTGAGCGCCACCGCATAGAAGAAAGCTGTCTACCAATGAGCAAATACAACGATCAGTACTACATCGTTTTTAACCGATACAACAAAGACACACTCTATTTAACAACACATGCCAGAACCGGTCGCCGCGACGGAGTGGGCAGTGAACGCCTAGTTGGTAACAAACCTTACTTCCTGTGCAATGCCTATCGGGAAAAAGACACGCAGGAAGGGATTCGCAGACCGGTACAGCAGGCTCATCTGTATGATACCTATCCGGTCGTCGTAAATGACGTGCGTGAGTCGATTCGTTGGGTTGAGAACGACCAGCTTCAGTTTTATCCGGCCGTTATAATTGATGACGACGATAAATGGCTGGAAAACTACTGGATTATGAACGTGCATGCCGCCATCGATTGCCTGGATTTAGAAGCCTGTGATATCGATGACGAAGAGGACGATGAGCTTTGTAACAGCATTGATCGATACAGCTTTGACGATGCCAAGCTCGATGCCATTCCGGAACCACAACGATGGGTGATCAAAGTTAAAGGCGGTGATGTCGACTACGTCTTCTTTCACGAGAAAGTTGTCGAGCAATTTAACAGTGCCGGTGTGAATACGCTGAGATTCATCAAGGTATCAGATTGGGAAATGGGCGTTCAATTCCAGTAGCCTCGGCGGTGCTAATCTTGGCTAAATCATCGTCGTATAACGGTGATCATCATTCTGCGAAAAATTGCCAATGCACTGACTCATAATTGGCTTGCAGCTTGTCGATGTTGATCGTAGCGGAACCGCTTTAGTAGTCATAATCCTAGAAAAGTTCAAGTTCAGACAGGTCACCCTTGACTTATATAGGATGTTCAAGAGTGACATTTCTCTTATGAGTGTTTTATTGTAACCACTAAGGCGTTTCATCAATAAAGCGCCTTACCGCTTCTAAAAAAACCTTAGCGGCTGGTTCTCTGCCAAGCAGCGAATGGTTACTGGTGTCGAGACTCAGGAACTCGGCATTCGGAATCTGAGCGGCTAATTGCAGGCCATTACCAATGGCGACTTGCTGATCTTCGCGTGAGTGAATCACCAAGGTTGGAACGGTGACCTTTTGCAATAGATCACGAACATCAATTTGGTCGAAATTGGACAGCAATCGGGCCGCATTTTCGGGCGATGTTGTTGATCGTTGGAATTCACTGTACCAAGCTGTTTCTGTGGTGTTGGCGTTGGGAATATAGACCGACGAAAAGATTTGCCGATAGGCCGGGTTGTCCCGCGACCAGCCGGTTTCCGCCAGTGTAATCAATGCTTGCTTTTCGCGTTTTGTGTTTTCGTTGGCATTCAATCCGGCGCTGACGGCATAGCCGCCAAACAACACCAGATGAGACACTTTCTGTGGGTGTTTTACCGCGTAGGCAATGGCAACAGCGGCACCTTGAGCGATGCCCAGCAGGGTAAATTGATTGAGCTGGTTGGTATCGACAACGGTTTTCAGGTCGTTAACGGAGGCGTCAAAAGATAAGTCTTCAACGTCCCACTCTGAGAGGCCACTGCCGCGCTGATCATAACGGATAAACCGATGGTCGGTGGCGAGGTCGTGAAACAGCGGGCTCCAGACGGGTGCATCCCAGTCGTAATCGATGTGGTTCGGCCAGCTGGCTACTTTGACAATGGGAGCGCCAGTACCGGCGGACGCATACGCAATACGGACGTTATCTTGGGTGGTACAAAACCCGATCTTTTGTTTCAGGTTCTGATTTTCATGCGCTTCGACTTCGACGTTTGAATGGCCGCGAATGGTACCATCGATGCTGTCTTCATCGCGTTTTTTATGTGACCAGGCAATGCCGGCCGAACGGAGCCTCGCTGCGAAATCGGTCGCCAAATTCTCCATCTCTTCTTTCATACCCAAGGATTCCAGCAGTGTCATAACACGAGTGCCAGCGGCTGGATTGAACGGTTCGACTTCCAGTCTACGTCGAGCCCACTTTAATCGCTGCGTTGCATTTAACTCTGGGTGTGTGGATAGCCTCATTAAGACTCGGGCATGCAGAAGAACAGCATCATGCCGTTTGATCATCAGCCATCTCTGATACCGTTCCTGGTCGGGCAGTTCGGTGCCATCTAAAAACGTTTCAGCGAGTGAGTCGCCAATGCTTTCCAGTTCCTGAATCGTGGTAAACGGGTCGTTAATCTTGAGTTCTATCTCCTGTATGTCGATAAACACATCATCAGTGAGCAGTGATACCCGGTCTCTATTGGTGACTAAACGTTCTTTGTTGGTCTGATTGACTAACGGCCTTATTTTGCTGAGCGACCAGCGTAGGGTGCTTCGAGGATCATTGGGCTCTTTCCAGAACAATTCACAGAGATGATCTCGCCGGAATGATTTGTCAGCCATGGCCAGATAAGCGAGTAAGGCCCGGGTTTTTTTTGAGCGTGGAAGGTCAAGTTGTTGGCCGTTCTGGAACAGAGTGAGTCCGCCCAGAGTTTTGATGGTCAATGTCATAGTGAGTCCCGCAATGATGTGTGTAAAGGCTCTTAAAACCAGTCTTTGTTCAAACGAAGGCGTCGAAATACCACGATTTTTTAAACGTTTAATTAAACGATCCTAAGTTATCGTCGTTCAGGTCAGAGTCATCTTTGACAGCAAAGGAATGGCGGTAGAAGGAGGGTTATCGAGGTTTCAAGAGCCAACGTTGCAGGGAAGCTCACGGATTAAAACCATTCTTACTCAAAAAAATGCTGTAAGACAACCCGATTTAAATGGACTGACAGTGGAGCAGAAAATGACGAAACATCATCGCAGTGGTATTTGCTCAGTCGATTATTTATGGGTCGATGGAAATCGCTATATCGCACGCCTGAAAAGTAAATCACGTGTTCTTGCACTGCCCGATGTTCCCGACCTAGTACACTTTCCGGCCTGGACATTGGACGGCAGCCTTACCGGTCAGGGTGACAGCGAAGAACTTATTCTCAATCCGGTCAGGTGGTATCTGAACCCCTTAAAAGCAGGCCGTCATTACCTGGTTTTGTGTGAGGTAAACGATGTCACCGGTTACGCTCATTTTGGCAACCATCGCTCGGGGTTACGGTTGCTTTTGCGTACTGCCGACATTGCTGCGCACCAGGTATGGATAGGCCTGAGCCAGCAGTACAGCCTGTTGCAAATAAGTGATCTGGCCGACGGCAGCGTTGGCCGTGTTCAGGAAGAATGCCAGGAACAATCGAGTCTTCATGCCTTGATTGCGGACGCTCATGCAACCGCCTGTTTGGAGGCTGGCCTGCATTTGCACAGTTGGCATTTGGTGCCCCACCTACAACTCCCGGTGTTTCAACTCGGTATGCGCAGTGATGACGATGACTGTGACCCGCTGAAAGTAAGCGATGATTTGTGGGTTGCGCGTTATCTGCTGGAGCAACTGTCAAGCATTCATCATCAAACCGTTATTTACGATCATTTGGCGACGCCGGCTTCTTTGAGTCTCAGTGTTTCTACCCTGAACACGCGTGATAAATCCGCGGGTATGGCGGCCATGCTGCGTATTATTGCTGTGTTGGAAATGCTGGAGGTTGTTGACAAAACAAGTCGCGAATTTAAACACCAGTTTTTCCCGTCTGAAAATTTTGAGTCGGGTTACACCAGTCGAAAAGCTGCGTTTCGTATTCCATCCCAGGTCGTTTTGGCGCGGCGTGGTCATTTGGTGGATCAGCGGCCTCGGGCCAAGGCCGATCCATATCGCCTTGTTCAGTATTTACTGGGCAGTCTGAGAGTCAGTGATTTTAGTACTGATCGTCGATCAGAGAGCTTGAGTCAAATACAAGTGAGTATCTAAAACTAAATAAATGTGCGCCATTTTGGTCAGGATATCGAGAGGGTTATGGCTTGAATTTAAAGTGGGATTTACGGGCATTTCTTTTGCGAATTGTAATGGCAGGTGTGATTTTTTTTTGTGCCGGATGTGAAACGCACCCTTATTCAGACGATACCTATCGCATTGGCGGTTTTATTTCCGGGTACCAGCTGCCTGAAGGGCTGACAATCAGAAGTCAAAGTGGTGAAGTGATGGAAGTGGTTGGTCGTCAGTTTTCGTTTGATAAACAATTAATGGATAACGACGTGTATTCGGTCACGATTGCAGAACAGCCTGATGTTCAGATTTGTAAGGTGATTAATGGCAGTGGGGTGGTTGATGATGCGCATGTTGACGATATTGAAATCCACTGTCGCTCCTGGCTTATGGAGAAAACCTTCTTTAAAGAGAACTCAAGTAAAGCACTGTCATTAGCACTGGATAAAGACTCGAACCAGCACACTGTTGCTGCCTGGCAAGAAGATAAGGGAGGCAGTCAGTCGGAAATTACGGTCAGACTGTATAAAGATAACGAGGAATACTGGTTTGGAAGTTTCGACATCAATCGTTCATCGAACGCCACCGACCCTCAGTTAAGTGCACAAGGCGAACGAGAGTTTGTGTTGGCGTGGGAGTCGTTGGATCTCAACGAGGCGTCGCCAACATCCCAAATACGGATTACGCAATATAACCCGGTAGAAAGTACGGGTCCGAATGTGTCTGTCAGCAGGCCAGGCTCGAACGCGACCGAGCCGGCAGTGGCATCCAATGACAATGCCGATGCTATTGTGCTTTGGAAGCAAGCCGATGAGAGCGGCACTCAACGGGTTTGGTCCAGCAGCAAAACGGACGCTGAAGGCTTGGGTTGGACATTGCCATCTTTGGTCAGTACCGATTCGGCCGGTGGTGACGTATCCCACCTTCAGGTAGCCATGAATCCCAATGGAGAAGCCGTTGCGATTTGGCTTGAACAAAACAATGAGGGCATCGACAAAGTACGCGCTAATTTCTACACCCCGGAGAACGGATGGCTCAACGTGCCATTTAATCTCAATGCCGATTCACAAACCGATGCCTTGACGCCAGACCTGACGATCGATGGTAACGGCAATGTCGTCGCCGTTTGGGTTCAGCAGGGTAATGAGAAAACAACCCGCAGCGTGTGGATTAATACCTATGTTCCCGGTGTGAATAGGAATCAGTGGAATGTGCCTCGGGAACTGGAAGTCGAAGCGGCCGGAAACGCAGCATTGAGTCCTCAAGTTATGGCTTACAAAAGCACGCAGGCAATGGTTGTGTGGTCGCAGGATGACGGTACCGGTGTGAATCGTATCTGGGCCATGACCCACAGCCCCAACGGCGAATGGAGTGTTTTTGCACTCAGCAATATTACCGCTCAAATGGATGTGGAAGGCGCCGAGCAACCGCAGATTGCGCAAGACGACGATGGCAATGTCATTGTGGTATGGCGTCAATCCATCGACGGGAAAGCCTCCATTTGGAGCAATACCTATACGCCTGTGAGTGGTTGGGGAGACCCTGTGCAGATTGAAAGCACCAACGCCGATGATTCGACCGAGCCCTTGATAACGATGGGAAAAACCGGGCAAGCGGTGGTTATTTGGCGAAAAGAAACCAGCGGAGACTTGCTGTTTAATCGGTTTGAATAATGAACCGTTATTGGCATGCCTTCAGTTGTCTTTGGGTGCAGTGCTCAAACAAAAACCAGATGAACAGTAAGGCTATATTGGTATTTAAGTTAGGCACCAATGAGGGCTGAACCTGTACTTTATTGACCCGAAGCAATACAAATTTATCTCAAATAAAAAATACTGTTAATCGCCATTGAGAATCAATGTCATTATAGATTAGGATGCGCTCCAAATTACTAGAAGCGAGTAGTCCATCCCATGTCCCTGTTTTCTCGTTCAATCCATAGCCAGTATTTGGCGGCCTTTTCTCTGGCAGCATTGCCGTTAGCCGCCATGGCTGAAGCTGACTCAGCTGAATCCGAATCCTCTTCGTTGAGTGCTGTGACCGTTATTGCTGATCGTTACGATGACGAACAACCGGGCGCCGAATATTTGGACGGCCAGGTTTCCACCGGTGGGCGTGTTGGTGTATTGGGTCAGGTCGATGCTTACGACGCACCTTTTAGTTTAATGCGTTACAACAAAGAACTGCTCGAAGAGCAGCAGGTTGAATCCCTTTCCGACATCGCCAGCTTTGATGCGGGCGTTCATACCTATTTGGGTTACGGTAATTTTTCTGAGCAGTTTGTTTTGCGTGGCTTCCACCTGAATGGTGACGATGTTCTTTATGGTGGTATGTATGGTGTTGTGCCACGTCAGATCGTATTAACTGATATTGCTGAGAGTATTGAAGTACTGAAAGGTCCGAGTGCGTTTGCCAATGGAGTGTCACCAGGTGGTTCCGGCGTTGGTGGCAGTATCAATGTTGAACCGAAATACGCGGGCGATAATGAAACTTCCGTCGGCCTTAGCTATAGCAATAACACCTACCTCAGTACCAATATTGATGCTAGTCGTCGCTTTGGAAGTGATGAAGCTTTTGGCGCACGAGTAAGTGCTGTTTTGGGTCAGGGTTCTACCAGTATTGAAGATGAAGAGAGAGGTAATATTTCTCTTTATACCGGTCTGGATTATGAGACGGATGAAAGCCATACCTATCTGAACGTTGGGTTTATGCGCTCATCGGTCGACAGTGGTCGTCCGGCGCTGGCTGTTGGGTCTCTCACCAGTATCCCAGATGCACCAGAAGGCGATGTTAATTTCAAAGCTGACTGGAGTGATTTTGAATCGACTAACTACTTTGGCATCCTGCGTCACGATCAAAGTTTGTCTGATCAATTGGCAGTGTATGCGGCCTTAGGTGCAAACAAGACCCGTGAAGAGGGGACTTACGCCACACCAAAGCTTAATGACACCGATGGCAATGTAACCATCACTGGGTTGGATACGACTTATGAGTCGCAAAATATCACAGCTCAGTTTGGTTTGGAGGGCCGGGTTAATGCTTTAGGTTTGCAGCACACCCTAAACCTCGGTTACTCCGGCGTCATTAAAGAGTATGGCGATTACAGCGAGTATTCATCTGGGTCAGAGAACTCAAATATTTATAATCCGGTAGCTGTTAATAAACCGGTTAATAACAATGATTCTGGTGCGGGTAGTTTCGAAAACCCCGAACTGTATACCCGAACAAGCGCACATGGATTGGCGTTGACCGACAGTTTTGATGTTTTGGATGCGCTGATTAATGTCACAGCAGGTGTTCGTTATCAGCAAATGGCTACTGAAAATAAGCTTTATGATACGGAATATGATGGGGATGCATTGTCGCCTATCGTCGGCGTCAATTATCACCCGGTGGATAGTCTGACCCTTTATGCAAACTATGTAGAAGCTCTACAGGAAGGCAAAGTAGCACCGCAAACTGCGTCTAACAGCGGCGATAACATTGGGCTGGTACATTCTGTTCAATTTGAAACTGGGGCTAAGTTAGAGCTTGGATCAATTGGTGGAACTTTTAGCCTCTATCAGATCAGTCAGCCCAGTGCTTACGAAGATGACTCTAATGAATACGGTTATCATGGTGAGCAGCGTAGTCGCGGTTTGGAATTAAATGTCTACGGTGATCCGATGGACCGCCTGCACCTCCTTTCTAGTGTTGCTGTTACTGAGGCTGTGTTGGTCGAGACTGAATCAGGAACGAATGAAGGTAATCGCGTAAGAGGCGTACCGGAATACCGAGCAATTGTCGGCGCTAGCTGGGATATCCTATCTACCTGGACCGTCTCGGGCCGCGTTGTTCATACCGGTCCTCAAGCTGTGAACAATGAGAACACGCTGGAGCTGGATCCTTGGACGCGACTGGATGTTGGCATGAGTTACGACGCGGTGGTTAAGTCATTCCCGGTTACACTGCGAGCCAATATTGAAAATGTAACCAACGAAAACTACTGGTCCGGTGTTGGCACCGACTGGGGGCAGTTAGCAATCGGTAAGCCTATTAACGGCACACTGTCTGCAACCGTCAGTTTCTAATTAGACTTTATTGAAGCGGGCTAGGTGCCCGCTTCTTTTTAATTCGATTTGCCATTGTTGAAATACCTTTCGCTATTCTCTTCAGCCAAAGCAATTCGTTTGTTGCGTATTCTTCCAAGTAGTTTTCCTCTTCCAATAAGGCACGGCTCGGTTTTTCATTCTTGAATGGTATTTGGTTGTAAGTGCCGTTTGTCTGCGGCGCCGCCGTGCGTTTACATCGCTTTGTTAATGTAACAATCATGACCGGCCCCTCTGACTCCATAACTTGAATGCCCTCAGGCTAAAGCGCTATTCTGATTTCTGGAATAAAACGAAACGGAATGATCTTTTCATGAATGAAAAGGAAGTAGATTGGCGGGATTTGCAGCTTTTTCTGGCGGTGGCGCGTGAGGGCGGGCTTTCTCCTGCTTCCCGGCGGGTGGGACGCAGCCCTGCGACGCTCAGTCGGCGAATGTTGGAGCTTGAGGCGGCCTTAGGGTGTGAGCTGTTTATCCGTCGAGATCGAGGCTATGAGCTGACCCGAGATGGGCAGTCGCTGCTGTCGTCTCTGGCCGATGTTGAGAATCGAGTTCAGAGCGTTAATGCGCTTTCGGGTGTCACTGAGCGGCCCTTGGTGAAGGTTTCGGCAGGTAGCTGGACAACCTTGGCGCTGATGCCGCATCTTGGTTTTTTGCAAGGTGATCCAGCGGATATCCTGATCCGTTTTATTGCGGCTGAACAATCCCTAGATGTCTCTCACCGCGAAGTGACCATCGGGTTCCGTAATAAGCGACCCACACAGGATTCGCTGGTTTGCCGTAAGTTAGCGCCGGTCGAGTTTGCGCCCTATGGGCTGGCATATGCGCCGGACAATTGGATTAAGGTCATCGTTGATACACCATCTGCGCGCTGGGTGGAACAGCATGCAGGCAGCGATGCGGTGTGTGAAGTGAATGCGCCGCGTAATAGTTTAGATCTGGCGTTAACGGGTGTGGGTGTTGCGTTATTACCGACGTTTATTGGTGATGCTCAGCCCACGTTAATACGCCGGGGCAAGGTGGTGGCCGAACTCAGTCATGATCGTTGGCTGGTAGTGCATCAACAAAGCCGGCAGTTACCGCCGGTGCGCCGAGCGATCGACCGGCTGTGCGACGTTTTAGCGTGAATTAATCCGCTCAAATGCCCATTATTCAGGAGCCGCGTCGGTACTATAAGCGGTACATGAGCGTTGCGTGCATTCCTAAAGATAGCGAACAGAAGGCGGCAAAAAATTACCGCAATTGCGGCCAGCAGTTTCCTTTTACGGTACTTATTGGCCGTTTTTTGGCGCATTTAGCCTTAGAATCCGTGGTCTGAATTTTGCTCAATAGACTGAATGCTCGCGTTCTCATCGAAGGATAACGTGCTGTGAATATTGGTTTCTCTCCAATGTTATCGCTGAACTTAACACCGACTGCGCTGCCTGGCGCGTCTAAGTCGGGGAGTTCGGCTGCAACACAGTTTCCGCAAAGCTTGGCGCTGGTTCAGGCTGTTCCGACCAGTCAAGTAACACCGGTTACCCAGGTGCCCCGAGTCACGACCGCGACTCGGGAAGAGGCGGTGCCGTCTCAAGAAGCGATAAGTAAGCCGAACCTCGAACGGGATCCGGTTGAAGAGTTTAAGAAGTACATGGCGCTGTCGCCGGCGGAGAAGATGCGTCACGCCGTTCTCGACGAATCCGAATTGTCGATAGACGACTATCAGTCGTTGCCTCCGGAAGAGAAACAGAAGATCGATACGCAAGTGGTGGATCGCTTAAGTGCAGCGCGCGAAGCGCAAGGCAATAGTCACCCGTCCCCGAAAGCGATTGCCCATTACTACATGGAAATGCAGCGAGACCTGGCTGGGGCAGGACGAGTCAGCTCAACCAGTATTTTTGTATAAGTTCTGGCTGGAATTCGTTGCAGCTTCAAACCTGAAGCCCGTCACTGGGTTGCCCAATAATCCGCCTGGCGCAGGTTGCGTCGTTTGCTGAGTTGTTAGCGTTTATTGTCGGTCGGTCGTCGAGCTGCCGCGGACGCAGAGTTCCGGTTCGAACACGCTATGCACTGATTCACTGCGACCCTGAATTCGCTCAATCAATAACCGCGCAGCTTCAAGACCCAATTGCTGGCCGGGTTGATCAAGACTGGTTAAGCCGAACGGTCGAAACTGGTCGTCGTAGGTGTTGTCGTATCCGACGACCGCTAATTCTTCGGGAATACGAATACCCAGATCGCGTGCTTCGGCGAAGACGTGAACGGCAATCATATCGCTCCAGCAAAATAAGCCATCCGGACGCTGCGGGCTTTGCAACAAAGCGCGTACCCGAGCCCGCGTTTGTGCGGCATCGAATTGCGAATAATGAATGCGGTCTTTGGTCGCGTCGCCAGTGAGCGTTTGCAATGCCGCTAAAAATCCCAGTTCCCGCTGACGAATAACATTGGTCGATTCCGGTTCGTCCAGTTCCAGACTGAGCATCTGAATATTCCGACATCCCTGTGCCACCAGGTGCTCCACGGCAAAGTGAGCGCCATCCTGATCATTGAAATTGGCGGTGTCATAGCTTTTATCATCGCCAGGATGAAACGCCACCGCGCACGTTGGGACTTGCCGGCCAATATGATCCACTTCGGTGTGTGACAAGCGCGGTGAGATCAGAATCAAACCGTCCATCTGGCGATCAATCATCGAGTTCACCAGCGCACTTTCCAGCGGCACCATGGAGCGACCCACGCCCAGCAACGGTTGAATACCGGTGCCTTCAAACCCTTCATAAATGCCGTCGTAAATGTCCGGAATGTAGGGGTTGCGCAGATCGGTTTGCAGTACGCCCACGGTATAGCTGCGACCGCGCATTCCGCGGGCGGCCATGTGCGGGCGGTAGCCCAGTTTTTTGATCGAGGCTTCCACTTTGGCGCGCATGCGATCACTGACGCCATAGGAATTGCGCAACACCTTGGACACCGCCGCCACGGAGACATCCGCGTCCTCGGCCACGGTTCGAATGGTGACGCGCTTCGATCGATTGGTCATAACGTGAGCTTTCCAGGAATTGATGTGGTTTGACGCATCATGATTGAAAAATGACAGCTTTTGAAATTTTAGGCTTGCAATTTGATGGGTGAGGATTAGCATAGCGTGTAGAACGTTATACAAAAACAACAAAACGCCGTCGACCATCACCCACGTGATGGATTGACGGCCAAGAGTTAAGAGGCTCACCTCATGTCGACAGTGTTTGATCACTCCTTGCCGAGTGGTCTGTCTGCTTTTGCACGCGCCGAGATGATCCATCCCCTGGCCGATCAGGGTGTCGGCGCAGCCGCACCGGCGGTCGCCAAGCGTTTCCAGTTGCAGCAAGCTCCGATTGATCCGGTTTACCTGACGCTCAGTGCGCTGGGTTTGTACCGTTGTTTTATTAATGGACAGCGCGTTGGCCGCGACCTGCTGACACCGGGCTGGACAGCCTACGATCTGCGCCTGCCTTACCAGTGCTATGAAGTATCCGACCTGCTGGTCAGCGGTGAAAACCACATCGAGATCTGGCTGGCGGATGGCTGGCTGCGCTCACAGATGATGTGGACCAAGGTGGAAATTTTTAATACCTGGGGCAGTCAGCTAGGAGCACTGGCCGAGCTGCAAACGGCCGCGGGTGAGTTGCTGCTGAAAACCGATGCCAGTTGGACGTCGGGCGAAACGCCGATCCGAAAAAGTGGCATCTATTTGGGTGAACACTACGACGCAGGCCGCGAGCACATCGCGTTCGATCAAGGCGTTGAGGTGATGCCGTTCAATAAAGAGTTACTGTTCGCCCACGACGGATCGCCAGTGCGCGAACTGGAAAGCTTTCAACCGATTAAACAATGGCAGGACGACGAAGGCCGTACGCTGATTGATTTTGGTCAAAACCTCGCAGGCTACGTTGCCTTTGAGGTCAGCGCTCAGTCGGGTGATGAAATTCTCGTCGAACATTCGGAAATTCTCGGCCCGGATGGCGAATTTGATAACCGCAATTACCGCACGGCTGAGGCGACGGTTCGTTACCGTTGCCGAGGTGGCAGCCGCGAAAAATTCCGCCCGCATTTTACTTTCTTTGGTTATCGCTACGCGCGGATTACGTTGGGAGGGTCGGCGCAACTGGAAGCCGTTGAGTCGGTGCCCATCAGTTCAGTTCAGGAGGTAACCGGTGAATTTGAATGCGGCCATCCTCTGGTCAATCAGCTGGTTAGCAATACCCTTTGGTCGCAGCGAGCTAATTTTATTGAAGCGCCCACTGACTGTCCGCAGCGTGACGAACGTCTGGGCTGGACGGGCGATGCGCAGGTGTTTGCCGGAACCGCCTGTTACTTACACAACAGCCATTACTTCTTAAAGAAATGGCTCAGTGATGTGGTGGCCGAGCAGGCCGACGACGGCGCCATTCCGCACGTGGTACCGGACCCCACTCGACGCGATCACTCCAAACTGCCCAACTTTGTTGGCAGCACGGGCTGGGGCGATGTGATTCATGTGTTACCGCTGACCCTCTGGCACCACTATGGCGATCGCGAAGCGTTGGAGCTGGCCTTTCCGGCCATGCAACGCTGGGTCGATTATGTGTGGAATATCAGTGACGGGCCCATCGTGCGCCCGCCACGAGAAATGGATGTACGCGGGTTCAGTTTCGGTGACTGGTTACAGCCGGGCGGCTCCACGGAAAAACCCAATGCCACCATTGGCGATGATGCTGCCGCAACGATTTATTTATACATCGCTTTGCGCAACACCGCGCAGGTTGCGGGTATTCTGAATGATGCAAAAACCGAAGCTGCGTTGCAGGCAAAAGCTGAGCAAGTGAAGGCCGCTTTTGAGCACGAATTCATCGCGCCATCAGGGCGGATTGGTTACAACGACCAGACGTCTTACGCGTTGTGCTTTCTCTATGATCTGGTGCCTGATCACCATCGCGAAGCCGCAAAACACTACTTTGTTGCGGCGGTTAAACGTACCGGCGGTACCATTGGTACTGGCTTTATTGGTACCCCGGCTTTGTTGCCTGCGCTGGTCAAAATCGGCGAACTGGAACTGGCCGAAACACTCTTCTTACAGGAATCGGTTCCGGGCTGGCTGTATCAGGTGAAGCAAGGCGCTACCACGATTTGGGAACGCTGGGATGCCATCGCCGAAGACGGTCGTATTTTTGATCCGGACATGAATTCCTATAACCACTATGCCTACGGCGCGGTGTGCGAATGGTTATTCGCCGCCGTTGCCGGCATTCGAGCCGCTTTCGATCAACCGGGTTTCGATGTTGTTGAGTTCAGTCCGGTCGTGTTGCCGAAGCTGGGCCCGGTATCGGCTCATCATCGGTGTCAGCATGGCGATATCGAAGCACGCTGGTCGGTGAATGGGGATGTCGTTGATTACCAAGTGACTGTGCCCAACGGCGCTATAGGTCGCTTAGTGCTTGGCGAAGCCTCAACCGAACTCAGGTTGAACGGCGAGACGGTTTCCGAGTCTGCCCTGGCATCGCTGCCCCCGGGTCGACACCACTTTAACTTCCGGCTGACGCGTTTAGCCAACCGCATGCAGGCACTCGATACCACTGCATAAATCCAAACCACAACGAGCAAGTGAGGATCATCATGAAAACAACAAAGAGCCTCCGTACCCTCAGCGCAGCTTTGGCTGTGGCGGCGTCCAGCGCCGCGGTCGGTTCATCCCACGACAGCGTTGAAGTCACGCTGCTCACTGACAATTCGCCCAATTCGGTTGCGGTGTTCAATGCGCTGGAAGCAGCCTTTGAACAAACGCACGACAACATCGACATCAATGTCGAAACTCGTGCCGGTGGTACCGAAGGCGACAATATTGTGCGCACCCGTCTGGCAACCGGCACCATGCCAGACCTGTTCTTCTACAACTCCGGTTCGCTGCTGCAGGCGCTAAACCCGAGCCGTACCTTGATCGACCTCAGCGATGAACCCTTTATGGAGCGGGTATCGCCTTCCTTCCAGTCAGTGGTCAGCGATGGCAAGGGTGGGGTTTATGGTGTTCCAGGCGAAGCCGGCATGGGCGGTGGTATTCTCTACAACCGCAAAGTCTACGAGGAACTGGGCCTGGAAATTCCCCGTACCTGGGAAGAATTTATGGCCAACAATGAAGCCATCAGCGAGACCGATGTGGCTCCGGTTCTGGGTTCCTTTGGCGCCACCTGGACGTCGCAGATTTTCTTCCTGGCGGATTTCTACAATGTGTTGCAACAGGATCCGGATTTTGCCGAGGAATTTACCGCCGGCAATATCGAGATGTCTGAGAATGACGCCATTTTGAAGAGCTTTGGCCGTATTCAGGATGTCTATGAAGCCGGTTACTTTAACGAAGATTTCGCTTCCGCGACCTATGAAGATGCCTTGCGTATGCTGGCGATGGGTGAGGGCGCTCACTACCCGATGCTGACCTTTGCAGTGACGGCATTGCTGGAAAGCTACCCGGATGCCGTTGAAGATTTGGGTTTCTTCTCAGTACCGGGTGACAGCGCAGACGCCAACGGTCTGACTGTCTGGATGCCGGGCTCCATCTATCTGTCGCAATCCAGTGAAGAGCCGGAAGCGGCCAAGGTGTTCCTCGACTTTGTTGCCAGCCAGGAAGGCTGTGAAGTGATCGTCGACACCATCGGTGCGTCAGGCCCGTTCCTGATCGAAACCTGTGGCCTGCCGGATGATGTGCCGCAGCCGGTTTCTGACATGCTGGTCTATCTTCAGGATTCCAGTCGCAACGCTCCTGCATTGGAGTTCCTGTCGCCGCTGAAAGGTCCATCCCTGGAACAAATTCTGATTGAAATCGGTTCGGGCATTCGTGATGCCGAATCCGGTGCGGAACTGTACCAGCGCGATGTCCGTCGCCAGGCCCGTCAATTGGGTCTGGACGGCTGGAACTGAGTACGCCATCGGATTGCCCCGGCGTTTGCCGGGGCAATCGTTCACTTTCCTGGAGACTGTCATGACGTTGTTCGGTCGCCGTACTGCTCTGGCTAATCAGAGCCGCCCTCTGAACCTGCAGTCCTATTATCCGCTGTGGTTCTATGTTCCCGCGGGCGTGATTTACGGCTTGATGTTTTTGTTGCCGACCTTTGCGTCGCTCTACTTCAGTTTAACGCGATGGACATTGTTCAATCAGGAATTCATCGGGTTCGAAAATTTTGTCGAATTCTTTAACGAACCCTTTTTGCTGAAGGGTTTGGTGAATACGTTTATTTTTGGCTTCAGCACCTCCGCCGGCAAAGTGATCGTTGGCATGGGGCTGGCTGTGTTATTGACCTCCAATATTTATATGCGCGGATTGCTGCGCTCGGTGGTCTTCTTTCCGGTATTGGTCAGTACCATTGGTATCGGTATTACCTTCAATGTACTGATGGATCCACAAGACGGCGTCATTAACGCGGCCTTGGCTATTGTGGGCATCGATGGTCCGCACTGGTTAACGTCGCCTAAGATGGCCATCTATTCGGTTGCCTTGGTGGAAATCTGGCGCGGTGTTGGATTGGCCACGTTGATTTTGATCGCCGGGTTGATGGCGATTCCCGACGACTTTTATGAAGCGGCGCGGCTGGATGGCGCCTCTGCCTGGCATCAGTTTTGGCGCATTACTGTGCCGCTGTCGCGACCTGCTATTGCCACGGTTCTTACACTGAGTTTGATTGACGGCTTACGGACCTTTGATCTGGTCTGGGCGATGACGCGTGGCGGCCCTGGCTTCTCATCCGATGTATTGGCATCGGTGATCTACAAACAATATCAGGCCGGTTTTTATGGTCTGTCGACGGCCGGTAACGTCATTTTGTTTATGGTAATTGCGTTGGTGGCTTTGCCGATTGTTGCCTTCCTGAACCGTGAGGAGCGCTGAAGATGTTCTCGACTCGCAGGCTCATAATTTCTGTTGTTGCCTTTGCCGGCGCGCTGGTTTTCTTTGTTGTGCCGTTTATCTTTATTGCGCTGACGGCGGTGAAAACCAAACAGGAAGCCTCGCTGCTGCAGTTGACCTGGCCGACGGAAACCCAATTGTGGCAAAACCTGGTGGCGGTGATTGAAGCGCGTGACTTTATGATGATTCAGGCGTTTATCAACAGCGCCATCATCACCGTTGGCAGTGTGACGTTGATCGTACTGTTTTCCGCCATGGTTGGCTTTGTACTGAACCGACGCAAAACGTCCTGGAACAAGATGATCATGTTTCTGGTGTTGTCCGGTCTGATGATTCCCCCGGCCATTGTGCCGACCATCTGGCTGCTGCAACAACTGGGCATTTTCCGCACCCTGCATTCGATGGTACTGGTGGAAGTCGCGTACAACATTTCGTTTGGCATTCTGCTATACCGCGCGTTTTTCTCAACGATACCGCGCGAGCTCGATGAGGCCGCCATTATGGATGGTGCTGGCCCGGTGACGCTCTTTTTTAAAGTGATGTTGCCGCTGTTGAAGCCGGTGACGGTGACCAACATCGTCGTGTTGTCGGTGATCATCTTTAATGACTTTGTACACCCGTTGTATTACCTGCCGGGCGATGACAACGTCACCATCCAGCTGACGCTCTATAACTTCCAGAGCATGTTTAACACCTCATACAACTTGCTGTTTATGAATG
This sequence comes from Saccharospirillum sp. MSK14-1, assembly GCF_003054965.1. Lineage (GTDB taxonomy): Bacteria > Pseudomonadota > Gammaproteobacteria > Pseudomonadales > Natronospirillaceae > Saccharospirillum. Next base: position 1,094,058 of record NZ_MIES01000026.1, read on the forward strand.
TGTTGGTAATTACCGTGCCAATGTTGATTGTCTTTTTGATCTTCAACCGACAAATCGTGTCCGGTATGACATCCGGTGCGCTGAAAGGGTAGTCCGTAAAGGCGTTGAACCATTAAGAAAGGGGCTTACCCGGAGCACTGCTCCGGGTTTTTTTTATGTGGGGAAAAAGCTATTTGTAAACGTCCGGATTCACCAGATTGTGTTTGCCGACGTTCAAAATATCCCGCTCGCCACACAGCGCCATCGAGATGTCCAATTCCTTGTGCAGAATGTTCAGCACATCGGTGACGCCCTGTTCGCCCGCCGCCCCCAGACCGTACAAAAACGCCCGGCCGATGTAGGTGCTTTTGGCACCCAAGGCGATGGCTTTTAAAATCTGCTGGCCGGTGCGAATGCCTCCGTCAAAATGCACTTCAATGTCGTTGCCAACCGCATCCAGTATCGCCGGTAAGGCTTCGATGCTCGA